>NZ_JAFKCS010000013.1:0-114532 GCF_017255015.1 Bowmanella yangjiangensis | reverse complement strand
TAATCTTTATCTTATCTTCAGTGATACGGTGCAAGCACCACCCGTTCCCTTTACCAACACGGGCATCACCGGCTCCAACCCAGTACCATCCACCATAATCTTTATCTTATCTTCAGTGATACGGTGCAAGCACCACCCGTTCCCTTTACCAACACGGGCATCACCGGCTCCAACCCAGTACCATCCACCATAATCTTTATCTTATCTTCAGTGATACGGTGCACGCACCACTCGTTCCCTTTGCCAAAACGTGCATCACCGATAATCCGAAATGTAGATAACGTTATAGAATTTGTGCTGTTTTAATTTTCTTAGTTAGCTATCCAGGCTTGAATACACAGCTATTTCAATTCCTATCCCCAAAATATTCTCTATATCGCGCTTATTTTTCCTTACCAAACAAAGTCGCTTAGCTGATAAAGCATTTAAGCATCCTGCAAAATATGCGATAAGCTAAGCCTAAGTGATGAAAAAAGAGCAGGGTTCTATGGATGCGAAGCTGGCCAAAACCTGTCGGGTACTCATTATTGATGAGCAGGTCCTGGCGCAGGGGTATATCAAATACTCACTGGAGGAATTAGGTTTTCGCGACATTACTTATGTGGATAAAGCTAATGCCGCATTGAAGATCATCGAAGAGGAACATTTTGACCTTATAGTTTGTTCCTACAATCTGAAAAAAGATCAGGACGGTTATTACCTTTACGACCAGCTTAAAAACAGCCACGCCTTGCCTCTTACCACCGCTTTTATCTTTATCAGTGCCGACACAAACTCTGAGCTGGTGCATAGTATTATAGAGCTCCAGCCTGATGACTTTCTTGCCAAACCCTTTAGCGTTAAGGATCTGGACAAACGTTTAAGCCGGGTTTTAAAACGCAAGAAAGTGCTTAATCCGATTTACCGCCTGATGGACAAGGACGATTTTGTAAACGCTCTGGATGCCATTGAAGAGTTTTTAACCCGCCCGGAATTTGCTGAATTTTTTCCACTGGCATTAAAGACCAAAGGTGAACTGCTGCTCGCCTGTGACAAAGCCAGGGAAGCCAAAGAATTCTATCATGCAGTGATCAATGTACAGCCCTTTACCTGGGCAAGACTCGGGTTAGTCAATGCTTTGATAAAGCTGGATGAAGATGAAGAAGCAGAAAAACTGATCCTGCAACTGGCCTTTAAACCCGACTCACAGCTAGTGGCCTATGATTTACTTTGCGGCTTGAACGTGAAGCTGCAGGATTTTGAATCTGCTTTAGAAGCGATACTAATGGCTGCGGAAATTTCCCCCCGCAACCTACGCCGTCATCGGGTAGCAATTAATTTATCCCGTCTAACCCATGACTATGAGACCCAATTTGAAGCTGCTAAGCGCATCGTAAAATTTGCCAAGCATTCCATTCACGATATGCCGCAAAACTATATCAATGTAGCCAGAGCAGGCATTGATTTCGCGATGACCGCCGATGAACAAGAGACATCCAACCTGATAAAACAGGCAAACGACTATATTCGTCAGTTTCAGCAAGCCTTCCCCAAATCGGAGTTACAGGAACAGATAAAGGTCGTTAATGCCCGCCTTTTGTACCTACAGGATGAGAAAGAAAGGGCCCGGGCACTGGTGGAACAGTTAAGCGAGGAACCCAACCAAAGCCAGGATTTAGAGGATTTGCTCGACAAAGCTAAAGCATTTCACACGCTGGGCTTATATGACCGTTGCCAGAATGTGTTAGACGAAATAGAGAGGCGCTGCCGACTCACGCCAGAGCACGGCGAGCTTTTCCTGCATTACATTCAGCAGGAAAAACGTGAGAAGGCAGAAATCCGTCAAACGCCTAAAGAGCTCAACAACAGCGCCGTTGATTTTTATCAAAGCGGTCAGTTGGAAGAAGCGCTCAAAGCTTTTCGTCAAGCTTACAGCCTGATGCCCAAGAATCCATCTATTGCATTGAACTTGCTACAGGCAATTGCCATGAAAGTACGCGAGCAGGGCTTGTCTGAAGGTGCAGCCAGCATGGTGGAGCGCTGCATCCTGACAATTGAAAACGGCAAACTGAATGATGAGCAGGAAGAACGTTATCTGAAGGTAAAGAGCTTTCTTCAAGAGGCGGTATAGATTTCTTCTGACGGTTGTTACAATCCGCCCCCTAACTACTCAATTTCAATAACATGCGCCGCAGTAAATTTCCCATAGATGAGGATCAACAGGTCAACTGGTCAGTTTTTTGGCAGCTCCTCCCTTACCTCAGAGAGTTCAAATCCCGGGTTTTATTGGCACTGCTATGTCTGGTCGGTGCCAAGCTTGCCAGTGTCGGCATGCCTTTTGTACTTAAGCACGTGGTAGATGATCTAAATGTCTCAACGCCAGAGGTGGCTTTAGTTGCAGTACCCATTGCACTCATAGTTGCCTATGGTTTGCTTAGGCTATTCAGCGTGTTAGCGGGTGAAATCCGCGACACCTTGTTTGGCAGAGTTACCGAGCGTGCCATGCGTCGTCTAGGCCTTAAAGTTTTTGAACATTTACACCGACTGGACCTGGATTTTCACCTGAATCGCCAGACCGGCGGCCTGTCGCGGGATATTGAGCGCGGCACCACGGGTATCGGTTTTCTGATGCGTTTTATGGTGTTCAATATAGTCCCAACACTGCTGGAAATCAGCCTGGTGGCCGGGCTGTTGCTGCACAACTATGGCGTTGGCTTTGCTGTGGTGATTATGCTGTCTGTATTTGCTTATGTATGGTTTTCGGTGAAAGCCACCCATTGGCGCACCCGCTATGTACGAGAAGTGAATCTGGCCGATTCCTCCACCAATTCAAGAGCCATAGATAGCCTGCTGAACTACGAAACCGTTAAATATTTTAATAACGAAGATTATGAAGCCAAACGTTACGACCAGGATTTAGCCGACTGGGAGCAAGCCCGGCGTAAAAACCGTTTGTCACTTTTTGTATTAAATGGTGGGCAAGCCTTTGTAATCGCTGCAGCCATGACGGCCATGATGTGGATGGCCGCCAACCAGGTAGCCGCAGGTAAAATGACTTTAGGTGATTTTGTCCTTATTAACGCCTTCACCATGCAAGTTTTTATGCCGCTGAACTTCCTTGGCTTTGTATACCGCGAAATCCGTGGTGCACTGGCTAATATTGAGAATCTGTTCAAGTTGCTGGATAAAGTCCCCGCTATCAGTGATGCCAATAACAGCACTTCGCTACACATAAGCAAGGGGAAAATAGAATTTAAAGATGTCAGCTTCCATTATCGACATGACCGCCCTATCTTACGCGGCGTCAATTTCAACGTTGAACCCGGTCAACGGGTTGCCGTAGTCGGCGAGTCGGGAGCAGGTAAGTCAACCCTGGTTAAGTTGTTGTTTAGATTTTACGATGTTTCCGACGGCGGCATTTTTATCGACGGTCAGGATATCAGAAAGGTTAGCCAATCATCGTTACGCAAAGCCATTGGTATCGTCCCGCAGGATACCGTACTGTTTAATGACACCCTCTACGAAAACGTGCACTACGCCAGACCCGATGCCAGCGAAGAGGAAGTCAAACAAGCCATTCGCTTGGCGCACTTGGAACATTTCGTAGAATCACTGCCAGATGGATATCAAACTATGGTGGGCGAACGAGGGCTGAAATTATCCGGAGGCGAAAAGCAGCGGGTTGCTATCGCCAGGGTTATCCTCAAACGTCCGCCTATTTTGTTATTTGACGAAGCGACATCATCGCTGGACAGTCAATCCGAGGGAGCCATACTCGCGGCGCTGCGCGAAGTAGCCCAAGGCCACACCAGCCTGGTGATTGCCCATCGCTTATCCACCATAGTTGATGCTGACAATATCCTGGTTATGCATCAGGGCCGCATTGTTGAGCAAGGTCAGCACAGCGAGTTGCTCGCAGACAATGGCTACTACGCCAGACTCTGGCAACACCAGCAGCAGGAGGCTAACGAATGAATGAGCAACAGCTGATGCTGGACGCCATTAACCAAACCATGCCCTTTGGCAAATATGCCGGTCGCAAACTGTTGGAATTGCCTGAACCCTATCTGGTGTGGTTTGCCCAACAGGGATTTCCTGCTGGCAAACTCGGAGAACAACTCGCATTAGTGCATGAAATTAAGGTTAATGGCTTAGAGCAAATGCTAAGACCTTTATTAAGGTAACAATATGCGCAGCCACCATAAAAAAGACCGCCCTTATCAAATTAAGAAAACCGGCATTAAGGATGAAAACATCGACCGGCAGATTCTTATTCTGCATAGAGCCATGCTAGATAAGCTTTGCCAGCACCCTATCCTGGTTGAAAATGTATTCAGCACCTTGGAAAGCCGAAAAGAGCAAGGACGGCTCGGTCATGGTGCCTATTTGACCTGGTACTGTGCTCTAGAGCACTTAACTGATGCGCCACAACAAATGTATGAGGCATTATTGGAAGACAGCCCCCGTATGCGCAAGTTGCGCCGCCAAACTCCGCTGGTAGGAATACTGACAGAAGAAGAGCGTCAGCAAGCACTATTGGCCGATGCGCTGGGCCAAACCAGTATCCAAACCCTGTTAGGTTAACCTGTATGTTTCACATCCCAAAGCCGCTTAAGAAAGGCGATACCGTTGCCATTACTGCCCCCTCTTCCGGCGTGCCGCAAGCAATGCATCCCCGTTTAGACGTGGTTTTAGCGCATCTACGTAATCAAGGCTATCACGTCATTGAAGGACAATGCCTACGCGCCAATCATCAGCATGTCAGCGCCAGTAAGGCGCACAGAACAAAAGAACTCATGGACTTTTTGCTGGATCCACAAGTTGACGCCATTTTGCCCCCCTGGGGTGGCGAGATTGGTATGGATCTATTAGACGCCCTTGATTACAACCAACTGGCCACAGTTCGTCCTAAATGGCTGGTCGGCCATTCAGATATCAGTACCTTGTTAAACGCCCTGACGAGCAAATTAGGTTGGTGCACTGCCCACACGACTAATCTGATGCAGATGGTACCGTCAGAAAGCGAGCCGCTAACCGCCTCAGCATTAATGCCGCTTAGCTTAGCATCAGGCCAGTCCTTTACTCAGCATGCATCCAGCCATTATCAACAGCATGGCGTGAGTTTTATTGAATATCCTGAGCAGGGACTGCAGCTAGGGCCAAAGAGCCAGTGGAAGATTTTAGGTCAGGCAGATGAAGTGGAATGTCGCGGTCACTTATTTGGTGGTTGCCTGGATATCCTCATCCACCTTGCCGGTACCGAATATTTTGACATAAATAGGTTTGAACAGCGGTCGCAAGGCCAGGGCATGATTCTCTATCTGGAAAATGCTGAGCTAAGCCCACCAGCTATGTTTCGCGCCTTGCAGGGGTTGAAATACCGAGGCTTCTTTAGACATCTCAATGGACTGCTAATCGGCCGCAATGCCGCTCCAAGTCATGACCCAACATTCAATGACCAGCAAATACTGACACAGCTATTTGCCGACGCGCCATTTCCGGTGATTTATGATGCTGATATAGGTCATCTGCCACCCAATATGACACTGCTAAATGGTGTTCTTGCAGTGGTCAAGGTTAGCAGAGCCAGCACTTCATTAACCCAGTATTTATAGACCTAGTTAGTTGGCATCAATACATGTCTGTTTTTTTTACACCGCATGTAAAACTCTTGCAAAGGAAAAACGTAACCAATTGAAATAAAAAGAATATAAACATTGGCACAAATTTAGCTTTGGCATGGCACAACTTCTTCATGCCGTACCTCCTGCATAACAAAAAGTTGTCACCCTCACACCGAATTAAGTAGTTACTTTTGGGAATAAAACATGAAAAAACTTATCACGCTTTTAAGCTTTTTCGGATTTTGTTGTACTGCGCAAGCCGCACTAATCACATCATCCTTTACCGGCAATTTTAACGATGACAATAGTCGCTACTACATCCAATTTGATGTAACAGCAGACAATACTCAGGTCAATTTGATCAGCTTCAGTTACGCGGGTGGCGTGAATGCTGCTGGTACCAGCATTGCAGATGGCGGCTTTGACCCGCAGTTGTTTGTATTTGATAGTGCAAACAATCTGCTGCAATCCGATGATGACAGCTCTAATGTAATATCAGCGAGCTCCGGCAATTCATGGGATGCCCTGATCAATATTTCGCTGAATATCGGCACTTACTTTGCCGTGCTGACACAGTACAACAGTGACTATCAATCTGGTGATCTAGTGACTGGTATTTGGTCAGATGCAAACACAACTAACTTTGTTGATGTTGATAATAACGTTCGCTCTTCATTTTTTGCTTTTGATATCAGTGGCGAGAACCTGGCCAATGTTGGTGGCATTGGCCACAATGTGACTACGGTTCCAGAACCATCCAGTCTGGCACTGCTGGGCTTGGCGCTGCTTGGTCTAGGTGCACGTCGTAAGTTTTCCTAACGTTAAGCACTTTAAAAACAACCGCCTATTGGCGGTTGTTTTGTTTATAGCGCAGAGAATCTACCTAATACTACACGCGAACGCTTAATCCACGCGATAGTGCTGTACGATATGACAAGATAGCCGGTATCAACGCCAACACAGCGGCCAACCCAACGATAATCCCCAGGTACCCCAAGGTTGAACCAGAAAGCGGCAAGCTATTGATAAACAAACCATACTCACTGCTTATCCAGCCCTTTAACAACGCCAATAAACCAGCTAAGCCCAGATAACCTGCCGCCGCCCCAACCAGAGCAATTAAAATGGCTTCCAGTTCTATCAGCAGCAACACAAAGCTGGCGTGTGCGCCGATAGCACGTAATACCGCAATCTCACGTTCACGCTCCCTCATTGAGGCCAACAGCATAGTCGTCATGCCCAATAAGCTGGCCAGTAATACAAGCAAGGCAATCAGTGCCAGGGCTTTTTCCACCATCCCCATCATCTGCCATAACTCGGCAAGGGCGACACCGGGGATAATCGCCAGTAGCGGTTCTGCTTTGTATTCATTGACCTTACGCTGAAAGGTCAGTGTACCGATACGGGACTTCAGCCCTACCAGCATGGCGGTAACCGAGCCGGGCTGAAGATCATGCCCTACTCCCTGCGCCGCATGGTCATGGTCATGGTCATCATCATGTTCTTGATTCGATTGAGCTTGAGAAGTTCCTTGCACTTTCGGATGGTCGCGCCCGCTATGACTGCCCGAAGCGTGAATCAACTCAATGGAAGCCAGATTGACGTGCACTGTCTGATCAACAGGTGTGCCGGTCGGTGCCAGGATCCCAACCACTTTAAACGGGTAAGCATCATGATGGGTAAAACTCACCTCACCGGTGCCATGAGAAATGACCAGCTCATCACCTAAATGATAATGCAGCTTGGCTGCCACCTCACTGCCCAAAACAACTTGCTGTGTGGTGGAAAAGGCTGCCCCTTTATCAAAGCTAAGAGCCTGACGACTACCATACTTAAAGTGCACAAAATAATCCGGCGTCGTACCCATCACGCGATATCCCTTGTGGGAGTCACCTAAAGAAATAGGCACTGCCCAGGCCACTTCTTTCGACTGACTTAGTGCCTGGTAGGTCTGCCAGGATAAGTTGTTGCTGGGATTGCCAATACGAAATACCGAGTACAGCAATAAGTTAGTAGAGCCGGTCCTGGCCCCTACAATCAAATCAACACCAGAAACCGTGCGACCAAAGCTGCTCTTCAGTTCATTTTTCAGATGATCCACCCCCAGCATAATGAATACCGAAACAGCGATGGAAAATGCGGTTAAAAGTACCGTAAGGCGACGATTCCATAAACTGGCAGAGGCAATACGTAGCAACATCAGGCAGTCTCCTCAATGACAGAAAGCGCACGCAAGTCCTGGTGAATATCAAAATAATCTTTGAGGGTCTTATCGTGACTGACAAATACCACTGTGGCCTTAGTCTCTTCTACGCAGCCAAGCAGTAAATGCAAAAATTGATCTCTTAAATCTGAATCCAATGCCGACGTTGGTTCATCAGCAATGATAATTTCGGGTTTGTTTAACAAAGCTCGAGCCACCGCCACCCGCTGCTGCTGTCCCACACTCAAATTACTGGCCCGGCGCGCCAGCAGCGCCTCGTGCAATTCCAAACGCTCCAGCATATGGGCTAGAAACCCTTGGTCACGCTCACCATTGCTGCCAAACTTCCAGGCTAATTCGATGTTTTCCCGTACGCTTAGATAGGGTAAAAGATTAAACTGCTGGAAAATCATACCGATATGCCTGGCCCGAAAACGATCCCGCTTGCCAGCGCTAAGCGCCGTTATATCCTGCCCCAACAGACTAATCTTGCCTTGCTGAGGTTTCAGAATACCTGACAGTAAGTTCAGTAAGGTGGACTTACCACTGCCGGACGGCCCGTATAAAAATACCCTTTGGCCTTTTTCCACTTGCCAGTGCTGGATATCCAGTAAAGGTTTACCTTCCCAGCCAAAACGAACTTTATCCAGTTGTATTACGGGTTGGATTTCTTGCATCGTCATGTTCTCTTCAGACTGCATTTTGTTATGATGTAACATTATTTGGTTTATTGTGTCGGTTTCCAATGCGACTTGCAATTTTGCTTATCCTTGTATTCCCTCCGTTGGTCTTAGCTGGAGATGTTTTTCGCACTATCGAGTGGCAAGCCTTGCTACCAGAACGTGATCAAAAGGCCTTTGATGAAGCGCCACCAATCAATCACAGTGAGGATCCTTTCGTTGTTCCACAGACAGATCAGCAGGAAGCCGACAGTATTCAACAACAAATTGATGAGATTAAACGCAAGCGACTAAGCGAAGCCTTGGTATCGACCCGCATACGCGCCGAATTCGACCAGCAGGCGTTGCGCCTAGCCGGGTTTGTCGTCCCCCTGGAGTACCATTCAGATAACACAGTACAAAGTGCATTTCTGGTTCCCTACTTTGGCGCCTGTATTCATATGCCCCCACCACCACCCAACCAAATTATCTATTTGCAGTTTTCTCCCGGACATAAGGTCGAGGATATTTATCAGGCCTATTGGCTGTCAGGCATTCTTTCCACACAGCTTACCGAAAACGAGGTTGCCACCGCCGCCTACAGCATGCAGGTAAAGGAAGTTCACCCATACGAGGGCTAAGTGAACTGAGTGGCCTTACCTGTTGTAATGACTTCAAGCAAACAAGCCAATGAGATTGATTCGCAATAGCACAATTGTTAAAGTTAGCGCGCTTTAATTTCTTCTCGCACACATCAACCTTGATGGATTTATCATGACACACAACGTTTCCAAGCTGGCACTGGCACTTGCTATTGCTGCTTCCCCTGCTTTAGCAAACGACGATATCGAAAAACTCACGGTTTTGGGCTCAACAACAGCCATCAATCATATTCCTGGTTCGGCCCACTACCTTGACAGTAAAGCATTGGCACAATTTGCTTATACCGATGTGATGCGCGCCCTGGTTAGCATTCCAGGTGTTTATGTTACAGAAGAAGATGGCTATGGCCTGCGTCCAAATATCGGCATGCGTGGCACCGGCCAGGATCGTTCAGACAAGCTGATTATTATGGAAGATGGCGTACTTGCGGCGCCCGCTCCTTACACCGCCCCAGCGGCTTACTATTTCCCCACCATGGGACGTATGCAGTCGGTGGAAGTGTTAAAAGGCACTTCCTCCGTTCGCTTTGGCCCCCGCACCACAGGTGGCGTAATTAACCTCAATTCCGTCGCTATTCCAGAGGTAGCCTTTGCCGGTCAACTTAAACTCGCGCTGGGCACAGACAACTTCAATAAAGAGCATCTTGTACTGGGCGGCTCAAATGAGCGCTTCGGAGCCGTGGTGGAAGGTTTTCGCTATGCGGCTGATGGTTTCAAATCGCTACCAGGAGGACAAGACACCGGCTTTGAAAAACACGATCTGCTAGGTAAGTTTTCCGCACAGCTTAGCGAAGATGGCCGTCATCACCTGTTAGTTAAACTGGCGCAAGCCGAAGAGCGTTCTGACGAAACCTATATTGGCATTCTCGATAAAGACTTCGCTAGCGACCCTTTCCGTCGCTACGCTGCCTCTCAGTTGGATGTGATGAACACCGATCACGACCTGATTCAGGTATCACACACCTGGCTGATAACTAATGACAGTAGTTTGGTTACCACTGTCTATCGTAATGAATTTGCCCGTAACTGGTATAAGGCCGATCGCATCGGCGGCAAGAGTTTAAGCGGTGGCGGTTTGGAGCTGGCCAGTGAATTTGAAGCCAATCCAAACGGTGAATTAGCCGTGCGTTTAAAAAACAATAACCGCCAATACCTTAGCCAGGGAGTTCAGACAGAGTACAGCCTGAGCCTTGGCGACCACCAGTTGGTGCTAGGCGCACGCCTGCATGAAGATGAGGAAGACCGTTTCCAATGGACGGACACTTATATGATGAACAGCAGCCTGGCTATGCGCCTGGACAGTGCTGGCGTGCCAGGTACAGATACTAACCGTTTGAGCAGTGCCAATGCTCTGGCCTTATATGCTCAAGGCAGCATGGTATTTGATGACCTTACCATTAACGCAGGCTTACGCTACGAAGATGTTGAAATGAAGCGTGAAGACTGGAATAAAGCGCCGGATCGTCTGCAAGACCCCAGTGTGAAAAAGCACAGTCTGTCGTTACTCAACCCCATGTTGGGTATCAGCTATCAGTTGGCTGACAACTGGGTCATGATCGGCAGCGTTCAACGTGGTGTGGCCCCCCCATCGCCGGGCAACGAACAAACTGCCGAAGAAAAGAGCCTGAATATGGAAGCCGGGGTACGTTATCGCGATAACGAACTGGCCTTTGAAGCCATCGCCTTCAACAGCGACTATGACAATATGCATGGTAACTGTACCGCCAGCCAGGGTTGTGATGACGCCAATATTGGCAATCAATACAACGCCGGCGAAGTAGATATTCAAGGGTTCGAAATGCTGGTCAGCCAGGCTTTCCAATTGGATAACCTGCGCATTCCGGTCAGCCTGACCTACACCTATACCAAAGGTGAATTTAAGAACAGCTTTGAGTCCGACAATGAAATTTGGGGCAGTGTACAAAAAGGCGACCAGTTGCCTTACCTGCCTGACCATCAACTACTGTTACAAACCGGCCTGCAAAACGGCGACTGGCAGGCGAACCTGAGTCTGCGTTATCAGCAGGAGATGCGCACCAGCGCTGGTCAGGGAAGTATTGCCGATCTGGATAAGGTCAAAGCCCAAACTGTGGTAGATGCCAGTGTCCATTATCAATTGGCTGACAATCAGCGCCTGTCGTTGCTGATCGACAATCTGTTTGACCGCGAATACGCCGCTACCCGCGTGCATGGCGGCTTGCAGCCGGGTAAACCGCGCTATATCACGCTTGGCTATGAACTGAGCTTCTAAGCCAATAAAGCCGCATCCAGATGCGGCTTTTCATTTATAAGTCATCGGTAAAATCCGTTTCCTCAGCGCTGCAACATACAAATTAAGAAGCATCAGCCTTGGCTTCTAAGGCCCGGGAAAATCGCTCATGGCCGCACTCCAGACAGGGACGAATTTTTTCAACATGGGTTACTGAGTGGCGGTGATGGCAGCGGGTACACTCAAGCTCGCCCAGCGCCACCAATTCACCAACATGATAGATACCCTGATGTTGAATGTCCCGCAGGGACTCATGCAGGGCTAAGCCACTTTTATCCGACGCATCAGCCAATAGTGACCATAGCTTGTCTTTCGTTGCCTGCCACCAGGGAGAAGCATCAGCATCTTGCTGCCAATGATGCGCAAAGGTTTCCAGATCTCTGGTCAAGGTGTTTTCAAGTAAACGCATCTCTTCCTTGCTCAGCTCACCGGCTGCCTGCAGATAGGCTTTTGCCCTGGACTGAATGGCGATCAGGTCTACCACATCCTGCTCTACCGATTTCGCTACCCAGTCAGATATTTGCTCAAGCAACTTGCTGTAGCGGGATGAATCGTTGTCTTTCATATTCACTCCTTATCATCAACTTTCAGGCTAAGAATCACCTTATATCCATCAACACGAACAAAATTCGCTGGCAAAGCCCGCTCACTGACCGTCAAAGCCAGAGAAATGCCCCCTTGCTATTGTTCCTGATGGCCCCAGTGAAGTATTCTATGGGGCTACACCTTTATCAACTTTTGTAGTTCGGAACCCAAGATTGATGGAAAGACAGTACAATCCCCAGCAGATAGAAAAAGACGCCCAGCAGTACTGGCAACAAAGCGGTCTATTCAAGGCCCTGCCAGATAACGACAAGGAGAAGTTCTACTGCCTTTCCATGTTCCCCTACCCCAGTGGCCGTCTGCATATGGGCCACGTACGTAACTACACCATAGGCGATGTGATCAGCCGTTTCCAGCGCATGCAAGGCAAGAACGTAATGCAGCCTATGGGTTGGGATGCTTTTGGTCTGCCAGCGGAAAATGCCGCCATCGACAACAAAACCGCACCGGCCAAATGGACCTACGCCAATATTGATTACATGAAAAACCAGTTGAAGTCGCTGGGTTTTGGCTATGACTGGGATCGTGAACTGGCCACCTGCCAACCGGATTATTACCGCTGGGAGCAATGGTTCTTTACCCGCCTGTATGAAAAAGGCTTGGTGTATAAGAAAAACGCCACGGTCAACTGGGATCCCATCGACCAAACGGTACTGGCCAATGAGCAGGTGATTGACGGTCGTGGCTGGCGCTCTGGGGCACTGGTCGAACAAAAAGAAATTCCACAGTGGTTTATCAAGATCACTGACTATGCTGAGCAGTTGCTGGCTGACTTGGATAAACTGGAAAGCTGGCCGGATCAGGTTAAAGCCATGCAGCGCAACTGGATTGGTCGCTCTGAAGGCATTGAAATGACCTTCCAGGTCAAAGACAGCGACGCCAGCTTCGATATCTACACCACGCGTCCGGATACCTTGATGGGCGTCACTTACGTAGCACTGGCAGCCCAACACCCGTTGGCATTGGAAGCAGCCAAGCAAAACCCGTCTTTAGCCGCATTTATTGAAGAATGTAAGAACACCAAAGTGGCTGAAGCTGATATGGCGACCATGGACAAAAAAGGCTGTGCCACAGGTATTACCGCTGTTCACCCTATTACAGGTGAAGACGTACCGGTTTGGGTTGCCAACTTTGTTTTAATGGATTACGGCTCCGGCGCAGTGATGGCCGTTCCAGGCCACGATCAGCGTGACTGGGAATTTGCCACAAAATATGGCTTGAACATCAAACAAGTTATTGCCCCCAGTAATAGTGACGACGTAGATCTGTCCAAAGCGGCCTACACGGAAA
This sequence comes from Bowmanella yangjiangensis, assembly GCF_017255015.1. Lineage (GTDB taxonomy): Bacteria > Pseudomonadota > Gammaproteobacteria > Enterobacterales > Alteromonadaceae > Bowmanella > Bowmanella yangjiangensis. The sequence continues at coordinate 101,243 of NZ_JAFKCS010000013.1, read as the reverse complement.
AGGGCCTGCTGGTCAATTCCGGTGCATTCGATGGCCTGACCTCAGAACAAGCCTTCAACGCGATTGCCGATAAGTTAAATGCCGAGGGTAAAGGCCAGCGCAAGGTGAACTACCGTTTGCGTGACTGGGGCGTATCCCGTCAGCGTTATTGGGGTGCCCCCATCCCAATGTTAAATTTACCAAACGGTGAATCTGTGCCCGTGGCTGCAGATGAATTGCCGGTGCGTTTGCCTGAAGATGTGGTAATGAATGGTGTCACCTCACCAATCAAGGCCGATCCAGAGTGGCGAAAAACCACCTATGAAGGCCAGCCTGCTGAGCGTGAAACCGATACCTTCGATACCTTTATGGAGTCGTCCTGGTATTACGCCCGTTACTGTTCAGCGCAGTTCTCGCAGGGCATGCTGGATGCCAAGGAAGCCAATTACTGGTTGCCGGTCGATCAGTACATCGGCGGTATTGAGCACGCTATTTTGCATTTGCTTTACTCACGTTTCTTCCACAAATTATTGCGTGATGAAGGCCTGGTGCAGTCTGATGAGCCGTTTAAGCGCCTGCTGTGTCAAGGTATGGTGCTGGCGGACTCTTTCTATCGCGAAGATGCCAAAGGTGCCAAAACCTGGTACTCCCCTGCTGATGTGGATGTAGAAAAAGACGAGAAAGGACGAGTTGTGCGCGCCATATTGCGCAGTGACGGCCAGGAAGTGATCCATGGCGGCATGACCAAAATGTCCAAGTCAAAGAACAACGGTATCAACCCGCAGGAAGTTATCGACCTGTACGGTGCAGATACGATACGTTTGTTTACCATGTTCGCTGCACCGCCCGAGCAAACCCTGGAATGGGTAGAGTCAGGCGTAGAAGGCGCCAACCGCTTCCTGAAGCGCTTGTGGAAACTGGTACAAGATCATCTGGCCGCCGGTGAGGTGAGCGCCTTAAATACCGACGCACTGAGTGCTGACCAAAAAGCCCTGCGCCGTGAGGTGCATAAGACTATCGCCAAAGTGTCAGACGATATCGGCCGGCGCCAAACCTTCAATACCGCCATTGCCGCGGTAATGGAACTGCTTAACCACCTGCAACGTGCACCGCAGCAAGAGGCGCAGGATCTGGCAGTGATGCGTGAAGGTATCGAAGTGATTCTTGCCCTGCTTAACCCTATCACCCCGCATATTTGTCACAGTTTGTGGACCCAGCTAGGTCATCAGGACATTGAATACAGCCCCTGGCCACAAGTAGATGAATCTGCGCTGGTAGAAGATGAAAAACTTATCGTAGTACAAGTCAACGGCAAAGTGCGGGCCAAGCTGACTGTGGCCACCGATGCTACGCAAGAGCAGGTACAGGCCCAGGCACTGGAGCAAGAGAATGTGCGCCAGCATACCGAGGGTAAAACACTGCGTAAGGTAATTTACGTGCCCGGCAAACTACTTAATATTGTGGCTAATTAATGGGCAGGCTGAGTGTCGTACTGATTGCAGCGCTACTGCTGAGTGCATGCGGGTTCCATTTACGTGGAACCGGCTTACTGGGCGACAAAGTGACTAAGGTACATGTCGCCAGCGACAATCAGCATGCACCACTGCCACGTGTATTAAAGACCAGTTTAAAGGGATACAAGGTGCAGGTATTACCTGCACCAAAAGAGCAGGAAATTACCCTCTACCTTTATCCCGAACAACTGGAGCGTAGTCTGTTATCCCTGTTCTCTACCGGCCAGGTAGCCGAGTACGAACTCAATTATCATGTGCGTTTCGAAGTCAGGCTACCGGGACAGGACGCTCAGTTGGTGGAATTCACCTTGAACCGTGAGTACCAGGATGACCCCAATGCCGTCTTGGCGAAGTCCAGGGAACTGAATCTGATCCTTGACGAGCTGCGTAAGCAAGCGGCTGATCGCATCATTCGTCAGTTGAGCCAGCTAACCGAACAGCAGCCCTGATGCAGCTTTATCCCAATCGCCTTCAAGATGCTCTGAATAAAGGCCTGGCAGCGTGTTACCTGATCTTTGGTGATGAGCCGCAGCAGAAACTGGAAAGTCTGGAAGCCATTCGCCAACAGGCTCGTCAGCAAGGTTTTGATGAGCGAACCTCATTGGTTGCGGACACTAGTTTTAACTGGAATCAGTTGCTGGAGGCCAGTCAAACCCTTTCCTTGTTCGCCAACCGACAGATTATCGAAGTTGAGATGCCAAGTGGCAAACCAGGCATTGAAGGGGCAAAAGTGCTCACACAGCTAGCTGAGCAGCAAAACCCCGATGTATTACTTATTTTGCATGGGCCACGTATTGGCAAAGATGTGCAAAATGCCAAATGGTTTAAACACCTCGACAAGCACGGTGCTTATATTCCCTGCTACCCGCTGGAAGGCAAACAGCTAAGTGGTTGGATAACCGACCGTCTTCGCCGTGCTGGCCTGCAAGCCACGCCCGATGTCACTAAGCTTCTAAGCGACTATTGTGAGGGTAATTTGCTGGCCGCCCGCCAGGAAATCGACAAGCTTGCGCTCCTCTATCCCGGTGGTCAGTTAGATCAGAGTAAGGCCGAGCAAGCGCTGGTTGATCAATCCCGTTTTAATGTTTTTCAACTAGTGGATGTATTACTGGCAGGCGATGCACAAAAAGCCGTAAAGATGCTGTATAGGCTTGAAAGCGAAGGAATAGAACCGACCATTGTATTATGGGCTTTGGTACGTGAATGGCAGACCCTGTCAAATTTGCAGTTTGCCCGCAGCCAGGGACAGAACCTCTCAGGCCTCTGGAGCAAGTACAAAATCTGGAGCAATCGACAGTCTCTCTATCAGCAAGCACTCCAGCGTTTGGATGCTAAGCATCTGCAGCAGATGCAAAGCAAGCTAGCCAGTCTGGACCAGGCGCTTAAGCAGTCAGCCTTGACCAGACCTTATATTGAATTATGCCACCTTTGCCTGCTATTTATTCCCATGCCACTGCAGGGTATCCCTCTGGAGTATACATGAGTGAGGTCATTGCTTTATTTGGCGGCACCTTTGACCCCGTACATATGGGCCATCTGCATGCCGTTTCTGATGCAGCCAAACAGGTTGGGTTAACCAAGGTTCATCTGCTGCCCTGCCATATTCCACCGCATAAATCAGGCCCCAAGGTCAGTGCAGAACATCGGCTGGCCATGTTAGAACTGGTTTGCCAGGATTGGCCTCTGTTTTCGGTGGACAAGCGAGAGCTAGAGCGAGATACGCCTTCCTATACAGTTGAGACTCTGCGGCAGTTCCGTCAGGAATCGCCAAAGGCGGCACTGATTTTTATCATAGGCATGGACTCATTAAAAAGTCTCGACAGCTGGTATCACTGGCCAGAGTTACTCAAGCTTTGCCACCTGTTGGTTTGCCAACGAGGAGACTGTCCCGCCGAGTTTAATCCGACCATTCAGGCCCTCTTGGCTCAGCACCAGACGGATAACCCAGAGCGTTTGAAAGACACACCCAATGGTCATATTCTGCTGGCCGCAACTCGCGCGGTACATCAGTCGTCCACCGCGTTGCGTCAAACGCTTGCTCAGGGCCATGAGCCGGATTTGTTGCCCCCAGCAGTTCTGGCCTATATTCAGCAACACAAGCTGTATCAGGCGCCTTGTTAGGCATGCTAGAATATGCGCCCATTTTTTTACTGCGGTTCAACCGCGAATTGAGCCTTTTTGTCTTGTAAGGAGAACCTTTGGAACACGAGCAGCTCAAACAATTTGTTATTGATAAAGTCGAGGATATGAAAGGCCGCGACCTTGTGGACTTGGATGTGGCCGAGAAATCCACCATCACCGATACCATGCTGGTATGCTCAGGTAACTCCAAACGCCATGTAGTGTCCATTGCGGAAAAAGTGGTCATCGAAGCTAAGCAAGCTGGCATCACGCCACTTAGCATCGAAGGTCAGGACACAGGTGAATGGGTGCTGGTGGATTTCGGCGATGTGATCTTGCATGTGATGCAGGATGAAGCCCGTGATTTCTACCAATTGGAAAAACTCTGGGGATAAGCTGAGGTGAAACTTCAACTTATCGCTGTCGGCACCAAAATGCCGGACTGGGTGGAAACGGGCTATAACGAATATGCCCGGCGCTTTCCGTCAGATATGCCGCTGCAATTGGTAGAGATAACCGCCGGGAAACGTGGCAAAAATGCAGATATTCAGCGCATTTTACACAAAGAAGGCGAGCAAATGCTGGCAGCCGTCTCCAAAGGAAACCGTATTGTAACGCTCGAGGTAACAGGCAAGCCCTGGGATACCGGCCAGCTCGCTGGGCAGATGCAGCGCTGGCAAATGGACGGGCGGGATGTCAGTCTGTTAGTCGGCGGACCAGAGGGATTAGCGCCGCAATGTATACAGGCATCCGAGCAAAAGTGGTCTCTTTCAGCCCTGACCCTGCCTCATCCGCTGGTGCGTATTGTGCTGGCGGAAAGTCTTTACCGGGCCTGGTCGTTGAATAATAATCACCCCTATCATAGGGAGTGAGGTGTGGAAAATTAGTCGTTAATGCCACCAAAACGCATAACTATCCGAGATCATAGTGCTGAAGCAAATCTGTTTGCCAGGCGGACCGTCATTACCTTGCTTGGTATACTCGGCTTGTTGTGTGTGCTTATCAGTAATCTGTATTATTTACAGGTTACCCGCTTTCAGGATTACCAAACCCGCTCCAACGGCAATCGAATTAAAGTGTTGCCGGTCGCTCCAAATCGCGGTCTGATATACGACAGAAACGGCGAATTGCTGGCCGAGAACCGCCCTTCATTCAGCCTGGAAGTCATCCCCGAACAAGTCGAAAACCTGGATAACACACTGGCAGAGCTCGCTGAACTGTTAAATATCTCGTCTGAGGATATTGAAGATTTTCGCGAAGAGCTGAAAAGCCAGCGCCGCTTTAAACCCGTAGCATTAAAGACCCGTCTTAGTCATGAAGACGTGGCCAAATTTTCTGCCAAACAACATAGATACCCCGGGGTATCCGTCGAAGCACGCCTGACCCGACATTACCCTTATGGGGATACTCTTACCCATATGCTTGGTTATGTAGCTAAGATCAATAAGAAAGATCTGCAAAAACTGGTAGAGGCTGGGCAGGAAGACAACTACGCCGCCACTTATAATATCGGCAAGCAAGGTGTCGAGAAGTTCCATGAAGACAGGCTACATGGCCAGGTTGGTTATCAGGAAGTAGAAGTTAACAACCAGGGGCGAATCATTCGCACATTGGAATTTCAACCCCCGATCCCCGGCGATGATATTGTCCTGAATATCGACGTTAAACTACAAAAAGTTATACAAGATCTGATGGCCGGATACCGCGGCTCTGTGGTGGTTATAGACCCTAACAACGGTGCAGTGCAGGCACTGTACAGTAACCCCAGCTATGACCCTAACTTGTTTGTGCATGGCATTAGCAGCAAAGATTATCGCCAGTTGTTACAGTCTCCAGATCGGCCATTGATTAATCGCGCCACACAAGGCCAGTATCCTCCCGCCTCAACGGTTAAGCCTCACTTAGCCCTGCTGGGCTTGGAGGAAGAAGTCATTACCCCGCAGACGCGCATGTTTGACCGCGGCATCTATCAGCTCAAAAATGTTGAGCGTCCCTGGCGAGACTGGAAAAAATGGGGGCACGGCTGGGTGGACGTCACTAAATCCATTGAAGTGTCCTGTGATACCTTCTTCTACGACTTAGCCTACCGACTGGGCATAGATCGCATCAGCGATATGATGGTTAAATTCGGATTTGGCGATTATACCGGCATAGACTTATACGAGGAATCAGACGGCAACATGCCCAGCCGCGGCTGGAAACGGGCAAAACATAATCAGCCCTGGTATATTGGCGATACTATATCGGTGGGTATCGGCCAAAGTTACTGGACCACCACCCCCTTGCAATTAGCTAAGTCTGTAACCGTGCTGGTTAATCATGGCACCCGTTACGTCCCCCAGTTACTGCGTGGACGCTATGTGGATGGTCAATTGCAATTGAATGAACCCCGCGAATTGGCGCCACTGGTATTAAAACATCCTGAGAACTGGGATGTAGTGATGGACGCCATGTACGGCACAGTCAATCGTGAACATGGCACCGCACGCAAAGCGTTCAAAGACACTAAGTACATCTCCGCCGGTAAAACCGGTACGGCACAGGTCATTAGTATTGCCGAAGGCGAAGAGTATGATGCTGAAAAGATTGCTGAGCATCATAGGGATAACGCCATGTATATAGGTTATGCCCCTTATGATAACCCGCAGATAGTGGTTACCGTTGCCATGGAAAACGCCGGTGGTGGCAGCTCTCAAGCCGCCCCTATTGCACGCCAGGTAATGGACTATTTCTTTACTATCCACCCACTTGAGTCTCATGCAGAAAACCAAGTTAGATCCGAATAAGCAAAGTATCTGGCAAAAGATACACATTGACCTGCCATTGCTGCTGGGGCTGCTTACCCTTATGGGCGTGGGCCTGTTTGTTATCTATAGCGCAGGCGGACAAGACTGGGATCTGATCAAGCGACAGTTAATTCGCTTGGCTCTGGCACTCACAGTGATGTTAGTGGTCGCACAAATCCCTCCTCTTGCTTACCGCCGCTTATCCGTGCATTTTTATGTGGTCGGCATATTAATGCTGGTGGCGGTGTTAGCCATAGGAACAGTAGGTAAAGGCGCGCAGCGCTGGCTGGATCTCGGTTTTATGCGCTTTCAGCCATCTGAAATTATGAAGTTGGCAGTGCCTATGATGATGGCATGGTATATCAGCCGCTTTAATCTGCCCCCCAGACTCTTGCATATTGTCGGCGGTTTTTTACTGCTGGTGGTCCCCACTCTACTTATCGCCAAACAACCGGACCTGGGCACCTCATTGCTGATTGCCAGCTCTGGACTATTTGTGCTGTTTTTGGCGGGCATGAGTTGGAAGCTAATTGGCTCAGTGGCCGTATTGGCCTCCGCCTTTGCACCTGTGATGTGGTTTTTCCTAATGAAAGACTATCAAAAACAACGTGTACTGACCTTTTTGAATCCCGAGTCGGATCCTCTCGGTTCCGGCTATCATATTATTCAATCTAAAATTGCTATTGGCTCGGGTGGCTTTTCTGGCAAGGGATGGCTGCATGGTACACAGTCACAATTGGAGTTTTTGCCTGAGCGCCATACTGATTTTATCTTTGCAGTCTTCAGCGAGGAATTCGGCTTTACCGGCATCCTGCTGCTGCTAGTTTTATATTGTTTTATCATTGTACGTGGCATGATTATCGCCACCCGAGCCCAAGAGGCATACAGTAAGTTGTTGGCAGGCAGTCTCACGCTAACCTTTTTTGTCTATGTATTTGTCAACATGGGCATGGTTTCGGGCATTTTGCCGGTAGTTGGTGTTCCACTGCCGTTAGTCAGCTATGGCGGTACATCCATGGTGACATTGCTGGCGGGTTTTGGCATGCTGATGGCCATTGGTACACAAAGACGTCTGTTATCAAGATAGAAGAACAACATGAGACTATTGTTGGCCATTTCCCTGACAACTCTAATTGCAGCTTGCAGTACAGCTCCCACAGGACGCTACAGTCAGCGGCATGATTCTGCACCACATCGTTTGCCCACCGAGATTTCATTGCATGACGCGGTGCCGGCTTATGAAGACCAAAGCCGGGGTGGTAATGCCCCATACCAGGTATTTGGGCAGCACTACACCCCCATAAAAACCGCCAAAGACTTTCAACAACAAGGTGAAGCCTCCTGGTACGGTCAGAAATTTCATGGGCATTTGACCTCAAACGGCGAAGTTTATGATATGTATGCCATGACAGCAGCACATAAAACCCTGCCGCTTCCCTCATTTGTACGAGTGACCAACCTGGCAAATAACAAACAGGTTATAGTACGGGTTAATGATCGCGGCCCTTTTCACGGTGGGCGAATCATTGATTTGTCCTACGCTGCCGCTATGAAACTGGACATGCTTAAGACCGGCACAACCAAAGTCAAACTGGATGCCATTCATGTGGAACCAGACGGCACAGTGATGATCGCCGGCGAGCCTCAATTACCGCCTCTAAAACCTATCGATGGCCTATCTAAGGCTTGGTTTGTACAAGTTGCCGCCCTCTCAGATGGTGCACGTGCTGAGCAGCTAGCCAAAGGGTTGGAAACGCTTTATCAACTCCCCACTCACGTGCCTCAGGATAATGGTATTTATCGTCTGCGATTAGGTCCGCTCGATGACGAAGGCCATGCCAGACAGTTGATGGAAGAGCTCAAACGGAACGGCTATGACAAAGCCTATCCGTTGTTTGCGCCACACTAGCGCCCTTACCAGCAAGAATAATCCGAAAATTCAGCTAAGTTGCGGCACTTTTTCGGCTAAATGCACTCTAAAATTCGCTAACCTGGCGGCACAAGACAAGTGATTAATGTTATATTGTCGCTCCAGCTGTGATTGACACCGTAACCATCAGGAATCGGTGTGCAATAGAACATGACAGATACAATAAAGTGGACGGGTAATGCTTAAAACCAAACTTTCTTCGACAACATCAGTTGTCAGCTTCATTTTCCTACTCTTTAGTACTTTCTCTTATGCGGCCGTGGTTATTCCAAGCCCTCCTGAGGTTGCAGCTAAGGGCTATATCCTGATGGACTTTAATACCGGCAAAGTCATCGGCGAAAGTAATGCAGATATTCGTCTGGCCCCCGCTAGCTTGACCAAAATTATGACCGCCTATGTGATTGGCATGGAGCTGAAAAGCGGTGCCATCAAAATGGATGATATGGTCACCGTGTCCCAGAATGCCTGGGCTAAGAACTTCCCTGAATCTTCTAAAATGTTTATTGAAGTGGGCAAGCAGGTCAAAGTATCTGATTTGCTCCACGGCATCATTGTGCAATCGGGCAATGATGCGTGCGTCGCTATGGCTGAGCACATTGCAGGCAGTGAAGAAGCCTTCGCGAGCATGATGAACAGCTATGCAGAAAAGTTAGGCATGACCTCTACTCATTTTGTCAACAGTCATGGTTTGGATGATGCCAACCATTACACTACACCCCGCGACATGGCTTTACTTTCAGAAGCAATCATCCGCGATGTGCCCCAGGTTTACGGGGTTTACTCGGTTAAAGAGTTTGAATTCAACGGCATCAAGCAATACAACCGTAACGGCTTGCTTTGGGACAAAAGCCTGAATGTTGACGGTATCAAAACCGGTCACACCAATGATGCAGGTTACAGTCTGATCACATCCGCCACTCAGGATGATATGCGTTTGATTTCTGTGGTAATGGGTACCGACAGCGAGCGCACCCGTAAAGAAGAAAATCGTAAACTGTTAAAGTATGGCTTCCGTTTCTTTGAAACCATCGTCCCTTACAAGGCTGGCGAGAGTTTTGTTTCGCACAAGATTTTCATGGGCGACAAAGACACAGTCGATTTGGGTATCAGCGCAGACACACCTATCACCATCCCCCGTGGCCAACGTAAAAACCTTCAGGCCAACTTTGAGTTGAACAAAAAGCTTGAAGCGCCCCTGGCTAAAGGCGAAGTGGTAGGTACTCTATATCTGCAACTGGATGGCGATGATGTTGCCCAGTACCCGTTAGTAACTCTACAAGAAGTTCAGGAAGGCGGAATATTCAAGCGCCTGATGGACTGGGCAAAAATGAGTGTAGGCCTGGACGGCTAAAGATAAAAAAACCAGCCTAAGCCTAATGCCGCTCACTTAAGGTGAGCGGCATTTTTATTTTTAGCCACCGGGTAGCGATTTTTCGATACCTTTAGCGTTCTTAGATAACTTCGTTCCCGCTTTCCTTCGAGCTTAAATTGACAGGCATTTCTGTCTATTTCCAAGATGAGTCCTGGCACATTACCCGGCGTATAAATTGGCATCAGAGTGAGCTTGTGGATGATGTGTGATGAGGCATCCCTAAAGCTCAGCCGGTTAGAGAATAAACCTTTAAGTGACTTGTCCATCAGCCCCATTTGATATCGGATTAAGTTGTAAGCCATAGGGTCGACCATAGACGCGAGTATCCTTACCTCTTTTCCGTTGATTTGCTTCGTCAGCAGGCGTGCTTCGATGGCCAGGAGTAACTCAGGTCGCTTCTTTCTGGCCTGCGGCGTGATTGTCAGACGGATGTGTTTATCGTGCCGGCCAAGACTTTTTCTTACATCTACACAGGATCGGTCAACCGATCAGGAAAATATTTCTTAACTGATCGGCATTAGGCAATCGCCCCTTTTTTATGGCACCGGATACCAAAGTTCTTTTCTTGTCAGCGGCGTCTGCGCTGGAAGAATCGGATTATCCAGATGCAAGATAGTGCGTTTCTCCAACCCGGCGTTTTCCAGCATGGCTTTATGTTCAAACATAAAGAGCTCGTCAAACTTGCCGTTAGCAATAATTTTTTCCAACCCGCTTTCAATCAGCTTAGCCAGCACGACATTTTTACGATTAACAAAGAAGTACGTCGCGGTGGGATAGTAAAGTGCCACATTACGATCAATGCTCAGCGGTTGCTGATCAACATGCAATTCAAACTCATACCAGATTTCAACAACAGAGCGCGGAAGAAAATCACCACGTTCCTGCTCCAGCATAGAGAACAACTGGTCATAGTCATCAGCCAATACCACTTCAAAACCGCTGGCCTGCAAAATCTTCGTGTCTGGCCAGTCACTGCCAGAGATTGGCCTGAAGTTCAGCAACCCTTCAAGGTAATTGATGTTAGTAAAGTTGGCGCGACTGCCAATTTTGACCAGAGGTAAACGTAAGCCAATCAGGCCCTTAAAAATCGGTATACGAATGGGTAACAGGTCTGCTTCGCGCTGGTTGTCAGTCATGCTCCATAGCACGTTAATTTCGCGGTTGGACTCAAGCTGACTGATGGCTTTACCCTGTAACATGATTCGGTCACTGGCAGTCAGATTAAAGTTCACACCGGTGTGCTCAAGGGCCAGGGTAAGAAGCTCAACTGGATAACGAGTACGATCATCCAGCTCCGACATGGGCCTTGGATAGACAATATTCCAGGTGGCTGCAGCCACTGTACTGCTAAACCATAATCCAGCAAATGCCAACAATAATTTGGACTTCAACATGTTACTCTCTTCACAACAGCATAAAGCTATTCTATGCCTATATACTTGTGGGTTTGAAGGGATAAACGCCAATTGCGTTGAATACAGGTCGCTACAGCCAAATCAGTGGCGCGTTTTTGCTGGCTGATAGGTTGCAGAAAGATTTGTGCGGCGGGATTAGTCGCCGGTCTTGCCAACAACGCATCTAACTCTTCTACGTGCTTCAGCATGGCGATGGGATGTTTAATCTCATCTGCGCGTGCTAATGCCTGGTCGACTATTTCATAGCCGCCCTGCATATTCACTTTAGGCGACAGGGTGACCCAGGTTTTATCATCTACCAGGATCTCAAAGGTACCACTGGTTTCAATTTGCACTGAATACCCTGCATCAATCAGTACGCTTGTCAGCGGTCGGAGGTCGTACATGGCAGGTTCACCGCCAGTGATCACTACATGTTTTGCCAGATAACCTTGCGTGGCAAACAACCTGAGAATGCCATCAGCTGTCTCGCTGAACCAGCTATCATCCGGCGCTTGTTTAACCAGCACCTGTTGAACACTTTGCTCGCGCTCAGGATTAATCTCCCAGGTATGTTTGGTATCACACCAGGGGCAACCAACCGGGCAGCCCTGCAGACGGATAAAAATTGCCGGCATGCCGGTAAAGCTGCCCTCGCCCTGAATGGTTTCGAACATTTCATTGATTTTCAGGCTGTTGCTCAAAGGATATTCCTGCATGTAAATAAGCGATACCGACCGCCCCTGAACATAGAGCCTGGTCGGACAAAACTGGTATGATTAGCACCAAGTTGGCAGATTATAGAGAAGGCAGCCAGATGGCACAAAAAGTAGTAGTGATTTTTTCCGGAGGCATGGACTCCTTTACGGTACTCAACAAAGCACATCGTGAGGGGTTCGAGGTATATGCACTTTCCTTTGACTATGGTCAGCGTCACAAGAAAGAACTGGTCTATGCCGCCAAGGTATGTGAAACCTTGGGCGTTCACCACAAGGTGGTGGACATCAGTGCGATTAATCAACTGATTGGCAATTCTTCACTAACCAGCACAGATATTGACGTGGCTGAAGGCCATTATGCCGCTGAGAACATGAAAAACACTGTGGTGCCCAATCGCAATATGATCCTGCTCTCCATGGCAGTGGGCTACGCTGTGTCGCTTGGTGCCAGCAAAGTCTATTATGGTGCCCACTCCGGCGACCACAATATCTACCCTGACTGTCGCCCGGAATTCGTGATTAAAATGAATGATGTGTGTGCCATCGCTAACTATGAGCCAGTGGAAATAGTCAGCCCTTATTTGCATGAAAGCAAAATAGCCATTCTCACCGACGGACTTGCCATGGGATTAGACTACAGCCAGACCTGGACCTGCTATAACGGCAGAGAAAAAGCCTGCGGGAAATGTGGCGCCTGTAATGAAAGGTTAGAGGCATTTGCCGAAAACGGGGTCACAGACCCTCTGCCCTACGAATAGCCATAAAAAAGCCGCCCAGGGGCGGCTTTTTATTAGGTATTCTTGCTAGCGAAATAGGCTAACTCTCGAATGCAGTGTTTTAGCACGGGATTCAGTATGGTGTTTTTCCCGTTAATCGCATAAAACTCATGCTTAAAGCTAAAGTCTATTCCCCCCACTTGCACCAGTCCCAATCCTGGGTTGCTGTTAACCAGTGAGTGTGGGAGTAGTCCCAGATAATTCCCCGTCAGTATCGCCGCCATACAGGACTCAAACGAATCGGAGAAGGTGTGAATCGACATGCGCTGATTCTCACCAATGTAGTTCGATGAGGATAAACCTGTGATGCCGATTGAAGCATAATCCTCTAAACGCACTTTATCTGGAAATTCATCCCGGTACTTAGCCAGCGGGTGCGACTCGTGGCAATAAAGTCCACCACTGTTAGCCACACCTAGGGGATGAAATACCAGGGATTCAGGCTTCACCATATCGTAGCTGGATACCACTAAATGGCATTCCCCCGACAGCGCCACATGCTCAACTTCGTTGTAAAGACGAGTTTGGATATTGAAATGAATATCATCAAACTTCTGCATGGTACTTTTTACCGCCTGACTAACCGCTTGAGACAAGCTCATCGGCAAGCTGGACATCAGCACCAGAGTGATATGACCTGAATAGTCATCATGCAAACTTTTGAGATTGAAGACAAAATTGTCGAAGGCATTAAAAATTCGCTTGGTTTCCTGAAAAACCACTTCGCCTTCTTTGGTCATTTGGAAACCACCTCGACCACGATGACACAACACCAAATCCAGTCGCTCTTCCAATTTTTTGATTGCAGCACTGATGTTGGGACGCTGCATGCGCAAAACCGGTTCAGCTGCGGTGAAGCCATTACAGGACGCTACAGCGTAAAACACCCGCAACAATTTGATATCAGATTCTTGTAGTCTGTTTAGCATATGGGTCCAGATCTTATAGGTATGCCAAAAGATACTACACTTGTTTAGACCAGCCTTGCAAACAACAATTTATCGATTACAGGTATATTTCATTATCCTGTAACCGGTACTTATCGCGAATATTGGCTTATTTGTCACGAAATAGCGACTAATTGCTGGCGTAATTGCTCGATCTGGTCTCTTACCGCAGCAGCCTGTTCGAACTCCAGTTCTCTGGCGTGCTTGAACATTTTTGTCTCAAGTTCAGAAATTTCATGCAGCAGCTTATCGGGCGAATTCACTTTGTAACCCTTGGATCTTTCCGCCACTTTCGCCAGTCGCTCGCTACGACTGCGATCTCCGAGATCCATGACATCGGTGATGGGTTTGTTCAAAGCCTGCGGCTTAATACCATGTTCTTCATTATAAGCTTGCTGTTTCTCACGACGTCTATTGGTTTCGTCAATGGCCCGCTGCATCGAGCCGGTAATAACATCGCCATACAGAATCGCCCGCCCATTAGGGTGGCGAGCCGCGCGCCCGATAGTCTGAATCAATGATCGGTCGGAACGCAGAAACCCCTCTTTGTCAGCATCCAGAATGGCCACCAGCGAGACTTCTGGCATATCCAAACCTTCGCGTAACAGGTTAATACCCACCAGCACGTCAAACTTACCCAGACGTAAATCACGGATAATTTCCATCCGCTCAACCGTATCGATATCTGAATGCAGATAACGCACTTTGACCCCGTGCTCATCCAGGTAATCACTCAGATCCTCTGCCATACGCTTAGTCAGTGTAGTGACCAATACGCGTTCGTTCACCGCAACCCGCTTACGCACTTCGGAGAGCAGGTCATCCACTTGTGTGCCCACCGGGCGAACTTCCAATTCGGGGTCTACCAAGCCAGTAGGCCTGACTACCTGCTCCACGATATCGCCAGCAGACTTCTCCAGTTCATATTTTCCTGGCGTGGCTGACACATATATGGTCTGGGGCGACATTTGTTCAAACTCTTCGAACTTAAGCGGCCGGTTATCAAGTGCAGACGGCAGACGGAAGCCATACTCCACCAATGTTTCCTTACGCGAACGGTCACCTTTATACATGGCCCCAATCTGTGACACGGTTACATGGGATTCATCAATAAACAGCAAACCATCAGCAGGGAAATAGTCGATCAGGGTCGGAGGCGGTTCGCCTGGTGCCCTGCCGGATAAATAGCGCGAGTAGTTTTCAATACCAGAGCAGTAGCCCAATTCCAGCATCATCTCTACATCAAACTGACAGCGCTGGGCTATGCGCTGCTCTTCAATCAGCTTATTCACGCTTTTTAGCTGCTCACGTCGTTCCTTTAATTCCACCTTGATATGCTCTATGGCATCCAGGATTTTCTCTCTGGGGGTAACATAGTGAGTCTTAGGAAAGACAGTGGCGCGCGCCACGGACTTTTCAATAGCGCCGGTGAGCGGATCAAACAGGCTGATCTTCTCAATCTCTTCATCAAATAATTCGACCCTGACGCCCTGACGGTCTGAGTCTGCGGGAAAAATGTCGATGACATCCCCACGTACACGAAAAGTACCGCGCTCAAAGCTGACATCATTACGGGTATATTGCAGTTCAGCCAGGCGACGAAGAATATCGCGCTGATCCATCAGATCGCCCTGACGCAGATGCAACAGCATTTTCATATAGGACTCGGGATCGCCTAAGCCGTATATGGCTGACACACTGGAGACAATCACGACATCTCGCCGCTCCATCAAGGCTTTGGTCGCCGATAAGCGCATCTGCTCGATATGGTCATTGATAGACGCATCTTTCTCAATAAACGTATCTGTAGTAGGTACGTAGGCTTCTGGCTGATAGTAATCGTAATAAGAAACAAAATACTCCACCGCGTTGTTGGGGAAGAACTCTTTCATCTCCCCATATAACTGGGCAGCCAGGGTCTTATTGTGTGCCAGGATCAGCGTGGGTCGCTGCACCTTTTCAATCACACTGGCCATGGTAAAGGTCTTACCGGACCCCGTTACCCCAAGCAGGGTTTGACACGCAAGGCCACTATCCAGCCCTTCCACTAGTGCTTCTATGGCTTTAGGTTGGTCGCCAGCAGGACGGTAGCTAGCCCTGAGTTCAAATCCTCGGTTCATCCTGCGACCTCCTGTGTCTGCTGCAACTGATATTCTTCTTCCAACAATCGTTTAAACCAGAAAAACGCCACCAGGGCAGTCAGCAAATTCGCCAATATTCCGGCAGCGAACATACCCGGCAGTTCGTACAAGCGACTGCCCAAATAGGAAATCGGTACGAAAAACACAAACAACCTCAGCAAGCTGAGAAGCAGCGCACTCATGGGTTTATGCATAGCGTTTAAGGAGGAGTTGGTCAGAATGATAATACCCTGAAGACCGTAACCGAGCGGCACTATCATTAAAAACAGTTGGATCAGCTCCGCCACCTTTTGCTCTTCAGCAAAGGCCATCGCAATTAACGGAGAAGCAATCCAGAGTAATAAAAAGATCCCAAACTGCCACAGCATGACAAAACGCATACACAGCAGGTAGCCCTCTTTAACCCTGTCAATCCGGCCAGCGCCGAAATTCTGGCTGATAAAGGGCGGCAAACTCATCGACAGTGCCAGTACAACAATACAGGCTATGGACTCCAGACGATTCCCAACTCCCCAGGTAGCCACCGCTTCAGCCCCATAAGTGGCGACAATAGCCGTTAACACGCCATTAGCGATTGGCGTCAGCATATTTGCACCCGCAGCGGGTAAGCCAATCTTTAGCACAGCACGGCTGGTCATGCGAAACTCACTGAGCGTCAGCAAGCGAGGCAGAACCAGTTCCCTTTTTGCTACCAGCAGATGCAGAATGTAAACGCAGCCAAACATCCAGGCTATCATGGTCGCGATAGCAGCCCCCTGTATACCTAGTGCGGGAAATGGCCCCCAACCAAAGATCAGTAAAGGATCTAATATTGCGTTAATCAGTCCCCCAACGGCCATAACAGCACTGGGTGTTTTGGTGTCACCAAAGGCCCGAAGTACCGCATTGCCCACCATAGGTAAGGCTAAAAACACACCGGCAACATACCAGATATGCATGTAGTCGCGAATATGCACAAGCTGTGATTCGGATGCCCCAAGTAAACGGAACACCGGATCAATGGTTAGAAAGCCTGCTACGGCCAAAATTCCAACCAGCAAAAAGGATAACATCAAGGCACCGGTCCCAAACTCCTTGGCCAGATGTGCATTACCCGACCCCAGATAACGAGCAATAGTAGCTGATGTGCCTATTCCCAGGCCAATATTCAAACTGATTAGGGTAAAGGTAACAGGAAAAGTAAAACTGATTGCCGCCAACTCTTCGGTGCCAAGTAAACTCACAAAAAAAGTGTCGACCAAACCAAATGTCATCAGCATCACCATGCCCATAATCATGGGAAGGGTCATTCTTTTCAGCGTGCTGGCAATAGGCTGGTTTATCAAATCATGGCTGGCAGAAGATCGCACAATATCGCTCAGTCTTTAAAAGGGGCTCACATAATAAGGGAGGATCCATCAGAAGACCATCCAATAGACAGGCAGCATTTGTGTAGAAATGTGAGCATTTCCCCTTTCAGGTTTAGCAATCGATGACGGTGGACTAAGTCAAGCGCTATACAAATAGAACTTGCGTTATCCATTTAATCGACTGATTTAAAGGAAAATTTAATTTCCCTTGATTAAAACAACTAACAAGGAATACGTGATCGCGTGCAAAAATCGGCCAAGATGTCCAACCATTCACCAAGAAGCAGGTTATCTATATGTTTTTATTTGATTTTCTCAAAATAAACAGGTTTTCATGCCTTAGCCCCTTGACAGCATTTTTACTGCGCTCAGCGCATTTCTTCCCGATTCATCAACATAGTTATCCACAGATTTAGTGGATAACTCATGCCCGCCCAGTGAGCTCGCGTTTTTCATCCAGCTGTGGACAAAAAATGGTAAGTCGCCACTAACCTTTGGGACGTGAGTGCTATGTTGCAGTTTTGTTAAACACTGTTCATTTAAACAGTCAGCAAGGATTTTGTAATAACAAATGCTGCTAATAGGTCATTTTTTATGCCCAATAGCGATCCCCCGATCATTACCACAGTGAGAAGCCATTTCCTGCTTGATCCTCCTCGTTCTTAATTCGCGCTGGAGGATGAAAAGCACTCATTGCCTAGCAAATAGGCAAACAGTCATAAACTAGTAAAATTTATTGATTCGGTTGTTGACACCCATCAGGCAGCTCATTAATATTCGCCTCCGTTGAAACAGCCTGACTAACCAGTCAAATCCTTTCAACAGTGAATATCTACTCCCCCTTAGCTCAGTTGGTTAGAGCGACGGACTGTTAATCCGCAGGTCCCCCGTTCGAGTCGGGGAGGGGGAGCCAAATTCACTTGCAATTTTCTGCTCCCCCTTAGCTCAGTTGGTTAGAGCGACGGACTGTTAATCCGCAGGTCCCCCGTTCGAGTCGGGGAGGGGGAGCCACTTCACATTTCCTAAAATTACCTCCAAGCCTTATAACACCTTAGTTGTACCCATAATAACCCTAGTAATATCAAGTTGTTAATCTGGTCGTAAAAACGGATAATAGCACCAGCAATTCGAATCCCCGTATTAGGCATGACTGAATATCTCCTGCTGCTTATTGGCACAGTGCTGGTAAACAATTTTGTATTGGTCAATTTCCTCGGCCTTTGCCCTTTTATGGGCGTGTCTGGCAAGTTGGAAACGGCTATTGGCATGTCCATGGCCACGACCTTTGTATTGACGCTAGCTTCTTTGACCAGCTACCTGGTCGAACACTACATTCTGCTGCCTCTGGGCATTGGCTATCTGCGCACCTTAAGTTTTATTCTGGTGATAGCTGTGGTGGTGCAATTTACCGAGATGGTTGTGCATAAAACCAGCCCCACTCTTTACCGATTGTTAGGGATCTTCCTGCCCCTTATTACAACAAACTGCGCGGTGCTGGGTGTGGCGCTGTTAAACGTTCGCGAACAGCATAATTTTATGCAATCCGTGGTATATGGCTTTGGTGCCGCCGCTGGATTTTCTCTGGTATTGATACTGTTTGCTGCCATGCGTGAACGTTTGGCTGCCGCTGATGTCCCCTCCCCATTCAAAGGGGCGTCCATTGCCATGATCACCGCAGGTCTGATGTCACTCGCCTTTATGGGCTTTACCGGTTTGGTCAAACTCTGATGACGCTGTTGTATGCACTTTTTGCCATAGGTTTGCTGGCATTAGTCTTTGGATTGGTGCTTGGCTACGCAGCCATTCGCTTTAAAGTGGAAAGCGATCCGCTGGTAGAACAAATCGATGCCATTTTACCGCAAACTCAGTGCGGACAATGTGGTTTCCCGGGTTGTCGGCCTTATGCAGAAGCCATTGCCAACGGAGACGACATCAACAAATGTCCGCCGGGCGGTGAAGCTACAATAAAGCAACTGGCCGATTTGATGGGGGTGGAAGCCAAGCCCCTGGACGGCGCCCATGGCGAAGCCGACGTAAAGAGGGTGGCCTTTATTCGTGAAGACGAATGCATTGGCTGCACTAAGTGTATTCAGGCTTGTCCTGTCGATGCCATAGTCGGTGCCTCAAAACAAATGCATACCGTTATATCTGCGGAATGCACGGGCTGTGACTTATGCGTTGAGCCCTGCCCAGTGGACTGTATTGATATGCTGCCGGTTAAACCAACGGCAGCCTCATGGCGCTGGCAGTTAGATGCTATCCCGGTAAAAACCCTAGATTGAAGAGCGAAGTACATTGCAATCATTGATAGACAAAATTCGCCAGGGCCGTTTTTTTGATTTTCCCGGAGGAGTCCATCCACCGGGACGCAAAGAAATGTCTAATCAAGATCTTATCGGTAAAGCGGGTTTGCCTGAACGCCTGTATCTGACGGTTAAGCAACACATAGGAACCGAAGGACAGTTACAGGTTGCCGTAGGCGACCAGGTCTTAAAAGGACAAGCGCTGACCCGCAGCACTAATCTGTTCTCACTGCCGATTCATGCGCCGACTTCAGGGCAGATAACCGCTATTGGCCCCCATGTTTCCGCGCATCCGTCTGGCATGGCGGAACTGACCGTGGAAATCACCCCGGATGGACAGGATCGGTGGCACAGCCTAACGCCCCTGCCCGACTACCAGCAGTTGCCCAAGATCAAGATTATAGAAGCCATCTGTGATGCAGGGATTGCCGGTATGGGGGGGGCGGGCTTCCCCACTCATATCAAGGTGAGCCCTAAAAAGGATGTCGAGTTCCTGATCATTAATGGCGCGGAATGTGAACCCTACATAACGGCTGATGATCGCTTAATGCGAGAACATGCCTGGCAAATCCGTCAGGGCATTGATGTACTTTGCCACTTGCTTAATCCCGGCCATGTACTTATTGCCATCGAAGACAATAAACCTCAGGCAATCCAGGCCATGCAGGTAGCCTGTCAGGAAAATCCGGATTACATCGTCTGCCCCATCCCCACTAAATATCCTGCAGGCGGCGAAAAGCAGCTGATACAGGTATTAACAGGCCGTGAAGTGCCCCACGGCAGGCTTCCCATTGATGTGGGCGTGATCATGCAAAACGTCGGCACCTGCTTTGCGGTAGCCGATGCCATTTTTACCGGTAAACCACTGATACAACGTGTGGTGACTCTGACCGGCGAGGCGATGCAGCGCCCATCCAATGTGTGGGCCTTGTTAGGCACACCGGTCAATCATCTGCTTGCCCAAGCCGGTTACCAGGCACAGCGGCAAAACACCCCTCGACTGATTATGGGTGGGCCCATGATGGGCTTTAGCCTGGTATCCGACCAGGTTCCCGTGGTGAAAAGCACCAACTGTATACTGGCGCCCACCGATCAGGAGATGATCCTGCCAGAGGAAGAGCAGGCCTGTATTCGTTGTAGCGCATGCGCCGATGCCTGCCCGGTAAGCTTATTGCCGCAGCAGCTTTACTGGCACAGTAAAGCCAAAGAGCTGGATAAAGCGCAGGACTACCATCTGTTCGACTGCATTGAATGTGGCGCTTGTGCTTATGTGTGCCCCAGTCAGATCCCACTGGTACATTACTACCGAGTGGCAAAAGCGCAGGTGCGCCAGCAAGAAGAAGAAAAGCAAAAAGCCGATAAAGCCAGAGACAGATTTGAAGCACGCAAAGAACGCCTGGAGCAAGAGAAAACAGAGCGCGAACTTAAACATCAGCAAGCCGCTGAGGCGCGCCGGCAGGCTATGGCAAGCAAAGAGACGCAAGCCTCCTCAAATGCCGCTGCTGCGCTCGATAGAGCCAAACAGCGCCAGGCTCTGGACCAACCTGCATCCGATTCTGGCAGTAATGACAGAGTCGCCGCAGCTATTGCCCGTGCCAAAGCCAGAAAAGAAGCTCAGGCAGCCGAAGGCAATACAGTAGCGCCGGCGGAGCAGCCACCAGAGCAGAATAAACAAGATAAAGTCGCGGCGGCCATCGCCAGGGCTAAAGCGAAGAAAGCCGCACAAGCTGCTGAAAATACCCAAGCCTCAGACAACGCGCCAGCCGAAACCGATAAGCAGGCCAAAGTGGCCGCCGCTGTCGCCAGAGCCAAGGCAAAAAAAGCCGCACAGGCTGCTGAAAAGACCGAAACGTCTGATAGCACGCCGGCCGAAACCGATAAGCAGGCCAAAGTGGCCGCCGCTGTCGCCAGAGCCAAGGCTAAAAAAGCCGCACAGGCTGCTGAAAAGACCGCAACGTCTGACAGCGCGCCGGCCGAAACCGATAAGCAAGCCAAAGTCGCCGCCGCTGTCGCCAGAGCCAAGGCCAGAAAGGCCGCTCAGGAAGCGAGCACAGATAACCAAAGTGACACACCGGCAGAAGCCAAGGAAAAGCCGGTAAAGGCTCCCAGGGCCCCTCGCAAAGTAAACAAAACCGCAACGGACAATGCCAAGGCAGAGACTGACGATCCCAAAGCCCAACGCATTGCGGCAGCCATAGAACAAGCCAAGGCCCGCAAGGTACAAAAAGACCAAGCCGCCAAGCCAACCGATGAAGAGCCAGGAATAGCAATGGCTCCTGAGGTGACCATAGACGAAGATAAGAAGCAGCGTGTGGCCGCCGCTATTGCCAAAGCGAAGGCACGTAAAGCCAAACAAAATGCGCAAAGCAGTGCCGCTAACCAGCAGGAAAACACTGAAGAATGAGCCTTAGATTAGCCAGCTCCCCTCACCAACATCAGCAGCGCAGCACCGCTCAGTTAATGCGGCTAGTCTGCTATTGTGCCCTGCCCGGCTTTGCTTTGCAGTGCTGGTTTTTTGGCTGGGGAAGCTTGATCCAGTTTGCTATTGCGGCAGTATTTGCCTTAGGTATTGAGGCGGCCATATTAGAGATTCGTAAAAAAGACTTCGAACGCGCGTTGGCCGACGGCAGCGCACTGCTCACTGCTTTATTGCTGGCTATTTGCATTCCGCCACTAACCCCTTGGTGGATAACCGCAATTGGTGCCTTTTTTGCCATAGGCATTTCCAAACAGCTGTATGGCGGGCTTGGCTTTAATCTGTTTAACCCGGCCATGGTGGCCTATGTCACACTGTTGGTGTCCTTCCCCGTCGCCATGACATCCTGGATGCCACCCGTTGCCCTCGCCGAACAAGGGTACGATTTCTTTGATGCACTACGCGTGATTTTCACCGGATTCACTGCCGACGGTTACAGCCTGAGTCAACTTAGGATGGGTGCTGACGGTTTTACCATGGCGACACCGCTAGACAGTGTTAAGACCGATATTGGCCTGGGTTTAACCCTGCAAGAAGCCACCAGCAAGGTACAATTTGCTGATGGATTCGGCATTGGCTGGCTATGGATTAATTTGGCCTATCTGACCGGTGGTTTGCTACTGCTCAAACTGCGCGCCATCAAATGGCAAATTCCCGTGAGCATGTTGGGCGCCATCTTACTGGTTGGTGGTGTGATTCATCTCGCCAGCCCGGATCTCTTCACTTCGCCCTGGTTTCATCTGCTAAGTGGCGGCACTATGCTGGGGGCCTTTTTTATTGCCACCGATCCAGTGTCTGCCAGCACCACGGACAAAGGCCGCCTGATTTTTGGTGCGGGTATCGGCGTACTGGTAATTGTTATCCGCACCTGGGGAGGCTATCCGGATGCCATTGCCTTTGCCGTGGTACTAATGAACATGACGGTACCACTGATTGACTACTACACCCGCCCTCGCACTTATGGTTATCAAAGCAGAGGCAAGAAAAGATGAAAACCCATCTAAAACGCAGTGGCACCACACTGACCGCCTTTGCGCTAGTAACCACAGGTCTGATAGCCATAACCAATGAACTAACCGCGCCGCGCATTAAAAGCCAGGAGCAACAACAGCTGCAGAAAATTCTTGGCAGCATTGTGCCTCCCGCGCTGCACGACAATGATATTGAACATGACTGTACCTTGGTCACCGATGCCAATTTGCTCGGCGATGACAGCCCTAAGACCGTTTATCGCGCCCGTTTACAAGGTGAGCCTGTTGCCCTGGTGCTGCAAACCATGACGCCCGATGGCTACAGCGGCGATATCGATTTATTGGTGGGCGTCAACTTGGCAGGAAAAGTGACTGGGGTTCGGGTACTTAAGCATCAGGAAACCCCCGGACTGGGCGATAAAATAGATATCAGGATCAGCGATTGGATCTTGAGCTTTGACGGCAAAGGGATAGACAATGGCGAGCAGAAAAACTGGGCGGTGAAAAAAGACGGTGGTCAGTTTGATCAATTTACCGGCGCCACTATTACCCCTCGCGCTATGGTAAAAGCCGTTAAAAATGCCTTGTTACTGGCATCCGAGCAACAGCAGATGCTGTTTGCAGCCCCCAATCAATGCCAGCCCCATAATTCAGATAGCGGAGACCACCATGAGTGAGCTCAAAACCCTGTCTTGGCAGGGGCTTTGGAAAAATAACCCGGCCCTGGTTCAGCTCCTGGGTTTATGCCCGCTACTGGCGGTTACCGGCAGTTTTATCAATGGCCTGGGCTTGGGGCTTGCCACCACGGCGGTATTAATCGGCTCCAACACCACGGTATCACTAGTACGAAATCTGGTGCCCAACGAAGTGCGTATTCCCATTTTTGTGATGGTCATCGCTGCCTTTGTTACCGTGATCCAGCTATTGATGAATGCGTATACCTATAACCTGTATTTGGCTTTGGGTATTTTTATTCCGTTAATCGTGACCAACTGCGCCATTATCGGGCGGGCGGAAGCCTATGCATCAAAGAACCCGGTTGGCCATGCCGCCTTCGATGGGTTAATGATGGGTATTGGCTTTACCCTGGTATTAGTCACACTGGGCGCTCTGCGTGAAATTCTCGGCAATGGTACCCTATTCAGCGGGGCGGAAACCTTGTTTGGCGACTGGGCCTTAAGCCTTAAGCTGACTTTATTTGTCACCGAGCATAAATTCCTGTTGGCCATTCTTCCACCGGGGGCCTTTATCGGCATGGGGCTGCTGATTGCCTTAAAAAACTACCTGGACAAACGCTTTGAACAATTACACAAGCAGCCAGCTAAAGTCGTGCAACGAGCGCGGGTGACCGCAGAAAGCCAGTAAGCGAGCTACGAGCTACGAGCTACGAGCTACGAGCTACGAGCTACGAGCTACGATAAAATAATAAGAACTAAGCATGAATCAAAAAAAACGTATCGACATACTTAGCCGCCTGCGCAATGAGAACCCGCATCCCACCACGGAGCTGAATTTCTCATCGCCATTTGAATTACTGGTCGCCGTTACTCTTTCGGCCCAGGCGACCGATGTGAGTGTGAATAAAGCCAC
Source organism: Bowmanella yangjiangensis (assembly GCF_017255015.1). Lineage (GTDB taxonomy): Bacteria > Pseudomonadota > Gammaproteobacteria > Enterobacterales > Alteromonadaceae > Bowmanella > Bowmanella yangjiangensis. The sequence goes on along the minus strand of NZ_JAFKCS010000013.1, from coordinate 76,875 downwards.
TGACAAATTGTTTCCGGTTGCCAATACCCCCGAAGCCATTTATGCCCTCGGCGTTGATGGTTTAAAGGAGTACATCAAAACCATCGGCCTGTATAACGCCAAGGCCGAAAACGTTATAAAAGCCTGCAAAATTCTGATCGAGCAGCACAACTCCATCGTTCCGGAAAATCGCGAAGCCCTGGAAGCCCTGCCCGGCGTTGGCCGTAAAACCGCCAATGTGGTACTCAACACAGCCTTTGGCTGGCCGACCATAGCCGTGGATACCCATATTTTCAGAGTCAGCAACCGCACAGGGCTGGCACCCGGCAAAAATGTGCTTGAAGTGGAAAATAAACTACTTAAGGTTGTGCCTGCCGAGTTTAAGGTGGATGTACACCACTGGCTGATTCTGCACGGCCGCTATACATGTGTAGCGCGTAAGCCTCGTTGCGGCAGCTGCATTATTGAAGATTTATGTGAATTTAAAGAGAAGACTGAGCACTAAATATGGTTGTTTGCAGCAAAGTAATCTTAAAACACTGCACCGCGTTCATTCATCTGCGAACGTAATTTTTAGGTTAGGTCCCCGTTAAGTCGACTGCAGTTATTTACCACATAAACAAAACGTCGTCTCAAAATCATGGTGACAGGCTTTCTTTTAGCTGTTTGCTAAAGGTTCTGCTGACTTTTAGCGACTTATGATTCACTAAAATTAGGTTGTACTCTGAATTAATTAAGGGTTCGAGTTTAACCACGTGCTGCAAGTTCACAATAGTTGACTTATGAATACGCAGAAAACCATCAGGTAACACATCAGTTATCAGACTTTTCATTCTGGCACGCATTACAAAAGTGTCGCTGCTAGTGTGAACACACATATAGTCGCCAGCGGCATCTATCCATAGTATATCTTTATAGGGCAGCAGTTGAGCAGGATGGTGCCCGTCCTGTATCACCAGTTTTTCTTGCTCAACCCGATATGCTGTACTGGTGTCAGTTGGATGTGTAGCGCCACCATTTTGCAAAAAATCCGCAACTTCCAGCATTTGCGGCTTTTTTGCATGAGTATCAAAATTGGAAGTGACCCTGGCGATAGCTTCTGCTAAACGCTCTCTTTTCACCGGTTTTAGTAAATAATCCAGCGCCCTTACTTCAAAGGCTTTAACCGCGTATTGGTGAAAGGCAGTAACAAAGATAATAGCCGGACATAACTCAGGTTGTAACTGCTTTATCAATTCAAACCCCGACTTTCCCGGCATTTCTATATCGAGGAAAATCAAATCTGGCTGCGATTCGGAAATGAGTGCCAACGCAGCATCAACATTACGCGCGTGACCAATAATCTTGATCTGCGGAAACGCGCCAAGCCTGATAGCCAGCCCCTCGATCGCACTGTATTCATCATCTACCAACAAGGTTTTCAGAACCTTCATTGCACCCTCTCTGAATATTCCAGAGGGATCGCAATGCTGACGTTGGCACCACCATTCTCGCCGTTATTAAGACTTAAATGAGCACAATCTGAATAAATCAATCGCAGTCTGTCCTGACAATTTTTAATACCAATGCCATTAGAAGTTAAGGTTGAAAAGTCAAACCCTACACCAGTGTCACTGACAGTAATAAGCAGTTGGTTGGCAACCCGCGCAAAATTGACGGCAATAACGATACCGCTGTTTTGAACGATGCCATGTTTGAGTGCATTTTCAACCAAGGGCTGTAACAACAATGAAGGTATCAATAGATTGAAACAGGATGGGTCCGCGGTTATTTTTACGTTAAGTTCACTTTGAAACCTACCCTGCTCAATATCGAGATAAGTTTGCAATATCGCTATCTCATCCTGGACTGTTATCTTGGCCAATGGATCGGTATACAGGCTATAGCGCAAAAAATCACATAGCTTCTCTAGCATTGCTACGGCATTGGCGTTGTGCTGCTTAAGAATAAGCGTACAAATTGCATTGATACTATTGAACATAAAATGCGGGTTTAACTGATAACGCAACATCTTAAGTTGCGACTCTTTAGCCAGGTGTAGCGCTTCTGCCGCCTGGTGCCGCTGCTCTGCATTGTCCAGGTACATTTTTATACCATAATAGCCTGCAGTCCAGGTAGCCAGCATAGTGAGAGAGGCAGATGTCCAGGTCCCAAAGTCAAACCAGGTCATTGGCTGCCACAAGGTACCATAAAACCACTGTAAGCTGTGCCACTTGAACTGGGTCCACAACAGTGAAGCAAGCAGTAAACAGATTATGTGTAAAATTGCGCTAACTAAAATTTTCCGTAGCCTGAACCGCGCATAAAATTTTCTCAACAACAAAGTAACAGAGAAGCCGCAACAGGTGTCCAATAACAAATGTGGAAGATGGATAGCCCAAGGTTCCTGCCCTGGTATTTTAATCATCAACTCGGTCAGTAACGCATAGGCTAACCAACCACAATACTGGCACAACCAAAACAGCTGTTTTTTCGAGTCAATCTTTATCAATTAATTGCCTTAACCCTGAAGATCATCCCCGGTATCACTCATTACTGGGCATGATCTTCACTTTTACTGCTTACATTCCAGTGTCAGTGTTGACGCATCGACTGTTTTAACTAAGGCTACATCTGCAATAGCCAGGCTAAATGTCTGTTTTGTACTGAACCGCACCGCTTCTTCTGCCAATGACGGTGTGCTTAACGGGTCACCACAAGACAACGGCAGCGCGATAGTAAGCCATTGCCCCGGCGTCATCTTCTGCAGCCATGGTTGCAGAGAGACTGAGCGCAAACAACGGTTTTGCTGACACATTAAGCCAATTTCCACATCGTCAGCCGGAAACTGATCAATCCGGATATCCATTTGCAAAAATTTGCTGTTGATTGTCTCCGTTAAAACTTGCACATCTGTGTACGACAGACTGGCTGAAGCGGTTTCACCGGAGCTTTGCCAGACAAATTTTCTGCCGTCTTCCTGATAAGCCAAGTTGACAGACTGCATCGTTATACTTTTGCCGTCGGCACTGACTGCGGAAGGTGTCGTAAACTTGTTCAGCGACTGAGTGCTATCTGACAAAGCCCACGACATGCCGTCGGCCAAATTTCTGACAAACAACGGTATCTGTTCGCCAGTATTTTGTTGTATCACCGCGCGGGTCGTTTCAGAGAGTGGCTCAAGCTCAGTGTGCTCGGCATAAGTGAGGCCATAACCGTAAGCAAACAAGGGAGTATACTGCTCCTGACCAACATTCAGCCGATACTGATCATCATATTGGGGCCAGGAGAAGCTTAGTTTGCCGACAAAATCATACTGAATGTGACCATCCTTGTTTGTCAGCAACACATCCGCAATACCCTGACCTTCAGAGCCCGGCAACCAGGCCGCCACAAAGGCATCAGAGGCATTCAACTCTTTGTTAACCCAAAGCGGCCTGCCACTCAGAAATACCGTTACCACCGGAATATTCTGCTGCTTTAAACGTTGCAGCAGCGCTAAATCTCCCTTATTGCTGTGCTGGTATTCCAGTTGCTGAATATCACCAAACCATTCAGCGTAAGGCTCTTCACCAATGACTACAATGGCAACATCCGGTTTGTCGCTATAATGCCCGTCTATACTCAGCTCTACCTTACCCCCGGCAGCCTCTATCTGTTGGCGCAAACCGGCATAGATTGATGTTGCGTTGGGGAAATCAGCATTAGTATTATCGGTTCCCTGCCAGGATACACTCCAGCCACCAGCCTGCTTGGCGATGTTATCCGCGCCATCGCCGGCAATAAGCACTTTGCTTTTGGGCGAAAGCGGCAGGATGTTGTTCTTGTTCTTCAGCAACACCAGTGACTTACGCACCGCCTCTCGGGCAAGCAAGCGGTGCTCTGGCGCATTAAACCATTGCGGATTGGATTCAGGCCGGCTGGATGGTTTACCGCGGCTAAACACGCCCCAGCGTATTTTGGCACGTAAAAAACGTCTGACCGCATCATCCAGGCGCGCAGCAGAAATCACACCGCTTTTTACCTGCTGTAATGTATTGTGGTAAAAAGCTTCAAAGTGCTCTGGCACCATCATCACATCGACACCAGCATTAAAAGCAGCCGCGCATTGCTCTAAATCACAGCCATCAACAAACTTATGCGCATTCCAGTCGCTGATCACAAAACCGTCGAAACCCATTTGCTGTTTCAGCACTTCAGTCAGCAGGTAGTGATCGCCGTGCACCCGCTTGCCATTCCAGCTGTTAAAGGACGCCATTACAGACTGCACGCCTGCCGCTATAGCGGTATAGTAACCAGCGGCATGAATATCTCGCAGTTGCTGCTCGGTGCTAACCGTATCTCCTCGGTCTATACCGTTTTCGGTGCCTCCATCACCAACAAAGTGTTTTGCGGTGGCGATACGACGATAATCTGTTAAAAACGTCTCGCCAATCTCACCCTGAACGCCGGTTACCATAGGGCCGGCATAAGCGGCAACAATGTCCGGGTGTTCCGAAAAGCTCTCGTAGGTGCGCCCCCAGCGGTCGTCTCTGACTACAGCAACGGTTGGTGCAAACATCCACTCAATACCTGTTGCCGCCACTTCTTTGGCTGTCGCCTGACCAATTCTGTGAATTAACTCTGCGTCCCGCGCCGCGCCAAGGCCAATGTTATGTGGAAACAGGGTGGCGCCATACACATTGCTATGACCATGCATCGCATCAGTCCCCCAGATAGTGGGAATACTGCTGCCATCCTCGCTGTTATCGACAGAGGCTGCATACATTTCATCAGCATACCTGAGCCAGGTTTTAGCATCGGCTTGCTTTTGGCCATAAGGTGCAGAGTTACCGCCATTCAGATATGACCCAAAACCATATTTGCGCATTTGCGCCACGCTTAAATAGCCAATCTCAGGCTGAATAATCTGCGCCACTTTCTGTTCCATGGTCATGCTGGCCAACAGAGTATCAAGCTGCTGCTCTACCGCCTCGTCAGGCTGCAGTGTAGTGTTAACTTTAGGCCAACTGACTCTCGCCGGGTCAGCGTGAATGTTGCAGACAACCAGCGCTGCGCAAATACACAAGGTTTTAGTAAACGCAGAATGTAAAACAAAAGACATAATGAAATCCTATGCGTCTGCTGTAACGGGATGCCGCAATGACATACCTACAGACACTTGTACTTAATGGGGAATGTATTCAATAAAATCGTAATAAGCCGAGGCCGTGTCGCCATAGTACTGACCAGGAAAGTAAATACCGCTTTGAGAATTGTCGCCATGCCAGGTGTAAAGCCGCAACCAAAAGGCGAAGCATTACTGCCAGATCTGGCGGACCAGATATCACTGTTAGCCCCCCAACTAAAGTCATCTTTAAAGTACCCGGCCTGTACAGTCGTCGTGCTGAAAAAACATAAAGCAGCACAGATCCAGCTCTTAGGCATGTATTTCATTTTGATATCCTGTCATTTACAAGAAAGTGCGCCCGGCGCAAAACCGCGCAGGTACGGGCGCATCATGAACCTAAGCCAAGCTTAGAAATTAAAACCAGCCCGGATACCGTAATACCGCGGCATCCCAAAACTGCCTTTATTGAACCCTTTGCCGGTATTGTTCCAGTACTGCACAAGCTCATCAGTGGCATTGTTGATAAAGACTTCGGCGTACCAGCCCTGGCTTTGCGGTTCATATTTAAGCGACGCATTGACCATGGTATAGGCATCTCGCTTGTCGGTAATGTACAGGGCTGCTTCATCACTAACAGTAAAGTCCATATCGTCCAGATGTTTATCCAGATTCCAAAGGGTGGTGTAGGACTTATCTTTGAAGCTCAGATTAAACCAACCATGCACATAGCCAAACCGACCCAGTTCGAAGCTGTGGGTATAGCTGACATTGGCGGTAAATCGCGGTGTCATCGCCAGGTCATTGCCTTTAAGGTTGGTCGTCAGCAAGGTGTTCTCTGGGTCTATTGAATCTTCATACGACAAGCCAAACAAATATTCCGGGTCGTAATCCCACTTGGTGATCCAATCTTCGCTAACGCGGGCATGAGTCCAGGTGGCGTAGCCAGTGATACGGCCATTTGGATAAGGTTTCCAGTCAAACTCAAACTCAACGCCTTTAATGGTGGAGCCAGGCACGTTTTGCGTGTAGTAGGCAATCACCGGCTGGTTTTGATAATCCAGCACCGGCATGCCGTTTTCATCCAGGATGGGCGCCCCGTCTTCATCTTCAACCGGTGACAAGCGCTCAACATTACCAATTGAGCCAACCGAGGCATACTGCATATCGGTGTAGTCGGTATAGAAAAATGCCGCCTGCAGGTTCAGCGAGTTATTAAGAAAACTTGATTTGGCACCAAGTTCCAGCGTCAGCACTTTCTCCGGGTCAAACTGGGTTTCAAACCGGCTGACTTCGCCAGTCCTGTCGTTGACTACTTCAAACACATCACCTATGCCGCCAGCTTTAAAGCCCGACGCCAGGTAACTATACAGCATAGTGTCCTGGTTCAGGTTGTAATCCAACCCGATCCTGAAATCGTGATTACGCCATTGCCCCTTGTTGTCATTTGCAAAGTAAGAAGCATAAAGCCCCGGGTCATTGAAATAATCAACCGCTAGCTCGCTCAAGACGGTTCGGTTTAACCAGCCAGGGGCACAACCATCGGCATTCGAGCAACGATAAGTGCGGCCACCTTTATCCTGCTTGGTTTCGTGGCTAAAACGGTAGCCAAATGTAGCGTGCAGATCCCCGGCGACTTTGTATGTTGCCTGGCCAAACAACGCATACGCCTCGGTAGAGCGATCTGGCTGGTCCCAAAAGGCTTTATCATCCATGGGGTTGTCGTAATAACCCAGGGTTGTTGTCTTTTCATGGAAATAATTAATACCAGCTATCCATATCAGATCGCCAAACTCATCAGATTGCAACTGCAGTTCTGTGGAATACGATTTTGCGCCGGTTCCTTTGAGGAAATAGGTCGCCCCATCCCACGGATCCAACCCTGTTTCACTGTCCTGGGCCGATGACCTTTCCATTTTTTCATAGCCAAGTAACCACACCAGGCTTAGCTCATCGCTAAGACTGTAGTTCAGGGTATTGCGCAGGTAGGTAATATCCAGGTTGAGTTTGCCGGGCACATTCACTACTGCCTGATACGTATTATCACTGGGCAAAAATGATGAACAATCGCCGCCGTATTCCTCAGGTCGTCCTCGCAGTTGGTCACAGTTCACTAAATCTAACGTGCCGGCACTGTCGTTCACATATTGCTGAAAAACCGTATGGTTGCTGAACTGTCCATCCGATGGTTCCCATAAGGTACTGATTCGAAAAGAGTGTTCGTTTGCATTGTTATAAAAGTCGCTTTTGTCAGCTGGGGTCAGCGCACGTACCCGCTGTGCCTCTGGATTGGTACCAGCACCATCTATCCACCAGTTTTCTCTCTGCGTCACAGTGGAGCCGACGCCCTGATATGAGTTTTCCGAAATGACCGGTGCATTAAGCACCTCATCACTCAGATGACGAGTGTCATACTGGTTAGGATCCCAGTACCCTTCAAGATAAGAATCGCGCTTTAAGCCTTTCGCTGCGATGCGCACAGCAAACTCGTCATTCAGCGGAATATTGACAAAACCGCCCAGACTCTTGTTCTTAAACCTACCGGCTTCAGCGTTGAGATTACCGAAAAGGCCGGAGAAATCAGGCTTAGCAGATATCACATTGATACTGCCGACGGTTGAGTTACGACCAAAAAGGGTGCCTTGTGGCCCCCGTAACGCTTCAACCCGCTCTACATCATACATTAGCGCCAGGGCGCCTTGCATTCGCGGAGAGTAAATACCGTCTAAATGCACACCCACAGCCGGGTCGCCCAGTTCTGTTATGTTAGTAGAACGCACACCGCGCATTGAAATAACAGGGGCAGCCTGATCAGTGGCGGACGAGATATCAAGGCCCGGCACAAGGTCAGCGATGTCTTTCACATTGTTGACACCGCTTTGCCTCAGTTGTGCTTCACTTAGCGCTGATATCGCAACGGGGGTTTCCATTAATTTGGTTTTACGCTTGGTTGCAGTCACAGATATTACTTCAATAGCAACATCGTTCTTGGCGGCTTGATTCGCTGGCGCATCAGACCTGACTTCCGCTTCCTGCGCAATAACGGGTAATGAAAAAGCCATTAGCATGGCCGTGGTTATAGTGTTGATTTTTTGCATATTTGCCCTTCCACCCAATGTGTACTTACTTTTTGCAGGTACAAGAACCCTGCTGTTATTATTTTGTTAAGTACTTTAGTCTTGCCATCTGAGCGAAGGCTATGTCATTGCGGTAAGCCGAAGCACTGGTAATACAACCCGAATGCTTTATCACTTCCCTCGTTATCCTTTTAAGAGAAACTAAAAACAAACCAACCACGCTCAAAGATAAATGAACCTCAGTTCGGTAAATCGGCATGCTTTCAGGTCAGGGAACAATACCGGGCAAGAGCGCAGATGCAGTTGAGTAAACATGGTGTAAATTCGTTTTAGGCTGAATGTAAACTGGATATTCACCATTGGCTCTTGTGCGGTGATCGTTATACTGTGTCGCGTTTAAACCAAGATGCAGCTTATGCATAACGAAGATCTCTGTAAGTTCAGAGATAAAACTGAAACATAATAAGATTACACTCACCACAGACCAAAAAGGACCAGAAGTATGAGACTACTGCATACCATGTTGCGCGTTGGCAATCTGGAGCGTTCCATTGAATTTTATACCGAGTTACTTGGTATGAAACTGCTGCGCACCAGTGAAAACTCTGAGTATCAATACACCTTGGCGTTCCTTGGCTACGGTGAGGAAGACACTCATACTGTCCTCGAATTAACCTACAACTGGGACAAAGACAGCTACGATATGGGCACTGCCTATGGCCATATCGCTATCGGCGCCGACGACATTTACGCCGTATGCGAAGAACTTGAGCGTCGCGGCGCAGACGTGTACCGCAAGCCAGGGCCGGTGAAAGGTGGCTCCACGGTTATTGCCTTTGTACGCGATCCTGACGGCTATGCGGTCGAACTGATTCAGGAATAATAAACACATGATAAGGACGTTGATTACCTTAGTCCTGCTGTCAACATTGAGCCTGGCGGCCATCGCCAGGCCAGTGGTAATAGCCCATCGCGGTGCATCCGGTTATTTGCCCGAGCATACCCTGCCAGCGGTCATTTTGGCCCATGGTATGCGGCCGGATTATATTGAGCAGGATTTGGTGTTATCCAAGGACGGGATATTAGTGGTCTTACACGATATTCATCTGGATACCGTAACTAATGTGGCGGATATTTTCCCGCAGCGAAAACGCACAGATGGTCGCTTCTATGCGATTGATTTCACCCTGGCGGAATTAAAAAACCTGCGGGTGCAGGAAAGGCGCGATGAAAAAGGTCTACAGGTATTTGCCAACCGTTACCAGGAGGATGGCAGTAATGCTGAACTTTTCCGCATCGCCACCTTCGAGCAACAGATTACCCTGATCCGAGAACTCAATCGCAGCCGCGGCACGAATATTGGCTTGTATCCTGAGCTAAAATCTCCCGCGTTTCACAGAGCTGCCGGGCAGGACATCAGTAAGATTTTTATGGCGATGTTGGCAAAGCACAACCTCAATCACGCTGAGGCTAATGTTATTGTGCAATGCTTCGACTTTAACGAAACCCGCAGACTGCGCAATGAATTGGGGCTTAAAACCAGCCTGGTACAATTGCTGGCGGAAAATAGCTGGCAGGAGTCCGATAACGACTACGCCTACCTACGTTCCCCTCCGGGCCTCAAAGACATTGCAAAAGTGGCCGATGGTATAGGACCTTGGTTACCTCAGTTGGTTGACTTTACTTCCAGGCAACCGACCTCGTTGCTGCTGGATGCCAAAGCCCTTGGTCTGAAGATTCACCCTTACACCTTAAGGGCCGACCAGCTCCCGCCTAATATGAACTGGCAGCAAGCATTGAATCTGGTGTTTGACTGGCTGAAAGTAGATGGCATCTTTACCGACTTTCCAGATAAAGTAATTGATTATCTACAAAACAAGCAAAAATAAGGGCGCTCTTGGCGCCCCTATTTTTAATAGACAATCACAGCCCTTTTTCCATACGGATAATCACCCGCCGGTTCTTAGCTCGCGATAACTCGTTACTGTTTTCCGCCACATGACGCCGCTCGCCATGGCCTGTCACTTTGATTCGCTCGGCATCCACGCCCTGCTCTTCGAAGAATTTTTTGACCCGCTCGGCCCGACGAATAGACAACTGCATATTACTCGAACTGCCACCGTAGCTGTCTGTGTAGGCATCCAGCAGCACCAACTCAATATTGGTGTCTTCCTTCAGATAATCACTGATCATGCTGAGCTTTTTGCGCGAACCACGGGTAAACTCATCCGAGCTTTTTTGATAAGACAGCACAGTGTAGGCAATATCTTCAAAATTAAATGGCAGCAGATTTGCCACACATTGTGAAAACTGCCGATATTGGTCGAGGAAGTTGCTGGCATTCAATCCAACTGCGACGCGATCCTGCTCGTTGTACCAGTCCCGGTAATAAATAGTCGGCCAAAAGCCCTTTTCCAGTTCCGATAAAATGGTCCAGGCGGCCTGTTCAGGCAAATCGCCGTTGTACTGTTTACGGATAGGCATTTCAGCGATCTGGCGTTGCATCATACCTGGCATCCAACTGGGCGGAACCGAATATACCGCTGCCACACCATAGTTTTTGGGGAGCTGCAGTATGTCCAGTTCAAACTCCATATTCAACTGCTTACTGGCCATACTGGTAAACATGGCATCACCATAACCCGGCACATTGTGCTTCAAGGTGCACTGCAAGCGGCTTTGGCTACTGAGCTGCCAAGACGACGTTTCGACAGGTGCGGCATAGTGACGCAGCCCAGCTGACGCCGGCACGCTCAGAAAACCTAGTAGAACACAAAAGAGTTTATTCATAGCGTCTCAGTCCAATTCCTTATCCAGATATCGGCCGTTATGCCAGGTTCTTGACCTGCATATTGCGCATTCACTGGATAGCCTCGGCCAGACTTGTCATAATCGCGGCCCAGATGAGGCGGATGCCCTAGCCAAAGAGTAAACAGAGTAAAAGATGACAGCAGAAACGCAACAACTCAAGCAAAGATTCAGGGGCTACTTCCCTGTCGTTATAGATGTCGAGACCGCCGGATTCAATCCTCTCACTGACGCCTTGCTGGAGATTGCTGCAGTCACCTTGAAACTGGACGGCAACGGCCAACTGGTACGCGATAAAACCATTCACTTCCATGTTGCCCCTTTTGAAGGCGCCAACCTTGAGCCCGCCGCTTTGGAATTCAATGGTATCGATCCTCACTGTGCCCTGCGCGGAGCCCTGTCCGAAACTGAGGTAATGAAAGAGCTCTGTAAGCAAATCCGCAAAGCGCAAAAAGATGCAGACTGTCAACGCTCGGTCATTGTCGCCCACAACGCCGCCTTTGATCAGGGCTTTGTCAATGCTGCCATTAACCGCTCGGCGATTAAACGCACGCCCTTTCATCCATTTGTCTCTTTTGACACCACTAGTCTGTCAGCCCTTGCTTTTGGACAAACCGTACTGATTAAAGCCTGTAAAGCCGCTGGTTTGGCTTTTGATCAGGCACAGGCCCATTCGGCCTTATATGATGCAGAACAAACCGCCGATTTATTTTGTATTATCGTCAACAAATGGCAGGAATTGGGCGGCTGGCCGCCAGCCATCGAACAAAGCTAGGCCGTTGATTCTGTTTCTGATATAACTCAGCTACCCGAGCCAGATTTACCTGGTTGAAAACAAAAAGGAATGTGCTGATGAAACAGATTTTGGTGATTGCAGATCTGCCAGGCAGTAAGCCCAAGGCCTTAGCCAAAGCCAAGCTGATTGCCGATGCCCAGAATGCGAAAGTAACTGTACTTAGCTTTGTCTATGAGCAACTGAAACACTTACCCGACAACCTCAGTGCCAGTCAGCAGAAGGCCATTCAGCAAAGCTTAGTAGAGCAGCGTCAGCAATGGCTGGAACGCCAGATTAAGGACCAGGATCTCAACCCCGAGCAAGTCACCTGTCAGGTGATTTGGGAAAAGAACATTGCCAGTTGGACAGAAGAATTCAGCCGCAAGCACAAGCACGACCTGATTGTTAAGACAGGGCGACGCAGTGAAGGCATGTTTTATACCCCCACGGATTGGCATCTGCTTAGAACCAGTCAGGTACCTGTACTGCTTGTTTCAGAAAAGAAATGGAAGAAACAGCATAATGTCATGGTAGCGCTGGATTTAGGCAGCAAGTTACAAAGCAAGCAGGCCCTAAACCAACAACTGCTCAGCACGGGTATTGACTGGGTCAGACACTTTGGTGGCGAATTGCACTGTGTATATTGCCTGCCTATGTCACCGGTATTGAAAGATTTAATGGGACTGAGTGGCAAGCAGATGGCCAGTGACGCCAAGGCGCAATATATGCCTTTGATTCAAAAAATGGCCGGTGATTTTCCACTTAGTCCAGAAAATGTACACATTAAGGCCGGCGACCCAGACAAAGTGATCCCCAGTGTCGCGGCAGATATTAATGCCGGATTAGTTACCATTGGTACAGTCGGGCGTAAAGGTTTAAAAGGCAAGTTGCTTGGCAATACGGCAGAAAATATTCTGTCGCTGCTGAAGACAGACATTATTGCCTTGCAACCCTAAGTCGGGATGAATAGCACAAAAAAAGCCGCGATAACGCGGCTTTTTTATCTTTGGGCAATTACAGCTTGTCGCTGTTCTCAGCCAGGTATTTAGCAACGCCTTCTGGGCTTGCTTGCATACCTTCTTTACCTTGCTGCCAGCCGGCTGGACATACTTCGCCGTGCTCCTGGTGGAAGTTCAGCGCATCAACCATACGCAGCATTTCGTCAACGTTACGGCCCAGTGGCAGGTCATTGACGACCTGGTGACGTACATTACCTTCCTCATCAATCAGGAAAGAACCACGGAACGCCACACCAGCTTCAGGATGCTCTACATCATAAGCCTGACAAATTTCATGCTTCACGTCAGCCACCAGAGTGTACTTCACAGGACCAATACCACCCTGGTTAACTGGGGTGTTACGCCATGCGTTGTGGCTGAACTGAGAATCGATAGATACACCAATCACTTCCACACCACGCTGTTTGAACTCATCATAGCGCTTATCAAAAGCGATTAGCTCTGAAGGACATACAAAGGTGAAGTCCAGAGGATAGAAAAACACAACGGCTTTCTTGCCTTTGATGGCATCTTTCAGGTTATAGCTGTCAACAATTTCGCCATTGCCCAGTACGGCAGCAGCGGTAAAATCCGGGGCAGGACGACCAACTAATACACTCATCATCTTCTCCATTTCTTGGTTGATGTTCGGCTTTTTCCCCTAGTGGGGCTGTAAGCCAATAAAAAGCTAGAACACAAGATAAGGGCAGTAGTGCAGCAAACCAAGGGCAAAAGTACAGTTAAATGCATAAATGTCCAATTAGTGTACTTCGTTATGTCATTCCGCGAAATCAAGCACCCCATTAGCCAATTTTGTTTGATGATTAATAAATCACTTGGCAAAACCTCTAATAACAATTATTATCATTTGTAATGTTATAGGAGTTGTATTTTGTTCGTTTGCCTCTGCCACGGTATCACCGACAAACAAATTGCCCGCGCCGTTCGCGAAGAAGGCGTTGGAAATATGCGTGACTTACGTAAGCAGTTTGGCGTGGGTAGTCAATGTGGCAAATGTGTACAACTGGCACAGCAGGTTATCGACAATACCATAGTTGATGAATCGCTGTTCAAGGAAGTCTGCTAACAGCAAATCCGAATTGTGCGGTGACGCTTAAGTTTTTGTTCTCTATAATGAACAAATCTTAGCTCGCTGATTTTTGCCTATCTGCAAAACAGCACGTCACGGAGTCCGGCTATGAAAGGCGATAAGTCCCTTATCAAACACCTGAATAAAGTCCTGGGTCATCAACTGGTGGCAATCAACCAATATTTCCTGCATTCCCGTATGTTCAAGAACTGGGGCTTAAAAGGCCTGGCCGACAAGGAATATCATGAATCTATCCGGGAAATGAAACGTGCCGACGATTTGATTGAGCGCATTTTATTTTTAGATGGTATTCCTAACCTACAGGACCTGGGAAAACTGCAGATAGGTGAAGACACCGAAGAAATGCTCAATTGCGATTTAACCTTCGAGCATAAAGCCATTCCAGACTTGCGCAGCGCCATTGAGTACGCAGAATCTGTGCAGGATTATGTTAGCCGGGATCTACTTGGCAAAGTACTAGATGGCCAGGAAGAGCACGTAGATTGGCTGGAAACTCAGTTGCAGCTTATCAGCAAACTGGGCATTGAAAACTACAACCAATCACAAATGCATGATGATTAATTGAGAAGGGGCCGATACGAGCCCCTTTTTTGTGTCAGTTATTCAGTGCTGTCCTGCTCTTCACCTTTACTGGCTTTAGCACGGGCGACGGCCTCTTTGATTAAGGGCTGCAATTCACCTTGCTGGAACATTTCCAGCATAATGTCGCAACCACCCACCAGCTCACCTTCAACCCAAAGCTGAGGGAAAGTTGGCCAATTGGCGTAAGCAGGCAACTCCGCACGGATATCTGGATTCTGCAGAATATCCACATAAGCGAAAGGCTCACCACAAGACATAAGTGCCTGAGAAGCCTGCGCCGAAAATCCACAACTGGGCAGCTTAGGAGAGCCCTTCATATAAATCAGGATAGGGTTTTCAGCGATTTGCTGTTTGATTTTTTCCAATGTTTCCACGATAACTGCCTCTTAATTGGGTTAATACCGATTTGTGGTCATTATACGCCTTTTCAAGGTCTGGCCCACGGCTTTGTTTGGACATCTTGTTTTTCCAGCGACAAGCCTCATATTCAGAAGGTGAGTTAGCTGGCTATTTGCCCCTATTGGCTTTAGACTAATTAATAAACCAATAACTTTATAAACAACGATACAAAGCACGCTTTGTCTTGTGTCGTCTTTTTGACCAACATGGAGAATTTACATGGCTTTCGAACTTCCGCCCCTGCCGTATGAAAAAAATGCCCTAGAACCGCATATCTCTGCTGAGACTCTGGAATATCATTACGGTAAACACCACAACACTTACGTGGTGAAACTGAACGGCCTGATTGAAGGTACAGAATTCGCCAATAAATCACTGGAAGAGATTGTTCGTACTTCTCAAGGTGGCGTATTCAACAACGCGGCGCAGATTTGGAACCACACTTTCTACTGGCACAGCCTGAGCCCTAACGGCGGCGGCGAGCCAAGCGGTGCACTGGCTGACGCCATCAATGCCAAGTGGGGCTCTTTTGCAGCTTTTAAAGAAGCTTTCAACGATAAAGCCGTTAACAACTTCGGCTCAAGCTGGACCTGGTTGGTAAAATTGGCAGACGGCAGCCTGGATATTGTTAACACCAGCAACGCCGGTACGCCCCTGACTGAGGCCGGTGTAACCCCGCTGATGACAGTGGATCTGTGGGAACACGCCTACTACATTGACTATCGCAATCTGCGTCCTAAGTACATGGAAGGCTTCTGGGCCTTGATTAACTGGGATTTCGCTGCACAAAACTTCGCCTAAGCGATAAACCCAGTCACAAAAAAAGCGCCTTAAGGCGCTTTTTTTACGGACACTTATTCTTAATCCACTAAATCTTGTGGCATTTCCTCACGGATCTCATGCCATATCTTGCCGCTGGCAATACCGTATTTACGGATCAGGCCAGGCACCTGCTCATGCGCGCCAGTTTGGGCAAGCTGAAGCAATTGCGAATAGTAGTCTCGTGCCAGGTTTCGAGATTTGCTATTGGAGAAATAGTAACCACCAATTCGAGCGTATAAGCCTCTGAATCCGTTCATCATAAGCACATAAACTTTGTTACCTGAAGCCAGCGCCAAATCATGATTAATCTGATAATCATAGTCAGCAAAGGCTTGGCCATCTTCCGCTACATCGGCATAACCTTTAAGTATGTCTGCCGCTTTCTCCGGAGAGTGCTTAATGGCGCCACGAATAAACACTGCACTAACGCTGGTACGAGCAGCCAAAAGGTGATCTACCAACTCTGGGATGCCATCCTGATCCAGACGAGCCAAAGTTTCGAGGATATTCAGACCACAGGTCTCCCAGAAGTTATTCACTTTAGTCGGTTTACCATGCTGAATAGTTAACCAACCATCGCGAGCCAACCTTTGCAAAACTTCACGCAGGGTTGTGCGTGTCACCCCAATCAGTTCGGACAATTCACGTTCAGCAGGCAATATAGTGCCGGGAGGAAATCTGCCGCTCCAAATTGACTCGACAATATATTCTTCGGCAAATCCGGCTGGACTTTGGGATTTATAGATCATGCAAAAGCTCGCTTAACACCGCTTAATTGTTATTATCCAACTGATTGTACCAGATGTCATTGCTAATTAAACCAAATAACTGTAACACCAGAAAGTGCCTGAAAAACGGCTTTTCGCCACCATCCTCACACAGATTAAAGCCCCTTCCGCTCACCGCAATATAAGGGGTAAGCATAAGAATTGGCTTGCTTTTTTGTAAACTTCTCATTAAAACATTCTAAGCCGGATTCCCTCGCTGGGAACCCAGCGGCTAAATACATCAGGGATTTGCATAGCGGACAAGAAGATCCGACCTTAATGCTTAGCCGATGGCACCACCGACATGTAATCCGCCCTACTCACTGAAAGGACCACATAGCATGCAACAATCCATGGTCGTCGCACTGTTCAGAAATTTTCTCGGGAATGCGCCTGACTGGTATAAAAAGGCCATTATTGCGTTTTTAATTATCAACCCCCTGCTCTTTCAGGTCAGTCCGTATTTAGCGGGTTGGGCACTCATACTAGAGTTTATTTTTACCTTGGCTATGGCATTGAAATGCTATCCATTGCAACCCGGCGGCTTGCTGGTCATTGAAGCGGTGTTTATCGGCATGACCAGCCCTGAACATATCAAACATGAAATAGTGGTGAACATTGAGGTGCTGTTGCTACTGATTTTTATGGTGGCAGGTATCTACTTTATGAAAGATCTGTTGCTGTATCTGTTCACTAAGCTTTTAATCAGATTACGCAGTAAAACAGCACTTGCACTGGCATTCACGCTCTCTTCGGCGGTACTTTCCGCCTTCTTAGATGCATTGACCGTGATTGCGGTGATTATCAGTGTCGCTACCGGTTTCTACTCCATCTACCATAAAGTCGCATCTGGCAAAGATTATCATCACGAACACGATCACACCGCGGATGACAGCATGCCTATGCCCAGTCGAGAAGACTTGGAAGGTTTCCGCAGCTTTTTGCGCAATTTGATGATGCATGCTGCCATTGGTACGGCACTGGGCGGCGTTACTACCATGGTGGGTGAACCACAAAACCTGATTATTGCTGATAAGGCCGGTTGGAACTTTGTTGAATTCCTGGTACGCATGGGCCCTATTACCTTGCCAGTGCTGATCGCCGGGTTATTGACCACTATTCTCCTGGAGAAATTCAAACTTTTCTCTTATGGTGCACAGCTTCCCGAGACCGTGCGCACTATCCTTGCTGACTATAGTAACCACGTAGATAAGCAGCGCACGAAGCGCGATACCGCAAAGTTAATGATCCAGTCTTTGATTGCCGTTTGGTTGGTAATTGGTCTGGCTTTCCACTTGTCTGCCGTAGGCTTAATTGGTCTATCTGTTATCGTGCTGGCGACCGCCTTCTGCGGCGTTGTTGACGAGCATCAAATTGGTAAAGCATTCGAAGAAGCCTTGCCCTTTACTTCACTACTTTGCGTATTTTTTGCTGTAGTAGCGGTGATTATTGATCAGGGATTGTTTACTCCTGTTATCGATTGGGTATTAACCTTTGAAGGCAAAACTCAGTTAGTCATGTTCTATCTGGCTAACGGATTGTTGTCTATGGTCAGTGACAATGTGTTTGTGGGCTCCGTGTACATCACTGAAGTCAGTACCGCCTTGAAACACGGTCATATTACCCGTGATCAGTTTGATATGCTGGCTGTCGCCATTAACACCGGGACTAACCTACCGAGTGTTGCTACGCCTAATGGTCAGGCTGCGTTTTTATTCTTACTGACATCGGCATTAGCGCCATTGTTAAGATTGTCATACGGTCGAATGGTTTATATGGCTTTACCCTATACGGTAGTGCTTACCCTGGTCGGCCTGGCTGCAACCTATTTTGGTTTATTAGAGTCCACTGAGTGGCTATATCACATGGAGTGGATTAATCACCATAGTCCTTCTGAGATGCCTCACGAATAACTAATCAGACGCCTCGCAAGAGGCGTTTTCACTTTTGGTAAGAGAGCGTATGCAATTGTTTTCTCAAATAGCAGAATGGCCAACCAAACGCTGGCCCTGGGCATTGTTATTTATCTCAGCTTTGATACTGGAACTCACTGCATTGTACTTCCAGTATGGTATGGGCCTTGAGCCTTGCATCATGTGTATTTATCAGCGCAATGCAGTATTCGGCCTGCTGTTTGCCGGTCTGTTTGGCCTGCTTCTATACAAAGCCTGGTTTGGACGACTGTTGGCCTTTGGCTTATGGGCTGTATCAGCCATTTGGGGATTACTGGTCGCTATTGAACATGTGGATATTCAAACTGCTGCGAACCCATTTTTTACTGTCTGCGAAATTGTTCCCAACTTCCCCAGTTGGTTGCCTCTGCATGAGTGGATCCCGCAAATTTTCGCAGCTACAGGTGATTGTGGGGACATTGACTGGTCATTTATGGACATGAGTATGCCGCAGTGGATGGTCGTGATTTTCGCGGTCTACACAACACTGCTAGCCACAACACTTGTCGCCAGACTGGCAAGATTCAAAAACATATAAATACTGAGGGCTGGTAACACAATGCTGGCCCATTTTCTTTGCGGTCAAATATAAATATCCAGGTGCCCAGGACCTGCTCGGTTTTCTCCTTCAACCGGCTTTTCCGCTTCCTGTTTTGGTTTTTTCTTGCCCTTCTGCTCTTGCTGCTGTTGCCGACTTTGCCGCTCTTCAGCGGTCAGATTTCGGTCATCTTCTTCAAGTGAACGAAGCTTGGCCTCTTTACTGACCTGCTCGACACGCTGTTCATCCTGAACTGGGTTCGTTTTTCCCTGCTTAGGCAAGATTGGAAACAATAAATCGCTAACCATCTATACTCCCATCGCTCTTTTCTGGTCTGAAGCCACTCTTTTATCGGTCATATTTTAAACACACTTAATCATTGGACTCGAGTTTTTGGGTTTTGTGCCATCAATTTCTAACTACTTATTCTTTTTTGCTTTAACCAATGTCAATTTTTGCACCAATTTCCACTTGCCTTAGGACCATGCCATGCAGTAAGTTAAAGGCCGAACAAAGATAGCCTGAATAATTAATTAGCAACATGATTACTGAGAACCTGAAAGCGATTCATCATCACCATCATATAGCATAACCTTTCAGGTTCGTGCTGGAAGGTCTATGGTTACCTTCCAGTGGCATATCGAACCTAATCAGATACCCCCGGAAGGCAACTTCCGGGGGTTTTTCGTTTTAGGGCTCGTGAAAATTAAGGTAGGAAAATATGACAGACCGCAACAGACTCAGAATTGCCGTACAGAAATCCGGCCGCCTTTGCGAAGGCAGTATGGAGTTACTCAAAGCTATCGGCGTCAAGCTGTCGATTCGCGACCGCTTGTTGATTGCCCATGCCACCAACTTGCCCATCGATCTGCTGCGAGTCAGAGACGACGACATTCCGGGTTTGGTGATGGATGGTGTGGTTGATTTGGGCTTCATCGGCGAAAACGAACTGGAAGAAAAAATGCTTGAGCGTCAGGCCCAAGGTAAACAGTTCCAATATAAGACTCTGGAACGCTTAGAGTTTGGCGGTTGCCGTTTGTCCCTGGCGGTACCGAATGAAATGGATTACCAAAACGTGCAGTCTCTGCAAGGTAAAAAAGTCGCCACCACCTACCCCTTTTTGCTGGAGCGCTTTTTCCGCGAACAGAATGTCGATGCTAAAGCCGTCATGCTTAATGGCTCGGTTGAAGTCGCCCCGCGCGCCGGACTAGCCGATGCCATCTGCGATCTGGTCAGTACCGGCGCAACCTTGGAAGCCAATGGTCTGGTAGAAAAGGACGTCATTTTCCGCTCTAAGGCCGTACTGATTCAACGCAGTGGCGACATGCTGGACAGCAAACAGCAACTTATCGACAAACTACTGACCCGCATTAACGGCGTAATGCAAGCGCGGGAAAGCAAGTACATCATGCTGCACGCGCCAAAAGATAAGATAGAGCAGGTGAAACAGCTTTTACCTGGTGCAGAGAACCCGACACTTCTACCTCTGGCCGGCAATGAAAATAGCGTTGCTGTGCACGTAGTTAGTACCGAAACTTTGTTCTGGGAAACCATGGAAAAACTTAAGGCCCTGGGTTGCAGCAGTATTCTGGTGCTCCCTATCGAAAAGATGTTGGGTTAAACATGCAAGACTGGAATCAATTAACCCAGCAGCAGCAAGCACAGTTATTATCCCGCCCGGCACTGGCCGATAATCAACGCCTTAGCCAGGCGGTGGCGGATATTATCAAACAGGTTGCCGAGCAAACCGACGACGCTTTATTCAGCCTGGCCAAACGCTTTGATGGGGTAGAACTTACTGATCTACGTTTATCCAAGGTCACTATTGAGCAGGCCATCGCCACACTCAGCAATGAACGTAAAGCTGCTATTGAACTTGCTTATCAGAACATACGTAAGTTCCATGCAGCGCAGCGCCCTCAGGATGTCAGGGTACAAACCAGCCCCGGCGTCATCTGCGAGCTTAAACACCAAGCCATCGCTGCAGTAGGCCTTTACATTCCTGGCGGTACGGCGCCCCTGCCCTCCACAGTATTGATGCTTGGCGTGACTGCCCAGGTAGCAGGTTGCCCACGTAAAGTGCTGTGTAGCCCGCCTAACAAGCAAGGTTCACTGGCCGCTGAAATACTTTATGCCGCCACTCTTTGTGAAATAGACGAAATTTATCTGTGCGGTGGTGCTCAGGCCATTGCCGCCATGGCCCTTGGCACGCCAAGCATTGCCAAGGTGGATAAAATATTTGGTCCGGGTAACAGCTATGTTACCGAGGCCAAACAGCAAGTCAGTCGAATTCCAGGAGGCCCTGCCATCGATATGCCCGCGGGTCCTTCTGAAGTGCTGGTTATCGCCGACAAATTCACCAATCCGGCTTTTGTTGCCTCTGACCTGCTCTCTCAGGCTGAACACGGCATTGACTCACAAGCAGTGCTGGTGAGCGATTCAGAACCGCTAATCAGCGCAGTAAAACAAGCCGTTGAGCAGCAGCTTAGCCGGCTAGGCCGCGCTGATATTGCCCGTCAGAGTATGCAACACGGCCGCTATATCCTGACCAGGGATATGGCAGAGGCGGTTGAGGTATCAAATCAGTACGGCCCCGAGCATTTAATTCTGCAGATGGACAATCCACGCAGTTGGCTGGATAAGATCACTAATGCAGGCTCCATTTTTGTCGGCCCCTGGTCGCCTGAGTCTGCCGGTGACTATGCCAGCGGCACAAACCATGTGCTACCGACTTATGGTTATGCCAGAAATACCTCAAGCCTGGGTCTGCTGGATTTTCTGCGCCGCTACACCGTTCAGGAATTAAGCCAGGAAGGCCTCAAGCAGATTGGCCCGGCCATTATGTGCCTGGCCGATGCCGAAGGCCTGGATGCGCACAAACAAGCCGTAGCCCTTAGATTGGATGCATTGAAATGACCGATAGCCTGATTGACGCTTTACAAGCAAAACACCTTAGAGATCTGAAGCCGTATGAGTCGGCGCGACGCTTATTCTCAGGCGGACAAGACTGGTTAAATGCAAACGAATCGCCCTTTGTCGGCGAGTACAACCTGGACAGTCGCAAACTAAACCGCTATCCGGACTGCCAGCCTAAAGCCGTTATACAAGCCTATGCTGCTTACGCTGGTGTCACACCCGAACAGGTTCTGGTCAGTCGCGGTGCGGATGAAGGTATCGAACTATTAATTCGGGCCTTCTGTGATGCCGGACAGGACAGTATTCTTATCTGTCCACCCACTTATGGCATGTATGCCATCAGCGCCGAGACCTTTAACGTTAAGGTAAATAAAGCCCCCCTTAATGCGGATTTTAGCCTCAACCTGGATGCCATGGCCGAATTTGTCGGTAAGGTCAAAGTGGTATTTATCTGTTCGCCGAATAACCCTACCGGTACGCAGGTCGCGCCTGAACAAATCGAGCAGGCGCTGGCGCTTTTTGCAGGTTCTGCCCTGGTCGCCGTGGACGAAGCCTATATTGAGTTTGCGCAAGGCCAGGGCTGGGCTGGGCAGTTAGCCAATTACCCGAATCTGGTGGTACTGCGCACCTTATCCAAGGCCTTTGGTCTGGCGGGCATTCGCTGCGGCTTCACCCTAGCCTCCCCTGCGATTATTCAGGTGCTACTCAAAGCCATCGCGCCCTATCCTTTGGCTGAGCCTGTCGCCCAGATTGCCGCCCAGGCCCTGTCACCACAAGGACTGGCATGGATGCAGGAGAAAGTCGAAGTCCTGAATGTGCTAAGACAACGGTTGCAAGATCAGTTGCAACCCCTAGGCGACTTTGTCCGGGTTGGCGACTGCCAGGCCAACTTTATTTTACTGCGCAGCCAATATAAACAAGGGCTGATGGATGATCTGGTCGCTCAGGGTATTTTGATCCGCGATCAGTCCAAGCAACTAGGGTTGGAAAACTGCCTGCGTATCAGTATCGGCACAGAAGAACAAAATCAGCGGCTCGTGGCCGCCATGCAACGCTTTTTTGAGGAGAAGGCCATATGAGCCAGCAAGCTATTTTATTTATCGACCGCGACGGTACACTGGTAGAAGAACCGGCCATTGATAAACAGTTAGACAGTCTGGAAAAACTGGTCTTTGAACCTATGGTGATTCCAGTCTTAACCCGTCTGCAGCAAGCAGGATTTAAGCTGGTTATCGTCAGTAACCAGGACGGCCTTGGCACCGACAGTTTCCCGCAGGCGGACTTTGATGCGCCGCACAATAAAATGATGGAACTGTTCGCCAGTCAGGGAGTGACCTTTGACGACGTGTTAATTTGCCCGCACTTTGATGCAGACAATTGCAGTTGCCGCAAACCCAAGCTGGGGCTGGTTAAAGACTATCTGCAACAAGGCAAAATCGATTTCACCCGTTCCTATGTGATTGGTGATCGCCCCACCGATATCCAACTGGCAGACAATATGGGAATTGTCGGTATTCGCTATGACAGGCAGGACAACAACTGGCTGGCCATTGAGAAACAATTAAAAGGTCAGGGCCGCATCGCCGAGGTTATTCGTACCACCTCGGAAACCAATATCCGTATTAAGGTGGACCTGGACAATCAGGCCAAATCGCAAATAAGCACTGGCCTTGGCTTTTTTGACCATATGCTGGATCAAATTGCCACCCACGGCGGTTTTACCATGCAGGTTGAGGTAAACGGCGATCTGCATATTGACGACCACCACTCAGTGGAAGACACCGCCTTAGCTCTGGGTGATGCGCTGCGTAAAGCACTAGGTGATAAACGCGGTATAGGTCGCTTTGGCTTTGCCCTGCCGATGGATGAATGCCGCGCCGAGTGTGTGTTAGATATTTCGGCCCGTCCTTATTTAAAGTTCGATGCTGAGTTTAGCCAGGAACGGGTTGGTGAAATGTCGACACAGATGGTATCGCACTTTTTCCGCTCCTTGGCCGACTCTATGGGGGTCTCTCTGCACCTTTCCACCACCGAAGGCAATGCCCACCATCAGGTAGAAAGTCTGTTTAAGGTATTCGGCCGGGCCTTGCGCCAGGCCATCACTAAACAAGGTGATGTACTGCCGAGCAGCAAGGGGGCGCTCTAGTGGAACTCGTGATTGTAGATACCGGCTGCGCCAATATTGCCTCGGTACGCTTTGCCGTTGAGCGACTCGGGTGTCCGGTGACGGTCTCCGATGACCCCGAGGTTATTAAAAATGCCGACAAAGTTATTCTGCCCGGCGTGGGCTCTGCCCCTGCTGCCATGCAAAAAATTGAAGCCAAAGGACTGATCACTGTGGTCAGAGAACTTACCCAGCCAACACTGGGCATTTGCCTGGGCATGCAGCTAATGACCCGTCAGTCTGAAGAGGGTCATGTGGCTTGCCTTGGCATGATTGCCAGTGAAGTTAAACGCATGCAGGTCGGCAACCTACGTTTACCTCATATGGGTTGGAATACCATCACACCCAATCCAGACAGCCCGCTATTTGATGGCATCGCCGATGGCAGCTATTTCTATTTTGTGCACAGTTTTGCCGTATCGGTATGTGATTACACCCTGGCGCGCTGCGAATACGGCATGCCATTCAGTGCCAGTATTGGCCAGGGCAATTTTATGGGTGTGCAATTCCACCCTGAGCGCTCCGGCGAGGCAGGCAGCCGTTTGTTGAACAATTTTATCAGCCAGTGCTGATCCAGACTCGACCGCTGGCAACGCCTTTGGTCAGTCGGGCATTGGCCCGAACAAGACGAGAGAAAACATGATAATTCCAGCCATAGACCTTATTGATGGTGAAGTGGTACGCCTTTATCAGGGCGATTACCAACAAAAAACCCGTTACACCCAAAAGCCACTGGATGTAGCTAAAGCCTATGCCGATGCTGGCGCAAGCTGGCTGCATATTGTTGATCTGACCGGCGCCAAAGACCCGGCCAAACGCCAACTTGGCCTTATCCGCGAATTGGCTGACAGCAAACTAATGAAGTTTCAGGCCGGCGGCGGTATTCGCAGCGAGCAGGATGTGAAGGACTTGCTCAGTACCGGAATTGAGCGCGTGGTAATTGGCTCACTGGCGGCCAAACAGCCGGAGCTCGTAAAGGGCTGGCTGCGTGAATACGGTAGCGATGCCATAGTGTTGGCCCTGGACATCAATATTGATACTCAGGGCAAGAAGTGCATTGCCACGCACGGCTGGCAACAGGACAGCGGTGTGGAGCTGGCCCCCTTGCTGGATGGTTTTTTAGAGGCCGGTGCCAAACACGTACTTTGTACCGATATTGCCTGCGACGGCACTCTGCAAGGCCCCAATCAGGCCTTGTATCAGGAAATGAAAGCCGCCTTCCCGCAAATTATCTGGCAAGCATCCGGCGGGATTGGCAACCTTGAGCATATTCAGGCACTTAAAGGCACCCAGGTCGACTCAGTGATCTTGGGCCGCGCTCTGCTGGAAGGCAAATTTGGACTGGCTGAAGCCATTGCATTATGGGAGCAAAACTGATGCTGGCCAGACGTATTATTCCCTGTTTGGATGTAAAAGACGGCAAAGTGGTTAAAGGCGTGCAATTTCGTAACCATGAAATTGTCGGTGATATTGTGCCGCTGGCTGAGCAATATGCTTTGGCAGGCGCTGACGAATTGGTATTCTACGATATCACCGCTTCCAGTGATGCTCGGGTGGTGGACAAAAGCTGGGTAAGCCGGATTGCCGAAGTCATTAACATCCCATTTTGTGTTGCTGGCGGGATTAAATCGGTAGAAGAAGCTGGCAAGGTACTGGAAATGGGCGCCGATAAGGTTTCCATCAACTCTCCGGCGCTGGCCGATCCCACCCTGATCACAAAGCTACATGACCAATTTGGCCAGCAATGCGTGGTTATTGGTATCGACAGCTATTTTGACCAGTCCTCCAATACCTACCAGGTCAAACAGTTTACCGGCGACGAGAAACGCACTCTGACCACCGGCTGGCAAACCGCTGACTGGGTAAAGGAAGTGCAGCAGCGAGGCGCCGGTGAAATTGTACTCAACTGCATGAATCAGGACGGGGTGCGTCAGGGCTATGACATTGCCCAGTTATCCGCGATTCGTGCTGGCTGTCAGGTGCCGCTGATCGCCTCAGGCGGCGCGGGAACCATGGAGCACTTCAAGGCGGTGTTTGAACAGGCAGATGTGGACGGTGCGCTGGCCGCCTCGGTTTTTCACAAAGGCATCATCGCTATCCCCGAATTAAAACAGTATCTGCGTGCCCAACAAATCCCTATGAGGAGTTAGTAGCGAGGATCGAGCTTCGTAGCTAAAAAATAATGAGACAATTATGATTATCAACCAAGACAATATAGACGCGCTGGCCTGGGACAAGATGGACGGCATGTTGCCGGTTGTGGTGCAGCATGCCATCTCGGGCAAAATTCAGATGCAGGGCTATATGGATCGTGCAGCCCTGCAAAAAAGTCTGGATACCGGTCATGTCACCTTTTTCAGCCGCTCCAAACAAAGGTTGTGGACCAAGGGTGAAAGTTCAGGCCATACACTGGATTTAGTGGAATTGAGCTGTGATTGTGACCAGGATGCCCTGATCGCCCTGGCCCTGCCTAACGGCCCAACCTGCCATACCGGCGACCCAAGCTGCTGGCATCAGGGTGCTACCCCTAGCCTGACCTTTGTTGCTGAACTTGAACAGCTTTTAGCGCTGCGTAAATCGGCTGCACCAGACAGCAGTTACACTGCCAGTCTTTATGCCAAAGGGATCAAACGGATCGCCCAAAAAGTCGGTGAGGAAGGGGTAGAAACAGCCCTGGCTGCCACGGTTGGCGATCTGGAAGAGTTGAAAAATGAAAGTGCCGATCTCCTTTACCATCTGCTGGTTCTGCTGCAGGCCAGTAATATTAGCCTTCAGGATGTTATTCAGGTACTGCAGACCCGTCACCAAAAGCCGGAGTAATCTCCGGCCTTCCTACCTATCCATTCGATTTTATCGATATAATTCCTCGATATTCAGGCATATTAATTTTCATATACAAGCCGTAAGCTATTGCTATCGAATATAAGGAGGTAATTTGCGTAATTCCGAAACCAGCTGGGGGTGGACCAGCATCGTTTTACACTGGCTCAGTGCATTGGCAGTGATTGGCTTGTTTGCGCTGGGTTGGTGGATGGTAGACCTGGATTACTACAGTGAGTGGTATAGAGAGGCCCCGCACCTACACAAAAGTATTGGAATACTGCTGGCCTTAACAACCTTATTGCGACTGTTGTGGCGCTTCAAGAAACCACGCCCTGAGACGCTTGGGAAACCATGGGAAGTGAATCTATCCCATTTCACTCATGTGCTGATGTATATATTGCTACTGGCCATTTTTACCAGCGGCTACCTGATTTCCACCGCCGACTCACGTGGTATTGATGTATTTAACTGGTTCACTGTACCCGGCTTAGGTGAATGGATAGAAAATCAGGAAGATCTGGCAGGTGAAGTTCACGAGTGGCTGGCATGGAGTTTGATAGGTCTAGTGGTACTGCATGCCCTGGCAGCCATCAAACACCACGTTATTGATAAAGACAACACCTTAACCCGAATGCTTAAACCTTGATAAGGAGATTACCTTTTATGAAGAAACAACTACTTGCAGCCAGTCTGTTGGCACTGATGGGCACGGCCCCTTTAGCTCACGCCGCCGACTATGCCATCGACACCAAAGGCGCGCACGCCTCGGTAAATTTTAAGGTAAAGCACATTGGCTTTTCCTGGCTGACTGGACGTTTCAACAAGTTTGATGGCCAGTTCAGCTACGATGCTGAAAACCCAACAGCCTCAACCATTGAAGTAAACATCGACACCACCAGCATAGATTCCAACCATGCTGAACGTGATAAACATATTCGCAGTGGTGACTTCCTGAATGTCAGCAAGTTCCCTACCGCCAGGTTTGTCAGCACTAAGGTGGTAAAGGATGATGACAATGAGTTGAATATCCACGGTAACCTGACGCTGCACGGCGTGACCAAGCCAGTAGTTATCGACGTGGAAAAAGTCGGCGAAGGCAAAGATCCCTGGGGCGGCTACCGCGTGGGTTTCGAAGGTTCAACCACCATCAGCATGCGCGAATTCGGTATTGAACATAAGCTCGGCGACCTAGCCGACACCGTAGAGCTGGAATTGCATGTAGAAGGCATTCGTAAGTAATTCGCTAGTAGCTAGTAAATTAAGGCAGACCCCGGTCTGCCTCATCTTTTCTGCCCCGCCCTCTCCCAAGCAAAAACAGATGACAAGCCGACGAAAACGGAGTAAAAAGCGCCAATTTTAGTTTGTGCCGAGATCCCCTTGAGCGCCCTTATTCAATTACCGACGGAACTTAGTCAGCACAGCCTGGACAATCTCGCTGACAATCTGGCCGAGAAAGGCTACATGGTAATGCCTGAACTGCTGCCCCCGCATATCACCGAATCCTTGCTGTTAGAGGTGTCCGAATATGGTCGACAACATTTCCAACCGGCAGGCATAGGCCGAGAGCAGCAACAACAGCAAAACCAGTTTGTGCGCACAGATGAAATTCGCTGGTTAACCGGTCAGACCGAAGCACAGCAAGAGTTCCTGATGGTAATGGAGCAACTGCGCCTGGGATTAAATCGTCGCTTGTTTATGGGCTTGTTCGACTATGAGTGTCACTTTGCACACTATGGCCCAGGGGATTTCTATAAAAAGCATCTGGATGCCTTTAAAGGGCGCACAAACCGTGTACTCAGTACGGTTTTATATCTCAACCCTGGTTGGACTACCGAAGACGGTGGTGAGCTGCTGATGTATGAGAAAAAGCAAAAAGCCCCTTTTCTTAAACTAACCCCACTGTTTGGCCAGATGGTGATCTTCTTAAGTGAGCGTTTCCCTCACGAAGTGCTAGCTGCCAACCGTGATCGCTACAGTATCGCTGGCTGGTTCAGGGTCAATGCCAGTATCGGCGGCGCAATCGACCCTGCCCGCTAACTAGGAATATTGGACTAAGCCGACTGCGGGTCTGGCTTAGTCAACATGTTCAGGATTGAGCGGTGCCGCATACATGCTCAGCATGCGCTGACGGATTTCTTCTGGCACATCAGCCAAACGCTGGTTAAAGCGCTCACGCTCAACCTTGAGTTGACTGGCACTAAAATGGGCGTTCTCGTGACTGGTATCCAAGCCCAGTTTTTCAGCCGCCAAATGGGTGGTGGTCAAAGTCGGATAAAGCGCGCGAATCTGCTTATCGATTTCTTCTGCAACCTGTTTGGCTGAATCAAACTGCGGCCCCTTTATCGGTTGCCCAAAGCACACTTCGACTTTGCCTTTGTAACCAACAATGCCGCGAGAAATACTGGCCACATCTTCATGGTCTTCCTTCTCATACTGTCCCGTCATAGCTTGCTGATGCAATTCTTTGGCTTTTGCCAGATCGCAGGGATCGTATTCATAACCAATAGCCACAGGCACGATACGTAGTTGACTCAGGTACTCAGAAAATTCCTGCTCTTTGGGTTTATTGAGCATCAACATGGAAATAATCGCCGGGTTGGTCTTATCCACGCCGTCTTTGGCCCGGCCTTCCCGCTGTGCCAGCCAGATATGCGCATTTTCTTCATGCAAGGAATGCTGGATATAGGCAGCGAGTTCTTTACTGGCCTGCAGTTTTTCCCTTTTGCTTGGTACAGAACGTTTAACGATAAAACTCTTGTTCAAACGCATCAGATCTGACACCCAAGGCTTGGTTAACAGGTTATCTCCAATAGCGATACGCACCGTATCCTGCCCCTTTAAATGCAGCGCCCAACAGACAAACGCTGGATCCAGCGCAATATCTCTGTGATTGGAGATAAACAAACAAGGACGCGTCAGGTCGAGCTGCTCCAAACCATGGATACTCAGCCCAGTCGTACTGGTGTCGATCATGCGCTGAATAAAAGGCTCCAGCTGTTTCTGAAAATCACGTACCGTTCGAATAGCACCAAAGCGCCTTTTCAAATGCCAGCGCAATGCCACAGCCAAAGGCTTGCCCAACCACTTAGGCCAATTGGCAAAGCGAAAACGCACCAAAGCATCCAACAATTCAGGATCGTTGAACAATCGCTGCAGCACAGTCTGAACTTCATCGTCCTGATAAGGACGGATTTGAGCAAAGGTATCCATGAACAACCGATTCACGCCATAAAAAACGCGCCAATTTACCTGTAGACAAGCAGAAGCTCAATGCCTTGCATGGTAAATTTTTGTTAACACAGAGCAGCTTAATACCACTATCTTACTTTTATTGGCCGAAGCGTTTACCACCATGCTGCAGGTAGTTTTGTTCTTCTTCACTCGCGACACGCCCCAGTACCTGGTTACGATGTGGAAAACGCCCAAATCTGGCAATGATATCTCGGTGTTCTATGGCATAGCGCAGGGCATTTGAGGCCAATTGCAGTTGCTCGCCCTCAGTATACAACGAGGTCAGCTGCAAAAACTGTTGCACAGACAAGGCCTGTATATCCTGCTGTTCTGCATGTTCCAATGGATGATAGAAGAATATCCGCTCTATTAGCGATAATTGCTGATCATGACCAAGGGTTATTCCCTCCAGGCAAAGTCCCAGAGCCTTTTCATCATAGGCAAAGGCTTGAGCTGTCCCACGGTGAATGTTTCGACTGAATTGGTCAAACAACAGGATCTGTGCCAACCTTCCTTTGGCAGTTTGCAGCCAGTTATCCAGTTTGCCCTGATAAGCCTGTTCAAGCAGGCTGGCATACGCCTTGCGGATATGCTCATCAGTCTGGGGATCTGCGCCATACCAGATACCTGACTTACCCGACTCGGCTATTCCATCCCGAATCTCACCGAACCAGTACATCAGGATCCTATCCGCTTCTTCCGGAATTGTTTTCTCAAAATTATTACTCATATTATTCAATCACTTAGATGTATTTTATGAAATTTCTCAAGATCTTGTATTGAAAGCAACTTGCCCAACCCTATATAGATATTGTCGATGCCTGAGGGGTCGACAAATTAAATCAGCCGCCGCGTTGCGGGGCTACAACAACCCATATTGCTTACGAGGATATGACTATGCGTAATATTGATCTGTCTCCACTTTATCGTTCTTTCATCGGTTTTGACCACCTTGCATCTATGATTGATGCCGCCAGCCGTAACGAAAAGCAGCCTTCTTATCCCCCCTACAATATTGAATTGCTGGGTGAGGACAAGTATCGCATCACCATGGCGGTAGCGGGCTTTGCTGAGTCAGAACTGGAAATCCAGGTTGAAGAGAACACTTTACATGTTACCGGCAACAAAGTGGAAAAAGAGGAAGCGCGTAATTTCCTGCATAAAGGAATTTCAGAGCGTAACTTTGAGCGTAAGTTCCAGCTTGGTGACCATGTCAAAGTGCTGGGTGCCGATTTAAAAAATGGCCTGCTGCACATTGATCTTGAGCGTGTTATCCCCGAGGCGAAAAAGCCTCGCAAGATTGAAATAGGTAGCAGTCTGTTGGAAAACAAAGGCTAAGCCCTAAAGCCCTCACCTCTCTCCCTGGAAGCGGCTCTTATGAGCCGCTTTTTTATCATTCAAGCTCGCTTAACAGACCTTCAGACTATCTGCTTAACCAGAAAATCGATCAACAGCTTGTTTACTTCTTTACTATGGCTGATGGGTGACATGTGTCCACCAGATACCCATAAGCGCTGCACTCTAGGTAAATACTCAACCAGAGCATCTGTAACCGCCAATGCAGAAGTACGGGACTGTTTGCCACTTAGCAGCAATACCGGGCATTGAATTTGGGCGTAATCAGCAAGCTGGTAGGCTTCGCCGGTCAGGCCAATAAAGTCCATTCTGACCTTTTTAACCTGTCCAGCAAAAACCTGCTGAACCGCCAACGGCATAGACTCAAAATAGCCCGCCCCATTCCAGTAGTTAACAAAGCAAGCCCCCGCCTGCGCCGCATCCAAGTGCGCGACCTTTTTCCCCAGCTCCTGCACCTCAAGCCAACCTGCAGATTCGTGTGACAGTAAATGGAAAGCGACCGGCTCGAACAAGCTAAGCGACAGCGCCGCATTAGGCCGCTCGTGAGCAAGTTTAAGCGCTACAGCACCACCAAAAGAATGAGCGCATATATGAAACTGCTCAACCCCTAAGTCAGATAGATGTTGCTCAATGCGCTGCGTTTCGTTCTCCAGACTAAACGGTACGGTAAGTGTTGGAGCAGGCGCCTGACCATAACCAAGCAGGTCAAAATTAACTATGCGAAACGTGTCTTCCAATTGGTCTACTAACTCCCGCCATTGACGGGCACTACTCATCGAGCTGTGCAGCAATACCAGGGCGGGTCCCTCAGGATTACCACTGACATACAGACCTTGCATAGACATTTCCCTTTTCCCCATAAAAAAAGGAGCTGACGCTCCTTTTTGATCAAAAATCAATTTTGATCAAGCAAGCAAGGCAGATAATTCCTGGCTAACTTGTTCAACCGGCTTAGTACCATCTACTTTATGGTAAGCACAACGACCAGAAGCGGCTTCATTGCTGTAATAGTTAACCAAAGGCTTGGTCTGTTCGTGGTAGATACCCAGACGCTTGCGTACGGTTTCTTCCTCGTCGTCAGCACGAATAACCAGGTCTTCACCTGTTACATCATCCTTACCTTCCACCTTGGGCGGATTGTAGGTTACATGATACACGCGACCTGAAGCAGCGTGGACACGACGGCCAGCCATACGCTCGACAATAATGTCGTCTGCTACATCAAACTCAATCACATGGTCAACGTCTACGCCGTTTTCTTTCATGGCATCGGCCTGAGGAATAGTGCGAGGGAAACCGTCTAACAGAAAACCATTCTGGCAATCAGGTTGAGCTATACGCTCTTTTACCAAACCAATAATAAGCTCATCGGAGACCAGTTTACCTTCGTCCATGACTTTCTTGGCAGCAAGGCCGAGCTCGGTGCCAGCACTGATGGCGGCTCTGAGCATATCGCCGGTAGATATCTGTGGTATCCCGAATTTGCCCATTAAAAACTGGGCTTGCGTGCCCTTTCCTGCTCCGGGAGCGCCAAGCAAAATGATGCGCATACCTGATCCTCTTACTGGTCTGTGACAATTATATGAATGAGCTGGGAACTTTACACATTAAGCCCAGGGGTTACAAGCCGAAAACTATGTGAAAAACACCATGTCAGACCATAGTTTTAGCGGTCTTTAACCACAAAGGGCGGACCTGCTGGCCCGCCCTTTTGTTATCAATACTGAAAACTTACTTTACTAGTTCCATCAGCAGCTTGTTTAAGCGTCCCACAAAGGCCGCAGGATCTTTCAAACTGCCCTGCTCAGTGAGTGCAGCCTGGTCAAACAAGACTTCAACCAACTGTGCAAAACGGGATTCATCCTGCAACTCAGCCAGTACTTTCACCAAACTATGCTCCGGATTCAGTTCAAAGTGATAGGTCATCTCAGGAACACTTTGCCCGGCAGCCTGCATCAGCTTAATCATCTGCGTGCTCATGCCATATTCATCAGCAACCACGCAAGCGGGCGAATCGGTCAGACGATGGCTTAATTTCACCTCTTTGACTCGCTCACCCAGTACGGTTTTAACCCGCTCAGTCAGACCAGCAACTTGCTTCTCGGCCTCTTCCTGTGCTTTTTTGGTCTCTTCATCGTCCAGGTCTCCCAGATCCAACTGACCTTTGGTAATGGCCTGGAACGGTTTTTCCTTGTATTCATTCAGATGAGACATCAGCCATTCGTCGATGCGGTCAGACATCAGCAAGACTTCAATGCCCTTCTTACGGAGGATCTCCAAATGAGGACTGGATTTAGCAGCCTGATAATTATCAGCCGTAATGTAGTAGATCTTATCCTGGCCTTCCTTCATACGGGCAAGATAGTCGTCCAGTGATACAGTTTGCGCACTGCTGTCTTCCTGCGTGGAGGCAAAACGCAGCAAGCCCGCAATTTTCTCACGGTTGCTGTAATCTTCCGCCGGCCCTTCCTTAAGCACATTGCCAAATTCGTTCCAGAAGCTCTGGTACTTGTCTTTGTCATTAGAGGCCAGACGCTCCAGCATCTGCAGCACTTTTTTGGTACAGCCCTGGCGCATGGCCTGAGTGATCTTATTGTCCTGCAGAATCTCACGAGAGACGTTAAGCGGTAAGTCGTTGGAGTCCAATACCCCTTTGACAAAACGCAGGTACACCGGCATAAACTGCTCGGCATCATCCATGATAAACACGCGCTGCACATAAAGCTTCAGGCCGTGTTTCTGCTCACGATTCCACAAATCAAAAGGGGCTTTAGCCGGCACATACAGCAGGCTGGTGTACTCTGTCTTACCTTCCACTTTATTGTGCGACCATAGCAGCGGATCGCCAAAATCATGGGAAACGTGCTTATAGAATTCCTGATATTCCTCGTCACTGACTTCAGACTTATCACGGGTCCAAATTGCCGTGGCCTTGTTGATGGTCTCCCACTTACCCGGCTCAGCTGCCACTTTCTCGCCATCAGGCCCTTCCCTCTCTGGCACTTCGTCTTTGTACATCTGCACAGCCACGCTAATGTGATCAGAGTACTTACCTATGATGGAGCGTAGACGCCAGTCATCTAAAAATTCTTTTTCGTCGTCTTTCAGGTGCAAGATAACGTCGGTACCACGCCCGGCTTTTTCAATATCAGCGACAGTGAAATCCCCTTCTCCGGCACTTTCCCACTCCACACCGCGAGACGCATCCTGCCCAGCTGCGCGAGTGCGCACAGTCACTTTGTCAGCGACAATAAAGGCGGAATAGAAGCCCACCCCAAATTGACCAATTAGCTGAGAATCGCGGGCCTGGTCACCAGATAACTTACTGAAAAATTCAGCAGTACCGGATTTGGCAATAGTACCCAGATGCTCAATCACATCATCACGACTCATGCCGATACCGTTGTCGGAAATGGTCAGGGTACCAGCATCTTTATCTACAATCAGACGAACACGCAGATCACCGTCGTTCTCGTAGAGTTTGTCGTCAGACAGCGCGCGGAAACGCAGTTTGTCTGCAGCATCGGCGGCGTTTGACACCAGCTCGCGCAGGAAAATCTCTTTATTCGAGTAAAGGGAGTGGATCATTAACTGAAGGAGTTTTTTAACTTCAGTTTGAAAACCATGGGTTTCTTTATGGGCTGCATCTGCCATAAACGGACATCTCCTAGTACTGTTTCATTTCCGACCGCCATTAGGCCATCGGCATCATTCGCTTCGAACTAGGAGATAAGGACAGATTGTCTGATTTCAACGATGAATGTCGAAATTTATTCTAAGCATGTGCGTTGTTCAAAGCTCTCTGCGACCACTGAAAGCATGCATCAACGTTGAACCATCCAGATATTCCAATTCCCCGCCAACCGGCACACCGTGGGCGATTCGACTGGCTTTTATCTCTCGGCTTCGACACATTTGCGCAATGTAATGCGCTGTTGCTTCACCTTCCACGGTCGGATTTGTGGCTAAGATCACTTCCTGGATCTGGTGCTTATCCAACAGCTCGCCAAGGCTATCCAGACCAATATCCGCAGGCCCAATGCCATCAATAGGCGACAAATGTCCCATCAATACAAAATACAGGCCGTTGAATTCCGCCGTTTGCTCTATGGCCATTACATCCTGGGGAGTTTCTACTATGCAAAGAATTCCCTGTTGCTGACGCTTGGGGCTGGCGCAGATATCACACAAGTCTGACTCGGTAAAATTGCGGCACTGCTGACAATGCTGTACATGCTCCATGGCATTGTGCAGGGCCGAAGCGAGTTCCTGAGCCCCCTCTCTATTGCGCTCCAAGAGTTGAAATGCCATGCGTTGAGCAGATTTCTGGCCAACACCAGGTAAGTATTTCAGGGTACGAATAAGTTCACTGAGTAATGGGCTGAATTTCATGACAACTTTAGAGTTAGGCTAAATGATAAAAGGGACGATTTCGGCCGTCCCTTCATTGGTATCGATTAAAACGGCATCTTAAAACCAGGAGGCAAAGGCATTCCACCGGTCACGCCTGACATTTTCTCTTTTGTGGTTTCCTGGACACGACGTACCGCATCATTGATAGCAGCTGCAACCAAATCTTCGATCATCTCTTTGTCGTCTTCCATCAGACTTTCATCAATATCCACCCGACGTACGCTATGATTACAGGTCATAGTCACTTTCACCATGCCAGCTCCCGCTTCGCCGGTTACTTCCAATTTTGCCAGATCATCTTGGGCCTTTTGCATACGCTCTTGCATCTGCTGGGCCTGTTTCATCAAGTTGCCCATTCCACCTTTAAACATAATCACCTCTTTGCTTTGCGGATAACACTTCCGGTTATCCCTATCTCGGTTTAATACTTTGCGCCGCAACCGACGCTGAAAATTCACTGCGCAGCAAGTTAATGCCGGGGTCGGTTTGCACCACCTGCTCTGCATACGCCTGGCGGGCTTGCCGAATGGCATGAGCCAGGGCAAACGGGGTATTGACCGGGCTCCCTAACTCCACTTTCAGCTCAACAGGACGCTTTAGGGCATCACTTAAATGCTGCTGAAGCTGTTGATGTGCAGAAGGTGAATACAGGTGCGCCTTGCTGCTATGTAACAGCAAATTGACCTCATTGCCCTGTACCTGACAACCAGCATGTAACGCCAACTGCTTAACCAGACCGTTAATCCCCATATGTTCAACCAGACGGCTCCATTTATCCAGCTGGCTGGCATGTAAAACTTTCTGCCCGTCTGATAAAAATGCGGGAACATCCCTATCAACCTGTAAAACCGAAGGATCTTCATCCTGATACGCTGCCAGCAGATCTTCGCTGGCAGACATATCATCATCGATTGACTCAGCCTCATCCGCCGCCTGTTCATCTTCATAAGCCGGCATATCAACCTGGTAGGCCTGCATATCTGGTGCTGAAAAATCTTCGTCCGCATCGCTTATCA
This sequence comes from Bowmanella yangjiangensis, assembly GCF_017255015.1. Classification (GTDB taxonomy): domain Bacteria; phylum Pseudomonadota; class Gammaproteobacteria; order Enterobacterales; family Alteromonadaceae; genus Bowmanella; species Bowmanella yangjiangensis. Next base: position 40,062 of record NZ_JAFKCS010000013.1, on the reverse strand, counting down.
GATCTTCATGATGGACAAATTCGTCATCACGCGGATATTCATTTTGTTCCTGTATTGCCTGCTGAGACGCATCGAACATCGCCTCTTCTGGCGTGGTATTTTGCTGGGCACCGAAAGCCGCAGGGAAATTCGCTGGCTCATCATGCCAGGGCGGACTGTCCTCTTCATTCACCGGCAAACTGATATCAGACGCACCTGCGACAGGCTCTGGAGCAGGAATCTCGGCGGCAGTCTCATGCTCAAGTTCTGGTATTTCTACAAATTCAGGCTTGGTATCAGCAACGGGACGACTGAAGTTGATAGTCGGCGCAGCAGATTTTTCCACTGCCACCGCTGGCGCGTTTTTCTCAGCTTGCACCTCTTCACGCAACTTACGTCTCAGCGCCAGTAAACTCTCGGTGGTATTGGGTGCAGCTGCCACAAGTAGCTCAGGCTCAGGCTCAGGCTCAGGCTCAGGCTCAGGCAAAACAGTCTGGGTAGATGCTTCTTCGCCTACAAGTGCTTGTGGACCCAGTGCTTCTGCTTGTTGCCAGACTAACGCCTGGTCATTTTGCAATTGCAGTAGTTCATCAGAGATATCTTCCTCATCATCGGAGGGTATATCAAAAGGAACTGCGGCTTCTTCACTGAGCTGGCGGATTTCCGCTAGCGTTTTTTTTTGAGCCACGGGCTGGAATGCCAGCATTCTCAGCAGCGTCATTTCCAACCCACTGCGACCGTCAGCTGCAAAAGGTAGGTCTCTTCTGCCCTGTAAGGCTATTTGGTAGAGCAGTTGCACTTGCTCAGGAGATACCGCCTTTGCCAATTGGTAGATGGCTTTTGCCGTGACAGTTTCAAGTTTGCAACTGTCTGGGACAAATTGGGTCAATGCCATCTGGTGCAACAGGCTACATAACTCCGCCAGAATCTGGCTAAAGTCAGGAGCCTGCATCGCTAGTGATTCAACCTGCTGCATCACTTCCGCACTTTCACCCTGCACTATGCCATGCAACAACTTCAGTACCTGGTTTTTGTCCAGCAAGCCGAGCATATCGACAACAGTCACTACATTGACTTGGCCGTTCCCTTGAGCAATCGCCTGATCAGTCAGACTCAATGCATCCCGCATACTACCTTGCGCCGCACGCGCCAGTTGCGCAAGCGCCTCAGGCTGAGCACTAATGCCTTCTTGCTGCAAAATATGCGTCAACTGCTGAGCAATCTGGTCTCGTGACAAAGCCTTTAAGTTAAACTGCAGGCATCGGGACAAAATAGTGATGGGTAATTTTTGCGGATCTGTGGTTGCCAGTAAAAATTTGACGTGGGGAGGCGGCTCCTCAAGGGTTTTCAGCAAGGCATTGAAGCTGTGCTTGGACAGCATATGCACTTCGTCAATCAGGTAAACCTTGTAACGTCCCCGGGTTGGACGGTACTGCACGTTGTCCAACAGCTCTCGGGTATCTTCTACCTTAGTACGAGACGCCGCATCGATTTCAAGCAAATCTACAAAGTTGCCTTGGTCTATTTCACGACATGTTGCACATTCTCCGCAAGGAGTGGCACTCATGCCTTGCTCGCAATTTAAACTTTTGGAAAAAATCCGGGCAATTGTGGTTTTACCCACCCCACGAGTACCTGTAAAGAGGTAAGCATGGTGTAAGCGGTTATTATCCAATGCATTCGAAATAGCGGACACAACATGCGACTGACCGACCAATTGCGCAAAATTCGCTGGCCGCCATTTCCGGGCGAGAACCTGGTAACTCACCTAGTCCCCTTCAAATTCGCAAAGATAGTGACAAATAATACCTTGCTCAACTAAACGCTGATAACCGCCCAGGTCCGGTAAGTTGATAACAAAGGCAGCATGCTCAACTTTGCCACCCAACTGACGTACCAATTTCGCCGTTGCCAGCATAGTGCCACCTGTCGCCAGCAAATCGTCCATCAACAACACGTTTTCGCCATGGTGAATTGCATCCTGGTGGAGTTCCAGCACGTCTTCACCATACTCCAATTGGTAGCTTTGACGGATAACTGCACGAGGCAACTTGTTAAACTTGCGAACAGGTACAAAACCACAGCCTAATGCCTTGGCCAATGGCGCACCAAAAATAAAGCCCCGGGCTTCAGTGCCTGCGATCTTGTCAAAGCCGTGATTTTGGTAGTGAGCCGCCAATATATCAATACAAGCGGCAAAGGCCTTACCGTCCTGCATGAGGGAAGTCACATCCCGAAACTGCACACCGGGCTTAGGGTAGTCAGGCACGGTTTTTATGGCTGACTTGATATACTCTATCGTCACGCTATCGCTGCTCTTTTTAGTGATTCAGATAGAAAACGAACCAACCCAGGATCACATGCAACAATGGCAATGCCAAGGTTGTCACTAGCGCAGCCAGAAGATATTTAACGTTAAAAGGGTCTTTGAAATTCTCGTCGTGATGCATGTCTGAAATCTCTTAAAACGGAAGCGGCAAATCTTAATGCAAACTGACAAGGATTAACAGCAGAGGTTAGTATCAAGCGTCAACTGCAACTAAGTCGGTACTAAGATACCTTTACCGACAAATTTATCCAGGGCCTGACGGCACCCTGCTGCAACTTGGTCTGCAGGTAAATGCGGCATCGCATTTTGTAGCTTTTCAATCAGAGCACTAACTTCTTCAGCGTCATCTTCAACGCAAGACAATACAAAAGCGTTGACTTGGTCGATGTTAAGGAAGTGCACATCATCCTCTTTATCCCGAAACACCACATAATAGTGTGGTCCTGAAGGGGTTTCAGGTTGAAATTCTGTGCTTATCTGATGTACGGGATACTCATAACTAAGCACCCAGGCCAGTTCAGATAGCTTTACTGCCGAATAAGGCTGCCCGGCCCAATCACCAGCACTTTGCCCTTTAGCCGTGCTCAATGCCAGCTCAACCCATTCATAATGAGCCAGCTCTGCCATAAAAGGAGGATCGCTAGGCTGAAGCGCGTATTCATTGGCAATAAACTCAACAAACTCCTTACTGATATCCACGAAATAAGGGGAACGACAGGCATGCTTGGCTAAAAACGCCCGGCATAACTGCTGCCAGGTGGAGTCGTCGTAGAGACTACACAAAACAGGAAAACCATTAGTAACAAAGCCACTGACATTGTTAAAAAAAAGCTCCCTGTAGATATTCATTCGTCTGTCTTCAACATCTTCAGGTGCTGGAAAGGTCTCCGGATCCCGGATGTGATTAGCAAATGCGAACTGTTTTGATAAGTGTGACATCAGGCTCGTTGTTCCTGTCTGGGTAAATAGTTCATCTGCAAGGCCCGAATACGCTCCACTTCTTTGAGCAACACAGGTAAAGGAGGAATATTAAAGTCCCGTTCCAACAAGGTGGGCAACACGCCATGGGTTTGGTAAGTCAACTCCAACAGGTCCCATACGGGCTGAATAACATCGGCTCCATGAGTATCAACGATGAGATCGTCAGCTTCATTGTAATGGCCGGCTATATGCAGATAAGCAATTCTGTCAGTGGGCATTGCTTTGAGAAAAGTAACTGCATCATAACCATGATTAACGCCATTGACGTAGATATTGTTTACATCAAGAAGCAACTGGCAATCAGCCTGCTCCAACACCGATAAGATAAAATCTATCTCCGCCATTTGTGCATCTGGCGCTGCGTAATAGGAAACATTTTCAAGCGCCAAAGGTCGCTGCAAAATATCCTGCACTTGCTTAACTCGGTCAGAAACATGCCGCACCGCGTCCTGACAAAAAGGAATGGGCATTAAATCGTAAAGATGACCGGCTGCAGAGCAATAACTCAGATGCTCACTGTAGGTACTGATATTGTATTCATCCAAAAAGCGCTTTACCGCTTTCACAAAGCCAATATCTAATGCATCAGGACTACCAATGGAAAGCGACAAGCCGTGAGTTTTAAACTCATATTGCTGAGTAAGCGCACTCAGTTGCTTTTGATAACGCCCACCCAGTGGCATCCAGTTTTCTGGTGCAACTTCCCAAAAGTCGACGGGTACACAGCCGAATGATTGAACCTCTTCCAGCATCTCTCGACGTAATCCCAAACCAACATTCGTCGCATTTAATGCCATACGATTTCCTCAAGATCTGCACGAAAGCAAAAGGCCGCCTTGGGCGGCCCTCTTTATTCTTATGGCTTAATGGGAACCACCACACTTACCTTCGCCACATTTCCCTTCTTTCTTGGCTTTTTTGCTTTCACCGCACTTACCTTCGCCACATTTTCCTTCTTTCATGGCCTTTTTGCTTTCACCGCACTTACCTTCGCCACACTTCCCTTCTTTCATGGCTTTTTTGCCTTCACCGCACTTACCTTCGCCACATTTCCCTTCTTTCATGGCTTTTTTGCCTTCACCGCACTTACCTTCGCCACATTTTCCTTCTTTCATGGCTTTTTTGCCTTCACCGCACTTACCTTCGCCACATTTTCCTTCTTTCATGGCTTTTTTGTCTTCACCGCACTTACCTTCGCCACACTTCCCTTCTTTCTTGGCTTTTTTGTCTTCACCGCACTTACCTTCGCCGCATTTCCCTTCTCCAGCAAACTGCATATAACCGCTTTCTAAGGCTTGCATTGCAAATGCACCGTTATCTGCAGCCATGCTCACATTTGACAGAGAGCCAATCACTACGGCACCTAAAGCTGTTGCTATACCGGTTTTCTTTATCTGTTTCATATTCAGTTCCTAAGCAAAAATTGTATTAATACAGGTGACTGGCCGAAAGGCACTAACATGATGTTAGACCAATGCAGCAAAAAAATAATTTCACATTTCTTTAAAGAATGAAATTTCAGACTAGAGCAATATTATTCAGGACGGAATACTTTCAGACAAAATAGCCTGAAGCAAGTGAAGCGCTTGGCAAGGACAGTTTTCAAAGAATACAAATATTATGAATAGCCGATACATTAGTCAGCCTAGGGAATAATCTCTCTGTGTTCGTTGTGTATAAGATTTCATTACACTTTCCTCTTCGGGCTTAGGAAAATGTCAATGGTATTTTGGGCCGGATCAGACAAAAAAAAGCCCCGATATCGCGGGGCCTTTTAACTAAGTTCTACTCGAAACTTACAGTTTTACACCGCGGTTACGAGCCTTTTCCTTAATATAAGCTTCCCAGCTCTTCGCTGTGCGTGCCGTTGCGCTGTCATTCATTGCCAGCTTAACGTGCTTGTAGGCTTGCTTAAAATCATTCAAATAAAAGTAAGAAGTCATCAATTCGATATGTAACTTACCTTCATCTTTACCTTTAGCTAGCTCTAACGCTTTATCAAATGCAGGGATGGCATTCTTATAATCTTCAGCTGCGGCTAACAGTGAGCCCTGACGACGATAGTGATCGACATCATTACTCAGTGCAGCAGCTTTGCCGTAGTAATAAGCAGCCTTTTTGATCTCCTTAGCAGAGTGGAAGGCATTTGCCAAACTGGCAAAATTCTTCTCGTCACTCTTAAGCAAACCATCCTTCAGGTGCTTCTCCATGATGGTGGCTGCTTTGTAAGGAATATCATTAGTTGCATACAGTTGACTAAGCACCCGGATTTCAGACTCTTTAGTCAAAAAACCGTTGTTATAGGCAACTTCCAGCATAGCCAAAGATTTCTTAAAGTCCTCAACCTGAGCGTAGAACATACCTAATTGCGACCACCACTGGGCAGTATCAGGGAATTGTCTGACCAATTCCTCTGCGACTTCAATAGTTTGCGGCCACATCTTACGTTCAAAAAATGCTGACAGCTTCAGAACATAAGGGTTCTTATTTGGCTTTTCGTACAAGGCGATAGCTTTGTCTGCTGGCCCTACAACCTTATCCCACTGCTTTAATTCGTAATTCGCGTTAGCCATACGAACATAAACATCAGGATCTTGCTTACAGGTGAAGTCGATGTACTTCTGATACCAGACCAGAGCATCACTGTACTTCTGTTCCTGCAGGTTGAGGTCAGCAACAAGTTTCAAGATAGACGCATGATCGCCATCTGTCAGTTGCTTGTCTTTTACCGAGTTCTGCAAGTAACCCAGGGCTTTCGAAGCTTGCCCTTCCTGCGAAGCCAGAAGCTGACCAATAAACTTGTCAGTAAAGGCACGATCAAAGGGATCCGAAGTATCGATTTCATACAGGATGCTCAGTGCTTCTTGCAACTGTTCATTATTGTATGCTTCGAAAGCTTTCTGAATCTTCTTACCTACGCGTTCACTCGGAATATTAGACGGCCCTTGTTTGTAACCAGGACATACCACTGGTGGTGCAGATTGCGCCTGCACCAACCCAGAGTATGAACAGAGCACCATAGAGCTCAGCACGATTAGCTTACTGATTGGATTTTTCGTTATTTTCATTACGATTGCTCCAACTTAAAGTCCAACTGTACTTTCTGATTAACCTGCTTAACAGGCTTGCCATCTACAACCTTGGGCTTGTACTTCCAACGGCTCAGAGCGCGACGTGCTTCACGGTCAAAGATACGTTTGGGTTCGGCATCGATAACTTCAATGTCTTCAACACCACCTACCTCGTTGATAGTGAAAGACAGTCTAACCCATCCTTCTTTACCGTCACGCGCTGCCTCTATAGGGTACTTAGGCTCGATACGCACAATTGGTGTTGCTTCACCATCGCGCATCAAAGCACCAGGCCCACCAATGGCCACGTCAGCACCACCAACGTCTACACCAGGCAAGTTAAATGACATGCCGTCAGTGTTAGGATCGTTAGCTTCAGGCTCCTGAGGCTGCATTTTAGGCGGCTGCTGCGGCGGCGGTGGCGGCGGCGGCGGCACCCTGGAACGAGTTTGCGTATTATCTTCCGGCTCACTCATGACGACGTCGATTACCGGAATCTCCGGAACCTCGTCAGCAGGCCGTGAAGAATTGGCAATCAGTTTTGCCATTATCACAAACAAGGCAAAGGTAATGGCCGCACCTACTAGTATTGATACTATTAGACGAAGCATATTAATTATCCTTTGCTGCTACCGATATCCTATCAATGCCAGCAGCCTTGATCTGATCCATTACTTCAACAACGACACCGTGTTTGGCTTCAACGTCAGCCTGAACGATTACGACATCAGTCGGCTGTTCAGCCAGCAGGCGCTCAATGTTGGCAGACACACGCTCAACATCAACCATACGCTTATCCATCCATACTTCACCATTTTCATTGATGGCGATAAAGATGTTGGCAGATTTCTGTTTAGTCGCTTGTTCAGCCTTAGGTTTATTTACTTCGATACCTGCCTCTTTTACGAAAGAGGTAGTTACGATAAAGAAGATCAACATGATGAACACGATGTCCAACATGGGAGTCATGTCGATCGTTGCTTCTTCTTCTTCTGCACGATGTTTACGAGCCATATAAATCTCTCTTTAATGATGAGGCAAGCTGTCGACCAACTTCTCTTTAGAAATTTTAACTTTGGCTTCCAGACGTGTGCTGAAGAACACACCGGAAAGCGCCGCAACCATTCCCGCCATAGTGGGAATTGTAGCCATGGAGATACCTCCTGCCATCAAGCGCGGGTTACCCGTTCCCTGCACCGCCATGATTTCAAATACGGTAATCATGCCGGTTACTGTGCCCAACAGACCAATAAGGGGGCACATGGCAACCAAAGTTTTAATCAACAACATTCTCTCACTGAGTTTGTCTGATGCTTGCGAAATCCATGCATCACGAATCTTATGCGCATACCAGGATGTGGTGTCCTTCCTTGCGTCCCAGTCGGTGATGATTTGCTTCATCACCTTAGGGAACACGCTGGTGACGTACCAGTAGCGCTCAATCATCAATATCCACATGAGGAAGAGCGCGGCAGCAACAACATACAGTACGTCACCGCCGGTAGCGATAAAATCCCTGACAGATTCCAAGAGTTCTATCAGGTATAACATATTAAGCTTTCTCCACCTCGGCGTGAGCCGCTACGATACCCGCAGCTTGCTCATCCAGGATATGCACGATTGACTTGCTGCGACCAGCAACAATGCTGTGCAGAAGAATCAGAGGCAGTGCCGCAATAATACCTTGAGCAGTAGTTACCAAGGCCATTGAGATACTTCCCGCCATAATACGAGGGTCACCGGTACCGAACAGCGTAATTTGCTGGAAGGTTGCGATCATACCCAGAACCGTACCCAATAGACCCAACAGAGGGGCTACTGCAGCGAAGATCTTGATGATATTGATACCGGACTCAATGCTTGGCAGCTCGCGCAGAATAGCTTCATCCAGTTTCAATTCCAGGTTCTCAGCATCAGCGCCTTTATTCTCTTGATAAACCTTCAGGATACGTCCTAACGGGTTAGAAGAAGAAGGATTGGCTGTATTGTTCAGCTGTGAACGCATTTTGGCACTAATGGTAGTCAGTGTTACGAACTTGTAGATAGCAATCAGGAAGCCTAGAGCCAACATACCAGTAATAACGTAACCTACTACACCACCTGCATGATAACGCTCAGACAAAGTTGCCTTAGCAGTCAACAGGCCCAAAATAGTGCCGCGAGTCGGGTCAACAAAGAAAGGATTGAAACCAGCTTTGGCATCCATGAAGCTTGATGCATCATCTACCATATAGCTGTCAGGCTGACGTCCAAGTGGCTGTACTTGCCCTTTCTCAGCATTGTAGGTCAGATAACCATCTTTGCTCACCAGGTTGAACGTACCAACACGCACTACTTCCTGACGGCTAGAACCACCATCCAAGCTGATAACATCAGTTTCGAAACGGGCAACTTTGCCAGACTCAGTCATTTCAGTTTGCAGCGCGAACCACAGTTCTTCCAGTTCCTGAATGTTTGGCAGACCTTTACTTTCGGAGGCCATACCTTCCAAGAAAGCTGAGCGACCTGGATACTGAGCACTAACAATTGAGCTAGAAATCAGACCATAGGCTTCACCAGACGACTGACGAACCACACCGAACATCTCACCTAAAGTACCAGTCGCATTTTTCAGCTCCTGCTCTTTTTCGGCTAAACGTACTTCGTTGTCCGCATATTGCTTAGCCAAACGGTCACCACGAGCCTGTTCGGCCTTCAAACCGTCTTGCGCTTTCTTTAACAATGCTTGCTTATCAGCACGAGCAGAATTGAACTCGGCTTCACGTTGAGCGTTAATACGCGCTTCGGAAACACGGTTCTTTTTAACTTGTTCGAGCAACTGATCCAAGCTGGTAGCAGCTTGAACAGGTGCAACGCTCACAGCCATCGCAGCTGCAAGCAGGGCAGATTTGAATAGGTTTTTCATTCTGATTACTCCGCAGCTTTAATTGGCAGTTTGATAAGATCGAAGGGCTCCAACTTACGGCCCATCTTGATAACCTTAACTACGGAATTCAGGTATTCATCACCCAGCTCTTCCCAAGCACGGCTCTGATTGTTCCAGACCCAAGCTTGCTTCTGGTCCAAAGACAACGCCAACAACGCGGTACGGCCCAGGTTGAAGAAGTCAGCAGCAATGTTCTGACCGTTGAACTGAAGCTGTTCCTGATAAACACGGATAGTATTACCGTATTCGTTTTCAATCAGATAGGCTTCCAGAACCTGACGGAACTGCTCAGAAACAGTTACGTTTGCATTACTCATCAGATCACGCAAATGCGCTACACGCGCTTTACGCTCTTCGTAATTGATAGGCAGGTCCAGCTCAATGAACTGTTCCAGCGCATCAATCATGCGATACATCAGAGGAACTACGCCACGCTTAACGCCTTCGATACCGTCGATTTGACGTTGCAGAGAGGCAATACCTTCTTCCTGTGAAGCAACCAAACGAGCCAAATGATCGTTATAGACCTTCAGGTTCTCGGTCTCATCAACGACACCACGGTACTCAAACAGTAATTCTTGAGTTTGCTCATAGATCTTGTCGATCTTCTTTTGGGATTGCGCTGCAGCCGCGTGGATCTTTGCTTCTTCGTTTTGCAAATTTTTAAGAGGGTCTGCAGAGACAACTTGGCTGCCACCTAGTGCGAAGGCACCGATAACGGCAGAAGCAATTAGATTTCTCTTGCTCATTTTGGACATAGTTCCCAACCAATTTCTTTTCTTGAATCCCCGAGACCAGCCTGGTCCAGCCGACCACGAGGGGCTTAAAAACGGTTCTATTAATAATATTTGAGAAGGCAGGCCATACCGAAGATGGACCAACGAAGCCCGCCGACTCGAACGCCGAATGTTCACATGGAACGATCAAAATTGTCAAGGCTAGCTGTCTATTTGTCAGTGACGAAACCGCAAGCAGCAAAGAGCGGGGCCAAGATAGGACGTTTCAATGATTGATATCACAGCGCCAAACACTTGGTTCCGCCAGTACTTTCGCTTAACAAGTAAACAACATATTCCTTTCATTGTTAAGAAGATAACTTTTGGTTTCAGGTAATTAACCAAGTTGCGAAGCTAATTTGCTTTTTGGGCACCGCGCAATACATCCAATCTGAGTGTAAATTTCTCCATTTGGCGCTTAACTGCTTCCCCATCGCCCGTGATCGTTTTTGAAAGAGGTTTGCGAACCTGACTGACACTGGCCGTTTTGACCAGTCCCTCTGCAATGTGGAAGTCTGATTTGACAGGCTGTTCTGAGACTTTGAGGTGTCTCAATATATTGCTCATAGTTTCCTCAAACTTGTTAACCAGATCAACGTACTTTATTGGCACTAAAGCGCTCTGAGACAACCAGTGTTCTTTAAGTTGATAATGGATATGAAAGTGCTCTGCAATCTGTTCCAGATCTAAACTCCACTCCAATCCCTGACTAAAATGCGTTCGGAAACATGACCATGCTGAATCCAATGGTTCACGTTCAATATGGATAATTGTAGATTGCGGAAATAAGCGCTTAATCAATCCAACATGCCATATGTTACTTAAACTTTTATCAATGCACTGTGTAAAATCCCCCCCCAGTGCAGTAACCTCTCTTATATACAATCTCTTAATCTGATGTCTCTGCTCAGCCGTCAAATTCTGCTCACCAGCAACAGATTGAGCTGACTGCCCAGCTTTCCCGACAACAAAAGCCACAGCCTTGGTTAAGGTCTCACATTCACCAAGCCCGAAACTCCCCGAATACCCTTTTAATGCCTGCTCTAGTAAGGTGGTGCCGCTACGAGGAAGCCCTACGATAAAAATGGGCTTTATTTCTGGCTGACCAGGGTCTGGCAAAAACGGTGGCAATTCGGTGGTTTTTATGAGCTTATCTGCGGCTTTAAGTTCCTGCTCAAAGCTATAAGAATTACCTCGGGTATCGGAACTCGCCGCTCGCTGTGCTGATAAGAACGCGAGGTCATATTCTCCGGCCGAGAACTCCAGCTTTGAAAGTGCTGAATATAGGCATGCCAAAGATTGGCTTGGCGGTGTCTGCCGCAAAAACATGGACTCTGCTAGTTTCCGCATTTGTTGATACTCGGCACCGTTAAATGTAACGGATGTATCGGCGTTAACCAAGTTTAGCCATGATTCACCAGAGGCTGGATAACTCTTCAGTACTTGCCTGGCACTAGCGCTTGCTTGAACAAAATCACCAAGCTGCAGTTTTAACGTCGCCTTGAAGTGTAAAACTGCTGGAGTATAAGCATGTAATGGCAGAGCCCTCAGTGTGGACTCAACATTTGCAATGTCCCCGCACTCCAACATCATGGCTAGTTTCTTCACGAAACTTTGGGATCCGGGTTCTGGTTCAAATTGAGCCAGTGCTGACAGTGCCAGTTTAGGATGACAAGCCATATATGCCACCCGGCTTATCCCCAGCCAGTCTTCATTCAAGGAGACTTTGCTTTGAATTAGTTTCTCGATAAGCGCTTCGATTAAGACATCATCACTTTGTTTCAAAGCACCAACCAACTGCGTCAACGCTGTATTTATCCCTGTCACAACACACCACTTCTTCATTTGTTTTAGGCTGAAAATAAGAAGCCCCGCTATACGGGGCTTCGTTTACTTATTTGCGTTGTACTAGATTAGAAGCGCAGGTTTGCACTTAAGCGTACGAAACGCGGCGTTTGCCAATTTGACGGGTTACCAAAGTCTGCATCAATGCCAGGTTTAACATAGGCCCCCTGAGTTGGTGCCGCTTCGTCATCACGAATCTCAAAAACTTCGGTCACACCGTCGTTATTGAATACGTTGAAAACGTCTGCACGCAACGTCAGATCGAAATCACCCAGGTCCATTTGGTAACTAGCGGTTAAATCCAACTGCCAAGTACTTGGTGTGGTACCCAACGAGCCACGAGGAACCAATTCACCTTGAGAGTAGAATGATTCTGAGCCGTAGATACGGGCAAATTCATCAGTGGGGTGATAACCAAAAGCATTCTTCGGACGGCCACTTTGCCACTGGAAGTTAGCACCAAGTTGCAGGTCATCAGTCAACTGATAAGAACCGAATACCTTAACCGCATGGCGTCTGTCGTTCGGCAGATTACCATAGGCACCATCAAGCAGACCCGGCTGGTCAAACAAGGTTGTAAGACCTGCATCATCCTGACCATTATCCGAACGAACGTAACCCTCGTTGTTACCCCAGCTGTGTGACCAGGTGTAAGCGGCTTTCATCATCCATACGCCATCCCAGGCTTTTTCTGCTGTGATGTCTAGCTGACCAAAGTTACGAACGGACTCTGGGTAGTTTAGATCTGAACTAGGAATAGTATACGCCTGCTCTTTCAGCGGGCCGTCACCATCCGGATCGGTGGTCACAGTAATATCAGCACCAGGGTTAGCCAACACATAGTAATGGAAGCCTGAACACTCAGTACAAGAGCTACCAAACTCACGTTCCAGATACTTGTTGAAGCCATAGTCTATCGCTACGTCTTCAATAGTAGTGGACAGCTCGCGATAGGTCGCCTGAATTCCCATGCTCCATTCATCGTTCAACTGGAACTGATAACCGGCAATAAACTCATCCGAGTACATGGAATCCAGATTCGCATCTACGATAGCATCCGCAGAAGGTACATCGCCGTTAGAGAACACATCATCCGGGCGGGTTTGTGCGCCATCAAAATTCGGAATTTCCAGCGTTGAATCTGCAAAACCGGTCCACTCACGATATTCCTGGATATAGGTTTCTGCACCTGACAAGCGGATGTTGGTGTTGGCAGCCACCGGCAGATAGTAACGACCGTAGTTCACCCAAATTTTGGAGTCACCGGTTCCGGTTGGATCGTAAACCGCACCGGTACGCAATCCCCAATTATTATCAAGCTTAACAAAGGTATCGCCTGCACCGTTCTTGTTTTCAAAAGAGTCGTTACGCACACCTAAATTAAGTACCAGGTTATCGCTTACCTGCCATTGGTCCTGAATATAGAACGCCGTATTTTTGTTCTCGAACTCACCACCGGATGCATAAGTACGACGGCGTACTTCATAAGGTGATGGGTTTGCTGGATCGGTAACATCATCCATATAAATCAGGTAGTAATAGTTACCCGAGTTAACGGTGGTTTGCACTGCGGTTAAGGTTTCTGTATCAATACCAAAACGGATCTCATGATCGCCCAGATACCAATCTGCATCGACACGCAATACTTCACGCTCATCCTCGCCGGTACCGAAGGTAAAGTTGGCCCAGTTACCACCAATGACAAATGCTGCATTACTGTCCAAACGACGATAAACCACAGGGTTCACATCCAAGGCACTTGTAGTAGAACGGTTGTATTTGTTCAACCCCCACTGTGCAGATACCGAGAAGTTGTCTGTCAGGATACTGGTGTACTTAACCGTGTAGTTTTTGCCACCATTTTCCGTAAAACCAAGCGTCTGTCTGGACGAATCTATCTGACCGTTTGTGGCGAAATCAACATAGTTCTCCTCTTTACTTTCATCAGAGAAGGCTGTGACTTCCAAAATGTTGGAATCATTAATGTACCAGTCAATCTTGGCAGCCCAGAATGCATCCTTATCTTCGTCTTTATACACTTCCTGAAGTAGGTCTGCACCGCTTTGAGTTTCGCGACCACGATACTCAAAAATGTCTGAACGAGGATTGTACAAAGCATAGTAGAACAAGCGATCTTCAATAATCGCACCACTTGCCCAGATATTTACATCCCAGTAATCATTTTCATCATAACGGTTATCAAGACGGGAAAGTCCGTCGGCAGTGTAGGTGGTGGGCTTGTCCGCACGTAGTGAGTCGGGTTCCCAATAGGCATTCATACCGAATTTAAATTCGTTGCTACCGCTCTTGGTTTTTGCGTTGATAACACCGCCCGTTACACGACCAAACTCAGCTGAATAACCGCCGGTTTTAACTTCAAAGGTCTCGAACATGTCGAACGGCGGCTCACTAGAGCCTACACCAGTACGGAAGTTGGTAATATTCAGGCCATTCACGTAAAACGCGTTTTCTGCAACGGAGGCACCACCGATAGAAGGCAAGTCACCGAATGCACTGTCCCCTTTGGTTGTCCCAGGTGCTAACAAGGCTACACCAGTAAAATCACGGGGCACGGGAACTTTTTCCAGTACCATTGCATCTACAGTAATACCCGTGCTGGTACTGGTTACGTCAACCATAGACACCATAGAACCAGTAACAGAAATAGTTTCAACGTCTTCGCTGCTAAGCTCAATATCCATATTGACTTTGCCGCTGATACCTACCTGAACCTTCTCTTGAACTAAGGTCTGGTAACCATCTTTTTCAGCAGTAACCTTATAGGCTCCTGGTGGCAGCAAAGGAAAACGGAAAACACCATTATCACCAGTTGTAACAGAACGTTTCAGACCGGTTTCAATGTTTTCGATGGTAACAGTTGTGCCTGAAAGAACAGTACCGCTGGTCGTAGTTGCACTACCTGTGATAAAGCCGTTGGTATCTGTCGCCATTGCAGGTACAGCAAGGCCTAAGCTTGCCGTAACAGCCAAGGCTGTCAGGCTTCTTCTGAATGTAAACATATATTGTCTCCCTGGACCACTTCTAGTTTTGTTTGTGGCAATTTTTAATTCCGCTTAAGCGGATATTTTTTGTAAGGGGTAGTGAACCCCTGATTGATAATATACACGTGACTTCAATACGGTCAACCGGCACTTTAGGATGCATTTAAGCTCTCACCCCGTCCAAAGAACACAAAATAATCCATTTGTAACAATTTCCTTACACAAGCAGAAAGCAGGCAAAAAAGCAATCCGTTACATTTCAATGTCAAACTGCGAAATTCAGACTTCTCCCATGCCCTTGATATTCTTAGAATTAACTCTTTACTAAAGCAAAACCCAATTGGTTTTTTACCTTGCTAGGCAGTTCCGGCAGGGCCGCTTTGGGTAGCATGAATGTTGCCATATTGAAAAAATCTTTAAAAATGCGATTCGATTCGGTCGTACGTTTTAAATACTCATGTCCCGAAGATCCCCCCGTGCCAATCTTTCCGCCTAGCATACGCTGCACCATCATTGCATGGCGGTAACGCCAAATAGTTAACTTCTCGTCAATCTCGGTGAGGCAAGTAATGAATTGATAAGGCAGGTTAAATAGGGGCTCTTCGTTATATTGGTTGATAAAGAGAGCGGCAAGTAAGGCTCGCTGCGACAATCTGAAATGTCCCTGGCTCTGCCAATGGCTATATTCCTGCTCATCCCACAAAGCCGCAAAAGTATCGCGGGTGGATTGCAGCTCTTTAAGTTCCTGACGCATGTCCTTTTCGGTCAGGGTTGGATTGCTGCGGATGATTGCCTCATCGCTGACTAACATTTTATCAGTCGCCTGGCGATACAGAGTCCAAAATTTGAAATCATCGAACTCCAGCAAAGGCAGACGTTCCAACCAACGCTGGGTCAATTCAAACAAGCTGTCTTTCTTCTCCAAGGCTTCTAGAAAATCTCTGTCCTTTGATTCCAGGCGGTTATAAAAAGACTGCTTATCAAAATCGATGCGGAACTCCCTTTTCAGGCCTAAACCAATCTCCAGCATTTTGAACTGAATACTCTGAAAACCAGAAGCCGGTACCAGATAGTCCCGAAAAGCCAGGAATTCCTGGGGACTCATGGTCTCCATCACACTTATTTGGTCATTAAGTAGACCCTGAATACTAATAACTCGCTTTAGTCGATGTACAACTGTAGTCAACTGCTGATCCTTCACCTGTTGCTCAGAAAACACATCAATGACGGAGGATAGTTCATGCAGGATTTGCTTAAACCAAAGTTCATAAACCTGATGAACAATGATAAACAAAGTTTCATCGTGTGCAGCTTCACCGTATTTAGCACTTTGCAAGTGCTGTGCACTCAGCAACTTATCCAAATGCAGGTAATCACCGTAGTAGCAGGGTTCCAGATTCTTTTTCATGATTATTATCCGTTATTCTGACAAACTGGAGTTTACCATCATGATATGGCGGTTGTGTCTGGCTGGATGACAAATCATCAACTAGCCTTCTGGAATCAATTCTGAACGGGATAAACCATGAAACTAGACGACGATATTCATAATTATTACGAGCATTTAGTATTAGAAAGAATAGAGAAGCTCGGATTGCATAAAAACCAAGATGATGATTTTATCGCCGACTTGTGTTGTCTGACGTTAAATCAATGTCCTGCCAAGTATATTCGATTTGAAGTTGATATGGCCTTTTACATCTCGGTAAGCGAGCGACAACAGATGGAAATGAACGTTGCAGAAGCCATGGAGAAAGCCCTGAAGTATCTGGATTCAGACGATGCGAAGAAGAAAGCTTAGTGGAGGTGGCGGTCCCACCAGCCACATCCCGGCACATGAGTCCTTTACTGCGGCTGCTCCCTTCCGGGCCTGACCGGGTTCATAAAGTATCATTGCGAGAGGACCGACAGGACCACCATTGATAAGCTTTAAAAAGCGTACACGCCGCTTGTAAAGCGGCGCGCATTATCCCCGATGCCCACACAGGTTGCAAGGGCACAGAGCGGATTTAAGTCTTAACGGTTCAGAAAACGCTCTTCGGCCATGCGATTAGCTTCCAGGTTGGTCGGCAAACCTTGCTGCTCCGCGCGCTGATATATCTCAACCAAAGTATCGCCAATACCTTCGATATGCTCTCGCATGGCTTGTGCGTTGCTATCCATCTTCTGATGATAAATATCGATAACACCGCCAGCATTAATTACGTAGTCTGGTGCATACAAGATACCTTTGTCTTTCAACATGTGACCATGACGCTCTTCAGCTAGCTGGTTGTTGGCAGCGCCCGCAACCACACGAGCCTTGAGTAGAGAAAGACTGTTATCATTAATGATGGCACCCATGGCACAAGGAGCCAGCACGTCCACATCCAAACCGAAGATCTCATCAGGAGACACCACAGTAGCGCCTAATTCCTGAACGGCCCGATCTAGGTTATCCGGATAAATATCCGTGACAAAAAGCTTGGCCCCTTCTTTATGCAGATGCTCTGCCAAGCGGTAACCAACGTGTCCAAGTCCCTGAATAGCCACTTTCACCCCATTTAAGTCTGAACCCAAGGCATGGCGCACTGAAGCACGTAAGCCAACAAATACACCATAGGCAGTCGAAGGTGCAGGGTTACCATCAGCCTCCCCGCCATCGTAACGGAATTTAGCCTGCGTACCTGCAATAAAGTCACTGTGCTTAGCCATCAATTGCAGGTCACGAACCGCAATACCTGAATCCTCAGCGGTGATGTATTTGCCGCCCAGGCGCTGAACAAATTCGCCCATCGCCAACATCATGGCATCAGATTTATCCTTACGAGGATCACCGATAATTACTGACTTACCGCCCCCCAACTTGAGGTTGGCCATGGCAGACTTGTATGACATGCCTTTTGACAATCTGAGTACGTCAGTTAACGCCTCTTCACTGCTGGCATAAGGCCACATCCGACACCCGCCCAAGGCTGGCCCTAAATTAGTGTTGTGCACAGCGATGATGGCCTTTAATCCTGACTTGGCATCATGGAAAAACACCACCTCTTCATGATTGTCGTAGGCCTTGTGATCGAAAACAGACATATTGTTACCCTGTAAAAATGCGGGATGTTAGAAAATTGTTGCACATGGTAGCGCATAGAACAGAGGACATGTCTTGCTAACTTTAGCCCATGCCCAGCCTCAATGAGCAACACCAATCTTAAAAATCGAACCTGAGTAGGAGGCTCATCCTAGTAATTTCAGTTGAAAAACGCCTTGTTTTTCCGCATCCTTGAGCCACTTTATAAACCCTCTGTGCTTTATGAAATTAGATAAATTTGATCGCGAAATTCTCCGGGTGCTACAAAAAGACGCCACCGTCTCCATGGCTGAACTCAGTCAGCGGGTGGGATTATCCCATACGCCTTGTTGGCGCAGGGTTAAACGCCTGGAGAGTGATGGCATTATTAAACGTAAAGTCACCCTGCTTGACGGTAAGAAACTCAACCTTGGTGTGAGTGTTTTCATCTATGTCACACTTAAAAATCATGACGAAGAATCTCTCAATGGCTTTGAAGCTGCCGTTCAACATATTGCTGAAGTCGTGGAATGCCACACCACCAGCGGTGAGAAGGACTATTTGCTCAAAGTCGTGGTAGAGAGCATTGAAGAATATGAGTTGCTGCTAAAAAGCAAGCTCACTCACCTTCCCTGCGTGGATCATCTAAGTTCTACCTTTGCCCTGAAGCAAGTTAAGAACACTACCGAACTGCCCATCAAGAACCAATAATAATGATTTGCCCGGCTTGCCGGGCAAAGCCGCTTTAACTATTGAGCATCAGGTTGATTTTCCGGCTTTGCAGCAACAAACTCAGGCAACTTGTTGCAATTCTCATGAATTCGCTGAATCAACGGAAAACTGGCCATATCCGCACCAAAACGCAGCGCATTGTAGATTTGCGGCACTAAACAAACGTCCGCCAAACTCAGATCAAAGCCAAAACAGTATTTGCCCGCCGTGGTCTGCAAGCGTTTTTCAATCCCAGCAAACCCCTTTTCAATCCAATGACGACTCCATTCAGCTTTGCCGTCAGCATCAACTTGGTAGTGGCTTTCCAAATATTGCAATACCCGCAAATTTGCCAGGGGTTGAATATCCGCAGCGATATCCTGCGCCAGCGCCCTCACCCTGGCCCGTTGCAGTTTATGCTCCGGCAGAAGCTTAACCGCAGATGGATACTTTTCATCCACATACTCAATGATCGCCAGTGACTGGTTGAGAATAATATCCTCATCTTCATCTACCAGAGTTGGCACCAATTCAGATGGATTTAATCCCTGATAACGAGCCTGATGTTGTTCTCCACCATCTTTAACAAGATGCACTGGCACATATTCATAAGCAATACCTTTGAGATTAAGCGCAATACGGACCCGGTAACTGGCCGATGAACGCCAATAACCATGCAATTTAATGCTCATTATGGATACTCTCTGATGTATTGATCTATAGCGCCAAACAGACTGCTGCCCTGCTCATCGAGCATTTCAATGCGAATTCTGTCGCCAAACTTCATAAAAGGGGTGCTAGGTTTACCTTCACGTATGGTTTCAATCATGCGTACTTCAGCAATACAAGAATAGCCAACACCGCCATCTTCTATAGCACTGCCGTATTCTGTTCCCTGCTTGTTGGACACAGTTCCGGACCCAATAATTGCACCGGCTCGCAAATTACGGGTTTTAGCCGCATGAGCAATTAACTGACCAAAATCAAAAGTCATGTCGACCCCTGCATCGGGTTTGCCAAACAACTTGCCATTCAGCGTGGATTGCAACGGAAGCTGCAGTTTAAATCCTTGCCAGGCATCACCTAACTCGTCGGGCGTAACGGCCACAGGAGAAAAAGAAGACGCAGGCTTGGATTGGAAAAATCCAAATCCTTTCGCCAACTCTTGTGGAATCAAGCCTCGTAGTGATACATCGTTGACCAGCATAATCAGTCGAATGTGATTGCCCGCTTCCAGTGAAGATACGCCCATTGGCACGTCGCCGGTAACAACCGCGACTTCGGCCTCAAAGTCTATGCCCCAGGCTTCATCGGCCACTAGAATATCGTCATTGGGTCCGATAAAGTCATCAGAGCCCCCTTGATACATCAGAGGATCCGTCCAGAAACTTGGCGGTAATTCTGCACCACGCGCTTTTCTGACTAACTCAACATGATTCACATAGGCACTGCCATCGGCCCATTGATAAGCTCTGGGCAAGGGAGATGCGCACAAGCCTGGTTCAAACACCATTACATCATCCAACTGACCTATGTTCAGTGCGTGATAAGTGGCCTGCAGATGCATGGACAAGGTATCCCAGTTATCCAAAGCATATTGCATGGTTGGTGCAATATGGGTCACCGCAACAGCAGATTGCAAATCCTTGCTGACGACGACTAATTGTCCATCGCGGGTGTCATTTTTAAGTGTCGCTAGTTTCATACTTCTTTCTTTATTTGTTCGAAATGCTTAAGCACAGTAAGTTTGCAAAAGGCGCACCTACCCTGAATGTCACTCTTACTACTTAACAACAGGTGAGAGTTAAATTAAAGCGCATGATATACAGTTAAGTGAGTCTGGCTGTCTATCTCGGCGTAAAAATGCATTTACGCCGAAGATGTTCCGGCAAACTTAAACCTTTACGGTTTTCTTACTGATCCCGTACTCTCTGAGCTTATTGGCGATAGCTGTATGACTCAGTCCCAGCTTACGGGCCAACTGTCGGGTGCTTGGATAGGTCGGATACAAGCGACGCAACAAGTCTTTTTCAAAGCGTTTAACTTCCTGATCCAGTGTACCTTCCACTTCGCTGGAGAAATAACTGGAACTGGCCATAGTGTCAGGCAACTGGATATCTTCTTTGCTTAACTCATCGCGTTCCAGCAGTGTGAGTGCACGATACAACGCATTCTCCAACTGCCTTACATTACCTGGCCAGGGATAACCTTGCAGAAAGTCAACACAGGACTTATTCAGTTTAGGTGGCCTGCGTCCCAACTTAACGCTTTGGTTCTTCAGGAAGTGCTCGGCCAAACCAATCACATCGCTCTTTCTTTCCCGCAATGATGGGATAGCCAAACTTAAAACATTAAGCCGGTAATACAAGTCTTCACGAAAACGCCCTTCTACCACCATCTGCGCCAGGTCTTTCTGCGTGGTTCCGATAATACGAACATTCACCACCAGTTCCCTGGTGTCACCAACCCGGCGATAGGTACCATCTTGTAAAACACGTAAGAGCTTGGCCTGCAATGACAACGACATGTCACCCACTTCATCCAGGAACAAGGTGCCGTTTTCTGCCTGCTCCAACAAGCCACTTTTTGCCTGGCTCTGCCCATACGCACCTTGCCCGTAGCCAAACAACTCTTGCTCGGCCATATCATCCGGCATTGAGGCGCAATTCAGCACAACGAATTCATGGCCTCCGCGACGACTGGCTTGATGGCAAGCTCTGGCAATCAGCTCTTTGCCCGTTCCGGTTTCTCCTACAAGCAATATTGGTGCATCCAGTTCAGCCATTTTTTTGGCTTCCCGCACCACTTTTTTCATTTGTGCGCTGCTTGCGTGGATTTCATTAAAAGAATCACCACTGGCTTGATGAAATACTGTCAGTTGCTGCCCCAGTCGATACTCAGATTTCAGCAACAGAACGGCACCGGCTAACACCGAGTCGGCTTCGCCGTCTGCCACCATCACCGGCAGAATGTCAGCCAGAAAATCCTGCTCAATGAATTTAACCTTTTGGGTTTGTGCAAGTACCTGTTTACCGTCCAGCCAACGTCCAAAATTGAACCCTTTAACAAACTCGGCAATATCTTTGCCGACCAGTTCATCCTGCGAGCTTTCAAGGCTGGAGACCGCAGCTTCATTCACCAATAGGATATTGCCGCGACTATCGATAGAAAAAACCGGATCCGGTAAAGTGCGCAGCAAAGCTCTAAGTTGATTTTGCTCGCGCTCGATAGGCATAAATGGCGTAGTTTTGACGTCCTCAATGCCTTCGATACGACGGATTTTGGGCATCAAATGCTGAAATTCTGCAAATTCAACATTCGGAAAATGCAAAAAGATCTTACCGCTGCTGTCGATCTCTATGCCACGCAGGTTGATTTCATATTCAACCAGTATATCCAGCACATCCTGGGTAATCCCAAGTCGATCCTGACAGCTGATCTCCAAACGCATAGACAAATCCAATGTGACGAGGTTGTAAACATTTTATGACATTCAAAAGGGCGAGAACAGCGAAATCTGGTATACCAGTCTGAAGAAAAGGTAGGAAGCTGGGATGGTAAGGCTTCGGCAATATACCGAAGCCTGGGCTAGTTACTTCAGCAGAGCGTCAGTTTTCGCCGCGCAAATAAAATCATTCTTGTGTAATCCGTTAATCGCATGAGTCCACCATGTAACAGTTACTTTACCCCATTCAAGCAGGATAGAAGGATGGTGGAACTCAGCCTCAGCCAATTCAGCCACCTGGTTGGAAAATGCCCAAGCCTGCTTGAAGTTCTTGAAGGTAAACTCACGTTCTAACTGCATAACATTATCCCGGACCTGAGGTACCCAATCAGGAATATCACGTATCAGCTCGGCCAGTTCCTGCTCAGATACTTGTGGGGCATCTGCTCGGCAGGCTTCACATTTTTGTTGGGTTAAATTGCTCATGGTTTTGTTGTTCTCCAATAATACTTACTTCAACTGGCCATCTTTTGCGGCTTTGGCGGAAACTTAGGTGCATGCAAACCAAGTTGTTTAGCCTCTTCCACCAGCGCCATCATGTCCATCTCAGCTAGCCCAAATAAATCGTCCAAACCATTCAGGGTGTAGTAAACCGGCTGCATGATATCAATTCGGTACGGAGTACGCAGTGCTTCCAGCGGCACCATATCATGGCGCTCAGGCTTGTCACTTTCCAGGGCATACAAGGTTTCACCTGGCGAGGAAAGAATTCCACCACCGTAAATTCGTAAGCTATCAGCCTGTTTTAACAAGCCAAATTCCACGGTAAACCAATACAACCTGGCCAGATAAACGCGATCTTGCTTACTTGCCGCATAGCCAATCTTTCCATATGTATGGGTAAAGTGGGCGAATGCTTTGTTTGTTAACAGGGGACAGTGACCAAATATCTCATGGAATATATCCGGCTCTTGCAAATAATCGAACTCTTCCCGGGTTCTGATAAAGGTAGCTACCGGGAACTGCTTGTTTGCCAGCAACTTAAAAAACTCATCAAAGTTAATCAGTGCCGGCACCTGTGCGACCTGCCAGCCCGTCTCTCTGGCAAGTACCTCATTGACTTCATGTAGCTGGGGAATTCTGTTATGCGGTAAATTAAGCAGATCCAGGCCATGCATAAACTCATCACAGGCTCGCCCGCGGATAATCTGCAACTGACGCTCAACCAAATCATGCCAAATCTGGTTTTCTTCATCGCTCCAGTGGATAACCCCATTCGCATCCGGCTGACGGGAAACATATTGGGTACTTTTACTCATACAAATCTGTCGCTTGTTGTTCGCTTCGCCCTGATACCTGCATCAGGGCTATTAAGTTGGACGTGAGTCTACTCAAATAGTGGCAAAGAAAAAGCGACTGGCACGTTAGCCAATAGTTTCAACTGTAACAGTTTTTTTACAAGGTCAGGTTTACCCCTCCCCTGGTACCTATTGTCTAAGCGTTTTGTCCATCATTACGACTGACGGTCTTAGTGGAATCATCTATGCCACGGAATTGCGTTAAAACGCCAGAGGCAATCACACTGATCTTCGGCTCTGTTTCACTGACGAAAGGCAAAGGACGACAGTGTTTTAATGCCTGTACACCAAATCTTGCAGTCAGCACGCCAGCACCCAGCCCCTGGGCCACCCGGGTTGATAATTTTGCCGTCAGGCTGCCCCCCAGCGCCCAGGCCGAGGCTTCGGCCAAAAGTTCACTGGCCCCTGCATATAACATAGTGCGTACGGTCTTTTTCAATAATGCAATCTTGCTCAAGTATCCGGTTTTCACCCCATAGCAAGCACAGATCTTGTTGATCATGCGAAGATTTCGCCACAGCACCAACAACATATCCAACATAACAAAAGGACTAACCGCAATGAGTGCAGCCGAGGCTTTGGCCTCGCGGCTAATTTCATCTAACGCCCTTTTATCGGCAGGTGCCATAACCTGCTGCTCGAAGAGTTGAATCACTTCCCTGTCGGCATAATGCTGTTCAAGTGAAGTCAGCCAGTTTTGCCCATCCGCTTGAGAAGCAGATGGCATTTTAGCTAAAAGATCCCGACAAAAATTCCCTGCCTCACCAATCGCCGGGCTTTGGCTAAAACCCAACGCTATTTGCTGCAGATGCTCCCGCTGCTCAAGTTTGCGAAAACTTAACCATTCACGACCAATAGACCAACTGACACCAACGATCCCAGAAAGCAGCAAAATGGCCCAGGCCATGGCGAGTAAGTCCAAGGCTAACCAGCCTTGCCACAAATTTACCCCTAATTGCGCAGTGCCCAACAGCAGTGCCAGAAGTAACAGCCAGAAAAGTTTGCCGGGCCTAACACTGTCGAGCTTCGGAGCGGGTTGCACATCTGATTCGACAGGTAAGGTCAGTTCCACCTCATCTTCTATATGCATGGCCTTCCTGATAGTTTCAGGCCCCCTCTCTGGGCTTTCATTATCTAGTACAACTCTAGGCTTTAACTGAGTCTCCGGAGACATATTATTCATACCAGCTTATCTCCTAACAAAAACTCCAACATTTGATCCATGCGAATGTGTGGTAAGGCGGTTAATGGGTCTCTAGCCGGCGGAGCAAACTGCGGAAACTCAAATCCTTGTTTCTGCCAGAAGGTAGGAGCGGGTCGACGGGATGGTACATCGCCAGGATAGAGGGTTAAGGTTTCACCTTGCAGGCCATGCCCGGTGAGCACACTGAGCCTTTGTCCTTGATAAAGAGTTTGTCCAACCTGAGAAGCGCGAATGGCAGCGAGCGCTGTTGTCTGTAATTTAACGCCCTGATACTGCATATCTTGCCTGGCGCTGTGCACCATAGACTCAAGCAAACGAATCAAATTATCATGCTGGTCTGGCGTCACATGGTCGGCTTTACTGGCAGCAAAGATTAGCTTATCAATGCGCGGTGAAAACATTCTGCGCAGCAAAGAATTTTTACCGTAATCAAAGCTCTTTAGTATCCAGTTGATTGCCTGCTGCAACTCATCAAATGCCTGTTCCCCGCGATTAAGTGCCGATAAGCAATCCACTAATACGATTTGCCGATCTAAGTCGCTGAAATACGCTTTATAAAATGGTTTAACCACTTTGCTGCGATATTCATTATACCTGTCTACCAACAGTGCCAAATTGCTCCCTGCAGGAAGACTTTGCCAGTCAATGTCTGTCTGGTTGGCAATATAGGGCACAAATTGCAGTACCGGTGCACCTTCCAATTCACCGGGCAAGACAAAGCGTCCCGGCTGAATTAGCTCTAATCCCTGCTGTTTGCACTCTGCCAGGTATTGTCTGAACAGGGTGGCTAAACCTTGGAGCTTTAACTCGTCTCCCTGCCCCAGCCATTTCATCTCCTGTAAAGCTGCACGAAAGGGCTCACTGAGACTGACTCTGGCGCCTTCTTGCATTTGCTTAACACAAAATGCGCTCCACTGAGCATAATCCATACCCAGCAGGGGTAAATCCAGTAGCCATTCTCCTGGATAGTCGAGTATGTCCAAAATCAGGGTTGATTGATCAAACAGATACTTACTGACCCCTTGTCCGGGTTTATAGCGAAGATGCAAACGGATCTGGCTGACACCGCGAGTAGGTGTAGGCCAGCTTGGTAACTCCGCATTCAAGGCGTCCATCCCTTGCTCATAGGCAAATCTGGCCAAACGAAGATCGGGCTGAGTGACACGTTTAGCACCAATTAGTCGGCTTTCTTTGCTGACAGTGAAGAAAGGCAGGTTGGCCGACCCCGTGCTCTCTAGCAATTGATTGACCAGGGACGTAATAAATGCCGTTTTGCCTGCGCCGCTAAGACCGGTTACCGCCAGTTTAACGTGTTGGTCAGCTAAGCGACTGGCAGCCTGATGGGCCTTACCCTGCAAACGTTCAAAAAAGCTTTGTATGCCGCTGTCTGTCATCCTACATCCTGTTTCAAATACAAAAATGGGCGGTTACCCGCCCCTCCACGCTAATGGTCACAATATTACAAACGACTGATTTCTCTGTTCAATTGATACTCAGAAGAAGTGACATAGGTCTCCATTTTACGCAGACGCATCTCCAGTCTGTCAAAACGTCCCTTAATATCCTTAAACGCCTGACGAGGAGGCTCTCCTGCTTGCCACACCTTAGACTTAACCTCTACATGAGAATTGTCCTCTTCACCGCTATACCAACCCTTGCCCTGTTGATTGACTGACGCTTCCGTCACCGGCTTTTTATCCAGAATAAACCAGGCAGCAATATAAGCCATGATGAAAAACGGTCCAGAAAGTAATACCGCAGAGACCAAAATGATTCGAATCAACCAGGCTTCCCAGCCGAAGTAGTCTGCAATTCCTGCACAGACACCGGCAACTTTACCTTTTTGACTATTGCGAAACATTTCACCTTTGGTTTTCATGCCCGGTTCCTCCACTGCGGCGCTTCGGCATCCAGAATAGCTTCCAATGTCTGAATGCGATCAGCCATCTTCTCCGCCTTGTCGGCCAACTCAGTCAGGGTTGTAAACTCTTCCTTAGACAAGCCCTGTGCTACTTGTTTCTTACTGCGGTAATGCAGAATTAACCAGATGGGCGCCACAAAAATCATAAATATGATGATGGGCGCTACTAAAATACCTATGACATCTTCCACAATCTTCTCCTCAACCTAGGCTGCCTATAGGCTTAGTCTTTACTTGCTGCTTTGGTGCTTTTTTTATTCAATTTCTTTTTCAGCTCTGCCAGCTCATCGTCTACTTTATCACCGGCTTCCAGCGCAGCAAATTCGTCGGCTAAGGTCTTCTGGCCAAGATCATAGGCTTCAATTTGACTCTCTAAATCATCGATCTTGCGCTCATACCGCTCAAAGCGTCCCATAGCATCATCGACTTTACTGCTGTCCAGCGTGCGCTTCACCTCAAGTCTTGATTGCGCAGTCTTCTGACGCAAAATAATAGCTTTCTGCCTGGCTTTCGCATCAGCTAACTTTTCCTGCAACTGCGCTGTCTCACTCTGTAGTTTAGCAATCTGATCTTCAACCAGTTGCAGTTCTTTTGTCAGTGCTTCAGCATGCTCAGCGGCTTTTTTCTTTTCAACCAACGCTGCTCTGGCTAAATCGTCACGGTCTTTACTTAGTGCCAGCTCAGCTTTAGCTTGCCAATCATCAGCCTGATGCTGCAGTTTACTGATTTGCGAGCTGATCTCTTTTTTATTGGCAATGGTTTTTGCTGACGTGGAACGCACTTCCACCAGCGTATCTTCCATTTCCTGAATAATCAGGCGCACCATTTTTTCAGGATCTTCCGCCTTATCCAGTAATGCGTTGATATTAGAGTTCACTATGTCGGTGAAACGAGAGAAAATACCCATGATGTCTACCTCTTTCTTCATGATTTGAATGGAAATGGACTTACACTTCCAACCTTTGTAGATGCTATACAAATAACAGGCCAATCAGACAAACAAAGATAACCCTTTGCTTTTATAGGGAATATTTATTTTCTGGGCTTTTCATGCCAGCTAGCATAATATTGATATCAACCACTAATTAGTCGATTACACCACTTTTTAAGGAACACAGTGAGCAGGTTTCGCCAACAAGATAATCTGTTGGGACAATCCAACAGCTTTTTGGAAGTTCTGGAGCAGATATCTCAAATCGCCCCACTTAACAAACCCGTGTTGATCATTGGGGAACGAGGGACAGGTAAAGAGTTAGTTGCAGCCCGTTTGCACTATTTATCCGGGCGTTGGGATCAGGCCTATTTAAAGCTCAATTGCGCAGCCCTCAACGATAATTTGCTTGAAAGTGAGCTGTTTGGTTATGAAGCTGGTGCTTTTACCGGCGCCGCAAAACGCCGCGAAGGCCGTTTTGAAACCGCCAATAACGGCACCTTATTTCTCGACGAATTAGCCAATACCTCAGGGCTTATCCAGGAGAAATTACTGCGTGTGATAGAATATGGCGAGTTTGAACGGGTCGGTGGCTCAAAATCGGTCAAAGTGGATGTGCGCCTGGTCGCCGCAACGAATGAAGATCTGCCAAGTCTGGCAGAACAAGGTGAGTTCCGTGCAGACTTGCTGGACAGGTTAGCTTTCGACGTTATTACGCTTCCGCCACTTCGGGAACGCCCCGAGGATATCATGATGTTAGCCGAAAACTTCGCTATCAATATGGCCAGAGAGCTTGAGATGGAGCTGTTTAGTGGGTTTACCGAAAAGGCCAAACGCACACTGATGGAATATGACTGGCCGGGCAACATTCGTGAGCTAAAAAATGTGGTAGAGCGCGCTGTTTATCGTTGCAATAACCCACATTTGCCCGTCCACCAGATAGTGCTAGATCCCTTTGACTCTCCCTTTCGTCCAAAAGGACGGGTTAAAACATTGGACCGAATCCAGCCTGCAGATAAGCCTAGCGAGCCGACGCCGCCCAAAACTGTTGCAGCAGAACCAGTACCCGCCACCAATGGTTTTGGTATGAACTTCAACTTTCCGGTTGATCTTAAAACCCTCTCTCAGGACTTTGAAATTGAACTCATTCGCCAGGCATTGGCAGATAGCCAGTTTAATCAGAAGAAAACCGCTGATAAACTTGGCCTGACCTACCACCAATTGCGTGGCTATCTTAAAAAGTACAATCTGCTGGATGGCTCGTCGAGAGAGCTGGATTGATGAAAAACAGAACCTGCCTGGGTCTCATGTTGTCATGCATAGTGAGCGTAGGCTGCCAAGACCTGAATGATGCTGAGGTCAAACAAAAAGGGTTAATTTACTGCTCTGAGGGTAGCCCTGTGACCTTTAATCCTCAGCTAGATATTTCTGGTACCACCGCCGACGCAGCTGCACACCAGTTGTATAATGGTTTGCTGGACTTCGATCCAGAAACCAGCAAAGTTATTCCAGCTCTGGCGGATAGTTGGCTGGTCAGTGAAGATGGTCTGACATACACCTTCCAACTACGCAAAGACGTACAGTTTCACCAAACTGATTATTTTACCCCAACCCGGCCTTTCAATGCCGACGACGTACTATTTAGCATCAACCGCTGGCGCTTACCTTCGCACCCTTATCACAAAGTTTCTGGTGGTATATATCCATACTTTGAGAGCTTAGGACTACAGGATATTGTTGCTGAAGTAAACCGCCTCAACGGCTACCGGGTAGAGATAAAACTACGTCACCCCGACAGCTCATTTTTAGCCACACTAGCCACCGATTTCGCCGTGATGCTATCTGCGGAATATGCCGATAATATGTTACTCGCCGGGACACCGGAACTGATAGACAGTCAACCTATAGGCACGGGCCCGTTTAAGTTTGAACATTTCAGAAAAAACAATTACATCAGGTACTACAAACACCCTGACTACTGGAACGGCGAGGTCTATCAGGAGCAGTTGATATTTGACATTACCCCTACCAGTTCCATGCGTTTGGCCAAACTGATTACCGGGGAATGTGATGTCATCGCTTTTCCTGCCCAAACAGAACTGCGCATCGTCGATCAGCGCCAGGATCTAGTGCTAGATGAGAAACCAGGCCTGAATGTGGGCTTTTGGGCGTTCAATTCTGCTCGCCCTCCCTTTGATGACCCAAGAGTGCGTCGCGCCCTGGCCATGGCGGTAGACAGAAAAGCACTGCTTGATGCGGTCTATTCAGACAGTGCCGTTGCATCAAAAGGCTTATTACCACCCACATCCTGGGCTTTTGACGAAAATCAGCGTGAGATTCATTACAATCCGGCGCTTGCCAGACAACTATTGGATGAAGCAGGGATTAAACGTGGTTTTCGCATGAATATCTGGGCCATGCCGGTACAACGTGCGTACAACCCCAATGCCACTAAGATGGCCGAGCTTATCCAAAGCTATCTGGATAAAGTTGATATAAAAGCAGACATTGTCAGCTACGAGTGGGCCACCTTTCGCCGATTACTCAAGCAGGGTATGCATGACTCAGTTCTGATTGGTTGGTCTGCAGATAATGGCGATCCAGATAATTTTTATCGTCCGCTGCTAAGCTGCTCGGCCATTGCATCAGGTACCAATAGAGCAAACTGGTGTCTGCCCAAGTATGATGAGCTGATAAATGAAGCGTTACGCTATACGGATGAGGACAGCCGTATGCATTACTATCATCAGGTAAATGAGCTTTTGGTAGAGCAAATGCCATTGGTACCTATTGCCCACGCTTATCGTTTTCAGGCTTACCGGGAAGGTATAATCGGTATGCAAATCAATCCGTTCGGCGGGATTCGGTTTGGCCAGGTTCGTAAGGAAGGGCGCTGATATGTTTGTTTATCTGGGACGTCGCCTTAATCTCCTATTTATCACCTTGCTGATCCTATGCATCGCCTCTTACACCCTGGCATTTTTGTTTCCTGGCGATCCACTGACAAACCTGTCAGGTAACCCGACCACATCTGATGATCAAACCCAGCAACTGCGTATGATGTACGCCCTGGATAATGGCTATATTGCTGGATTTTGGCAGTATCTGAAATTAACCCTGTCGGGTGAATGGGGCCAGAGCCTGACCTCACAAAACCCAATATTCTCGGATATTTGCCAGTTTCTGCCAGCCAGCTTGGAACTAAGCCTATATGCCATGGCAGTTTCACTGCTTATTGGGATCCCTTTAGGTATTGTGGCCGGATTAAATCATCGCCGCTATACAGACATGGGTATTCTCTCAGTCAGCTTAATTGGCTTCTCTATGCCGGTATTTTGGCTGGCACTGTTATTGATATTAGTGTTTGCCCTGCAGTGGGGGGGATTACCAATGTCAGGACGGGTAAGCCTTATCTATGACATCCCTCATCAAACCGGTTTTATGCTGGTAGATATTTTACGTGCCGATATTGCTAACAAACAGCAAGTACTGATGGACGCTTTACACCACCTGTTTCTACCCACTCTGGCCTTGTCCATCGTCACCAGCTCACTGGTAATACGCCTAACCCGTCGCTCAGTCATCAATGTAATGGGCAGTGACTACATTAAGGCGGCCTACGCCAAAGGGCTAAGCAGAACCCAGGTATTCTGGCACCATGGTATGAAGAATGCCCTGCTCCCTATCATGCCGCAATTGGCCATGCAATTTACCGTTTTGCTAACCAATGCCATGATTGTGGAAGTCATTTTTTCCTGGCCAGGCATAGGAGAATGGATGATTCAGGCGATATACCAGAGGGACTTCCCCGCGATCCGGGGCGGTATGCTGGCGGTATCGGCCTTGGTTGTCATAGTGACTATTAGCGTAGATTTGCTAATACGCATGATCTACCCGTTAAGTAAGAAGCAGCTCCATGCCCAAGTCTAGTTTTTACGACGAAGAATTTTATCCTTCACCGGTGCGCCAGACCTGGAATGAATTCCAGCGTAATCACATTGCCCTTGCTGGTCTGTGGTGTCTGGGATTTTTTGTGCTCCTGGTGTTGCTCGGCCCTTGGTTTCTCCCCTTTGGTCCCCTGGATCAAAACACCGATGCCATACTGCTGCCACCCGCCTGGGATGCCAATGGTGATGTGACTCATTTGTTTGGAACTGATGGGATTGGCAGAGATTTACTTACCAGGGTAGTACATGGTTGCCAGATTACCTTTGGCGTCAGCTTCTTCCTGGTGCTATTGGCCATGTTGGTCGGCTGCAGTATAGGAGCTTATGCAGGGATGAGTCATGGCTTGCGGGCAAGTATCATCAACCACCTGTTGGATGCCATTATGGCCATCCCTACCCTGCTCATTGCCATTATCATTGTGGCTATCCTTGGAACCGGGTTAATGAACAGCATGTGGGCCATCACCCTGGCGCTTATTCCGCAGTTTATTCACCACACTCGCGATATGGTCAGAGGTGAATATCGCAAAGAGTATGTCACCGCAGCGCGTCTGGATGGCGCCAGTGATGCCCGAATATTTTTTCACAGCATATTGCCGAATATGATCGAAATGCTGGTCGTAAAGGCCACCATGGCCCTGTCAGTGGCCATTCTGGACATTTCCGCATTGGGTTTTCTAAACCTGGGGGCCCAGTCCCCTTCTCCCGAGTTAGGTGCGATGCTGTCTGATGCATTGGAAACTGCTTATGTCGCGCCCTGGAGTATTTCTCTGCCAGGTGCTGCGATCTTTTTAATGGTGCTCTCCATCAATCTGGTGGGTGATGGCCTGCGTACCGCATTGAAAAACAGGGTGAATCAATAATGCCACTGTTAGATATCAAAAACCTGACTTTAGAGATTGATACCCCGCTCGGCTGGGTCAAGGCGTTGGATAAGATAAATCTAAGCATTGATAGCCGCGAAGTACGCGCATTAGTTGGCGAATCTGGTTCAGGCAAAAGTCTGGTGGTAAAGTCCATTGTTGGGGCCTTGTCTGATCGTTGGAAGGTCACGGCCGACCGGATGAACTGGAAAGGACAGGATCTGTTATCCATGTCTGACAGCCAGCGACGCTCTATCACCCGCAGTGAAATATCTGTGGTGCTGCAAAACCCGGCAACCTCTCTCGATCCCTCTGCAACATTACGTGAACAGATAGAAGAAAGTATTGCCGATTCACAATTAAGTAAAGGCTGGTTCTGGCAACGTAGACAACAAAGACGAGAGATTTCAGCACAGCAATTACATAAGGTTGGCATTCGAGATCATGATCTCTGCCTTGGCAGTTATCCCCATGAGGTGGCAGAAGACATCAGTCAAAAATTTGCCCTCGCCATGGCATTAGTGTCTAACCCCAAATTACTTATCGCAGATAATCCGACCATGGGCATGGAACCTACAACCAAAGTCCAGGTCCTGCGTCTGCTGGCTAAGCTGAATAAAACCCGAGAATTAAGCATACTGTTTGTCAGTCATGACTTACTGGCCATTTCAGCCATGGCAGACACTATGACGGTGCTCTACTGTGGGCAAACCGTAGAAAGTGGCAAAATGGGGCAATTAAAAAGGCGTCCACTGCATCCATATACTAAAGCCTTACTGGATAGCGCCCCCAGTTTCAGGCGTGATCTACCACCAAAGGCAGCTCTTTCCAGCTTGGACGGCACCATTCCTACCTTGCAACATTTACCTATTGGCTGTCGTCTCGGACCTCGCTGTCCCAGAGCACAAAAGGAATGTGTAAAAATGCCCGATGTGCGCCGCATCCACGACCATCACTACGCCTGCCATTTTCCCCTGCACAGGGATAAGATATGAACCCGTTACTGACTGTCTCTAACCTCAGTTATTGTAAGAAAGATAAATCCTGGTTCGCCAAGCAAGAGCGTTTCAGTCTGGCTCCGGTCAGCTTTGAACTTAAAGCTGGCGAGACTATGGCCATTATGGGTGAGAATGGCTCAGGAAAGTCCTTGTTGGCCAAATTACTGGTTGGCGTAGCGCGTCCCAGTGCCGGGGAAATTCTGTTAAATGGTGAATCACTGCATGATAAGCGTCAGCGCTTTCAGGCTATCCGCATGATTTTTCAACACAGTAAAGAATCGCTGAATCCCGCTCTGACGCTGGGTAGTTTGTTGGAAGAGCCATTGATTCTTAATACGGACCTGGATGCGCGTGAACGTAAGCGCAAAATAGAAGAAACCCTGAAACTGGTAGGCATGCTGCCGGAACACCAATATTTTTACCGCCATATGTTATCTGAGGGGCAAAGGCAACGGGTTGCCGTAGCACGAGCTCTTATTCTTAACCCCCAGGTTTTAGTGGCTGATGAACCCTTTGCCGCCCTTGACCCGTCGGTTCGCTCGCAAACTGTCAACTTGTTGATGAAGTTACAACGAGACCTGGGACTGGGTTTTATATTTATCTCACACAACCTGGGTATTGTACGGCATATCAGTGATCGCATTCTGGTACTGGAAGCCGGCCAGTTGGTGGAGTCTGGAAAGACCGATGTAATATTCAACTGGCCTAAGTCTGACTACACTCGTCGCTTGATTCACGCTTACCAAGCGCTGATCAGTCGTGATGATTAACCCCTATTCAGGAAAACGACAATCCCCCAGACATAAAAAAACGCTGCAATTGCAGCGTTTTTTTATTTCAACCACATTACTGAACGGCGTGGATCTCAATATCCGCTTTTTCCTTTAGCGCCTCAATAAAGTCCACATAAAGCTGCTGGCTGCGACCAGAAGTCAAACGCTGCTCCAACCCTGCCAGCATTGCCTCTTCCGCTTTAGCAGCCTGATGAATAGCATCAAGACGGACGATAGCGACATTACCGTCAGCAGTGTTAACTGCAGCCATTTTCGCATCCATACCCAGCTTGAACGCTTGCTCTACAACAGCGGCAGGCAATAAAGAGCCATAACGCACCTGATTCGCTTCGCTTGCCCAAACCAAGGCCTTTTCGTCAAGCTTGGACTGAATATCCTCGCCACTGGCAGACAAACTCACCACTTCATCGGCCCATTGCTTGGCCGCACTTTGCGCCTTATCAGCCTTTAATTGCGCAAGGATTTCTTCAGACACCTCAGCCAAAGGACGAGTACGCTGAGGTTGATGCTCTGCGACGCGCATCACGATTAAATGATCAGGGGTAACATCAATGACTTCACTGTTGACGCCTTCTTCGATCAGCTCATCAGAAAAAGCGACATTCAACACCTGGTTTCCTGCGAATACCCCCTGCGCTTCTGCACGACTGAAGATGTCACTGGTTTGTAATTCTTTACCTAGCAAGCCTGCAACATCTTCCAGATTATCTGGTTGTTCAAAGGCCATCTCTGCGACTTGTTGATGCAACTGGTAAAACTCTGCTTGCGCCTTATCACGTTTAACCTGTGCAACAATCTCGTCTTTAACAGCATCCAAAGGCTGCACTTCTTCCGCTTTGACACCGGTCAGCTTAATGATGTGCAAGCCAAATGAACTCTCTACCACATCGCTGATATCGCCTTCTTGGGTCAGTGCAAAAGTTGCTTCTTCAAAGGCAGGATCCATCACATCCCGACCAAACCAATCCAAGTCACCACCATTTTCAGCACTAAAATCATCAGCAGAGAACTCTTTAGCCAACGCGGCAAAATCTTCGCCGCTCTTAGCCCGTTTCAGCACCTCTTCGGCTTGCTCTCTGGCTTTTTGCTCATCATCACCAAACTCAATCAGGATGTGCGAGGCACGACGCTCAGCCGCGGTGCGGTATTGCTCCATATTGGCTTGATAAGCATCGTTAATCTCTTGTTCGGAGACGTCAATGCCAGCCATCAGATCCTCAACTTTAAGCTCTAGGTAACGCAGAGATACGCGCTCTTCGGTATCAAAATTACTGATATTGCTTTGATAATAGTTGCTAACATCTTCTTCAGATACTGCTACGCTGTCCAAAAACTGCTTGGCAAATATCATCACATAGCTGATGTCTCTTTGCTGCTGCTGCAGCGCGTACACCTGCTCAACTTCGCTATCTAAGCTAAATTCACTGCCAAGCAGCGCGCTGACCAGTTGCTGGCGAGTCATGTCCAGACGGATTCGCTCACGAAAATCCTGCGGCTGCATGCCTGCCTGGCGCAAAATAGCCTGATACCTGTCATTGTTGAAAATGCCTCCAACCTGAAACTCAGGCATAGCTAACAAGGCATCTTTTACCTGAGCATCGCTGACACGCATACCCAGGTCTGCGGCGGTTTGCTCAACCAGTTTGTCCGCAATCAAGCGATCCAGCAGACCACGCTTGAAGGTTTTCATATATTCAGTGTCGGCCATCAAATTGGCAAAGGCTTCACCATATTGATTTTCCATCCTGGCTCTTTCGTTCTGATAAGCATTCTCCAGGCTGGATTGGCTGATATCGTCACCATTGACCGTTGCAACCGGGACATCGGTCTTGGCATTTAAATAGCTACCAACACCAGCCAAGGCGAAGGTTAATATCACCAAGCCCAATATAGCTTTGGCCCAAAATCCTTGGGATCCTTCTCTGATTCTCTCTAACATCTTGGTCTTTAAACTCCAATTCGCTCCAGCACCGCTATCGGTGTGGTCAGCACTTAGTCAAACGGGTGGGATTATAACCCAGCATGGCTGGAAACAGAATGCCATTGGCAGTGGCAAAATGCGCAGTTGACAGGTCGCTGACATTAAACCCAACTTTGCTTCTTTGCTGCGCATAAATAAAAAAAGCGATGATTTCTCATCGCTTTTTTTAAACCGAAAAATCGGATTAGTTGCAAGCATCCTTCAGAGCTTTACCAGCTTTGAAAGAAGGCACTTTGGCAGCTGCGATTTGAATGGTCGCACCGGTCTGAGGGTTGCGGCCGCTACGAGCAGAACGCTCACGCACGGAGAAAGTACCAAAGCCAACCAGAGCAACTTGATCACCGCCTTTAAGCGCTTCAGTTACTGCGTCAGTCAGGGCGTCAAGAGCACGGCCTGCAGCAGCCTTGGAAATATCCGCGCCAGCAGCGATTTTATCGATTAGTTGAGACTTATTCACAATATCATCCCCTTCAATTGTTATTATATTGCTAATTCGCAAACACTTGTTGCGAAATTGTTATAACAAGCTTGAATAGCAACTTCAAGCCAAGTTTTCGTTAATCTTTCAGTTACTGAATCGCTGCGATCCCTTTCGTGACAAGGCTTGAAGCGAATTCGAATTTAAGGCTACCACAACTTTTGTGGGAGGGAAGCCCCACAAATCAAAAAAAACGCAAAAAGCCACGTTTTACAGCAACTTTTTGCGCTTATTGCCTCATTACAGGGCTTTTTTTGCTTGTGCGGCAATCCGACTAAGAGGTTTTAGCCTCTTTGGCTTTGATCACTTCGAAGCCTTCAGGATTGTTTTCGAGTGCCAAAACTAACACTTCATCAATCCATTGCACCGGGTGAATATCCAAATCCTGCTTCACGTTATCCGGAATTTCCTTCAAATCGCGCTCGTTCTCTTTAGGAATAACCACAGTTTTAATGCCACCACGGTGGGCGGCCAGTAGTTTCTCTTTTAACCCACCGATAGCCAGCACTTCACCTCGTAAGGTAATTTCCCCTGTCATCGCCACATCGCAGCGAACCGGGTTGCCAGTTAGCGTCGATACCAGTGCAGTACACATGGCGATCCCCGCACTTGGGCCATCTTTAGGGGTAGCCCCTTCAGGCACATGCACGTGAATATCGCGCTTTTCATAGAAGTCTTCATTAATACCCAGCTTGCCAGCACGACTGCGCACCACCGTCATGGCAGTTTGAATAGACTCCTGCATCACATCACCTAAGGAGCCAGTGAAGGTAGTTTTGCCCTTACCGGCAACGGCAGCGGTTTCAATGGTCAGCAGATCACCGCCCACTTGTGTCCAGGCCAAACCGGTAACCTGACCAATCTGGTTATTCTTGTCAGCCTTACCGTAATCAAAGCGCTGCACACCAAGATAGTCAGCCAGGTTTTCCTGGGTCACCACGACCTTCTTAATAGACTTGTCGAGCAAGATATTCTTCACCGCCTTACGGCAGATTTTGGAAATCTCCCGCTCCAGGCTACGTACCCCGGCTTCACGGGTGTAGTAACGAATCACGCCCAAAATGGCCGACTCTTCGATGATTAGCTCACCTTTTTTCAGGCCATTACGGCTCATCTGTTTTTCAATCAGATGGCGGGTAGCAATATTCAGCTTCTCATCTTCGGTATAACCCGACAGACGAATCACTTCCATCCTGTCCAACAAGGGGCCTGGGATATTCATACTGTTGGATGTCGCCACAAACATCACATCCGACAAGTCGTAATCAACTTCCAGATAATGGTCGCTGAAACTACTGTTCTGTTCTGGATCTAGTACTTCCAATAGCGCGGAAGCAGGGTCACCACGCATATCCGAAGACATTTTGTCGATTTCGTCGAGTAAAAACAGGGGGTTCTTCACCCCTACTTTGGCCATTTTCTGAATCAGTTTGCCAGGCAGTGAACCTATATAAGTGCGGCGATGCCCGCGAATCTCCGCTTCATCACGCACGCCGCCCAATGCCATGCGTACATATTCACGGCCAGTGGCCTTGGCAATGGATTGACCAAGTGAGGTTTTACCGACGCCAGGAGGCCCTACCAAACACAGAATCGGTCCTTTGAGTTTACGAACGCGTTGTTGCACGGCCAGATATTCAAGAATGCGTTCTTTGACACGCTCCAGGCCATAGTGATCGGCATCCAGTACTTGTTCAGCGGCAGCCAGGTTTTTCTTCACCTTACTGCGCTTATGCCAAGGTACAGACACTAACCAATCAATATAACTGCGCACCACTGTCGCTTCGGCCGACATAGGTGACATCATCTTCAGCTTTTGCAGCTCAGCCGATGCCTTTTGCTTAGCATCCGCCGACATTTTTGCCTCTTCAATTTTCTTGCTCAGGCTTTCAAACTCATCCGGCGCTTCGTCCAGCTCGCCCAGTTCTTTCTGTATGGCTTTCATTTGCTCATTCAGATAGTACTCACGCTGACTCTTTTCCATCTGCTTTTTAACCCGGGTACGGATCTTCTTTTCCACTTGCAGCAGATCGATCTCGCCTTCCATCAGCGCCATTAAGTACTCCAGGCGCTCGTTGACCTGCGCCATTTCCAGTACTTTTTGCTTTTCCGCCAACTTAAGCGGCATATGGGCGGCCATGGTATCGGCTAAACGCGCGGCATCATCAATACCGCTGAGCGATGTCAGTACCTCTGGCGGAATCTTTTTATTCAGTTTGACATAACCTTCAAACTGCGAAATCGCTGAGCGAATCAGTACTTCCTGTTCGCTATCAGCCATCGCATCGTCTTGCTGCTTAATAACCTCGGCAACAAAAAACTCTTCTGTTTGTAAGTAGGTCTGGATCTCACCGCGCACATTCCCTTCAACCAACACTTTGACCGTGCCATCGGGCAACTTCAAAAGCTGTAAAATAGTGGCAATAGTACCGACCTTATAAATATCATCGGTCTGCGGCTCATCAATAGCAGCGTCTTTTTGAGCAACCAAAAAGATCTGCTTGTCATTATTCATGGCAGCTTCCAGACACTGGATGGATTTTTCCCGGCCAACAAACAGCGGGATCACCATGTGCGGATACACCACCACATCCCTTAATGCCAGGACGGGCATTTCGACACGTTCAGGTCGCTCAGTCGTCATACTCAATCTCTTATCGTTCTAATCTAAACTGGAAGTTATATGGGGATAGTCAGGGGAAGTTCAACGAATGCCCTGTCATATTTGTCATCCTAGCAACAAAAAAGGCCCCTGTGGGGGCCTTAATTTATTCAGATGCCGCCTTTTTTTCTTTGGCGTTATCATAAATCAATATGGGTTTGGACTCGCCGCGGATCACGGACTCGTCAATGACCACTTTACTGACATTAGTCATGGCCGGCAGCTCATACATAGTTTCCAGCAGAACGCCTTCAACAATCGAACGCAAACCACGGGCACCGGTTTTACGTTCCATGGCTTTGGTCGCAATGGCATGCAACGCATCATCACGGAATTCCAGCTCAGTATTCTCCATAGAGAATAATGCGCCATATTGTTTGGTTAGCGCGTTCTTAGGCTCTCGTAAGATCTGAATCAAGGCTTCTTCATTCAGCTCTTCGAGTGTCGCCACTACAGGCAAACGACCGATAAACTCAGGGATCAAACCATATTTGATCAAGTCTTCCGGTTCAACCTGCTGGAACAGCTTACCTAAACCGTCTTTACGCTCTTTGCTGCGCACCTGAGCGACAAAGCCGATGCTAGTACCGGTTTGCATGCGCTGTTCGATAACTTTGTCCAATCCGGCAAAGGCACCACCGCAGATAAACAGGATCTTGGACGTGTCTACCTGCAAGAACTCTTGCTGCGGATGCTTACGCCCGCCTTGCGGTGGCACAGAGGCAATGGTGCCCTCAATCAGTTTAAGCAGCGCTTGTTGCACCCCTTCACCTGATACATCACGGGTGATAGAAGGGTTGTCCGACTTGCGGGA
>NZ_JAFKCS010000129.1 GCF_017255015.1 Bowmanella yangjiangensis | reverse complement strand
ATCATCACCAAGCGGATCCACAACGAGTTCGGTGGCAGCATCACCGCCGAATACTCGATGGCCGACAGCAAGAACGACGTCAACGAGGATGGCTACCAGACCAGCGCCTACCTGAATGCGCCGCTGATCCGCGATGTGCTGTCCCTGCAGCTCAATGGCTCGTTCCTGCACCAGGATGAGAGCCACCTCATCGGGGAGGACGACAGCGGCGCCACCGACCCGCGCTACAGACGCAGCAACGCTGGCGGCAAGCTGGGCTGGAACATCGATGAGCAGAACCTCGTCACCTTCAACTACAACGAGGGCCGCCAACGGCGCTGGGCCAACCCCGGCAAGAGCCTGCCCCAGGCGGACGACGCCACCTTCACCGACTCCATCCAGCGCACGTACGCGATCACCCACGAAGGCCGCTACGGCAACCTGCTGAGCGACAGCTACATCAATTACGACCACTCCGAGAACCTCAGCCGCCTGAACGCCACGACCGGTGAAGGCATCGAGTACAGCGTGCTGACGGCCAATACCCAGGCGACCTACTTCGCCGGCTCGCACGCCCTCACCGCGGGCCTGACGCACAAGTACGAGAAGCTCGAGGACGGCGCCAGCAGCGGGCTGCGCGAGCCGGTGGTGGCGGACGCCAACGCGGTGGTGGAGATGGATCGCTACCAGAACTCCCTGTTCCTGGAGGACAACTGGAGCCTGACCGATGCCCTGACCCTGACCCTGAGCGGTCGTTTCGATGACAACCAGGCCTATGGCAGCGAGTTCAGCCCGAAGGTCTACGCGGTCTATCGCCTGAATGACAACTTCACCCTCAAGGGCGGCGTGACCACCGGCTACAAGGCGCCGGCCCTGCGCCAGAGCGCCACCGACTACGGCGCCACCTCGAGGGGCGGGGTGATCATCGGCAACCCCGATCTGATCCCGGAAACCAGCGTCAACCGCGAACTGGGGATCGGCTACGAGAACTTCGACCTGGGCCTCAGCAGCACCCTGACCGTCTACCAGATCGACTACGCGGACAAGATCAACCGCACCGGACGCATCTGCGCCCAGAACGTCGCCTGTACCTACAACGGCACCACCTACCCCGCCCACCAGTACGGTTACACCGCCTACGAGAACGTCGACGAGGCCGAGCTGAGAGGCGTCGAGTTCACCCTCGACTACCAGATTCTCGACAACCTCACCTACCGCCACAGCTACACCTACACCAGCACCGAGCAGAAGTCCGGGCAGTACAAGGGAGAGCCGCTCAACGACGTGGCCAAGCACATGTTCAATGCCTCGCTGGACTGGCAGGCGAGCGAGAAACTGAACCTGTGGACCCAGATCAACTACCGTGGCGAGACCTCCGGCCGCTGGCAGACCGGCACCAGCGGCTCCAGCAGCAACGGCGTGACCTACCCCGCCTACACCTTCGCCGACGTCGGCCTGGTGTACAAACCCAGCCGCGACCTGAGCCTCAAGTTCGGTATCTACAACGTCACCAACAAAGAGGTCACCACCGATGAGGACTTCGCCTACAACCTCGATGGCCGGCGCTACGTGTTCGGCCTGACGCAGAACTTCTGAGGCGACGGGACCCGCCCTGCACGCAGGGCGGACGTCCATGCATAGACGCATCGTCAAGCCGTCACCGGCTTCGAGTGGCGGCTGCCGTATCCAGGTCCATAACCGGCTGGCGCAGCCCAGTCAGGTGAGTCAACCGAGCGCCGAATCCGCCTGGGCCGCCACTGGCGCCTGCTGCTGAGGTACGGACTCGCCAGGGGCCGCCGGCAAGCGCAGATGGATGCGCAACCCCGCTTCCGGGCTCTCTGCCCACAACTGGCCGCCCTGCAGTTGCACCATGCTGCGCGCGATGGCCAGACCGAGACCGTAGCCATCGCCACCTGGGCGCGCCGCGTTGAGGCGGGTGAAGGGACGAAAGATCGCTTCCAGCGCCTGTTGCGGTACACCTGGCCCCTGGTCCTCGACGCACAGCCACCAATGATCCCCTTCGCGCCGACCGCTCAGGCGCACCACCCCGCCCTCGGGGGAGTGGCGAATCGCGTTGCGCAACACGTTCTCCAGCGCCTGCGCCAGGCCGTTGAGGTGCCCGCGCACGACGCAGTCGGCTGGCAGCTCGCAGGG
>NZ_JAFKCS010000128.1 GCF_017255015.1 Bowmanella yangjiangensis | reverse complement strand
GATCGCGGAGCGAGCCGGGATAATTTCAGACCTGGGTGCGCTGGTGATCAAGCCGGTGATCGCCGACTTGCAGGAGTGGCAGTGCCAGCAGATCGAGGTGCCCAAGGTTGCTGTGAACGTTTCAGCCAAACAGTTGCAAACCACGGAATTTACCCAGTGGCTGGCAGAGAGTGTGCGCAGTGCAGGCCTGAAGCCCCATCACCTCGTCATCGAGTTGACCGAAAGCGTTCTGATGGAGCGAAACGACATCAATCTACCGGTCCTGGCTGAGTTGGTGGCGTGTGGATTCCGGATCAGCGTGGATGACTTTGGCACGGGCTACTCATCGCTTGCCTATCTCAAGCGGATGCCGATCAGCGAGATCAAGATTGATCGCAGCTTTGTCGAGCACCTGGCCGACGACCAGGGTGATCAGGCCATCGCTGCGGCCATTCTGACGCTCGGTCACACCCTGGGGCATGTTGTCGTCGCCGAAGGGATAGAGAACGAGCAGCAATTACGCGTTCTGCGTGCTTTGCACTGCGATGTGGGCCAGGGTTTTCTTTTCCACCGCCCGCTGTCGCGTACGGCCTTTCATGAGCTGTTGATGCATGAAAGTGGTAGCAAATAGCCCCTGCTTTCATCCTTGCACCCCAGTCGCAACGGCGCTTCGCGATAACCAATGCGAGGCTGTCTGCTTCTGGCCGGGAGCGGCCTGTCACCAGCGACCGCTATCGGCCAAAAGCTGCCTGTCGGGAATGAGCCAGAATCGATCCCGATAGCGTTCAGTTACAGACTTCGGCTAGCAACGCTCGAATCCAGCGATGAGCAGGGTGTTGCTGGGTACGCTCATGCCATACCAGCAGCTTACGAAAACCGGGAATCGTTAGCGGTGGTTCCAGGATCTGTAGGCCGTCTCCGGGCTGTATCAACCGACGAGGGAGAACGGCAATCAGGTCGCTGTTGCGCAGAACTTCCAGCAACAGTAAGAAGCTGGGCAGAGACAGAAGAACGCGCCTCTGACGGCCTAGGGCGGCAAGCGCTTCGTCAGTCACCCCACTAAAAGCGTCCCCTGCCATTGACATGATGACATGCTCCAAAGCACAGAAGCGGTCTAAATCTAAACCGCCGGCTGCGGCATGACCCTTACGCATTGCACAGACATACTGCTCGTCATAAAGATGTCTGGCGTGTAGTCCTTCATGGGTACTTTCCGGCGTGAGGATAGCCAAGTCCAGCTCGCCGGACTCCAGCTGCTGTTGCACCCGCTGATTGTCTACCGGCCGGGCGGCAACTCGAATACCAGGAGCCTGTCGGCGCAACTCCGCGAGCAGAGGAAGCAGGATGGTGCGCTGGGCATAATCGGTAGCCGCAATCGATAGGGTGAAGCTTGCACTTACCGGCTCGAACTCCTCCGGCTGCAGCATTCCCTCGATCTCACCCAGAATCCGCTTTATCGGCAATGCCAGAGCCTGGGCGCGAGGGGTCGGTACTAGGCCGCGTTGGGCTCGGACGAACAACGGGTCGTCGAAGCTATCGCGTAAGCGATTGAGCATGCCGCTGACCGCCGGCTGAGTGAGAGCTAAGCGCTCGGCTGCCCGTGTGACGCTGCCTTCATCAAGCAGTGCATTCAGGGTTTTGAGCAGATTGAGATCGAGGCTCCTGATATCACGCATGCTTATGGATAACCTATCCAATGACGATTGGTCTTATGGATTGTCGTCGCTCACCATGCCCTGGTCAAAATCGTGGCAAGCGCCACATCCAACCCAAAGGACTACGTCATGAATTACATCCATTGGCCCGAGGGGTATGAGCCAGGCTTCACCGATAACTTCGCCTCAAACGAGGTCATCGTCTTCGGGCTGAGTGCCGCACAGGTCTGGCCTCTGCTGGCCATCGCCACGCAATGGCCTAGTTACTATGCCAATTCGGCAAATGTCCGTTACTACAATAACGCCGCCCCGCAGTTGGCCGAGGGCGTACGTTTTTACTTCGAGACCTTTGGTTTTCCCGTCGAGGCACGCTGCAATGAATACGTTGCGCCGGCCAATGGTCAGCCAGGGCGAATTGCATGGCATGGCTGGGCGGGTGAAGAAGGGGCCGAGAACCGTCTCGACGTCCATCATGCCTGGCTAGTCGAAGACCTATCTGGTGGCCGAGTACGGGTACTGACTCAGG
>NZ_JAFKCS010000127.1 GCF_017255015.1 Bowmanella yangjiangensis | reverse complement strand
GGATGACGCTTTTCTCATCCACCGTTTGCGGATCAAGGCCAAGCGCTTATCAGGGCCGCGTCGCCATGGCCAGGCGCAGGCCGAACCCCATCAGCAAGGTGGTGAAGGTCCAGCGCTGCACCACCTGCAGCAGTGGATAGCGGCGCATCCAATGCCCGAGCGCCGCGCCCAGCATGGCGTACAGCAGATCGAAAAGCAGGCCGGTCAGCACCAGCACGCTAC
Organism: Bowmanella yangjiangensis; assembly: GCF_017255015.1. GTDB lineage: Bacteria > Pseudomonadota > Gammaproteobacteria > Enterobacterales > Alteromonadaceae > Bowmanella > Bowmanella yangjiangensis. The sequence goes on along the minus strand of NZ_JAFKCS010000127.1, from coordinate 1,952 downwards.
CCAGCACGAGGAACTGGCCGGCCACGTCGGCACTGGCATCGACGAACTGTGGCAGAAGCACCGAGCAGAACAGCAGCGCCTTGGGGTTGCTGATGTTGGTCAGCAGCCCGCGGCAGGCGGAAGCGCCATAGGCCCTGGTGGAGGATGCAGGCAACGGCGCGCAGGCTTCAGCTATCAGCGAGGGGGCGCGAGCGATCTTCACGGCCAGCCAGATCAGGTACAGCGCACCAGCCAGCCTGACCACGTCGAATGCCCAGGAGACGGTTTTCAACAGCACGGCCAGGCCGATCGCCGCCAGCAAGACATGCGCTGCCCGCGCCAGGGCGAGGCCGAGAGCCGTCGCCACGGCGTGCCAGCGGCCCTGCATGCTGGACGTCTGCAACACCAGCACCATGTCCGGACCGGGAACCACGTACACCACGACCAATGCACCGATGAACAACTCGAGGTTCGTCATATTCACACTCAACCCTGCGATGACCCAGGCCAAAAAGCATACAGTCAGGGTGATTTCGTGGAGTTGCTAATTTGGCCTCTTGTGTCTTGATAATTGGCATATTATGCCAGTGATCTACGTATAGAGTTAAGAGTATGCCAATTATGAAACTGGATAATCTGGACAGACGAATACTGGCGGCCCTGCAGCGCGACGGCAGGCTGACCAACGTGCAGCTCGCCGAGGAAGTGGGATTGTCGCCGTCGCCCTGTCTCCGACGGGTACGCCTGCTCGAGGAAGCCGGCATCATCCGGGGGTATCACGCCGATCTGGACCGCGACGGCATCGGCTTGGGGCTGACCGTATTTGTCGGCGTCAAGGTCGAGCGCCACCAGGACGAGACGTCCACGGCCTTTCGCCAGGCCGTCAGCGCGTTGCACGAGGTGGTGGCCTGCCATCTGGTGTCGGGGGAGTCGGACTTCCTGCTGCAGGTGGTCGTCCAGGACCTCAGGGCCTATGAGCGCTTCCTGCTGGAATCCCTGCTGAAGTTGCCAGGCGTCAGCGACATTCGCAGCAACTTCGCCATCGCGACGGTCAAGGATCAGACCGCATTGCCGCTCGGGCATCTGCCGCAGGCCAGCGGCGGGGCCTGACTGCAGGTCACGTCGTCAGCACGGCGCTCCGGCACCAATGGCGGCGGCAGCTGCCACGTGGCACGTGCCCTTGTGCGGGAAAGGAGACAAATTTGTTTTCCAGCTACCGCGCGTTTGGGCGCGCAGACATTTCAATCCCCAGCGCCTTCATCACCGCAAGCATGGTTTTCAGTGTCGGATTACCGTGCTCGCTGAATGAGCGATAAAGCTGCTCGCGGGACAGGCCGGTTTCTCTGGCCAGCTCGGTCATGCCTTTGGCGCGTGCCACCACGCCCAGCGCCTTGGCGATATAGCCGGCATCGCCGGTTTCCAGGGCGTCGCTCATGAACTCGGCAATGGCTGCGGGGCTGGTGAGGTATTCGGCGGGGTCGAAGTCGCTAAAGGTTTCAGTCATCTCGCTTTCTCCACGTCTGCAGGATCTGTTGGGCGGCCTCGATGTCGCGGCGTTGGCTGCCCTTGTCGCCTGCACAGAGCAAAATCACCAGCGTGTCGCCTTGCTGGTGGAAATACACCCTGTAGCCGGGACCATAGTGAATCCGCAGTTCGCTGACGCCGTGGCCGACCGGCGCCACGTCGCCTGGCAAGCCTTCCATCAGCCGGTTGATCCGGGCCACGATGCGTGCCTTGCCAGTGTCGTCCTTGAGCTTCTTCAGCCAATTTCTGAAGGTGGCGGATTCGATTTTTCGCATGGATCGAATGTAGTTTATAAAGCACGAATTGCCAAGGTGAAGGCTCTGGCAGCGCTGGGTAGTGTTGGCTGTAGGTTGTGGCGCCGTTTCAGCATGGGTCGATGGACTGTTCGTTGGCCCTACGGCGCCCCGATCCGCCCGCGTTATTCCTGCTCTCTGCGCCCAGGTGCGGAA
>NZ_JAFKCS010000126.1 GCF_017255015.1 Bowmanella yangjiangensis | reverse complement strand
ACCGCGTGGCTGAACTGAAAAAGCCGCCAATAGGGCGACTTTTCAGGGGGGGGCATAGTTCGCCCCAGCCGCGCTTCGACCACCACCTTGCCCACGGCTTTACGCTGGTCGAGTGCATCGATCGCTTCGCCACCCCGCGCTAGCGGGAAGGTCTGTGATACCAATAGTTTGAGTTTGCCTTCGGTGTGGCAGGCGAACAGTTGTTGGAAGTTGTCGGCGTTATCCTGCGGTTGGCGCTGGGCGAAAAAGGAACAGATTTATTTTCGGCTGATATTGTGAGGCAATAAATAAATCTGTCACTTTTACACTGGTGAGGTTGTCGTTCCTTGGAGTGTATTTAAGTGAAATTGAACATTGATTTTCCTAACAATATGATCACGGATGAACTACTCATGCAGGAGCGAATCCCCTGCTTTTGCAAAATTTCAACAGACTTTGAGATTTCGTTTTCGGATACTGTTCCTGAGTCATCGGGGCTGGTGTCAGCCTGGGATCGTAGAGAGCTTGAGTTAAGAGCTATTGCAGGGGCGGGCGGTCGATATACGCACTTTGCTAATGGTTTGATTACGTTGCGGAAAGTTGGTGAGGGCGTTTACAAGATTCTTGACCTTGAAATGTTTTGTACAGGTTACGGTTGGTGCGCTGTCTTGCGAGGAGGGGAGTATGCGCCTCCCGGAGATTTTTGGGATGAAGAGTAAAGGTTTTCTGATTGAGGAAAAGGGGACAGATTTATTTTTAGGCTGACGGTGCTGCGTCATAAATAAATCTGTCCCATTTTTCCTCGGAAAATTAAATAGCGTTCAAGATATTTCCAAAGCATTAAGAGGGCTGGATTGATGTCTACTGAAGTCTTTGCAGGGAAGTACGCTGAGCGATTTGGATTCTCAAGTGTAGATGCTCTTGGTTTGGAGGATTTTTTTCAGGCTCTGGAGCTAGTGGCAATGAAAAGCAAAGGGTTCTTTCTACTGAAGGTCGATGGCGAGCGAGATAGGAATATATATACGTTTGCTTTGAATATGCCAGCTAAGGATGTCGTGTTGAGGAAGGATACAGATAGCATTAGAGAGGGTGTTCTCTACATATTTTCGGAGCTGGAGAGAAAAAATATCCTTCCGTAATTAAAGAAAAAGGGGACAGATTTATTTTTCACCTGATCGACTAAGCTGCAGGTCTCAATGGAAGGAGATCGTTATGCCAAGGATGGGGCGTATTGTGTTGCCGAACTACCCACATCATGTAGTGCAGCGAGGGCATAACCGGCAGGTGGTGTTTTCTGCTGAACAAGACTATCAGCGTTACATTTCTGGTCTGCGTGAGCTGAAAGATGTCTTCGGGGTCAAGGTTTACGCCTATTGCCTGATGACCAATCATGTCCACCTGCTGCTGGCGCCCGGTGAAGCTGTTGCCGGGCTGGGGCAGTTGATGAAGGCGCTGGCGGCGCGAGCTACGCGCTATCGAAATCGTCTGGAGGGGCGCACCGGCACTCTCTGGGAGAGTCGCTACAAGTCCAGCGTCGTCGAGTCAGACGCCTACTTGCTTGCCTGCTGTCGCTATATCGAACTGAACCCGGTTCGAGCTCGTATGGTTGTCGAGGCCGGTGATTATCCCTGGTCGAGCCATCGGATGCGGGTAACGGATCAGGCTGACAGCGATTGGTTAGATATAGACCCCTGCTTCATTGCTCTGGCAACACGTCTGAAAAGCGTCGTATCCGGTACATGGAGTTCATGCTTCAAGCCGTACCATCGAGCGAGATTGATCTGATCCGTGCAGCACTACAGAGGGGGCAGCTAACCGGGAGTGCTCGTTTCGTGGATGAAATAGAAAGAATCCAAGGGCAGCGGGTTGAGCTACGAGGTCAGGGCAGACCTAAGCGACAGCCCGAAAAATAAATCTGTCCCCTTTTTTGTAGAGTTTGCTAAAGAATTGGTGAAGGATCTTGATGATGCTATCGGACGTTGATTTTTTCAAAGGGTTCATTGACTGGTTGATGGGTTTGTCTATTGTTTCTTCAGAAGAAATTGATGGTTTTTTGAATTGTCTTGATGGTGTGGGTGGCGTCATTGAGGATGGCTTCTATATATCTGCATTTGGACGGAAAAGGGGACAGATTTATTTTTAGGCTGACGGTGCTGCGTCATAAAAAATCTGTCCCCTTTTTACTCTTGCCAAACACTGAC
>NZ_JAFKCS010000125.1 GCF_017255015.1 Bowmanella yangjiangensis | reverse complement strand
ACCTATCAGTAACTTGAGATGCGCTGTTTAAGGGATACCGGCTTTCAAGCTCGTTGGCTTGGCCCGACAGGGCGTGAGGCCGCGTGTCGCTGGGCCATGACGTCGTCATGCCGGCAAGGGCGCGCGGGGTCCGAGGCATGGGTGAGTGTGTCGGGCGTCGTGACGCAGGAGCCTGTCTGCGCCAAAGCCGGCAATGGTAACACTTGGCACCCGGAACCACAGCCCGTTACGGCCTGCACGAGATAAAAGGCGTGGGCCGCCGGCGACGCGCACGGGCAGCGCGCGGGGAGGCTCTTTCGCGGTGCTCTTCCGGCGAAAGGTTGTAATAAGAATGATTCGCTATTAATGTTCGCGCGGTCGCCGTGCCCTGCATGGTGTTTTCAGCCTGGTGGTTTGGGCCGCGCTATGTCTTCGTCTGAAACCGATTCGATCATTCCTCTCGAGGTGCTGTACGGCACGCATCGCGGCTGGCTGCATGGCTGGTTGCGGCGCTCGGTGGGCTGTTCGCAGCAGGCTGCGGACCTGGTTCAGGACACCTTCCTGCGCCTGCTGGTACGTGGTCAGTCGGTCGATGACCGCGCGCCTCGGGCCTTGCTGGCGCGTATCGCGCGTGGGCTGGTGATCGACCACTGGCGACGGGACGCGCTGGAGCGTGCCTACCTCGACGCCCTGGCGCAATTGCCCGAGACCAGTCACCCGTCACCGGAGGTGCGCTACGAGGCGCTGCAGTCCCTGGAACGGATCGCACAGTTGCTCGATGGCCTGAAGCCGGCCGTGCGCGAGGCCTTTCTGCTGTATCAGCTCGGCGGTCTCAACCATGCGCAGGTGGCCCGGCAACTGGGTGTGTCCAGCCGCACGGTCGAGCGCCATGTGGCCAGCGCGCTGCTGCACTGCTATCGCCTGTGCTTCGAGTCGCCCAGATGAGCCGGGCAGGGCAGCCACCTGAAGCCGTTGTCCGTTCGGCCATCGAGTGGCAGATGCGTCTGCGCGCCGATCCGGCCAGTGCCGAGCTGCAGCGTCAGTTGCATGACTGGCTGGTGCAGGACGAGCTGCATGACCTGGCCTGGCAACGCCTGCAGCAGATGGCCGGGCTGTTTCGCGTGGCGCCGCTGGCAGATGCCGCGCAGACCATCCCGTTGTTGCAGCGGGCCGAGGCTGACCTGAGCCGCCGGCGCATGCTCAAGCTGCTGGGGCTGACGGCAGGCAGTGCCACGCTGCTGGCGGCTACCACCGCGCCGGCGTGGCGTGCGGATTTCGCCACGGCCACCGGCGAAACCCGGCGGCTGAGCCTGGCCGGCGATGTCGAGGTGTTGCTCAACACCGGCAGTGCCCTCGACGTGCATGGCCAGCAACTGCTGCTGCGCGGTGGCGAGGCGCTGGTGGAGGGCGCGCAATGGCAGTTGCGCTGCGCTCACGCGGACTGCCTGGGGCAGCACGCGCGGATGTCGGTGCGTGAACGTGATGGTCGCAGCGAAATACGGGTCGAGCAGGGCGAGGTGCTGGTGCGTGCGGCAGCCGGCCAGCGGCAGTTGCAGGCGGGCGAGGGGCTGGCGGTTTCGGCAACCCGCATGAGCGCGCTGGGCCCGGGGGCACTCGATCCCTTTGCCTGGGCGCGTGGGCTGCTGGTGGTGCGCGATATTCGCCTGGCGGACTTTCTCGCGGAGGCCGGACGCTATCGGCATGGCTGGCTGGGGTGCGATCCCACGGTGGCCGACTTGCGCCTGTCCGGGGTCTTCCGCCTCGCCGAGCCCGAGCTGATGCTGCGCAACATCACCCATCTGCTGCCGGTCGCGCTGGTCGAGCGAACCCGCTGGTGGGTGCGCGTCGTGCCCGTCGCGTAAAAAAAGTTGTCGGACTTTCGCCGCTCATCCGGTTTGGGGTGATCACTCCCTGAATGGATACCCTCATGCGTGCTACCCGCTCTCTGCCATCGCCGTTGCAACCCCGCCGGCTGTCCACTGCCATCTGTATTGCCCTGGCGCTGTGCGGCGGTGCCGCGAGTTCGCCACTGATGGCCGCCGAGCCGGCGCCGCGCATGCTGGCCCCGGATGTGCCGGGTGGCGCGCTGGACCAGGTGCTGAGCCTCTACGCCGAGCGCGCCGGCATTACCTTGTCGTATTCCCCGGAGCGGGTCCGTGGCCTGGTCAGCCCGGGCTCGACGGGAGCGCAGTCGGTCGAGGAGGGCCTGGCGCGGGTGCTCGGCGGCACCGGGCTGGTGGCGGAGAAGACCGC
>NZ_JAFKCS010000124.1 GCF_017255015.1 Bowmanella yangjiangensis | reverse complement strand
AGGTGATCGGCCTCTTCGGCAATGCGCTGAAGCATGGTGCGCAACTGCCCGGCGTAGCGGTTGACCGCGTGGCGCAGTGCGCCGATTTCGTCTTCGCGCTCCACGCTCAACTCGACATCACGACTGGCCGAGCCGCGCCCCAGCGAATCGATCTGCGCAGTGGTTTCCTCCAGCTGGCCGATCAACTTGCGCCCTGCCAGCCAGGCCAGTGCCAGCAGCACCGCCAGCAAGGGCAACAGAAACAGCAGAATTTCCCAGGTCAGCGCATGGGCCAGGCCCGTTACTCGCTCCTGCGGCGTCGCCAGGCCGATGACCCAGCCGGTATCCGGCATCACGAACAGACTGACGCGACTGGCCTGGTTGAGCTGTTCATCCTGCTCGAGATCAATGTTGCGGATGCCCCCGCCGCTGCTGCCGCTCAACGCATCCTGAATCGGCTTGAGCCAATCGTGCTGCTGCGCCAGGTCGGCGAACTTGACCATCGCGCCACCCTTGCCGCCGGTCATGCCCGGAAAATGCAGTACGTTGCCGGCCTGATCGAGCGCGAAGGCATAGCCGTCGGTGACCTTGCCCTGCTCGGTCAGAAAGCGCGCCAGATCATCCAGCAACAGGTCCAGCGTGGCGACGCCGGCAAAGCGGCCACTCAGCTGGTATGGCACGCTACAGGTGACCATCGGCACCCCCGTCACCGCATCCTGATAGGCCTCCGACCAGAGGCACTGGCCGAGCTTGCTGCTACGGGCGCCGGTGTACCAGGCATCGTTGTGATAGCCAGGCCCGTCTGCCGCGTTGTAATCGTCCGAGTAGCTCAGGCGACCATCAACCCCACGCGCCCAGAAGAAACTGCGGCGCTCGACGCCGTCACTGAAGGCATTTGGCTCGGGCCAGACGCCACCACCGGCGATCGCCCGGTCCCCCTGATTGTCGATCAGATTGGGCAGGCTATCGCGATACAGCGCCTCCTCACGCGGCAGCACCTCGGCCAGATGCGCGAGGCTGGCCGTCACCCCCTCGATACGCGCCAGCTGCAACGCCAACTGGCGCACGATGGCGCTGCCGGTTTGCTCGATCAGCTCACCACTGGCCGCCACCACACGGGGCTGCCCACGCAAGGCCATTACCGAGAACACCGCCAGCGCGGTGAGAATCAGAAGCACGATGCAACCCAGGGTCAAGCGCTGGGACAGTCTAACGGGGACCAAAGCCATGCGATTACTCCTACTTGGGAGGGACACTACAAGGGGCTACCAGAACTGCTTACGAACGCTCCTAGTTCCACCAGCAGGATCAGTTGCTGCGATACTCCATCGCCTGTGCCATCTGCGTACAAGCGCCCTGGCCAGGATGCCCGCGCCAGATGCCTACCCTGAGTTATAGATGAACAGGCGCGGCGTTACACCGTTTAGTCGGCGGGCAAGGCGTCGACTTGAGCACAATCGCAAGGCGCCGGGAACAGAGCAAGCTCGCTTCCGGCCAGCAGCGCCCTCGCGTTTTCAACCAGACCTGCCCGGACAAGGATGAACAGGATGCAGATCCGTGAACTGACCCGCGATGACCTCCCCAGCGCCAGCACCCTGTGCATGGACGCATTCATGCTGGCAGTCGCGCCCTCGCTGCCGCCCCAGGGCGTGGAGACCTTCAGCAAGCTGGCAGACGCAGCGGCGTTCGCCGAGCGCATGGCCGGTGACAACCTCATGCTCGGCTGCCTGGAGGATGGCGCGCTGACGGGGCTGATCGAGCTCAAGGAAGGACGCCATGTGGCGATGCTGTTCGTGGCGCCGTATTGCCAGCGCAAAGGCATCGGCCGACGCCTGATCGACGCGGCAATGGAACATGCCAGAGGCGACGTGCTGACGGTGAGAGCTGCACTGTCTTCAGTGAAAGCTTACGAGCGCTATGGATTCATCCTGACCGGCGAAGTTGGCGAGTTCGCCGGGCTGATTTTCCAGCCCATGGAAAAGAGGCTGACCTCCATCTAGGCCAGGTCTGAGCCGCTATTGCCGGCAAGCAGAGCTGCACACCGCGTATCCACGGTGAGTCGACTCGACCCGATCAGCGCAAGGCTATTCGGACACCTCGGCCCCGCCAGACAAGTCCGAATGGACTGGGGCCAACGTAGTACCTCAACTATGGAAATAGGCTTACACACATGCGTCACTGAACTTCGGGCCATTCAGCTAAGCTGGAGCCTGGACTCGATAGGAGCACGCAATGTCTGCCAAGGAAGAGCAGCTACTGCAGCTACTGGGCCTGATGGCTCG
>NZ_JAFKCS010000123.1 GCF_017255015.1 Bowmanella yangjiangensis | reverse complement strand
GCATCAACTCGATCAACCCGGTGGACATCGCCGCCCTGCGCCGCCCCGGCTCGCAGCTCAAGGAAGCCTTGCTCCCCGTGCCACTGCTCTATGCCAACTTCGGCCTGACCGACAGCCTCAACCTGGAGGCCTTCTACCAGCTGAAATGGCGGCAGACCGTACTGGAGGGTTGCGGCACCTTCTTTGCTGCCAATGACTTCATCCAGGACGGCTGCTTCGGCGTGGCTCGCGGCGGCGCCGCCAACCTCAACGACGAGTTCGGCTACGCCAACGACCTGATCATCCGTCGCGGCAAGGACGACGAGCCCAGCGACAGTGGCCAGTTCGGCCTGGCCCTGCGCTACTTCGCCGACAGCATCGGCACCGAGTTTGGTGCCTACGTAATGAACATCCACTCGCGCACGCCCAACGCCAACGCCCACACCGACCTGCGCCCGGAGGTCGGCGTCGGCTGGATCGCCGGTCAGCAAGCCACCAACGCCGACTATTTTGCTACCTTCCCCGAGGACGTGCGCATCTTCGGCCTGAGTTTCTCCACCAACCTGTGGGGCGCCTCGGTGATTGGCGAGTACAGCTTCCGACCCAACCAACCGGTGGGCCTGCACACCGGTGATACGGTGCCGGCCATCTATGGCAATCCGCTGGCTATCGCCGGGCTGGGCGCACCGCTGGCCGCTGAACTGATCGCCACGCCACCCGGGTCGGTGTTCAACGGCTACGACCGCCTGAAGGTCTCGCAGCTGTCGCTGGGCATCATCAAGACCCTCCCCCAGGTGCTGGGCGCCGACAGCCTCAACCTGTTAGGCGAGGTGGGTTTCAAGTACATCCACGACCTGCCCGGTCAGGATGAGCGCCGCTACGGCCGCACCGACGCCTACGGCAGCAACCTGGCCGACAGCCAGGGGATCGGATCGCCGGTCTGTACCCTGAGCGTCGCCGAGCGCTACCGCAAGCAGGTCTGCAGCCGCGACGGCTTCACCACCGACTTCTCCTGGGGCTACCGGCTGCGCGCGCAGCTGAACTACCCGGGGCTGTTCGCCGGAGTCAACGTCTCGCCCTTCGTCGCCTTCGGTCATGACGTCCAAGGCTGGTCCTATGACAACAACTTCGTCGAGGACCGCCTGCTTGGCTCGGTGGGGGTCAAGGCTGACTACCTGCAGAAATACTCGGCCGAGCTGTCCTGGTCGGGGACCGGCAATACCCCTTGGATAGCCACCGATGGGGACTTCATCGCGTTCAGCGTCCGTATGGGCTTCTAAGTCACGAGGCAACTAGATGAGCAAGAATCTGTTTTCCGCCGCCGTTCTCGGCACAGTCGTCAGCTTCGTCAGCGCCAACGCGTTGGCCAAGCTGGACGCCAATGAAATCGCCCGACTGGGCCAGGACCTGACCCCGGTCGGCGCGGAGAAGGCTGGCAATGCCAGTGGGACTATCCCCGCCTGGGACGGCGGCCTGACTCAGGCGCCAGCCGGCTATGACCCGAGCAAGGGCTATGTCGACCCCTTCGCCAGTGAACAGCCGCTGTACACCATCACCGCAGCCAACATGGCCCAGTACGCCGATCAACTGAGTGTCGGCCACAAGGCCATGCTGGAGAAATACCCCAGCTTCAAGATGCCTGTCTACCCCAGCCACCGCACCGCGGGGCTGCCCCAGGCCGAGTACGAGCTGATTCGCCAGGAGGCCGCCACGGTGGAACTGGCCAGTGGCGGCAACGGTCTGGTCAACTATCAGAAGACCACGGTGCCCTTCCCGATTCCCAAGTCGGCGCTGGAAGCCATGTGGAACCACTTGGTGCGTTACCGCGCCGGTGGCTTCACCGACTATCCGACCGAGATGGTGGTCCAGGCCAATGGTGCTTTCACCCCGGTGCGAAGGATTCGCCAGGTTGTCATGGCCTCCGCCATGCCCAATGCCGAGCCCAACCGGCTGTTCTATTTCAAGAACAACGTATTGTCCCCGGACAGCGTGTCCGGCACCCAGACGCTGATTCACGAGCCACTCGACCAGGCCAAGGAGAGCCGCCTGGCCTGGCAGTACAACCCGGGGCAGCGTCGCGTGTTGCGCGCCCCCGAACTGTCCTACGACACCCCAGTGGGCACCTCAGACGGCCTGCGCACCAACGACTCGGTGGACATGTTCAACGGTGCGCCGGACAAGTACGACTGGAAGCTCATCAGCAAGAAAGAAATGCTGATGCCCTACAACACCTACAAGTTGGCCGACACCTCGCTGAAATACGAGCAGATCATCCAGGCCAACCACCTCAACC
>NZ_JAFKCS010000122.1:1324-2282 GCF_017255015.1 Bowmanella yangjiangensis | reverse complement strand
CGGCATCGTCGGTGAACACTGCACCACCGTCACCAGCAGCGCCCAGCACCTTGGCCGGATAGAAGGACGTAGTCGAGATGTGCGCACCCTTGTAGATGGGCGCACCCTGATAACGGGCGCCAAAGGACTGAGCACCGTCCTCCACCAGCACCACGCCCTGATCGCGGCACAACGCACGCAATTCGAGCAGACTGGCAGTGCCCCAGCCATACAGGTGCGCCACCAGTGCTGCCTTGGGCCGGGACTCGCGGATTGCCTGAGCAAAGGCTTCGAAGCACACGCCGCCATCGCTGAGGTCTGCATCCACCGTCACCGGCCTGGCGCCGACATTCACCACAGCCTCGAAGGTCGCCCAGAAGGTCACGTTCGGCACCAGCACCACGTCGCCCTCGCCCACACCCACTGCACGCAGCGCCAGCTGCAGGGCATCGGTACCGTTGGCGCAGGTCACTGCATGCGCGACCTGCAGTTCGGCCTGCAGACGGCTTTCAAGCGTAGCTACCTCAGTACCGCCGATAAACTGGGCGCCCAGAGTCATGGCATGGAATTTTTCCATCAGCGCCGCGTGGAAACCGGGCTCCAGGCGCTTGAGGTCGATAAAGGGAACGTTAATTTTCAATCTCCTTGACGAGGCGACCGGAACGGCCGGCACTGTACCAGCAAGAGGGGTGATAGTCATAAACAATGAGGATGCACAGATTCTTTACCAACAATGCTGGATAACATCGACCCAAATCGAATCGCGCCCTCACACCAGCAATAGTGCAAGAATGCGCGCGGCAGCCCGCCCATCGCCATAAGGCCGACCAGACACATCCGCACTACCCGCTGCCAAGGCTGCATAAGCTTCAAGGATGCGTGCCTGCTCGGCACCAACCAAGCGGTTCCAGCCTAACTCGACAGTCTCAACCCACTCGGTTTCATCACGCATGGTGATACAGGGTACACGGTAGAAGAA
>NZ_JAFKCS010000122.1:0-1314 GCF_017255015.1 Bowmanella yangjiangensis | reverse complement strand
ACGCCGCCGGAGTCGGTAAGGATGACGCGAGCCGCCTGCTCCAACGCCACCATATCGAGGAACGACAGCGGCTCTACTACAGTGAGATCGGAAAGATATCGTTCCAAGCCGAACTGATTCAGCAGCTTACGGGTACGCGGATGCAGCGGCAGGACCACGGGCACGTCACAGGCAATCTGCGCCAGCGCGCTAACGATGCCCTCCAAGCGCAAGGGATCATCGGTGTTTTCGGCCCGATGGCAAGTCGCCAAAGCAAAAGCTTTTTCCCTCAGGCCCAGCACCTGCAAAATACTGCTGCCAACCCGGGCGCGCTCGCGATAATAGAGGGCAACGTCGTACATGACGTCGCCGACATTGTGCACCCCCTGAGTTACGCCCTCGCGCGCCAGATTGTCGACGGCCGCATCCGTCGGACACAGCAGCAAGCTTGATACACGATCAGAGAGGATTCGATTGATTTCCTCAGGCATGCGCATATTGAACGAACGCAATCCAGCCTCCACATGCGAGACCGGGATATGCAACTTGGCCGCCGCCAGAGCGCCAGCCAGGGTCGAGTTAGTATCGCCATAGATCAGCACCCAGTCTGGCTTCTCGTCCAGCAGAATGTGCTCGATACCTTCAAGCATGCGTCCGGTCATGGCGCCATGGCTGCCGCCGGAGACTTCCAGATTGTAGCGTGGCGCAGGGATCTCCAGCTCGTCGAAGAACACCTGGGACATGTTCGGGTCGAAGTGCTGGCCGGTATGCACCATGACTTCTTCAAGCTGGCCGGGGCGCTTGAGAATCTCGCGCGAGACCGCTGCCGCCTTGATGAACTGAGGACGCGCCCCGACGATAGTGACGATTTTCTTGCTCATATGCCCAGGCTCTCCTGCAGGGACTGGATGATGGTGGCCTGTTTCGCCACGCCCAGGTACGGATGCATCGGCAGGCTCATCACCCGCTCGGCAATGGCATCGCCCACCGGTAGACACACATCGTCCTGCACCGCCGGCTGGCGGTTGAGCGGTATCGGGTAATGCACTGCGGTCGGAATACCTACGACCTTGAGGCGCTCCTGCACCTGATCGCGGGCAGTGATCTGCACCGTGTACTGAGCCCACGCGCTGTGGTTGTAACTTTCGACGAAGGGAGCGGTAATACCAGCCTCACCCAACAAGCGACCATAAGAGTGGGCGACTTGCCCGCGCTGTTCCAGTTCGCGCGGAAAAATCTCCAACTTGGGCAATAGGATCGCCGCTTGCAATGTATCAAGTCGACTGTTAACACCCACACGTATGTGGTGATAACGACGATCCTGACCATGACGCG
>NZ_JAFKCS010000121.1 GCF_017255015.1 Bowmanella yangjiangensis | reverse complement strand
TTGTAGTGTAGTAAGGCCCCACCCTACGGGAGCGGGGCTGACGCGAGGGCGACAATCGTCGTCCAACGCCCTTGTTACCGTTGCTCGTGCATCCGACGAATCAGCTCGGGCCAGGCCGGAGCCAGATACCCTGTAGCTGCGGAGAAACGTGAGCCGTTCAGGGAACGGTCTATGACCAGCGTGTCGTCGGGTTGAATCTCGATTGTCTTGCGATATTGCGCCGCCACCAACTGCAGCAGGTCCAATTTGGCGATGGGCTCAGCGGCGACATGATACAACCCACTCAGCTCAGGGTGTGGCACCACGAAATCTTTCATTACCCGAGCCAGCTCGACCGTCGGCAACCCCGAGAAAATGGCCCGAGAGAACCCCTTCACCGCCCCTTGCTGGGAAAGGAACCAATCGATCAGCGCATAATTCGAACTCAGCTCATGACCAATGATAGAGGTACGCAAGGTAATAGCCTGCGGCTGATCATTGAGCTCACCGATGAACTTGGATTTTCCGTACAGGTCCTCGGCGTCGGAAAGATCACGTTCCAGATAGCCACCCTTGCGGCCTGAAAACACACAATCGGTGCTTACGTGAATCAATCGTGCTCCGGCCAGCGCACAGAGACGAGAAAGACGATGCGGCAGCATGGCGTTTATGGGTAATGCCGTGAGAGGGTCCTTGGCATCGGCCAGTTGCTTGATCAGGCCCACGCAGTTGATCACTACATCCGGCCGCACCTTGCCCAGGACGGCAATCAGCATGTCCTGATCCAACACATCGACCCCCGGCACCAAACGGGCCTGATCGGACTCTACAAAAAATTTAAGCCCCGAACGGTTGCGTAGGGTTCCCCAGGTTTCATATTGAGCTTCCTGGGCGAACACCCGGAATACCGCGCTCCCCAACATACCCGTTACGCCCAGAACCAGAATCTTCATCGCTTGCGTTATCCGTTTTTGGTGGGGGCAATTTCTGCTGCATCCGTGCCAGATGCATCCAGACGGAACAACCAGGCTACTAGCACACCCCATAGAAAGAACGTAATGATACCGGGATATGGCTGTCGCATCCCGACCTTGAGGCTGTTGTCTGCCAGTAAGAGAAACACTACGACACCCGCAACACCCAATGTAGCCGGGTGATTCCATAGCACTCCAAAATGACGCAGGAGCCGATGCAACGTCCTTGCAAGCAGGCTCAGTATCGGCAAAAGCGCCAACAGGCCAAAGTTATAGGTGAAGTCCAGATAATAATTATGGGCACTGGGGTAGCTGTTGCGATCTGGGGCGTTAAGATGCCCCAGCAGCAGTGAGTAACCACTCTCACCAATCCCGGCCAGATAGTAGCGCCAGTAGACGATACGTTCCTGCAGGTTTTTCGGCCCACCGCCCTCTATGTCAACACCAAATTTTTGCCCCAGAACCTGAGCGTTCGCAATGTAGTAAAACCCGAGCACCAGGCTTATCAACACCAGTACAAACACCCATGCCGAGCGTCCCGACGAGACGCGCAGGTAACGCACAGAAAAACAGGCCGCACCAACCAATAGAAGGGCCATTGCAAGCATTGCCAAAGAAAGCGCTGCATAAAGCCCCATCAGCAGCGAAAGCAGCAGAAGCCATGGCTGCATACGCGGGCGCTCCCATAAAGCGAACAGCGCAATCAAAAATCCCCCGGCGAACAGTACCGGCACATACTGTAGATGCTGATAAATACTGAATAAAAAAACCGAAGGAGACAGATAGCTCAAACCAGAGCCAAGCGTAAAGGCCAACTGCAAAGGGATAATTACCAGTAGCATCCAGAACAACACAAGCCCCAGACAATTCAACGCCTCGCGACGATAACCAAACTGCTGCCCCAGGACAAGCGCGAACATCGGCAATATATACTGGATCAACAGGATCAACTTGGCTCGTTCGTAAGCACCATGCTCAGAGGCAAGCAGTACCGTACTGAACAACATACCCATGAACGTCAGGAACACCACCACCAGCGTACCCCGCGCCCGGGCATACCCTCCCAACAAAACGATCCCGGCACAACACGCAGCAATGGACAGAGGTAAAGGCAGCAACGACAAATTGCCCTCACTACTGAAATGACCGGACATATCGCGGAACAAACCGTTCGACAGCTGAAAGAACACGGGAACGAATAACAGGAATGCGAGCACCGGCAATATCCAGTGATTGACCCGCGACATAAAGCCCCCCCCCATAAACAACCCCTTGGCCTCAGTGGCATAGAAAATCAGCGAGAGCAGCGCCCCCGACAAGTACAAGGCGGCCAGCGACTCAACGCCTAGAA
>NZ_JAFKCS010000120.1 GCF_017255015.1 Bowmanella yangjiangensis | reverse complement strand
ACGTACAGCAGGACAACCCCTTCCAGACCCCGCAGGCGGACCTGCAGCAGGCTTCTGCCTCGACGCTGCCGCTGTACAGGATTGCCTCGGTGGGGCTGGGCACCTTTCTCGGCACACCGCTGGCCGGTGCCTGGATGCTCGCGCACAACCTGCAGCTGCTGGGCAAGGCCGACCGTGTCGCGATGGTCTGGGGCGTTGCCGTGTGCCTGCTGGCGCTGACCCTGGCCCTGGCCTTCGTCTTGCCGGAAGAAGTACCCACGCTGCCGTTCGCCATCGGGCAGCTGCTGGGCATGGTGATGCTGGCCAAGCACCTGACCGAGGCCGATATCCAGCAGCACGCGGCCGCTGGTGGCACCTTCCTCTCCAACTGGCGGGCGGCAGGCATTGCCGTGCTCTTCTCGATCGCCGTGATGGCGCTGCTGTTCGCCGTGCTGATGATCCTGGACGTCTGATCCGTGTCCGCCCCGTGCCGTGCGGGGCGTTCGCCTCTGCAGTATGCGGATCGATCGCGGATGGCGGCGATTCGCCAATAAATTCCGGACGGCCGCTCACTTTTGCCTCTAGCATTGCTGGCGCAGGGACGCGTCGATGGAAGTGGGCACAGGCTTGGCCCTGATAGCTCTGTCGCTCCCTGCCCAACATGAACGCAAGGAGCGAAAACAATGCACAAGACACTCATGGCGCTGGGCACCTGCCTGGCGATGAGCCCGCTGATGGCAGCCACGTACTGCGACAGCCGGGGTAACAGTGGCAGTGAATGGATCGCCGGAGTCAGCGTCAATGGCGCGAGCCAGACGTCCGGCAGCGATGGCGGTTACCTGAACGCCACGGGTCAGCCTCCCTTCCAGCTGACGGGGCAAGGTGACCGGCTGGAGCTCCGTCCCGGTTTCCGCAACACCCAGTACGTCGAGAACTGGGGGGCCTGGATCGACTTCGACCAGAACGGCAGTTTCGAGGCGAGCGAGAAGGTGCTGGTCGCTCAGGGCAGCACCGTCGTCTCTGCACCCATCGCGGTGCCTTCCGGCAGCGCCGGTACCACCCGCATGCGGGTACAGATGCGCTGGGGCGCTACCGCGCAGCCCTGCGGGACTTATGGCTACGGCGAAACCGAGGATTACCTGGTCAAGCTGCCAGACGGCGCAGGGCAACCGACGCTGCCCTACAGCCTCACGCTGGAGCCCGGTTTCTGGGTGTCCCGCAGCGGCGATCTGGGCGACAAGCTGACGCTGGTGGTCGAAGAGGACGGCAAGCGCGTCCTCGGGCGCAACGCGGCCGGCAACCTGCGTGATCACTATTGGAACAATGCTGCCGGCAAACACTACCGGATCTGGCTGGAGAGCTTCATCGACGGCGGCTACAAGACCGTCTCGAATGTCGTGGCCTACCAGCCCGGCGTCACTGACCGTGTTGCGCTGAGCCGCAATGCCGATCAGGGCAGTATCAGTTCGTCGGCCGCGTTCCAGGGCAACTGGGTGATCGCCGCACAGGGCGGCGAGACGCTGCGTCAGCCGGCGCAGGCCGGTGTTCCGCTGCAGTTCGCCTTCAGCCATGGCGAGCGTTATCAGGTCTGGGCCGAAGCCAGCGTGAACGGCAAGGACGAGGCCATCTCGGTTCCGCTCGCCTTCCGCGAGGGTTTTCCCGCTCGCTACATCGACCTGGAGGTCGAGGCGGACTTCCAGCTTCGGCATGACGGTCCTGCCGACAAGCCCCTGAACTGGGTCATTCGCGAGGACGGTGTCGAGGTGCTGCGCCAGCCCACCGGCGGTACTGCGGAACTGCGCTACCCGTTCCAGCAGGGCCGTGCCTACAAGGTCTGGATCGAGCAGGCCGTTGGCGGCGAGCTGGTGCAGGTCTCCGATGCCGAGTACTTCTCGCCGGGGCTGACGGACCTCTATCAGTTGAGCATCGGCGACAATCGCCAGGTCAGCCGCAGCGGCAACATCGGTGATGCCCTGACCTGGGTGATCGAGGAGGAGGGCAATATCGTTCTGGAGCGTAACGCGGCCAACGAGCTGGCCTACACCTACTACCGCTTCGATCCCGCCAAACGCTACCGCGTATGGCTGAACCGCTTCCAGAATGGCTACTACCAGCGGGTGTCCAACGTGGTGCGTTATGGCCGGGCCGCCGAGGACTACCTGCCGCTCTACCAGCTGACGGTGGATGCCAACCAGACCCTGACGCGCACCGGGGGCGTACACGCCATGCTGACCTGGGTGATCGAGCAGGATGGCAGCATCGTGCTGCAGCGCCTGGCGGAGAACGAACAGAGCTATCGCTACTTCGCCTACAGCGCGGGCAAACGCTACCGCTCCTGGCTGAAGGCCTATATCGACGGCCGCT
>NZ_JAFKCS010000012.1:123396-123693 GCF_017255015.1 Bowmanella yangjiangensis | reverse complement strand
GTATCGTGAAAGTGGCGGCGGTTAAAGCCCCTGGTTTCGGTGACCGTCGTAAAGCTATGCTGCAAGACATCGCCGTATTGACTGGTGGTACCGTAATCTCTGAAGAGATTGGTCTGGATCTGGAAAAAGCCAGCCTGGAAGATCTGGGTACTGCTAAGCGTGTGGTTATCAACAAAGATAACACCACTATCGTTGATGGTGCCGGTGAGCAAGCGGCTATCGAAGCTCGCTGTGGTCAAATTCGTGCACAGGTTGAAGAGTCTACGTCTGACTACGACAAAGAGAAGCTGCAAGAGC
>NZ_JAFKCS010000012.1:104324-123386 GCF_017255015.1 Bowmanella yangjiangensis | reverse complement strand
GAAGAAGGCGTGGTACCTGGTGGTGGTGTTGCTCTGGTACGTGCCGCTGCGAAAGTTGGCGAGCTGACTGGCGACAACGAAGACCAGACTCATGGTATCAAACTGGCACTGCGCGCGATGGAAGCACCTCTGCGTCAGATTTCTACCAACGCCGGTGCTGAAGCTTCTGTTGTCGTGAACAAAGTGAAAGGTGGTGAAGGTAACTTCGGTTACAACGCCGGTAATGACACTTACGGTGACATGCTGGAGATGGGTATCCTGGATCCAACCAAGGTAACCCGCAGTGCGCTGCAATTCGCCGCTTCTGTTGCCAGCCTGATGATCACCACAGAAGCCATGGTAGCTGAAATGCCTAAAGACGATGCACCTGCCATGCCTGATATGGGCGGCATGGGTGGCATGGGCGGCATGATGTAGTCGCTTAAAGCATTCATCGCTTTAATCATTAAAAACCCGGCTTATATGCCGGGTTTTTTTATGGTTTGAAAGAACTTTTAAATTCCAGCGAATCATCTTGTATCCCTCCCACCATTTAATTAGCGCAATCATCAATTTATTATTTATCAATAACATTATGATTAAAAAGAATATTTTGAAAAATTAGCGTTGAATAATTTAGGGGTAAAGATTTGTCACATTGATAATAATCCATTCTTTTTTAATGTTGAGGTAATATATATGTCCCTCACCGGGTTTAATTAATTTCCTGACAAAATGCATCCTGGTTTTGGAATAAATCACATATATGAGAACTGCTACTGTAATTTTTCTATTGCTATGTTTTTCATTGCACAGTTACGCCAATTCGGACTCCAGTAAAGGTTTTGAAAGCCGCCTGTCTGGCGTAGAAAAATTAGTATATGCCTTGCCTGAAAAAGCCAATGCCGAATTGGCTCAGATGGAAGAGGAGCAGCTTGTTGTCAATCAGCCTGAAGACTTATTGGTTCGTTATTATCTGGCTAAAGCCACGATCAATTTCTTACTGCAAGATTACCCGCAAAGCCAGGCCGCCGCAGAACAAGGTTTAGCTATTGCTA
Source organism: Bowmanella yangjiangensis (assembly GCF_017255015.1). GTDB lineage: Bacteria > Pseudomonadota > Gammaproteobacteria > Enterobacterales > Alteromonadaceae > Bowmanella > Bowmanella yangjiangensis. The sequence goes on along the minus strand of NZ_JAFKCS010000012.1, from coordinate 122,349 downwards.
CAAAAGACAGTTCCGAGGCATTACAGCTTAATTTAAAGGTTATTCAGGCGCTGTTGTACACAGGTCAATCAGAACATGCTGCCCGGCAACTGGATGATATTCTGCAATTAGCGCAAGCCAGTGGTGATTTACTGGTAGAAGCTGAGGCACTGTTGACCAAGGGAATCCACCTGAATAATCAGGGGGCGTTAAAGAGCTCTTACGCTGCCATTATGTCGTCCCTTGAGGCGGCTGAAGCTTCTGGTCACGAGGAAGTCACAGGTAGGGCTGCCTTTGCCCTGGGACAGTTGTTGTTGAAGCTGAATGGCTTTGAGCGTTCTCAGGTGATGTTGCAAGAGGCGCAGCACTTTTTTGAATCGCGCAAAATGTCATTTAGTCAGATGCTGGCGCAACTCGACATCGCTGAGTTACATGAAAAGCAGCAACAGCGCGAAGAGGCTATAGATGCTTATCAGTCGGCTTTGACTTTGGCCAGGGTGTTAGGCGATGGACGCTATCGTTTTCGGATTAATTTGTTATTAGCTGGTTTATATCATGAGCTTCGGCAACAGCATCTAATGCAGCAGCATATGCAACTGGCAGAAGAGCTTCAGCACAGAGAGAAGCTGCCTTTTTATATTGCCAAGTTTCAGTTGCTAAAAGCGCAAAGTTTATTAGACCGAAATGCCTTATCTGAGTTAGTTAGTTATCTGGATGAAACCTTACCCCATATCCTCAGTGCTACCACAAATTATCGAGCTCAGGTCGAATTGTTGAAATTGGCCGCGGAAGTTTATGCGGCGCAAGGCGATTATCAAAAGGCATTTGAAAACTTCAGTACCTACCATCAGCAATATGTGAATTTGAATAGTCAGGAACATTTACAAGACATGGCCAGGCAACAAGTGCTGTTTGACTTGGAAAGACTTGAATATGAAAACCATAACCTGAACTGGAAAAATGTCCTGCAGCGGATGGAAATTGAAGAAGCGCAGGCAACGGTATCCGGTATGGCGCAGGCGATGGTGTGGCTGTCCCTTGGTGTGGTTAGTTTGTTGCTAATGTCATTGTGGATTTACCGCTCTCGGGTCAAATGGGGCCGCTTAGCGAGAATCGACACACTGACAGGGTTGTACAACAGACGTTACCTAACCGAGTGGTATCACCGACATTTCAGTAAGGAAGGACGGTTGTTGGTATCCAGACAACTGGCTGGTAATTTGGCCAGGATTGCTGACTTTTGGAAGTCTGAACGGGCCCATCGGGCCGAAAGCCATAACCCAGGCGGATGGGATGGCCAGCAAACCGGGAAATTTGTCGGAGATGCGTTAGCACAAGCAGGTCAAGCATCGTTCACGCTGATTCTGGCAGATATTGACTACTTCAAGAATATCAATGACACCTACGGTCATGAGACCGGCGACAAAGTACTGACGTTAGTGGCCGATGTGTTCCGCGCTAATGTGCGTAGTAGTGATGTTGTGGCCAGAGTCGGCGGCGAAGAATTTATGGTGATGTTGCCAAGTACCGACTACGAGTCAGGCCTGCGTATTGCCGAGAATCTTCGCGCTAAGGTAGCTGAGACCCCGTTAATGCTGGACGATGGTACTCAGGTGCAGATTACCTCCAGTTTTGGGGTGTTGACATCAAACCCTTCCGAGAAAGATTTTACAAGCTTGTGCAGCAAAGCAGACGAGTTGTTATATGCGGCTAAGGCGCAAGGGCGTAACTGTGTGGTAAGTCTTCAGGCTATTTAATGGTGTTTTTTGGCTGGGATGTAGCGGATTCGATACCGTATTTGAGAAGCACCTGATGTAAACGCCCTTGCTGCTGCAGTTTTTTCAGTGCGATGCCAAATTCTTCGATGCGGGCGTTAAACGGAGATGCCTTGGACAAGGCCATATAACTTTGCACTGGCATATGCTCCTGATAGTCAACCTTACGGATTTGCTCCGCCCCATCCACTGACGTGAGCATAAATTCGAAGGTGGAGTCGACACTAATAACAAGATCTATCCGCCCTTTCAGTAATAACTGTACCTGCATTTCTTCGGTTGCAATGGGTACTTTTCGTAGTTCGTTGTCTTGATTAAATCTGGGAAAGTAAACGGCGCCGCGGGTCAAGCCGATGCTGTAAGGGCGTAGCTGTTCATACTCCGCTATCTGAATATTCCTGTCAGCCAGCTTGTAGAAAGAATAGGAAGATTGTAGCTGGTAATATGGCGGCTCGATGAAGTTAAGAAAGCTCTGTCGTTCGGGGGTTTTAATCAGACCCATAATTAAGTCCAACTGACTTTGCTCCATCATCAGCAAACAACGGCTTAATGGACAGTTTACAGTGCGTATATCCATATCCAGCTCGTCGGCCAGCAGGTGCAGAATCTCCAGATCCATGCCAGAGGCACCACCATCTGCGTGTACCACACTGTAGGGTGGGGAATGATGGTAGGCCACCAGTATAGTGGGGCGCGCAAATGCCCAGCAGCTAAAAAACAACAGCAGGTAAAGAGGTTTCATCGGCTACATACAGTAAGGTGACCTTTTGGCCACCTTACTCCTAACGCTCAACTTATCTATCAGCTATAGCCGACAGTTACCACTTTGTCATTGCTTCTGAAACAGCTCTAGTTCATCGATTTCTATAAAAGTGGCGTCACCGTAGTTGTTGTGCACTTTCAATCTGAAGTAACGAGCCGATACTGCTGATTCCAGACTGCCGGTTTGGTCGGCTACCCTGGATAAACGGAAGGACTCGTGATCGGCAAAACTGTCACCGTCATTGGATACCTGCAGTGTGATGTCTCTGGGGCCACGGCCCAGATCGGTGGATTTCTGGTTAAGCACAACCCTGAGCCCGGCAATCTTAACCTTCTGACCGAAGTCGACCTGCAACCAATTGGGTGTGTCGGCATCTCGTTTTATTAACCACAGACCCCGGTTGATACGTTCACCTGCGTCGTCGTTAATCTGTTCATTAAAGGTGTAGCCGTCAAAGGCTGCCGCGGCAACATCGGAACTGTAGTGACCGCTGGCCTTAAAGCTGGTCTCGGTTAACCCGTTGGAGCCGATTAAGGCGACGTTACCCAGTGCTCCGGTTTCTACCAGCTTGTCTCCTTCATCGCCAATGCCGCCGAAACCGTCTCCCTGCATAGCGGCGACATACTGCAATTCGCATAGTTCGCCATTTGCGGGGGTATAGCCCAGACGCACAGTCTGGTTAGTGTTTCTGGCTAGCATCAGAAAATCCAACCAATTTTTGGCGTAGGTGTCACCAAGCTCAAAGCCTATAGGCCAGTCGCCTTCCCGACAGGCAATTGGCTCATCTTCTTCGCCTTGCTTAACGCCAAGCAGCACGCTGCCGCTTTTCGCGATACGAAGGTTACTCACTTTTCCGACAAATTCTTTGTCGCTCTGCTCCTGGGCATAGACCAGCGAGGGTAGTAGCGCTAATACGGTGACCAGTGCTTTCATAATGGTTCCTTATGTGGTTCTCACTCCTGATTGCTTGAAGAGCAAGTTTCATACCTAAAAGGAACGACAGATTTTTGGCACCGCTTGATGGTTAATCTACGGCCAGACTAACCTGCAATCTGGCCTGACGGCGTTGATGCAACACAGTGACAATTTTGACCGCAATGGCCGCCAATACTGCGCCCAGCATTAATAATGAGAAGGGCAAGGCCGTACCTGTATGGAACATTGCCAATAGGGGGCCGGTTAAGGCACCACTGCCAAAGCGTAAGGTACCAATAACTGCGGTTGCTGTGCCGGTATGATGCGGAAAGGCAATCAGAATTAAGGCATCCGAGTTGACGGCGGTCAGGCTTAGTCCTGCCATAAGTGGCACAATACAAGCTACCGTGGCATAAAGACCGAGTCCGAGCCAGTTCACCGTCACCAGCATGATAGCTGATATGCAGGCCAGGCAAAGTGCGCCTGCCAACATTCGCTTGGCGCCAATACGTCCGACAAAGCGGCTGTTAATGAAGTTACAGGCAATCAGAGCAATGACATTCGCGGCGAACAGAATGCCGAACAGCTCCTTTGATACCCCAAACACTTCCATATACACCACGGGAACCGCGGTCAGATAGGTAAAGAACGCAAAGGAGGCAAACATCGAGGTGGCGATGTAAGGCTGCGCCTGGCGGTTACTCAGTACTTCCAGATAGCTGGCAAAGAACAGCTTGCTCCAGGAGCCATTTCGTTGGCGCGTAGGAATTTCGGGTAACCACTTCACTGACGGCAACAACAATATAAAGGCATAAAGTGCTAACAGGGCAAAAATAGCCTGCCAGTCAAACCAGTGCATAATCAGACTGCCGATACTGGGTGCCAGTAATGGTGCAATCATCATGATCATAGACACATATGACATGCCCTTGGCCGTGTTTTCGCCGTAAATATGACGCACTATGCCGGGCACTACCACGGCTGCAGCCCCTCCCGCCAATGCCTGGACGGTGCGTAACAGCCAGAACATTTCCAGACTGCTGGTGAAGCATAAGCCTATGCTGGCGGCGACAAAGCCAAGCAGACCCCATATTGCCAGTGGGCGGCGACCGATAATATCGGCGATGGGCCCACATATCAGCATGGAAAAGGCAAAACCGGCCAGATAAGTACTCAGGGATACCTGTACCAGGGAAATATCACTGTCAAAAGTTTGAGCGATGGCGCCAAAGGCTGGCAAATACATGTCGATGGCCAGCGGAGTAACGGCTGTGATGGATGCCAGCAACAGGATGACCCAGTTGATGGTCTTCGATGATGATCTCTGCATGAATTCCTCCGTAGCTGTATTTTAGTGCAGACAGAATCATGTCTCCAATGCATAATCTGTATAGGTGATATGCAAATTATTGATGATTGCCAAGATGATCGACCTGAATCTGCTACCAGCGTTGAATGCTCTGTTACGTGAAAAGCATGTCAGCCGGGCGGCACAAAAATGCAATCTAAGCCAATCTGCAATGAGTCGGATCCTGGCTAAACTGCGCAGTCAGTTTAACGATGACTTATTAGTACGAGCGGGTAATGACTATCTGTTAACCCCTAAGGCAATGGAGATAGAGCTGCAGCTCAATGAGTTGCTCCCCGCGATTAAACAGTTAGGCCGCTCACAGGGTTTTTCGGCGGCCAGCGCCACACAAACAATTCGAATCTCCAGTACTGATATGGATGTGTTGTTGCTGGCCGACAACATTCGCGAGATGCAGATGCAGGCCCCTAATCTGGTGTTGTCTTTCCGTCAGCAAAGTGTGGACGCTTGCGAACGGTTAATTTCGGCGGAACTGGATTTTGCCATTACGCCCTTGGATAACAGTCGCAGTGGTCTGCATCGCCAGGTGCTGAGAACCGATACCTTTGTTGCGGTTGTGGAAGAAAACAGCAGGTTAAACTCACAGAATTTCGATCTTGTGACTTATCTGTCACATAAACATGGGGTGTTTAATGTGGCAGAGAACTTGATTGGCAGAGTTGACTCGGCACTGGCAAATATTCGTCAGGCCAGAAATGTAACCCTGAGACTACCAACCTTTAGCCAGATTCCGCCTTTGCTCAAAGGCTCGCCCCTGATTTTTACCTTGCCGGAGAGTTTTGCCCAGTATCTGGCCACCCGATACCCTATCAAGATTTTGCCTTTGCCCTTCAATATCGAACCTATGAAGGTGTATTTGTATTGGCATCACAGATTACATCACAGCGCTTTGCATCAGTGGGTTAGAGGTGCGTTGTTAGAACGGGCTAGGTCGTCAGAGCTTAGCTGAATGAAAAATGGCGACACAAGAACCGCCGCTCGCACAGGGTAGTAAGGTAGGGAAAACCAATAATCACATATAGCGATATAAATTGATGGTGTTAATCTGTTTTGCAGAAGAAAGCCCTTGTCTGCATCGCCAAGGGCATAAGCGGAACACGCTGCAGGTTAGTTTCCTGCCTGCAAACTTTGCTTGTACAAAGCCAACGCCTGGTGACTATCCTGCTGTGCTTCCTTGATTTCAGCCAGTGCCAGTAAGTCATCTTGATTAGTGCGCAGGCTCAGGGCTTTGGTCAGCGCTTTCTCTGCCAGAGCCAGGTCTTTGGCATGTTTGGCCAGATGGCCTAAGGCTGAAAGCAAATCCGCATTTTGCTCATCCTGTTTTAGCCATTCTTCCAGTTTGCGCATGGCGGCCATCGGGTTGCCGCTACGCAGCTTTTTGAATAGCGGCAGCAACAAGGGATGAGGCCCTTGTTTCTGACCTTCCACTAAGACCTGTTCAGCGTCCTGATGCATGCCCTGCTCCATCAATTGTTCGGCATAGGCGGCCTGATGAGCGGGATCCTGACGTTTGGCCCTTGGTAGTCCCTGCCAGTTTTGTTTAAGCTGGTTCGCCCCTTCTTTACTGGCAATCTCGGCGAACACGCCTTGCGCCGCCTGGCGCATCCAGAAATCGTATTTTTCCAGTCCCAGGGTTTTTTTCCAGCCTTTAAGGCGGTCTTGCAGTTCATGCCAGCGACCCGCATGGGCCAAGGCTTTGGCCCACAGCAGGGCGACTCTGGGATGCTGCTGGTGTTTTTCTGACAAGGATTCCAGCAGGCCTAAAGCAACCTTAGGCTGTTGTTGCTGTATCTCCAGTTTGACCAGATGCAAGGTGGCCGCTAATTCCGCCGCTGGGTAAAGGCGTGCTTGCTCCCACAAACTACGAGCCTTGTCCCATTGCTTACGTTTTGCCGCAGCCTGGGCAGAGGCGAGTAAATCCAGGCCGTTAAAGGCTGCACTGTCCACTTTACTAAGTTGCTTTTCTGCTTCCTGGTAATTGGCTTCTTCCAATGCCACCAAACCGCGGGTAAAGGCCTTCTGGCGCTTTCTCTCGCCCCAGCCACCTAGCCAGCGGCGCGAGCCGGTTAGCAAGGTTAGCAGGCGTTTAACCAGCCACTCCAGTAACAAAAAGCCGATGATGGCGGCTAGTATGATTAAGCCCAGTGAGATTACCGTCATCTCTATGGTCCAGTTGTCCAGGGCGATAAGCACATAACCTTTCTGACCGACCAGCAAAGGGCCGGCTATCAGACCAATCAGTAAAAGGCTGACCAGCAGCGCCATGCGAATCATGATTGGCTGTCCTGAAATGCACCTGCCACCCGCTCGGCCAGTATTTGTTCCAGTGGCGTTGCCGCTTGCAAACGACCTGGTAAGCGAACTTCAATATCGGTTTGCAACAAGCGCTCCAGATTGTTTGCAAAGGCACTAACCTGGCTGTCTTGCATGGCGTAATAGAAGGTCAGTAGCGACTGGGCCTGCTCCAGAGCTTGACGATAGTTGGCGGCGTCATTGCTGAACACGGCTTGTTGGGCCAGCATTAAATAGTGACGCAGTTGCTCTTTGACCAACCACTGCTGCTTGTCACTCAATAACGGCTTAGTCTCGGCGTTGCGTCGACGCACGGTAATAAAATCATCCACCAGCGCGCGCCAACTGCGTTTAAGGTTAGCTTGCCAGTCACTGACATCATTGCTTAGGGTCTGAGTAGCTTGTTCTTCATCGCTGCTTTCAGGTAACACCACCATATCCATAGGCAAACTGTCGAGACCTGCCATTAAGGCGCCCAGTTCGAGACTAACCTTGGTCGGGGTCTGGGTGTCCAGCTGTCGTACACTTTGCATATCATTGGCCAGCAATTGTCTGATGGGCAGCAAACTGGGATCAGCCAAATCGGCCAGACGCTGATCCGCATCAGCCAGCAGCAGTAAGGCGGTATTTACATCTTGTTCCAGCCACAGTTTGCGACCAGCCATACGCACCAGATAATCGGCCTCGGCCAGTAACCAGTCGCTGGGACGTCTACCGTTCATATCACGCAGGGCCTGAAGATTGCTTTGCACTTGTTGCTCAACTAATTGCAATTTTTCCTGGTTGGCTTGCAGGCTTTGTTGGCGCTGCTGCGCCGATGCTTGCAGCGCACTGTCTAAACGGTTTACCAGTACCTGTTCCTGACCCGCCAATCGTTGCTGGGTATCCTGCCACTGAGACTGTTGCTGCAAAGCGACCTGTTGTTGCTGTTGCCACCACCAGTATCCACCACCGGCCAAGCCCACCACTAACAGCAAGTTGACCAGCGTGACCAGCCACAATAAGACATTTCCGCGCGCTTTTGGCGGCTGCGGTTGGGTTGGCGTTACTGCCTCTGTTTGGCTTGGCGCTTCAATGTGTTTTTCTGGGGCGTCGGCCATTTCATGTTGCTCCATAAACTGTCTGGCGGCTTTAATCAGCGCCGCATCCGAGGCATTGTGGCTGAGAATGACTTGTTGGATACCTTTACTCTTGGCTTTGTCCAATAACCTGGCACTAATCAAAATCCAGGGGGTATGGCGTAGCCAATCGTTATCCAGTTTAGCGAATGCCGCATCGAGCAACTCGCCACTGGTAGCCATAATGCATTTTATTTGGTCGGTTTGCCAAGCTTCGGTTGCTTGTGGATTATCTGCTACACGACGTTGATAGAGGCTGACAGGTTTTACCTCAGCGCCCCGCTCCCTCAGGGTTTGGGCAATGAGTTCACGCCCCCCGTCGCCTTTTATCAGCAGCACCTGCATGCTGTTAACCAACATCAGCTCGGCCAGTGCCAGCAAGCCCTCCGAGTCTTCCCTTTCTGGGAACTGCACCTGCACACCGGCATCCTGCAGTTTTGCGGCTGTGGCCTGACCCACGGCGAAATAACTGAGGTGCTCCGGCCAGGATTGTCCTTGCATGCCTTGTAAAGCCAGCTCAGCGGCTGAGGTACTGACAAAGATCACTTTGCTTTGCGCTGGCAGACCGTTCAGCAGCCCGGCTATGCTTTCAATAGCCTGCTGGTCGGCAACAATGTCCAGCAAAGGGTAACCCACAGTAGGCAGCCCGGCGTCATTTAATCTCTGAGTACTGGCCTGGCACTTCCCAGCTGGCCGTAGCAGCAAAAACTTCATGGTCAGCTCTGGTAAAGGGCTTGCAGAATTTCACGGGCACCACGCGCCAGCAGATCCTCAGCCAGGGTTTTACCCAATCTGTCTGCATCCTCACGACTGCCGCGGATCTCACCCTGAATCAGGGTGGAGCCATCCACCGCACCGACCAGGCCGCGTAACCACAGCTGGTCGCCGTCCAGTTCCGCAAAGCTGCCAATCGGCACCTGACAGCCGCCTTGCAAGGTGGCATTCATGGCGCGCTCTGCCAGTACCCGGGTAGCGGTATCTGCGTGATTTAAGGGCGCCAGCAGGTCACGTAATTGCATGTCGTCATTACGACATTCAATACCAACCGCACCTTGGCCGACCGCTGGCAGTGACTGGCCTGCATCAATATGATGACGGATCCTGTCCTGCATATTCAGTCTGATTAAACCGGCACAGGCCAGAATAATGGCGTCATACTCACCGGCATCCAGTTTGGCCAGACGGGTATTCACATTGCCGCGCAAATCACGGATTTGAATATCCGGGCGGCGGGCCTTTAACTGGCATTGGCGACGCAGGCTTGAGGTGCCTACTACGGCACCCTCCGGCAGCTTATCAATGTGTGTGAAGTGATTGGATACAAAGGCATCGAAGGGATTTTCCCGTTCACAGATAGCATGCAGCCCGAAACCGTCGGGAAATTCCACCGGCACGTCCTTCATGGAATGCACAGCAATATCGGCTCTGCCTTCCTGCATGGCCACTTCCAGTTCTTTGATAAACAAGCCTTTGCCGCCAATCTTGGCCAGTGGCGTATCTAAGATACGGTCGCCCTGGGTGGTCATAGGTAATAGTTCAACCTGCAAACCTGGATGGGCTTGCTGCAATGCAGCTTGTACAAACTCTGCCTGCCACATGGCCAGGGCACTTTTGCGGGTTGCGATGCGAATAACTCTGGATGTCATGACTTGCCTTAACTACCTGGACGCCGCGCGCCATCAATTCAATGGCCAGATGATAGCATTGGCGTCGCAGCTTTGGCACTGATGCGGATCAATGCTGTCCAGTTTGCAGCAGAACTAATAATCCGGCTGCGCCAGAGTAAACACAAAGTCTTTGCTGACGAGTAAAGTTTCACCTTGCCATACCTGGATCTGCCAATTGCCATTCCAGGCCGGTAGCAAACGCTTACTAGACCAGGTTCGCCATTGATTACTGCCAATATTCAAGGTTACCTCAGCCATCAGTTCCCCCTCATGTAACCACTTATGGGTGAGCTGCTGGCCAGCCATATCTGTGACCAGGTTGTAAAAATACACTTGGGTAACCTCGGTGCTTCTGCCAAATACCTCATTGCCGAGATCATCACGAGGTTGCCGGGCATCAACGCCACTGGTTAGCTGACTTTGTTCGATATCTGCGCTGGCACTAAAGCTGAAACTCAGCGCCAGCATAAGGAGAAGAATGTTGCGCATAACAGGTTCCTATCACTGAAGGTGTGGCAATCAGTGTAGGTCAGCCCCTTTCAGCTCTCCAGTCAGGCGCTAAAGCGTTTACTCAGCCACTGGGAGATTTCCTGAATCTCTTCCAGGCAAACATTGTGCTGCATAGGATAATCTCGCCATTTGACCGGGTAATTCAGACTTTCCAATAAGCTGAATGCGGCCTTGCCCAAAGCGCAGGGCACCACTTCATCGTACAGGCCATGGGCCACCAGAATTTCAGTATTCTGGTTGGCAGAGTGGCGCTGCTCGGCGAGTTTCTCCGGCTGACACATATAAGTGGACAACGCCATGATACCCGCCAGTTTGTGCTCAAAGCGCAAACCAAGGTGGTAAGCAATAACCCCACCCTGAGAGAAGCCGGCTAACAGAATGCGTTCTGAGGGAATGCCACTGGCCATCTGCGCTTCAACCAATTCTCTCACCAGTGCCATCGACTCGGTGACGCCTTCAATATCGGCGCGGTTTTCAAAATCCAGTGACTTGATGTCATACCAGGCGCGCATTTGCATACCATTGTTGATGGTCACCGGGCGCACCGGTGCATGGGGAAACAAGAAGCGGACATTTAAGCTTTCCGGTAACTTAAGCTCAGGCACTATAGGGGCAAAACCATTACCTGAATCGCCCAGCCCATGCAGCCAGATAACCACGGCGTCCGCTTTGCCTGTGGGATTAACTTCTACGTATGGCAGGGTTGAACTCATATAGTGCTCCTTGTCGGTGTGGGTCCGCTGCTTGCGGTTATTGGTTTGATATGCATGTAAAAACTTATGCTAACATTGCTTTTTTGTAGCCTCACGAGTTTTTATCTACCCATGGCTTCTGGAAACCTGTTTATCCTCGCGGCGCCTTCTGGTGCCGGTAAGTCCAGCTTAATTAAGGCCCTGCTTGAACGTCATCAGGACCGTTCTATGCAAGTGTCTGTGTCTCATACCACTCGCCAGCCGAGACCGGGCGAGCAAAACGGTGTGCATTATCATTTCGTTGATAAGAACGAGTTCGAACAACTAATTAAGCAAGACGCGTTTTTTGAGTGGGCCGAGGTATTTGGTAACTATTACGGTACATCTAAACAAGCCATTGCTGACACCCTTGAGCGCGGTATTGATGTGTTTCTGGATATCGACTGGCAGGGCGCTCGTCAAGTTAAGGCCTTGATGCCGCAAACCATTACGGTATTTATCGCGCCGCCATCTCGTGCCGAGTTGTTGCGTCGTTTGCAATCACGGGGTCAGGATAGCGAGGCAGTGATTGCTGATCGTATGGACAAAGCCCGGGCGGAAATTTCCCACTACAACGAGTTTGACTATGTGGTGGTCAACGAAGATTTTGATCGCGCGCTGAATGAAATTGAAGCTTTGGTTATCAGCCAGCGCTTGCAACAACCCAAGCAAGCCGTTCGTCATGCGGAATTGTTTAGCGAGTTATTGAAAGAAGACTGAGTAATAAGGCCTATTGTTTAAGCTTTGACCTTTTCATTGGTCGCGAATATCGGTAAACTACGCGACCTTTTTCGAATCATGCCTGACGGAGTGTTTAATGGCCCGTGTAACCGTAGAAGATGCAGTAGAACAGATTGGCAATCGTTTTGACCTAGTGCTGGTCGCCGCCCGTCGTGCGCGCCAACTGGCCACCGAAGGCAGAGACGCCAAAGTTGAATGGGAAAATGACAAGCCTACCGTTGTCGCTCTGCGCGAAATCGAAAAAGGCCTGGTCACTGCTGACAGCATGGACGCCGATGAAATCCGCGTTCAGGAAGAACAAGAGCGCGCTGAATTCGCCTCTGTTGCCAATATCCTGGCTGGCCAGCAATAAGGTCATTCCTTTCTGGTGGAACGTTAATCGTCTGGGTCTATTGTCCCGATTGACGTTCCGTCATTGGCTTCACGCCAAAATCTCCGTATTCTATCCACAAACCCTGCAGCTGATTTGAAACAACGTGTATCTGTTTGAAGGACTGAAGCTAAAAGTCTCCGAGTATCTGCCTGCTGAGCAGGTGTCAGATATACAGCGCGCCTATGTGGTCGCGCGGGATGCCCACGACGGGCAAATGCGTTCAAGTGGCGACCCTTATATCACTCACCCTGTTGCCGTTGCTGGCATCCTGGCCGATATGCGCCTGGATCATGAAACCCTGATGTCGGCCTTATTGCACGACACCATCGAAGATACCCCCATTTCCAAAGCCGATCTGATTGATCACTTTGGCGAGTCTGTTGCCGATTTGGTGGAAGGGGTAAGTAAGCTGGACAAGATCCAGTTTCGCAGCAAAAAAGAAGCTCAGGCCGAGAATTTCCGCAAAATGATCATGGCCATGACTCAGGATATCCGGGTCATTCTGATCAAGCTGGCGGATCGCACTCACAATATGCGCACCCTGGGCTCTCTGCGCCCGGATAAGCGCCGCCGTATCGCCCTGGAAACCCTGGAAATCTATGCGCCGCTGGCGCACCGTCTGGGTATTCACGACATTAAAAACGAGTTGGAAGATCTGGGTTTCCAGGCCATGTATCCGATGCGCTACCGTGCCTTGAAGTCGGCGGTCAAACAAGCGCGTGGCAACCGTAAAGAGATTATCGAAAATACCCAAAAAGAGATAGAACTGCGTTTGCAGGATAGTGGTCTGAACGGGGAAGTGAAAGGCCGGGAAAAACACCTTTATTCCATCTACCGCAAGATGAAGAACAAGGAGTTGTTGTTCAATGAGGTGATGGATATTTATGCCTTTCGCCTGATCGTGGAAAGCATCGACAGCTGCTATCGGGCTTTAGGCTCAATGCACGGTTTGTATAAGCCTATCGAAGGGCGTTTTAAAGATTATATTGCCATTCCCCGTACCAATGGTTATCAGTCACTGCATACTTCGTTGGTTGGCCCTCATGGTATTCCGGTAGAAATTCAGATTCGTACCCTGGAAATGGATCATATGGCCGACAAAGGGGTAGCCGCCCACTGGTTGTATAAAGAACCAGGGGATACCCGTGGCACCACCGCGCAGGTCCGGGCCAGAAAATGGATGCAGTCGCTGCTGGAACTACAACACAGTGCCAGCTCTTCGGTGGAATTTATTGAGAACGTTAAAACCGACCTGTTCCCTGAAGAGATTTATGTGTTTACCCCGGACGGCCGCATTATCGAATTGCCCATGGGCGCCACGGCAGTGGATTTTGCTTATGCCGTGCATTCAGATATCGGTAACTCCTGTGTGGGTGTGCGCGTCGACAGGCGTAATTACTCGTTAAACCGACCGCTGGAAAATGGCCAGTCGGTAGAAATTATTACCTCGCCGCGGGCCAAACCTAATGCCAGTTGGCTGAACTTTGTGGTGAGCGCCAAGGCCCGTTCCTATATTCGTCAATACCTTAAAAAGCAGCGTTCCGAAGAAGCCATCAGCATGGGCGGTCGATTGCTGCGTCATGCCCTGGGTAGTGTCAAGCTGGACGATATTCCCGAAGCGGATATCGACAGAGTGGTAAAAGAAACCAAGCACGACAACTTTTATTCATTGCTGGCGGATATCGGCCTGGGCAACGAACTGTCGGCTATTGTGGCACGCCGCCTACTGGGCGACAACGACCCGGATGCCTCTGATCGTAGCCGTAAAGTGGCAATTAAAGGCACCGAAGGTTTGTTGGTAAGTTACGGCCGTTGTTGCCATCCCATCCCGGGGGACGATATTATCGCCATCCTCAGCCCAGGCAGGGGCATGGTAATTCACCAGAGCGGGTGCCGTAACATTCGCAAGCTGGCGAAGGAAGAACCCCACAGGGTGTTGCCAATGAACTGGGAAGCAGATGCCCAGGGTGAATTTAAGGCATCGGTTCGGGTTGAGCTGGTAAACCGTCAGGGCACCCTGGCTAAGCTGACCAATGCCATTGCAGCGGCTGATGCCGATGTCATCAGCCTGCAGACAGAAGAAAAAGAAAGTAACATTTACTATATTGATTTAGAGCTTACGACAAGCAACCGCATCCATCTGGCAAATATCATGCGAAAGATTCGCACCATGCCGGAAGTGCAAAAAGTCTCTCGTCATAGCCAATCAAAACAAAATTCCTAAGGAAGTTTTTATGTCTAAGTCCGTTATTCACACAGACCGGGCCCCCAAAGCTATTGGTACTTACAGCCAGGCTGTTAAGTCTGGGACCACCGTTTACCTGTCAGGCCAGATCCCGCTGGTACCTGAAACCATGGAAATGGTCTCTGAAGACTTCGAAGCCCAGGCGCGTCAGGTGTTTGAAAACGTCAAAGCCGTGTGTGAAGCCGCTGGTGGTAGCACTAACGACCTGACCAAGGTCAATATTTTCCTGACTGACCTGTCAAACTTTGCCAAAGTTAACGAAATCATGAGTCAGTACTTCAAGCAGCCCTATCCTGCTCGTGCGGCTATTGGCGTCAAAGAGCTGCCAAAAGGTTCACAGATCGAAATAGACGGTGTGATGGAACTGCCGGAGTAAGGCAGGCCTGTGACTCCGAATCGTTATCGGCGCATCCGCCATATGCTGGGGTTGCGTCAACCTGACCTGGCCGTGTGCCTGGAAAAGGTTCACAAGCCGCATAATCTGGCGGCCATGATGAGAAACTGCGACGCCACAGGTGTTCACCACCTGCACGCTATCTGGGCTACCAAGCATCAGATCCGGCGTGGCACTGCGGTGGGTAGCCAAAACTGGTTGAAGTTGCACTCCCACAAAACCACCGCTGATGCCCTGGCGCATTTTAAAGCCCAGGGAATGCAGGTGCTGGTCACCCACCTGTCTGACAAAGCGGTGGATTTTCGTGAGGTGGATTACACCAAGCCAACCGCCATCCTGTTTGGTCAGGAACGCACGGGTGCCAGCGACGAAGCCATTGCCTGTGCCGATCAGGAAATCATTATTCCTATGCTGGGTATGGTGCAGTCACTGAATGTGTCAGTGGCTGGCTCGCTTATCCTTTATGAAGCACAGCGTCAGCGTCAGCAGGCCGGTATGTTTGCACAGCCGCGGCTGGACGAAACGGAATGTCAGCGCATTCTATTCGAAGGAGGCTACCCCAAGCTTGCTTATATGTGCCGCTTAAAAGGCCTGGACTATCCGCATATCGACGATGAAGGCCAGATTCAAGCCGATGCCGAGTGGTGGCAGGTGATGCAGCAGGATGGCCGGGTGGAGCTGGAAGAACAAATCAGCATACGTACTGGCTGGCAACGTAAGATGGCTGAGTCTGGTCAGGTTGACTAAAGCTGATATCTAACGCGGCTTTTGAAAGAAAGCCGTCCTATCCAAGGTCAATAGAGGGTCTTAATAAAAAACGGAGCCCTCCAATATGTTGATTCGACGTCTGGCCCTAGTCTTGGTGCTGATCGCCAGCCCCTTGTATGCCCTTGATCGCAGCCAGGTGGCTGACAGCCCCGAAAATGTTACCCCACTTTTAAATGGTCAGCAGATCCCGGATATCACTCTTAAAACGGCCCAGGGTGAAGCGGTAAACCTGCGTGAGCTGGTGGCCAGCAAGCCCACCGTTATCCTGTTTTATCGTGGCGGCTGGTGCCCATACTGCAATGCCCAGCTAGCCGGTTTTCAGCCGGTGGAAAAACAGTTTACTGCGCTGGGCTATCAGATCCTGGCGGTGTCACCTGACTCACCCGAACGCCTAAACGAGCAAAAATTTGATACTGACTATCAGGTCAAGCTTTTATCCGACCCTAATCTTGAGGCTATTCGCGCCTTTGGTCTGGCGTTTTATCTGCCGGATGACGTAGCGGCAAAATACCGCGAATGGAAGGGCAATACCTTCCCCACCCTGCCTGGCAGTGACCGTATTGTGTTACCGGTACCGGCGGCTTATGTGCTGGATAAAGACGGCATGATTCAATTTCAGTACGTGAACCCTAACTACAAGGTACGAGTCGACCCGCAGTTGATGTATTATGCGGCCAAACTGGCGATAAAATCATGATGGATGCAGTCACTGGCATATCGGAAAGTTACCGAACTTAAAGGGGTAGGAAGCAAGGTCGCGGAAAAGCTGCAGAAGCTTGGCTTAGTGACAGTGCAGGATTTGTTGTTTCATCTGCCACTGCGCTACGAAGATCGCACCCGTATCTATCCTATTGCGAATTTGATGCCGCTGATCCACGCCACTATAGAGGCAGAGATTCACTCCAGCGACATCCAGTTTGGTAAAAAGCGCATGCTCACCGTCAGGGTTAAGGATGCCACTGGCAGCCTGACCCTGAGGTTTTTTCATTTTAACGCTGCCCAGCGCGAAGCCCTTAAACCCGGATTGAGTATTCGTTGTTTTGGCGAGGTCAGACGCGGAAAATACGGCCTGGAAATGATGCATCCGGAATACCGGGTGCAGCGCGAAGACAGCCTTGACCAGCCGGTTGAAGACGCTTACACGCCGATTTATCCCACCACCGAAGGGCTTAAGCAGCTAAGTTTGCGCAGTCTCACCGATCAGGCCCTGGCCTTGTTACAAAAAGGTGGCCTGGCTGAACTGCTGCCGGATGGTATGTACAACAACCAAATCAGCCTGGAAAATGCCTTGATGCTGGTGCACCGACCCGGCCCTGATGTCAGTCTGGCGCTGCTGGAAAGTGGCGAACATCCGGCGCAGCAGCGGCTGATTCTGGAAGAGCTGCTGGCTCACCACCTAAGCGTACTTAAGCTCAGGCAAAACAGCGATGCTCAGTTGGCACTGTCGCTCAAACCAGATTTTGCCTTGCTGGAACGTTTTCTTGGCAGCTTGCCTTTTTCACCCACCAACGCCCAGCGCCGCGTAGTGGAAGAGATTCAGCAAGACTTACTCAAGCCTTGCCCCATGATGCGCTTGGTGCAAGGGGATGTTGGCTCGGGTAAAACCCTGGTGGCGGCATTGGCGGCGTTAACCGCTATAGGCAATGGCTATCAGGTAGCGCTAATGGCACCTACCGAACTTTTGGCCGAGCAGCACGCCAATAACTTCCGCCAGTGGCTTGAGCCGTTGGGGATTGAAGTGGGCTGGCTGGCGGGCAAGCTTAAAGGTAAAGCCCGTGAAGCGCTGCTGGAGCGTTTGCAAAGTGGCGAGATTAAAATGCTGGTGGGTACTCATGCGATTTTCCAGCAAAGCGTGAATTTCCATCATCTGGCCTTGGTGATTATCGACGAGCAACACAGGTTCGGCGTACACCAGCGCCTGGCGCTGCGAGAAAAAGGCCAGCAACAGGGGATGGCACCGCATCAGCTGATTATGACCGCCACCCCCATTCCCCGTACTCTGGCCATGACCGCCTACGCCGATTTGGACACCTCGGTTATCGATGAATTACCACCTGGGCGAACACCAGTGAAAACCGTGGTGATCCCGGACAGCCGCCGTGACGAAGTGGTGTACCGGGTACGTCAGGCCTGTCAAACCGAAGGCCGTCAGGTGTATTGGGTCTGTACTTTGATTGAAGAATCTGAAGTCTTGCAATGTCAGGCCGCCGAAGATACCGCCCAGGCCTTAGCTATGGCCTTGCCTGAACTGCGTGTAGCGCTGGTGCATGGCCGCCTGAAAGCCGCCGAAAAACAAGGGGTCATGCAGGCCTTTAAGGATGGTGAGCTGGATCTGCTGGTGGCCACCACGGTGATAGAAGTGGGGGTGGATGTGCCCAATGCCAG
>NZ_JAFKCS010000012.1:99655-104314 GCF_017255015.1 Bowmanella yangjiangensis | reverse complement strand
GATTATCGAAAACCCAGAGCGCCTGGGGCTGGCACAATTGCACCAGCTGCGCGGCCGGGTGGGACGCGGCTCGGTGGAAAGCCATTGTGTGCTGATGTACCAATCGCCGCTGTCGAAAACTGCCAGTAAGCGCCTGGCGGTGCTGCGTGAAAGCAACGATGGGTTTTATATTGCCCAGCGCGACCTGGAAATACGTGGGCCGGGTGAGCTGCTTGGCACCAAGCAAACTGGCCTGGCCGACCTGAAAATTGCCGATCTGGTGCGCGACGCGCATTTGATCCCCCAAGTTCAACAGTTGGCCAATCAACTTTGGCAGCATTATCCGGCCAAGGCCCAGGCGATTATTAATCGCTGGTTGGCACACCGGGAAGACTACGGACACGCCTGATGACGGTTATTTCCATTCTTGCTGCCCAACCGGAATATGTTGCCCAGGCCAAATTGCTGGCCCAGCGCTGGCAGCTTGATTTTGCTGAGCAGGCCAACAGTGGGCTGGTGCTGTGGCTGGATGGTCAGGGTTTGCACCTAAAAACCCTGGACGATTTAAAAATGGGCACGGTGCAGGTGGATTTTGCCAGTGATGCCATGGCCTGGCGGCGCCAGCATGGCGGCGGTAAAAATGAAGCCGTGGCCAAAGCGGTAGGAATGAAACCTGGATTTAAACCGCAAGTGCTGGATGCCACCGCCGGGCTGGGCCGGGATGCCTTTATTCTGGCAAGCCTGGGGTGTCAGGTAACTATGCTGGAGCGGGTCAATGCCGTGGCGGCGCTACTGGACGATGGCCTGCAGCGCGCAGCCAATGACCCTGAGCTTAGCCAGTGGCTACCGCAGCGGTTAAGGTTATTACCGGCCTCGGCGCTGGATACCTTAAGCGCCTGGCAAGGTGAGGTGCCGGATGTGGTGTATCTGGATCCTATGTTCCCCCACCGGAAAAAAGCTGCGTTGGTAAAAAAGGAAATGCGTTTATTCCAGTTGCTATTGGGGCCGGATCTTGACGCCGATGCCCTGCTGGCTCCGGCCCTGTGTTTGGCTAAAAAACGCGTGGTGGTGAAGCGCCCTTCCGGCGCGCCTTATCTGAACAATCAGAAGCCCTCACTGGAAATGCAGGGCAAGGCCAACCGCTTTGATATTTATCTGCGTTAACCTGCGGTGATGGTTGTTTAGTTGGCTGGCTGGCGAACCACAGCGGCGCGCCTTTTAATAAAACCACTCCCCAGCAACACACCGCTAATCACCAGCAACATCCCCAATAGTTGGGCGGCATTGGGATAATGGCCCATCGCCAAGCCTATCAACAGGGTAAACACCGGCACAAAGTTAAAACACAGAGACAAACGTCCAGGAGCGATCCCCTGCAAGGCTTTCATCCAGCAGGCATAGGCCACAAAAGTGCCGAATACGCCCATGTAAATCAGCAACAGATGACTCTTCAGGCTGATAGTCGGCAGCTGTTGTAACGGCTGTTCAATCAACAGCGCGAACAGGCAAAGTAGCCCAGTACCAACCACTATGGTCCAACGGGTTAACTGCATGGGGGGGACTTGGGAGGCGTGTTTTTTACTCAGTACAGTAAAACTGCACATGCACAGACAGGCCAGTACCATATACAAATCGCCGGGGGCAATACGTAGGTTTTGCCATTCATTCCCTGTTATCACCAGGCTTACCCCGGCTAGTCCTATGGCGATGCCCAAGGCACTAAGTAAAGTGATGCGAGTGTTAAGCAACCAGGCGGAGAGAATATTGGTCACCAGCGGGCTGGCGGCCATAATCAGGGCGCCGTTTAGTGCCGAGGTTTGTTGTAAGCCAAGAAAAAATGCATAGTTAAACCCAAATACGCCGATGACACCCAGCGCCACAAGCCAGCCAATTTGGCGCTGATTGAGCGCGGACTCGCGCTTGTTTTGCACTAATCTCAGTGCCAGTAGGATTATCGCGGCAATCAGAAAGCGCTCGGCCGCGGCAGTCAGGGCCGACACGTCGCCCGCTAAAGCTTCGGCGGCATTAAAGTTGCCACCCCAGAAGAAAATACAGGTCATGGCCATCAGCCATAACCAGGGTTCCCGAACTTGCATGGACGCTTGGGGTTTGAGGAAGAGGAAGGCAGCTTACCTATTTCGCATCTTGTATGAAATGTCTATTTTATGGAAACGCCATAAGTGCCGGGTTATAGGGGATAAGTGGCTATAGTCTGAAGGTGACACGTTGCTCTTATATCGAATGCTTATAGCAGGCTTATATCTTATTAGGTGATCTTGCTGGTGACTTGATAAATACTCTAGTTACTCTGTTTTTAAGTCAGGAACTGCAATGATTCAACAAGGTCAATCTCTGCCTCAGGCTATCTTAAGTTTACGCGCCAACGGCGAAACCAAACAGCTGAGTACCGATACGCTGTTTAAAGGTAAGAAAGTGGTACTTTTTGCGGTACCCGGCGCTTTTACGCCTACCTGTTCCAATTCTCACCTGCCGGGCTATGTGGCGCTGGCCGATAAGCTGCAGGCCAAAGGTGTCGACAGCATTATCTGCGTATCAGTCAACGATGCCTTTGTGATGGAAGCCTGGGGTAAAAGCCAGAACGCCGAGGAATTGCTGATGTTAGGTGACGGCGACGCCAGCTTTACTAAAGCCCTGGGTTTAGACAAAGACACCGGTGCCTTTGGTGGTGTGCGCTCGCAGCGTTATTCCATGTTGGTGGTCGATGGCGTGGTGGAAAAGCTTAATCTGGAAGTGGCCGGCATGTTCGAAGTGAGCGATGCCCAAACTATGCTGGAGCAACTCTAAAAAAGAGGCGCCTTGGCGCCTCCTTTTTACCTTAGTTGGCGTTTAGTCTGTCAACCAGCGCCAAGCCTGTGGCGCTTTTTAAATGGCCGTTAGCTTCGGCCCATTGTTCAACGGTACTGCCGTCCTTCTCGGTTTTTTGCAGATCGCTGCGCGACATCGACTTCACCATATATTCGCCGGCATCATCGGCACTATTGAGCATGGCATAGCGAATCAGGCTTAGCCCTTCACAACTGATGCCTTCATACACATCACCCAGCTTCAGATTGTAATCATCCCTGACTTTTTTCATTTTCTTGCGCAGCTCTGACTTGTCATTGTTTTTCACAATAGTGCAGATGTTTTGCAAGTCGGCATTGATGTCCGCCAGACTGGGAACACTAAATGCTGCCGCTAAAATTGCCGTAACTAAAGTGCGTTTGTACATGGAGTGGCTCCAATAATGTTAGGGGGCAAGAATTAGCGTAGCGAGGCTTGTAAAATCCGCCAGTTGTCTGGCATTTTTTTGCTGCGCATCAATGGGCCAAATTCGCTATACTCGCGCGGTTTTGACGCTTACGCCTGCGGGTTGGAGAATTGCTTTGTTAAAGCTGGATGTGATTGTCATCGGTGCCGGTGCGGCCGGATTATTCTGTGCGGCGCAGGCCGGTCAACGTGGCCGTTCGGTTGTGGTGCTGGATCATGCCAAACGCATCGGCGGCAAAATCCTGATGTCCGGCGGTGGGCGCTGCAATTTCACCAATATGTATGCCTCAGCAGAAAACTATCTGTCGGCGAATCCGCATTTTTGTAAGTCAGCCTTAAGCCAATATACCCAATGGGACTTTATCGCCCTGGTGGCCGAGTATGGCATTGCTTACCATGAGAAAACCCTGGGCCAGTTATTCTGTGATGACTCCGCCAAAGACATCCTTAACCTGCTGATGCGCGAATGTGACAAGGCCAACGTACAGGTGCGTCACCCGGTTGAGGTAGTGCAGATAGACAAGACCGGGCAAGGCTTTGTGCTACAGACCAGTCAGGGTGAGTTTGCTTGTCAGTCGCTGGTGATTGCCACCGGTGGTTTGTCCATGCCCAAGCTGGGCGCCAGCCCCTTTGGTTACAAGGTGGCAGAGCAATTCGGTTTGAAGG
The DNA here is from genome assembly GCF_017255015.1 of Bowmanella yangjiangensis. Lineage (GTDB taxonomy): Bacteria > Pseudomonadota > Gammaproteobacteria > Enterobacterales > Alteromonadaceae > Bowmanella > Bowmanella yangjiangensis. The sequence goes on along the minus strand of NZ_JAFKCS010000012.1, from coordinate 100,399 downwards.
TGTTACCCACTCGGGCGGGTTTGGTGCCTTTCACCTTACATGACCAGGATAAGCAAGTGCTGGCTGAGTTAAGCGGTATCTCGCTGGATGCCACCGCCGCAGTGGAAAACACCAGTTTTAGGGAAAATATTCTGTTTACCCATCGCGGTCTGTCAGGCCCCGCGGTGTTACAGATTTCGTCGTTCTGGCACCCTGGTCAGGCGGTGCAATTTAATTTATCACCGCAGCAAAACCTGCATGAGTGGCTGCAAGCCGAACAAACCGCCCATCCCGATGCGCAGCTCAGCACGGCGCTGGCCAAGCTGTATCCCAAACGTTTCGTGCAGGTGGCGATTGAGTATTTTCAGCTCAGCAACAAGCCGCTTAAGCAGTATCAGGGTAAACAGCTTGAGCAGGTAGCCGCAGCCTTTGAAGAATGGGCACTGAAGCCCAACGGCACCGAAGGGTACCGTACCGCCGAAGTGACTTTAGGGGGCGTGGATACCAACGAGCTGTCCTCCAAAACCATGGAAGCCAGAAAGGTGCCGGGCTTGTACTTTATCGGCGAAGTCATGGATGTTACCGGCTGGTTGGGGGGGTATAACTTCCAATGGGCCTGGAGCAGCGGCTGGGTGGCCGCCCAGGTGGTTTAATCAACCAAAGTGCTGCTGAGATAACGGGTTATACCTTGTGCGGCTAAGTAACCCGTGGCAAAACAAGCTGTCAGCAGATAGCCGCCGGTGGGCGCTTCCCAGTCCGGCGTTG
>NZ_JAFKCS010000012.1:0-99645 GCF_017255015.1 Bowmanella yangjiangensis | reverse complement strand
TCCAGCATTTCACCGGCGCAGAATACCCCGGGCAGGTTTTTAAGCATCAGCTTTGCATCCACACTGTGCTGGCACACTCCGCCTGCGCTGGAAATCGCCTCATCCACCGGCTTGGTGGCATAAAACTGCACCGGCAGGGCTTTAATATAAGCCGCCAGCTGCGCGGGTTCGAGCTGCTGCGGGTGAGGCTGGCATTCATATAACAAGGCTGCTTTAACACCGCTTAGGCCAGCGCAGCGCTTCAGGTATTTGGCAAAAGACTCTTTACTGCGTTTTTTGGTGAGCTTTTGGCTAAGCTGGGGCAGGCTTTGGTCGGGAAGCAGGTCTATATGCAGCTGTGCCTGACCACGCGCTTCCAACTGTTCGCGCAGGTATTTGGAAAAGGCGTACACCAGGCTGCCTTCCATGCCGGTTTGGCTTATCACGCACTCACCGTGTTTTTCTATGCGTTGACCATTAGCTTGTACCTTAAACCGCACATTCTTCAGCGGGCTGCCAGCATGCTGTTGTTTAAGATGCTGACTCCAGTCACATAGCATGCCGCAATTGGCGGCGCGCAGCGGGGCCTGCTCAATCTGTTGCTCTGCCAGCATGGGCTGCCATAAACCGTCGGAGCCCAGTTTAGGCCAGCTGGCACCGCCCAACGCCAGCAAGACTGCATCGGCCTGGGTGCGAATGGTTTCTCCATTGTGCTCAAATTCAAGGCGGGTACCTTGTATGGCCACCAAACGATGGCGCATATAAAACTCCACCCCGGCCCCACGTAAGCGTTTAAGCCAGTTACGTACTAAAGGCGCGGCTTTCATTTGTTCGGTAAATACCCGCCCGGAGCTGCCAACAAAAGTGCTGACCCCCAGGCCCTGGCACCAATTACGCAGGGCATCGGCATCAAACTGGCGCAACGCGCTGTCCAGCCAGGCGGCTTTGTCGTAGTAACTCTGAATAAACTCGCTATAAGGCTCGGAATGGGTGATGTTCATGCCGCTGGTACCGGCCAGCAGAAACTTGCGACAGGCGCTGGGCTTGGCGTCATAAACCCTTACTTGATAGCCCGCCAAGCTAAGCTGCTCGGCTGCCATCAGACCGGCTGGCCCGGCCCCGACAATAATCACCTGTTGTTTGCTTTGCACTGATAACGCCCGCTGATTCAGGCGGCTTGGGCCGCCTGTGCATTAATTCGCGCGGAATTATCGCATTGCTTGCGGTGAATGTCCGCGCTGGCTTAAGGCAAAGCGCAGAAAAGCTTAAAACAACCCGTTAATAGTGGGGTAATTGAGTGCCGGATATGCGGCATCCTGTAAATTTACCAGTTGCTGATAGGCCTTCACAAAGGGTACCGGGCCCATGCTAAAGCGCCGAATACCGGCCTGAGCCAGTGCCTCGATGGGCTCAGAAGAGGCCACCATCAGGTTAAGGGGAATGGACAGGCTTGCGGCCAACTGCCGTGCCGTTGCTGCGTCTTGCAAGCCGGGGATAAAACCGCCGTCGGCCCCGGCTTCTTGATACAAGCGCAGCCGCTCTATGGCCATATCCAGGGCAGTTTGCCCTTCGGCCAACCCGCGCAAATACACATCGGTGCGGGCATTGATATACATGCTCTCGCCAACTTTGTGGCGAATAGCTTGAATTTTCCCGGCCAGTAGCGTCGGTGCGTTAGTGCCGTCTTCCAGGTTGATACCAGCCACGCCCATGGCTTGCAAACGGGCAACCAAATCCGCTACCTGCTCGGGGGATTCGCTGTAACCCTCTTCAATATCTATGGTTAGCGGAACCCGGCTTACTCTGAGAATACGCCCAACGGCGTTAAGCAGCTCCTCGGTGGGTAGCTGATTACCGTCTGCATAGCCTAGCGACCAGGCCAGCGATGCGCTGCCGGTGGCGAGCGCTTTGGCACCGGCCGCTTGCACCAACACTGCACCGCCCGCATCCCAGATATTCACTAATACCAGCGGTGTGTCTGCGTAATGAAGTTGCTTGAAGGTGGAAAATAGCTCGCCTTGCATGATTATCTCCTTTGCGAATCTTGCGGCTAAAGTAGCAGTATTTTGCTTCTCTGATATGACGAAAACGGAACTCAACAGATAAAATTGCCCTTCTATGGGGCTACGGCTTTGACGGCGGCATTCTGTGAACAGCTGGCCAGTTGTGCCTGGATAAATGCTTGTTCACTGGCCTGATACACCAACTGGTACTTTTGCACCATGCGGTCAAAGCGCTGAATATATTCGCACTGATACGCCTGATTGGGCGGTAGCCATTGATCCGGCCCTTGTGCTCCTTTGGCGCGGTTAAGGCTGTTACTGACCACCAACAGATTATCCATATCATTGGCAAATTGGCGTTTCATATCACGATGCCAGCTAGCGCCGCCATGGGCGTTGGCCCATTTCAGCGGCACGATATGATCCACATCGATATCACCAGCCGACGACAGTACCTCGCCGGAAAAGGGATCTAACCAAGTACCCAGCAGTACCCGGCAGGTTTCGCCGTCATCAAAATTTACTTCGATTTGTGAGGCGGCAATCAAGGCCTCGGCCCGGGTATTCTGGCAATCACCATCGCTGTCCACCCAGTGTGGCCAGTCATTGCGATCATAATCCTGCCCATCATCTTCATTTGCTTTTGTCTGGCTGACACTGGCCGAAGCAGGAAGCTCGCCCCCGGCAGCAAGGCAGGCCTTAAGGTCGGCGTAGGCGGTGAAATTTTTGGTACGTTGGTAGAAACGACTTTCGGGTGTGTGGCATAGGCCGGAGCTGGATAACTTGACTGGTTGGTTTGCCCACACCAGGCCACAGACTAACCAGAGCCCCAGTAATAAACGACTGAACTGCTTCAATTTTTAGCGCACTTATTAGATTTATTCTGCGCATACTACCCGAGCTTGCCGCCCCGACCAAGAGGCGACTGCTCAAGGTATTGGTCAGGCCAAGTGGGCTTGTTTAGGCAGAATATTCACCAGTTTGCCGTTTTCAAGCTGCACAATCTGGTCTGCATGGCTAAACAACGAGTGATCGTGGCTGATCATCAAGACCAGCTTGCTCTGGGCGAGATCAATGAGCGTACTCATCATTTGCTTAGCATTTTGTGTATCAAGCGCAGAGGTGGGTTCATCCAATAACAACAGGTCAAATGGCCGTACTAAGGCTCTGGCCAGGGCAAATCGTTGCTTTTCGCCGCCAGACAGTTGGTGGTTTTGCTCTGTTATCAACATATCCAAATTACCACCAATGCGTTCCAGCCAGGCAGCCAGGCCCACCTTATGCAACACCTGTATCACCTCGGCGTCATCAACCTGTGTTTTTCCCAAACATAAGTTATCGCGTACCGTCGCCTGGAATAATGCCGGTTCCTGTTCAACCCAAGCCATACGGTGTCGCCAGCTACCCAGTTGTGTAAGGCTAAGCGGCTGGTTATTAACATAAATCTGGCCATGGGTGAGAGGATACAAACCCAGTAAGGTACGCAGCAGGCTGGTTTTTCCGCTGCCGCTTGAACCGCTAACCATTACCAACCCCCTTTGCATGTCCGGCAAGGTCAGATTCTGTAGTATCTGTTGCTCGCCCAACTGCAGCCCGGCCTCCTCAACACGTAGCGTACGAATACGAGCAGCCGCTGAACCAGGCTTCAGATTTTCTGTGGGTAAGTTGGCCAGGGCATGCAAACGTTCGGCTGCGCCATTTGCCTTCTGGTAGTTGGCAAAGAACATGCCCATGCCGATAAGCGGAAATGTCAGGCCGAACAAGTAGAGCAAGAAGGCAGTGAAAGTGCCCATGCTTAGCGTACCTTCGGCAATCCAATAGGCCGAGGTGGCTATCAGTGCAATCATGCTGGTCATTAGCATCATATTGCTGATGGGGCCGATCAACGCCAGCGCTCGCGCTTCCCGAAGGGCAAGCTTGTAATAACGATCCAGAGCGGCCTGAGCCTGTTCCTCGACCTGTGGGGTTGCGCCATAGACTTTAACCAGTTCATGATGGCGAAACCACTCAGTGCACTGGCGAGTCAGCTCGGCATGCTGTTGCAGTATTTGTTTGTTCAGCGACGACATAGACAAAGCGATAGGAGTAATTAACAGCGCCCCAATCAACAGGCAACCGAGTAACACCAGGGTTAGCCGCCATTCCATCCATAGCAGCAACGCGATGACGGCAACGAAAGATAAAACGCCACCTATCAGAGCCGCCAGATCACTGCTGAAGATATCTTTTAGTTCATCTGTGTCGGTCATCACCTGGGCAGCCAGTTCGCTACTATGCTGGTCATGTAACTTAATAGTTTGTACGTTGACCAGATGGCCAATCAGGCGAAAACGCAGCCTTTGTACTGTACTCAGCCCCATCTTGCTGGCATGCACTGCGGCAAAATATTCTGCGATGGCGGCGACAATGACCGCTGCCGCCAAAATGACCATGACCATCCGGTCAATGTTGCCGATGCTTAAACGGTCAATCAGCTCGCGGGCAATCAAAGGAATGCCTAGCTCAAACAATGTGGCTAACAGTGTAAGTACCATAAGGCCTGAAAAAGCTCGTTTACTTGGCAAGTAAGGGCGGGAAAAGCCCAGTACTGATTTAGATATTGAATCAGGCATAGTTAATCTCTTTTTGACTTCATGGTCAAAAGATTAATTGACCGGATGGTCAATGTCAAATGACTTGATGGTCAATAGCATTGTGTTAGATTGTCATTCGGAGGACAAACTATGACTGATAAGCGCACCCTGATTCTGCAAGTGGCAGACAAACTCTTTGTCGAACAGGGAATTAAAGGCACAACTATTGCCCAGATTGCTGACACGGCTGGCATTGCAAAAGGCTCGGTGTATTCCTATTTCAAAAACAAAGCTGAGATTGTGCGGGCCTTGTTTATTCAGTCCTTCGAGCGTAGCCAGCAAGAGGCAGAACAGCTGCTGAATAACATTGATATCAACGGCTTAGCGCTTCTGGAAGCCTTTATTGTTAAACAGCTTTGTCAGGTGGAAGAAGAGCGCGCGTTTCAGCAGGCCTGGATGACTGATGACTCAATGGTCATGGAAAACGGCTTACTGCAAGTAGTTCAGGATTGCCGCACCGAGATTTACCAGGTTCAGTTGGCGATATTGGCGCGGGCACTTGGGCAAGAATGTACCCCCTGGCGCTATGACTTGCTGACGATGATCAATGGCCAAATCCAGGAATTTGCCATGCTGATTTTGCTGGATAACATGGCGTACTCGCACGTCAATTGTGCAGCATTTATTGCTCGCTCGGCACGTTGGACGCTTATTGGGCTGCTGGAAGAGAATCGGCCACCGGTGTTGGATGAAAGTAGTTTTGTGCTGGAAAGGGTACCGGGCGGCAAGGACACGCAGCTAAAAAGATTGCTCACCCAAATGCGCAGTAAATGTGTGAGTCTGGACGGCGAAGAACAATCCCTGGTCAGTCAAACGCTGGATTTAATTGAACAACAAATTGCCGCTGAATCACCCAATACCACCTTGTTGCGCGCCCTTATCGCTAACCTCAGGCCTTATCTGGAACTTGCTGACGAGCGCGCCAAGCTGGCTGAACTGTTGGATGTAGCATTGATTTAAAGGGAAGTTTTGTGGGCTGCTGAATACAGCCCACTTTTAGGCAGGTTTGCTCTCTGAGCCACAGGGCGCTATTTGATCCTGCTAGAGATAGGCACAATCCCCACTCTCAGGCCAAAGGGTTTAAACAATCGATCGAGAATATCAGTCTTATAGCTGCCCCGATCATTCTCAACGTCAGAGAGGGTCTTGCGTGACACTTTAACCAAATTTGCATACTCGTCTTGAGTTAAGCCTAAAACTTCAATGCGCAAAGTTTTAAGGGCTTGCCCTTGAGTAAGTTCTCCGCGTAATAGCCTTTGTGTAACGCCTTCGATGGCCTGACGTCTCTCAACAGTACTAACCCTGCCACTATGTTTAGAAGCGCGTTGGGGAAGGGGAGCTTGCTTTGCGTGACTCTCTTTAACCTCTGGTGAGGGGTGATGGTTTGACGCTTCAATTGCAACATCGTTAGCTTGCCGACGATTCGCTCTAAGACGAGCAATAGCCTCTTGAGCAGACTCAAGGGTAGATGCTTTATTACTCATAGCAATCCCCACCTCGTTAGCTTGTCTTCGATATAAGTAAAGCCAATAGCAGGCATGTCGATAATCCGCTTCGGTACATCACGCTCAATTAAGCGTTGCTTCAAGTTGAGACATTGCTGGGCGGTGAGCTTTAATGCTGCCATTAACGCTTGAGCAGGCACCAAATCAGCTAAAGCATCAGCAATACCCTGAAAGTCATACTCACCTCCGACTTCGAGCGGTGCTTGCCACTTTGTGGTTCTGGCTACCCCTTCAGGGTCAGCCTTCATCGGTGCAAAGTCATAGATAGGGGCCAGCTTTATCCAACCATCACCTTTAAGAAACGAGGTGTTACGTCCGTGGTTATCACTGTTACCAAATAAGATATTGAGTAGGTCTCTCTGAACCCACTCAAGTACAAAAGCCTGAATATCAAATTGATAACCTTGCTCTAAGACCATATGGCTGTGAGTGATCTTGCGGACGAGCGCTCTTATGGTTTGCTCGTGATCTAAGCTAACTCCCGCAGCTTTACCCAGTATCGAGTAAACAGATTCCATTGCGTAACGTTGCAGGCCGAGTTCATTGAAATAAATATCAAAGCGCGGCAGCCACAGTGATGGGTAGGAATGGCCTTCTTCGAGTCGCATGTTGGCCGTTGGAATGGTCTCAAAGCCCATTTCTGCCAGCTCGTGGTAATAGTGGTATTCAGCTCGAAGGATGTCACAATCCACGGGCGAACGTGAGCCTCGTGGGTATTTCACCAGATAATGCAGGTCTTGGTTTTGTTGGTCGTCCTGATAGGTATCAATCCATATATTTTGTGCATCGTTGCAACGTAACAGGAGTTTAGGCGCTTCTCCGCCAGCGCCTGTTGCACCGCCAGCCGTAGCATCGCGATGTTGTGCGTAATCCAGAAAATCAGCCGCACGGTTTTTAACGTCATCCACGGTGAATGTCAGCCTGTCAGCAATGGCTGAGCGCTCAGGTAATGATTCCTTGACCCGTAAATTACCTACCGGGGCGATAGTGCCAAACTTTAACAGGATAAAATTTTGCTCATCTAAGCTCAGATCTTCGATATCAAGATACTTAAGCCAATAGCGGCGACCTGCACCGCTAGGCATGATGTCATCGAGGAAGTAAAGCCATCCAGGCCCGTCAAAAAACAGGCTGACAGGGTGATTTATCGAAACTGCATGCATGTCGTCTTTATTGAGCTCTGCCAGGGCATAATCTTGCTCGTAATCTAACGAGGTAAGCCGATAGTGACCTTGTTCGCTGTTTGGAAAAGAGAGCGTTGCAATATCTATCCATTGGCTATTGATGAAAGCCTGAATGGTTAAATGTTCCATGAGCGCTCCTAAAGACGTTGTGAGTAATAAAGTACACATTAAAACCAAGAAAGGCAATTAATGAGTAATTTGTTACTCAAATCACACTTTGTCCCAGAAAATATACAAAGCTCTTATACGCAACAAGCAGCAATAAGCTTAAATCATTTGATAAACGCCATTAAGCGAATGCCCGATACCCTTCCCATAAGGCCGGTGTGATTGTACTTACCCCGAGTTCAGCGCAGTAAATGCGTGAGTCTGGACGGCGAAGAACAATCCCTGGTCAGTCAAACGCTGGATTTAATTGAACAGCAAATGGTCGCTGAACCACCCAATACCACCTTGTTGCGCGCCCTTATCGCTAACCTCAGACCTTATTTGGAGCTTGCTGACGAGCGGGCCAAGCTGGCTGAACTGTTGGATGTAGCATTGATTTAAAGGGAAGTTTTGTGGGCTGCTGAATACAGCCCACTTACAGATTTTTTGCTATGACTGGCAAAGTTGCTCGGCTTCGCGGGCCTGACGCTTAAGTTCGTCCACCAAACTGGGAGACAGGCGCAGTTGGCGCACCAGTTCTTCCAAATAACTGCGTTCCATATAGCTTTCTTCGTCTATCACCAGCACACTGGCCAGGTACATTTCCGCGGCCAGTTCTTCCGAGCTGGCCAGCGCCGCTATTTGAGCAGGGTCCAGCGGCGCTTTGATTTGCGCATCCACCCACTGAATAAAGGCCTGATCACGGGTGAACTTGGCCACTTCCTGGTCGATGAGTTCGCGTTCTCGATCATCTATATGGCCATCGGCTTTCGCTGCGGCAATCACTGCCGCCAGAATCGCCCGGCCATGTTGCTCGGCTTGCGGGGGCGGCAAACGATCTATGGTTTGCGGTTCATGCTGTGCAGCCCCTTGCTGGTTTTTCTGCCAGTTGCCATAGGCTTTATAGGCCACCACGCCAAGGGCGGCTAACCCGCCATAGGTCAGCACTTTGCCACCTAATTTGCGGCCTTTTTTACTGCCCAGCAACAACCCCAATGCACCGCCACCCAGCGCCGCACCGCCTTTACCCGACAGCATTTGGGATAAACCCGATAACGCTGAGCCACCGCTGGATGATGCCGGTTGTCCACTGGTGCTCTGAGAGCTACCCGACTTCAATAATTGATCCAACAATTTCAACGTATTCATCGCTTCTCCTTGTAAATACCTGACTGGCCTGACTTTGAGGGTATCGCTATTTAGCTTAGGGTAAAAGCCAAGCCGCAGGGCAAAATTGTCAGGGGATAAGACAACTGGTTGTGCGTTTTGTTGCTAAAAGACTCTCACCGCCAAGCACAGACAAAGGCATCCGAGTGACGCGACTGGTTAGCTGTTTGCAAGCATGTACGCACGAAGCTGCCGCTCCTCCCGCATGACATAGATAACGAGAACCCAACTTTCATCCTCACGATAAAAAATGCGACAGGGTGGAACCACTACCTCCCTGTATACCGAATCAGGGAGTTCTGGAGGAATCCGCCCTGATTGGGGAAAGCCTTCCAACCGGTTTGTTTTATCGAAAACCTCTTCTACCAGGCGGCTTGCTGCGGCAGGATTGTCCAGCGCGATGTACTCTGCAATTGCGTTTAATTCTTGTAGAGCAGGCTCAGCCCAGATTACTTCAGCCATTTACTCATTTTCTCTCTGGCCTCACTTTGACTGTACGTTCTTCCCTCAAGTACAGCACGCTCTCCTCGTGAGAGCCCTTCTAGCAGCTCAAGCCGGCGCTGCATGAACTCGTAATCCCGCACATCAACAAGATAAGCGGACGGTTGGCCATGTTCTGTTATCAGTACCGGCTCCTTGGACAGGTGCAGGTCTGCCAAGATTTTTGTGGCTTGGCGTTTAAGATTTGTAACCAGTTCAACTTTCATGGCTCACCCTGATCGAAATTGACAGTGATACTATAGTGTCACTTTACGGATGAGGCAATCACAGCGAACGAAGTGAGTGTGTTGATTGATTTGTTAGCTGCCGGTTTCAACTTGATGTTTTTTGCCATTCGTTTGAACTCTATTAGCTAAATAAAAAAATGAACTAAATATGACTAGGGATACGAGCATAGAAGGAATTACTGCACCGCCAAAATTTCCCGAAAACAGCCCAGAGCGACCGTGCGTACAGACAATTTAGAGAGGGTGCTGGTGACCGGTATGGGTGAGGCGTTGGAAAACAAACATTCATGCTCTTGCCCTGTTAGACCAAGTAGCTCTGCAGATTTGTAGAACAGGTAATTTGATAGGGATGCAAAGTCTCTAATCAAAAACACCAAGCAAATTCAGAATCAACATTAAAATCAGACCAGAGCCTGACATAACATATGAATACCAAAAGATCCTAGCCAGAATACGGTCAAATAATGTGGTGTGTTGATATAACACTTCAGCGTTAGCGGCCAGACCGGATAAGCGGGATTTTTTATATCTGTTATCCATCCATTTGGGTCTGCACAGGGCCGATGCCACATTTAAGATATCCCAGCCACTGGCAAACTCAATACCTAGCTTATCTTTTACTTCTGGTTTCTTTCTCAATTTTCTTACTGTGAGCTGGCCAAATAGAACAAACAAAATGCAGGTTATAAATACGCCCAGCATGAGAAATGCAAACAACTGACTTTCCGAAATTACCATTCAGATATCCATTTCATAATATCGTCATACAGGCCACCACTATTTTCTTTCGCAATATGGTTGACGCCCATCGAGGCCGCTGCTGCCGCTCCGGCGATGGCCAGCCCTCCAATAATAAGACCAGCCCAACCAACCGGAGTTGCCACCATTAATAGCCCTAACCCCGCTTTCACAGCAATGGTTCCCGTGATTGCACTTGCTGCAAAACTGCTGGATTCAATAAACAATTCACGCTCCCAGTGGCTTTTGCTGCACCAAGTTAATAACTTCCCTGTTCTTTATGACACGCGGTCCCTTGCATGCCAGTCCCATTTACAACAAGCGTCCTGCCTGTTGCCTTTCAGGCCAGCTAAAGCTGTTCAATCTGATTCCAGACCAGATTGTCTTTGCTGCGCGGCAAAAAAACGAGACGCAAAGACCAAATTTTCAGGAAAAATTTGGGACAGCTTTATGCTGGTCCGAAGGAAAAGCTACAAGGACGTAGCTTTCAAAACGCGCCGCTGGATTCCCAACAACATCAGCCCAGGCCACTACTAAAAGGCGGTCGTGAAAACGACGTTCCAGACGCGTCTTCCACTCAATTTGCTCCCGGCAAACTGCCCGCCTTTTAGCAGCACCCTGAACTGACCGGGAATTTTTAAGCGGGGTAAAGCGGCTTGGGCCGCTTGGGGGAATTGATTCAACATAGATTGGCATACAGTGATTATCACTCTGTATTTAAAAGAAAATCTGATTCGAGTATGCTCGACTCGTGTTATTGATATTTTGGTAAAACCAAGGAGCGCTATGGCAAGGCCAGATAGTTGGAGTGAACAGGAGGTTTTCGCTACTGTTGCTGATTATATGCGTATGCTTACCTTGGAACTTACCGGGCAAAGCTACAATAAAGCCGAACATCGCAGAAAGTTGCTGGCCAAGTTGAATAATCGCAGCGAAGCTGCTGTGGAACTGAAGCATCAGAATATCAGTGCGGTATTGCAAGAGCTTGGTTGTGTTTGGATTTGCGGTTATAAGCCGCGCAGCAACTATCAACAAGCGCTGGCCCAATGTATTGAAACTTGGATTAACCAGCATCCCGAGTTTGATCAAATCAGCCTAGCTGCCGTGACTCAACCAGCTGTATTGCCAGATGTGCAGGATTTTTCCCGGCTGCTAGTTGCGCCACCCACCTCGCGAAAGTCAGAAATTAACGAAGCAACAAAAACGTATTCTGCCGCTACAAACCAAGCTACCAAGCGAGATTATGTGGCAAGAGAAGCCAGGAATGCAGCACTTGGCTTGGCAGGTGAACAACTGATTTTGGAATATGAAGATTACCGGCTAAGACAAGCCGGCAAAAAAGTCTTGGCAAACAAGATAGAGCATGTTTCCAGTACCCAAGGCGATGGCTTGGGCTACGATGTTTTGTCATTTGAAGAAAGTGGCAAAGAGCGCTTTATCGAAGTTAAAACCACCGCCTTCGCCAAAGAAACGCCCTTCTTTGCCTCTCGCAACGAGGTGAATTTCGCAGAAGCCAGGGCAGAGCAGTTTTACCTATACCGCCTTTTCGAGTTTAAGAAATCCCCCAAGTTATTTGCTTTGCAGGGAGACTTGAAACTACACTGCCGACTTGACCCTGTTAGTTATGTTTGCATATTCTAGAAGTCATAAAACATTTCTAATACGATAACGACCAAATTGCTTTTGCTTGTTTGGCTAAATACCTTTGTCTCTCAGACAAGTTCTCCTGAGACCAAACTTTAAAGCCTATTTTTTTACTGATTTCATACCTGCTGTTTTTATACTCTATTATTTTATGAGAGTAGTCTTTATTTCCAATTAATCGATTCTTATCACTTTCAAGTATTGTGAAGTTTCCTAGACGATAAATGAAACTATCTTCTATTTCTTCAGGAAATTCTTCATTCCATTCTTGAGATGGGTTTTCAGGTAAGATGTGTTCTAATGAACCATCATCATTTTCAAAATCACAATATCGAGACGACAGATGACTCTCTATCGAGTACATTATATATCTTGCTAGCTTGGCAGATCTTTTTGTTCTTATTGACTTGACTTCAAAACTTCTTTCAAAATCTTCATCAGAGATGTACAGAGGTTTCAATATATAAAAAATGTCTCTTGCTGTTTTTGCTTCACCGCTATGAATGGCCTTGCAAGCTTCATTATATTTTGATTCAAGAGAGTTCGGATTTAGCCCAGAAATAACCATATATCTGAAAGATATTACTGAACAAACCTTGAGTACACCAATCCACTCGTCTTTTTCAAAATATAAGTTTGCGTTAATCAGTAAAGGGTAACATTGAGTTACATTAAATAAATTCAATTCTCTAATGTGTTTTTTAACTTTACTCTGCCCATCCCATAGTTGATGGTTATGATTTCCTAACGCTGAGTATATCTCGGAAACTTCACTCATTTCTTTCAAGACTTCAAATGCTGTATTTGGATTGTTAATATTTCTTTTGATTGTCTTAAATAGCTCCTTTTCCTGAATCACACCGTTTTGCATCATCCAGTAGTGACGAAGAAATTTAGGAAACAATGAGTAGGATACATGATTTATAGTTACGTCCCAGATGTTCTTAATATGCGCTTTGTCGGTGTCATCAACAATAGAAAATAGGTAGTTTTTTAGTAAGTCTGTTACTGATAGATCCAAGCCTCTGTCATTTAAAGTCTCGAATATTAAATAAGCACTTAAATCATCAGTCGCGGTTATTTGTATAAATAGTAAGCTGTCAGAGATGTATTCCACAAAATTAATTAGTGTTGAGACATCATCTTCTCTATAAACTTCATCCAAAATTAATTTTTTGAAATAATCAAAACACTTCCATAGTAGTTTGTTGCTATTTACTTCTGACTTTATATTTATAGGTTTTCTAAAATTAGTAAGGTATGTGGAGAAAAATGGGTTGTTTGTTTCATTTAATTCTATTTTGTTTTCGTAGTTTAGTGATGATAATGACTTTTTTCCCACAAAGTCATTTATTAAAAGTTCAACTCTTTTTGAGTTGTTCTCTACATCCACATCCTTCTTGATTAAGTCTTTTATTACATCTACAACCGAAAGTATTAGTACAGTAAGAGTTGTTAATCTTTGTTGACCATCGATAATGTCATACTTTTTTTTATCTCTAGAAACAAGAACAATTGACCCCATATAATGCTTTGAATTTGAACGCCGATTGGTTTCTATATCTAGCCAAAGATCATTCCAATTGCTTTCTTCCCAAGAGTAATCACGTTGGTATAGTGGGACTGAGAACTTATTGTCACCTTTTATTATCCCAGCAAAAGTATCTGTTTCAGCATTGAGAAAATTTTCTGCTGACATTATCAATCTCCTTTTCGAAAGCACTATATTTTGTGATGTACAGCACGTTTGTTTTATCATTGCTAATGTACTGACCATACAGGATTTTTCCAACAATAAATGCCATCAGATTACTACCAAGAGCAGGCTGCGCAGTTTTTTCAGGATACCCAGGCGGTGGATATGCGGCCTTTGTATCAGCGGGTTTTGCCGTTGCTTAGGCCGGGTGGTCATATCGTAGATGCTGGCTGTGGTTCGGGGCGGGATGCGCGGTATTTTGCTGAGCAGGGTTTTTTGGTGTCTGCTTTTGATGCCTGTGCTGAGTTGGTGGCATTGGCGCGGGAATATACCGGGCTGAATGTTCGGCACTGCCGCTTTATGGATTTCCATGCGGATTCCCCTGTTGATGCTGTTTGGGCCTGTGCGTCGCTATTGCATGTGCCTCTGGCCGACTTGCCTGACACCTTTAGCTATTTGGCTGCACAGTTGACTGAAAACGGGCTGATATATTGCTCGTTTAAATATGGTGAAGGCGAAGTGCCGCGCGGTGATCGGCGTTTTACCGACTTAACCGAAACGGGCCTGGCGGATGTGCTGCAACAAACGCCGGTTAGCATTCGCGAGTGTTGGACAACGCAAGATCTCAGGTCGGGCAGAGAAAAGGAAAAATGGCTGAACGCCATCCTTGAGCAGATGAAGTAACACTATGACAGCCATGGAACAGCAGCTTGCCTTTATTGCCTATATTCAGCGTTTGCTGGTAGAGGGGGATTTTGTCGCCACGTACAAGTATGCCCTGTTACATGCGCTTGCCGACATTTGTATTGAACACCCATTACAAGACGAGTCCAGTGAATGCGTGATTATGCTGGATGAACTGGTGGACAAGTTTCTGGGGCTGTACTGGCATCATGCCGTACCTTTTTCCGCCGGACTGCAGGGCGCAGATGCGTTGCTACGGCAAAATACCGGCAATCAGTCGAAAGTTATTAGCTTGTTGTATGACTGCCAGACCCAGGGCATACGCAATATTCGTCAACTCAAAGGCAGTGAGAGGTGGCCAGAGATTTACCGGGCTACATTGAACACCCTGAAAGAAGGGCCGTTGTGGCGGTTGCAAATTTTGTCCAAACAGGATGAATGCTTTTTATACCCGCACCAAAAGGGTAAGAAGTATATCCGGCTGAATTCCGGAATCGCGCATTGTTTCAGACGTTTTTATGATTTGGTGGTGTATCTGGCCAGAAACGCCTGGTTGCAGAAAATCCAGAGTATTAAGTTCAATCAGCAGTTAATTGGCCCCCAGAGTCAGCTACAGGATTTCCTGTTCGGCGTTGACCGCAATACTCTGATTAAGGCCAAACCGGTACTGGTAGAGATTCAGCGAAACATCTGTTTTTATTGCCGCAAGCCCATGCGTAGCGAAGTGGCGATTGACCATTTTATTCCTTTTGCCCGTTATTCCACCGATCTGGGGCATAACTTTGTTGCTGCTCATGCCGCTTGTAATAACAGCAAACGCGATCATCTGGCCGCCATACCACACAGGCACAACTGGCAGGAACAGAATCTGGTAGTGCATGCCCATACCTTGGCCAGCGAGTTAGGAAATTACTTCTACTGCGATGTACAAAAGTCGTTGGCCGTCAGCAACTGGGCATACAGTGTGGCTAGCAGCAC
Source organism: Bowmanella yangjiangensis (assembly GCF_017255015.1). Taxonomy (GTDB): domain Bacteria; phylum Pseudomonadota; class Gammaproteobacteria; order Enterobacterales; family Alteromonadaceae; genus Bowmanella; species Bowmanella yangjiangensis. The sequence goes on along the minus strand of NZ_JAFKCS010000012.1, from coordinate 84,559 downwards.
TGGCGCCAAGTTGTGGTTGGCTAAAGACACCTTTGTGGAAGTGCAGGGTACTGGGGTAACCGAGAACAAGCAGCCAACCCTGGCGGAGGTGGTTGAGTTACAGTCTGTGCGACCATCGATATCCGAAGTTAGTCCACCGGATAATTTTCTACCCTATTTCCCCAACCTGAAAATTGCCTGTGGCCATTTTAAGACCGGTCGTGCTGATGAAGTTGAGATGCAAAAGGTTGAAGGTTACAACGGCCAGCTTGACTCTGAGCGTCATTTTCTGGCCAGGGCCAGTGGCAATTCCATGAACGGCGGTAAGCAGGCTGTTGAAGATGGTGATTTACTGTTGCTGGAATGGATTACTCCCGAACATGCCGGCTCTATTACCGGCCAAACCCTGGCTATAGAACGCCAGGATGAAACCGGTGATAGCCAATACCTGCTGCGGGTGATACGAAAAGCCCCTGATGGCAGTTACCTGCTGCATGCCAATAACCCGGATTACCCCGACCTTGCCGCCACAGAAAGCATGCGCACCTTCGCCCGTTTAAAAGCGGTATTGCGCTAGATTGCTCAGCAATAAATAACCATAGGGGAACATAGTGATTGCAGGAACTGTCACGCTGCGAGAGAAATTAATTTGTTCACCGCCGAGACGCAGAGAACGCAGAGTTTTCAGGTCCTGGAATTATGATCTCCTGCTCTTCTCCGTGCCCTCGGCGTCTCTGCGGTGAAAATGATCTGAACAAAATGATAGATAACCACAGAGGCACAGAGCGCACAGAGTAGGTAAGGTGCTGTTACCTCTCCGCGAGCTTTTCTCAGCGCCCCAGCGCCCCTGCGAGAGGCCATTAATACCAGGCAGGGAAATGGTGATTGAAGCTTACCGAATACGGTGCAGATTGTAGGTACCGATTGGGGTGAGTATTTCCATTGCGTTAGTTTCGGCCTTAAGAATTTGCCATTCAACTTGCTCACCCGCTGGCTCAAGTATCAGTACTAAGCCTTTGCGGGTGTATGGGTAGCTGCGGCGGCCATGCCCTTTGATTTGCTCGATAATCTTATTCTCAAAAATAATGACCTGGTTGCCGTCGTCCACGTTATTGACTGAGCCATCTGCGTATGTCACCGCCTGCAGTTTCCATTCACCAATGATGTCCGCTTCTGTGGCAGCACAAGCACTAAGTATGAACAGTTGCAATGCTGCGATTAAAAGGTAACCTGTTTTTGCAATCACGGTCAGAACTCCGAAACCGAACTTGTAGATTTGGCTGTCGCTAACAGTCTGGCAATATCTTCCGGCAACTCGTCAAGTTTGTACCGTCTAGCCGATCTTGCTTCAGCGACAACTTTATCCTCATGATTGATAGATTTTGATGAGATGGTTTGAATTAGTTCTCTTTGTCCCCACGGATGAGGCGACCACTTAAACTGCTGAACAAATTCAACTTGATAAGACCAACCTCGGTACATTTTGGGGTATGGAATCTTTGCCTGAAGTTCGTCTTTAAAAATGGCGGCAAGGGTACCTACAGCAATTCCGGCGGCACCCCCAGTCGCTAATCCTACAGCTGTGGTTAGTGCAGCAGTACCTATATGTCCTGCATACCTAATGCTTGTCTCCCAGTCAGTATTCCATCTGTTCGCAGACTGATCCGTTGGAAACTTTACAGTGTGTGTTAAACGACTACTTGTTTGTTCATTTATAAAACAATTGGGTTTACGACCAACTCCGACCCAGTGGCCACCGTCAGACCAATTGAGTTGATTGTGACATTTACGTTTCAGCTCATTACGGTCATGATCGTTTAACTTCTGGAGTGGAGGGATTGTACTCATGTGAAGATTCCATTCAAACTTTCATCCATAAGGTGAAAGTTTTGGCAACGGCTATTGAAATGTCAAATTTGATTAGCCAGCCAGCCAGCCAGCCAGTAAAGCTCTTGTTTTGTGGTGAAACAGGTACCTTTCTGACTACTTTCTGAATCTGTGGGAGCAAAAGCCCTATTCGGCTCATCAAAGGTAGGCAGCGAGTCTAACAACTTTGATTCAGACCTGATCTTTCTCAGCGCCCTGCGGTGAACGTATTTCCCAGCGCGAAAGCTTAATTCAAGGACGGCGGTTAATCGCCGGTTCGGCATAAAACGCATCCAGTAAAATTGTTCAGATTGGATTTCTGTCCTATACCCTTCCTATATCTGGTGTTAGTGGCAAAGCAATGATGGATTTACGGGTTCGGATCAGTGAGTACAAGCAACAGGACCCAATGCGGGCGTCCAGCCAGCTATTGGATGCGATCAGTCGCAGTTTGTCGTTGCTGCAGCATAGTGATGTTAAGCGCCAGGCGCTAAAAGAGGGGGATGTTGCCCCGCAGGTGAGCTTTAAGGATTTGCAAAATCAGCCAGTGCTGTTAAGTGACTTGCTGACCAATGGGCCGTTGATTCTGAGCTTTTATCGTGGCGGTTGGTGTCCCTATTGTGTCTTGGAACTTAAGGCCTGGCATGATGCCATTGCCGCTTGTTCGCAGCCGGTAAATTTTGTTGCAGTGACCCCGGAAATTGCCGAGCATGCAAAACAGACCCATAGTGATAACAATCTGCAATTTCCCATTTTGGTCGACAGCAAAAACCAGGCGGCCAATCAATTCGGCCTGACCTGGCATATTGACGATGACATGCGTGAGTTAATGGAAAAGTGGCATATTGACCTGACCAAGCGTAACTGTACCCAGGGCTTTGAACTGCCAATTCCCGCGACTTATGTGCTGGGTGCCGATGGCAGGATTCTGTATGCCTTTATTGAAGAAGATTACACCCAACGGGCAGAGCCTGCGGAGGTGTTGGCTATTGCGGGTCGGCATTCAGCCCAACAGGTTTAGAGCCAAAGCCGCCCTCTTACTCAGCCTGAATCGTCACCCGCCAGGGCGGATTCAGGCGATTTTCACCGGCATGGAAGAGTTTGATTTTATTGCCTGCCGGGTCATGCAGTATGGCTTCTCGCCATAGGTAGGGCATATCCTGTGGTGCCTGGTCAAAGCTGATGCCTTTGCTTTGCAGTTCGCTTACCTTTTTATCCAGGTTGTCAGATTCAAAGTAGATCACCGACTGATTCTGCACCGCCTCGGCCTGCAAGGCCAGCGAGAAGGTGCTGTCGCCCTGCGGGCAGCTAAAGCGGGCGTAGTGTGGGGTATCAACTATTTGTGTCATACCCAGTTGTAGATAGAAGTTGACGGCGGCCTGCATATCGGTGACAGGTAAGGTAATTTGGTTCAAGTTCATGGCGCTTGTCCTTATTCGTAGTAATTGCGCTGGCTGGGCAGATCGCTGTGGTATTGCACAAACTCCACTTCGAAGCCGTCGGCATCGATAAAGTAGGCATTACTGCGATAGAGGCTTTTGCCACCTTTACTGGGGGCAAAGCCAGCGGCTCGCATGCGGCCAATCAGGGCATCGAGGTTGTCGGTGACATAAGCGAAATGTGCCAGACCGACTTGATTACTGCTCAGCTCGCGGTTTTCACCTTCTCCGCTGTCGTTGAGGGTCAGGTACTGATAGTCATCACCAAAGTGCAGCCAGTTACGCTCGGTGCCATACCAGTTCTGGCGGCCACCGCCGCGCACCCGCCAGTGGGGAAAGGCGGCCTGATAGAAGGCCAGTGCCCTGTCCATATTGCTTACCACCAGGTTTAAATGTTCCAAGTGAATCATGTTTTAATCCTCCTGCTGTGCCAGTTCGGAGATAGCATAAAACCTCAAGTAAGGTTTAGGTAAAGACTTGATTCAATCAATTAAACAAATGCTTTTGATAGTTTTTCTGGATTGATATTGGCCCGCGGCCTTGTTTAGTAGGTACCGTTTTTGTTGGTAGGCGCAGAAAAGTGCGAAATGCTACACTTTTATGCGCATAAAAGTGTGGTTTATTACATTTTTATGCGCATAAAAGTGTATAGTTGGCCTGTGGGAAATGATTTGAGACGGCAAATTATGCATCGGACACTACTATCTGCCTTGTTAACCTGGAAAAAACGGACAGAGCGAAAACCGCTACTAATAGATGGTGCCCGTCAGACAGGTAAAACCTATTTGCTACAAAGGCTGCTGGGCAGCCAATTTGAGCATGTATTACGAATTGATTTCCTGGAGACGCCAAGTATGGCGGAAGCCTTCTCTGGTTCTCTGACGCCAGAGGATGTGCTTTCGAACATAGAGCTGCTTACTGGTGAAACATTCAATATGAACAAGGATCTGCTGATCCTTGATGAAATTGGTGAATGCGCCAGGGCCGTTACCGCGCTTAAATATTTCGCCGAAAAAGCCCCACAAATGTACGTGGCCGCCAGTGGCTCTAATATTGGTCTGCTTGACGCTTTCCCTGTAGGTAAAGTAGAGCAGCATAACTTACGCCCACTGACATTTCGGGAGTTTCTGATTGCTGCTGATGAACCGGCGCAACTTAAAGCCTATGATGCAGAGTTGAACTCAACGGCTGCACATACCAAGCTGTTTGACCAATTAACCGACTATTACTTTACCGGAGGAATGCCGGAGGCGGTTGCTATGTGGTTTGCCCTGGCAGACAAGAGCATACTCGAGCGAGTGAAAGCCGTTTCGGACATTCATGCCAATCTGGTCTCTGGTTACCTGCGAGACTTCGGCAAATACTCTGGAAAAACAGATGCCAGCCTTATCGAGGCAGTATTCAGGAGTGTACCCTCACAGCTATCCAGTGTGTTGGATGAGTCAGTTAAACGTTTTCGCTTTAAAGATGTGCATCAACGTAAATCTCGCTACCAGGAATTTGAAGGCGCCATTTCCTGGCTGGAAAAATGTCGACTGGTACTAAAGAACTATCCCGTCGATGGCAAACCTCGCAGTCCTCTCGCTGCTTTCCTTAAAGACAACAAAGTGAAACTATTCATGTTTGATATCGGGCTGCTGAATCATATGCTGGGCACCAGCTACAAAGAGATTAAGCAGCAGGGGTACGAATACAAGGGATATATTGCAGAAAATTTCGTGCAACAAGAGTTAGCCGCCTATGGTATCGAACCCTCATTTTCCTGGCAGGACGCCAGGGCGGAAATAGAATTTATTGTGGCGGACCATGACGGTCACATTATTCCCATTGAGGTAAAAAGTGGTAAACGAACACAAGCCAGATCGCTTAATTCGTATATTGAAAAATGCCAGCCACTGAAAAGCATCAAACTAACCGGTACCAGGGGCTCATCGCCATTGGAACAACAAAATATTGTTATGCCGCTGTATTATACCGAGCATGTTATTCGCCGCCATCTGCGCAACGGTTAACAGGGCTAGGTTGTCAGCGGTATTCACTTAGCTTATTGGGATGTCAGCTCGGCCTGCACCTTTTCAATGCTGTCGATAATCTGCAGAAAGTGCTGGCCAAACTCGGTGAACTGATACTCCACTCTGGGCGGGCTCTCGGGGTAAATCTGTTTATGTAATATTCCAAAGCGGGTGAGCTTAACCAGACGCTCGTTCAGCACTTTGGTGGTCAGGCCTTCCACTTCACGCTGCATGGCACCGGGGCGATTAATACCCTGACGAATCAAACGGATCACGGTTAACGACCATTTACAGCCCACAATGCTTTCCACCATGGCATGCACCGTCATATTTGTTTGAGTTTTTTTCTCTTTATTAATCAAAAAGATGCTCCACTTAGTACCTGACTTACCAGTTTGTGCCTGCTATTTCTCCGGATGCTGTGGGGGTGTAATAGCCATGCTTTTAACCCACAGGAGAATATCATGAAAAGCAATGCAGTTTTCTATCACGCCGGTTGTCCAGTATGTGTTGATGCCGAACAGAGTCTGGCAGCCGCTTTGGATCCCAGCCGTTTTAATGTAGAGATTGTGCACTTTGGTGACCAGCCACAACGCGTGGCTGAAGCCGATAAGCTGGGTGTTAAGTCTGTACCTGCTTTGGTTGTAGACGGTCAGGTGTTTCACATCAATTTTGGTGCGGCACTGAGCGATTTGCGTTAGTGGCCATGGCGGCGACTCAGGTTGCCGCCTTAATTTGATTAAGGAATAGACATGCAAGTTCTGGTTTACGATACCCATGTAAATACAAAAAACGGTGAGTACTATCATTTTGATGTGCTGGTTACCGAAGATAAGCGCCACCAAGCGCCACAATTTGCCGACACTTATTTACGCGATATCGGTGTGAGTGAGGCTGAGATAAGTCAGCAGCGCTGCGATTTTTGCCATGCTGAAATGGCCAATGCCGCGGTGCGGTCCAGTATTGAACAACAAGGCTTTGCGATTATTCCAATGCAAGGCTGCCCGTCAGGCGATTAAATGGCTGTTCTTGCGAAGGCCTATCTGGGCAGGGCGTTATCAAACACCAAGATAAAACCTCAAGCTACTGAAGGTCGTGATGCTCTTGGTGTTCTCTGTGTGCTTAGTGGTGAGAAATAAAATCTCAAACAAGAAGGTTGGAAAAACTGATGAAAACCCCGACTAGCAAGATCATAGCCTGCGCCGTGCATGACTATATCGAAGTGGCCTGCCTATATGCTTACGAGCTGGAGCTACGGATGCTGGACGGCCAGCAAAACCAGGGAAAGGCCATGACTACCCGCACACAGGCTGGCCGTGAGTGGTTGGTGCTGCAAAGTGGGCAAGGACAATTTGAGGTGGAACTGAACCAAGTGCGCAGCATAAAAGCGCTGACGGTAAACCGCTATTTCAGTGAGCTTGAAATTGGCGGCGCCTGTTCGCAGGATTAGCCGCTACTTTTTGTGCGGCTTAACCTGATAATACTGTGGGTGGTCAGCAGCAAACTGATGTATCGCGGTCTCAAACCTGCCAGCTGCAAAGGCGGCTTCCACTTTTGGGCGAATTTCTTCCAACCGGGCAGCATGGATGGAGTGTTTGGAAAAACCGAAATAGACCAGACGGTTTAACTCATGGGTAAAAGGCTGAATAAGAATTTTGTCTTTTAAATCAGGGTCGCTGGCAAAAATGGCGGTGAGGTTTTCCAGACTGCTTATCACTGTATCCACCCTGCCTGCCAACAAGAGTTTGTAGGTCAGGTGTACATCGTTCAGGGCGACTTTTTGCAACGATGCATCCTGATCAAACTGTTCAAAGTAATACACATTTTCGGTCACGCCTATCAAGCGACCGTTCAGATCGTTATAACTTTCAATAGGGGGCGCATCTGGGCGCGTGGCAAAGATGTAGGCGGTGTCGTGGCGCATGGGTAACAGATGCAGAAACTCACGACGTTCTTCGCGATCCAGCACACCGGCAATAACATCGGCTGTGCCCTGTTTGATTCGTTTCAGACAATGATCGAAGTTAGGCTCGGTGACAAACTGCACTTCTAATTGCAGTTCTTCACCTAACTGAGTAAGGGCCGACACATGCTCGCCAATGGGCGGTTCGGTAAGGATCTGGTAAGGCGGAAACTCGTCCAGACAGGCCAGCAATTGCTCACGCCCAGAACTGGCAAAAGCCATAGCGGATAGTAAGAGTAAAACCCCTATGCGCACCTGACGAGCTCCTGATTATTTTCGTTTGCCAAGCCTAGCATATCTGGCAGTGGATGATGATAGGCCTTTTTAACTCAGTTAGCCGCTGTGCACTTTATTTATGCATTGATGAATCGGCTCAATTAACAAGGGGCTTAAATCTATGGCATTGGAGAAATGCGCAATGCTGTTGCTGGTGGCCAGGGCCTGCAAACCTGCTTCAAGTAGCATTGGCGCAGCGCCCTCGGCAAAAATGCCATGCACGGCGGCACATTCCTGCTGGGTAATGCCAGCCAGGTTCAGGGCCTGCATACATTGCAATATGGTCTGGCCGCTGGAAATCACATCATCAATAATCACGGCGCTGCGATGCTGATGAGCAGCCAGATCCGGCAGGGTAATTTCCACATCGCGGTCGCCGTGGCGCCGTTTTTCACCAATCACAAAGGGGTGTCCGCAACGTTCGGCGATACCCGCTACCCACTGCTCGCTTTCCGCATCCGGGCCTACCAGCAACAAATTGTCCCGACCTTTCAGCCAGTTAGCTAAAGCTGGCGCGCCTTGTACCACTTCACTGGGCACGCTATAGATTTGATCCAGGCTGTGATAGCGGTGCAAGTGCGGGTCGACCGTGACCAGGTAGTCCATATGTTTTGACAAAGCGGCAGCAAAGATCTTGGAGGTAATTGCTTCTCCGTCGTGGAAACGAATGTCCTGGCGCATGTAGCTCAAATAAGGGGCGAGTAAGCCCACTGAGGCGGCGCCAAATTCTCTTAGGGTATCGAGCAGGAATATCAGTGGCAGGTATTTGTCATTGGGGTGAACCAGGTCAATCAGTACCAGTACGTCTTTGTCTTTTACCTCGCTGAGAATACGCAGATAAGACTCGCCGTCGGGGAACAATCTGCTTTCCAGTTGGCCCTGCTCAGCAGCCAACTGTTTGCACAGTGGAAGTTGTAAGGGGTGAGGCGCGGGGCTGAATAACACCAATGGACGGCTCAAACTCATACGGGTTCCTCAATACAGAACATATCCTGATTATTGTGATAATACTCCATGGCGTATTCCTGTTCGCCAAGGCTGTCAGAATATAGGGTAAACAGCGGTTGATGCAATGTCAGGCGGTCGCCAACCTCGGCGTGTAAACGCAGCCCCGCGGCTTTGTCGAACGGCGCGCCCGCGAGTTTGGCCAGTCGTGACAGACGGCGATTATCAATGCGGGTTAATACACCGGTTTGCTGGCTGATTTGCAGGTGTTGATAAGGTGCGTCAGGCAATGAAAACAGGCCACCTTGCGCTTCCACTATCAGCTTAAACTGCGCCCAGGCACGGCCGGATTCGAGAATATCCGTGGCTTGCAGCAAAGCCGCTTCCGGCCCGCAGTTTTGTGCTAAATCCAGCATATGGGAGGCCAGTAACAACGAGCGATGGCGCAAATCGCGCGGTGCATCCGTCTCACATTGTAAAACCGCCAGTAAGTCACGAGCCTCTTCTACCGGGCCGATGCCACGGCCAATTGGCCGACTACCGTCGGTGATCACGCAGCGCACATAAATACCGCAGGCTTCCCCAACTTGGGTGAACAGGGCTGACAAGCGGTCTGCCTGCTGACGGGTACGTACCTTGGCGGTATCGCCGACCGGTATATCGATCACCACATGGGTGGAGCCGGCAGCGATCTTTTTTGACAGTACAGAGGCAATCAACTGCCCTTCGCCGTCCAAATCCAGTGCCCGTTCTATACGGATCAGTAGGTCATCCGATGGGCTGAGATTGACCGCGCCGCCCCAGGCCAGGCAGGCGCCAGTTTGGGCGACTACGCGCTGTATATCAGCCAGTTGCAGATCAACCTTGGTTAATACTTCCATGGTATCTGCCGTACCGGCTGGTGAGGTAATGGCTCTGGATGAGGTTTTGGGAATGGTCAGACCCGCAGCACTGGCGATGGACACCACAATCGGCGTGGTGCGATTGCCGGGAATGCCGCCAATACAGTGTTTGTCAAAGATCTGTGATTCACCGGGCCAGGTTAAGCGCTTGCCACATTTGACCATGGCCTGGGTCAGGCTAACGATTTCATCGAGGTTTAAGCGACTGCCGGCACAGACACTGAGAAAACTGGCTATCTCGATGTCGCTGTATCTGTGGGCGGCGATATCCTCGACGATATCCTGCATTTCTTCTGCGCTGAGAGCATGTCCGAACACCTTTTTACGCACGGCACTCATAGAATGCAAAAGTGGCGCATGGCCAATACACAGCTTGTCACCGTCGTTAGCGCGCAAACGTTGCACCGCAATCTTCGACAAGCCCACAGTGCCGGGCTCCAGTACCCGCTGTTCCACTACGTTGAGGGTGGCTACCATCATATAGCTGCCGTGGGTGACTAACACCCGGCTGCTGGCGGTAAAGCCTTCGGCCTTACATACGTGGCAGTCTTCCCGCATATACACCACAGGTTCCTGATGGGTGTCTATGCCCATCTTCACCGCATTGAGGGTATGTACCGTTTCCATTATGTTTCCCTTTCGCTGTCGCTAGAACAAATCAGGCCTTAGTTCTGCTGGCAGAGTATTACAGTCAGCATAGAAGCTGGTTGATCCCAATCAAGGTGGAATCACAGCATCCTTTTCAATGCCGATCTGTGGAATGACAGGCGTCTTGTTCTTTGACGTGATTGGCGGCTATAGTGCCGCTGTCACTTTAATCAGTAAAGCCCTAGCGAACGGACTGGAAGATATAGCGGAGCTGCTAGCAGCCAAATTCAAACAGCGCCCGCATATGTTTCAGCCTTTTATACAAAGTAAGTTGAGCGAAGGTGAGTATTCACTGTTCTTTTTCGCTCAGGACTACAGTCGTTGCATACTTAAGCGCCCGGCCAGTGGTGATTTCAGAGTGCAGGAGGAGCACGGTGGGCGTTTTGCCGGATGAACCTCTGTATGCCCGACTGGACTTTATCCGCACACCTCAGGGGTTTGCCGTGATGGGGCTGGAATTGATTGAGCCGTCGCTGTACTTCAATATGGATGCGGCATCACCAAACCGCTTTATCCAAGCTTTTGTGCGCAAGTTTGGTCTGGGAACTTAGCGCTGCGGTTTGATTGAAGCATGAATGGCCGCACTGATGATTTGCGCCGTCAACATCAGGATTTGCCCGTCCACATCGTCGAAGGCATCTGTAGTGGTTGAGAACACTTTGATTACACCAACAACATCTTGCTGGTAGATCAGCGGTACCACTAACATGGAACGGAGGCCGACTTTTTGGCAGGCTTCTTTGTCTACCCTGGGATCCTGCATGGCATTCTTGCAATTGAGTAGACGATTTTCTTTGATACACAAGCCAGAGAGGCTTTTGTCTTTGTGCAGGCGCATGCCGAGCCGGTCTTTGGCTTTGCCGGTAGCGGCACGATAGACCATTTCATCGCCGTCCAGCATCTCCACCACTGCGCCTGAAGCGAATGTGAGATGCTCGGCCAGTGTGGCCATTTTCTGCATGATTTCGGTAAGGTTTAAGCAGCCGCCAATAATATCGGACTGAGCCTGGATAATAGAAAGTAACTGATCCTTAGTCACCAGAGAAGCACACTCTGTTGACAGCTTCGGCATGTTTTAACAACCAATCAAAGAGAATAGCCTAAGCATAATGCCTAAAGCCTATACTGGAAAGACTAATCTGTCCCTCTAAAACAACATTTTCTGGGGGCTATTTCAGTAGGTGCGGATCGAACTCATGGCCCAGTTTCTGGGTCTTGGTGCGAATATAACCTTTGTTGTCGGCCGTAATACCGTGATCAATAGGGGTCCGCCCTATCACTTCAATACCTAAGTCTGTCAGTGCCTTTATTTTGCGCGGGTTATTCGTCATCAACTGAACCTTACGGATATGCAGGTGATCCAGCATAAAACGACAAATACGGTAATCGCGCAGGTCAGCGTCAAAACCAAGGTGCTCGTTGGCTTCAACCGTATCCATGCCATTATCTTGCAGATGATAAGCCCGGATCTTATTCAACAGGCCGATACCGCGACCTTCCTGACGTAAGTAAAGGATCACCCCTTTGCCATGTTCAACAATATTCTGCAGCGCTTTCTCCAACTGGAAACCACAGTCGCAACGGGTACTGAATAGTGCATCACCGGTCAGACATTCAGAATGAATGCGGATCGGCACGACCTCGTCGTCCTGCCATTCGCCGTAAGACAGGGCAACATGCTCCTGATCCGTGGCGACTTCTACAAAGCCATGGATAGTGAACTGGCCAAAACGGGTGGGTAGTTTGGCGCTGCTGATGTATTCAAAAGGCGAATCCGCGTTGGTCATGGTCTGATTCAGGTTGTTTTCTCGAGTTTAGTACAGGATCGGCTCTGCCTGGCAGGTGGGGCCGTCAAGGGACGCACAATATAACGGCATTGGCGCTGAATGGAAAATCAAAAAAGTGAATTGGTTAATCTAATAAGTTGAACTGTGTGAAATACGTCTCGCCGGGAGATTAGTGGGGCAGCGTGCAATTAAAATACGAAACACACGACGTGAGGCTGCTCACACCACTGCTGTATTGATCTTCTTGGTGTTCTCGATGTGCTTCGCGGCGAGCATGAAAATCCAGTTAAGCCAGAGGGCTGAAGTCACGCAGGGGCGCCGGTCTGGCAACGCCATAACCCTGTGCATAATCGACGCCCATTTTGCCCAGCTCCACCATAATCTCTTTGCTCTCGACAAATTCCGCCACGGTTTTCATGCCCATGGCCTTGGCCACGTCTTTAATGGAGCTGACCATGGCCATATCAACAGGGTCAACCAGCAGGTCCTTCACAAAGCCGCCGTCAATTTTTACGTAGTTGACCGGCAGGCTTTTGAGATAGCCATAGGAGGAGAAACCACTGCCAAAATCATCCAGCGCAAAGGTACAACCCAATTGGTGGAAGGTTTTAATAAACTGTAGCGTTTCATCCATCTTGATAATCGCCATGCTTTCGGTGATTTCAAAGCAGATCTTGTTGTAAGGGATACCGTATTTTTCAAAGGCATTTAGCACAAACAGGCGTAATTCCTTATCGCCCAGCGAGTGGCCGCTGAGGTTAATGTTGGCCCGCACCAACTCTTTTTTGTGCTGAGGGTTGTCGGCCAGCCAGCGGAAATAATGTTCCACCACCCAACGGTCTATCTGGGCGGTCAGATTGTAATGCTCGGCAGCGGGCAGGAAGGCCACCGGGGAGACTATCTGTTGCTCATCATCGCCTTGCATGCGCAGCAGAATTTCATAGTGATGACCACGGGATATCTTATTTAAGGGGTGATAGTGCTGGTAATACAGCACAAATCTGTCTTCCTGCAGCGCCTTATTGATCAACGACACCCAGTGGAGTTCGGTCTCGTAGCGTTGAATTTTGTCGTCCTGCTTGGAGTAAACATGCACCTGGTTTCGGCCCTGCTCTTTGGCCATATAACAGGCCGAGTCGGCCATACTCAGCAACTGCTCGGGTGAATGAATGGCCTTATGGTAAGGCACCAGGCCAATACTGATACCTAAGGTAAAGATGCGGTTGTCCCAAACAAAACGGAATTGCTGCACCACATTCAGCAGTTTGTTGGCCAGCAGATAGGCATTTTCGTCGCTGGCTTGCTCGCTTTCCAGTAACACACCAAATTCGTCACCGCCCAAGCGGGCCAGAATACCTCGTCCCTCGACGACTTGGTTTAGCTGCTGGGACAATTGCTTAATGAGAATGTCACCAGCCTTGTGTCCGCAGGTATCGTTAACCACCTTAAACTGGTCAAGATCCATATATAGCAAGGTAAGTTCCTGGTCGACATCCCTGGCCTGATTCAGGCCGTTACGCAGGCGCTGTTCGAACTCACGGCGATTGTAGACGCCGGTGAGCGGGTCATGGGTAGCCATATATTCCAGGCTCATGCTGGATTCTTTGCGCTCGGTAATGTCGAAAATGGTACCGAACAGATAATCTTCATTATGTTCGTGACGAAGCTGTACCGAGATAGAGAACCAGAATGGACTGCCGTCACGGCGTACACCGCGGATCTCGCGGCCCATCACTACCCCTTGTTTAACCAATTCTTCAACCAGGGTCAGGCGGTCGGTTTGATTGGCGTAAAACTGCGAAGTATTGCTGCATTCCTTGAGCATTTGCTGCTCATTGTCATAGCCGAATAGCTTACACATTGCCGGGTTGGTAGTAATCAGCTTGCCGCTTAAGGTTGAGGTATACAGACCTTCTGCAGAGTTACGGAACAGCTCGTAAAAGCGGCGCAGGTCGTTAATGGTATTGCTTTGCCGCTCATAGCGGGACAACACCTGGGCTTGTTGATGAGTTTCCACCGCTAAGGCAATCAGCAATATCCCCAACAGCATCAGCAGGGTCAGATACAGGCTGAAGGTATTACCAAGCAGTATGCCGCTGACATAAAACGCGGATTGCACTAGTGCAATCACACAGATGGTGGACCAGCCGATGGCGTAAAGCCGGTTTGGACGCCCGTCTTTGCGGTCGCTGTAGCGCCAGGACAAACCAAGCTGCACGACCAGGGTGGAACCAGCCAGGCCGATGGCCGTAATGATTTGCCAGTAATCATTCAGAATAAAGGCGCTGAGCAGCAGTAAATAGGATGCACTGTAAGAGACGTAGCGCCAATACAAGGGTACGCCGCGCAGCATTAAATGCGAGACCTTGGAGGCATTAAACAGAGCTAAGGCCACCAAACTCAAGGTCAGTATGGAAATGTAGTTGGAAAGCGGTGGGACGATCTGCACCAGCAGTCCTTCCACATTGAGGAACAGCAGCAGGAAGCTAAAACTGGCCATGGAAAACCAGAAGCGCACCGGGCTTCTCAGCAGCACATAGGTAATCAGATAGTAAAATGCCAGTATGGCCAGTGCGCCGCCAATCATGCCAATCTTGGCCAGATTGCCTTGTTCCTCAGCGATCAGCGCCTCATCCCGCCACAGGTCAATGGGGAACACCAATGGCCCTTTGTCGGCCACCCTAAAATAGATATCCAGCTTCTCGCCCGCGGTCATTTCAAGGCGGATTAAAAAGTTTCTGTGATTGATTTCCCGGGCACTGAACGGTCGCATCGCTCCCATCATCAACGAGCGGCGAATGCGGCCTCTGTCATCCAGCAAGTACAGATCAACTTCGTCGAGCGTGGGGTTGGCGATAACAAAGGCAAAACGGGCATGGTTACCGGCCTGTTGCACTACACTGAAACGTCCCCACAGGCTTTGGTTTGGCTGCAGCGGGCTGATGTCCAGATTGGTATGCCAGCCAGGATCGGATTGCACGTCGGAAAGCTGCGCGTATTTTTCGGCACGCAAATACTCTACCTGACCTTGCAATTCCTGGTGTGTGAAGGTCGAATCCAAAAGCAGCGGCTTGGCCTGAGAGGGCAATGTCAGGCCTAATAGCAGGTACCCAAGCAGCAGTAGTAAAGGCGCAGATTTCAACGTCAGTTTTGATTATAGTTATGACGACTTGATGTCAGTATAAAGTCTTTGGCTGCGCATAAAAGCCCTGATTTTTTATTGGGTGTATATTATTTGGCTTAGAATGCTGTTTCATTGCCTTCGGTCAGCTCTGCACCGACCAGTTTTAACTGACTGATAAGATAGGAGAAATCACTTTCTTTACAGGGTTCTATCCAGACGGCTTCGCACACAGATTCCATGTATAACAAGTAGAGCCTGCCATCCAGCTCAAAACGCTGCTGCCAGCGGTCTGCGCCCCATTCCAGTGCTAGCACATCCGCACCCAGGATGTTGGCCAACTGAGCTGATAATGCCTGTATGCCAGACCCGGAAAAATCTGTGACGCCAAGCAGATTCACGCAGTCAGGTGTCAATACAAAGTGAATTCCGTTTAGCTGCTGCATGATATTTCCATACTCTTGCCCCAATCCGGTGGTGGCTTGGCATAATGGGCATGGGTTGGTTGTTCATCAAATGGTGCGCTCAATACCGTAAATAGCCTTTCAAATTCACTGAAATCACCTTGCTCCGCCTGTTCAATGGCTTGTTGAGCGAGGTAATTACGCAGCACATATTTGGGGTTGGCTGCCTGCATCTGCTGGTGGCGAAGCTGGTGTGAGCCGCTTTGCTGATTAAGGCGTTGAATGTACCTGTCCAACCAGGCCTTGGCCTGATTGCGGTCGACGAAGTGATCCAGCAACAGCTTGGCCTGCTCTGGCTGGAAATGACTCAGCAGCCGGAAACTTTGGTGGTAGTCCCGCCGCTCTCTGGCCAGCAGATTCAGCCAGTCACTGATCAGCGGTTCGTCCTGTTCGCTGGCTGCTTGCAAGCCCAATTTATCTGCCATCAGCGCGAAGTAATGGCTAAGTAGTCTGGGCTCGTACTGGCCCAGTGCCTGTTTTATTTCCTCTAGGCTCAAATGGCCGCTAAAGGCATGCGCCAAGGCATTGAGGTTCCACAAGGCGATGCCTGGCTGGCGGTCAAAGGCGTAGCGGCCCTGATGGTCGGAATGATTGCAGATATAGTCCTGCTGAAAATCATCCAAAAAGGCGTATGGGCCAAAGTCAAAACTAATGCCGTGAATAGACATATTGTCGGTATTCATGACGCCGTGTGCAAAACCAAAGGCCTGCCATTTGGCAATCAGCTCGGCAGTATCCACTACTATCTGCTCAAGCAGACGGTAATAACGGTCTTCGCTGTCGTTAAGATGCGGAAAATGCTGGGTAAAGCAATAATCAAATAAGCGCTGCAGCTTATCGCTCTGGCCGCTGTGAAAGAAATATTCAAAGTGACCGAAGCGTACATGGCTCTGACAGGTGCGAATCATCATGGCGGCAGTTTCCTGACGCTCACGCATCACAGGTTCGCTACTGCTGATCAGACACAGAGACCGGGAGCTGGGAATGCCCAAATGATACATGGCCTCACCCACCAGATACTCGCGAAGGGTGGAGCGCAATACCGCGCGCCCATCACCAAAGCGTGAGTAAGGGGTTTGCCCCGCGCCTTTTAAATGCAAATCCACCGGCTTACCTTGTTTATCGCGTGTTTCACCAAGCAGCAGGCCGCGCCCGTCACCCAGTTGCGGATTCCACTGGCCGAATTGGTGGCCACCGTACTTTTGCGCCATGGCCAAACGATTCAAACGCCCGGTTTCGTTAAACAACTCGTGAAATAACTGCTGTTCAACAAATAGTTGTGGATCCAGATCAAGGTCCGCCAATAAAGACTGGTTAACATGCACCAATCTTGGATTTTGCGGTGGCTGGACGCTGACCTGGCTACCCAGATCGGCTAATGTTTGAGCATAAGTGTGAGCCAAATACACAGGCGCGCCGTATAGAAAATAAAAAACTTAGGCTATTGTAACCTTGTAACTAACCTTAATCACAATCTGGAGTAAAGATGAAAAAACTCGCTGTATTGATTGCTATGTGTATGGCTATGCCGGCTGTCGCCGGCGATATTGCTGCCGGGAAAGCGAAATCTGCGACTTGCGCGGCATGTCATGGCGCGAACGGAATTTCACAAATCCCAATGTATCCAAATCTGGCCGGTCAGAAAGAGCAGTACTTAGCACTGCAAATGAAAGCTTTTCGAGATGGTGAGCGCAAGAACATGGTAATGGCACCAATGGCCAAACCCTTGTCTGACGAAGATATCGCCAATCTGTCCGCTTACTACGCCAGCTTGGATCCGGCAGGCAAATAATGCCTTTGCGTATCCTGCTGATTGAGCCGGATGCAACCCTGAAGAAGGATCTTGCCCTGGTGCTGCAAAGCACCGGGGGCTATGAGGTCGAAACACTCGACAGTCCACAACAGGCCACTCCTTTATTGATTTCCCGACCTTTTGCGGTGTTACTGGGTAAGCAGCCCGCACTGAGTAACATGCCTGCCAGTATGCTGAAAATTGGCTACGGTACCTATAGATCCCCGCCTCCGGAACATTGTCTTGGCTGGATTGAGCACTGGCAGCCTCTGCCAGGATTTGCCGAACGGGTGCGTTTGTTGCTGGAGGGTTAACCGGCCAGATGTTCGCGGATTAAATTAAGGAAGGCCTCGCCATAGCGAGCCAGTTTAGTTTGGCCAACCCCGCTGACGTTTAGCATCTCTCGTGCACTGGTGGGCAGAATCTCAGCCATATGGGACAAGGTCATATCCGAGAACACCACAAAAGGCGGTACTTCGTCTTCCTCAGCAATGGATTTACGCAGCTTCTTTAGTTTGGCAAACAAGGCTCTGTCGTAGTTGCGATTATCCAGCTTGGCTTTTTTACCCAGATTCAGGTTCATTCTGGGAACGGCCAGGCTCACGGGTAACTCCCCCTTAAGCACGGCGCGCGCCGCTTCATTTAGCTTCAGTACCGCATGCTGAGTGATATCCACCCGAATCAGCCCTTGATGAATCAACTGATTAATCAGGTTATGCCACCAGGCATCGCTTTCGTCTTTACCTATGCCGTAGGTACTGAGCTGGTCATGACCGCTGTCGATAATGCGCTTGAGTTTTTTGCCACGTAGCACGTCAATCAAATACTGACTGGCGGCGGACTGATTGAGCCGGTAGATACAGGACAGCACTTTCTGGGCGGCTACTGTGCCATCAAAGGCTTTGGGAGGGTCGAGGCAAATATCGCAGTTGCCGCAGGCCGAGGCGTTGTATTCACCGAAATAATTCAATAGTACCTGGCGTCGGCAGGTTTGGGCTTCGGCAAAGGCTTCCATGGCGGCAAAACGTTGTAATTCCACTTCCTGACGATGGGGATTGTCGGTCAGGCTAATCCACTCGCGGATGCGGGCCACGTCTTTTTCATCAAACAGCAGTAGCGCCTCGGCGGGGCTGCCGTCACGCCCGGCGCGGCCGGTTTCCTGATAGTAGGATTCAATAGTGCGGGGCAGATCATGATGCACCACATAGCGTACGTTCGGCTTGTTAATACCCATGCCGAAGGCCACAGTGGCGACAATCACATCAATATTGTCTTTTAGGAAGTTTCGCTGGGTGATGTCGCGAATTTCCGCTTCCATACCGGCGTGATAACCCGCGCAATTGATACCGCGATTAGCCAGTTTAAAAGCCACATCTTCCACTTTTTTTCTGCTGTTGCAGTAAATAATGCCGCTACCTTCCTGGCCCTTAATGTAGCTTTCCAGTTGCTCCAGCGGCTTGTATTTCTGCAGCTGGGTATAGCGGATGTTGGGCCTGTCGAAGCTGCCCTGGTGAACCATTGGCTGTTGCAAGCGCAACTGCTGCAAGATATCCAGGCGGGTGGCCGGGTCGGCGGTGGCGGTCAGTCCCATCATGGGCACATGGGGGAAGAAATGCTTAAGTTGCCCTAAAGCCATATAGTCCTGACGAAAATCATGGCCCCAGTGCGATACACAGTGGGCTTCGTCTATAGCAAACAGGCTAATCTGAATATGCTGCAGGCGCTGAATAAACTCAGGCCGCACTAATCGCTCCGGTGCTACATACAAGAGTTTGTACTTACCGTCCTGAACCCCTGCCAGCACTTCTAGCTGTTCCGGACGAGACAAGGCGGAGGTTAGGTAAGCGGCACTGACACCCGAGGCATGCAGCGCATCGACCTGATCTTTCATCAGTGAGATCAGCGGCGAGACCACCAGCGTTAACCCAGGTAACAGCAGCGCTGGCACCTGATAACACAGGGATTTTCCGCCACCTGTGGGCATTAGCACTAAGCTGTCCCGGCCATCCAGGCAGGCCTGAATGACTTGCTCCTGGCCGGGTCTGAAACTGTCATAGCCGAAAACATCCCGCAACACACTTTGTGGGCTGGACTGTACTGGATTGGTGGCCAAAACGTCGGACATGGGCAAAGGAGCTGGAAAACAGGGCCGCTAGTCTACCCCAAAGTTACTCAGAATTCATGACGACAATGGCTTGCAATACCGGGTAAAAAGCCTGCTATGATGCCAACAGGTCAAACCAGAGGGTGCTGATGTGCAAACGCAAGGGTTACTGGATAGCAAGCAATTAGGCGAGTATGTGGCCGCGGTGTTCCGTGAACATATGCCGTTTAATCAATTGCTTGGGCTGCAAATCAGCCAGTTTGACGGCGATGGTGTAGAGGTTCGTCTGCCCTGGCATGACGGTTTGATGGGTAATCCTATTCAGAAAATTCTGCATGGCGGAGTGACTGCCGCGGTACTGGATACTGTCGGTGGCTTGATGGCCATTTTGCATGTGGTAAAGGACATGCCGGAACTAACTCTTGAGCAGTTTCAGCAGAGACTGGCGCGTATCGGCACTATTGATATGCGGGTAGATTACCTGCGCCCAGGTAAGGGCAGCGAATTTGTTGCCACAGCCAGTGTGATACGTAAGGGTAGCCGTGTGGCGGTTTGCCGGATGGAGCTGCATAACGAACTGGGCGAGCATATCGCTTTTGGCACTGGTACTTATATGGTGGGATAGACACCATGTTGGAAGCTTGTGGTCGTGCCAGTCCTTGCGCTTACCTCGTTCAAATTGCATCGCTGTGCGAACACGAGGATACTGTACAGCTATGACCGTTCAAGCAGATTGAATGGAACACCATAAGTTACGAAGGAGAGTCTGATGAAGTGGGTGCTTGGCAGTGTTAGCCTGGTTTTGTTGTTAACACTGGCCGCCTGTAGCAGTCCGCCATCACAGGAGTCTTTAGCGCGAACTCCCCGACCTTTTTGTCCCACACCCACAGAGCAGGCTGAGCTGTTAGATCAGGCGCTGACCAGTGAACACAGCCAAGGTACCTTCGACGGCACAGTGCGTATCGTTCAGCATCAGCAACTGGTGTTTGAGTGTGGTTACGGTGATGCAGACCGTGCTCTGCATAAACACAATGATGTGGACAGTCTGAGCGACATGGGCTCCATTGCTAAAACCTTCACTGCTGCTGCTGTTTTGCAACTGCATATTGAGGGCCGGTTGCCCCTGACTGCCCGTCTTTCCGAGTTTTATCCAGAAGCGCCAGTCGATAAGCGTGATATCAGCATTGAACAGTTGCTGGCCCATCAAAGCGGTTTGGACAACTTTCACAATCAGTCTGATTTTGATCCCATGAACAGGGACGAAGCGGAGAAACTTATTCTTAGCATGCCACTGCTGAGTGCGCCTGGTGGCGACATCACCTACTCAAATGCCGCTTATACATTGTTGGCTGCTATTGTTGAGCGGGTGTCCGGTATCGCATTTCGTGACTATGTGCATCAGCAGTTACTTGCTCCACTGAAACTGAACAGTACGGGTTTTTACGGCGATAAGAATCTGGATGTTGAGCGGCTGGCCAAAGGTTATGGTGGTCAGGACAGCGGTCAATCCACTTTTGCCAAGCCCTTAACCTGGGCTTTGATAGGCGCTGGCGGCATGGTGTCCAGCGTGGCTGATTTGCAGCGTTGGTTTGACGCACTGCAAGGCGGTGGCCAGCTTCCTGCTGAATTGACCAGCTTGTTGTTTCAGCCGGTGAATAAGAAATGGACTTTGGGAAACTGGGCGATCAGCGGCAGCAACGGCATGTCTATCTGGCAAATGGGCGGCAGTAATGATTATGGCTACACGGCGCTGGTGCAGTACGTGCCAGAACGGGACTTGCTTGTGGTACTGATGTTTAACGCTTACTCGAAAAAATACGCCAATGCCACGCACCACAGAATTAGCCGCAACGTACTCTTACCCCTGCTAATCTGACGATAGCTTAACGGAGTTGGTATATGGACATACTGTAATTCTCGGGCCTGCTGGCTGAAATATGGATGGTGGTGGGAGTGGCCTTAGCGGCCCGTCGCTACCCTGACTACAGATCATGATGGCTTATACGAAAAATCAGGCTGGCAATGCCTTGCCGATGGCTTCTGGCTTTTCGGTGCCAGTACCCGAATTTACCAACATTCGGTGCAAGCCTTGCTTTGCCAGAATAAATAAATCCCAGATAATCCTGAATTACCAGACCAGATGCAGGTCACTATTCAATTCAAGGCGGTGTTATGTGGCACTGAATTGACCATAGTGCAGGAAGGTGTGCCGGACGCTATCCCTGCCGAGTTTTGCTATGCGGGCTGGCAGGAGTCCCTGGCATTACTTGCGTTGCTGGTCGAAGCAGATATTCCCGACCAATAGTTCTGCCGCTGTCCAGCCAGTTGACAGATTGTTGGTGGACGATTGTCGACAATCTTGGCGATTATCCTTAAGTCTAATGCCAAAATCCGCGTGTTTTGTCTACAGTTGCATAATAAATATTCAGCCCTGCGTAAAATAACAAGGGTTAACCCTGCAACAAGGTGAAGCGAACATGTCATATCAAAGCGAGTACCAACGCGCAATCCAGGAGCCCGAGCAGTTCTGGCAAGAAAAAGCGGCCAAGTTACCCTGGTATCGCCAGCCCCAAAACATTCTCAGCACGGACGCGCAGGGTATGCAGCGCTGGTTTGCGGATGGGCAAATGAATACCGCCTATATGGCCCTCGACTGGCATGTTGAACAAGGCCGTGGCGAGCAAACGGCGGTTATTTACGACTCACCTGTGACTAACCAGAAGATTAAAATCAGCTATGCCAGCCTGCTCAAACAAGTTGCCTTGTTTGCTGGTGTGCTTAAAGCGCAGGGCGTGGAAAAAGGCGACCGGGTGGTTATCTATATGCCGATGATACCCGAAGCAGTGGTAGCTATGCTGGCAGTTGCTAGGCTTGGGGCGATTCATTCTGTGGTGTTTGGTGGTTTTGCGCCCCATGAGTTGGCGCTGAGAATTGAAGATGCACAGCCCAAAGTGGTGGTGTCGGCGTCTTGTGGCATAGAAGTGAATAAGGTCATTGAATATAAGCCGATGTTGGATGTTGCTATTGAGCGTTCCAGCCACAAACCTGAGCGTTGCATTATCCTGGAGCGCGAACAAGCGCCAGTGCAACTGACCAAAACTTGGGATTTGGATTGGCACGAAGCGATGGCAAAAGCCACACCGGCCGATTGTGTACCGGTAGCCGGAACTGACCCGCTTTATATTCTCTATACCTCGGGTACCACAGGGAAACCCAAAGGAGTCGTCAGGGATAACGGCGGCCATGCGGTGGCGCTCCATTATTCAATGCAGGCCATTTACAATATGCAGCCAGGTGAAGTGTTCTGGGCTGCTTCTGATGTGGGTTGGGTGGTAGGCCATTCCTATATTGTCTACGGGCCGCTATTGGCCGGTTGTACCACAGTATTGTACGAAGGTAAGCCGGTTCGCACACCGGATGCCGGGGCATTCTGGCGGCTGGTGCAGGAATATGGCGTTAAGGTTCTGTTTGCCGCCCCGACGGCATTCAGGGCGATAAAAAAAGAAGATCCGGAAGCGACCAAACTGACTCGTTATAACATTGGCAAACTGCGGGCTATCTTTATGGCCGGTGAGCGCCTTGATCCGCCTACTTACGATTGGGTCGTGAAGCATACCGGCAAGCCGGTGATCGACCATTGGTGGCAAACCGAAACCGGCTGGGCCATTTGCGCCAATCCTACCGGTATTGAAGATATGCCGCCCAAACCTGGTTCTTCAACCTTGCCGGTGCCAGGATTTGATGTGAAGGTGCTGGACGGCAACGGCCAACCCATGGCCGCCGGTCAGCAAGGCGCCATTGCCATTAAGTTACCTTTACCGCCTGGCTGTCTGCCAACCATTTGGGGAAATCACGAACGCTTCTGCGCGGGTTACCTGCGTGATTATCCTGGTTATTATTGTTCCGGCGATGGTGGTTACAAAGACCAGGATGGCTACGTGTTTATTATGGGACGTACCGACGATGTGATTAATGTCGCGGGCCACCGACTGTCCACTGGTGAGATGGAAGAGATTCTGGCGGCCCACTCGGCCGTCGCTGAATGCAGCGTGATAGGTATTCAGGATGAATTGAAAGGTCAGGTGCCTATTGGTTTGGTGCTGTTGAAAGATGGCGTAGTGATAGATGAAGCCAGATTACAGGAAGAGTTAGTGGCCATGGTGCGCAGCGAAATAGGCCCTATTGCCTGTTTCCAGCGTGCAGTTGTGGTGCAACGCCTGCCAAAAACCCGTTCCGGTAAGATTCTGCGTAAGTTGTTGCGTCAGATAGCCGATGGTCAGGAGTACGTGGTGCCATCCACTATTGATGACCCGGCCAGCTTGTCTGAGATTGAGTCGGTGATGCAGTCGCAGGGCGTAGCGCGCTCATCCTGAGGTGATGATGTTTAGTATTCGGGGTATAGATCACGTGGTACTGCGGGTGGTGGATTTAGACCGCAGTATCCGTTTTTACCAGTTGGTGCTCGGCTGTGACGTGGTCAAGCGGCAAGCACACTTGGGCTTAGTGCATCTGCGTGCCGGCACTTGTCTGATTGATCTGATTAGCCTGGACGGCAAATTAGGACAGCAAGGGGGAGTGGGCCCCGGTCAGGAAGGGCACAATGTTGATCATTTCTGTTTGCGCATTGACCCTTTTGATGAAGCCGGGCTGGTGGCGCATTTGGCGGGTTTTGGGATTAGCCCGCTGGGCCCTGCCAGCATAAACTTTGGCGCTGAAGGCAATGGCTTGTCCTTGTACTTTAGAGATCCAGACAACAACCTGATAGAACTTAAAGGCCCGACAATTCTTGCTGGGTAATTTGCGTATCCGCATTTCGCCCAACATACTCTGAGCTAGTCGTTGACAAGGATGTGCCGGCCGCTCCCATTATGACCACAGACTATGACGGTATCGCCGATGAGTATCGCAGGGCTAAATTGCAACCCTGGCGACAGCATATTGAAATGTTTATGTTATCCGAGCTGGTGGGTGATTTAAGCGGCCAAAGCGCATTGGATCTTGCTTGTGGTGAAGGGTTTCATACCCGAATGTTGCGCTATCGTGGGGCGAAGAAAGTGGTGGGGGTAGATATCTCGTCGGCCATGATCAGCCTGGCTCAGCAACAAGAGATGAAACGCCCACTAGGTCTTGATTTTATCCGTTGTGATGTGCGGGATTTGCAGTTGTCTCAACAATTCGATCTGGTGTTTGCCAGTTACCTGCTCAACTATGCGCAATCCGCGCAAGACCTTCAACAGATGTGCCAGACGGTTGCCAGGCATCTGAGACCGGGCGGGCGTTTTATCGGTATTAACAGCAACCCGGACTACAGTGGTGAGCTGCTAAGTATGCGGCCTTATGGATTTACCCGCGACCCCGCGCCTTGTGAGGAAGGTATGCCGCTGCGCTACCATTTCTTTCTGCCCGGCGATCAGATGATTACCGTGACTAACTACCATCTTAGTCGCGCAACTCATGAACAAGCGTTTAACCAGGCGGGACTTGAAGATTTGCAATGGCTGAATCCTCAGGTGTCCCCCGCGGCCCAGGCTGATTACCTGTCTGACTATTGGAATGCCTTTATTCAATACAAACCCGTGGTGTGCTTTCAATGCCTTCGCGCTGTTTAACTGAACTTGGGTATAGGCCGCTCGAATGCTGGCGAAGAATCTGTTTTTCACCGCCCTATTGATTACGCATAATACCGACCCGACTAAGGAATCGCTATGTATATAGGAAAAGTGGCCAGTCTGACCGGTCTGTCCATCAAGGCCATAAGGCTATACGAAGAGAAAGGCCTGATTGCGCCACCTAAACGGCAGGGTAAATACCGGGTATATGAATCATCCCATATTGATGCCTTGCATTTGATTCGGGAGGCCCGGCGGCTAGGTATCAGTTTGAGTCGTTTGCAGCCTGTGATGCAAACTCGCAGTGGAGCCCCCGACTGGCAGGGTATACGGCAATTTTTGCTAGATATTCGCGGTGAGATGGAAGCACAGATTCGGCAAACTCAGATACGTATTCAACGACTGGACGCCTGTTGTGAGGAGATCGGCCACTGTCCCTTGACTCTGCCCTAAAGGGGAGACGCTAGACTGCCCCTTTGTTTACCAAAGGAGTTAGTGTGAAAAAGCGAATTCTGGTTATTAGCGGTAGCCCCAAAGCCGGTAGTTTCAGTGAATCTTTAGCTTTGTCTTATCAGGCTGGGGCAGCTGAAGACCATGAGGTGCAGCTGTGCTTGCTGTCTGCCATGGAGTTTAACCCGGACTTAAGCCAAGGTTATGCGCAGGTACAACCGCTGGAAGATTGTCTTGAGCGTTTCCAACAGCAGCTGAGGTGGGCGGAGCACCTGGTAGTGTATAGCCCGGTATGGTGGGGCGGGCTGCCCGCCAAGTTTAAAGGTTTATTTGACCGCACCTTGTTACCCGGTTTTGCGTTTCGTTTTGAAAAGGGTATGAGCGTGCAGAAAAAATTACTCACAGGTAAAACCGCCAGTCTGGTGCTGACTATGGATACCCCACCCTGGTATTTTCGCTGGTGGCAAGGTGCTCCGGCGGTTAAACAGCTTAAAATTACCACCTTGGAATTTTGTGGCATCCGCTGTACCAGCCAGCACTTGCTTGGCCCTATGATCAGTGCCACGGATAAGCAGAAAACCAATTGGCTGACACAAGCCAAACAGCAGGGATTGCAAGGTAAGTAAATCCTTGCCTGGAGATGGCGTGCAGGTTAGCTTGGTGCCACCTAGAGATCATCTGTCTGATAATGCTTAAAGGACTAAACCATATCACCTTGGCCGTTGCCGATGTGCAGCGCTCGGTAGATTTTTATACCTTATTGCTTGGTTTTAAGGGGCATGCGCGCTGGCAACGAGGGGCCTATCTGAGCCTGGGAGAATTGTGGCTGTGTTTGTCATTGGACAAGCCGGAGCCAGCGCAAGATTACACGCATCTGGCCTTTAGTTTGGATAGAGTTGACTTCGAACCGTTTTGCCAGCGTTTGCAGCAAGCGGGTACAAGCTTGTGGAAAGACAATAGTAGTGAGGGGGAATCACTGTATTTTCTGGATCCTGACGGCCATAAACTGGAGGCGCATGTGGGCGACCTAGCCAGCCGTCTGCATAGCCTGCGTCAGCATCCCTATGACGGTTTACACTGGTTGTGATAGATTGGGTCTCTGTCTGAGACAAGGAGCATTCCATGCGCAACAGATTAATTTGGTTGGCCATTACCCCATTATTATTCGCTTGTAGCCAGGCCGATAAGACGCCGTCCGAAGCTGCGGTAAAGGACTTCCTGCCTTCGGTTTCATACCTCTGCGACAGCGGTGAAATGGTTGAGGCTGCTTATACCTCTGAGCAGCAAGCCAGTATCAGATACAAACAGCATATTCATGCTATGCAAATCACCGCTAGTGCCAGCGGTGCGAAATATCAGGGCGCCAGCCTGATCTGGTGGACTAAAGGCAGTGGGGCGGGCAGTGAAGCCATGCTGTTGGACCAAAAAGGTCAAAGCCTGGAGCGCTGTAAAGAAGTGTCTATGGTGGTCAACCCTGTCGCAGCGCAGGTAGTCGGTGAATTCATTATTCCAAAGCGCGTAGGTTCATTTGACGGGCTGCGCCTGGAACTCACTCTCTTCAAGTATGACCCGCGTATCGCAGACAAAGCCGCCGAACGGGTCGACAGTCTGGTTATTGACAACTTCAGTCACGTACAGGAGTTTGTGACCCAGCAGGATTTTGTGCTGGGCCAGAATATCAAACTGGATCCGGAGCAAGGGTATTACCTGACGTTGTTTGTGCTGGACGGACAACGTCGCACCCATATGGGCATCTGTCAACATAGCCCGGACAACCTGTGTAAGGTGCTGACTCAGGGCGGCCCTCTGCAGGTTGAATTTGTGGTTAACCCGGTAGATAACCGGGGTGAGCCCAGTAGCTAAGTGTTGGAGTAGATGATGTTGAACAATCAGGTAACGGTGAGTACCGAATGGCTTGCTGCACACCGCAAAGATACCAATCTGGTGTTGCTGGATGCCAGTATGCCGTTACCTGGCCAGGCCGCGAGCCCCGACCTGTGTTGTATTGCAGGGGCCCTGCGCTTTGATATTGATAAGGTGGTTTGTCAGCCTCACTCGCCCCTGCCGCATACCATGCCGGATGCTTCGCTGTTTGCCCAATTGGTGGGCGAGCTTGGGATCGACAATAACAGCCTGATCGTGGTGTATGACAATATAGGCCTTTATTCGGCCCCCCGTGCCTGGTGGATGTTCAAATGCATGGGGCACGACAAAGTCTATGTTTTGGATGGTGGTTTGCCTAAGTGGCAGGCTGAAAGCGGGGCTCTGGCGAATGAATACGCACTGCCCGGCCAAGGCAAGCTATATCAGGCGCAGATGCAGGAGAACGCACTTATTACCGCAGAGCAGCTGCTGACTGCTAGTGGGCGCGGTGATTATCTGGTACTGGATGCCCGTAGTGCAGGTCGCTTCGAAGGCACGCAGCCGGAGCCACGGGCAGGTCTGCGCTCAGGTCATATTCCCGGTTCTGCGAATTTACCTTTTACCCTGTTGCAGGAACAGGGCTGTCTGCTGCCACCTGCGCAACTGCAGGAACAGTTTGCAGCACAAGGGCTTACCCAGGAAAAACAACTGGTGTGCAGCTGTGGCTCTGGTGTGACGGCTTGTGTGCTATTGATGGCAGCCTATGCTTGCGGGCACCGCAACCTGACACTTTATGACGGCTCCTGGACGGAATGGGGTGCACGAGCTGATTTGCCCGTTGCTTGAATTGCGCAAGAATGGTCAAGCGACGTTTACCGGGCATGGGTAAGCTCTATACAAATCTAATGAGTGCCGCCTATGCCGAATCTGCAAGTCGTCTGTGAATATATCGACTGTCATTTGAGCCAAGAACTCAGACTCGAGGAATTATGCCGTCTGGCCTATCAGTCGCCTTTTCACTTTCACCGCTTGTTCTCTGCGCAAATGGGGTTAGGGCTTAGTGCCTATATTCGCCAAGCCCGCCTGAAACGCGCTACTTGGCAGTTAGCCTTTCGTCCGCAAATGAGTATTACCTGTATTGCGCTGGATAACGGTTACCAGAGTCTGGAAGGCTTCTCCAGGGCTTTTAGACTGGTCAGTGGGCTGAGTCCCTCTGCTTTTCGTCAAAATCCGGACTGGCATTGGTGGCACCACTATCCACAGAAGGAAACCATCATGACATCCACATCGGACTTTCAGGTTCAACTCGTGCAGCGCACAACTACCCCTGTTGCATTACTGGTCCATCAAGGGGCTCCCCATTTACTGGGACAAAGTATCCAGCGCTTTATTGCCTGGCGTAAGGCCAACCAACTGCCACCGGCTAAAAGCGCTACCTTCAACTTACTTTACGATGATCCGTCAGAAACCCCTCCAGAGGATTACCGCTTTGGATTGGCCTGCGAATATCGGGGGCCGGCAAGTGACGAAATAGATGTCACTGAACTACCTGCTGGTACTTATGCCAGGCTGAGTGTCAAAGGGGGAGACCAGCAACTGGAAGAGGCTATTCGTTATCTGTATGGCCACTGGTTGCCAGAACAAGCCCGTCAGGCGGGAAACTATCCGTTGTTTTTGCAGCGCCTAAGCTTTTATCCTGATGTACCTGTCAGTCAGGCGCAGACCGATATTTACCTGTTGCTGAAGTCCAATGGCTCTGACCCATCTGTCCAATCAGAAATTCTTCATGTTAGTTCATAACAAAATAAGATTGATTTAGTTGTTCGGTTGGAACATCTTGTGTATCCATCCTCTTTTTGCTGGGAGGATTGGAATGTCTAAATGGTTCATTTTTAGCTGGCTGTGTGCCGCCTTGTGTGTAGGGGGGTGTCAGAGCCTGCCGACCTCGCAGGAGATTGAACGCAAGCACTACGCCCCTTTTGAGCGGGACTTAGGTATAAGTGCGGTTAGCAGAGTCGGTAATCAATTGTATCTGTCGGGTATCGTCGGATCGGGGGAGGATATGTCGGCGCAACTGAAAAGTTGTTACCAGAGTATCAGCAATATTCTCGCCGACTACGGCACAGACACTCGGGCTATTGTCCGGGAAACCATCTACACCCGGGATATCGACAAGCTGAAGACATTACAGGATGAGAGAAAGGCATTCTTTACCCAAGGCAATTATCCCAGTGCAACCTGGGTGCAGGTGGAGCGGCTTTATCTGCAAGAGTTTTTGATTGAAGTAGAAGTGCAGGTTTTACTTCCCGTACAAGGAGACAACTAAAATGAAGTATCTGATTTTATTCTGCGCATTAATGGCAAGCAGTGTGATGGCGCATCCGCTAAAGGGCAGCTGGCAGCTCAAGTCTGGGTTTTATGTGAATGAGCAGGGGCAAAAAATTGACTATGAAGGCTTGAAGTTAACTGCTATCAAAGTCGTGTCAGACAATCACTTCAGCTTTATCACCATGTCCGATGGGAAATTCTGGGCAGCGGGTGCCGGCAACTTCGAAGCCAATGATAAAACTTACACCGAGCGCCCAGTGCACACCTCATACCCAGTTCCTGCTGACGGGAAGTACCAGTTTGATTACCAACTGGAAGGTGATCTCTGGCAGAAAAATCGCTGGCAGGATGGTCAGTTGGTTGAACATGAAGTATGGCAGCGTCTGCCCTGACGCCAGCCGTTTACCTCGCAAAGACGGCATGGTTTAGGGGCAGAGAATGACCTTGCCGTCACTTTTGTGCGCCGCGTAGTGTTCCAGTGCTGTGACGAAGCCATCGAAACCAGTTTGCGCGTAGATATCCGTGTTAAAGGTGCCGTCACTGAAGAGTTGCTGCACTTTTCTGTTTAATTTTATCACCTGCCAAATCGGGGCTTTTTTCAGGGTACGAGCCAGCCAGAAGCCTTCAATACGCACGTCGCGAAAAATCACATCAGCTACACTGAACTTACCACCCAGAGGATCCTGACTCTCTTCCAGCCTGCCGTATACAATGGCCGTGCTGCCGCTTGGCATCTGCCTAAGTAAAAGCGCGGTATCCTGGTCAGCAACCGCATCCATTAAAACCGAAGCGCCACAAGCTTCCACGGCGTCTTTAAGTTGCTGATTAAAATCGGGCTCAGTGGTTAACAAGGCATAATCAGCACCCAACTTACGTAACACCTCCAGATTGGGTTGACTGCGCACGGTGGCAATGGTTTTCATACCCTGCGTTTGGGCGTAACGAATGAGTCCTTTTCCTACCTGGCTGGCCGCCGCATTGATGACGATAGCGCGGGCGTCGAGTTGCCGGGCACGTTCCACTAAGCAGATAGAGGTTAAGGGATTCACAATAAGGGTCGCCCCTTGTGCGTTGCTGATGCTGTCGCGTAGTGGCAAACAGTAACTAGCCAGTGTACAGGCATATTTGGCCCATAAACCGTCCTGACCGGGTTGGGCCGAGAGTGCCACACGTTTGCCGACCAACCATTTTCCATACAAGCCGGCATTGGCTTTGATAACCAGTCCGCAGCCTTCAAAGCCTGCATAGGCATTCGCTTGCGGCGGCAATCCATATTGGCCTCGCAAATAAACTAAATCTGACGGATTCACCGGCGATGCCAGTATCTTGACCAACACTTGGCCTTTTTGTGGCGTGGGGACGGGCTTCTCGTGCAGAGATAAGCGCTGGTGGAAAGGGGCCTGGGTATCATCCAGCAACTTAAGGGCGAAGCCGAGATTAGTGTCGGACATAAAGGTTCCTGTTGTTGTTTTTATGCTGGCAGATTAACGGCTAAGCCCGCCACAGGTCAAAGGTTGAACGCCTGTTGTTCGCCAGTGCGGCACAATCTATAGTAGGCGTCATACTGCTCTGGACTACCAACTGTGAATTCATCATCCTCTCAGCAATCGCTTGCTGGTATTTCAATGTGGACATTGTTCTGGGTGTTTTTACGCCTGGGCCTGACATCCTTCGGTGGCCCTGTTGCCCATCTGGGATTTTTTCGCACAGAGTTTGTCGACAAACGCAAATGGCTGTCTGAGTCGGCTTATGCGGAGCTTATCGCCCTTTGCCAGTTCTTACCCGGACCGGCCAGCAGTCAGGTGGGTATGGCTATTGGCTTACTAAAGGGAGGAATGCGGGGTGCCTTGCTGGCCTGGCTAGGCTTTACCTTACCCTCGGCGTTGCTGCTGACCTTTTTTGCTTTACATTTGGAAGACCTGGGGCTGGTGTTAGGATGGGACTGGCTGCATGGACTTAAAGTGCTGGCAGTGGCTGTGGTGGCCCATGCGGTGTTGTCTATGGGGCGGTCGTTATGTCCTGACGTTATTCGTCGTGTTGTTGCACTGGCTGCCTGTTTTTTACTGCTGCTCTGGCCTGGCAGTAAAATGCAACTGTTGGTAATTGTAGTTGCTGCGGCGTCAGCTTTTTGGTGGGGTAAACCTGTGGTGGGCGGGGCGCAGAATACCGAATTGAATGTACCCCTAAGTAAAACCTTAGGAGGGGTGATGCTGCTGCTCTGTATGGCATTGTTGCTGACACTGCCGCTTATGGCAGAGCAGTTCAAGGTTCCGCTATTATCATTGTTTGACAGCGTTTATCGGGCTGGGGCGCTGGTTTTTGGCGGTGGACATGTGGTGTTACCGCTCCTGCAGGCCGAATTAGTGCCACAACAAATAAGCCCGGATACCTTCCTGGCCGGTTATGGTGCTGCGCAGGCTGTGCCAGGTCCGCTGTTTACTTTTGCTGCTTTTGTTGGTGCTTCATCGTCGGCGACATCATCTGGTTGGCTGGCAGCCTTGATTGCTCTGGTGGGGATCTTTATGCCCGGCTGTCTGCTGGTCATAGGAGCCCTGCCATTCTGGTCGACGCTGCGAAAACATCATCTGGCCCGTCAGGGGCTGCTGGGTGCTAATGCTGCCGTGGTAGGGCTGCTGTTAGCGGTGCTGATCAACCCTTTGTTTGGCGCGACCATTCAATCCATGCAAGACGCCTTATTAGCTCTGCTGGCTTTTGCTTTGTTGCAGTTTGTCAGACTGTCTGCGGCCTGGTTGGTGCTACCTTGTGCGGTGCTAGCGGGTTTAGGTTGGCTGGCGGGGTAAATTCATTATGTTTGTTCGATATTTTTGAACCAATTTTTAAAAAATCCCTTAGTATTTATAGCTAAAGCGAATTAATGGGCGGCATCTGCCTGATTGCGATAAGGATTTGTGAATGCTGAAAACGACATTGGGGCAATGGCGGATGTTCCGCGCGGTGGTGGAACATGGTGGGTTTAGCCAGGCTGGCGATGCTATCCACAAGAGCCAGTCAACCATTCACCATGCGGTGCAGAAGCTGGAAGACTCGCTAGGTATTAAGCTACTTAAAGTTCAGGGGCGAAAAGTAGGCCTGACCCAGGCAGGGGAGTTAATGTTGCGCCGGGCAAACTACTTACTTGATGAAGCGGCAAAGTTGGAGGCGGTGGCAACCGGATTAGGGTCAGGTACTGAAACCCAATTAAAAATCGCTGTTGATGAGGTGTTCCCGCAGAATTTGCTGTACCGGGTGCTGGACACAGTATCTGCACAATTTCCATTATTACGTATAGAGCTGATGGAAACCGTGCTCAGTGGTGCACAGGAGCTGTTGGAAAAAGCCAAAGTGGACATTGCAATCTCACCCGTGGCGCTGACAAACGGCTTTAATGAGGAGTTTTGTCAGATTGAGTTTCTGGCCGTGGCGAATCCTAGCCATGCATTGCATCAGCAAGAACAGGCATTGAGTTTTGAAGATTTGAAATCGCATAGGCAAATTGTGGTCAGGGACTCTGCCAGTAGTTCAGGTAAAGATGTGGGCTGGCTGGGGGCTGACCAGCGCTGGACCGTGAGCCATGTGCGCACATCAATAGATATGATCAGCCAGGGATTTGGCTATGCCTGGTTACCTGTGCCTGCCATTGAGCAAGAGTTGCAGTCTGGACTGCTTAAGCCGTTGCCTTTGGCACAGGGAGTAAAACGAACAGCCCAATTGTATTTGTGCTTTGCGGATGGGGATCGCTTGGGACCGGCAGCGCGCACTTTCATCGGAGAACTGCGATATCAATCGGAAAGCCTGTTGACCGCTGAACAACTTGGTAATTCGAATTAAACGAATTTATCTTGGATAATTATCTAATTTAAGTTCTTTAAATTCGTTTCTATAGTACGTCCATGTAAACTTCAAATTGAGGACAAATCATGGATTACATCAGACTTGCTGATGATCGCGGTCGGGCTAACTTTGGTTGGTTGGACAGCCGTCACACTTTTTCATTTGGCCACTACTATGATGCCAAGCATATGGGTATTTCCGCACTGCGTGTTATCAATGACGACAGGGTGCGCGGTGGTGCTGGGTTTGATACGCACGGTCACCGCGATATGGAGATTATCTCCTATGTGCTGGATGGTGCTTTGCAACATAAAGACAGTACCGGTAACGAGTTTGTCATCCCTGCTGGTGATGTGCAGCTGATGAGTGCTGGCAGCGGTATTATGCATTCGGAATACAATGCGTCCGCAAACGACCCTGTGCATTTTTTGCAGATCTGGATTCAGCCCAATATGCGTGGGGTCAAACCCGGCTACCAACAGGCGACCATCAAGCAGCATGGCAAACTCACGGCACTAGTGACGCCAGATGGCAGAGATGGCAGCTTGTCTATCCGTCAGGATGCCACTTTGTCGCGCCTTGAGCTTAAGGCCGGGGAGAGCATCGAGCTGCAGGTTGGTAGCCGCAGCGGCTATTTGCACATACTCAGTGGCCAGGCGCACAGTGGCCAGCAACGCTTGCAAGGAGGTGATGGGGTCGGTCTGGTGCGAAGCGATGCGTTGGTTTTACAGGCTGATACAGACATGCAGGCGCTGTGGTTTGATTTGCCGGAGCAGGCAAGCTGACTATGCTGATGGATTTGGATCCCTTCGGTCTAGGTCTGATTTCACTGGTTGTGGTGTTGACCGGGATTTCCAAATCCGGATTCGCCGGGGCACTGGGGATATTCTCTGTGCCCCTTCTACTGTTGGTGTTGTCGCCTCAGCAGGCTTTGGGGCTGATGTTACCGCTGTTGCTGCTGGCCGATATGTTCAGTTTAAAAAGCTATTGGCGCCAATGGGACGGCGTAAGACTACGACTTTTATTACCCGGCGTGGCAATAGGTTTATTACTGGGCAGTTTGCTGCTTGGCCATCTTCCCACGCTCTGGTTACAAGGGCTGATTGGTGCACTGAGTTGTTTGTTTGCACTACGCTATCTGTTGGGCCGACATCTGCATTGTGCCTGGTTGGCAAGCCGGCCTGCCGGGATTGTGCTGGCTTCTGCATCTGGATTAAGCAGCACCTTGCTGCATGCCGGGGGCCCTCCTCTGATGATGCATTTGTTGTCGCTAACCCTGCCTCCTGCGACCTTAGTGGCGACAAGCGCGGTGGTATATGCGGGTATGAATGTCGCAAAATTATTCCCCTTTGTTTATTACGGCGTGCTTGACTGGCATCTGGCTGGCTTGGCGCTGGTTTTCTTTCCGCTGACCTGGCTGGGTAATCGCCTGGGACTGTGGTTGCGTACCCGGTTGAATAACAGGGTTTTTATGGGGATCTTGCATGGGTTGCTACTGCTAATGGGGGTAAAATTGATCTGGCAGGTAATTTGATCCTTTTGACTGGCTGGCCGGGTTCACAGTCATCCTTTCCGGACGTAAGATAGGTGTTCATTACTTAACCAATTGATTCTGATGTTCAATTTGCTGCAATGGGTATTCGGTGTTGTACTGGTATGGGCAGGACTCTCTATGGCCCCTATGGTTAATCAGATAGCGCCACACCCCTATTATCAGAGCCAGGGGTTTGAAGTGATTGCCCATGGTGCGGGGCAGGGCCTGAAACCCAAGAATACCCTTGAAGCCGCGCTGCATGCCTGGCAATTGGGGGCCGATGTTATTGAGATGGATATTCATGCCAGTTGGGACAAACAATTGGTGGCCCGCCACGACGATACCGTAGATTCAACCACCAATGGCCAGGGGCGCATTCAGGATATGACCTGGAGCCAATTGCAGGCATTGAATGCGGGCTATCATCATCGGCAGGAAGGGCAATTTCCTTATCGTGATCAGCAAGTGCAGATCCCTGCGTTAAAAGATGTCTTCAACGCCTTGCCTGATGCCCGCTATATGTTGGAAATCAAACCCGACAATCTCCAGGTTAGTCAATTGCTGTGTCATCTTATTCAAAACTATCAAATGCAGGACAAGGTGCTGGTAACGTCTTTTCATACCAGCGCCTTGCTGGCATTTCGGCGTGGCTGCCCTACTGTGGCGACCGCGATGACCAAAAGCGAAATAACCTGGTATGTGTTGTTGGAGAAGATTGGTCTGTCACATCTGTTCCCTGTGCGTGGACAGGCTGTGCAAGTACCCGAGTATTGGGCGGGAATCAGGGTTGTTTCTCCCTCTCTGGTGAAGGCTTTACATCAACGGGGTGTCAGGATTCAGGTCTGGACCATCAATGATCCTGACAAGATGGCAAGATTTAAGACCTATGAGGTAGATGGCTTGATAAGTGATTTTCCGGATAGGGTGTTAGCTTTATCAGCTACGCATAAAAAATAATCAGCCTTTGGTAGTAGTGCTGCGCATACTTGAAAAAAAGCAGCTATTCTCTTGTTTCTAATAACGAAAAGCACATGTCGATAGTCTTTATGCTGTCGGCACGGGCCAAACGAGGGTTACTGCATGTTAAATCGTTTGAGCATTCGCCAGCGTCTCTGGAGTATCTTGGTTGTTGCCATTGCAGGACAGTTGGCTTTGTGTTTGCTGATATTAAACGGACTTAACAGCACCATTCTTGAAGAGAAGCGTCTGACCACCCGGTTTCTGGCCGAATCTATAGAAGGTCTGCTGGACAATTACCGCTCCAGGGCGCAAAGCGGTGAAATCACTATGGAGGAAGCGCAGCGCTTGGCTTTAGGGGCCCTGAAGACGATGCGTTACAAGGATGACGACTACTATTTTGTCATCGATGGTGAAGCAACCATGTTGATGCACCCTTTCCGTCCGGATTTAGATGGCACCAGCGTTGATGCTTTCCAGGATAAGGAAGGTAACCGTCTGTTCCACGATATGGTGGTTGGCGTGCGAGATGATGGCGTACATACTGTGCAGTACAACTGGCCCAAACCAGGGCAGTCAGAGCCCGTGCCTAAGATTACCTTTGTAAAACTCTATCAGCCCTGGGGTTGGATCGTTGGCACCGGTATTTATATTGATGATGTTGCGGATACCTTCTGGGCCGCGGCTTTCAGTATGTTGAAAATTGCCCTGGTGATTGTGGTGATACTGGCGGGGTTAATTTATCTGGTATCCCGCAGTGTGCTGACACCTTTGCATCATGTTGTTGGGGCCATGAAGGATATCGCCCAGGGCAAAGGCGACTTGACTGTCAATTTGAGTGTGGAAGGGCAGGATGAGCTTTCCAGGCTGTCTGACTACTTCAATCAGTTTGTTGTCAAGATCCGCGACTTAGTTAAGGAAGTAGCGGACTCAGCCACCTCGTTGGCTGACTCTGCCCGGCAATTAACGGGGGCCACGGAAGAGATCCGGGCCGAGAGCCAAC
Source organism: Bowmanella yangjiangensis (assembly GCF_017255015.1). Classification (GTDB taxonomy): domain Bacteria; phylum Pseudomonadota; class Gammaproteobacteria; order Enterobacterales; family Alteromonadaceae; genus Bowmanella; species Bowmanella yangjiangensis. The sequence continues at coordinate 47,686 of NZ_JAFKCS010000012.1, read as the reverse complement.
AACAGTTAATGGAGACCGATCAGGTAGCCACAGCCATTACCGAAATGAGTGCGGCGGTATCGCAAGTGGCCGGCAATGCCGAACAGGCCAATCATTCTGCCATGCAGGCTGAACAGCTAACCAACCAGGGTAACCAGGTGGTAGAGCGTTCGCGTGGCAGCATCCAGCAACTAAGCAAGAATGTGCAGCAAAGTGCTGAAGTAGCAAAGACCCTGTCGGCGGCAGTGGTGGATATCAGTAAAGCCTTGGGGATCATCAACAATATTGCCGACCAGACCAATCTATTGGCTTTGAATGCGGCCATTGAAGCAGCGCGAGCAGGTGAACAAGGACGCGGATTTTCGGTAGTCGCCGATGAGGTGCGTACCCTGGCCCAGCAGACACAGGATTCCACCCGTGAAATTGCGGTGATTATCAATAATCTTCAGCAAGACACTAATAAAATGACCAGCTCGGTACAGCAAAGCCTGGAACAGGCCAATAATACGGTGAGCCTGTCGGATGAGGTGAAGGATGCGCTGGATCAGATAAATCATGCGATAGGCTTGATATCTGAAATGAACTCACAAATCGCCACCGCCGCTGAAGAACAAAGTGCTGTGGCCTTGGAAGTTGATAAAAATGTACATAATATCAATAGTTTGGTTCAGCAAACTGCCAGAGGTATTGAGGAATGCGACCAAGCCGCCCAGGCGCTCACTAACCTGAGTCAGGGGCTCTCCAGACTGGTTAGCCAATTCCGGGTATAGATGGTGTGACCGGCACTAGGGCAACAGCATTGCCGAGCCGGTCAGTTTTCTGGGTCTGAGAGGCGATATTCAAGGTAATATTAGTATTTACATACATTATCTTTTTCGCATTTTGAATCGATATTATCAACTCGTATCTTTAGCTTCGTTACTTTGTCGAATAAGTAACCAATCAATAAGGCAAGAATTAGATTTGTAACCGACGCTTCAACAAAAGCGATAAGGTAAACTATCACAGCACCGAATATGAAACTTTCAATTTTGTCTCTGGTAGAATATTTGATTAGGGTGCTGTTGTTCACAAGATCATCCTTCTATAAGGTTACTATACAACTTGCTATCGGTGAGCCTAATATCATTTAGCAACTCTAAATGTTGGCTTTTAAAAACCGCACCTTTCTTTCGTAAAGATTTCACATAGTACTCGCATTCCACTGTTTGACTACACAATTTCAATGCATACATCAAAGAGTCTGTATAACTACCATTAACTTGAACATCAACACCACTGTCAATTAAGAAATCAAACACACTTCTTGATGCATTGACCTTTAAAGAATAGGAAATGGAATTATTAAAATCTTTACTGACCATATGAATATCCAAACCTAATGGAATTAGAGACTTCAGAAGTGATACATTGTCTTTTATAGCTAAGACTGATAAAGACTCTGGAGTAAAAAATGCTCCTTTATTTAACAGTTCTTTTATTAACTCCAGAGGAGCCTCAAAAACAAGCGCCTGAAATAAGGCATAATTTAGGCTCTCAGGCTCGATTATGCTGGCTTCTTCAATCACATCAGTAAATCCTTGCCAATCTTTTATTTTTGCTTTCTCGCTCATATTCACCAGATCATCCATGATTATTTTCGCCTCATAAGTTTCCTTTTCTGAGAGGGAGATATCACTATAAACACCATTTTCAATCCCTGGCTGATTATTAGTATGCAATTCTTTTAGAATAGAGCCAGAATTAACCCCTTCATTATTCGCATGTTCATCATCATGACTACTTTTTCCAGAATCGATAACACTAAGTGCTTCAAATTTAGAAGTCAGGTTGTCTTTATAATTGGATTCAGGATTATTAAAAAATCCAAATTCGTGAGCAAAAAACATTGCAACTATTGTTAGAATTACTAAGCTAAAAAAACTCTTCATTGTAACTTCCTTATCAATCTTGCCACAAAAAGCTCCTACACCTGCTGCCAACAACACATTGAAGGGGCCAAAATTAATTGAAGAATTAGACAAATGAGAGGCCACCAGTTGTAGCGTAAGCAAATAAGCCGTAACCGCTGCAAAGTTTTTGATTTTAAACATGCGCATTCCAATTTCTTTGTGGCGACATACATTGTCGCCATATTTCAACTATCGTCGCTAATATCACTTCAATCACACATAGCAGTTGCTTGAGCAAAACTTTGTTCACAAGCCGACTTCGCATCTTCATATGCAAACCAAGAAGCTCCTTCACAGCCAGCTATCGCAACTGGATTTGTAAACCCCAAACATAGCAAAGCGGATGATGCATAAATTCCGTTCGCTGTATTTAGGCATACACGTTTGCTATCAAGAGCTTTCAATTCACATTGTTCTTGTGCGTCAATACTTCCAGTTCCACTACCATTACCACTACCACTATAGCCACCGTTACTGCCACCACCTTGCGCCCCAGGAAGCGAGCCAATTGGTGATGAATTGCCTGGTACAGGGGACCCGGTAACTGGAATATGCTCTACATTTCCTCCTCCACCTTCAGTCTTTGCCGTGTCAGGAGCATGCTGAACCCCCAGGCTATATGAGATATAAGAAGTAATGTAATAAAAGGGAATATTTTTGTTTTCATATGCAGATTCCTTGATGCTGATAATATTTTCAACGAATCGCATGTAAGACGGCTTTGGCTACTAAGACGATAGCTTTACCCAAAAAGAACGCTGACGAGGGACTACAAAATAATCTAGTAAAGGTCTTCCTTAACCATTTGTTCTATAAATCTTCCATGCAAACAATGCACTAGAATAAAGTGTGCGCAACAAATTAATCAGATTTCTATTGATATGTCTACACTTTAACAGCAACAAAACATTAAGGTAGCAGTATTGCCGAGCCGGTCAGTTTTCGGGCTTCCAGATCTTTATGTGCCTGGGCCACATCAGCTAATGCGTAACGCTGGCCGATCAGGGGGTGTAGGTTATTTTGTTGCACCATAGTAAACAGCTCCTGACACATAGTTTCCAGATCCTGTCGCTTAGCAACATAGTCAAACAGCCGTGGCCGGGTAATGAATAAGGAACCTCTGCGTGTCAGCTCACTAAGTGCAAACTCTGGTACAGCGCCGGAGGCATTGCCGAACGACACCATCATGCCAAGCGGGGACAAACAATCCAGGGAATCCTGAAATGTGCTTTTACCCACACTATCGTATACCACAGGTACACCTTCGCCATGGGTCAGTTCTCTGACCCGCGCAACGAAGGACTCCTGATTATAATTAATCACTTCGGCACAGCCGTTGGCTTTGGCCAGTTGTGCCTTTTGTGCGTCACCGACTGTTCCTATCATGCGCACGCCCAGGGCTTTGGCCCATTGGCAGGCCAGCAGTCCTACCCCGCCAGCGGCAGCATGAAACAAAATGGTTTGGCCTGCTTGCACTTGATACGTACGCCGCAGCAAGTATTGCACTGTCAGGCCTTTGAGCATAATGGCGGCGGCTGTTTCATAACTGATGTCATCGGGCAACTTTACCAGGTTTGCCGCTGGCATAACCCGCACTTGAGCATAGGCCCCTGTGGGGCCACCTGCGTAGGCGACGCGATCACCAGGCTGAACAATATCCACGCCTGCTCCGACCGACTCCACTATACCTGCGCCTTCCAAACCTAAACCACCAGGCAGTGGCTGTGGATACAGACCGGTACGAAAATACACATCAATATAATTCAGGCCGATAGCGTGTTGGCGCAGGCGGACTTCGCCAGGCCCAGGTTGACCAGGATCCAGGGTGACCAGTTCCATTACTTGTGGGCCACCGGTTTGACTGATGCGAATCTGTTGTGTCATCTGCAGTTCCTTGGTTGACTGGGGCTTAATCCAGATTCCACTGCCAAATCTGGCATGTGGTAATGCCGGTACGACGGATAGCATGTCGATTCTTTTCCGCTTCACGTTTGCGCTCAAATGGGCCAAGAATCACTCTGTACCAACGGCCATTGGCACCATCGCTGGGCCTGACCTGAGACTCCAGACCGGCAAAGGCAATCTTGGCACGCATTTCCTCGGCTTGCTGCGACTGGCGGAAGGAGCCACACTGCATCAACCAGCGAATCCCATCGTCTTCTTGTTCCGGCACATCCACTTCCACTGTCTGATTTGGCAGTACTTCAATAAACTCCCACTTTTCCTCGGGCGGCTTAGGCAAAGCATCGGCTGGTTCTTTTACCTTAACCGGGGCGGGCTGACTGTTTTCAGTCTTCTTGGCACTGCCATTAATATTCCACAAAAAATAAGCAAAACCTGCAAATAAGGCCAGCGTAATCACAATGCGCAGCCAGGGTAAGGGTGGCTTGGGAGGCGGCGCTTTGTTCGCTCTGCCGCGGGAAACGTAGTCTTTATGTGCCATAAATCAGCTTTAACCCTAAAAATGCAGCGGAGTAGCTTACTGCTGTTTTGAAAAAGAAGAAGAAAAACTGCTACCCCGAGGCGATGATTCTACCTGTTGTCACCCTACAAGCAAATCAGGTGAAGTCCTGCGGATCCATATCCAGCGACCAGCGTACTTTATTGGCCAGCGGCAGTTTTTCGATCTGTCCCATCAGGCGATTAAGCTGCTGTTGAATCCCAGTGCGTTGCTGCGATTGTAACAATAGTTGCATACGATAGCGCCCCTGGCGCTTTTCCATTAGTGCGGGGATAGGCCCTATGGCAGCCATTTCTGGTCCGGGGCTGAGTAGCTGACGGACCTGCAAGAGAAAATCATGGGCCTGGGCAGCATGGTTGGACTCGGCCCTGAACAGGGCCTGATAGCTAAAGGGCGGCAATGCAGCGAAGCGTCTTTCCTTCAGCGCCAGGCGCGCAAAATGTTGGTAGCCGTTATTAAGTAAATCCTGCAACAAGGGATGGGATGGATGGTGTGTCTGTAACCACAATTCGCCCTGAATATGTGCTCTGCCGGCACGGCCGGCTACCTGAGTAATCAACTGTGCGAGCTTTTCTGCGGCGCGATAATCGGCACTAAAGAGCGCGCCATCAACATCCAGAATTACGACCAGGGATACATTGGGGAAGTGGTGTCCCTTGGCCAGGATTTGTGTGCCAATCAGCAACTGATGTTTACCCTGGTTAATGTCTTCTAACAACTGATGCAGTTTCTGCTTGCCGCGCGCTGAATCGCTGTCGATACGAGCGGCCTGATAACCGGGGAATAAACTGGCAATCCCCTGTTCCAGTTGCTCGGTACCCATGCCCACCGGCTGCATGGGTGACGCACCACATTGGGCACAAGCATGGGGAATAGGCTTGGCATCTGAACAATGATGGCACTGCAGCTTGTTCAGGCTGCGGTGCAGGGTATAACTGCGATCACAGCTATGGCATTCCTCCACAAAGCCACATTGATGGCAAATCAGGGCCGGTGCATAACCGCGCCGGTTGATAAACAGCATAACCTGATTGCCTTGCTGTAAATGGGCCTGGATACGCTGGCGCATGCCCCTGGTCAGGCCGAACTCAAGCTGCTGGCCCTTGAGGTCCAATAGCTTATGCTGCACCGGCTTGGCTTGTCCGGCACGCTGGCGTAGTAGCAGATGCTGGTATTTACCGGTCAGTGCATTGTTCAGACTTTCCAGCGACGGGGTGGCGCTACCAAGTAAAAGTGGAATATTTTCCAGCCTGGCCCTGACCACAGCCATGTCTCGGGCATGGTAGCGCCAGCCATCCTGTTGTTTGTAGGAGCCATCGTGCTCTTCATCAACTATGATCATGCCAGGGCTTTTCATAGGCGTAAAAATTGCCGAGCGGGTACCAATCACAATGCCGAGCTCACCACTGCGGGCTTGTCGCCATACCTGCATGCGCTCATTGTCGGTCAGCCCGGAATGCAAAATGCCCACATCCAACCCGAATCGCAGTTGAAAACGGCGTACGGTTTGTGGAGTGAGGCCTATTTCTGGCACCAAAATCAGTACCTGTTTGCCTTGTCTGAGCAATGGCTCAATGGCTTGCAGGTAAACTTCGGTCTTGCCTGAACCCGTCACGCCTTCCAGCAGAAAACAGCGGAATGTTTCGTTTTGATGGGCGATGGCGCTGATAGCCAGAGATTGTTCCAGATTCGGTCTGGGCTGCTCTGCCAGAGAGATATGTTCGGGCCAATCCAGCTTGGCTGCTACCGCCAGGTTGGCGGCTTCGATCAAGTCCTTTTCCTCCAGGGCACGAAATATGGCGGCGGAATAATGCTCCGATAGTGTCTGGTGAAGCTGTGGGCCCGGTTTTAAGGCGATAAGTAAGGCTTGTTGTTTTGCTGCCCGTTTTAAATCCTGTGGGTCGCATTGTTGACCCTTGTCGGTCAGTTGCCAGGCTTTTTGCAGAGCATCCTGAGTCAAACCTTTGCGCAGGTTAACCGGTAAGGCAGTAAACAAAATATCACCAAGAGGATGCTGATAATATTGGCTGGCCCAGTTCAGCCAGTCCAAGAACAACTGGCTGAGCACGGCTTCTTCGTCCAGCAAGGTTTCTACTGCACGCAGTTTGTCGGTTGGCATGTCACTGGCTGATTTACAACGCATAACAATCCCCACCAACTTTCGACGCCCAAACGGCACCAGTACCCGGGCGCCGATACAGGGCACCATGCCTTCGGGTAACAGGTAATCAAAGTGGCCTCGCATCGGGACGGGCAGGGCTATTTCAGCAAATCCTAGGGTCATATCCGTTTCGGTGTTGGGACGGCTACCGTGGCGACAAAATGAACAAAAGCTTGAACCGTCAGGGGGGATACATTAATATGCGCGCCTCCCGGCGGCAAGCCGCCATTTTTGTAAATAGCGTATGGTTCCGATCAAGAACAGAAATCTTGGATCGGGTGGCGATACGGCCTGTTGATGAGGTAATCCCATGAAACAAGGTATCCATCCTGAATATCAGGAAATCACTGCAAACTGCTCTTGCGGAAACAAAATTGTGATCCGTTCTACTCTGAAGAAAGACATCAATCTGGACGTATGTTCAGAGTGTCACCCTTTCTACACTGGTAAGCAGCGTAACGTTGACACCGGTGGCCGTGTAGATCGCTTCAACAAGCGTTTCGGTGCATTGGCTAAGAAATAAGCCCAGCAGATTGTAAGAGAAGGCGCCAGATGGCGCCTTTTTTGTTGCTCATCATCCAGTCTCTCCTAGAGCGTGTTGACCTTTTGAGTATGATTTTGCAGCAATTTGTGGGTCCTTTATACAAGGCAGAGCGAACGTGGTGTAGTTATTCTACATGAGTGAGTGATAACGCCGTAGAAAGGACCCACAAGCGCTGCCCAAAGGGTTCAACCCAGCCCCTCCTGCTCGGTGTTGCCGGGCTTTGACTTAGGCCCACTAGGCCTGCAGCCCGGCGTCGTGACCAGAAGGGACTGGATTTGAACAAAATCTATACTCAAAAGGTCAACACGCTCTAATAACACAGACGAAAGTCGGGTTGCATATAAAAGATAGACATGCCCTAGATAGATTTGGTTATGCCGAATAGCGGTCTGATCTGATATGTTGTATACCAGTGTTGTGATAGATTCCACACCCGTTCCTGCCAGCGTTCAGGGATTGATAACAATAATATTCCTTACTCGTATCCATACAGATTCACTCAGAGGCAACTATGTCTGACTTTCGTCAAAGAGCACTGGATTATCATGCCAGCCCCGTCCCCGGAAAAATCAGTATTGAACTGACCAAGCCCGCCGAAAGCGTCGGCGATTTGGCCCTGGCTTACAGCCCTGGTGTGGCTGAGCCGGTCAAGGAAATCGCCGCCGACCCGGATAATGCTTATAAATACACTGCCAAAGGTAATCTGGTGGCGGTTATTTCCAACGGCACCGCGATTCTTGGTCTGGGTAACTTAGGTCCTCTGGCATCAAAACCGGTGATGGAAGGTAAGGCCTTATTGTTTAAACGTTTTGCTGGCCTGGATGCGATCGACATTGAAGTGAAGCATCGCACTACGGATGAATTTATCAATACGGTAGCCAATATTGCCGACACCTTTGGCGGTATTAACCTGGAAGATATCAAGGCACCTGAGTGTTTTGAGATTGAGCAGGAGCTGATTAAGCGCTGTCGTGTGCCGGTATTCCATGATGATCAGCACGGAACCGCTATTGTGACTGCCGCTGGCATGCTTAATGCCCTGGAAATCCAGGGTAAGCATATTCACGATGTCACTATAGTTTGTATGGGCGCCGGTGCTGCCGCTGTGGCCTGTATGGAACTGCTGATTAAATGTGGCGCGCAGCGTGAACGCATTTATATGCTGGACAGAAAAGGCGTAATTCATACCCGCCGTGACGATCTGACCACGCACAAGCAGTTGTTTGCCAATAACACCGACAAGCGCACTCTGGAAGATGTGATGCAGGATGCCGACGTATTTGTTGGTGTATCTGGTCCTGATGTGCTGCCGCCTGAAGCGTTAAAACTAATGGCGCCTAATCCGGTGGTATTTGCTTGTTCAAACCCTGATCCGGAAATCAAGCCTGAACTGGCGCATGGTGCCCGTGATGATCTGATCATGGCTACCGGTCGTTCGGATTACCCAAATCAGGTAAACAACGTGCTGTGCTTCCCCTTTATCTTCCGTGGTGCACTAGATGTGCGCGCTTCTACCATTAATGATGAGATGAAGGTGGCGGCGGTGGAAGCTATCCGTAGCATCGCCCGTGAGCCTGTGCCTGAGTCGGTGCTAAAAGCGGCGGATGTGAAAGAGCTGAACTTCGGTCGCCAGTATATTATTCCCAAGCCGATGGATCCGCGTTTATGTCAGCGCGTGGCCAAGGCTGTTGCTCAGGCGGCTATTGAGACCGGCGTATCGCCTTTCGAAGCGCTGCCTGACGGCTACATGGAATAAAATCAGCATTCGACTGAATGTAACAACGCCGCATTTGCGGCGTTTTTTTTGAGGGCCTTTTACCACTTCGAGCCAAATTTAACAGTGGACAGAAAAGTTCAAGCTTCAGAACTACACTAATCAATTCGTATTTTACCCTATGGTTTGTTTGCATCTGCTGATGCAGCGGCTAGTTGGCTTGAACTGAGTGGCATACCGACAACCATTGATATTTAACTAGTGCAAAGGAGTGGTAAAGGTGAACAGTCCCGATGACCTTAAGCATGACGAATTAAAAGGCGAAGCAATTTTCTTTACCGGCGCTGCGTTAGTCGGTGGCACTAAACTGGTGTATGACGTGGGAAAGGATCTTTATACCCGTTTTAAGGCTAAGGAGAAGCTGTTCGTGCAACTTATCGGCAGTCACTTTGAAGATGGCTGTCATGTAATCCGGTGTCGGGTTGCCAATGCTTATATGCATGGGATTAGTATTGCAGGGGTAGATATTGTCGATATCCACGAAGAGGATTTCGTTGTTATGGCTCACAATCCCATCAGGGAAATTGGTTTTAGCAGTAATATTGATACCCCGGCACAGTTTCCGATCATGCTTGTCCCGGTTAGCAGTTGTGATTGGCTGATTAATATCAATGAAATCACGCACCAGGGGATTAGAAAAATTCGGGGCATTGAGCTGGTTGTTCGGTATGCCACGATAGATAGTCTCAGCGACTTTCAAGAGATTCGCCAAAAAGTGCGATTACAGTGGGGTAGCTGAACTTTTCCATTCACTGGTCGGTGACCAACTGAAGTCACCGACTCCTTGCCGAGCCTGATTGCTCTGGCTTCAATGTTTATCTAGTCAGCCAACGTCAGCTCCAGAATCTCCTGCCGTTCCCCAACGAGCAGCGTTGCCAGTATCTCATTGCCTTGAATATCGGTGAGGAATTCGATATCCGGGGAAATATTGCCCAGCACTTTAAAGGCACCGGATTGCAGATGATATGACCATAGCTGGTTGTTTTTGTTGATGCCGTAGAGCTGTTCGTTGGTCAGTACAAAGCCTTTGCTTGAACCCTGATCATTCAGGGCATTAATCCTTTTGTCTTCAATGCTGCCGCGTTGCCAAAACTGGCGCAGATGATCCATAAAAACCAGTGTACCGCCAGGGTTTTGGGCGGCCCAAAATACCCTTTTATTGTTAAGTTGCTGGAATTCCATACTACTGATATCAATGCTTACTAAGCGACTGGTATCGTTAAGCAAAACCCTGGCAATGACTTGTTGGGCATCTTCGTCCCAGTCATACAAACCCACTACGGGGTGAGGAAAATCAAGCTGACGCTGCTGCTTATCCACAGATAAGAGATATAGACTCATGTCCGCCTGCACTAACAGGCTCTGACCGTCTTTGCTCCATAGTAGGTTGCTGACCATGGTACCTTTGGTAAAACTGCTTATCAGCGCGGCATTGTTATTCCCCAGCAACCAGACTTGCTCGCTGCCGGTGCGCTTTGAAACAAACGCAATGCCCTGGCCGTTGGGTCGAAACTTCGCCTTATCTTCGAGGTTGATTGAGCGCTCAAACACCTGGGCTTCTAGGTCCTGTGTTGGGTCATCAATGTGGACTTCGTCTGGAATCGACAGTCTGGCGGCATCACTGTCATAACGGCCGGAAACAACCAGCAGACGATTACCGTCAGGGTGAAATGCCGGGCTGCCAATATTGGCGTCCAGGCCTATATTCAGCTCCTGTATTTGGCCTTGTTCAGACAAGGTAGAAAGTTGTCCCCGATAGGTAAGGAGCAGTCCCTTGCTGCCTGGCATAAACTCGGGAAGCAGCTTGGGGTAACGTGGTGCCCCTGGCGGAAAGACAATGTTGTGGCTTGATTTCACTGTGCCATCGGCAAACAGCAAGTCGAGTCTTTGCCCGCCGCTACTTTTTAATGAGGTGACAGCAAACAATTGACGGTCGGCTGACCAGGCCAGGCCAAGCGTAATGCCATCTTTGGCCTCATACAGCGTAGAACTGCTCTGATCGGCAAGGGAGTAACGCACCAGCCGCCAGTTGCGATCCTCGCGTTGCATCAGGGCGATATGCTGCTCGTCCATCCAGATCGGATTTCTAATCGCCGAATGTTGGCAGTCCAGTAATTCTTTGGCCTGTTGAGGTTCTCTCAACGCTGCCTGAAAATCCAGGCTCATCAGCTTAAAACAGCTGGGCTGATTAACCGGGGCAATGCAATCCTGTTCCTGAACAAATAGCAGGTTTTTGCCATCGGCAGACAGGTTATAACCCGAGTAAGTCCCGCGCTTTGCGGTAAGCTGCACTTCCTGCAAGGTGTCGGCATTTTTCGCCCAGATATGGTTAGTGCAAACCTTCTCATAATAACGGTGAAAGAGAATATATTGGCCGTCCGGGGAATACCTGGCGCCGTATTCTTTATCATCGGTGGCGGTCAGATAACGCAGGTCTTCAAGCTGAAAATCAGCCTCATGTTGTACAAAGGGCAATACTCCAACGGCAAGGACCAATAACGCTGCCAGCGCAGAATACCACCACAACTTGTTATGCTTTGGCTTTGCCGTTTTAGATTTTGGCGGCGTTATCTCGGGCTGGGGGATGGCGTTGACAGTATGCTCGGGGGGCAAAACAGGGAGGACTTCAGGTAACTGCCCCTGGCTATCAGCTGCAGGTTCAACGGTGCCGGTATCCACCTCGGCTGACCAGCGCACTTCGACTTCCAGGCTATAACCTTGTTTGGCATGGGTTTTTATCAGCGCAGAGGCGTGGCTGGTTTCACCAAAGGCTTTCCTTAACTGGGCGATACTGCGCTGCAAGGTATTGGGTGTGACGACAGTATTGGCCCACACCTGGTTTAGCAGCTCGTCGTGACTCACCACCCGGCCACTGTTCTGCGCCAGGTAAGTGAGTACCTGTAATGCTTTGGGCGGTAAGGTCTGAACATCTTGGTTGTGACTGATCTGGTTTCTGGACAGATCCACCAGAAACTTGCCTACCCAATACGCTTTGGTCATTGCCGAAATTGCCTGAAAAACATTAATAGAAACAAATGGATGTGCCATCCTACCATAGCAAGTGCGTTTAGGTAGTATCAGGGGCCGACGTCAGCAAAAAGCCAGCGCCACAGAGCGTCAGTACGAGCTGCTGATAAAACTACCCGATAACTATGCACAAAATCCTGACAAGGCCTATCCGGTAATCTACTTCACCGATGCCTTATGGCACGTGGAGCTGTTGTCGGCCTCAACCTTCTTTCAGATGGAAGACAGTATTTTAGTAGGCCTTTCCTGGCAAAAAGACATAGATGCAAGGTTAATCGAAGCGGAAGGGGCGTATGTCAGCCGCTTCCGGGATTACTCCTTTGCCCCATCCAGCAATCCCGAAAACCAGGCTAAATACCAGTTTGGTCAGGCAGCCAAATATCTGGATTTTATTCGCCATGACGTGATTCCCTTTGTGGAGAGTCACTACCGCACTGAGCCTGCCAATCGCAGTTACTTTGGCTACTCAATGGGCGGCTTATTCGGCGCTTACATACTGCTATCACAACCCGATACCTTTAAGAACTATATGCTTGGCAGCCCTTCGGTTTGGCGCATGGCAAAAATTGAAGCCCTGCCCAACAATGCAAAACCTTTTAACGCCAACGTCTTTGTGACTTATGGCAGCGAAGAGCAAAAGCTCAGTCCGCATGTGGACAGCCTTATCCAGTTTCTGCATAACAAGAAGGATGCAAGCTTGTCCTTAACCCACAAGATCCCGGATGGTAGCCACCAGACCGCCTCGCCGATGACTGCCGTGATGGCCATAAACTGGTTGGCCAAACTGCAGAAAAAAGGAAAATAACATGTATCGTCTTAGTATTCTTTTGCCGCTATTTTCCGGCTTGGCCATGATCTGTCCGGCCTACAGCCAGGAAGAATTCCCTGTTCTTGAGGGCCCTTATATGGGCCAGACTCCACCGGGTATGATGGCAGAACCTTTTGCGCCCGGCATTATCTCCAGGCAAGGCTGGGAGCTGGAAGGCGTATTCGCCCCTAGTATGCAGGAGTTTTATTTTACCACCAGAGGTGGGAAACGAACCCGCCCAACTGTGATTGGTTTTCGCCAACAACAAAATGTTTGGCGCAAGGTTGCCAAATTACCTTGTTTAAGGCGGGCAATGAGAAATTGCTAACCCTGGTCAGGCAGCAGCACACAGAGCATAGATCGGGTGAATCAACCCAAGGATTCTTTAAGGTACAACAAAGTAGCTTGGCGGAGCTTGAAGGGCTGATGTTCAGCGAGCCTGAGTACAGCACCATCTGCAATTAAAGAGGGCTGATTAGCTCAGCCCTTTAAGGAATCAGAACAATAGCTCTGGTTTATCTTTGCAGCAGTTGAGCAGCCTGCTTGGCAAAGTAGGTCAGAATGCCATCGGCGCCGGCACGTTTAAAGGCCAACAGTGATTCCATAATCACCGCCTCTTCATTTAACCAGCCATTGGCAAAAGCCGCTTTATGCATGGCATATTCGCCACTGACCTGATAAGCAAAAGTCGGCACGGCAAATTCCTGCTTGCAGCGCTGCACAATGTCCAGATAAGGCATGCCGGGTTTTACCATGACCATATCGGCACCTTCGGCAATATCCAGGGCAATTTCACGCAAGGCCTCATTGCTGTTAGCTGGATCCATTTGGTAGCTCTTCTTGTTGCCACCTTTAATGTTGCCTGCAGAGCCGACAGCGTCGCGGAATGGACCATAGTAGTTAGAGGCATATTTCGCTGAATAAGCCATGATGCAAGTATTTATATGACCCTGGCGCTCCAAGGCCTTGCGGATCAGGCCAATGCGTCCGTCCATCATATCTGAAGGGGCAACAATATCAGCGCCGGCTTCTGCATGTGACAGTGCCTGTTTGACCAATACCTCACAGGTTTCGTCATTCACTATGTAGCCGTTTTCATCCATCAGCCCGTCCTGACCATGGGAGGTGAAGGGGTCAAGGGCGACATCAGAGATAACGCCAAGCTCGGGTACGAATTCTTTCAGTGCCCGAATCGCTTTTTGCGCTAGTCCGTCCGGGTTAAATGCCTCACTGGCACATTCAGATTTCAGCTCTGAGGGGGTGACCGGAAACAGTGCAATGGCAGGGATACCTAACTTAACCAGCTCTTCGGCTTCTTTAAGTAACAAATCAATAGATAGTCTGGCGATACCTGGCATGGAAGTGATGTCTTCGGTGCGGTTTTTACCTTCCAGAACAAACATGGGGTAAATCAGATCCTGCACAGCCAGGCGTGACTCGGCAACCAGTTGGCGGGTGAAGTCGTTTTTACGAATTCGACGAGGACGAACCAACGGAAAATCAGACATGGGAAGACTCCTGGGAATGATGACAAATTTGATTACGGCCAGCTTGTTTGGCCTGATAAAGCGCCTGGTCAGCCTTGCCAAGCAGAGACATCTCATCGCTATCCGATGCAATAATCTCGCTGGCAACGCCGCCACTAATGGTCAGGGAAATGGTACCGGCCTGGCTGCTAACCGGGGTATTTTCAACCATCTGACGAATTTGCTCCAGTAACAGTACCGCGCCTTCTGTGTCGGTATTAGGCAGCAGCAGGGCAAATTCTTCTCCGCCGTAACGGCAGACATCGTCTGCTGGGCGGCGCAGGTGATCCTGAATCAGTTTAGCGACGGCCTTGATGCATTCATCGCCCACCAGATGACCATATTTATCGTTTACACTTTTAAAATGATCGATGTCCAGCATGGCCACGCTCAGTATGGTTTGCTCGCGGCGACTACGGCGCAGCTCAGCAATATATTTTTTGTCGAAGTAGCGGCGATTACGGATCCCTGTCAGTGCGTCCTGGGTGTTACGCTCTTCCAGCTCCTGATTCTTTTCAGACAGCTCACGCAGGGCTATTTCCAGCTCTAAGGTACGTTCCTGAACATTGTACTCCAGCTCTTCCTGGGCTTTTTCCTGCAGTTCCCTGGAGCGGATCTCTTGTTCTAATGCTCTGCCCTGCGCAATGTAGGTCGCTTCCCGCTGCTCGTTGTAGGTAATGGCCAATACCAGTGCCAGCAAAATACTCTCGATAAGGGCACCTACCATCAACAGGTAGTGGGAACTGATATTCAAGTCGATAACATCAAGGTTTTCCAAACTGGCAATCAGTGCGCTCAACAACAGGGTAAACCAAGCGAGCGCATAGAGCTTGGCTATGGCTATGCCTTTGCTGGCTAACCACAGCGCCAGACCGCAGACAAACACGACAGTGCCAATAAGCAAGACTAAAAAGATTTGAATCATCAACCAGTAGGGCAGCATCAGGCTAAGCAGCAAACCTGTTAGGTACAAGGCTCCGCAGATGAGTAGCCCTCTGTCCATCATCTGGCTGTGGGATTTGACCTGCAGTAATTCTCGCGTGAAAAATACCGCAAATAGCATGGTGGCGTTGGCAAACAACACCACACTGTGGCCTTGCAGCCATATGTTATTTGGCCAGAAATACTTGTAGCCGATACCGTGCAGTGTCAGTAGCGTCAGACTGAGGAACAGGACATAGCCACAATACACCAGAAAGTTGGAGTGCCTGGTGGTGACAAAGAAGAAAAAGTTACTCAACGCCATGGCAGCCAGCAGGCCAAAAAAACTGCCCATCAACAGGTTATGTTCACCTGCATGAACAAGATACTGGTCGGCATTCCACAGGTTTAGAGGTAGCTTTAACGAACCGCTGGTTCTGGTCCGAATAACGACATTCAGAGGAGACTGACTTGCAGGGACTGGAAACAAAAATTTTTCAGTACTGACATCACGACTGCGGAACGGCAGGAGATCGCCGGTTACATAATCGCTCAGCAGTTTATCCCCTGCAAAAAACCACACTTCCAGCTCATCCAGCAGCGCATAGTCAACTTCCAGTAACCACTTATCTCTATTGTCGAGATTGGGTAATTGCGCCCTTAACCATAGTGTCGCATCTGGCATGCCAAATGATAGTTGATTGCTCTGTTCGGTTTCCCAGGCTAGCTTGTTGTCCAGAAGAATACTTTCAATGTTCAGGCTATGTTGGGAGTCAAGCAGGTACTCTGTTCCTCTTCCTATGCTTTGGCTCGGCTGAGTTGTAGCGACGACTTCCAGAACTTTCAGTGCCGTGATAAAAGTGACAAGCAGGCCAATAAGCCCATACAAGAAAAGCCAACGACGACGGAGTTGAATACCGCTAAGGGTTGTCATGACTTTTCTCCGGCTCGAAAAGAGCCAGGCTGTTGGCAAAACTATGCTTGGCTAATTCCTCCACCGGGATGCTCATTAGTGACGCCAACTCTTCTGCCACTATAGGCAAGTGGCAGGGCTCGCAGCGTTCAATTCTTGGGCGAATATGTCGTGGTGCCAGATAGGGAGCGTCAGTCTCCAGTAATACCCGCGACAAGGGCAGTGCGGTTACCGCTTCGCGCAGAGGCTGGGCTCGGCGCTCGTCACACAGCCAGCCGGTAATGCCGATATGTAAGTCCAATTCCAGATAGGCTTCCATCTGCATTCTGTCACCGGTAAAGCAGTGGGCAACACCACCTGACAGTTTGTCTCTGTATCGCTTCAATAAACTGATTTGCTCGGGAAACGCGTCTCTTTCATGCAGAAACACGGGTTTTTGCAAGTCTGCAGCCAATTCCAATTGCTGTTCAAATACACGTAACTGGTCTTCCTTTGAGGAAAAATTTCGATTGAAATCCAGTCCGCATTCGCCGACGGCGCGTACCCTGTCGGCGCTGGCAAGCTCACGCAGTATAAGAAGGTAGTCTTGCTCGACTGCGCCCGCGTAGTGAGGGTGTACTCCTGCTGTGCTAACTAGTTGATATTGTTCAGCTAATTGCAAAGCCGCACGGCTTTCTTGGACATCCGTGCCGGTTATCAGCAATTGGTTGACTTGCTTTTGTCTGGCACGCTCTATCACCAGATCCAGATCTGCACTAAACCTGCTGTTGGTTAGATTGACGCCAATATCAAACCAGGCCATGTTTATTTGATACGTTTAACCTTGATTTTACGGTTAACACTAGCGGTACAGGATTGAATCGCTGCTGTCAGGGTTTGCGCTGGCGCAATCATGACAGTTAAACATAGTGGTAGCGCAATGATTAGTGTGTCTATTTTCATGGCGGATCCTGATGTTCCGTTTCTTGCTCGGGTCGATAGTACAGAGAACCTGCCAACACACCGAGTTCAAACAACAACCACATAGGTACTGCCAGTAAGGTTTGCGAGATGACATCCGGTGGTGTTAACAGCATGCCAATGACAAACACACCAACTATTACATAAGGACGTTTCTCTCTTAGCGCCTTTGGGGTTGTCACTCCAGTCCAACACATCAAAATGATGGCAACGGGAATCTGGAATGACATGCCAAAGGCAAAAAACAGCTTAAGCACAAAATCCAGATAGCTGTTGATATCCGTGCTTATGGTGACTCCTTCGGGCGCCACGCTGGTGAAAAAGGCAAAAGCCAGGGGGAAAACCACATAATAAGCGAAGGCAATACCGCCATAAAACAGCAAGGTACTGCATACCAGTAAGGGCGCAATCAGGCGTTTTTCGTTGCGGTACAATCCAGGGGCGATAAATCCCCATGCCTGATAAAGTACGACAGGTATAGCGACGAAAAACGACAGCACCATCGTCAGTTTAAAGGGGGCAAAGAAAGGTGATGCGACGTCGGTAGCGATCATTTGTGCGCCGGTCGGCATCACTTCCAACAAGGGGGTGGCTAACAAGTGGTATAGGTCTTGGGCAAAATACGCCAGACTGATAAATACCAACAGCACCGCCAGCAGGGCTTTCAACAGCCGACTGCGCAGCTCTACTAAATGGCTGAAAAGGGTTTGCGAGTCTGACATCTATTCTTTTTGATAAGGTTTTTGCACCGAATCGGCCGCTTCTCGCAGTGTGTCTACCGATTCCTGTAATTCGGGTGAAAGATCCTTCAGGTTCTGTTGCTCGGCTTTCTTCAGGTTATCATGCAATTCCTGGATTTTGAGCTGTTGCTCTACTTCCTGTTTGAAGTTGCTGGCCATAGAGCGAACACCTGAAATGGTACGACTGGCCGAGCGAATCGCACCAGGCAATCGCTCAGGACCCAACACCAGCAGGGCTACCACGCCAATGACCAATAATTCCCAGAAGCCGATATCGAACATGATTATTTTTGCTGCTGTTTATCAGCTTGCTGCGCTGCTTGGCTTTCAGCCTTATTTTCCATCTTTTGCTGAGGAAAATCGGCATCCTGCTCTGCTGATTGCTCGTCAGCTTTTTCATCAGTGACTGCTTTCTTAAACCCTTTGACTGCTGAACCCAGATCGCTGCCAAGGGTGCGCAACTTCTTGGTGCCGAACAGCAAGACAATGATTGCGAAAACAATCAGCAATTGCCAGATACTAATGCCACCCATGCTTTACTCCCGTTTAACACTTTTGCCGCTATTATACGTAGGTTGAACAAAAGGTCACTGCATTTGATCCATCGTAAGATAGTGGTCATGCTTGTGGTATCAGCTTGAAAAAAGGAGCAGCTTTGAAGGGTCCATGGATTTTCATGATATTGGCCTTTGTGGCGTTGCCCGGGGTGTCTGAAGAGCAGCAAGATCCGCCAGTAGATAACCCCTGGCTGGATGAATTGCAGGTTAATGTGTCTGATTCCATTGATGCCACCGCCATGTGGTTTGATGCGTTCTTTGCTGATGAAACAGTGCAGTTAGATGAAAAAGCCTACGGCGAAGCTCGTATTCGACTCGGTTGGGAACCACGTAGCCGGGCGGTTAACGAATTCTAAACCCGTTTTCGGGTGCGGGTCAAGCTACCGAATATGAAGCATCAAACCGATCTTATCTTTTCCGATTATGATGAAGACGAAGATGCCTCTAGTGTGAAAGCGGCCCGCAATGATGCCATAGATAACCGTAATCGTTTTTCTATGGCGCTACGCTGGACCGCCAAAAAAAGTGGCGACATGAATATTTCCCATCGCATTGGGGTTGGGCGTAAGTTGCAGCCCTATGTGAAATCGCAGATCCGCAAAACCTTTGGACTATCAGATATCAATAACGTCAATCTGGAGGCGTCGGTTTACTACTACACACAAGACAGATTCGGCAGTCATTTGATGGCGCAATATGAGCATCAGCTAGCTGGCAACGACTTGTTTCGCTTTGACAACCACTTTTATTTTCGAGACGAAGAGAACGATTGGATCTGGCAGCATGGCTGGTACAAATACAGTCAATGGGATGAAAAAACCGCCATGATTTATGGGTTGTATCTGGAAGGTGGTACCCGCCCCAACTATCGTATCGAAGAGTATCTGGTCAGTACCCGCTGGCGCAAAAATGCCCTGAGAAAATGGCTGTTCTTCGAAGTGGAACCTTTTTTACTCTGGCGCCGCGATGAAGACTTTAAAGTCTCTTATGGTCTGGCGCTGCGAGTTGAAGGTTACTTTGGACATTCTAGTTAAGTTAAGCCAGTGGGCATGTTCATGCCCACTGGCTTGGCAAATTAAATAATATTAGCGAATCAGCCAGGAGCGCAGCCAGCAGAGTGCACCAGCAATACCTGCTCCTGCTGCGTAGGCATGACTGATAGGATATAGAGGCAACAGTACTGCCACAATTACCAAGGTGGCACCCAGCAATTGATAACGACGGCTGCGATGTTGCTTGTGTTGCTGCTGTTGCAGGGCTTCCAGCCACTGCTGCTGTTGCTGAGGCAACTGACGAACCTGCTTGAGTGTATCGAACAGCAGATCCGGTACTTCCGGCATTTTTTCCGACCAGTAGGGCAAGTTGGCTTTGACCTTGCTGAGCATGGCCTTCAGCCCTATCTGCTCCTTCATCCAGTTCTCCAAAAACGGCTTGGCGGTTTTCCACAAATCCAATTGCGGATAGAGTTGACGGCCCAATCCTTCGATATAAAGCAGGGTCTTTTGCAGTAGTACAAGCTGCGGTTGTACCTGCATATTAAAGCGCCGCGCGGTGTTAAACAGCTGCAGCAATACAATGCCGAAACTGATTTCTGCTAAGGGCTTTTGGAAGATTGGCTCACACACCGTGCGCACCGCCACTTCAAATTCATCGATATTGGTATCGGCCGGTACCCAGCCTGAATCCACATGTAATTCCGCTACCTTGCGATAGTCACGGTTAAAGAAGGCCACAAAGTTTTCGGCCAGATAACGTTTATCCTCTCGGTTGAGGGTACCGACTATGCCGAAATCTATGCCAATGTACTTTGGATTCTGCGGATTTTCAGTGCTGACAAAAATGTTACCGGGGTGCATATCCGCGTGAAAAAAACTGTCGCGAAACACTTGGGTAAAAAACACCTCAACACCGCGTTCAGCCAGCTTTTGCATGTTGGTGCCCTGGGCCATCAGGGCATCCACATCCGCCACGGGTATGCCGTGAATGCGCTCCATCACCATCACATTTTTGCGGCAGTAATCACTGTAGATGTGCGGAATATAAAGAGAGTCAGACTCTTCAAAATTACGTCTTAGCTGTATACCGTTTGAAGCTTCCAGCAACAGATCCAGCTCGTCGAGAATAGTGCGTTCGTATTCCCTGACCACTTCCACCGGTCGCAAACGCTTGCCATCTGGCAGCCACTTTTGAACCGCTAGGGCCAGGGTTTGCATCAGCTCGATATCTGCATGAATAGTATTTTCGATATCCGGGCGGATGACTTTGACAACCACGCGTTGCCCGTCTGGCTTTAACAGGGCGGTATGTACCTGGGCAATAGAAGCTGAGGCCAGTGGTTTAGGGTCAAACTGTTCAAACAGCTCTTCCAGGCTGCTTAAGCCAAGCGCCTTGCGAATAGTATCCTGGGCGCGTTCACTATCGAAAGGTGGAACCTTATCCTGCAATAATGTCAGCTCGTTGGCGATATCCGGCGGCAGCAAATCGCGCCGGGTCGAGAGCATCTGACCAAACTTGATAAACACCGGACCGAGGGATTGCAATGCCAGACGAATACGTTCGCCGCGGTTTTTGTCTGGGTATTGGTTGGTTAACCAAAAAGCACTGCTTCTGGCTAATCTTGCATACCAGGGCAGCCATTTGGCTGGAATCAGTTCGTCCAGGCCATGTTGTAATAAGGTTTTTTGAATCGTATACAGACGAGTCAGGCGCACTATCTCTTTGCCCTTTGTTCTAGCTGGTTAAGCCGCGCTTCAAAGCGGGCAGTGTCGGCACGTAGTCGGTTCACTTCCTGGCTGAAATCTTCAATGGCTAGTGGATGCGGGACAAGTTGCTTCTCCTGCAAGGCCCCATCTTTAATAATCTGCCCCAATTGCAAAAAATGACTCTTAGCCCGTTGATGAATATTCTTCACCAAACGAACCGATTCGTGGGCAATCACATCGCCGGTATAGCGGGAAATATGCTCTTCCCAATCGATATCCAGTTCTTTCATCAGGGCAGCAAAGCTCTGAGCTGTGTGCATATCGCCGTTCAGACTGAGTTTTTTATCCTGAATCAGGGCGCTGATATTTGCGGGATCCTGCATTTCATTTAAATGCGAAAGTGATAACGCCATGGCACAGTCAACCGGCTGCTCCTGATCCATCAGTACATCAATACGTGATGAAAACACAAAGGTCAGCGGCCAGGGCATTTCCTGTAATTTGATACGCATGCGCTTGCCGTCAAGTTCAGCTAAACGTTTCTGGCTATTGGGATCCAATGCCAGCACCTTATTTAGCGCCAGTTCCAGCGCACCGGCCAGTAGTTGCGGCATAGGCATTAGAATTTGAATCCGCGATGCAAGGCGACAATGCCACCAGTCAGGTTGTGGTAGGTGACTTGTTCAAAGCCAACATCTTCCATCATACCTTTCAGAGTGTCCTGATCAGGGTGCATACGAATGGACTCGGCCAGATACTGATAGCTTTCGGCATCGCCTACCACCAATTGGCCTACTTTAGGCAGTACGTGAAATGAATACAGATCATAGGCTTTGCTCAGTGCCTCGATTTCCGGTTTGGAAAACTCCAGCACCAGTAAACGACCGCCGGGTTTCAGTACCCTGAACATAGACGCCAAGGCTTTGTCTTTATCGGTCACATTACGCAGACCAAAGGCGATAGTTATCAGGTCAAAATGATTGTCGGGAAAGGGCAGACATTCGGCATTAGCTTGAACATAGTCGACATTGCCGACTATGCCTTTGTCCCGCAATTTATCGCGGCCGACTTTCAGCATCGAATCGTTGATATCAGCCAGTATCACCTGGCCTTTTTCACCCACCAGACGGGAAAACTTGGCCGCTAAATCACCGGTGCCACCGGCTAAATCCAGCACCCTGTGACCTGCACGAACGCCGCTGCAATCTATGGTAAAGCGTTTCCAGATGCGATGAATACCCATGGACAGTAGATCATTCATCAAATCGTACTTGGCGGCGACAGAGTGGAACACACCGGCGACCATTGAAGCCTTGCTGTCCTTGTCGACCGTCTTGTAGCCAAAGTGCGTTTGGTTGGTATCGGATTGCTGGTTCATGCGCTGTCCTGTGGGCTGGGCAAATTGCCGCGTCAGTGTACTCGAATGGGCCAAGAATACCAGATTCTGCCGCGGCAGCGCATGGCATTTGCGCTGCCTAAGTTAAGTTGCTCTTCACCAGGGCTACGCCGGATGATAGAGATGCTCTCCTAACTCAGTAGCTAGCAGGGGGATACTAGCTGATCAGGTTATCTCCCACACCAAAGGCAATAATCCGGCTAAGCTCCTGCAACGAACGGCCGCTTTGCTTTACCAACTGGTTAAAATAGTTCTGAATGATCGCCAGGTTGCGTTTACTGGTGAGACCGCCGTCGATAAACTTGTGTGCTCGCAGGTAGCTTTCCACATCCTGGCTTAATAGGAAGGTGTCTTTACCGATAAAACGCAGGGCGTATGGGCCGGTATTGCCGCCCAAACGAGCACCGTGCTTTTTCAGATATTCCCACAGGCCAGTAATATCTTCGCCCGGCCAATCAGCGACAAAATTGCCAAAACTGCCATGTTGCTTACGCACCGCATCTATCATCAGGGCGTTGTCGCGAATGGTTTTCACTTTGTTGAAGTTACGGATGATCTCGGGATTGGCTGCTTTACGCTCCAGCATTTCATCCGGCATCAGCAGTACTTTGTCGATATCAAAACCGAAGAAGCAATCCTCAAAGGCCGGCCACTTTTGCTCCACCACGCGCCAGACAAAGCCGGATTGAAAGATCTTTTTGCTGAATTCAGCTAAGAAACGATCATCGCCGACTGCTCTAAGTTCATCAGCAGACTTAGGCTTGCCCAACATAGCCTCAAGGGCTTGCTCTCCACCTTTACGCTCGCTGGCGCGCTGATAGAGCGCCTCGAAAGTTTCACCTTGAAATTCCATAAGGGCCTCTAGTATTAGGAATAGGCGTTGAACTAATAAGTTGCATGCAGTTGGCAGCCAAGCCGGATGACCAGCATGCTGCCAACCAGATTTGACTGATTAACCGCCGATACCGCTATGGCGCAGCAAGGCATCTACTTGTGGCTCACGGCCACGGAATGCCACAAACAGCTCCATTGGCTCTTTGCTGCCGCCCATTTCCAGAATATGGGTGAGGAAGTCTTCGCCGGTGCGGGGGTTAAAAATCCCTTCTTCTTCAAAACGCGAGAAGGCATCGGCTGACAGCACTTCTGCCCACTTGTAGCTGTAATAGCCTGCCGCGTAGCCTCCGGCAAAGATATGCCCGAAACTATGCTGGAAGCGGTTAAAGCTGGGCGGGATCACCACAGATACCTGCTGACGTACTCTGTCCAGCACTTGCTGCACCTGACCGCTTTGCCCTGGCTGATAATCCTGATGTAAATGGAAGTCAAACAGACTGAACTCCAACTGCCTGACCATCTGCATGGCAGACTGGAAGTTACGGGCTGCCAGCATTTTCTCCAGCAATTCCTTGGGCAGCGGCTCACCGCTTTGATAGTGACCGGAGATAAAGCTCAGCGCTTCTTCTTCCCAACACCAGTTTTCCAGAAACTGGCTGGGCAGCTCTACCGCGTCCCAGGGCACACCGTTGATTCCGGCAACGCCACTGGCTGCCACTTTAGTCAGCATATGGTGAATACCATGACCGAACTCATGGAATAAGGTAACTACTTCATCATGGGTAAATAGCGCCGGTTTATCCCCCACCGGACCATTGAAGTTGCAAGTCAGGTAAGCTACCGGGTTTTGCACTTCGCCGCCGTCCAGCAAGCGTCTGTCTAAACAGACATCCATCCAGGCACCGCCACGCTTGTGCGCCCGCGCATACAGATCCAGATAAAAACTGCCGCGCAGTTCGTTGTTCTTGTCGAAGATATCAAAGAAGCGCACGTCTTTATGCCAGACATCCACCCCATCGCGCTGGGCAATATGCAGACCGTACAAACGTTTGACCACTTCAAATAAGCCGCTGACCACTTTGTGTTCGGGGAAATAAGGGCGCAATTGTTCATCGGATATGGCGTATCTGTCTTCTTTTAGCTTTTCGCTGTAATAGGCCAGATCCCAGGCTTCCAGATGATGGATACCATAAGCCTCTTGAGCGAATTCGCGCAATTCGGCCAAGTCGGCCTGCGCCTGGGGCTTGGAGCGTATGGCCAGGTCGTCTAAAAAGCCGATAACCTGCTCGGTGGACTCAGCCATTTTGGTCGCCAGCGAGCGCTGGGCATAGGTATCAAAACCCAGCAACTGTGCGAGTTCCTGACGCAGGGTCAGGGTTTCTTCCATAATGGCGCTGTTGTCCCATTTACCTGCATTGGGGCCTTGATCTGACGCGCGGGTGCTGTAGGCCAAATACATTTCTTCGCGCAGTTGGCGGTTATCTGCATACATCATCACAGGCAGGTAGCTGGGAATATCCAGGGTAAATAACCAGCCCTGCAAATCTTTTTGCTTGGCAGCCTGCGCTGCCGCTTCCAAGGCAGACTCCGGTAGGCCAGCGAGCTCGTCCTGGTTTTGAATATGTTTGGTCCAACCTAGGGTTGCATCCATCAGGTTATTGCTGAATTTGCTGGATAAATCAGACAAACGGCTTTGAATTTCGGCAAAACGTTGTTGTTTTTCCTTGGGCAACGCGATACCTGATAACTCGAAGTCGCGCAGCGCGTTATCAATCACTTTGCGTTGGGCATCCGTTAGCTGTGGATACTCCTCGCCCTCACGAATGGCCTTATAAGCGCGGTATAGGCCTTCATGCTGACCTACCCAAGTGCCGTAATCAGACAAAAGTGGCAAACAGGCGTCATGAGCTTCGCGCAGTTCATCATTGCTTACCACCGAATTCATATGGGACACCGGTGACCAGTAACGGCTCAGCTTATCGTCCGCCTCATCCAGCGGCGCGACCAGGTTGTCCCAAGTAAAATGAGGCTGGGTAACTAAGCGTTCGATCTCGGCCTTACAATGGGCAATGGCTTGTTCGACCCGTGGCTGAATGTCGCTGGGTTTGATGGCTGAAAATACCGGTAGAAGCGTGTCGCTCATGGAAGGGTCCTGTTTGCATTGAATATTGACAAGATAAGGTTGGCTGACCAGAACTCAAGCCCCCAGATAAAAAAACAGGCGCGAGGAGCGCCTGCTTTTCGCTTTTCACATTTACTTAATGTCGATGCGCTTGCTGTTAATTTGTTCACCTGCCGGTTTTGGTAACAACACGGTCAGCACGCCTTTGTCATAGCTGGCTTTCACCTCACTGCTGTCACTCAGGGTAAACGGCAATGGAATGACTCTTCGGAAGGAACCGTAAGCGCGTTCCATCAGGTGATAGCCTTTGTCATCCTTATCTTCTTTTTTGAACTGCTTTTCACCTTGAATCAGGAGTTGGTCACCATGTAATTCAAGCTGAATGTCTTCCCGATTCATATCAGGTAAATCAACTTTGACTTCCAGTGCTTCTTTGGTCTCAGCAACATCGACGGCAGGCCTTAGCCACTTAGCATCAGCGGCTTGTGGCCAGTCCTTAAAAAAGTCGTCAAATACATTATCTAAACGGCTGCGTAGCGAGGTTACTGCCTCAGGTTTCTGGTGGCCGAAAAGACTTGGGAAAAAGCTCATATACACCTCCAGTTTGTTTGTGATTGCAGATAAAAAATAGTGTCACCAGAGGGGGTCATCAAGCTAAAAATGCATGATTTTTGCGCAAGATCAAATTGCTCGCTTATCACTCAATCCTAGCCTGCTTTGCAAGCAAATAGCGGTTTAGCCTGTCTATTCATTTCTGACAATTGCATGGCAATTTGGCAGAATTGCTGAATCTGGGAGAAGAGCAAAGCGTATGCAAGAATTTGACTATATCTGTATAGGCGGTGGCAGTGGTGGTATCGCCTCTGCCAATCGCGCGGCCAGTCATGGCGCTAAGGTGGCGCTAATTGAAGCCAATAAAATAGGTGGTACCTGCGTGAACGTAGGTTGTGTGCCGAAAAAAGCCATGTGGTTTGGTGCCCAAGTCGCCGAGGCTATTAAGCTTTATGCGCCAGATTATGGTTTTGATCTGACCTTGAATGAGTTTAGTTGGAAGACCTTGGTAGATAGCCGTGAGGCTTACATTGAACGTATCCATGGTTCTTATGACAGAGTGCTGGGTAATAACGGCATCACCCGTATTGAAGGCTTTGGAAGTTTTGTTGATGCCAATACCGTCGAGGTGAACGGTGAGCACTACCGCGGCAAGCATATCCTGATTGCCACAGGCGGCAGGCCAAGTTGGCCGGATGTACCAGGTGCTCAATACGGTATCGACTCAAACGGCTTTTTTGCCTTACAGCAACAACCCAAGCGGGCTTTGGTGGTCGGTGCCGGTTATATTGCTGTTGAATTAGCTGGCGTATTACATGGCTTGGGTACCCAGACGCACTTGGCGGTGCGCAAAGAAAAGCCACTGCGTGGTTTTGACCCTATGCTCAGCGACACACTGGTTGAGCTCATGGCCGAGCACGGCCCGACTTTGCATACACACAGCGAAATACAACGGGTGGACAAGCGTGCTGATGGCGCTTTGGACGTAACATTTAAAAATGGTCAGAGTCTGCAGGTCGATTGTTTGATTTGGGCCATTGGCAGAGAGCCTGCAACAGATAAGTTGAACTTGGAAAAGGCCGGTGTTGAGGTTAACCAACAGGGCTATATTCAAGTGGATAAGTTCCAAAACACCAGTGCCGCGGGTATTTATGCGGTAGGTGATAATACCGGTCGTATCGAGCTCACCCCTGTTGCGGTTAAGGCCGGACGTTTGTTGTCTGAGCGATTGTTCAATGGTCAGACACAGGCCCATATGGATTACGATTTGGTGCCTACCGTGGTATTCAGCCATCCCACTATCGGTACCATTGGTTTGACCGAACCTGAGGCCGAAGCGCAATTTGGCCGTGACAATATCAAGGTTTACACCTCGGGTTTTGGTGCTATGTATACTGCCGTTACCCGCCACCGTCAGATCACCCGCATGAAACTGATTTGCGCGGGGCCGGAGGAGAAAGTTGTGGGACTACATGGAATTGGCTTGGGTATGGATGAAATTCTGCAGGGTTTTGCGGTGGCGATCAAAATGGGCGCCACCAAGGCCGATTTTGACGCCTGTGTGGCTATTCACCCTACTAGTGCGGAAGAGTTTGTTACCATGCGCTAAGCATACAAAGCCGATTAAACCTGGGCGGAGAAGCGCTCCGTCCAGGTTTAGCGATGCCCTATCATTGCTTGCGCTGACTTATTACCGGCTGACCGTATTTGGGAGAACGTGGGCCATATAGCAAGCCATTGTAGCTCTCGGATGACAGCATTCGGTTCGCCGCGATACCGGCAATTTCGAAGCCTTTATCTGTTAGGGTTTCCACTATCTGGTTTACCGCCGCCTCAATTAGCATGCCGGCCAAACTTTGCTCATCGCTGCTACGCTGCTCGGCACTGGAGGCCCTGGCCGAGCCGGCCCATAACCTCTCTCCGGTTGATAAGTCCACCAATATTGCCGAAGCGCTGACAACGGTATCACTGGACAGCACCACGTAAGAGGTGCCGTACTCTTCTATGGTGACGTAAAGAGCAGTATCAGCACCAAAAACACGCTTTAGTGTTGCATAGTCAACGGCGTGAATATCCTGGGCTACGGTAAGTCCGTTTTCTTTAAATGTGTTGTACACCAGAGCCACAGGGAACACGTAGTAGCCTGATTCGGCAATGGGCGTGGCAATCTGTGCCAGCAGGCCATAAGGTGCCATGACTTCCGGGCTGTTGTTAATTGGTGGCAGCACCAAAATGGAGGTGGGCGCTGCATTTTCAAATGCCGCATAGTCGACGCTGTTAGACGGTGATGCACAGCCTGCCAACATACCTGCACTGGCTAAGAGGCCGAATATCAGTTTTTTCATCTTGCCGTCCCATTCTTGTTATTTTGCAGCAGCAAATCGATATACTGAGCTGACTCTGGGAAGAGCGTTTTTTCTGTTATCAGGCTTTCATAGCCTGCGGCTTCATCACCAATCTGCATATACAGCATACCCAAATGGGCGTGTATGCCGGGTGCCACGGGCAGACCTTCACTTTTTGCGGTGCTCAGGGTTTGCTGCAAACTTAAAATTTGCTCATTAACGGAAGATTCTCCGCTAATGTACTGATACACCGCTTGCGGATAACTGCCATAGTAATAAAGCGGCTCGGTGGTTTTGCACGCCCCTAACAGCAAGCTTGGCGCTAATATCAGTAACTTCAGCCGCATAGCCTTACTTCCAGGTGCCACTCTCAATACCAAGGATCAAATTGTTGACCGCTTCGCGGATGGCCAAATCCAGCACCTTGCCATTCAGTGTTGCGTCATAACTGGCTGTGCTGCCAAAGCCAACCACTTCACGATTGGATAAGCTGTATTCTCCTGCCCCTTGCACGGAATACACAACCTCAGAGGTTTGTACATCAACGACATTTAAGTTGACCTTGGCATAGGCAATTTGTGACTTGCCTTTCCCCAGTAGTCCAAAAAGCTGTTTGTCACCCACCTCTTTGCGCCCAAACTCAGTTACATCGCCAGTCAGCACAAAGTTGGCACCTAAAAAGGATTTTTCCTTGCCCGATAAGTCAGCTTCCTGAGCTAGTTCGTCGAGGTTTTCCCGGTCAAGGACCCGGAATCTATTGGTTTGCTGAAGATGGGTGATAAGGGTTGTCTTTGCCTGAGAACCCAATCTGTCGATGCCATTGGCAAATAGCCCATTCTGAAAGCTGGACCTGTTGGCAAATTTTCCCACCGATATCTTACTTTTTTCACCTTGGTAGGCGGTGTTGTAGCTATTCACTTTGGGGGCTTCTACAACCCGCGATGATTCGCTGGCGCAACCAGATAATAAGACGGCAATGCCCATGGAAAGGAGCAAGGCAGCCCGTTTAATGGCTAAATTCGCTGTCATAATGTGGACCTCAATAATTTAATCTCTAGCGAGTTTTCACTAGTAGTGAATGGATTGCTTAGGATGCGCTCTAGATTAGCTTCTCCCCAGGCGATACATACAGGCTCTGCAACTAAGCTAATAAGGTCATAGTGTATTAGATTGCAAACCCGCAAGAAGTTAAAAGTTGTATTTTTGATTGGCTCGGTGCACGGCTTTTATCAGTTAAGCGGGAATGTGTAGAATACTCTGCAGCCTTGGTACTCGCGTTGTCAGTTGGGTAAGGAAGTATGAGGCTAGGGGGAACAATGAACGGAACAGTAGAGCTGTTTGTGGGTAAATCAGGCAAGTTGAGCAAGAATGTTCACAGCGCTATCTGCAAGCAACAGCAAGAAGAACCTTTACTGCTCAGCGAGAGCGGTTTTGCCGGTGATGAACAGGCCGATCCTAAGCACCACGGTGGCCCGGATCGGGCCGTACATCTCTACCCGGTAGAGCATTATGCTTACTGGCAACTGCAGTATCCCGAGCATCCGGACTTTGCTCCCGGGGCCTTTGGCGAAAATATCAGTCTGACCGGCATGGCTGAGGAGCAAGTCTGTATTGGCGATGTTTTTCAGCTTGGTCAGGCAAAAGTTCAGATTAGTCAGCCACGCTCTCCCTGCTTTAAACTTAATCTGCGCTTTGGGGTACCGGATTTAGCCTTGCAGCTACAGCTTACCGGTAAGGCTGGCTATTTGCTGCGTGTGTTGGAGCCTGGTTGGGTGTCGCCCGGAGATAAAATTAGTCTGCTTACGCGCGCTTGGCCGGAGTTAACTGTACGTATGGTGGCCTGGCAGTTTTTCAATCATCCCCTTAATCCATTATTCTTACAACAACTTCTGGCTTGTGAGGCGCTGTCGGAGAGCTGGAAAAGCAAAGCCAGGCAACGACTTGAACAAGGTCATGTTGAGGATTGGAGTAAACGCTTATTCGGCTTTTTGCCTCGTTCTTAAGTCGCGTCATCCCCTATTCATCTTTTTGCTGCCATAGTATTGCCAGGATTTGCCGTTAGGCTTGGCTAAAAGCTTAAACATAAGAGAGAAATAACATGGAAAAACAACAGAACAACCTGCTGGCATTGGGCGTCTTTTTGGGCCTGGTGCTATTAGGTTATCTGCTCGGTAATGCTGCCATTGAGGTTAAAGAATACGAGCGCACCGTGACGGTTAAAGGCCTGTCTGAACGGGAAGTACAGGCAGACGTAGTGATATGGCCTGTTGCTTTTACCGAGGCCGGTAACGATCTGGAACAGCTGTATCTGGATATGGAAAAGAATGTCGAGAAGATCCGTGCTTACCTCACTCTCAAGGGAATTGATGAAAGTGCGGTGAGTATCAATGCGCCGTCTGTTACTGACAAATCCGCTCAGCAATGGGGTGGCGGCGAAAAAGCCGAATTTCGTTTTCTGGCCACGCAAGTGGTGACTGTCTATTCGCCGCAGATAGACCTGGTTCGTGATGCCATGCAGGATATTGTTGAGCTGGGTAAACAAGGATTGGTGTTTAGCGCCAACAACTATGAGCATATGACCGAATATCAATTCACCGGCCTGAATGCACTGAAACCGGAAATGGTGCAGGAAGCTACCACCAACGCCAGAGCCGTGGCAGAAAAGTTTGCCAAGGATTCGCAAAGTCAGGTGGGCAAAATTCGCCGCGCCTCGCAGGGCCAGTTCAGTATTGAAGACAGGGATAAAAACAACCCGCATATTAAGACTATCCGGGTGGTGTCGACTATCGAGTACTATCTGGCCGACTAAAACCGTTCATAATTTCGTCATCCAGTCGACATAATCCTTTTACATAGTAAGGCTGACTAGGCAAGTGGCGGAGGGATTATGGGCTTGAGTGTTTGGCATAAACCTGGCCGCAGGTTCTTATACCCTGGCACTGGGCGGTAATGATTTCGGACCGGGTTTTGACAGCATAGACTACGGGCCCAGTGTCGCTAGGGTACCCGAGCCTTCGCTTCTGGTGTTGTTTCTGCTGGCACTGGCTGGGTTGGTATATCGCCAACAACGTGGTTAGTGGGTCTTTTCCCATCCTGTGCTCGACCTGATTCACGGATAACCCATGGCGGCAATTGGCAGTGACCTATTGCCGCGCTATGATGGCAACGCCATTTCACTTTTTACGCCACCCATGCAGTTAACCACGCCAAGATTGTCTTTACGCCTGCTGACCGACGAAGATGCAGGCTTTATCCTTGAACTGCTGAATGATCCAGGGTTTTTGCAGTATATAGGTGATAAAAACGTACGAAGTCTGGACGACGCCCGTCGACATATTCAGGAAGGGCCGTTAGCTATGTATCAGGACAAAGGATTTTGTCTGCTGCGAGTGGGCTTAAAAGAGAGTGATGATGCGATTGGCCTATGTGGTCTGTTAAAGCGAGATTATCTGGACCATCCCGATCTCGGGTATGCATTTCTGCCCAAGGGGCGGGGAGCGGGTTACGCGAGTGAAGCCATCCAAGCCGTGCTTGAACATGCCACTGCTAAAGGATTGAATACCTTAATGGCCTATTGCCAGGCGGACAATAGCGCATCTATTCGTCAGTTGGATAAAGCCGGTTTTTTATCACTAGGTCCCTATCAGCTCGAAGGCTCTAGCGATAACCTGATTCTCTTTCAGCGCACGGCTGGGTATTAATTCGCTGCCGGATGCATTTAATTCTATACCTATAAAAACTACAAAATAGTAGAAATTATTTTCACCTTGGTTTATTTCTACTACAAAGTAGATAAATGAGATGAATCTGTGGCTGAACCCGGCAAAATTCTCGGTGAGTTTGAACAGATAACCCTATTGGCATTATTGCAATTAGATAATTGCGGTTATGGCGCGGTTATTCGTCAATTATTGCATGACAAGATCGGCCGTGATGTTGCGATTGGCGCCTTGTACGCCACTTTGGAGCGGCTTGAAAAGAAAGGCATGGTCAGGTCCTGGTTGGGGGATGCGACTCCGGAAAGAGGGGGGCGTGCCAAGCGTTACTTTGAAGTCAGCGCTAAGGGAAAACTCGCTTTGCAGCAGTGTAAAACGGCGTTGGACACTATGTGGCAAGGAATAGTGCTAGGTACTCATCAGGAGCATCGTTATGGCTGAGCTTTCGCATAACTGCAAACCACCCCGCCTAGCTGAGGGGCTGCTTGCGCTTTTGATAGGACGGTCTGATGAGATGCTCGGGGATTTATCTGAAGAATTTCTGTGGCGAGCAGCAAAAGACCCCAGAGCGGCACACTATTGGTACTGGCAGCAGGTGCTACGCAGCTTGCCCTATGCGGTAGAGCACTCAATTCTGCTGGCAAGATTGTCATGCTTAGTGGTCTGTGCTTGTCTGATTTTGGTGCCAGTGTTGATCGCATTTGTCGCCTGGTTATCCAACTTTGATGTCTTTCCTGCTGGTGTGGAGCAGGGCATGCAGCGCCTGGTATCCGGGCAGATTGCAGGCCTGCTAACCGAATCCGCCATTTGGGGACAGTTTCCTGAGGCGCTGCGGCGGACAGAGGACTTGTGGTTCTTAATGCATCCCCCAGCACTCATCTGGAGCCTGCTAAGTGTTGCCGCGGCATACCTTTACTATCGCCGTAAAGCTAGCAGCACCGTGGGATTTGCTTTAATGGCACTGATGTTGGTCTTTATGCCTTATGTGGTAGGTAAGCTGTATATTTTCTGGCATGCGCCGCCAGCTAAGCAGGTTGGGCCGTTATTGGCTTTCATGCTGCTACATATTTGCTACAGCGTTCCGCCTCTGGCCTATATGGCGGTTAAACGCTTGAGGCATTCAGCCAGATATCGTCATGGATAGCCGTGAACTACTGCATGAAACTGAGCGAAGCGAAGGTGAGCAAGGCTGGTTAGCCACCTTCGCAGATCTGATGTCGCTGCTGATGTGCTTTTTCGTATTGTTGCTGTCTTTCTCTGAAATTGATGTGATCAAATTCAAGCAACTGGCGGGTTCAATGAAGCATGCCTTTGGTGTGCAGCAGCAAATTCCTGCGGAGGATATTCCAAAGGGCACCAGTGTTATTGCCCAGGAGTTTAGTCCCGGTCGGCCCGAGCCCAGCCCAATCAACCAAGTGCGTCAGCACACCAGCAGTGATTCGCAGCCTTTTGTTCCAAGGTCCGCAGGGCCGCAAGAGGTTGCTCAGGATGCACTCAATCAGTCGCTTAAACAGGCTCAGACCCGCATACAAAATGACATGCAGGAACATCTGCGCCGGGGAAGCTTTGAGCTGGATAATCTCGGTCAGCAATTGATTATTCGTATTCAGGAAAAAGGTGCTTTTGCCACTGGCAGCGCGTTTTTGCAGCCGCAATTTATTCCTCTGGTTAAACAGATTGCTGAGATCATCAGTGACGTGCCAGGCGAGATTATTGTCAGCGGCCATACTGATAATCTTCCCCAACGTAATGAGCTGTTTGAGGACAATCTGGAATTATCTGCTGCCAGAGCCATTGCCATCGCCCGGGTATTACGCAATCCAGATATCCGTTGGCGCTTGAAGGTTGAAGGATTGGCGGACACGCAACCTCTGCTACCCAACAGTAACGCAGCCAACCGAGCCCGTAACCGTCGGGTCGAAATTATCTTAACCCAAGGCAAGGCCGTAAGCGGTGACTTGTCACTCTCTAAGCTCGAATGAGGAAAGTTGTATGGATAAAGGGTCAGTCATCGGCATACTGCTGGTCATTGCCGCGCTTGTGTTGGGGATTGTTAGCGGCGGTGAATCGTTGCTTAGCTATATTAATGCGCCGTCCATTGCGATTGTCATTATAGGTACTTTTGGGGCGGTGATTCTAAGTGTACGACCTGAGGTGTTTTTTAAGGCCATCGGCAATATTGTGCATGCGTTTCGGCGTAATAAGTTGGATATGGCGCAGGCCATTGAGACCTGTGTGCGGCTGGCAGATAAATCGCGACGCGGTGGCTTGCTGGCACTGGAGCAGGAAAGCCTGTCCGACCCCTTTGTCAAAAAAGCCATGGATATGCTGGTGGATGGCTATGACGTTGCCACGGTCGAAGCCCTGTTAAATAAAGAAATCTACCTGACCCGGGAACGTAACCAGCAGTCGGTTAAAGTACTGATGGCGTTTTCGGAATTTGCTCCGGCCATGGGCATGATAGGAACTTTAGTGGGGCTGGTGGCCATGCTGCAAAATATGCAGGATCCTGCCAGCATCGGGCCGAAAATGGCGGTGGCGCTGCTGACGACCTTGTATGGTGCGCTTATTGCTAATGGCATTACTACGCCGCTGGCCAAAAAACTCAGCGCCCGCAGTAACGAAATTCTGCTCTATCAAAGCCTGATTAAAGATGCCGCGATCAAGATCGTTCAGGGGGAGCATCCCAAGGCGACATTTGATTTCCTGCAAACCTATGTGGACAACCATAAGCGTAAGTCACAAGAAGAAATGAAACAGCTAATGGCGGGCTAGTGGCGGCAGCCTGCTCGCAAGGTGCCTCACTATCCAGTTGAATGTGAAGAGGCTGTGGCCTGGTGAATCAGAGTTCACCGACCTGTTATTTTTGTGATGTGCGTTCAGCCAGATTAATGAAATCAGTCACATAGGGGATTCGCTCGTCACCTTTGCGTATGCCCAGGAAAATGCTTTTCATAATGCCTTGTTTACCAATCCTCAGGCTGGTTATAGGTAAGCTTGATTCATATTCCTGCACTAACCAACCGGGTAACGCGCAGATGCCGCGACCGCTGGCCACCATTTGCAGCATGATTTCGGTGGTTTCTATGACTTTATGCTGACGAACGGTACATTGGGCGGGGTTCAGAAACTGGCTGAAAATATCCAGGCGCTGCGGTTCTACGGGGTAAGTGAACAGTACCTCGTTGCTCAATTGTTCTGGGGTCACCCATTGCTGGCCGGCGAGTGGATGAGACTTGGCCACCACTAAACGGTGCTCATAGCCAAACACAGGGAAATACTCCAACTCGGGTTTGAATAAAGGGTCGGGCGTGACCAGCATATCTATTTCATAGTCATACAGGGCCCGCAAGCCGCCAAACTGGAATTCCTGCCGGACATCAATATCTACCGCTGGCCATTGCTCCAGAAAGGGGGCTACCACTCTAAGCAACCACTGATAGCAAGGATGGCATTCCATGCCAATTCGCAGCGAGCCCATTTCGCCCTTGGCAATTTGCTGAAGTAAAAGCTCTGTATGTTCAAACTGCGGCAGCAGCCTTCGGGACAACGCATGGATGCGCTTCCCTGCTGCGGTCAGCCGTAAATTGCGGCCCTGCTTCTCCCAGATTGTTGTGCCAATCTGCCCTTCCAGCTTTTTAATGCTATGGCTTAGGGCTGACTGCGTTAGGTTAAGCGCTTCGGCCGCTTGCGTTAGCGTACCTTGTTCCTCAATGGCTGACAGGATGGCCAGGTGAATGCGTTCCAACATGATGCGCTCCCGCAGAATATAAATTCATGAGTGGTGTTCATGAATTTATGAAATAAGATCATTTTTATTCATGTGAATGGCCAAGTATAAAGTACCCATAGCGCTTAACTCTATACAAAGTTGCAGTTGATTATTTCGTCGCACCATTTGCGCGGAAATCAGATTAAACGGTGATGGTTAGCTACAGGCTCGCTCAGGGAAGCAAATTAAATTTCCACCAAGAGCAAGGAATGAATTCGGGTTTTATCCCTGAAAATTGGAGGTCAGATCAGCATGAATAAAGACTTTAAATTCACTATTAAAAGCATTTGTCTCGATGAGAATTATCATCCGTCAGACAGTACGCGTATTACTACCAACTTTGCCAACCTGGCCAGAGGTGAGAGCCGCCAGCAGAACCTGCGTAATGCGTTAAAGATGATTGACAATAGTTTCAATGCGTTGGCGCATTGGGATAACCCAAAGGGCGACCGCTATTCGGTGGAACTTGAAATCATTTCTGTGGATATGGACATTGAGGGTAGCGGCCGGACCTTCCCCTCTATTGAAGTGCTGAAGACCTATATCCTTGACCATAAAACCAATGAACGGATTGAAGGCATTGTCGGCAATAATTTCTCGTCCTATGTGCGTGACTATGATTTTAGTGTGTTGCTGCTAGAACATAATAAGGATCAAGCCAAGTTCAGCATTCCCAAGGGTTTTGGCGATCTGCATGGCAAGCTGTTCCAGTACTTTGTGAATTCAAATGTTTATAAAGAGAATTTTAAAAAGCCGCCGGTTATTTGCTTGAGTGTGTCAGACAACAAGACCTATCACCGCACCGATAATCAGCATCCCGTATTGGGCTTTGAATACCAGCCAAATGAGTCCTCGTTGACGGAACAGTACTTCCAAAAGATGGGCTTACAGGTGCGCTATTTTATGCCACCCAATAGTGTTGCGCCTTTGGCCTTCTACTTCTTTGGTGACTTACTCAATGATTACAGCAATCTCGAGCTAATCAGCACCATCAGTACGATGGAAACCTTTCAGAAGATATACCGCCCTGAAATCTACAATGCCAATGCGGTTGCCGGCAGGTGTTACCAGCCGAATCTGAAAAATTCCGATCATTCTCTCACTCAGATTGTTTATGACCGGGAAGAGCGCAGCAAGTTGGCGATCAAACAGGGTAAATTTGCTGAGGAGCACTTTATCAAGCCATATCAAAACATTCTTGAGCAATGGTCTGCGAATTTCGCTTAATCACCAACCTGAAAAGACAGCAGTATTTATTATGAAGAAATTACTACCTACTTCTACCGCAGGCAGTTTACCCAAGCCCTCCTGGCTTGCTCAGCCTGAGGTGCTTTGGTCACCTTGGAAGTTGCAAGGTCAGGAGCTGATTGACGGCAAGCAAGATGCTTTGCGGGTGTCTTTACAAGAACAGCAACAGGCCGGTATTGATGTCGTCAGTGACGGCGAGCAAACGCGCCAGCATTTCGTCACCACCTTTATTGAACATCTAAGCGGCGTTGATTTTGAGAAGCGCAAGACGGTAAAAATCCGTGACCGCTATGATGCCAGCGTGCCTACTGTGGTCGGCGCGGTATCCCGTCAACAACCGGTTTTTGTTGAGGATGCCAGGTTCTTGCGCCAGCAAACCAAGCAACCGATTAAATGATCACTACAAAAGCCGGGTAAAACTGGCCTGGGAATTTGCCAAAATTCTTAATCAGGAAGCCAGGGAGCTGGAAGCGGCGGGTGTCGATATTATTCAATTTGATGAACCGGCATTTAATGTGTTCTTTGATGAAGTAAATGATTGGGGCATTGCCACGCTGGAACGCGCTATTGAAGGTCTTAAAAGTGAAACGGACGTGCATATTTTCTAATGCTACGGTATCAAAGCCAAAACGGATTGGAAGAAGACCTTAGGTTCTGATTGGCGCCAATATGAAGAAGCCTTTCCCAAGCTGCAAAAATCTAAAATCGATATTGTCTCGCTGGAATGTCACAATTCGCGCGTACCAATAGACCTGCTTGAGCTTATTCGTGGCAAAAAAGTGATGGTGGGGGCCATTGATGTGGCTACCAACAGCATTGAGACGCCCGAGGAAGTTGCAGCCACCCTGCGAAAAGCCCTTCAGTTTGTGGATGCAGACAAGCTCTATCCTTGTACTAACTGCGGTATGGCACCTTTGTCGCGCAGTGTGGCAAGAGGCAAGCTGCATGCATTAACTGCTGGTGCTGAGATAGTGCGAAACGAACTTCTGGGCTAACAAACAGCGACATGGATTTGCCTTTAATGGGTTATCAGTGTGGATGTTGCACCGGTGCAACATCCCATCTCAGTTTAGCGATTGCCACATAACCTCTGCTAGTCGCTAAGGGCTTCAGAACCCTTACTTAAACTCTACCGTCTTATCTTTACTGATCACCCGTGCCTGAATATGTTCATATTCGTCTGACAGTATTACCTGGCCGATACCACTGTTGTTGTAGAGTACGCCACGTTGCCCCTGAGGCTGGCGGCGTTTAATCAGCATACGGCGGCGCTTGGTTAGAAAGTTGAGGGGTGAGCGACTGCCGTAGAGCCACAGGTTGATACGGTCAAACCAGCGTAGCAAACCTGCAGGGAAGCAATTTTTAATGCCGCTGGCGGTCACCTGCAATATCTTCGGGCTGTGTTTGCGAAAACGCAGGGTGATGTCATACACAAAGCTGTAGTGTACGTCGCCGGATAGAATTACAAAATGCGGTGGGGTTTTGTGATGGCGGAAAATATTCAGTATCACATTGGCGGCACCGGGATGGGCCATCCAGTTTTCGGCGTCCACCATCAAGGCTTTACCAAAAAAGGTAAAAATACGCTGTACGGCTTCAATCAGTTTGACGCCGAAAATGGGCGCGGGAGAGACCAGGATCACGGCGGGTTCACCAATCAGTTCTTGCTGCAAATCTGACAGCGATTCCCAGTCCATCAGGCCGGAAGGTTTGGCCGGGCTGCTTTCCGAGCGCCATCTGTGCGTACGGGTATCCAGTACAATAATTTTAGGTGAGGTAGCCAGACAATAATGCCACTCTTGCCAGTCCAGCAAAGTGTTGATGAGATTGTCCTGTTGCTCCAATTCACCGGCTTTAACACTAGCATGTAACGCTTCCAGCAGGGGATCGAAGCACTGCGGTTTGTTGCCCCAGCCCTGACAAAGCAAATAGCCAATCAGGGCATTACCGATAATACGGCGTGAAAACGGATGCCCATACGCTGACTCTTCCCAGCCACGGGTCAGGTTCCAGTCATCGGTGATGTCATGATCATCAAAGATCATATAAGTGGGGATATGGGCCAAGGTGCGACGGACTTTACTCAGCCCGAGGACGAATTCTTTTACCGTCAGGTTTTCTTTGTCGTAACGGGGTTTAAATTTATCAGGAATGCGTGCGCGGCCTGCGTCTAAATCCACCCATTTCCAGCAAGTGTCGGACCAAACCAGCAGATACATGGCAATCACTTCTGCCAGGCAGATAAGGTGATTATGGGCACCGACAGAGGTAAATATCGGCTTTCTGGCCCCGCCAAAAAAGCGTTCCACCAGTTTTTCATTGGCCTTGTTTTTGGGTAACAATTGCTCGCGAATATAGTAGCAGTGAGGGCTACTATACAATTCCTCGCTGGTGCTGACGGTCGCTCCGGCAAATTCCTCTGTGTATAGCCCGAGTTTTTGGATGACCTGATGAATCGCCCACAACGTCGGACCTGCCACGTCATCTACATAGACCTGGTCACCGGAAAACAGCATCAGTGCTGGACGATGCTGTGCATCATGACGTTTGTCTGCCAGCAGTTTGTCTACTTCAAGCAGGCCATCACTGCTGGGATGATGAGGTTTACGGCAAGAGCCATGTAAAAGATTATCCACCCTGGACTTCAGCATAAAGCCCGGCAGGGTGTCGCCTTCGTAGCAAAGTTCAGGGATATGCGTACAGAGCCCTTGGCCTGCTTCGTCCAACAGGTCGTAATGTACATAAGTGTCAGTGGTCAGCGGTGTGTCCAGGGCAAAATGCAGTAACTGAATATAACAATGCTCACCAACCCGGATTTGTTCATATCTGAGCTGCTCAGAGGCAACTTGCAGGCCTTTAGCATCCTGCAGTGTTAGTTCAAATGAACAGGCACGCGTGGTTGCCAGCCAGAAGGTCAGCTGGGTCGGTTCACAGTGGCGCAGCACCGGGCCGGCCAAAATTAAAGGTAGGGATTCATTCACGCCTTGGTTTCTATCAGGGATTTCAACAGGTTGCAATAATTCACCTGTACTTGGGCATAACTGCTTACACATTTATGCAAAGTATCGCGCTAGCAAAGTCACTTTGTTGGTATGCCGAGGTCAGGGTTTTGGGGGCGATGATGGGCGTGATAATTTGCCTGGTTTGCCCATAAACGGGGGAGTTATCCGACCAATGGCATTATTTGTTGATGGAAATTTGTTGCGCTCTTGGTTTATTCGGACGATAACCTTAGTCAGGGATGCAAACCTATTCCGGTTGATGTTCGATGTCATTCGTGAATGGACGGGGGAAACCCAGGGAAATCAAGTTGTGTGGCGGCAGTTGCGCAGTTGTTAAAGTCTGCCACACTTAGGTTTGACCAAATTGAGTTGCGGCCTGTTATGAATAAAAACACTAACCAGCCTTCAAATTTTCGTCCCTCCTCTTTAAAACAAGCGTCACTGGCCATCAAGCTGCTTCTTACTGTCGGCTTCCTGCTGGTCGTGGTAACCCTGGCCTTTCTGATGTACAGCCACTGGTCATTGTCTGATACCGAAGAGGTAATAGTGACCCAGGTCTCCTCTGAGCTAGAGAGCAGTGTTGCTGACAGCCTGAGAGCCCAGGCCGGTATGCACGCCAGCCAGGTTGCCGCCAGCATAGAGAATATCTATCAGTACCCTAAAGCGGTTGCGACACAAATAAGCAAAACCATTGAAAATGCCAATCAACAGCCGATTAGCAGGGCACAAGTGCAAAACCTGGTGAAATATACCTTAGAGATCAGTGGTTCTTCATCAATGTATGCGCAGTTTGAAGCGGGAGGATTCTATGACAATGACGCTGATTACAGCGCAGGAGCCAGCCACTCAGTGCCGGGGGTTGGGACCTTAGAGGTCTACTTTGTTCGTGAACCCAACGGCAAGATTGACCAGGAACCTATTACGGATGCTGAAGAAAAACATGATGCCACCCTGGATGAGTTTGGACTTCGGGCCGCAGAGTGGTACTTATGCAATCAGGAAAAAATGCGTCCTTGCCTGACCAACCCCTACAACTATGAGATTCGTCCTGGCTATGAAGAGCTGATGACCAGCCTGACCGTGCCTGTGATTGCGCAAGGGCGTTTTCGGGGAGTGGTAGGTGCAGATATGAACCTGCCTATTATTCAGGAGCGTGCTACTAAACTTGCGGCGTCATTGTTTGCCGGAAAGGCCAAAGTGTTTCTGGTCAGTCAGGACGGCTTCCTGGTCGCGGCCAGCAGCAATGCCGATAAGCTGGCCAGACCCTTCTCTGAAGTGGTGAGCGCTGAACAGGCCAAACGTTTAGTTGCCCTGGCCGCCTCTGGCGATACGCTCAAGCTCGACAACTACCTGTATGTTGCCAGTCCGGTAAATATTCAGACCGCCCAGACCCAGTGGCAGCTGATTATTGGTGTGGATTATCAGTCGGCCATGGCTGCCGTGGGTAAGGTATCCGGGGCCATTCAGGATGAAGTTTCAGCCTTGCTCGGGCAACTGCTGTTAATTGCCATTATTCTGGTGGGCTCTGCACTGGTGATTGTATGGGTGTTCACCCGCACTATTGTCAGCCCCCTGCGTTTAGTGGCACGGCGTATGACCGAACTGGCCGGCCAGGGCGGAGATCTGACTAACAGCTTACATGTCAGCACGCATAAGGAGCTTATTGAGCTGGCAGATGGCTTTAATCAGTTCCAGGAGAAAATTCGTGGTTTGCTGCAATCGGTGAAGTCGTCCAGCCGTGAAGTTTCAGACAGTGCCAAACAGACCAGTGGCTATGCGAAAGACACCAGTACCCAGATAAACCGTCAACACCAGGAAATTGATAGTGTGGTGACGGCCATCACAGAGATGTCGGCAACGGCCAGTGATGTGGCAAAGCATGCTATTGATGCTGCCGACAGCGCACAGTCTGCCAGAGGCTCTGCAAATACCACAGAGAAGACCTTGTCCTTTGCCGTAGACGAGGTTAGCAAGCTAGCCGATGACATGGGCCAAGCTGCTCAGGCTGTCTCTGCGGTGGCCTCTCGCAGCAATGATATCCGTAAAATTCTGGATGTGATTGGTGCCATCGCCGATCAAACCAATCTGTTGGCATTGAATGCCGCTATCGAAGCGGCGCGAGCCGGCGACCATGGCCGTGGTTTTAGCGTGGTGGCCGATGAAGTTCGCGCACTGGCATCTAAAACCGCCGAGTCGGTGAAAGAGATCAGCGACGTGATAGCCGGCTTGCAACAGGAAGTGAAAACTACAGTTGGTGTGATTGATGAAAACAGCACAAGGGCAACCTCGGCCGCAGCTAAATCAAAAGAAGCTTTCGCCGATTTGAGTAATATCGTTGCCGAGATCACGCACATTTCCGACCGCGTGATGCAAATGGCCACGGCTGCTGAAGAGCAAAGTGCCGTCAGCGAGGAAATCAATAAAAATATGGTGTCCATTGGTGACGCTA
Organism: Bowmanella yangjiangensis; assembly: GCF_017255015.1. Classification (GTDB taxonomy): domain Bacteria; phylum Pseudomonadota; class Gammaproteobacteria; order Enterobacterales; family Alteromonadaceae; genus Bowmanella; species Bowmanella yangjiangensis. The sequence continues at coordinate 5,225 of NZ_JAFKCS010000012.1, read as the reverse complement.
CCAGACAAGTGGCTGATTTGGCCGGTTCGTCAATGCAAAGCGCTGGCGATATCGCTGATAACGTTCAGCGCTTACAGGCGCAGCTCGACAGGCTTAAAACTGAGTAGGTGTGAAAAAACAAAACCCCGCTATTGTGCGGGGTTTTTCTTGAGCATCGAGGTTATTGGCGCATGGCCTTTTCGCCACGGGCCAAGCCACACACGCCGGTGCGTGACAGTTCGACGATTTCTGCCGTTTGACTCATGGTTTGGATAAAAGCGTCCAGCTTGTCGCTGGTGCCGGTTATTTCAATGGTGTAGTTACGCGGTGTAATATCCACCACCTGGCCTCTGAATATGTCGACGGTACGTTTAACTTCATCGCGCACCGCATCGCTGCGGGTAGCCACTTTGATCAACATCAGCTCGCGTTCAACATGGCTGCCGTCGGTCAGATCAGAGATCTTCAATACATCAATCAGCTTGTTGACCTGCTTGGTGATCTGTTCAATCACTTTGTCATCGCCTGCTGTGGTGATGGTCAGCCTGGATAAGCTGGAATCTTCAATCGGGGCAACGCAAAGTGAATCTACGTTGTAACCACGCTGTGAAAACAAACCGATAATACGAGACAGTGCGCCAGGTTCGTTTTCCATTAATACAGATATAATTCGTCTCATCAGGTGCGCTCCGTCTTGCTCAGTCTCATGTCGTCCATCGCGCCATATTTGATCTGCATGGGATAGACGTGCTCGTTCTGATCAACGGCGATATCCATAAACACCAGTTTGTCTTTCAGTGCAAAGCAGCGCGCCATGGCGTCTTCCAGCTCTTCCGGCTTGTCGACCTTGATCCCCACGTGACCATAGGCTTCAGCCAGTTTGACAAAGTCAGGTAGCGAGTCCATGTACGAATGAGAATGGCGGCCTTTGTAGATCATATCCTGCCATTGACGCACCATGCCCAGTGCACGGTTGTTCAGGGAGATAATCTTCACTGGCAATCCGTACTGCATACAGGTGGACAGCTCTTGAATGTTCATCTGAATACTGCCGTCACCCGTTACGCAGCAAACCACCGCATCGGGATGAGCAAACTGCACGCCCATAGCGGCAGGCAGGCCAAAGCCCATAGTGCCCAGACCACCGGAGTTAATCCAGCGACGAGGCTTGGCAAAGGGATAATACAAGGCGGCAAACATCTGGTGCTGGCCAACATCAGAGCTGACATAGGCGTCGCCCTGGGTGTGGCGGTACAAAGACTCGATAACCTGCTGCGGCTTAATCAGCTCATTGCTGCTTGCATAGTTCAGACATTTACGGGTTCGCCATGATGCAATCTGTTCCCACCAATCGGCCAGTTGCTCTTTACGCTCGGTGTCGTTGATTTCATGCATTTGCTCGAAGAATTGTGTGAGTACACTTTTCACCGAGCCAACCACGGGAATATGCGCATTGACTGTTTTGGAAATCGATGCTGGGTCAATATCCACATGAATAATGGTGGCATGAGGACAGAATTTATCGACGTTATTGGTCACCCTGTCATCAAAACGTGCACCCAGAGCCAGAATACAATCGGCATTGTGCATGGTTTTGTTGGCTTCCAGCGTGCCGTGCATGCCTAACATACCAATACATTGTTGATGGTCGCCAGGAAAGGCGCCCAGACCCATCAGGGTATTGGTTACCGGTAAATGTAGCTTTTCGGCCAATTCAGTCACCAGGCTGCTGGCGTCACAGGCAATGGCACCGCCGCCGACATACAGAACAGGGCGCTTGGCATCCAACAGCGCTTTTAGTGCCTTTTTAATTTGTCCCATATGCCCCTTAATGGTGGGGTTATAGGAGCGCATTTGCACTTTATCAGGGAACTGGTAAGGGTGAGATTCCTGGATATTGACAATATCTTTAGGTAAATCCACGACCACCGGACCGGGACGACCTGTATTGGCAATGTAATAGGCCTTGGCAATGGCATCAGGAATGTCGATTGCGCGCTTGACCAGGAAGCTGTGTTTGACGATAGGACGAGAGCATCCGACCATGTCGGTTTCCTGAAAGGCGTCTTCACCTATATGCACAGAAGGCACCTGGCCGGACAGAATCACCATTGGGATGCTATCCATATAGGCGGTTGCTATACCGGTAAGGGTGTTTGTTGCGCCTGGGCCTGAGGTGACCAGTACAGTACCAGTCTGGCCTGTGGCCCTGGCATAACCATCGGCCATATGGGCGGCGGCCTGCTCATGACGGACTAACACATGTTGAACATCTTCTTGCGCGTATAGGGCGTCGTAGATGTCCAGTACTGCACCACCCGGGTAACCGAATACGTGCTTTACGCCTACATCTTTAAGCGCTCTGACCACCATGGCGGCGCCTGACATCATCTCCACTGCTATTCTCCCATTGCTACTGGCATTTCCACGGGGTTTGGGGTCCGGGGTGCATATGGTTTTCTAATTAAGGGGTTCCCCAATGTGCTCTCTAATTCGATCTCCAGAAATGGAAAAACCTTAAATCAGGTCAGCGATTAGAGGAGGGAATGAAAACTATACTCAAGGAGGAGAAGAGTTAAAACAGTAAATGCAGGAAAAGTGAGATATCTATCCCGTTATACGGAAAAAATAGGACAAAAATTTCACTTGGCATAATAAAATAAGCAAGAAATAGGATGTGTTAACTTTTGATTAACACATCCGTAACGAGATTAATCGTCCAGTTCGATCTCTACGTCTGATTCTTCGCCCATATCGTCACTTTCTGACATACCGCGAGACTTGGAACCATAGATGCTGCCCATCTTGGGGCGGTTGATACGCTTTTGGTATTTGCACCAGGCGCGCTCTGCAACGGTCTGTGGCTCACGATCGCCTCGGGCAGATGCCAGAAAGCCTTCATCCTCATCGTTTTCAGGTTCTAAAAAACCATCAACCAGTGCGGCAATCAGGCAACCATAGCGGCTCAGCGCCTGGCTTTCGGATATGGAAAAATCCCCGGAACGAGAAAATCCATACGGATAGTTCTTCGGATCAAGAAATTGGCGTTTTAACAGCTGTTCTTTCGTTTGTTTGGCCATGATGGGCATCCCCAACTAAAAAGTCATCAACATCAGGAATGATACCAATAGAATTGGTATTGGCAGCGCAGCTCATAGGACATGGGCCTTTGCCAAGGACTAGATAGTTTCAAAACGCGAGGCTGTCAACAAAAAAGTGTCAGCCTCGGCATTTTTTTTACTGACCGAACAGAAATTGTCCCAGATAATGCACCAAAAGGTAGCCAAAGCTGTACGCAATAACCAGCGGCAAACTGAATTTGGCGAAACGGCCAAAAGTCAGTCCGGGAACCTTACTCATGGCCACGATACCTGCCGCTGAACCTATAACCAGCAATGAACCACCCACGCCAACCGCATAGGTCAGGCTTAGCCACGCGCCAGGATCCATATGGATATCAGCTTTAAGCAGGGCAGCAGTCAAGGGCACGTTATCGATAAAGGATGACATGACACCCAGCACATAGTTGGCGGCGTACAAGGGCATCACATCGTAAATCTTAATCAGTACATCCAGCACATGGATTTGTTTGAGCATACCTACTAACAAAAGGATACCGAGGAAGAACAACAAGGTGTCAAATTCGATGCGACGGATATAGTCAAGAATGGGGTCTTCGTCGTTATCTTTACGCAGGAAATGCGCCACCAGGAACATCACTGACAGACCACAGAGGAAACTGAGTACCGGCGGGATCTTAAAGGCAATATTACCCAGAATAGTTAGCAATATGGTGGTCAGGAAGATCGCAGCGATCAGCATATCTACGCGATTGACCGGAATACGGTTGCGGCTCAGGGTTATTTGTCCTTTCATGCCAAAGCTCAGCATGGCTGCCAGTAATATGACCGAGCACAAGGCCGGCAAACTTAGCCACAGCAGATTCTGGATTTCGGTTTTACCTTCCAGGAAAATCATCAGAGTGGTTACGTCACCGGTAATCAGTGCGACACCGCCAGAGTTCACGGCGAAAACGGCCAGCACGGCAAACTTAATGACCTTTTCCTTGGGTAAACCTAAGGGCAGTATCATGGCCACTGAGACTAGTGTGGCAGTGATGTTGTCCGCCAGTGAAGAGAAGAAGAAGGCAAACAAGCCGGTCATAAACAAGAGTCTGCGCTCGCTTATTTTGCTCGGCAACATCCTGTTGATAAGGCTTTCAATCATGCGCTTTTTATTCAGGTAGGCGACAAAGGTCATGGCCGCCACCAGAAATAGCCACAAACTGGCAATTTCGGCGATGTTTTCCTCAAGATGATGATTGACCAGCTCAGTGGCGCTGTCAGTCATGGCTGTCAGATACAGAATTACCCAGGACAGGGTACCGGTAAACAGGGTGATTTTTGCCTTGCTGATATGCGTGACTTCTTCGAAAACCACGCCGAGTAAGGCCAGGATTGCCAGCCCAATTAACAAAATCTCCACACCGCTCATGTGAATTTGCCTTGTATCTTTGCGATGGCGGCGGATTCTAAACCATCAGACCATTTATGCCTATTATCCATTTGGGTAATGACAACTTATGGCAAGAAAGCAACGTTAGTGTGGCTTCTTTGTCACCCAGGCCCAGCGCATCTCGCACTCAATGGTTTGTGCACCAGTACTGTCAGTAACGGCTACTGCAATTAGCGTGTCGCCGCGCTCCTGGGTTTGCATTGCCTGAATTTGTTCATCGGTAATGCTGGCCACCGCCTGCATGTCCCCCTGGGCGCGGGTCAAGTAGCGGATTTGCATGGATTTTATTAGCGGTAGTTTGTCGCCCGGCAGATTGACGCCGAAAATAAAACCGCTGGCGGACTCAGCCAGCAGCGCCATGGCGGCGGCATGCACACTGCCAATATGATTCTGGGCTTTTTTTAGATTACGCTGGCGCATAGTTACGGTGCGCCCGTCAGTCTCCAGGATCTCCAACCCGGCAGTACCGGCCAGCTTAACTTTGTGGCAAAACGCCCAGGTAAGAATACGTTTACTCAGCCACCTCGGATAACCATTGGCTTTGTCTACTAAGCGGCGCAAAGGATTACTTGCTGGCATGTGCGAATCTCCTGGTAAGACCAGTTATTACGTTGCCAGATTTACACAACGGAAACAATGACGGATTGCTGGAATCGACAAAGATAATTAGTGAGTTTGAAGAGTGTAAAAAGAATTAGGAAAAAATTTGGAGCGGGAAACGAGACTCGAAC
>NZ_JAFKCS010000119.1:1777-2345 GCF_017255015.1 Bowmanella yangjiangensis | reverse complement strand
AATAGGCGCCCTCGAATCCCTGACTGCCGGAGGTCCGCGAGTGACCGCGATGATCGTGCTGACGCTGCTGCTGGTGGCCGCCCTGCTGTTCTGGCCGCGCGTCGCCAAGGCACCGATGTGGCGCGCCACCGTGACCCCGCTGGCCTCGATCATCGGCAGCGGCTTCCTCATCCTCGGCCCGGTGATGCTGGTCAACTTCGGCAGCTGGGCGCCGCTGGCCATGCTCGTCCTGTGCGCCCTGGGCTATGCCTTCGGCAGCGCCATGCGCTTCAACATCCGCTACCTGGGCGACTCGCCCCAGGGCCGGGGCACGCCGCTGCAGGACCTTGGCGAACGGCTGTCGTCCTGGGTGCTGGCCTTCGCCTACTTCATCTCCGTGGCCTACTACCTCAACCTCTTCGGCGCATTCGCCGGGCGCATCGTCGACGTGCGGGGCGGCACGCTGCCCAAGGTCATCACCACGCTGATCTACCTGCTCATCCTCGCCGCCGGCTACCTGCGCGGCTTCAGCGTGATGGAACGCCTGGAGAAGTTCTCCGTGAGCCTGAAGCTGGCGATCATCGCCAGC
>NZ_JAFKCS010000119.1:0-1767 GCF_017255015.1 Bowmanella yangjiangensis | reverse complement strand
AGGACATGGCGAGCGTGCTGGCCAACAGCCCGGCCAGCACGCAGGGCACGCTGGCGTTGCAGCTGCTGCTGGGGCTGATCGTCACCGTGCAGGGCTTCGAGACCTCGCGCTACCTCGGCCAGCACTACGACGCGGCCACGCGCGTGCGCTCGATGCGCCATGCGCAGTGGCTCGCCAGCGCCATCTACCTGGTCTATGCGACCCTGCTGACGCTGAGTTTCCACCAGCAGACGATGACCCTGGACGAGACCGCGATCATCGACCTGATGGGCGTGGTCGCCCTGGTGCTCCCGCCCCTGCTGATCGCCGCCGCCCTCAGCGCCCAGTTCAGCGCCGCAGTGGCCGACACCAGCGCCTCGGGCGGGCTGATCAACGAACTCAGCGGCCAGCGCCTGCGCGCGCGCCACGGCTACGTGTTGCTGACCCTCACCGGCCTGCTGCTGACCTGGCTGTTCGATGTCTTCGAGATCATCAGCCACGCCTCGCGGGCCTTCGCCCTGTACTACGGCGTGCAGTCGCTGCTGGCCGCCGTACGCGCCGCGCAGCAGCCCGCCAGCCTGCGGCGTCACCTGCAGATCGCCGGTTTCACCCTGCTCGGCCTGGTCGGCCTGGCGGCGGTGCTGTTCAGCATCCCGGTCGAGGGCTGAGCCAGGCGTCAGCCCAGCCAGGCCAGCGCCGCCCCGCTCAGGTACAGGCCCAGGCCGAACACCAGGTGCGTCAGCAATGCGCGCTGCCGCACCAGCCAGGGTTTGGGCGTGCGCCTCGCGGCCATCCCCATGCCGAAGGCCGGCTGCATCACCAGCAGCGGCGCGGCCACCGTGACCACGCCGAAGAGCAGCGCGGGCAGCAGCGCCGGACGCTGCAGCCAGGCCTGACCGCCCCAGGCCAGGAAAGCGGCGGCGAACAACAGCCCGGTCAGGTAATGGAAGCCCCAGCCGAGCAGACGCTCGCCCCGCAGCGGCGCCGCCTTGGCGATCGCCGTGTGGCGGAACTGGCCGTGGCGCATGTGCCCCAGCCAGCGCCCGACCCAGCCATAGTCCAGCGACGCCACGCCGAACCAGCGCCGCCGCAGCAACGCCCACAGGTCCATCGACAGCGTCGCGCCGACGCCCAGCACCATGATTTCGACTACCATGACCACCTCCATTCAACCTTGCTGAAATGCCTGTGATAGAAGGCTGCCAGTTGAAGTCGACTTGAGGTCAAGCATGAAAGAGCTGGATATCGGCACCGTCGCCCGCTGGTCGGGACTACCGGCCTCGACCCTGCGCTACTACGAAGAAAAGGGGCTGATCCGCTCGATCGGCCGCAACGGCCTGAGGCGGGTGTTCGCCGAGTCGGTGCTGCAACGCCTGTCGCTGATCGCGCTGGGGCGTACCGCCGGTTTCTCGCTGGAAGACATCGCCGGGATGCTCGCCAGCGAAGGGGGACCGGCCATCGACCGCGAGCGCCTGGAACGCAAGGCCGAGCAGCTGGATCAGACCATCCGCCGCCTCAGCGCCATTCGCGACGGCCTGCGCCATGCGGCGGCATGCCCGGCCGAGAACCACCTAGCCTGCCCCACCTTCCAGCGCCTGATGACCCTGGCCAGCCGGCAGGCCAGCAGAAGCCGGGCTACTGCGCGATGAGCGCGGCGGGCAGGAGCACCTCGACCCGGCGAACCTCGAGATCGCGGCGCAGGAAGTCCATGCGCCGGGCATGGAACGCCTGCATGTGCGGCAACGCCATGTGCGCGTCCAGGGCGGCCTGCGACGCCCAAACCTCGTA
>NZ_JAFKCS010000118.1 GCF_017255015.1 Bowmanella yangjiangensis | reverse complement strand
TCAGCCGCGCGACGCGCGCAGCAGCGGCCAGGCTGCCAGCGTCAGCAGGGCCGCCACGCCCCACACCAGCGGCCAGTCACCGTGGCGCAGGCCGGCGGCGACCAGCGTCGGGGTGAGGAACATGCCGACGAACACCAGGGTGTTGGCCATGCCCAGCGCCGTGCCCGCACGGGCCACGCCGGCCTGGCTGGCCAGTTCGGTATAGGCCACGCCATGCCACGCCGAGATCAGGATGCCGCAGCCGATCAGCAGCGCCAGCACCAGCGCCGGGGGCAGCATCTGCCGCGTCAGCAGGGCAGTGGCACCGGCCAGTAGCAGGTAGGCCGCAGCGGCGGCCAGCACGCAGCGCCACAGGTACAGATGACGATTGCCGTTGCGGTCGCTCCAGCGCCCGCTCAGCACGCGTGCGACGGCGGCACCGAGCTGCAGGGTGGCCAGGCTGGCACTGACCATGAGCAGGCTGCCGCCGAGCTGCTCGTGTATGAACACCGCACCGAAGCTGAGGATCACGAACTGTGGCATGCACAGCACGCCGATACCCAGCGCCAGGCGCCACAGCGGCGCTTCGCTCCAGGCCGGGCGCAGGGTGCGGCGCTCGGGTTCCGCCTGGGCCTGGCCGGGAGCCTCGTGCAGCCAGCGCCAGGTCAGGTAGCCGGCCAGCGCGCAGAGCCCGGCGAGCAGGCCGAACACCAGGCTGAACCCTTGCTGGCGCGCCAGTGACGGCAGCACGCAGGCCCCCAGTAGGCCGCCCAGGGGCACGGCGGTCTGGCGGATGCTCATGGCCAGCCCGCGTTCGCCGGGGCCGAACCAGGCCATCACCGCTCGACCGCTGGCGGCGTTCACGCTACCGCCGGCCAGCCCGGCGAGCGTCAGGCCGGCGCACAGGCGTATCAGGGCGCCATCACCCGGCTGCCCGCCGATGGCCAGGCCAAGCAGCGCCAGGCCAGTCACCAGCAGGCCGCAGAGCAGCACCGGGCGGTCGCCCCAGCGGTCGGTCAGCATGCCCCAGGGCAACTCGCTCAGAGCCAGTCCCAGACCCATGCTGCCGAAGACCCAGGCCAGTTCGGCATGGCCGAAGCCGTAGTCGCTGCTCAGGCTCAGTGCCGTGGTCGGCAGGCCGGCGGTGGCGGCAATCAGTGCGGCGTTGGCGACGAAGCCGGCGATCAGCACCTTCCAGCGCTGGCTCAGCGGCGGGGCCTGTGGCGGACAGGTGGTGGCGGTGGGAGCGGGCATGTTCATGATCGGTTCTCGCTGCACATGCGCAGGCCGGATGCCTCGCGCTTGAGGTCTGGCAGTGTGCGAGAGAGAATCCGTGCTGAAAATCGGATAATTTCCAACTGTTGATTCCAAAAAATGGGAGTGTCATGCGCCTGACCAACTTCGACATGGACGCCCTGCGCACCTTCGTTACCGGGGTCGAACTGGGCAGCTTCGCTCGCGCCGCGCAGCGCCTGGGGCGCTCGACCTCGGCCACCAGCGCACAGCTGCGCAAGCTCGAGAGTCAGGCCGACGCCTTGCTGCTGCGTCGCGCGGGGCGCGGCCTGGCGCTGACCGACAGCGGCGAGCTGATGCTGGCCTACGCCCGGCGCCTGCTGGCCCTCAATGACGAGGCCTGTGCCGCGCTGCACAGCGGCCGGCTCGGTGGTGAGGTGCGTCTGGGTCTGCAGGAAGACTTCGGCGAAATCCTCCTGCCGGAGGTGCTCGGCCGCTTCGCGCGCTTGCATCCACGGGTGCGCATCGAGGTGCGGGTGGCGCGCAACGCCGAGTTGCTCGGGGCGCTCGCCGCTGGTGGGCTCGACCTGGCGCTGGTCTGGGGTGGCGATCCCGCTGCGCCGGGGCGCGAGCTCCTGGGCCGCGTGCCGATGTGCTGGATCGGCGACGCCGAGGTGCTGGCCCGCTGGCGCGAACAGGCGGGCGAACCGTTGCCGCTGCTGTGCTTCGAGGCGCCATGCCTGTTCCGTTCCGAGCCATGCGCGGCGCTGGATCGTGCCGGTTTGCCCTGGCGCGTGGCGTTTTCCAGCGCCAACCTGGGGGGGCTGTGGGCCGCCGCGCGTGCGCGCTTGGGCATCACCGTGCGTACGGCGCTGTGCCTGCCGGCCGGCGTCGAGGTCCTGCCGAGCGGCAGCAGCGGGTTACCGCCGCTGCCGACTCTGGAGCTGGCCCTGCACCGCGCCGAGGCGCAGCCGAGCGAGCCGGTGCAGTTGCTGCAGAGCCTGATCCGCGAGGCGCTGGAGGAGAGCCTGCCGCGCTAGCCCGGCGGCGAGAGCTTGCGCGTGGCCATGTGCTGCAGGTAGGCAATCAGCTGCTGCAGCTGCGTGGCGTCGAGCACCTGTTCGGAGAAGCCGGGCATGCGTG
>NZ_JAFKCS010000117.1 GCF_017255015.1 Bowmanella yangjiangensis | reverse complement strand
CGTTCAGCACTGCGTCGACTCACGGACGAGACTCCTGGCCATCGATGCGATGGCGGTTGACCCGCCACATGTTAAGGCAATGGCGTGCGAGAAGGCGATCCGTCGCCACGCTCGGCCTGCCTGCCGAGCATGCGGAACGTCTCGTCAACCTGGCGCCTGCCAGTCGCGCAGTGCATCCAGCACCACACGGAAGGCGGCCGTCTGCTGGCGCCGGCTCGGGTAGTACAGGTGATAGCCGGGGAAGCTGTCGGACCATGCCCCGAGTACTTCGGTCAGCGCTCCGCTGTCCAGATAGGGCCGTACCTGGGTATCCGGTAGCTGCGCCAGGCCGACGCCGGCCAGGCAGGCATCGAGGATCTGCAGCACGCTGTTCATGATCAGCGGGCCGCCGACACGTACGCGGAATTCGTTCTCGCCGCTGCCGAACTCCCAGGAGTAGAGGCCGCCGTGCGTGGGCAGGCGCAGGTTGATGCAGCGATGCGCGGTCAGCTCCTCCGGACGGTGCGGGGTACCGTACCGCGCCAGATAGCCAGGGGTGGCCACGGTGACCATGCGCATCTCGGGACCGATGGGAACGGCGATCATGTCCGCGTCGATGATCCCGCCCAGGCGTATGCCGGCATCGAAGCGTTCGGCAACGATGTCGGTGAGCCCGTAGTCGGTGATCAACTCCACCACCACGTCCGGGTAGGTCTCCAGCAGCGTCGCCAGCTTGGGCCAGACGACGTGGCGGGCAGCGAACTCGTCGGCGGTGATGCGCACCGTACCGGACGGGTGCTGGCGCAGGTCGGAGATGGCGCTCAGGTGCGCGTCGATGCGCTCGAGCAGCGGCGCGATCTCGAGCAGCAGCTTCTCTCCCGCTTCGGTGCGCGTGACGCTGCGGGTCGTGCGCGTCAGCAGGCGCACCCCAAGGCGCTCCTCCAGGCCGCGTATGGTCTGGCTGACTGCCGAAGGCGAGACGCCGAGGCGGGCGGCGGCGCGGGTGAAGTTGCGCTCCCGTGCCACCGCGATGAAAACCACCAGATCATCCATGCCGCTCGTGAACATTGTTAAGTACTGCTTCATACCGAGTTAATTATTTTGCGTATACACGAATCAATCTGCCGTCGCTACCTTTGTCTCTCGAGCAACGAATGAGGTGACCGACATGAGTGACAGCGATCTGGCCAGTGCCGACATGCAGGTTCACCGCGCAGGATCGAGCCAGGCTATCGTCGGCCCGGCCGAGTGGTTCACCGGGCGTGTGCGCATCGACCGCATCTTCAACGCGCCGGCTCCTGCGCGGGTTGGCGTCGCGGTGGTCAATTTCGAACCGGGTGCGCGGACCAACTGGCATACCCATCCGCTGGGTCAGGTGCTGCTGGTGACCGATGGCGTGGGTTGGACGCAGTGCGAGGGTGGGCCGAAGACCGAGATTCGCCCCGGCGACCTGATCTGGTGCAACTGCGGCCGCCGCCACTGGCACGGTGCAACCGACAGCAGCGCCATGCAGCACATCGCGATCAACGAGTCGCTCGATGGCAAGCCGGTCGACTGGCTGGCGCCAGTGACGGACGCCGAGTTCCTCGCCGGCCCGGTGAAAAAGGACTGAGCCGCCGTCATTCCCTTCCCCTCAAACAGGAGCCTCTCATGGGCAACTACATTTTCGCGTTGAGCGAGCAGGTGCGTCGCCAGCCGGTCAGCTATCGCAATCGCTTCGGCATCGAGCTGGCCGGCGACCTCTACCTGCCCGCTGACTTCCACAGTCGTGACGACTGGCCGGCGCTGATCATCGGCGCGCCTTATGGCGGGGTGAAGGAGCAGGGGCCGGGCGTGTACGCCAACGAGCTGGCCCAGCGCGGTTTCGTGGCACTGACCTTCGATGCCTCGCACAATGGTGAATCCGGCGGTTCGCCGCGGCGTCTGTCGTCGCCTGAGCTGTTCGTCGAGGATTTCCACGCGGGTGTCGACTTTCTTGGCAACCAGGCTGGCATTGCACGTGATGCCATCGGCGTGATCGGCATCTGTGGCTCCGGTGGCTTCGGCCTCAGCGCCGCGCAGGTCGACCCGCGCATCAAGGCCGTGGCCACCGTAAGTCTGTACGACATCTCGCGCCTGCATGCCGAGGGCTTTGCCGGCAGTCTGGACGAAGCCGCACGCAGGGCGACGCTGCAGGCTCTGGCCGAGCAGCGTTGGAGCGAGTTCGCCAGTGGGCGGGCGACGCTGGGCGAGCGTGGAGCACCGTTGCAGATCGATGCCGATACACACCCGATAGGCCGCGAGTTCGGCGAATTCTATTCACGGCCACGCGGCTATCACGCCAATTCCAGCACCCAGTTCACCCAGACCTCGGCACAGGGCTTCATGAACTTCCCGCTGCT
>NZ_JAFKCS010000116.1 GCF_017255015.1 Bowmanella yangjiangensis | reverse complement strand
GGACTCGGATCGTGGACCAAAGGATTATGAGTTGCCTAGAAATGCCTCAAACCCAGTAAAACCGTGAGCAGTTCGGCGCAGGTAAAATAAGCTGAAAGCAGCGTCCTTAAAGGGCTTGAGCGTATTTTTGCGAAATCCTAAAAAGCTAAGCACTGTACCGACAGTGTACCGTTGATAGTTAGCTCACATGCCTCAGCGCTTAGCTGGATTCCATCTGCGTAAGCTATCACCAGTCTTTCATGGTGGCTCACCCGATAGTGCAATTTTTACGACGTTATCCCTGGAGCTCATCTTGTCTCTGGCGATCATCATCATAGATCATAAAGTTATAAAAGATAATTATTAATCCATAAAAATGTGTTGACAGGGCATTTTTTTTGGTTTTTGTTTATTAAACCGATTTGGTTGTTTTCTTGTTTTTCAACCAAAATGGTTTGTTGGTCGTTGAGTGTATCTAAGCCTGGCTATGCCCCATGTACGGCTTATTTAGCTTCCCAGAATGTATGTGTTCAGCCAGCGTAAAATATTAAAATCCATTGTATCTATTTGGCTGCCACTCCAAATTGACTCAATAGAAAATTTGGCAATTGCTGCCACTATCATTGTGATAAAAAAGCTCAGAAACGTACCGATCATAATGTATTCTGATCGTGCGCTATCGTTGTCATCTTTTAAATCATTGAAGCGAAATGCAGTTTTAATTGCCATGACAATGGCTATGCCCGCAGGCTGGCTGAATGTATAAAATACAAAGAGCATGAGTCTTTCGATATATCCAATCCATTTCCCTGCACCGTTTGAATCAAAAGCACTTTTAGAGTCTATCTCAAGGTTTTTGCCTTCTAAGAGTTTGACTAGTGTCTCGGCTTTGGTTCTGGATTTAGATAGCGCGGAAGCAAGATCGGGTTCCGTCAAACTTGAACTGTAGTTTTTGGCTAATTCTGAATAGTATGCCTCAGCAAGGAAGCTTTTGGTTATTTGTATTTTTCTGGACACGCCTCCTATTTTTTTGCTGCTCATGAATAGTGTGATGAATATAGAGGATGGTCTAAGTAGTATAAGTAGTGATAATAAAAAGATTGCGGCTGTCAGCAGTTCTGTATGTATTGCTGCGTTTTGGTTTGGATCTTCTTTGGCATAAAAAAATATTAGCGCGAGCCAGAATATAACCGAGACATGAAGTAGTTGGTCTGCTAGAAATATAAGGGATCTATAGGGTTGATTTTTTCTTGAAAACAACTCTTTTAGTATGTCGATAATTATATGGCTGAAAAATACTGCCTCAAAGATTATAAGGAGTAGATTAAGGTTCTTTGTGACTATCTGTGTGAGGCTGCTTGTTTCTGAATTGGCATAAAGCCAGATTGCTACGGTTGCAGTTAATGTTGTTGCGTGAGTTAGTGCATGATGTAGGTGTGCTTTTAAGAAGGCGAGATTTATATTCCTTTGGATTTTTTTGTTTTCCACGCACTCTCTTGATTGGAAGTAAAAGTCACAAAGTACATGCCCCGTAAGCAAGAGTGTGAGCAGAAGATAAGTACTCATTTTAACGCCTTAAGTAATGTATTTGATCTCTAGAATTTTCTAGGAAGTCAAAGATTTGCCTTATTCCTCCTCGGTCTATGAGTTTGTAAATATTTTGCTGTGTCTTTCCTGTTTTTTTAGATAGTTCCAGTGCATTAATTCTTCTTTCTATAATTATCTCGGAAAGAACTTGAGCTTGAGGCTTGGATAGCGAGCTGACAATGTAGTCAAGTAGTCTAATGGGGCCGCTAAATGACTTGTGCCATTTTTCAATTTTTGAGCTAAAGATCATCATTGTATTTTTGGGCATATGATCTAGCCCTCTGCCGGATAATAAGTAGGCATCCTCAAAGTAGGAGCGATTTTTTAGCTCTGCTGATAAATCAATTTCACTGTAGGAGAGAGAAAGTCGAGCATCATACTTCATCTCAATGTCATCGCTAAGGGATATAAGGTGTGAGCGAAGGTATACAGCCAAATCAAGGAAATAAGCTGGTTCGCTTAAGGTGATTTGAAAGAAGTCTCCTCTGAATATGTCAACTTGCTGTATTGAAAACATATCTAAGTGTTCAAGGTTCTTGAGAACGGTTTCCATACTCTTGAGATAAGGTAGTCCTCTCTCATATCCGATCGATGACTTGTATAAATCACCTGTAATGACACCGATACCATTTTTCATTGAAAGCTCTTGACAAGAGTAAAAAAAAAGCAGCGGGATTGCCAACCAATTTGGTTGAAATCATAATTTTCAACCAAATTGAATATAGCAGTGAAGTCAAAAAAATCTACAGGCAAGACAAAAAGCCCGCGCAGTAGCCTGCCGCAGGCGGCAAACTCCCGTGCTCAGCGTGCTATCTGGTAACGGGTACTGCGCCCGCCACTGGGA
>NZ_JAFKCS010000115.1 GCF_017255015.1 Bowmanella yangjiangensis | reverse complement strand
ATGCACTTCCGCTTCAACGTCTGAGCCTGCCCCGCTCCCTCGAAGCCCCCAGCGGATCCACGCCGCTGGGGGCTTCGCGCTTATGGCCCGGCGTCAGGCCGCCTCAGAGCGCTGCTCGAACACCTCCCGCGCCACCGCCAGGCCATTGAGTGCCGCGGGAAAGCCGGCATACACCGCCATCTGCATCATCGTCTCGACGATCTCGGTGCGGCTGACACCGACGTTCAACGCGCCATGCACATGCACCTTCAGCTGTGGCGCAGCATTGCCAAGGGCGGTCAGCGCCGCCACCACGGCGATCTCCCGGCTTTTCAGGTCCAGCCCCGGCCGCGAGTAGATATCGCCGAACGGGAACTCCACCAGATAGCGCGCGAAATCCGGGGCGATGCCAGCCAGACTCTCCACCACCCGTTCACCGGCCTCGCCGTCAATCTCCTTCAGCCTGGCCAGTCCTCGCTGGTACCGACTTTCGTTGCTCATGCTCGTTGCCCCTCTCGATTGATGACTCCAGCGCCAGGCGCTGCTCGCACGAGCGGTAGTACTCGATCTTCGCTTGCAGCGCATCGGCGGCGCAGCGCATCGCTTCGATCTCGGTCAGAACCTCCGCGAGGTGTTCTTCCAGCATCTGTCGACGCGCCGGCACCGTCGGGTCTCCGGCGCCCCTCAGCGCCGCGAACGCCTGCATCTTGCCGATCGGCATGCGGGTCGTGCGCAGGCGCAGCAGGAACTCGATCCAGGCCATGTTCGAAGGCGCATAACGGCGCTGTCCACTCGCCGTGCGGCCCACCGGCCCGATCAGCCCGATGCGCTCGTAATAGCGCAGGGTATGGGCTGTCAGCCCGGTGCGGCGGGCGACTTCGTCGATGCTCAGATGAGGTTCCATGGGGCGATCCTAAAAGTTCGAGCGCGCTCTAAGTCAATCCCTTTCGGTATCCACGTCAAGCACCGAACAACGCCCGATAGCCCAACCGACCCGCGTGGCAGCGCCCCGGGTTAACGCCGCGCTTCGATCAGGTGCCGAGTCGAATGCGCCACGAATGGCCGCCCACCACGCATCTGCTCATCGAGGGCCAGCAATACATCGTGGTACTTGCGTGTGGAGAAGTCAGGCACCCACCACACGCACTTGCGCAGAATCCAGACCACCGCCCCGACGTCGTTGAACATCAGACGGCAGCGCTCGACACGCAGATCCGTCACGTTCAGCCCGGCTGCCTGCGCGGCGGCCGCCTCGTCCTGCGGATCGCGCTGACGTCGCTGCTGTGGAAGCGGCCCGAGGAAGCGCTCAATCAGATCGAAAGCCGAAGCCGCACCAACATGCTGCGCGAAGTAGCATCCGCCCGGCTTGAGCACGCGATGGATCTCGGCCCAGTTCGGGGATACCGGATGACGCGATGTGACGAGCTCGAAAGAAGTGTCCGCAAACGGCAGCACGCTGTCCGCCGCCGTGGTTTCCACCACCTGCACGCCACGCGCCCCCAGGTGCTCGCGGGCCTTGCGGGCGTTGGGCGGCCACGCCTCCGTGGCACACATTCGCGGAGGAAAGCGCGGCACCTCGCCCAGCACCTCACCGCCACCGGTGTCCAGATCAAGCGCCGACCCCACCTGGGCCAAGCGCTGCGCCAGCAACCTGGAATAACCCCAGGAAGGACGCTCCTCACTAGCTCGCCCCGCTAGCCACGCAAAGCCCCAACCACTCACATCGGCCGCTTCAGCTTCAGCCAACAGTTCATCAAAGGATTTCATTCAGCACACATCACACAGTTCGAAGAAAAAGGAACCGTCCGGTAGCACACGCACACCGTGGACAACGGTCACCAGAGTTTCTATTCTGCCGGGCTTTCGCCATCAAGGATGAAGCAAATGAAAAACCTGCTCCTGCTGCTCGCGGTCGCCGCCGGCGGCTATTACCTCTATACCGAGCACTTCGCGGCCACGGCCATCGATGTTGATAGCTACCAGGCCCTGCTGCAAAAGGTAGAAGCCACAAGCGTCAGTCTCGATGAGGTCAAGGTTGGGACCCACCAGCTGGTGACCTTTTTCTGCAACGACGCCAGTTACGAGCAGGCCACAGGCAAGACCTCCGCCAGCTGCATCGCCCGCTACGAAAACTACCGGGACATGTGCGAGGACCGCATCTTCTCCCAGTCTCCCCAGACCTTCGCCAACAAAGCCGATGTCATCGCCGTTGCCAGCCGATACGTGGCCTGCACAGGGATCAAGAACAGCTAGCAGGACAGCTGTCTACAAACGACACGGGAACAATAAGGAAGCCGATCCTCTTGACCGGCAACAAGAGAATGAATGGGGTCAGTGTGGCGGGTTTTCAGGGTATCTATCAGTGAGACCCGCGGCTGTGTGCATGTGGCCCGCGCACAGCTATGCTATCACTGATTGCACTGAATGCACGGGAGGCAACCATG
>NZ_JAFKCS010000114.1 GCF_017255015.1 Bowmanella yangjiangensis | reverse complement strand
CGGTGTATCTGGCGGCTTTCTGTTTGATGATTACAGCAACATCGTCACCAATGCTTTTGTACAAATAAAAGAGCTCAACGTTGCCAGTCTGTGGAGGGCTTCCCACGGCTATTCCGATGACACCCGCCAGTTGGCCATGGTCAGCTTTGCCCTGAATGCTTATTGGGCCGGTATTCACCCCTGGGCCTATAAAGTCACCGGCCTGTTGGTGCATGCTGTCAATGCGGTATTGGTGTACTGGCTGGCGCTTCGTTTGCTGGCTTTTAGCCCGCGTATTCAATCCGGGCAACGGCCAATGGCGGCACTGGCACTGGCACTGGTCTGGGCACTGCACCCGATTCAGGTGTCTTCGGCCCTGTATGTAGTGCAGCGCATGGAGACCCTGTGCGTCACCTTTTTGTTTATTGCCCTGTTGCTGTATTTGCGCATACGCGACAACCAGATCACTGGCCAGCCGGTCAAGTTCTGGTTGTGGTCGGGGTTGCTGCTCAGCTTTGTGCTGGCGGCCCTGTTCAAGGAGAGCGCGGTTTTACTGCCGCTGTTTTGCCTGGCGTTGGAAGCAACCGTGCTGGGCTTTGCCGGCAGTAGCGGTCAGCGCCGCTTCTGGCGTATCAGCTATGGTGCGGGCTCTGCTTTAGCGCTGTTGGCTTTTGTTTTTTGGGCAGTACCGCATTACTCCAGCCTGGAGCCCTACGGCGGGCGTGACTTTAATACTGTCGAGCGTCTGCTGACTCAAGGGCGCGTGCTTTGGTTGTACATTCAGCAAATGCTGCTGCCACTGCCGCAAACCATCTATTTTTATTACGACGATATGGCCGTGTCTCGTGGCTGGTTGCAACCGTTGACCACTCTACCTGCCGTTGTTGGCTTAGTGCTGCTATTTGCTCTGGCCGTTTACTGGCGTAAGCGTTTTACGTTGGCAGCGCTAGGTGTCTTCTGGTTTTTTGCCGCGCACTTTATCACCAGTAACATAATCGGTTTGGAAATGGTGTTTGAGCACCGCAACTACTTTGCTCTGTTTGGCGTTTTGCTGCTGGTGGTTGAGCTGATTAGCCGTTTGCCGGTGCGTGATGGTCCGGCCATTAAGTATGTGGGTGTGACCGTGCTGGTGCTGGGAGTAGGGTTTCTGGGCGTAGTACGGGCTGCCACCTGGGGCAATCCTATTTTGCTGGCCACGGATATGACCTCGAAAAACCCCAACTCGGCGAGGGCTGCAATGGATATGGGGGTAGCTTACTTTGAGCTGTCTGGTGGTGACTCAAGTTCACCTTTTTACCATTTCGCAGCTCGACAATTTGAACGAGCTTCGGCATTGAAAAGTGCCAGTACACTGCCTGATGTCAACCTGATCCTGATGCACGGGGCTGCCGGCTTTCCCGAAGAGCTTGTAGATATTGATGCCGTCTGGCGGCGCTATTTGCAGCGTTTGCAGGCACTGCATCTTAGTGTTGAAACCCGTGATTCGGTCTGGTCATTGCTGGAACAGCGGCTGAATGCCCGTGACATCGACGATGACAGGCTGCAGCGGGCCATGACAATTATTTTTGAGCGTCAAGAGCAACCGGACTACCGTCATGCCATGATGGCCGATTATCTGCTTTTGCATTTGGGCAAGCACGAACAAGCCGAGGCACATTACCGCTTGGCTATCAGCAAAGCGCGAGAAAACGGCAACCAACAACTGATTGAGCGTATTGCTGCTGATCTGGCCGCATCCGGCTATTCCCAACTGGCCAGCGATCTCACCGGATTAACCATAGCGCCCGAAGATATTTTGCTCGACAGATTGAGGCTGGACAGCACTCTGTTGCAACAACTCAATCAGGGGGATAACTAATGCAGGGTTTATCCATCATCCTACCCGCAAAAAATGAATCTGCCGCCATCAGCGCAACCGTTAGTGGCATTCGCCAACACTACCCGAATGCCGAGGTGATAGTGGTCAACGACGGCTCCACTGACGGTACGGCAACGGTTGCCGAGGCTGCTGGTGCCAGGGTGGTCCATCACCCCTACAGCAAGGGTAACGGTGCGGCGATCAAGACCGGAGCGCGAGCGGCCAGTGGTGAGATCATCGTATTCATGGATGCCGACGGCCAGCATGACCCAGCTGATATCGCGCGCTTGCTAGAGGTGCTTGAGCAAGGCCATGACATGGTGGTTGGGGCGCGTCAGAAAGGTTCACAGGCCAGCTTCGGTCGCGGCTTGGCCAATGGATTTTATAACAAGCTCGCCAGTTGGATGACCGGGCACCGTATCGAGGACCTCACCTCCGGCTTCCGAGCTGTTCGGGCAGATAAGTTTCGCGAGTTTCTTTATCTGTTACCCAACGGCTTCTCTTACCCCACCACCAGCACCATGGCTTTTTTTCGGGCGGGTTATTCGGTGGCTTATGTACCGATTCACGCTGCCCAGCGTATCGGC
>NZ_JAFKCS010000113.1 GCF_017255015.1 Bowmanella yangjiangensis | reverse complement strand
ATGCTTTCGGACAAGAATGCGCTGGCCAAGAGTGATCTGATTTTTTCTCCTTGTCGGTTTAATCTGGCGCGGGACAATTGGCTATTTGGAAAGATAGAAGTTTCATGTTTCTTGCGGCGGACTCTATCGCCTGTAATGGCGTTACATGTTCCGCCAACAAGATCCGGCGCATTTGCGAGGAAGCAAATTTCTCCAGCCCGGAGAAGCTTTTACTCAAGTGAAACCGCAGTTTTGTTTCACTGACCTTTTCTACATTGAATTCGTTTTTGTCCCAGTCCAGCCTTACGTTGTATCTGGGGGGCGATGGTTTCGACACCTTGGCCACCCGGTAGATCGTGATATAAACCGGCCAGACTTCATCACGCATTAGCTCCAGGGTTTCTGGCGGTGTTATTGAGATCCATTGAGTGCCCTGATCAACCCGCTCGGCTGAGAGCGTCGGGATAGCTTTGAACAACAAGGGCGCTAGGCTGGCTACGCCCCTCACGCTAAGTAGCTTTTCACACACATGTTGATTCTGGGCGAGGAACAATGTCAACTCGCCCAGATGCCCCTGTAGCGTAGCGGGTGTCCATTTATTTAGAGGCTTGTATTTCAAAGGGCGCATTGCACTGATCACAGCCTGATGAGTCAGAACCAGATCAGCTGCAAGATCCGAAATTTTTTCGCTGATCGGGCTTTGCCAACGAGTCACGCTTTGGCAATAGGCAACCAGTAACTGCGCGGAGTTATTACCCCGGCTAAGTTGGAACCTGGCCCTGCTGGCAGAGGCTTCCAGCCAGCGATAGTCAAGAAGGGTCCAGCGCTTACCTAACTCCAGCAACTGCTTTTCCTTGTAGGCATCAAGATCCTGGTCGAGCACGACGAAAGCTAGGTCGTAATCAGCAAAAACTCTACGACTGCTGATTTGCTCCTTGACGGCGCGCACATATTTTTCGAGCTGCTGTGCCGTCAACGATGCTTTAACCTTATTTTCAATCGCGACCAGAATCTGATTTGCTGGGTCGACCAAAAATAGGTCAAGCCTACCATTGCCGGTGCCTCCGTTGCCTTTGATACTGAACTCACGAGTAACGAATGCCGCGCCAAAGCTACTGGTGCGAATTTTTCCTGGCGTCCACTTCGCAAAAAACTTGCGGTTATCATAGGTGCAACCATCGCTCGCAGCGTGGGCCGCTTCTAGGAAGTCCTTAATAATCCCATCGCCTTGGGAATGGCCTTCATTGGGGTTCATACACCAGGCAAGCACTTCAGAATTTTGGTTCTCCAGAAGTGTCGTCACCTCAAAAACATTGTCGACAGTTTTGTTGAGCTCTATCAGCTCCAAAAGCTTGGGGTCTCTCAAGAATGCGTTGAGCTCCGTCGGTTCCACATTTGCCTCCCCCATGAAAAACAACTATTTAATATATTTACTGCTCACAGCCTGAATTGCAAAGTTCCATCGTGGTCGGTTCGGTATGAAGCAATATTATTTTGGAGTGCACTCAAACCATTCAGGTTGTCGGCCAATGGGTGATCCCAAGCATTATCCCCGCATGAAATTACCGTCTCGAATGACGAGAACAATGCTCTCCAGGCACTGACGTCTATTGAACCAGCATTACCCCCGTGATGAGGTGCAACAAATACGCAGTCTTTTGTTGATTGGAAACGGCCCTGAATGGCATTCAGTATTTTTTCATAATGGTGGTCGCCGACCAGTAGGGCTAATTTGTTACGGCCTTCATAACAAAGAACAATACCGCTCTGGTTGCGAGATCGACCCGCAGTTGCACGAAATACGGTAAGTGGCCCCACACGTTGGATTTCGATCAGTTTAATCGTACGTCCCGGAGCATTCCGTTGCGCAGGAGGCAAAAGCCGAACCGATATCTCATGCTCATCGAGCAAAGCCATAATGCGCTTACAGGTCGCAGTATCTGGTAGCTGACTAGGAGCTGTTACCTCTGTTATCACAGTCATATCTGCGTGAGTAAATTTCAAAAGCGACTGATAATGATCGACGTCCCAATGGCTGATGTAGATTTTGACCTCAACTCCTTGTGTACCGATGCCCTGTGATGCGACAAGACGCTCTACTTGTGCTGCGTCGTAGAGGCGGCTGGCGCCAACGTCGTATATGATCCGCAGGCTATCCGTACGAATCTCGTTCCAGTTACCGTGCCCGCAGTCGATCACCGAAAGCGTCGCAGTCGTACTAACCGATGCCAACTCGCTCGGGCTGGAAAGCGGGTAATACGATGCAGATACGATGCCTCGTTCGATAAACATTGGCGAAACTAGGTGTCGTGAGAAGTTCTTTTTCCCCTCTGGCACAGACAGCTCGCCACGCAGAAATACACTGCCCGGTCCGGTGGGATCGATGGCCTGATAAACCCATCCCTCCCAAAATGTGTCGGGAATCTCGTACCAAGAACCCTCCCGGCAACCAAAGTAGCTGTCGGGCAAATAATCGAAGCGAAGCATGGAGGCAGGGTTGTCCGAGGCTAAGTCTTCCTCA
>NZ_JAFKCS010000112.1:586-2507 GCF_017255015.1 Bowmanella yangjiangensis | reverse complement strand
AACACTTAAAGTTCAACAGGGGAATCCTCGATGATCCGTAAGCACTTCGCCGGTTTCGCAGCCAGCGCTCTGGCTCTGGCCGTCTCCGCCCAGGCTTTCGCCGGTACTGTTACCACTGACGGCGCCGACCTCGTGATCAAGACCAAAGGTGGCCTGGAAGTCGCTACCACCGACAAGGCGTTCAGCTTCAAGCTGAGCGGCAAGCTGCAGTGGGATGCCACCAACTTCGATGGTCTGATGGCTGCCGATCAGAACCAGCCGTTCGACGATACCTTCAACACCTTCATCCGTCGTGGTGAGTTCGGTCTGGAAGGCACTGCCTACAGCGATTGGGACTGGGGCCTGCGTGTGAGCTACGACGACAGCGGTGAAGGCGATAACACCGCCGTTGACCGGGCGTTCATCGCCTACACTGGCCTGGATGTCGGCACCATCACCGTAGGCCGTTTCGGCGTTGACTACGGTCTGGAAAACACCACCAGCTCGTCTTGGATCACCGCGATCGAGCGTCCGTTCATGTACGACTTCCTCAACGGTGACGAAGACACCAAGTTCGGTGTGAACTTCAAGCACTCCGGTGACAACTACGGCCTGATGGCTCAGGTTGCGCACTACAACACCTACGAGTCGGCCGATGACGGCAACGACGAGGCCTATGGCTATACCCTGCGCGCCCACTGGGCTCCGTACCTGAACGGTACCGATGTGGTGCACCTGGGTGCCAACTATCACAGCTCCAACCCGGATGACGACCGCTCCCGCGCTCGTACTCGCATGGGGATTCGCAGCGACAATGACTTCCGTCTGACCTTCGGTGACGTCACCGTGGCTGACAAGGACGTTGAATGGGTGCTGGAGTCCGGTGCGCAGTTCGGTGCCTTCCGTGCCCAGGCTGAGTACTTCCAGCGTCAGATCAGCGGTGAAACCGCTGGTGGTGCCGACTCCGACGTCGATATCAGCGGCTACTACGGCCAGGTTTCCTACATGTTCAACGGCGTGCGTCAGTACAAGGCTGCCGATGGCAAGTGGGACAAGCCGGACAACATGAAAGGCTCCTGGGAAGTGTTCGCCCGTTACGAGCGCTCCACCATCGACTCCGATGCAAACGCCATCCCGGGCAACCTGGGTCTGGCCGGCATCGTTGCCGACGACACCAGCGACGAGTTCGAAGCCAGTGCCATGGTCGTGGGCGTGAACTACTTCGCCACTCCGGCGGTACGCATGAGCTTGAACTACATCGACTATGAAGTGGACAACATCAACACCACCAATCAGGTCGGCGGCAAGAGCGTTCAGGATGACGGCAAGGCCATCGTAGGTCGCCTGCAGTACGTCTTCTAAGCTTCACCCCTTGAAGTGTTGCTCCTGATTCGAGCCCCGCGTTTCGCGGGGCTTTTTTATTCCTTTGTATTGATGGAAAAGCGCTATGCGTAAGACTACCGCTCTGCTGCTATCGATCGGTTTCAGCGCCATTGCCCTGGCGCAGGATTACAGTGCGGCCAAACCGGGCGAACTGCTCCAGGTGCCGCTGACGTCCTTGCATCCGACTCAGGCAGCAGTGGGCTATGACCAGATTTTCTATAAGCTCGGGCGCTTCGCCAATGAGCGCAACAAGCTGTTCGATGAGTACTGCGAAGCCAACGGCCAGGGCGAGAGTGCCAGCGTGCCTGGCGATGCAGACCTGCACAAGCCGGACAGCTTCAGCTGCCAGAGCGCGGTAGGCACTCGCAGCAGCGAGATGAAAACCGTCGTGATCGGTCCGCAGGGCAAACTGTTCCTGACCGATGGCCATCACACCTTCACCGTGCTGATGGAGTATCCCGATGCTGGCGCCGACCTGAACATGTGGGTGCGCGTTACCGACAACTTCAGCGACAGTGCCGACATGGCCAGCTTCTGGCAGCGCATGGCGCAGGCACGC
>NZ_JAFKCS010000112.1:0-576 GCF_017255015.1 Bowmanella yangjiangensis | reverse complement strand
GGTATGGCTCAAGGATGGCAATGGGCGAAGCATCGACCCGCAGCAGATACCTGCTCAGCTGGGGCTCCAGCACTTGGCCAACGACCCTTATCGTGCGCTGGTGTACTTCACCCGCGAGGTCGCTTACGACAAGCCGCGTTCTGGAGAGGTGGCCCCCGAGTTTCTCGAGTTCTACTGGGGTAACTGGCTGCGCTCGGTGATGCCGCTGGAAGGTTATGACCTGAGTGATCGTGGCGATTACCGGGACGCTGTCGAGGCCGCCGCGAAGAAGATGGTGGCCCTGGCCCCGGACGAGATCGTCGGTGACAGCGGCTTCAAGGCGCGCGAACTGGGCGGTTACTCGTCCATCGACCGCAAGGAGCTGAACAAGGTCGCTGGACGCAAACTGAACTATGCCACCCGTTACAAGAAGGCGCTGGCCGAGGGAAGCTGAGGCCTGTAGCGAAAAAGCCCGGCGCTAGGCCGGGCTTTCTTCTGCGCTTGCTCGGCTCAGTTCTGCTTCTTGTAGTTGTCCAGCGCCGTCTGGATCATCTGCCGCGCTTCGGCGGCATTGCCATAGCCATTCAGCTCGACTTT
>NZ_JAFKCS010000111.1 GCF_017255015.1 Bowmanella yangjiangensis | reverse complement strand
ACAACGCGGCATTCGCTGCCAGGACCTCATCGGCGCACTGTGCGTCCAGGTGACCACCCGGAGCACCTGCCACACCGATGGCCCCGATGACTGTGTCGCCGGCCTTGACCGGAACCCCGCCACCCAGCAACAGGAAACCCGGAATATCGGTGAGGTTGGCTGCGCCGGGGTTCTTCTGCGCGTTCTCCATGATTGCCAGCGTAGGGGCCTTGGCCGACGCCGAGGTGAAGGCCTTGGCCCTGCTGGCCTCGATCGTGTGTGGGCCAGCGTTGTCCGCGCGGGCAAAGGCCTTCAGCAGGCCGGCACGATCCACCACCGAAGCGCTGACGTTGTAACCTTTGGCGGAGCAGGCCGCGACGGTCGCACTGGCGAGTTTCTGCGCGTCGGCCGTCGACAGATTGCCTTCATTGAGAACCGCGCCGTTGGCGACGTTGACGAGGGCGAACGAGCAGAGCAGGGCAGCTAGGGATGAACGAGTCATGGGACTTTCCTTTCAGTCGGATCAGGAGTCGCCAGTCTGGTCGCATGCCCCTCGCCGCGGTATTCGCCCGACTACTCGTCGTTCTCCGTAGCGCTACGGAGACGGTTCATCCAGCAGGCTGGCGTACTGGCGGATCAGCTGTGCCAGCGAGTCAGCTTCGAGCTTGTCGAAGACGTTGGCCCGGTAGGTTTCCACGGTTCGCGGCGAGAGCTCCAGCTCCCGCGCAATCTCCTTGTTGCTCATGCCCGTGACGATGCGCACCAGCACGTCATGCTCGCGTCCGGACAAGCGCGCCAGGCGCTCGCTGGCCGCCAGGGTGACGGCCTGACGCTCCCGGCTGGCGATATGCAGACGTACAGCGGCTTGCACCGCATCCAGGAACACATCGTCATCCACGGGCTTCTGCAGGAACTCCATGGCGCCGCCCTTGAAGGCGCGGCGACACAGATCGACGTTGCCATGCCCGGTCAGCATCACCACCGGCAGATCGGAGCATTCGGCGAGCCGTTCCAGTAGCTCCAGCCCACCCATGCCCGGCATGCGAATGTCCAGCACGACGCAGCCGATCGACTGCGCCGACAGCGTGGCGAGAAATGCCTGCGGATCGCCATGGCTCTCGCTGCGCAAGCCGACGCTGCGCAGCAGCAGGGCCAGAGCATCACGCACGGCGTCATCATCGTCGACCAGGTAAACCAGCGGGGAATGGGAGAGGGCGCTCATGCATCGGCTCCGGCAAGGGGCAGGCGCAGGGTGAAGCAGGCGCCGCCCGTGTCCAGGTTGCGCGCGCTGAGGCGGCCGTCCATAGCGCCGGCCAGCGTCTCGCACAATGTCAGGCCCAGCCCCATGCCGTGCTGGCGTGACGTATAGAACGGCTCGAACAGGCGTGGTAACGCTTCGTCTGTGATGCCCGGACCATCGTCGCTGACATGGAATACATACGCATCGTCCTCGACGCCGCCACTGACCAGGATGTTGCGGGTGCCACTCATGTCAGCTGCGTTCTGCACCAGGTTGTGCACTATCTGCTCAAGCGCGACCCGATCGCCCAGCGGGCATTCACCCGGGCTGGCATTGGACCAGCTCAGGCGAATGCCCTGGCGGGCCAGCTCCTCGGCGCGTAGAAACAGTAGCGAGGCCATCAGCTGTTCGGCATCCACCGGTGCACGCGTCGACGGCGAGCTGGACTGCACCAGATCGCGCAATCGGCTGATGATGTCCGCCGCACGGCGTGCCTGGGCAGCGCTGGCAAGCAGCGCCTGGCGTACGACAGGGCGCTCGTCCTCGTCGTCGAGCAGGCGCTCGGCTGCACGCACCTGGGCGAGAATCGCCGTCAGTGGCTGGTTCAGCTCATGGGCGATGCCTGCGGCCATTTCACCCAGCGAACCCAGACGGGCCATCTGCGCCAGGCGGGCTTGCTCCTGCTGTCGCCGAGCCTCGGCGCGCGTGCGCTGCCAGGCCGTGCCGGCAACGGCCAGCAGAGCGCTGGCGAACGCCCATGTCAGCCATGCCGGCCAGGGCCAGTCAGCTGGCGTCAGGGTCCGCCAGCTGTGCAAGGCAAAGGGCTGGCTGACGGCTCCCAGCGGTTTGCGCAGGTCGAACGTCCAACCCACAGAAAGGTCCCCGGGCTGACGGGCCAGCAGCGTGAGCGGTCCGTTGCCCAGATCCAGAGTCAACACACCCAATGATGGCGGGAATTCATCGGCGGAGAGCAATTGCCGTGCATCCAGCAGCAGGCTCCAGCCTGACGGCGCGACCAGCCAGTAACGCGACTGCTCCTGAGGCAAGGTGACAGGCCGCTGCAGTTGGCGCGCTCGTTCGAGCATCATCGCCAGTTCAGCAGGCGCTGCCTGAGTTGCCATCCAGGTGCCGTTGCGAAACAGCCCGAGACCCTGCAACTGCGGCATGCTTGGTTGCAGGCTGGGCAACAGGCGTTCGGGCGCCGGCGGATTCGCCAACGCCGCCAGCGTTGCCAGGACGGCCTCGTGCTGCACGGTCTTCTGACTGAGCATGCGCTGGGCGATGCTGGTGTC
>NZ_JAFKCS010000110.1 GCF_017255015.1 Bowmanella yangjiangensis | reverse complement strand
TGATCCTGGTCTCCATCGCCCTGCTGGTCACCATCGAACTGCTGCGCCGGCGTGCGGAGCGCATGCGCGGCATCGAGATACCGCATTGAGCCCCTGCGAGCCACGCCAGGCTGCGCACATCCCGGGCTGAATGCCCCGGCCGCGCAGCCTGGCCCTGCCTGGCACACCTTCATCGAGAAACTGACCCATACTGGTCAGGTCGCTCATTGGAGGAACGCCTTGAAGGACAAGCACTCGGAAGAGTCCCTGCTCAGCGCGGCCTGGCAGTCCGCCCCCCTCTGCCTGGGTCTGCTCGATGTTCGTGGCTGCCTGCAGTACAGCAACCCGGCGCTGCAGGCACTGATCGGCGAGCACGGCAACAAGCCGCTGACGCAGTGGCTGCATCCACAGGACCGCGACACCTTCGACTACGCACTGGAGCGTGCCCGTCGCCAGCAGCTCGACATCGCCTGCGGCGAGCTGCGCCTGCACAGCCAGGAGGGCGCCTACAAGTGGCTGCACACCAGCGTCTGCTGGGTGTCGCAGGCGGACAGCGGCATCGATCACTTCCTGGTCCGCTTTACCCCGACGCGGTCCACGCAGGAGCGTGCCGAGCAGGCCTACCTGCTCAGCTTCGCCCTCGACTACACCACCGACGGTGCGCTGCTGCTCGATGACGGCCTGAACATCTGCTACCTCAACGACGCCGCCACTCGCCTGCTCGGCCAACGCCGCCAGTACCTGATGGGACAGAGCATCGGCCAGGCGCTGGTGCCCCTGGCCCTGCACTCGGATGACGAGCTGCGCGAGCTGATGCAGGGCCAGGGCCCGGTGCAGCTGGAGCTGAGCCACCCCGTGGATGGCACGCGCTACCACGTCTCGGTGAGGTTCAACCGTTTCTACTACGATCGCCGGGGCTACTGCCTGGCACTTCTGCATGACCTCACCGAACAGCAGCGCCTGGCCGACACCCTGCTGCACAACGAACGCCAGTTCCGCGCGCTGATCGAGAACACCCACGACGCCGTTGGCCGCCTGACCCCGGACTTCCGCCTGATCTACGCCAACCCGGCCCTCGAAGCCCTGTGCCGGCTGCCGCTGGTGGAGGCGCGCGGGCGTCCCGCGCGCGATGCCTTCGGTGACAATTCCCAGGTCGACATCATGGCCGACCTGGTGCGCGAGGTCGCCCTCAGCGGCGACTCGCTCGAGGAGGAGCTGATTCACGGCATCGACGGCCCCGCCGACCTGCAACACCACTACCTGGTGCAACTGGTGCCCGAGCGCAACGCTTCGGGCGCCATCACCAGCGTGCTCTCGCTGGCCAGGGACATCACCAACATCCGCAAGGCCGAACGACGCCTGGCGCAGAGCAACCAGCAGCTGCGCGACCTGACCACCCGCAGGGAGTCGGCCCGGGAGGAAGAACGCAAGCTGATCGCCCAGGAAATCCATGACGAACTCGGCCAACACCTGACGGCCTTGCGCATGGGCATTTCCATGCTGCACCTGCAGTTCGGCGCCAAGGCGCCCGGTCTCGACAATGCCGTCGACGGGCTGATGCAACTCTGTGACCGAACCATTCAGGTGGTGCGCTCCATCGCCACCAGCCTGCGTCCGGCGGTGCTCAACATGGGCCTGTACCCGGCCCTGGAGTGGTTGACCAGCGAATTTCGCCAGCACACCCGGATCGAGTGCGAGCTGACCACGCACAGCGACGAACCGGCCCTCAGCGATGACCAGGCGACCACCGCCTTCCGCATCGTGCAGGAAGCGCTGAACAACGTCGCCCGCCATTCCGGCGCGAGCCGGGCGGTGGTGAGCCTGGAACGGCTCGACGACGTCTACCAGCTGGATATCACCGACAACGGGCGCGGCTTCGACCCGTCGGCCGTCAACACGCGCTCCCTGGGCCTCGCCGGCATGCGCGAACGCGGCATCAGCCTCGGCGGCGAAGTGGTGATCTTCAGCCATCCCGGACAAGGCACCACGGTACAGGCCAGCCTGCCCATCACGCCGGCCAAGGAGGACTCATGACCCGCATCATGATCGCGGACGACCACACCATCATGCGCAACGGGCTCAAGCAGCTGATCGAGTTCGACAGCCGCCTGCAGGTGGTCGCGGAAGCGGAGAACGGCGGCCAGGTGCTCGAGCGCCTGCGCAGCACCGAGGTCGACCTGGTCCTGCTGGACATGAGCATGCCCGGCATCAGCGGCGAAGACCTCATCGCGCGGATCCACGGGCACTACACCAGGCTGCCGATCCTGGTGCTGAGCATGCACAACGAAGCGCAGATCGCCCAGCGCGCCCTGCGTGCCGGCGCCAGCGGCTACCTGACCAAGGACCACGACGCCGAAACCCTGCTCGCGGCCATCAACAAGGTGGCCAACGGCGGGCGCTATCTCGACCCGCGCATCGCCGAACAGCTGGCCTTCGCCAACGCCGAGGAGCGCAACAGTGGCCTGCACAGCCTGTCGGACCGGGAATTCCAGATCCTGCGCCTGCTCGCCGATGGCCTGGGCGTCAACCAGATCGCCGAACACCTGTCGATCAGCAACAAGACCGTCAGCACCCAC
>NZ_JAFKCS010000011.1 GCF_017255015.1 Bowmanella yangjiangensis | reverse complement strand
TGCCGAGCTGCAAACTTTCGTCAGCCGCTTCTCAGCTAACGCCTCCAAAGCTAAGCAGGCCACCTCCAGAGCTAAGCAAATTGAGAAAATTGAGCTGCATGAAATTAAGGCTTCCAGCCGGGTCAGCCCTTTTATTCGTTTTACCCAACAGAAGAAGCTGTTCCGCAATGCCCTGGAGCTGGAAAATATTGGCAACGGTTATGACGAACTGTTGTTTAAACAATTCAGTATGATTCTGGAAGTCGGTGAAAAGGTGGCGGTGATTGGTGCCAACGGTATAGGGAAAACCACCTTCCTGAAAACCCTGATTGGTGAACTGCCAAGCAAAACGGGTTTAGTGAAATGGTCGGAAAATGCCAGCATTGGTTACTATGCGCAGGATCACAGTGAGGATTTTGCTAAGGATATGACCCTGTTCGACTGGATGAGCCAGTGGAAAAACCCCGGTGATGATGAGCAAACGGTGCGCGGCTTATTAGGTCGTATGCTGTTCTCTCAGGATGACATTAAAAAGTCAGTGAAATCTCTCTCTGGTGGTGAAAAAGGTCGTATGTTATTCGGTAAGCTGATCAATCAGCGACCTAATATACTGGTGATGGATGAGCCGACCAACCACTTGGATATGGAGTCTATTGAAGCCTTAAACCTGGCATTGGAGCACTTTGAAGGTACGCTGATTTTTGTGTCACACGACCGTGAATTTGTATCTTCACTGGCAACCCGTGTTTTGGATATCAAGACCGATGGTATTGTTGATTTCCAAGGGCCTTATGAAGAGTACTTAAGTAAACAACTGGCTTAAGTGCAGTTCATAAAAACGGCGCCCTTTGGCGCCGTTTTTTTATTGTTAGCTTCTGACTTGAAGACCTTCTCACTAAAAAGACAAGCAGCCGTTAATGAGCATGTCCGCAGTGGGCGTGCTCTTTCTCTGGTTTGGCGTCACGGCAGTTTTCTTCTGGATGTTCTATTTCAATGGTGGTGTGCGCCAGTTCAAAAGGTTGCAAGCGTTCATTCACGGCCAGCTTTAACGCCTGATACTGCTGCGCAGACAGCATTTGGGCACTGACCAGATGCACAGTCAAAACATGCTTTTCACCATCCAGCGACCAGAAATGTAAGTGATGAATATCGGTAACATCAGGAATTGATAATAGGGCCTGCTCAACTTCCTGCTGCATTTGGATATCAGGGCTACGCTGCAAAAACAACCCGACGCTGCTGGCTGTATGGCGCAGTACATTGAATAAAATAAACAAGCTGAAACAGATGGCCAGTAATGGGTCGAGTATTGGCAGCTCAACAATCATCATCACTATACTAACGATCAGGACCGCCACCCAACCCAACATATCTTCCAGTAGATGCCAGTTAAGCACTTTCTCGTTTAAGGTCTTACCACCTTGCATACGCCAGGCAGCATAACCGTTTACTGCAATACCTAAAATGGCTAAGCCTAGCATGCCTGATGTATGCGGCATCTGTGGGTCCCACAAGCGCGGAATAGATTGATAAAGCACCCAGGCTGTGCCGCCAATAAGCACCATGCCATTGAGCAGAGCAGATAGCAGCGACAGACGCCTAAATCCATAAGTAAAGCGGTTGTCGGCCGGGCGTTCAGAGTAACGTCCCATGCCCCAGGCAAAACCAATGGACAGCGCATCACCCAGGTCATGCACGGCATCGGCCATGATGGCGGTGCTGTTGGTGAGCAAGCCGCCAATAAATTCAATGATGGCAAAGCCAAGGTTGAGGAAAAATGCCACCGCCATATTTTGTTGACCGTTATGGCCGTGGTGGTGATGATGGTGATGGTCGTGCATGGCTGTCCCGCCAGTTGATCCGGTGCATCAGCCTAACGGTTAAGCCTCATAGCGGCAAGGGGGATATCAATAACAAAAAGGCATGGGCTGGAAAAACTTAAGCGCTCGCCTTCACTGTTATAAAGATGTTAGCTTTCACTCTTTTATTTTGGCGGGAGTAGCAGTGTTGACTCGAAATTCTGTGACCTGGGGCTTTTTGCTGTTGGCTTTGGCGGCAGCATTACTGGCACATCATTATCAGCAACCGGTATGGAAGGAACAAAGTTACCTGTACGAAACCTTCAGTGATGACGCCGGACGGCTTATGTATCGCAATAAAGGCGATGTGTTGCCAGTAGACCAAGTCGTTGCTTATCAGGATTCGCCACTTCGTCAGGCAAACCTAGACAAGATTCAGGGGGAGCCTGAGTTAAAGAAACAATGGGTAATGAAAGAAGACGGCCAGGTGATGATGCTCCAGGCCGACTTCCACTACGGTTTGTGGTCTTTGCTACCGGCATTTGTGACTATCGCCTTGTGCCTGATTTGCCGCGAGCCCATAGTGGCCTTGCTGGCAGGGATAGTCACCGGCGCCTTTATGATTGGTCAGTTTGATATTACTGATAAGGTGTTGATCCCCAGTCTTGCCACACCCAGTGCGGCCGGGATTTTGATTTTGTACTTGTGGCTATTGGGTGGCTTAACCGGGATCTGGGCAAAGACAGGCGCGGCCCAAGCCTTTGCTCAGACGATGACCCGCCATTTTGTTCGCGGACCGCGTTCTGCCAAGCTCGTCACCTGGTTGTTAGGGGTGATTTTCTTTCAGGGCGGCACTATCAGTACGGTATTGGTTGGTACCACTGTCAGACCTATTGCTGACAAGGCTGGGGTCAGCCACGAGGAACTGAGCTATGTCGTAGACTCCACTGCATCTCCCATCGCCGCGGTCATGGCATTTAATGCTTGGCCTGCCTACGTTCAAGCCTTTATTTTTGTACCAGGTGTGGCATTTTTGGCCACCGAAGCCGATCGCATTGCTTTTTTCTTCGACAGCATTCCATTTAGTTTTTATGCCATCCTGGCGGTTTTTGGTACCTTGTTGATGAGTTTGAATATCTTTACCTTTTCAGGACGAAGATTACGTAACGCACACCAAAGAGCGGCCAAAACTGGTCAGTTGGACGCGCCGACAGCACGGCCGATGAGCAGCGGAGAGCTGCATAAGGTGAAAGTCCCCGAACATTACAAGGCCAGTATCTGGGAATTCGTTGTGCCTTTAGCGGTGCTGCTCTGCATTGCGGTAGGGACTTTTGTGGTACTAGGTACACCCAAAGTTAACTGGGCCTTTGGTACGGCACTAATATTGGCGGCTTCTATTGCGTTATTTAAAGGTATGACCCTGGAGCAATTGCTGGATGGTTTTGGCGATGGGTTAAAGTCTGTGGTGGTCGCGTCTATTGTGTTGATGCTGGCGATAACCATTGGCGGTATCAGTAAATATATTGGTGGTGGCCTGTATATGGTGGACCTGCTTGGTGAGAGTGTACCGTTTTGGGCGCTACCCGTGATTTTGCAGCTCATCACTATGGTCATCGCATTTTCTACCGGCACCAGTTGGGGAACCTATGCTATTGCTTTCCCCTTGGCGATGCCGCTGGCGTGGGTGATTGCCCAGGACCAGCAACTGGCGAATCCTGAGCTGTATATGGCCATTTGTTTTGCCACGGTACTCAATGGCAGTGTGTATGGCGACCAGTGTTCGCCGATATCGGATTCCACTATTTTAAGTGCCATGACCACCGGCTGTGACCTGATGGATCATGTTAAATCTCAGTTATTCCCTGCTGGTCTGGCCGCCACCGCCGCTGCACTGCTATGGACTGTGGCAACCTTTTTTGCCCAGTAGTATTTAACTAAATCTTATTTTTCTCGCAATTTACTAGATGACAATTGGCAAAGTTGCCAGTTGTCATCTAGCTTTAATTCCATCCCCGAAACGTCATAAGTTGTTGTTATGACGAATTATCTGCTCAAAATCTCGACAGTTTTCTGCCAGGTAATGGGGCTTCAATCCAAAAAAATACAATTCTATCTTGGAGAAGCATGATGGACACACAACTCAAGCCACTGAACAAAGCCATTAAGCTAGGTTTGTTCGGTATTTCATTATTCGGATTATTGCAAGGTACGCAGGCTGTCGCGCAGCAGCAAAACGCGGCACAGGAAGAAAAAGAAAACGACGTGGAGGTGATAATGGTCACCGCCACCAAACGTGCTTCTACCTTGCAGGAAGTACCATTTTCCATTAACGCGCAATCACAAGCTGACATTGAAAGAGCGGGGGCAACCAATTTGGAAGAGTTGTCGCGCAATGTAGCAGGTTTATCTATTCAAAACTTAGGCCCCGGGCAAAGCCAGGTTGCTATTCGTGGTGTCTCTGCCGGGCAGGTAGTTCGAGACCAGCCTGGGGTAAAAGAGCAGGTCGGTGTGTATCTGGATGAAAGCGTCATTTCGCTTTCCCTGTTTACCCCTGATTTGGATCTGTATGATCTGAACCGGGTAGAAACACTGCGTGGCCCGCAAGGTACTCTGTTTGGTTCGGGCTCCATTGGTGGCACCATTCGTTATATTACCAACCAGCCAGAAGCCGATGAGTTGGCTGGAAGCCTTGAACTAAACTTAAATTCCGTAACAGATGGTGATACAGGCGGGCATATTAAAGGTATGGTGAATGTACCTTTAGTGGATGATAAGTTGGCCATGCGTGCGGTTGTTTATACCACCGAGTATGCCGGTTTTATTGATGCGCTAGGTGAAAACGGAAGTCGTAAGAATGATGTCAATGGCGGCAGCCGCACCGGCGGCCGTTTGGCCTTGACCTGGTGGGCAACAGATCAACTGACGATTACGCCAAGGGTGGTCTACCAGGAAATTGACGTTGATGGCTTTAACCGCCAGGAAGTCTTCAACATGTTTGCTAATCCCTACACCACCACCCGTCCTGCAATTCAATTAGGTGAGCGTGAACAGTATTTGCTGTTGGATGAAGGTTTCAAAGATGAAACCCTGATTGCTGATATCACTGCCGAGTGGGAGCTTGGCAGTGCGGATATGACCTTCGTATATAGCTATACGGACAGGGATATTATGGTTAGCCGTGATGCCAGTGCATTAAGTGGCAGTGTTAGTGTGGATCTGGGCTTTCCGGATGCCGCGGTGCTTTTACCCTCCAACCTGCGTGACCGCACTCAGGTTGAACAAGATACGGTAGAACTGCGCTTTAGTTCCAATACCGACTCTGCACTGCAGTGGTTGTTCGGGGTGTTTTATTCAGATACCCAGCGCCAATACAGCCAACGTTTGCCAACTCCTGGCTACGATGCTTTCACTGATGCGGTACTGGGAGAAGGAACATCGGCGGCAGTTGCTAACGGCTTTCCAATGAACTCTCCCTATAACGCGGATCTACCTTATGATTTGAATCAGAAGTCGGTATTCGGTGAATTGACCTATGACGTTAATGACAAGCTTAACCTGGTGTTAGGCAGCCGCTTCTATGACTATGAAGAAGAGCGACGATTCACCACTGGCGGTTTATTTGCAAATGGTGATGATCAAGTTGATTCCACGTCATCCGATGGTTTTACTTCACGCTTCATTGCCAACTATGAGCTAAATGAAACGGTTAATCTGAATGCCCAGATATCCCAGGGCTTCAGACTTGGGGGGGTGAATGATCCGCTCAATGAAACCCTATGCCAAGGCTCAGACCTGCAAACCTTTGGTAGTTTTCAGAATTATGATGACGAGAAACTGGTCAACTATGAAGTGGGTATGAAAGCCAGCGCCAAGCGTTGGGGGGCTAATATGGCGCTGTTCTACACCGACATCAGCGACCTTCAGGTCACCTTGGATGCCGGTTCCTGCTCATCAAGAATTTCGTTTAACGTACCCGAAGCCCATACCGTTGGTCTTGAATATGAGTTGACGCGAAGAGCCACCGATAACCTGTTTGTCACCTTATCGGGTAGTTTTGTACAGGCAGAGTTTGATAGTACCGTAAGGGACGGAGACGGCAATGTGTTGGGGGGTGTCGAAGAGGGCAATCGCTTGGCGTCTGTGCCAGAAGTGCAGTTTGCCCTGGCAGGTACCTATGATTTTGACTCGCCATTGCTGGGCGCTAACGATACTTATGTGTCTGCTTCGTTCCAGTACATAGGGGATAGAATTACCCAGCCCAGCGATCAGGTTGAAGGTGCCGGTAATTTTGTTTCCGGATTACCCTTTGGCGGTGCCAGTGGTACTGACGTAACGGCCCTGGATCTGGAGCTGGACGCTTACAACACCCTGAACTTAAGTGCCGGACTGGTGTACGACACTTGGGAGGCCGTGTTGTACATCAATAACGTAACGGATGAAAATGCCAACTTGTCATTTGATCGCGAGCGCGGTGGGCGTGCTAGGTTGGCCTACCGTACCAATCAGCCCCGCACCTTTGGAGTCACCCTAAGAGCGAGATTCTGATTGCCTTAAAGCCCTCCAAATGAGGGCTTTTTCTTTTCTTGCAAAGCACACCAGGCAGGATAGAGTTGCCCATATAGCCTTTTTACATCAATACCTTATGAAGCAAGTCAGCCTATTTCGTCATGCAAAATCCAGTTGGAAGTACGAGATTACCGATATGTTCCGGCCACTTAACCACCGGGGGTATCGTGACGCAGCCTTAATGGCCACAACGACTGAGTGTTTTGTCCCTGATCTCATATGTTGTTCTCCGGCTGTCAGAACCTATAGTACGGCGCTTTACTACCTAAAACAGCTAGCGATCCCCATGGACAAACTGCATTTAGACTGGGCACTTTATGAAGCCAGTGGACAGCGACTTTTTGACTACTTGAACACCCTGCATGAAGGGCATCAACATATCTGGCTATTTGGCCATAATCCAGGGCTTAATGAACTGGTAGATATCAGCACGGGCAAAGAGATAGGTAATATTGTTACGGGGGCGATAGTGACGTTGCGCTGGCAAACGGAGCACTGGGATAAGTTAACCCCAAAGCAGGCTGTATTAGCGGACATAAAGATACCACCAAAACAGCCTGAATAGTCACTAAAGAAAGGGCATAGCCAACCCCGTTAAGACATGGGGGTTATGCCTGAATTTACTTACCAGCCACATTGACGTCCCTGGTTTTGTTCATCAAGCCAGGCCTTTAAGGGGGCAAAATAGTCCAGAATCGCGGTGGCATCCAACTGCCTGGAGCCAGTCAACGTCTCCAGTGCGTCCTGCCAAGGCTTACTCATACCCATTTCCAGCATATCATTCAGCGCTCTCCCCGCTTCTTTACTGGCATAAATTGAGCAACGATGCACAGGACCTTGATCCTGAGCGATCTCACATAAGGCTTTATGGAACTGGAATTGCAGAATATGCGCCAGGAAATAACGGGTATAGGGGGTATTGCCGGGAACATGGTATTTAGCCCCAGGGTCAAATGCATTCTCGTCACGGGCTACCGGCGCTATAACGCCTTGATATTTTTCGCGCAGTTCCCACCAGGCTTTATTGTAATCCTGAGGCTTAATTTCGCCGGAAAATACCTTCCAGCGCCATTGGTCCACCATCAGGCCAAAAGGTACAAAAGCAATTTTATCCAGTGCAACCTGCATCAACATACCTAAATCATTGGATTCATCAGGTATCTCGTCTATCAGGCCAATTTGTTTTAAATACTTAGGTGTAATGGACAAAGCTATGGTGTCACCAATTGCTTCATGGAAGCCATCATTGGCCGAACCACGATAGAGCAGGGGCTGATTTTTGTAGGCACGTTGATAGAAGTTATGCCCCAACTCATGGTGAATAACATTAAATTCCTCACCGGTTTTCTGTATACACATTTTAATGCGCAGATCATCCTGATCGTCGATATCCCAGGCCGACGCGTGGCAAATCACATCGCGGTCTTTGGGCTGAACAAACTGCGAACGCTGCCAGAAGGTTTCCGGCAAAGGTTCAAAACCCAGGGAGGTAAAGAAAGACTCGGCCTGCTTGACCATTTTGATTTCGTCGTAGCCCTGTGCTTTTAACGCCTTGGTCACATCAGGCACTTGCATTTTACGTTCGGGTTTAACCAGATCGTAGATGTTGCCCCAGCTTTGAGCCCACATATTACCAAGCAGATGGGCTGGAATGGGCTTGTCCTGCGGTACGACATCGGTACCGTAATAGTCACCTAACTTCGCCCGAACATGGCAATGCAGGGCGTCGTAGAATGGCTTGACCTGGTTCCAGGTTCTGTCCAGCTCGGTGGCAAACTCATCGGCTGGCATATCGTATTTGCCGCGCCACAGCTCGCTGGTATCGGCAAAACCTAATTCTCTGGCTCCTTCATTGGCCAGGCCAACCATCTCTTCATACAAGGGCTTCATGGGCACGGATATCTGGCGCCAGCCATTCCAGACCTCCAGCAGTAACTCGTTGTCTCTGCTTCTGGCCATCTTGGCGGTCATTTGTCCCAGATCCCAGCATTCGCCGTTTTCGCGGCAATATTTGCCTTTACCATACATACCATCCAGCTCAGAAGAGATCTGTGCCAGACGCTCAGATTTATCTGCCTGGGAAGGAGGAGCCAGGACAAAGGAATTTAATAGTAAATTTAACTGGCGGCGCGTATCGGCATCGACTTCTACATGATTAAACTGAGCCGCTTCTTTCGCTAGCTCAGCGGTACGTACAGACAGTTTTTCACCTAAATACGCTGACACTGCCGCCGTATCCTGATTGATATAAGTGGCGTAGGCCCAGGCGGCTTGCGACGCCGGTATTTGTAGCTTTTCAATCTCGGTTTGTGCGGCCTGGATAAAGGCTTTGGCATCGTTGGCACTGGGAACTTTTTGTTGTTCGGTAGCTGGGGATGGATGTTCAGCTTTAGAGTCTTGCTGACAGCCAGTCAAAATGGCTGCCATTCCTAGCATGGTCAAGGTTAATCTGCGTTTGGTGCGAGGCATGCGGGTAGGTCCTTTTATTGTTAGCTATTGCTTTTATTAAGCCCAGAGCAGGAATCCAAAAAACAGATTCGGCTTTAGGAAAAGCCAGTATAAGTGGCCTGTAGGGATGAATAAACCAATTGATGGAATAATAGCCGCAGGTTACCGCAGACAAAAAAAAGCCCAATTTCTAATGCGCTAGCGAAATCGGGCCCAGGGAGAGAGGAAACAACATTCATAGGATATGACCCGGCTTATTAATAGAAGTTCAATGGAAAGTTCAATCCATGAATTCATGGCGTATTCGGCAAAGGGATATAAAGCGAGGAACAACATTTACTTGAATTTGTGCCGATTTAAACATACATTTCAAACTATCGTTTGAATTGGTTGTTTACTATGAGTGCAGATACCAAAATCCAGATTCTGGATGCCGCGGAAACCCTGTTCTCCGAGCATGGCTTCGGTGACACCTCCTTACGAACAATCACCAGTGAAGCTAAGGTTAATCTGGCCTCAGTGAACTATCACTTTGGGTCTAAAAAACAACTGATCCAGGAAGTGCTACAGCGTTACCTATCGGTATTTATGCCTGCGGTGGACGACGAGTTAAGTCGTTTGCTACACAAGCATCCAAGTCCTGATGTTGGCCAGGTTTTCTCCTGCTTAGTTGAGCCTTTGCTGAGTCTTAGTCAGGTTCGTCCGGATGGCACAGCTATCTTTGTCAGATTGCTTGGGCGCGGTTATTCAGAGTCGCAGGGACACCTGAGAAAATATATCACGTTTCATTATGGCGAGGTGTTAAGGCGTTTCGTCCACGCCGTTCACCTGGCCGTTCCAAAGTTATCACCGGCGGAAATTTTCTGGCGTTTACATTTTGCTATCGGCACTTTTGTGTTCACCATGGCATCAAGTAAAGCGCTCAGCGAGATTGCCCTGGCTGATTATCATCAAGACGTTACGGTGCAGGGCATTATTGCCCGACTGATGCCTTACATCTCTGCGGGGGTGGGAGCTCAGGTTGCTGAAACGTCCGTTAATCCATTATTGGATATTGCTTAATAGAAGGTGCAGTCATGTCTATTTTACTGATTTTACTGGTTGTACTCGCCATTGTACTTGGCGTGACAGATATCAGGCGTAACCTGATAACCAAGCCGGTTTTCCAGATCTTTAAGAAAATTCTGCCCCCCATGTCCAGCACTGAACGTGAGGCCATGGAAGCGGGCTCTATTTGGTGGGAAGGGGAGTTGTTCCGTGGTAAACCCGACTGGAACAAACTACATGGCTATGCTAAACCGGCATTGAATGAAGAAGAGCAGGCGTTTCTTGATAATCAGGTTGAAACCCTGCTGAAAATGCTGGATGACTATAAAATCGTCCACGAAGACAAAGACCTGCCTAAGGAAGTCTGGGAATATCTGCGTAAAGAAGGCTTCTTTGCGATGATCATTCCTAAATCTTTTGGGGGTAAAGAGTTCTCGGCTATTGCCAACTCAACCATAGTGTCTCGTATCTCTACCCGGTCATTGAGTGTGGCGGTAACCGTTATGGTACCTAACTCTTTGGGCCCCGGTGAACTTCTGATGCATTACGGTACAGAAGCGCAAAAAGATTACTGGTTGCCTCGCTTGGCAGATGGCACGGATATTCCCTGCTTTGCCCTGACTGGTCCTGAAGCGGGTTCAGACGCAGGTGCCATTCCAGATACCGGTATTGTATGCAAAGGCATGCATGACGGGCAGGAGGTCTTGGGCCTTAAACTGAGCTGGGATAAGCGTTATATCACATTGGCCCCGGTTGCCACTGTGCTTGGCCTTGCGTTTAAAATGTACGATCCGGATGGCTTGCTCGGTGATAAGAAAGACCTGGGTATTACCTGTGCGCTTATTCCCACGTCTCACCCTGGCGTAAATGTTGGCGACCGTCACTTCCCAGTTGCGATGGCCTTTATGAATGGCACCACAAGCGGTGAAGACGTATTTATACCGCTGGATTGGATTATTGGTGGGCCAGATTATGCGGGACGCGGCTGGCGTATGCTGGTGGAGTGCTTGTCTGCAGGACGGGGTATTTCACTGCCGGCACTCGCAACTGCAAACGGTCACTTATCTGCGCGAACCACAGGTGCGTATGCCGCTGTGCGTAAGCAGTTTGGTCTGTCTATCGGCAAGTTTGAAGGTATTCAGGAGGCCATGGGCCGAATCGGTGGTCTGACTTATACCCTGGAAGCCATGCGTACCATGACTGCAGGTGCTATAGACCTGGGTGAGAGCCCTTCTGTTGTAACTGCCATTGCCAAATATCATATGACCGAGATGTCTCGCGAAGTGATCAACGACGCCATGGATATTCATGCGGGTAAAGGTGTGCAGTTAGGGCCTAAAAACTATCTGGCTCACCAATATTTTGGTACACCTGTGGCTATTACAGTGGAAGGGGCAAATATCCTTACCCGCAACCTGATGATCTTTGGCCAGGGGGCCACCCGTTGTCATCCTTATGTATTTGATGAAATGGAAGCAGCAGCCAATCCTGATGCCGAACAAGGTCTGAAAGACTTTGACCAACTGCTGGTTAAACATGTTGCGTTTGCCACGGGTAACTTTTTCGGTTCACTGTGGCAAGGCTTGACTGCCGGTGTTTTCAATCGTGCGCCAGTATCGGGTGAAACGGGTGAGTATTACCAGCAGCTGTCTCGCATGTCTAAAGGTTTGGCCCTTTGCGCAGACTTCTCCATGTTAATCCTGGGGGGCGATCTCAAGCGTAAAGAGATGATTTCTGCTCGATTGGGTGACGTACTCAGTCAGTTGTATATTGCCTCTGCGGTATTACGTCGTTATGAGTCAGATGGCCGTCAGGTAGCTGACCTGGCATTTGTTCACTACGCGCTGCAGCGTTGTCTGCATCGTATTGGTGTGGCGTTTGATGGCTTCTTCCAAAACTTCCCCAGCCGGGTTGTGGCGGTGCTGTTGAAACGGGTCGTTTTCCCTTGGGGTATCAATTACCGCATGCCGCATGATGAGATTACACAGAAGGTTAGCGACAGCTTGATGCAGCCCGGTGTGATGCGCGATCGTTTAACCCACTTGTGCTATATCGGTGAAAGAACAGATGATCCGGTAGGTATGGTGGAAAACGCCTTTATCGCTATGCACGAAGTCGTGCCAATTGAGAAGAAGATCCTCAAAGCACAGAAACAGAAAGTAATTCCGCGTAAGCTTCCTTTCGCAACTACCTTAGCCTTGGCGCTGAAAGAAGGGGTTATCTCTGAGCATGAAGCTGAACAGCTCAAGCGAACAGATGCATTGCGCAAAGAGGCATTAAGTGTCGATAGCTTTGCACTAGGCGAGCTGGAAGGCAAAAATGTGTCTTCCACAAAGGCAAAATCAGTCGCCTGATAAGTGCCTAATGTATTAAAAAAGCCGGTGTAAACCGGCTTTTTTATTGTCTGTAACCCGTCCTAAATAAGGTTGACACTTTCCTAAGCCCGAAAAGGAAAGTGTTTGCTTTGTCATCGGATAACTTCAAGGTATTAGCTAACAAGCTTTTTTTATTGTAAGTACCACACAAACCTTTTTACTCTTGGTGAGAATTTTCAGCCCTTACGGAGTGCCTCTATGCCACGCTTATACCTTCCCCTTGCAGCAATTCTTTGTGGGCTTACATCAGCTAGCGCTAATGCGGACCTCTCTGAGGTACAGAAAAACAAAGTTGATGAGATCTTGAATGTCACGCAATGGGTTTCAGAGCCGGGTTGTAGCGCGGGGGTGTTCAGACAAGGGGAGCTGATTTACCAAACAGCCAGCGGCCTGGCAGATTTAACCACAGGCAGAGCATTAGACCAGAACTCGCGCTTCTATGCCGCGTCGCTTTCAAAGCAGTTCACCGTACTGGGCATTATGAAATTGGTGGAGCAGGGGAAACTTAAGCTTAATGAGACTGTTCAGCAATATTTTCCTGCTTTCCCAACTTATAGCAAACCCATCACTATTAGCATGCTTATCCACCATACCTCAGGTGTCCGTGATGCGCTGGGATTAATGCGCCTTGCTGGTGTTCCGGTTCTAAGCAAAACTAATTTGCAAACTGCCTTAGATTTAATGATGCGTCAGCAAGCCACCGACTTTACCCCCGGTAGCCAATATGCCTATTCCAATGGTGGTTATCTATTATTGGCCGGCATCATCGAACGGGTATCTGGGTTGCCTTTTCAGGATTACATGCGGGATACCATTCTAGCCCCATTGGGCATGCACAATAGTTTTTTTGCAGCCGCACCTATCCCTGATGGGTTTACGGTAAATGGGTATCTTAATGACGATGGTCGCTTTGCTCAGCAGAATGATTTCCCAGCTTTTAGTGGTTCCGGAGGGTTGATTACCTCACTAAGTGATCTGGCTAAATATGAATACGACATTGCTCAGGGACACAAGGTGTGGACCGATACGACCCGACAGGCAATGCAAGAACCAGCCACATTTAATGATGGTCAGGTGGTGCGCGAGCAACATGGTTTGATTTATGGTGGCGGGGTAAAATTCGGTTTTCAGAAAGGGCGCGAATGGATGCAGCATACCGGCGCCTCATCCACCTTTAAGTCTGCTTACGGCCGTTTGCTGGACAGTGGCTACAGCTTTATTGTGTTGTGTAATCGCAGTGATGGTAAACCGGCGGATAAGATGTATGCGCTGGCCGACCTGCTTGGAAACACGGCAGACGAACGCTCAGATGAAAGTAAACGTAGCCATAAAAATCTGCCTGCGCCACAGCCTGGTGATATACCGCCTGCTGGCGATTATTACTCTAAAGAGCTGGATGTGATCTACAAGATAAAGCCTATTGACACTAAGAGCGCCGAAGTCACTATGATCTCAACCTGGCCTGGTCATCAGGAGCCTCCGGCAAAACTGCAATTGGCCAAAGATAAAGAAGGGCTGTTACGGGATGGTAGCCTGATTGTCGAATATCATCAGGGTGACAACGGCTTTAGTGTGAGCCGCGGCAACATTCACGGTATTCGTTTTGTGCTTCAATAAAGATTGTAAGTAAACTATCAATATCTTGGATCCCGGCAGCTAAGGCCGGGATTTTAGTTTGAATGCACTAGGGTAGTGGGGTTACGTTGAATGAAATGCCGCAGGTAGTCGCGCAGACATTTGGCTTTTTCATTCAGTAGGCGACCACTTGGCCACACCAGATAAATTTCACGTTTGTCTCCTTGCCAATCCGGTAAAACTTGTTGGAGCTCCCCTCGCTGCAATTCCTGCTGTACCTCTGTTAACGGCAGCATACTGATCCCTTGTCCATCACAGGCCAGGTGTTTCATCATGGCGGTGTCATTAAACAAGGATTGAAAGCGAGGGAAGAGCTCAAGCGTCTGTTCATTTTGCTTATTGATTAGCAGCCACTTGGTCCAAAGTGTTGTGCCAATTAACCGATGTTCTTTTAATTGCGTTGGATGCTCGGGCTTACCGGCTTGCTGCAGGTAAGCTGGTGAAGCCACCAGAAGTTTGTCTATTTCCCCCAGTTTAAGTTGATAAAGGGTCGAATCGGGTTGTGGGCCGACACGAATGGCTAAATCTGCCTTACTCTTAATGAGATCTTCGCGCTGATTGGCAAGCACCAATTCGAGTTGAATCTGCGGATAGTCTCGGCAGAAGCCCAGCCACATGGGACGCAGATATCCATGGGAAATATTAATGGGAGCCAAGACCTTTAGCTTCCCGTGCAAGTGTTGGTGTGCCTCGCTAAGTTGGCGCTGAGTTTGCTCAAACTGCTCAACCAGATCCGCATAGGCTTGATAATAGATTTCCCCTTCCTGACTTAACACGCATTGGCGCGCTGAGCGATGTAGTAACTTACAACCAAGTTGCTGTTCCAGTTTCTGCAGACGTCGGGTGACAGTTGCTGGCGGAAGGTTGAGGTAGCTGGCTGCTCCAGACAGTCCCCCTTGCTGTACGATATGTATAAAGAGTTGCAGGTCATCTAACATAATTGCGAAAATGGAATTATATATTCGAAATGTGCTTGTATTTTAACTTATGAAACTATCTTAATATC
Source organism: Bowmanella yangjiangensis (assembly GCF_017255015.1). Lineage (GTDB taxonomy): Bacteria > Pseudomonadota > Gammaproteobacteria > Enterobacterales > Alteromonadaceae > Bowmanella > Bowmanella yangjiangensis. The sequence continues at coordinate 110,097 of NZ_JAFKCS010000011.1, read as the reverse complement.
AATCTACCTAGATTGCTGGGGATTTTTTTAGACCAATAGTGCTTGAGGAGAAAAGAATGATACATGCCAAATACAGCCCTTATGTTTTCTCATTTTTTATGGCGTTGCTGATGTCCGGCATAATGTCGCTAGTGATCACCTTGTTTAACATAGGATTGGTGGAGGCTATTGTGGTGCTGTGGCTAAAGGCTTGGTTGTTTGCATTTAGTGTGGCGTTTCCCACTATTATTTTGGTCACTCCCTTGGTGCGACGATTAGTGGCTTTGGTAATACGTCAAGATGCATTAGTTAACTAATAGGGAAGAGCTATGAAAACGGATTTGCTGTTGGATGCAATTATCATAGGTGTTGGAGCGACTGCGGTGATGGATATCTGGGCGTTTTTTCTCAAACGTGCGATGAATATTGCTTCTTTGAATTTTTGTATGGTGGGGCGGTGGCTATGCCATATGCCAGAAGGTCGTTTTACTCATACTGCGATTGGCAAAGCAGAAGCTCGTGACGCTGAATGTTTGGTGGGGTGGGCGGCGCATTATCTTATCGGTGTACTGTTTGCCTTTGTGTGGCTGCTTTGTATAAACGGGATCATACAGATGTCACTGTTTTCTGCGCTACTTTTTGGCGCGGTCACTGTGCTAATCCCCTACTTTATTATGCAACCTGCGCTGGGGATGGGATTCATGGCGTCAAATGCTCCAACCCCGTGGAGGGCCAGGGGAAAAAGCCTAATTACACATCTGGTCTTTGGGTTGGGTATGTATTTATCAGCGCTTATTATTAGGGGAGTTTAGGGGCTGCTTGTTGTGTTTTTAGTGCTTCTGCCGCCAACTTTTGCAAAACAACAGAGAGCTGTTCATCATTAATCTTCCCTTGCTGATATTGCACTTCAATGTCGATAACCCCCAACAAAGAAAATGCCAAAATTGCAAAAACATACAGCATGATAAAAGTCGCTTTCGCGGAAAGGTGAATACAATCGGCGCTGAGTCTAACTGATTTAGTTGCTGTAGGTGATGGCAAGATAACAGGCCGGCACGAGACCGGCCTGCAAAGGTATTTAGCCTGTATTGCGCATGCCAACAGCTATACCTGCAATGGCTACCATCATGGCGCGCTCCAGGATTGGGTTATCCAGCTCAGATTTACGCACCCTGTCTAACAGCTCAATCTGCAGCAGATGCAACGGCTCTAGATAAGCGGCCCGGATCTGCATTGATTCACGCCCTTGTGGATCCTGCTCCAGCGCACTGCTTTGTTTCATTAACTTGAAGATCATCGCTTGGCTTTGTGCCAGCTCTTCTCGCAGGGCTTCGCCAAAGTATTGCAGTGACTCTGGAACTAAGCGCTTATCGTACTCGGCACTGATACGAGGGTCTGCTTTAGCAAACACCATGTCGAGCATGGATAGACGGGTCTTGAAGAATGGCCAGTCATTGATCATCTCTTCCAGCACCACTTGTTTCTTATCGCCATCGAGCGCATGGTCTACCGCCTTCATAACACCCAGCCAGGAAGGCAATACCAGGCGGTTTTGTGCCCAGGCGAAAATCCAGGGAATAGCTCGTAAGCTTTCTACTCCGCCATCTGGCTTGCGTTTAGAAGGACGGCTACCTAAGGGTAATTTGCCTAGTTCCTCTTCCGGTGTAGCGGCTCTGAAATAAGGAACGAAGTTGGCATCTTGGCGCACCACCTGCCGATAGTTATCGCAGCCACGGGAGGCCATTTCATTCATTAAACTTCGCCACTCGGCTTTGGGAGCCGGTGGAGGCAGCAAAATGGCTTCAAGTATGGCGCTGGCGTAAAGTTTCAGGCTTCGATTCGCCAGTGCCGACATGCCAAATTTATAGCGGATGGTTTCCCCTTGTTCTGTTACCCGGAAACCGCCTTTCAGTGAGCCAGGTGGCTGGGAAAGAATAGCAGCATGCGCCGGTAACCCGCCGCGACCTATGGTTCCGCCCCGACCATGGAATAGGGTCAACTCGATACCACGACTATCGGCCAGGGCAACCAGTTTTTCCTGAGATTGATATTGTCCCCAGCCTGCGGCCAGCGCGCCTGCATCCTTGGCAGAATCAGAATAACCAATCATCACGTACTGACGTCCCTGGATATAGCCTCTGTACCAGTCAATATCCAGCAGCTTGGTGGTGACGTCTGCTGCATTATTAAGGTCATCCAGGGTTTCAAACAGTGGGGCAACCGGCATAGGCCAGTTAATACCAGCTTCTTGCAACAACAACTGTACCGCCAACACGTCTGATGGCTGGCTGGCCATGGAGATAATATAGATACCAAAACCATCCTGGCTCTGTGAGGCGATTACTGAGCAGGTATCCAACACCTCCTGAACATCCTGACTGGGTTGCCACTTTCTGGGGAGAAGTGGACGGCGCGAGGCTAATTCACGCAGCAGGAACGACTGTTTGTCCTCTTCGCTCCAACTAAGATAATCACCTATACCCAGATAACGGGTCAGCTCGCTTAGTACCTGACCATGACGCTCCGAATGTTGTCTGACATCCAGCTTAAGCAAGTGAATACCAAAGCAGTGCGCTCGGCGTATAGTATCCAGAAGCTCTGCATCGGCAATGCTCTTTAAGCCTGTTTCACAAAGCGAGTGATAGCAAAGTAGCAGGGGGTTAAGCAGCTCTTCCTGAGATGCTATCCAACGTTGTGGGTTTGCATTGCGGCCATGTAAATAATCATCAATGCCGTCATGGGTTTCTTCCAGTCTGTCACGCAAGGTACGCAGGATTTTGCGATAAGGCTCGCGATCCTGCTCAGCTGCTTTCATCAGCTCGTCTGTACCAACACTCATGGAAAGTTCCACCTGCAGGCGGTTAACATCATTGAAGAACAATCGTGCAGCGCGCTTTCTGGCCAGCAGCAAGACCTGCTCTGTTACTTTGGCGGTGACAAATGGGTTGCCATCACGATCACCACCCATCCAAGAGGAAAATCTGACCGGACAGGCGTCAAGCGGCATGGCCTGGTCAAATTGACTGCGAAATTTATCATCCATTTCACGCAGAAACTGGGGCACGGCATCCCAGAGTGAATTTTCAATCACCGAGAAGCCCCATTGAGCCTCATCAACGGGTGTTGGTCTGACCGAACGGATCTCTTCGGTATGCCAAGCTTGGCAGATAAGCGCAGAAATACGCTTAAGTAGCTGGGCTCGCTCGGTACTCGTCAGGTTGTAGCCGTGTATGGTGGCCAAACAATGGGCCAGTTCGCTGTATTTATGGATCAGAGTGCGGCGTGTGACTTCCGTCGGGTGTGCTGTCAATACCAGATCGATGCGAAGTTGTTGCAGTGCTTGCTGGAAGGTTTTCCCTGCCAGATTGTTTTGCTTTAGCTTGTCACTTAGCTGATCCAGGGGGTCTTCCGAAGGTTGTGAGCTATTAAACTCCTGCTCGGCAATATTGGCCAGGTTTAAAAATTGAGCGAAAGCTCTACCTACAGTAAGCAGGTCGGCGTCATCCAAATCGGCAAATAATGCCTGAAGTTCCTGACCCGCCTTTTCATCCCCTTGTGATGCACTGCGGCCGTGCTTTCTTATGGTCTCAATCCTGTCTAACCAATCTTTACCCAACTGAGCTTCAATGGTTTCGCCTAAGATGCTACCAAGCTCCCTTACTGTATCCATCAATTGATGATCGATTGGCGCTGACATGAGGTCCTCCAACGTGTTGCTGATTTTCGGGATGTCCCGTTAGTTTTTGTAATTTTATTACAATAACCTGATTCGTATCGCTTGTCGAAACTTTGACTTAGAACGGTCGGTTATATAAGAACGGCGGAACATCTTAGATATTCCCCTAAGCATTATGGGGTAAGGGCTTTACGGCAAAGCCCTTACCCCTGAAAGGCGGGCTAGACGGCGATAACGGAGTTATCTTCCAGGCTGAGAGGTGAGGGAACATAGGTATCTGCATCCCAGTCATTCTCCCATACTTTGTCATCAAGCAGATAACGAAACTGGTACTGACTGTCCTTTGGCAGCTCCAATGTGGCAGTAAAGTCCCCATTTTTCAATTTTTTCATGGGCGTTGCGGCGCTATCCCATGCATTGAAATCTCCCAGCAAACGTACGCTTTGGGCATGCCGGGCTTCCTGTTTGGACAATTTGAAGGTCACCTTACAAACGGGTTTAGACTTCAGATATTGCTTCTTGAAACTCATGACGAATGCTCCTTGTTGTTTGTAATTAAATTACATGACGCATAGGCGTACCTATCATCTATACCAGAGATGAGTAAAAATTCACCCATCAACACGGAATATACTGATAACTGCCGGGCATATGCAGTATGAGAGCCCTAGTTTGGCAGACTGGTGTCACATCAACAAAGAGTGTAGCGCTTCTTAGGTCACATGCCTTATTGCTTTGCTGAAACAAGGATGAGAGCACTAACTTGCAAAGAGGGGGATTGAAGAACACAAATAATAAAAAAGCCCCATTTGCAGGGGCTTAATTTCAGCGCAATATCAGAGAATGCTCTCTGATTGTCACTTCTTGTAATTAGAAGCGACCACGGCTGTTAGAGTGACCACCTGTTCTTGGCTTGGGTGGACGAGCTTCGTTAACAACCAGAGCACGACCGGAAACTTCTTTACCGTTCAGACTCTCGATGGCAGCTTCAGCCTCAGCACGATTTTCGAACTCGACAAAACCAAAGCCTTTAGAGCGATTGGTTTCACGGTCTGTGATGATTTTGGCGGAGCTAACGGCACCGAACGCAGCGAATGCTGCTTCCAAATCAGCGTCTGTCATTTGATATGACAAGTTTCCAACATATAGTTTCATTGCAAGTTTTCTCACGGCTGTTAAGTATCTACGCCATCAAGGGAGCCAACAGCCAGAATCGCCCGATGTCGTGCAGCAAGCAACCATTGCTTACTACTTAGTTCAACTCTAGTGTGAGGCAAACAACTCATAAGAGCAACAAAGATTTACGTAAAATCTGATTATTTACTGTGCAATTCAGATTGGCCCAAAAAATTTATCTGCTCAAAGAGGAAATTCAACGCTCTGATTCGGTGATAACTTCGCTTTCCTGCTTGGCATCTTCATACCATTGACGCAGCGGGTGCAACGATAGAACTTGTTCCTGATAACGGCGCAGACGAGCGTTTCTTAACGTCACGCCATAAGTCTTAAAGCGGGTAACCACCGGGGCAAACATCGCGTCCACAATACCAAACTCACCAAACAAAAACGGCCCCGGTTGGTCATGAAGGCAATTTTCCCAGATGTCTTGTATGCGCGTGATATCTTGTTCAAGGTGACTGGTAATATCTATATGCACATGCTGTCGGCGGCAGTTCATTGGCATCTGCTGGCGCAATGTTGAAAATCCACTATGCATTTCAGCGCTTAGGCTACGGGCTCTGGCCCTGGCTTTTTGATCCTGAGGCCAGGCGTGAATGGCCGGGAAGAGTTCGGCCAGATATTCCATAATGGCCAGTGAATCCCAAACAACCAAATCCTGATGATAAAGAATCGGCACCAAGCCAGCTGGCGAACGGGCTAATAAATCCTGTTTGCTGTGTGCTTGATAAAGCGGAACTTGCACTTCATCAAAGGCGATATCGTGCATTCGCATCAGCAACCAGGGGCGAAGGGACCAGGACGAGTAATTCTTGTTGCCAATAACCAGGGTTAAGTTTGCCATTGCTATCTCCATTGCAAGAAGGGGGGAAACAGTATGTCAGCTTTGCTTTGTACTTTGAATGAAACAGCAGTCTACTTTTAGATGGTCAGTGGATACGCCAGTTTGGCTGATTTCTCTGATGCCTGTCCTTGTAAAGGAAGCATCTGCAAAATCCGCACGAATGATGTAGTCTTTGAAATGGCCGAGGGGCGTGGTTAGGTTGTTTCAGTTCTCTTGTCCAATCAATATATGGTGATTTAAGCGGTTTCATCATGGGCGTTGGGATGCGCCCTGTGATAATGATGCTTTGGGACAGCATCAGTGCAGGGTAGTCCTGCAGTACTGAATAAAAACGTAGTGACTCATCATGCTCGACCATGCTTCTTTCTACCGCAGCTTCCTGCAATTTATGCAACGTTCCTGTGAACCTATGCTGTTGCTTAGGCAAGGGCAACTACTAGCTTCAAATCAAGCCTTGCTGGATGTTTTGGGCTATCAGAATGATTTGCTATTACAACAAGTGCCGCTTAGTTCCCTTTGCCGGTCAGCAGAAGGCGATACTCAGATGCATTTCGCGGCTTGTCTTGATGCTGGGCAAGGAAGTTGCAACTGTCAGTGGCGTGCTCTCAACGGTGAATGGTTGGAAGCACAATGCCACTTTACCCGGCTTGCAGATGGTAACGAGGACATCTTGCATGTCAGTCTGCGTTTTCAGGACCAATTTGGTCCTAGTGCCAATGTGCAATTGCAGTTGTATGAACAGGTATTTGATTCCTCCAATGAGGCTGTCGTAATAACAGATAAACACCAGAAAATAGTGTATGCCAATAGAGCATTTTGTGATTTATCCGGCTATACGGTGAACGAATTGGTCAGCCAAGATATTCGCTTGCTACGTTCAGGCAAGCATGATGACGATTTCTTTTTGAATATAACCCTACAACTGATGGAAAAAGGGTTCTGGAGTGGTGAGCTGTGGGATAGAAATAAGCAGGGGCAAGATTTTCTCTGCCAAGTTCGTCTCAGTGCCATTTTGGATGAATACCGCCGGCCTTGTTATTTCGTTGGTGTGTATTCAGATGCCGGTAGTCATACTGGCTCCCTACACCAACTTCGGACACTGGCCTACCAGGATGAATTAACCGGGCTGCCCAACCGTGCCTTGCTGATGCAGTTGATCCCACACCAAATCAACCAATGCCGCCGTGAGGGAGGGAGTTTTGGTCTGATGTTTCTCGATTTGGACAGATTTAAACAGGTAAACGATAGCATGGGGCACGAGGCAGGCGATATGTTACTGCGCATGGTAGCCGAGCGTTTCAGCGCCGTACTGCGCACTAGTGACACTGTGGCTCGCCTCGGAGGCGATGAATTTGTGGTATTAGTGAGTCATGCCAGTGGCCCAGAGTCTGTATCCCGAGTCGCAGAGAAAATTATTCAATGCCTGGAGAAACCATTCCTCATCAGAGGTCAGGCTGTTGAGGTGGGGGCAAGCATTGGTATCAGCCTGTTTCCACAAAATACTGAGCAGGCGGCCGAGCTATTGCATCAGGCCGATATTGCTATGTACAGAGCCAAAAAATCGCCAGAGTCATCTTTTGTATTTTTTTGCGAAGATCTCAATCAGGAATTGGTCCATTACAAACAGGTCGAACAGCAAATCCGTGAAGGCCTGAAACGCGGCGAGTTTATTCCTTATTACCAGCCGCAGGTTGATAGTCTGACCGGACAGTTTGTCGGTGTTGAATGTCTGGCGCGTTGGCGGCATACCTCGAGAGGAATCATTCCAGCCACCGAGTTTATATCGGTCGCTGAGCGCTCGGGGTTGATTCAAGAGGTTTTCTTGCAAGTGCTGGGGCAGGCGATCGCGCATATCGGTCTCTGGAAACAGATGTACGACAGGCAAATTCAAGTGTCAGTCAATATATCCGGGCACCAGTTTTGTGATTACCAGAATATCGAACAGATGTCGGAACTGCTTAAAGAGTCAGGTTTAGCACCGGGATCGGTTAAAACCGAAATCACAGAGAGCTCCCTGATGGACAACGGACAATACTTATTGGAGCGTTTGGCCTGGGTGAAAACAGCCGGATTCAGTATTGCTCTGGATGACTTCGGCAGCGGTTACTCGTCGTTGCGCCAGCTCAATATTCTGCCGGTAGAAACCCTGAAAATTGATCGCTCATATATGTCCAATATGGAAGATGAACCTGGTGACCGCCTTATTATTAAAGCGATTATCCAACTATCTAAGACCCTGGGAATCGGTGTGGTGGCACAAGGGGTGGAACGTCAGGAGCAAGTGACGTTCCTGCAGGAAAATGGTTGTCACGTGATGCAGGGGTATCATTTCAGCAAGCCCTTGCCAGCCGCTGAATTTGAACGCTTACTGGCCACGCAGGCTGGCTGACTGAGGGCGGAATTTATCTACCCACATGGCGGTCGCGCCGCAAATGGCCACCGGCATCACTAAAAAGTTAACAATGGGCACCATGGCAAATAACGTGACAGCCAGACCAAAAGAAAATGCCGTACCCTTTTTGTCACTCAACTGTGCACGCATCACTGGAAAAGGTACCTTGTGATTGTCAAAAGGGTAGTCGCAATATTGAATGGCCATCATCCAGGCCGTAAACAAAAACCAGATAACCTGACCAAAAACTGGCAGCAAAAAGAAAATAATTAAAAAGCCAAGGGCGCGGGGAATATAGTAAACCAGCTTAGTCCATTCCCGGCCCAGAGTGCGTGGTACGTCTTTAAGTATTGCCGTGAATCCACCGTCATCAAAACGCTGACCGGTTAAATGCTGTTCTACACGTTCTGCCAGTAACCCGTTAAAAGGGGCGGCAAGCCAATTGGCGATACTGGAAAAAATAAAGGAAAAGGTGACCAGAATAATAACCACGGCCAAAGGCCAGAGTATCACGCTTAACCAGTCCCGCAGCCAGGACAGCCATTCAGGCACTAAGTCCATCACCCATATGATGGCACCATCAATTTGTTGCAATAAGAAGTAAAATGCCACGGAAAACAGCAGCAAATTGACCATCAGCGGAATAAAAACAAAACGTTTCAGTCCCTTGGTCTGGATAAGTTGAAAACCCTGGAAAAAGTAAGCGACACCGCTTTTGGGCTGTTGGCCTTGCATGAGTCTCCCGGCAGCTTTTATCTTTGAGATAAATAGGTTACCGCAATTGATTGATGGACAGAATTCCTTAATTGTTACACATCTTGAGTTTTGGTAGAGTCGAACCGCGCCTAAGAAGCTACAACAATAATAGGACCCATGCGCTTAAAGAAAATCAAACTGGCCGGATTCAAATCCTTCGTGGATCCTACCAGTATTCCCTTTCCAGACGATATGACAGCCATTGTGGGTCCCAATGGCTGTGGTAAGTCCAATGTAATCGACGCGGTGCGCTGGGTACTGGGTGAAAGCTCGGCTAAAAACCTGCGTGGCGATGCGATGACCGACGTTATTTTTAACGGTTCAACCGCCAGAAAACCGGTTTCCCAATGCAGTGTTGAACTGGTTTTTGATAACAGCAGTGGCCGCATTCAGGGTGAGTACGCCAAGTACAATGAATTGTCGGTCAAGCGCCTGGTCACCCGTGACGGGCAATCGAATTATTTCCTTAATGCCTCTAAATGTCGCCGACGCGACGTAACGGATCTGTTCTTGGGCACCGGCCTTGGGCCGCGCAGTTACGCCATTATTGAACAAGGCATGATATCCCGCCTCATTGAGTCCAAGCCGCAGGAGCTGCGTATCTTTATAGAAGAGGCGGCCGGTATCTCCAAATACAAGGAACGACGCCGTGAAACCGAGACTCGTATCCGCCATTGCCGGGACAATCTGGAGCGGTTAAATGATGTGCGCGGTGAACTGGGACAGCAGTTGGAAAAGTTGCAACGTCAGGCCGCAGCGGCGAAACGATACAAAGAACTCAAGGCTAAGGAACGTAAGTTAAAGGCGGAGTTAGCTGCGCTGCGCTGGCTTAAACACTCGTCCCAGATCACTGAACTTGAACAGGCTATTGCCCAGCGTGAGACCGAAATAGAAGAAGTCGTCGCCAGGCAGCGTGGTGATGAGCGGGGAATAGCTGGCTATCAGGAGAAAGTTGCGGATATCAAACAGCAATTGGCAGATGTACAGCAGCAGGTTTTTCAGGTGGGTAATCAGATTACCCGGTTGGAACAAACACAAATTCATGCTCGCCAGCGCCAACAGCAAATAGCCCAGGAGCTTGAACAGCTTCAGCACAGTTTGCAGCAATTGCAGCAAGAACGCGGGCAGGAACAGGAAAGCCTGGAGCTTATTAGTGCCAGCCTGAGTGAGCTTGAACCCGAGCAGGAACTTCTGCTCGAGCAGCAACATCAGGCACAGCTCGTGCTGCATGATGCCGAGCAACAATGGCAAGACCAGCAGGACACATGGCGACGCCAGGAACAAGATATCTTTGCCCTTAAGCAGCAGGTACAAAGCCGTCAGACACAAATTCAGTCGTTGCAAACCTTGTATGAACGAGAACAGCAGCGTTTAGCCGAGATGCAACGATCGCTGGCTGAGTTACAGGAAAGTAACCAAGATACAGAGCTACAACAACAAGAGAAGATTTTGCTTGAAAGCAAAGCCGCTTTGGAACAAGCCGGACTGCAACTGTCTGAGGCCGAGAAGGCCAAAGATGACGCTGATGTAAAAGTGCAAGAACACAAACAGATGCAGTTAACCCTGTCTGGGCAGCAACAACATTTGCAGGCCAATTTGTCTGCATTGACGGCCATGCAGCAAAGTAGTGGTGGGCGGGATAATGCTGTTCAGGCTTGGTTAGCTGAGCTGCCTGAACAACCCAAATCAGCCTGGCAATGGCTGGAGGTTGAGCAAGGATGGGAAAAGGCCCTGGAAACCGTGATGGGGGACTGGCTCGCGGCTAGTGTTATCGAAGACGGTAAGTATCCTGACATTGACGGCAGTGCGTGGTTGCTGGCGCAGCACATGACCACAGATAAACCCGTGGGTACACTGGCCAGCAAGATCAAAAGTGAGCGGGTGCCGGATTGGTTGACACGGGTACAGATTGCAGATGAAAACCGCGCGCTTGAGTCGCAGCTTGATGGGCTTGCCGAGGGCTATAGCCTGATTAACAAGCAAGGACATTGGTTGGGACTGGGCTGGGTGAGTATAGGCAGCAGAAGCAATCAGCAAGGTATTCTTGACAGAGCAAAACAGATTCAACAGTTGCAAGACGAGTTGAATGCACTGCGGATAAACGCAGAGCAGCATGAAAATGAAATGGCCGAAGCACAGCAAGCGCTGCTTTTGCACCGCGAACAAAGTGAACAGGCTAAACGCTTATACCGTCAATTGGAACGGGATTGTATTGAACTTGAACAGCGTCACCGGCTGTTAATAGAGCAGCGTGAGCTGCGATCTAGCCAAACGCACAGATTGCAGGGCCAGATTGTCCAACTTGAAGAGCAGTTGGATGAAGATAAGATCAAACAAGAAACGCTGGCGGCCGAGCTTGAAGAGTTGCAATTGCAACTGGACTCACAGAGCGACAGTGAACAGGACAACCTAAAGCATCGAGAGGATCTGCAGCGGCAGTTGTCTGTGCAGCGTGCTCAGGTTGATGAGCTGCGCAGCAAGGTGCATCAGATGGCGTTGCAGGTACAAGGCTTACAAAGCCGCCAGCAACATGCTCAGCAAAATTCAAATCGCCTGAACCAGGCGTTGCAAAGTGCCGAACAGCGAAGAGTTGCGCTGATAGAAGAACAAATGCATTGGCAATCCCCCTTTGAGGAGCAGACTGAGCAACTGCAGGAACTGTTAGCTCAGCGTCTGTTGCTTGAAGATCAGCAAGCTGACCTATCTGCGCAATTACAAAATGCCCAGGCCGAACTTGAACAGGTGCAAAAAGGGCAGCAGGGGATCACGGAGCGGATAGGGCAGTTACGCGAGGTTCAACAAAGCCTGAAATTGGAAGCCGAAGGGGCCAAAGTGCGGGCCAATGCAGTGCTGGAGCAATTGCAGGAAATGAACCAGCCTCTTAAGCCTGTACTCGAAACTCTGGATGAGGCGGCGGATGAGAAAGTGTGGCAGGAAGAACTGGATAAAACGCAGGCTTCGGTGTCCCGACTTGGTGCTGTCAACCTGGCAGCAGTGGAAGAGTACGACATTCAATCCGAACGTAAACAGCACCTGGATGAGCAACATGAGGATCTAACCGGTGCCTTGGATACCTTGGAAGGGGCTATCCGCAAGATAGATAAAGAAACCCGCGGTCGTTTCCGGGATACCTTTGATAAGGTTAATGAAGACCTGAAAATGCTGTTTCCTAAAGTGTTTGGTGGGGGTTCTGCCTATCTGGAACTTACCGATGATGATTTACTCGAAACTGGCGTAACTATCATGGCGCGGCCACCCGGCAAGAAAAATAGCACCATTCATCTGCTTAGCGGTGGAGAAAAAGCCCTGACCGCTTTATCATTGGTGTTTGCTATTTTCAGGCTGAATCCGGCACCCTTTTGTTTGCTGGACGAAGTGGATGCACCCTTGGACGATGCGAACGTGGGACGTTTTTGCAAACTGGTTTCAGAGATGTCCAAGACAGTGCAGTTTATTTATATCACCCATAACAAGATTGCGATGGAAATGGCGTCACATCTTACCGGTGTTACTATGGCGGAACCTGGTGTTTCACGTATGGTAGCGGTGGATGTGGATGAAGCTGTCGCGCTTGCGGAATTATAAAAAGATAAGATGGAAGAATTACGTCTGACTTTTCTCGTTTTTGGTGCCCTGGCCATTGCAGGGATCTTAGTTCATGGCCTATGGACGGTTAGGAAGAAAAATGCCAAGAAACGCCAGGACAAACCCGCTTTTTTAGATTATCAAGCGCGTCAGCAAGCTGAACCTCAGTTTGATGGCGATTCGGATTTTGATCCCGACGCCGTTCGCAGTGAACCCCAGTTAAACGACTTTGACGAGCTTGGCTTAGGGCCTGTCAGGGTGGTGAAAAGTGCTGAGAAAAAGGCACCGGAACCTGCCAGCCAGGAACCGCAAGCGCCAGCACCAGAGCCTGTCATTGATGAGGTGGTGATTGCCTGTGACAAACCCGAGTCTGTGCGCGAGGAGTCGCGCGATCAGCACCTTGTACCTGAGCCGCCTAGCTCATTATTACGCAAAGATTTGGCAAAAATTGATCAAGACCTTGCGCAAAGTGCAACTGCTCAACCTGTCAGACAAGAGCCTGTATTAGAACCGCAGATAAGGGTGTCAGAAGCACCTGAAGATAATGTCAATGTCGAGCAACCTGTGGTTGAAACCCCGCCGCTGAAGCCTGGTTTTGCGGAACAGGCACGTAATTTGGTGATGGGCAAAAAGCCTGATGCCACGCCAAAGCGTCGTGAACCGCAGATGCGTAACAGTAAATTGCGTGAAGATCAGATGCGCATCGATTTTGACGATGAACCCGCCGTAGAGCCCAAACCTGAAACCGCTCCAGCTCAGCCTGCCAAGCCGGTTAATCAGGAAGTCTTGGTGCTGAATATTAAGTCACCGGATAACAAACCTATCTCGGGTGCCAGCTTGCTACCGGCCTTGCTTACCCTCGGGTTTAAGTTTGGTGAGCAGGATATTTTCCATCGACACGTAAACAGTAATGGTAAAGGGCCAGTACTGTTTAGTCTGGCTAATATGTTTAAACCTGGCGTGTTTGATGTAGACAATTTGGAAACCTTTTCTACCCAAGGCTTGTCGCTGTTTATGATTCTGCCTATTGAAGGTGATCCACATCAGGTGTTTAACATGATGCATAATGCAGCCCGGAAGCTAGCCGATGAGTTTGGTGCGCAAGTGCTGGACGGTCGAAGAGCTGTGTTAACAAAGCAAAGTTTGCAGCAATACGTAGAGAAAATTCGCGAGTTCGAAAGAAAACGCATGATTAGAAAAGCGAACTGAGCCTAGCTTCGTTTCCAATTGGCCGGTATTGCGTTTTAGAACATCGCAATACCGGTGTGCGGTGGCGGGCCACCATCCATCCTGTACTTCGCTTGTGTGAATAACACTGGCTTAACGCTTCCTGAGATCCTGTGGTGAGAGACAATGCAAAACTCAGTTACTCAACGCCTGGCTGAACTTCGGGCTACCCTCAACGATTACAACTACCAATATTATGTACTGGACGATCCTAGCGTACCCGATGCTGAATACGACAGGGTAATGCAGGAGTTAAAAGCGCTGGAGACTCAGCACCCAGATCTGATTACCCCAGACTCACCCAGCCAGAAAGTCGGTGGGGAGCCCGTTTCCGCCTTTGGTGAAGTGACCCATGAAGTGCCTATGCTGTCTTTGGACAACGCCTTTGATGACCAGGATTTTCAGGCTTTTGTTAAACGGGCTCAGGACAGATTAAAGCGCCCCTTAAACTCAGGTTTTTGCTGTGAACCCAAACTGGATGGCTTGGCGGTTAGTTTACTGTATGAGAATGGCCAGTTAGTCAGGGGCGCGACTCGCGGTGATGGGCGGACCGGTGAGAATATTACCGCCAATGTCAAAACCATAGGTAATCTGCCGCTGGCGTTAAGGGGGAAAGGCTATCCGGCGCGCTTGGAAGTGCGTGGCGAAGTGTTTATGCGCCGTGACGGCTTTGAAAAGCTCAATCAGATGCAGGCTGAGCAGGGTAAAAAGCAGTTTGCTAATCCGCGCAATGCGGCGGCGGGGAGTTTACGCCAGTTAGACTCGCGCATTACTGCCTCAAGACCACTGACATTTTATGCTTATTCTGTGGGCCTGGTGGAAGACGATGTAGAAGAATTGGCCGATACCCACTATGGCCGTTTACAGCAGCTAAAAGCCTGGGGACTCCCCTTATGCCCTGAAATCAGGCTGGTTGATGATAGCCAAGCCTGCAGCGATTTTTACCAGCAGATTCTGCAGAAACGCGATGCGCTGGCCTATGAGATTGATGGTGTGGTCATCAAAATTGACGACCTTGGCGTTCAGCAGGAACTGGGTTTTGTGGCAAGAGCGCCGCGCTGGGCAATTGCCTGGAAGTTTCCTGCCCAGGAAGAGATGACCAAACTTTTGGATGTAGAATTTCAGGTTGGCCGCACTGGTGCTATTACGCCGGTAGCCAGGTTGCAGCCGGTGTTTGTGGGTGGGGTTACGGTTTCCAACGCCACCTTGCACAATCAGGATGAAATTCAGCGTTTGGGCATCAAGATTGGTGATACCGTGGTAATTCGCCGCGCTGGTGATGTTATCCCGCAAGTCGTGTCAGTGGTTGAGGCGAAACGCCCCGACAATGCTCGCGATATTCAATTCCCAGAGCATTGCCCTATCTGTGACTCTCAGGTTGAAAAACTCGAATCCGAAGCTGTGGCACGCTGCACCGGCGGATTGGTCTGTGCGGCGCAGCGTAAAGAAGCGCTTAAGCATTTTGCCTCAAGAAAGGCGTTGGACGTGGATGGCCTGGGCGATAAGCTTATCGAACAGCTTGTGGATATGGACTGGATCCATACGCCCGCGGATTTATTCCGCTTGGATTTGGCTAAGTTGTCCTCTTTGGAGCGCATGGGTGAAAAGTCAGCAGCCAATTTGGTTAACGCGCTGGAGCAGGCCAAACAAACCACCCTACCAAGATTTTTGTACTCCCTTGGGATCCGAGAAGTGGGCGAGGCCACGGCAGCCAACCTGGCGCAGCACTTTTTAACCTTGCCTGCGCTGCGAGAGGCCAGCCTGGAGGCGTTACAACTCGTCCCTGACGTGGGAGAAGTGGTTGCTACCCATATCGTCAATTTCTTTGCCGAGCCGCACAATCAGCAAGTGGTTGATGCGTTGATTGAAGTGGGGATTAATTGGCCAGCCATAGAGGTAAAAGATGCATCTGAATTGCCGTTAGATGGCCAGACCTTTGTGATTACTGGTACTTTGACCAACATGGATAGAAACGAAGCCAAGGCTAAGCTGCAAAGTCTAGGAGCTAAAGTGGCGGGCAGTGTGTCAGCCAAAACCCATTGCTTGGTGGCGGGTGAAAAAGCTGGCTCTAAACTGGCTAAGGCCAGTGAACTGGGTGTGAAAGTGATGAACGAAGAAGAGATGCTGGCGTTATTTGCCGAGCATAACGTTTAAGTTATTCGGTCAGTTAATAGCTTGCCGCGAGAGCGAGAAGAATATGCAGGATATGTTGTTGCAAGTGACACGCTGGTTGTCGCCTTATCTGGCTGAAATTGCCATGACCTTAGTGGCCACTATTCTGGTGGTGTATGGCGATGTGGCCAACAAGCAAATAAAAGCCTTGCTCAGCCCTTACCATTTTGTACTTCGTACCCTGGTGTTTGTGCTGATTTGTGCCTTTGGCTACGGTGCTTTTATCTTGTTTGTGACGCCCTTTATCAAGGATTTACTGGTCATGATCCCAAGTTTGTACCGTGGTGTAGTGATCATTTCGAGCTTCTTGTTACTGGGCTATCTGGCTGAGCAGCGCCGTTACATTTGATGAAGCAGTACAAGGCAATCTTGCCCCTCAAATATTACGACAATGAGGGGCGCATTAAGCCTAGCTGGCCTGTATTTGTTAGCCTTCTAGTGTTAATGCGGGCGTTTTTGGTGTTTATCGCTTCGATTAGCTACCGACCCGACACTGGTTTATTGTTGTCCTTATTCTATCCCGACCGGCATTATTTTTATGCCAGTATGCTGGTTGGGTTACCAGCGTTGTTGGTTATGTCGGCGGTATTGTGGCGCCATTGGTTAAGAGAACATTGGCGCGGGGGATTTTTGCTGCTCAAACCTTTGGTGATGCTGGCCCTGTTGGCTGATTTGCTATTGCACGTGCATATGGCCAACCATGGCCACTGGGCATTTTCATGGTTATTGGCTGTCACTATTCTTGCTGACATGCTGATGCTCATGTATTGGCTGCGCAGCCGTACATTACGAATGATGTTACAGGACTGGCAAAAGATCTGAGATATACCTTCTTGCAGCCGGTTATCCTTGGAACCTTGTAACGGAGAATGCAGTGCCGCTATATCAGTTGTGTGATAAGCCCAACGCGTCCCTTGTTAACATGGCTGACAGACTATTCAAGCTGGTGCCAATAACAGCTACTGTACATTATTGCTCACAGCTTGATCAAAGTAACTTTTCACGCTGATCTGGCTGTCATTTACCAAGCGTTGATAACAAATGCCGGCAAAAGCGTAGGTGTGACCTGCATATTCCAACACTATATAAGGGGCTTCTGGATTGCTTTGGTCGTAGTGCCAGCTTCCACCCACGAGCTTTCTGAAAATTTCACCTACATAGGCACCATAGAGATTACAGACGGTGAATACAATATTGTTTTCCAATGCGGATTCCTGATATTTCTCCAGCCACTTCAGAATCACCACGTCAACTAACGCGACACTTTGCGGGCTGTGATCAAGTTCAATACCGAATTCTTCACGGGTGGTGAGTACCGCATTGTGCGCGGTATCAGACATTAAGCTTGCCAGCTCATCTTTAGTCATTTGCATTATTATTCCTCGGGTCTTGCCCTGAATCTGGGGCTTTCAATTGGCGGTGAGCCAGAATGAGTTCCTGAAGCAATCTGGTGCCAGGGCCCGAGGTATCCGGGCGCGGCAAAACTAACCAATTAATATGTTTACGAAAACTGCTATGGCGTATGGACAGACGAACCAGCTTGCCTTGCTTAACTAAATCTCTTACTTCATGGCAAGGCAGCCAGCAAAAGCCAATACCCTGACAGAGTAAGTCAATGGCAGTTTGAAACTGACTGACGGTCCAGCGTAACTCAGATTTTAGCCAGCCCTGTTTTTCCTGTGGGCTGGCAGACGTGTCTTTAATGACCAGCTGCAAGTGATGCTCCAGTTCATTGGAATCAAGTGGGGAAGGCATCTGTGCCAGAGGATGCGAAGGATGGCATACCGCTTCAAAATATATTTCGCCAATGGCCTCACCCAAATAGCCACGAGGTACACTGCCGCCAATGACCAAGTCTGCCCATCCTTGGGTAATGGCATCTTCGGTACCTGTCAATACGGTATCCAATAGTTTCACCCGGCTGCCGCGACTTTGTGGCAAAAAGTCCGCCAACACTGGGTAAAGCAAAGCTCTGGGGTAGGCTAAATCAACAGCCAGGGTAATCTCCGGCTCCCAGTCCTGGTTGATGCTCTCCGCCAGTGCTTCCAGTTCTTCAACATCCTGAGTAAGGTGGCGGGAGCGGCGCAGCATCACTTCACCGGCTTCGGTTAAGAAGGCTTTGCGTCCCTTAACTTCCAAAAGTTGCACGTTCAACAAGCCCTGCAGTTTGGCAACTGCATGGTTTAGCGAAGACTGGCTTTTGTTCAATTTAGTGGCTGCCTGCGCATATCCACCGTAATCAACAACCGCTTGCAGTATCCGCCACTGTTCTAACGTGGTTTTGGGCCGGTACATGGCTGAATTTTCTATTTTTTAGATAGGTTCCCTATGCTAGTGCTGCATCAGGGGAAAAGCAATGCCATCGAGGCTGAATGAATCACTTCGCCCACACCATTAGTGCAGGCGAAGTAAAGCGCTCAGGGTAGGGAAGGTAACTCGAGATCCGGCGTTTGCGCTGATGGTTGCCTGTCAAACCGGCTATCTGGTGTAGTTTGAGGATAAATAAAGCCACCATTTCTTAGATAGAAAACCTCATTCGTGCTGCCCCCCTGAAAATCCAGACGATTTTCATCGCGCCCTGTAGCATCCACACTAAAGCGCGCGTGGGTCAGCTCATGCCACTGTTCATTGGTATCCCTCACCCATTGATTCTGATACGAGGCTGAGCGGGGTTGATCGCCGTATTGGGTCAGAAAGTTTTCTAAAAAACTATGTAAACGGGTGGCATAGGTGGAGGTTTGTGGTCGTTTGAAGCTCGCGACAAACTGCCATTGGGTTTCTGATGCCACTTTAAACCAGGCACTATAGTCCGTACTGTTGTCCTGATTTGGACTGACGCGTAATAAGAAACTGTAAGTGCTATCAGCCTGCCAATAATGTTTCAAATAGCTTTGTCCACCGGCGCCTTCATTGCCAAACTCACCTGTGTAAACACCATCGCCTTTGGCTAACAGCTGTATACGTTGGTCGGCTGGGATCTGGCTAGGATCATCGGTTTGAAAGGGACTCCAGACCGAGAACAGAACTCGTCGCTCTACGTCAGAATTTACCTGAATACCAAAGTAACCTTCGGCAAAGCCATTGGCCATAAAATACGAGCCAGGTATATCCTGACCGGACGGCACGGTTATTTCTGAATAAAACCATTCAATATCGGCATTTTGAGGCGTGTCATAGTTTAGATGCACTGAGGGACCTCGCCGTCCCCAATAAGGGTTGCTGTGCTCGAGAAAGTTCACTCGGGTTGCGCTATTCGCTGGCCAAAGCCTGAAACTATGCAACTGTGGCGGTGGTGTACCTGCTGTTTCTTTGCTCAGAATACGCACTTTGTGATAACCCGCTGGTAGAGACAATTCCAGCAATGGATAAAGCATGTTGCTGTGTAATGTTACTGGAATGGTGTTGCCGGCGATTTCAATTGCGACCTTGTGTGGGGAGCTACTGTCAGCCTCCAATGCCAGAATCACAGTGTCGCTTCTGTCGGTTGCAAAATAATTGTTCAAAATCTGCTGGTTGTCTTTCCAATCAAGTGTCTCAGGATGGCTGTCATCAACTAATTTCTGGCTTTGTGAGGGGGATGATTCAACCCAGGTATTGTAGCTGATGGGCACCTCAATACCCTGGCTGTCAGGCAGGATCAGCGAGTTGGGTTGTTCAAGTGGTTGCTCAGTATTATCGCTGTTACTTCCACAGCCACTTAGCAAAGCAGAAATGAATAAAACACCGGTTAACAATAGTTTCATGTAATGTCCATATGCGGTTGAAAAAGGCCCGCTTTCGCGGGCCAACAAGGGGATCAGAAGCTGGCTCTTACACCAACCGCGATTTGCCGGCCAAATCTGCTTAAGTAACTGATTTGGTCTTCCACTTTGGTGTATGCCCAATAGCGCTCATTGGTGAGGTTACTGGCCTCTGCAAATACACTGAAGTTGTCATTGAAGTCATAGCTGAAGCTGGCATCCCATTGACCATAGTCAGAGATCCACTCCGGACCACCCCAGGCTTCAGGTTCATTCATATATTTGCTGCGCCAGTTATAGGCAATACGTGCCTGCACGCCATACTGTTCATAGTAGAGTACCGCGTTATAGGAGTTTTTAGACATCCCCCTGAACGGTAAACCTTGCTCTTTTCGCGCAGGATCGTCATAGCTGCTATCTACATAGGTGTAGTTAAATTGCATACCCAGTCCATTGAAGGGTTCGGGTAACCATTCTTCCAGTGACTGCTGGTAGGACAATTCCACCCCTTTGATGCTCGCGCCATACTGGCTCTTAACAGGTCGGTTACCGTAATAACTGATACCATCCACTTCGATAGGGGCTTTTTGATCCTCCAGGAAAGACTGAATGTCTTTAACGAAGATACCTCCGCTTAAAGCACTGCTGTCGCCAAAGTACCATTCCAGAGTTAGATCCGCCTGATTTGCCTCCTCCGGTGTGGAAGCCGGATCTCCCATGTTGATGGTCGGCAGGCCATTTTCCAGCGAGGTAAAGTTAACCGAACGCCAGGGACGCAGATCGTTCAGGCTGGGACGGCTGATGACCTGTGCAGCAGACACCCTGAAAAGCAACTCATCGGTCAGGCTGAGTTTAAAGTTCATGCTCGGTAATACGTTAGAATAATCGGCGCTGTAGTTCACATCGACCGGGGTATCCCATCCGTTGTTAAGCGGCTTACCTTGTTCATCCAATTCAATCAGATCCAAGCGATACACGGAGCCAATGGAGTGAGTTTGGGTTTGTGAAGCGCGTAGACCCAAATTGAGCTTATAGGGCAATTCAAATAGCTCATCTTCAAGAAAGACTTGTACATAAGCGGTTTTCACTTCTTCTTCGATAGTGTAGCTACCGGCTTTGCTTTTCGACGCTATGATGTAATCATTAGCTGCATCGGCGTTGATACCGCGATAGAAGTCAAGCAGGGCATCATAGTCAAAACTTGGCCAAGGATCCGGAGTCTTACTTTTTTCACCGTCCAGGAAGTTATCGAAGTTGGCCGGTCTGAATACAGACTGCGGGATGCGGAACAGCTCAAAGTCTCCTGTGGTAAATACCGAGCTGTTATCAAAGGCATAGCCATCACGGTTCAGGTAGAAGCCTCCTCGACTGAACATGCTGGGATTGCGGGAGGAATACTCATCACGAGTTTTTGATTGCTTCAGGTAGGACGCACCAAACTCGATTCTATTGATGATGCTGTCATCCAGGCGGTATTCGGCAAAGAGTTTGGCATCATCGATTTTATCTTCCACGCCTACGCCGGTGTTACGGCTGTAGTGTGCGCCATAGGGTTGATCAGCCGTTAAACCCGGCGAAAGCGAAACGTCCGGCAGCATATTGCCGGTGTCGTGGTCAATACGAATACTATCAATAAAGCCGCGGGCGACCACAAAGCGGTTGTCACCGGCATTTTCATTTTTAGCTTTAGAGGTGGCGATGTCTGCCACAACGGTTAAGGCATCTGATGCCTGCCATTTGCTGTTGAAAGCCAACTGATAGGTATCGGTTTTACGTGGCTCGGTCAGGTTGAGCAGTTCCACCATGGTATTACCGGTTTGCGTCATGGCCACCACCCGGCCTTGATCATCAAAACTGGCATCGGTGAACACCGGTGTTCCTGGTGTCCACGACTCGTCGTAGTTTACAAACCCAATTTGATAACGATGGCCGTCGGTGTTGTAACGGGAGTAAAGTGCATCAAAGTTGATATCCCATTCATCGCCCGGACGCCATTGAATGGCTAAGGTAGCACCCAGTCGTTCACGGGTATCCTGGGCGTTAGTGAAGTACATATAACTTGGGATCTTTGAGGCGAAAGTTTCATTGTCGTCAATCACCCCATTGCCATTGACGTCAACAGGGACGCCAGCGCTGTCTTCGTCCCAGCCTTCATCAGGGTCAAAAAAGCCCCCGGCTGAATATTCGTCTTCGCGTAGGGTTTTCTTTGAGTAGGCACCGGAGAACAAAATACCGAAGGTTTCGTCCTGATTTTTATCACCTATGATGAACGACCCATGAGGGTTAATATCTTCGGTTCTTGACTCATAGATGCCTTTGGTTGAGGCGCGCAAGGTAAAACCTTCCAGATCCAGAGGTTTACGTGTCTGGATATTCACTATGGCACCTATACCACCTTCGATAAGCCGGGCTTCAGGAGACTTATACACTTCAAGAACATTCACCAGTTCAGAGGCGATGGTATCGTAGTTAAAATCACGGCCTGCGTTGTCTGATGCCAGTTTGCGGCCGTTCAGGGTAGTAATGTTGTAACCGTCCCCCAGGCCCCGGACCAGTATATTCTGACCTTCGCCACCGTTACGGGTAATGGTAATACCGGGTATTCTTTGCAAGGCTTCAGCAAGGTTTTCATCGGGAAATTTACCAATATCATCGGCAATGATTAGGTCGACTACGCTATCGGCATTTTGCTTTTGAAACAGCGACTCGCTAATGCTGCTGCGTAATCCTCTTACCTGAATTTTCTCAACGTCCTGCCCTCTGGCTTGCGTTTCTTCCTGCTCCTGCGAGTCGGCTTGTTGCGCAGCTGTTGGCAAGGCGGTGCCCAACAGAGTGGCGAGTGCCAGCGCAAGTTTGTTGTATCTGGTTTTCATTATTGTCTTGTCCCCTAGATTGACTATTTATTTACCTCAATCAAACGAAGCATTCCGAAACTTGCGAATGGCTTTCGTTGTTTAAATAAAACGCTCTTTTTGTTAATTGATCAAGTAGAAATGAAAAAAAACTTTTAAATGCTTTCGAAGTTGTGCATGATGAATAACAAGTTAGCCCGGCTGCCTCCCTGGGGTAGGAAGCTATCTCACTGAATTTTGGTTGTTTTCTGTATCTGATGCTGACAAAAAGGATTTGCTTTCGTTATCTTTTGAAAGCTTCTGGCTCATGGTAGATTGCTGCCTTGAGTTACAAATGAAAGGAGCGATACATAGTGGATGCGTTCAATAGCATTGAAAGGCAACAAGAGATTCTGCGCATGACACAAGCGCAGGGCAAAGTGTCGGTAAAAGAGCTGGCTGAGCAGTTCAATGTGTCGGAAGTCACGATTCGAAATGATCTCAGTATTCTGGATCGCAAAAAGTTGCTGGTGCGCAGCCGGGGCGGGGCGATGGTCAATAGCCAATTGGGGCGAGAGCTGTCACTTAAGGAAAAAAGTCACCAGAACTCACTGTTGAAGCGCCGTCTGGGGAAGGTGGTTGCAGACCTGGTGCTCGAGGGAGAGCGGATTTTACTGGATTCAGGTACTACTACCCAGGAAGTGGCAGCTTGTTTGGTGGATCGCGAGGACCTGGTGGTAATGACCAACGGCTTGAACATCGCCACTGAGCTGGCCCGCTCGGAATCGGTGGAAGTCATGATGACAGGCGGCTCGCTGCGAAAGAAGTCGATGTCATTTTACGGGGCTGTCGCTGAGCGCAGCTTGCAAAATTATAACTTTAGCAAGCTGATTCTTGGGGTGGATGGTTTTGACCTCCGTACCGGCATAGGCACACATTTTGAAAAAGAAGCCATTCTCAATCGTTTAATGTGTGAGATGGCAGAGGAAGTGGTGGTGGTGACTGATTCGTCAAAGTTTGACAAGCGGGCCTTTCACGTTATTTGTGCGGTGAAGGAAATCCACACCTTGGTTACCGATTCTGGGATCCCCCAGAACTACATTGAAGAGTTGGATAAGTTAGGCATCAACCTGCATATCGTTGAGCGTACTGATCAATAGGAGTAACACTTATGTCTGAGTTTAATCGTCGATATTTTCTTAAAGCTGCCGCTGCTACTGCAGCAGCAGGCGCAGTAGCAGCCTGTAGCAGCACGGGTAAAAGTGCCAACACACCAAAGGCCCTGGGCAAAAGCGTTATGGGGCTGACTGTCGCGCCAATGCAAACCGTGCGCGCCGCGATTATCGGTGTAGGCCAGCGAGGTGTTGGTTTTGTCCGCCACTTATGCAATATCGACGGTGTTGAACTTAAGGCAGTGTGTGATATTGATAGTGAAGTCACAGCGCGTGCGGTGAAACTTGCCGTCGAAGAAGGGCGTCCGGCCCCGGATGTGTATGGTAAAAATGATTTTCACTATCGGGACATGTTAGCCCGAGATGATTTGGACATAGTGATTATTGCCACGCCCTGGCGTTGGCACCACCCTATGGCCAAGGACACTATGTTGGCCGGTAAACATGCTTTCGTGGAAGTGCCTATGGCTACCACTATGGAAGACCTTTGGGATCTGGTGGATACCTCAGAGGCGACCCAGAAAAACTGCATGATGATGGAAAACGTCTGCTACGGTCGCGATGAATTGATGGTACTGAACATGGTACGTCAGGGCGTATTTGGTGACTTATTGCACGGTGAAGCGGCATACATTCACGAACTGCGCTGGCAGATGAAGGAAATTGACCGTAAGACAGGTTCATGGCGCACTTATCACCATACCCGTACCAATGGTAATTTATATCCCACTCATGGTTTAGGCCCGGTTGCACAGTACATGAACATTAACCGTGGCGACAAATTTGAGTATATGAGCTCCATGAGTTCGCCAGCCCTGGGCCGCGCTGCTTATGCTAAACGCGAGTTCGCTGCAGATCATGAGCGTAATCAACTGCATTATATTACCGGCGATATCAATACCAGTATTATAAAGACCCACCTGGGCCGCACTATCATGGTTCAGCATGACACCACTACACCTCGCCCCTACACGCGTTTGAATCTGATTCAGGGCACCAATGGTGTATTTGCCGGCTTCCCGAATCGAATAGCGCTAGAGCAGGGCGGGTCGGGCAGCTTCCATGAATGGGACTACGATATGGAGAAATGGTACAAAAAGTACGACCACCCACTTTGGACCCGCATGGGACAGGAAGCTGAGCGTAACGGCGGTCATGGCGGAATGGACTTCCTGATGGTATGGAGGATGATTTATTGTCTGCGTAATGGCGTACCTTTAGACCAGGATGTTTACGACGGTGCTGCCTGGTCGGCAGTGTTCCCGCTATCGAAAGAGTCGGTGGCCGACCGCGGTAATTCCAAAGACTTCCCTGACTTTACCCGCGGCCAGTGGCAGCATGGCAAGCCACTGGGTATCGTAAGCTGATATTTCTTAATCCGGTTAGTTGTGGCTGACCGGCTATCGCTAGTTTTCTAAGTGCTGCAATGGCATACAGGCTGTTGCAGCCGGTTTTTACTCAGAAATGAGGAAGGTTTTCATGCGTCTTCTCCGTGAACTTTTTGCTGCCAACCGTGGTGGGAAAGCGTGCGGTATCTATTCAGTGTGCAGCGCACATCCGCTTGTGCTTAAAGCTGCCATACTGCAGGCCAAAAAGGACAACTCTCTGTTGCTTGTAGAAGCAACAGCTAATCAGGTTAACCAGTTCGGTGGCTATACTGGTATGCAGCCGGCTGATTTCATCAAATTTGTTCGAGATATGGCTGATGAGCTGGATCTTAGTCCTGAACGGCTGGTTTTTGGTGGTGATCATTTAGGGCCGGTATGCTGGACAGATAAGCCCGCGGATGAAGCCATGCAGCTGTGTGAGGGATTGATTCAAAGCTATGTGGAAGCGGGCTTTGAGAAGATACATTTGGATACCAGCATGCCATGTGCGGACGACCCTGAGGCTCTGAGCGACGATACTATTGCCTCGCGTGCGGCAAGATTATGCCAAGTAGCGGAGCAGGTTTCTTCACAGTTAGGGCGAGACCTTTGTTATGTGGTGGGAACCGAAGTGCCGCCGCCGGGAGGGGTCGATGAGCTTGAAGAACATTTAGCGCCCACTCCCGTTGCCAATGTTATGCATACTCTGGCGGCGCACAAAGAGGCATTTACGGCCAGGGGACTGAAAGAGTCTACTTGGGACAAAGTGGTCGCCATCGTGGTACAACCTGGCGTGGAGTTCGATAACAGCAAAGTGCATGATTTTGCTGCTGGTCTCGCATCTGACTTGTCCGGGGCCATTGAATCCGTACCTTCATTAGTTTACGAGGCTCACTCTACCGATTATCAATCTCAGTGCGCACTTTGCAAACTGGTCCAAGGCCATTTTGCCATTCTTAAAGTGGGGCCGGCCTTGACCTTTTCCCTGCGTGAGGGATTGTTTGCTTTATCTCATATAGAAGATGCCTTAATTGCCCCTGAGAAGCGCTCTAATCTAAGAGAAAAGTGTGCAGAACAGATGCAGGAGCAGCCCAAATACTGGCAGAAGTTTTATCCCAATGCCGTGCAGCAGCCCTGGCTGCGTTTTTTCAGCTACAGTGACAGAATTCGCTATTACTGGAGCCAACCGGATTTGCAAACCGCGCTGAGTCAGCTTATTGCTAACCTTTCTGACGTGGTAATTCCTTTGCCTCTCCTAAGCCAATATTTGCCTTGTCAATATCAGGCTGTGCGCAGCGGCCAGTTAAATGCTGAGCCCGAAGCGTTGTTGTTACATAAAATTGCTGATGTGCTGAATGATTACGCGCAGGCATGCCATTTCCAGAATTAAGTAGGAAGTACTATGACCGACCAGGTTTATCTCGGCTTTACCCACGCAGAGCTTGAGCAAAAAAACGCCGTCTGGACTGCAAAAGAAATCAGCCAGCAGCCTATGCTGTGGCAGGTGTTATCTGAAATCTTTGCCCAGCGTAGAACGCAGTTAGATAGCTGGCTTGCGCCAATCCTGGCGGAGCCTGCGCTTAGGATCATTATGACAGGGGCTGGCACCTCTGCTTACATAGGCGAAGCGCTGCAGCCGCATCTGCAAAAGTACATGCCGTTAAGCCCAGGGCAAAGGGTCGAGGCGGTGAGTACCACTGATATCCTCAGTAACCCTGACATGTATCTGCAAAGTGATGTTCCGACCTTACTGGTCTCTTATGGTCGTTCAGGCAATAGCCCTGAGAGTAAAGCGGCGGTGCAACTTACCAATCAGTTAGTGGACAAATGCTGGCATTTAGTGGTGAGTTGTAATGCCCAAGGAGCATTGGCAAAAGCCTGTGAGGGAAATGATCGTTATCAGCTAATGTTAATGCCGGATGAAGCGCACGATCAAAGTTTTGCCATGACCAGTAGCTTCACCTGCATGATGTTATCGACACTCATGCTGTTTGCACCTGACCAACATCAGTTTGAGCGTATGCTTGCGCTATCCTCAGGGATTTTACGTGAGGATGTAAGCGCCATTAGCCAATTAGCTGAACTTGCTACAGAACGCTTGGTTTTTCTCGGTGCTGGTCCGCTACAGGCCATTGCCAGAGAAGCCGCACTTAAGGTGCTGGAGCTTACGGCCGGACAACTGCCCAGTTTCTACGAAACCCCACTGGGGTTCAGGCATGGCCCGAAGTCGTTAATCAACTCTGCTACTCAGGTGGTATTGCTACCCTCGGCCAATCCTTATACCAGCCGTTACGACACCGACCTGCGCCTGGAACTGGAGAAAGATGCCCAGGCCTTAGATATCGGTATACCACTGCCTTTGTCAGAAATTCAGCAACTTGAAGATGCCTGGCTTGGCTTTCCGTACATTTTGTATTGCCAGATCCTGGGCTTTTTCAAAGCATTGAAATATGGAATAAGCCCGGATAATCCATGCCCAACGGGTGAGGTTAATCGTGTCGTTCAAGGTGTCACGCTTTACCCTTTTACTCGGGACTGATTATGCATTACGGCTTGGATATTGGTGGAACCAAGATGGAGTTGGCGGTATTTGATGCCAGCTTTGTGTGCTTGGAACGAATACGCCGTGAAACACCTACCGATGATTATCCAGCATTTCTGCAGGCGATTGCAGAACTCGTGGAAACAGCGGACAGCAAGTTTTCATGCAATGGCTCTGTGGGCATTGGATTACCCGGTATTGTCAGTACAGATGGATTAGCCTTATCCAGCAATGTCCCTTGCCTGACTGGTCAGGCTGTCGCAGCAGACTTGACCCTGACCTTGAACCGTCCCGTGGCGCTGGGAAACGATTGTCGTTGTTTTGCGCTTTCAGAGGCAGTTCTTGGTGCAGGGAAGGACTACTCAAGGGTGTTAGGGGTGATTATCGGCACGGGGCTTGGCGGAGGTCTTTGTGTTGATGGAAGACTTTACGCCCCAAATAGTCAGTTGGCCGGTGAATTTGGTCACCTGGGTTTACATGCCGCCGTGGTAGCGCGCTGGCAGTTGCCGATTATTCAATGTGGCTGCGGGCTGAGTGGCTGTGCGGAAACTTTTGTGTCCGGCACTGGGCTGGGCAGGCTGTATCAGCACTTTGGCGGTCTTACCTGTGACACCTATCAGTGGCTGAGCGCCTATCGGCAAAGTGAACAACAGGCAATAAGCACCTTTGATTGTTTTATCGATGCCTTAGGCTCAGTGATCGCCGGACAAATGTTAAGCCTGGATCCAGATGTCATCGTATTAGGTGGTGGTTTGTCGAGCATTGATGAAATTCGCACCCAACTGCCAGGGGCGGTCCAAAAACATTTATTCGCTAATGCCCCCATGGCGCCAGTTAGGGTTGCCGAGGGTGGCCCATCCAGTGGCGTACGCGGTGCTGCGCTGCTTGGCGCTGAGCTAGTCAAAGGACAATGTCTATGAACCCAGATAACTGTTGGCTGGCTGCCGAGAAAGCCTTGATTGGTAGCGCATGG
Organism: Bowmanella yangjiangensis; assembly: GCF_017255015.1. Lineage (GTDB taxonomy): Bacteria > Pseudomonadota > Gammaproteobacteria > Enterobacterales > Alteromonadaceae > Bowmanella > Bowmanella yangjiangensis. Next base: position 81,662 of record NZ_JAFKCS010000011.1, on the reverse strand, counting down.
CAAAGCTCGGTTTACCTGCATATTGTTGATGGATGCATTGAGGCTATCCGTCATCAACCGCCCGCCGAGGGACATGTGCAACCTGCAGGCGAGGGCGTACTAGTGCCCGGTTTTATTGATGTTCAAGTTAACGGCGGTGGCGGGGTGTTACTTAATGATAGCCCGTCCCTTGAGGGCATTCGCCAGATCTTTGCAGCGCACGCGCAGTTTGGCACCACGGCCATGCTGCCGACGTTAATTACCGACAGTGTCGAGGTGATGCAGCAAACCGCCGAGGCAATTGCGGCAGCGATTGCCAGCAACGAACCCGGCATAGTCGGTGTGCACTTTGAAGGGCCACATATGTCGCTGGCAAAGCGCGGGGTGCATTCACCCGAGCATTTGCGCGCGCTAAGCGATGCAGAAATGGCGGTGTTTGCCCGTCAGGATCTGGGTGTAAAGGTCATCACTGTGGCGCCAGAAGTGGTCAGCCCCGAGCAAATCCGTCAGTTGGTTGGTCTGGGTGTACGGGTCTGTCTGGGCCACTCCGATGCCACTGCCCAGCAGGTACAGGCAGCACTAACTGCCGGTGCCAGCGGCTTCACCCATCTGTACAACGGCATGTCGGCCTTGACCTCTCGCGAACCCGGTATGGTGGGGACGGCACTGGCCGATGAGCACAGTTGGAGCGGCCTGATTCTGGATGGCCATCACGTCCATCCGCTGTCCGCCAGACTAGCGATTCGCGCTAAGGGCATAGAGAAGATTATGTTAGTCACTGATGCCATGCCGCCGGTGGGAACTACACAGTCCGATTTTGCCTTCTACGGTGAGCGAGTTGTGCGCCATGGCACTAAGCTAATCGCGCCCTCGGGCTCCTTGGCAGGCTCGGTATTGGATATGGCGGGGGCAGTGCGGTATGCGGTGCAAACCTTGCAGCTGCCGCTTAGTGAGGCCGTACAAATGGCATCGGCCAGTCCAGCGGCCTTTTTGGGGCTGAGCGCAAAATTAGGCTCGCTGGAGATAGGCAAACGGGCAGATATGCTACTGCTTGACGACGACCTTAACGTCAAAGGCTACTGGCTAGCTGGCCGCCCATTTAACTGAGGATTTGCGTATGAATAAACCGTCCAACACCGGCAACCAGCAGATTTGGTTGCCCATGCTGATTATATCCATTCTGTTTTTCCTGTTCGGTTTTGTGACCTGGTTAAATGGCTCACTCATTCCCTTCTTACGCATTGTCTGTGAGCTAAATGAGTTTCAGGCGCTGTTGGTGACTTTTGCCTTTTATATTGCCTATGTGGTGATGGCCTTACCCATGTCGGCTTTACTGGATCGCATTGGTTACAAAAACGGCATGGTGGCTGGGCTGGCTATTATGATTGCAGGTGCGCTGGCCTTTATTCCGGCCGCGCTGAGTGCGCAGTTCGGCTTGTTTCTGATTGCACTTTTTGTGCTGGGTACTGGCCTGACTATCTTGCAAACAGCATCTAATCCTTATTTGGTGTTGCTGGGGCCGCCACAAAGCGCTGCCATGCGCATCTGTGTCATGGGCCTGCTGAATAAAGGCGCAGGTTTTATTGTTCCCATCATTTTTACCGCCATTATTCTGACCGGCATGGACAGTTATACCCCGGATGCCCTGGCCGGACTATCTGACGCCGAACGCGAAGTGGCGCTGGATAAACTGGCCCATCGTTTAGTTGATCCCTACTTATGGATGGCAGGCATGCTGCTGCTTTTGACCCTGATGGTAAAATTCGCGCCGCTCCCCGAGCCGGGTGAAGAACTGCGGGGGGGAGAAGGGCATAAGGTGCGTCGTCGCGAGGTATTGGCTCACCCACAGCTTGTTCTGGGGGTTATCGCGCTATTTTTCTATGTCGGTGTTGAGGTGATAGCCGGGGATACCATTGGCCTGTTTGGCCAGCAGTTGGGTGTTAGCCACTTCGGCGCGCTAACCTCCTATACTATGGCCTTTATGATGCTTGGCTATGTGTTGGGTGTGGTGACCATTCCCCGTTTATTGACTCAGGCTCAGGGCCTGCAGCTATCGGCCGTGGCCGGTGTGGCACTAAGCGTGGCGGTGGTGACCTCTGACCCGGCTTCACCGACGGTATCTCTGCTATTACTGGGCTGGCTGGGTGTGCCAGCCGTGCCTGACCCGGTATTTTATGTAGCCCTGCTGGGCCTGGCCAATGCCTTGGTCTGGCCCACAGTATGGCCTTTGGCGTTGCAAGGGCTTGGTAGACATACCGCTACAGGCTCTGCGCTGCTGATTATGGGCATTGCCGGAGGCGCGCTATTGCCCCTGGCTTACGGTTATCTGGCCCATCATGAATTTGGCAGTCAAAATGCCTATCTACTGCTGATCCCTTGTTATGGTTTTATTCTCTACTATGCGTTTAAAGGCCACAGCTTAAGAAGCTGGAAATGAGCGAGCTGGGGCCTAGTGCCCCCGAAAGCTTCTAATCGAATTTTATAATTCGATGGATTGAATCAATCAATTATCAAGATTAAATTGCATTGGCTACACTTCTCCTCGTCTTCAAGGCAATCTTTTTAAACAATGGAGAATTCATCAATGAGTCAATCACTTATCAACACTAAAATCCTGCCTTTCAATGCTACTGCTTACCACAATGGCGAGTTTGTACCTGTTTCTGATAAAGATCTGGCAGGCAAGTGGGCTGTAGTGATGTTCTACCCGGCTGACTTTACCTTTGTATGTCCGACCGAACTGGGTGATCTGGCTGATTACTACGACAGACTGCAAGCCTTGGGTGTGGAAGTATACTCAGTATCTACCGATACACACTTCACGCACAAAGCCTGGCACGATGCGTCTGAGACTATCAAGAAAATCAAGTTCCCTATGATTGGTGACCCAACTGGCCGCATCAGCCGTAACTTTGGTGTGATGATCGAAGAAGAAGGTCTGGCCCTGCGTGGTACTTTTGTGATTAACCCAGAAGGTGAAATCAAAGTGGCTGAAGTGCATGACCTGGGTATTGGCCGTAGCGCCGCTGAATTGTTCCGTAAGGTACAAGCTGCACAATATGTTGCCAGCCATGACGGTGAAGTATGTCCAGCTAAATGGCAGCCAGGTGAAGAAACCCTGTCTCCTTCTTTGGATCTGGTTGGCAAAATCTAAGCCCTGATCCCGGGGCCTGCATCAGGCCCCTTACTTTCCCTATATGTTGAACTGCACGGGCATCCTTATGCCGGTGACAGGATAGTTTTGCCCAGTGACTGTCGAGGTAAAGATGTTAGACAATAATTTAAAAGACCAACTAAAAACCTATTTAGCCAACCTGAAGCGCCCGGTGGAGTTGGTTTTGGCCACCGACGACAGCGAAAAATCCCAACAACTGTTGGCGCTGGCGCGGGACATTGAAGAATTATCCGATCTGGTGAGCTACAGCCAGATTAGCGACGCTGCCCGTATACCCTCTATGCAGGTCACCAGCCCTGACACAGGCACATCCATGACCTTTGCTGGTCTGCCCATGGGCCATGAGTTTACCTCGCTGGTATTGGCGCTATTGCATAGCGGTGGACACCCAATTAAACAAGAGCAGGCCATTTTAGATCAGATTAAAGCGCTGCCTGGTCCACTGCACTTTGAAACTTACGTGTCGCTGAGCTGCCAGACCTGCCCAGGCGTGGTACAGGCGCTTAATCTGATGGCGGCAGTTAATCCTCAGATCACCCATGTGATGGTAGATGGTGCGCTTTTCCAGGATGAAGTCAGCCAACGTAATGTGATGGCCGTTCCCAGTGTATTTTTAAATGGTGAGAGCTTTTCTCAAGGCGCTATTAACTTAGAGAAGATCCTCTCTAAAGTGGATACTAATGCGGCTGCACGTCAGGCCGAAGTGTTAAAAGACAAAGCGCCATTTGATCTGTTGGTTGTCGGTGGTGGCCCTGCCGGGGCTTCGGCGGCAATCTATGCAGCACGAAAAGGTATTCGTACTGGCCTGGTGGCCGACCGCTTTGGTGGTCAGGTGGCAGACACTGTCGGTATTGAGAACTTTATTTCGGTTAAGAAAACCGAAGGCCCGAAACTGGTGGCCAGCCTTGAAGAGCATGTGCGTGATTATGACGTAGACATTATGGCCAACCAGCGCGTGGTGAATGTGCGAGAAGGGGACATCCTGGAGATTACCCTGGAAAACGGCGCCGTGTTGAAAAGTAAGAGTTTAGTGTTAGCCACTGGCGCCCGCTGGCGTGAAATGAATGTGCCTGGCGAGCGTGAATACCGAGGTAAAGGCGTGGCTTACTGCCCACACTGTGACGGCCCGTTGTTTAAAGGCAAAAAAGTTGCGGTTATCGGTGGCGGTAACTCGGGCATTGAGGCTGCCATTGATCTGGCTAACATAGTAGAGCATGTCACTGTACTGGAATTTGACAGCAAGCTGCGCGCCGATGAAGTACTAGTGCGCAAGGCCCGCTCTATGGCCAATATCAACATTATATTGAATGCGCAGACCACGGCCGTAAATGGCGACGGGCAGCGTGTAAACGGCCTGAGCTATAAAGACAGGGTATCCGGCGAAGACAAACAGTTGGAACTGGCAGGTATCTTTGTGCAAATCGGTCTGGTGCCCAATACCGAATGGCTAAAAGGCAGCGGCGTTGAGCTAACCGCCCGGGGTGAAATTATTACTGCTGCAAATGGCGAAACCTCGTTAAAAGGCGTGTTTGCTGCCGGTGATGCCACCACAGCACCCTTTAAGCAAATCATTATTGCTATGGGCAGCGGCGCGACGGCCAGCCTTGGGGCCTTTGATTACCTGATGCGCTCCTCTGCACCGGCTTGATAGCCATACCAATAGAAAAGGGCCTTTGTTGGGCCCTTTTTCGTTAACCGTTGTAAATAGGCCCACCGCGGGCGAGGTAGTCGGTTAATACTGCTTGGGCTTCTGACCTTAATATCTGTCGGTCTACTTGAATACCGCCTTTTTGAAGATAGTCATAGCTTTGTGCAAACACTGGTCCTTCGTCAAAGCCAATGGCTCTGGCATCGTCACCTGTGGCAGCACATACCAGACGCTTCACACCGCTCCAGAATATGGCCCCTAAGCACATGGCACAAGGTTCACAGGAGGTGAAAAGCTCGCGGCGTGCATGATTATCTGACAAACAAAAAGATTTAAGGCGTTTCTCTGCCAGCATAATGGCCATCACCTCAGCATGCAGACAGGAGTTGCGGGCTGCCATCACCTGATTTACGCCCACTGACAGCAGCTGGCCGCTATCCATATCAAAAATGGCCGAGCCAAACGGGCCACCAGTGCTACGTTGGACATTTTGTCTGGCCAGTTCCACGGCCAGGGCCATTTTGTCTTCATCACTATGATAAGGTGTTGACCATTCCAGGCTATGCATTGCCCAGTCTGGCAGTTGGATCTCTGTACTTGGTTCTGCGACGCAGGACACCCAATGCGGTTTGCTCATTTTACCTCCATGCTCAGTCACAGCTTAGGTAACATCCGTTGCTGCGTAAAGTGGCCAAAAGTGGCATAATGCGCGCCCGCTACTCAACAAGAGAAAAACATGTCTATAGAACAAGCCCTGACTGAGCGCGCTGGCGCCAAGTGTGAATTATGTGCCGCTACCGATAATCTACAAAGTGTGGCCGTGCCACCTATTGATCAGGTCAGGGTAGATAACCATATTCTGGTTTGTCAGACCTGTAAGTCTCAAATTGAGGGCGCTGAATTGGATACCAACCACTGGCGCTGTTTGAATGACAGCATGTGGAGCCAAGTACCCGCGGTGCAAGTGATGGCCTGGCGAATGCTCAAACGCTTATCCTCTGAAACCTGGGCACAGGATTTGTTAGATATGTTGTATCTTGACGAAGAAACCAGCACCTGGGCGCAAAAAGGCGATGACTCAGATCGGGAACCGACCCTGGATAGCAACGGTGCCGTGCTAAGTGCTGGCGATACCGTGGTATTGATTAAAGACCTGGACGTGAAAGGCGGGGGCTTTACCGCTAAACGTGGCACAGCGGTGCGTGGCATCAGTCTCACAGACAACCCTAAACATGTGGAAGGACGGGTTAATGGCGTGAGGATTGTGCTGGTGGCAGAGTACCTGAAAAAAGCCTGATTTTAATAGCGACTGGCGGCGCAGTTAATCTGTTGATGTCTCACTTGCGTGACACGGTTTTCTGCGCTGTCTCTATTGGCAAATAGGGCTTATGTCCAACCAGCCCATCTGTGGTATTTGCTGTCTTTCTAAGAGAATAATCTTTTAATTCAAGACAACCTTATTGTGATAAATAGGTCGCTAGCCGTTAGGGTTAAAAGCTAAATCATCCGTAACGCGTAACGTCAAAAATGCCTTACCTAAGCTTTTTCGTATCGGTAGAACCTAAGTGCCTGAAAAAACAGTAAATGTCAGCCTCAGGCCCGCTTGCGTAAATTATCAATGCGCACTGGTGCAGCCGGCATACAAGCAGAGTAACACTAAGACTGTGTTACTCAGGGTAGGTTATCTCGGCGTCAGTGTCGGGAAGGCGGTAGTCAAATACATAGCTATGCCGTCCTGACGTTATGTTGATTAGCATGCGACCCGTTAGGCCTTGCAATTCACCGGTAGCTGAATGGGGCAGCACTTCCAGTACCAGATGTTGGTTAGCGCCTTGCATGGTGCCGTAATGCTGCATCACAAAACTGCCTTCGCGCCCATCCAGGGTGCCACTAATCTGTTCAATGGCCACATAACCGGCAGAGCTCTTATCGGAATTCTTGGCACTGAGCATTTCGCCTTTGCTTTTTCCCTCCAGACCGCCACTAAAGACCTTATCGATGGACATTCTGCCCAGGCTTACACCTTCTTTACCTTGTGTGTAGCTAGGTAGAGACTGAACCCTGACCTCAAATTCCCCTCTGGCTTGCATGTTGTTTTCCTTGAAAACTTTCTTGTTGTTTTGAATAAGTTAATCGGAAAATTTCCGCGATTTTTGCCCATGTTAACAATGCCAAGGGGGAAATGACATGCTTTAAATTTGCTCAGCCAAATTCCTTATGCTTGCCCTCACATCTGGAAAGTCTCTATGATTCATTGAGGTACATAGAAGAGTAACTGGCATGCAGCATGTGGTGTTTGGTGCAGGATTAATTGGGGGTTATCTGGGCGGTGTACTCGCTCATCGCTCACAGAGTGTTAGCTTGGTTGTGCGTGATTCAGCGCGCGAGCGCTGGCAGCAAGGGGTGAGACTCAGTGACTATCAGGGTCACCAGGCTGGGCCCTTATATCCCCGGCTACTCGGTAGCAATTGGCGCGCTGATGCTAAACCCTGCGATGTGCTTTGGTTAACCGTGAAATGCACGCAACTTGCGCAGGCTGCAATGGATGCTCAGCCGTTGATTGGCCCGCAGACAAAGATTTTTTGTTGCCAGAATGGCGTAGGAAGTGAGTCCCTGGTCAAAGCCATTTATCCTCACAATCAGGTACGAAGGGTGATTGTTCCTTTCAACGTAGTGGAGTCTGCACCTGGTTGCCTGCATCGGGGTTCCGAAGGGCAGCTCACGCTGGAATGTCTGTCTGAGAAAGATGAGATTGGCGAACTGGTCACGTTGCTGGACTGCGCCCTGATGCCAGCGGGGAGTGCCGAGGACATGCTGGCCCTGCAGTGGGCGAAATTGCAGTTAAACCTTGGCAACGCGGTTAATGCACTGGCCGATATACCGGTAAAATCCATGCTGGAAGAGCAGGGGTATCGGCTAATATTGGCGGCACTTATGGATGAGTTGCTGTCGGTTTGTAAAGCCAGGCAGCTACGGCTGCCCAAGCTAACCAAGGTGCCAGCGCGGTGGTTGCCATTTGTTCTTCGTTTACCTAACTGGTTATTTTTGCGTGTTGCATCGGCAATGCTGGAGATAGATCCTGGCGTGCGCACTTCAATGTGGTGGGATCTGAAACAAGGAAAGGACTCAGAAATTGCTTATCTCAACGGCGCAGTAATAGAGCAAGCGCTTAGCTTAGGGCTGGATTGTAAGGTGAATCAGGTTATTGTGATGCTGGTTCATCAGGTAGAGCAGGGTAAGCTTAAGATAGGTATGTCTGCACAGCAGTTACAGGAATGCATTGGGTTAAAAGGCGGTCGCTCACACTGAAGGCCAGCGTTTAACCTGGTTTAGATTAAGGACGATACCAGTAGCGCTCCTGCTCAAGTGGGGTGAGTTGTGGCAATAGGGGGTTCCACAGCGGTAACACTTTTCGCTCGAACAGTCTGGCCTTATCGATGGCCTGTTGATGATAGGCCGTAAACAAACGATCGAATTCGCCGTTTGCCAGCATCTGCTTTAAGCCTGATTTTATCCCAGCAGCTAGCACAGTATCTGTAGGTCGGAAGAAGAAGTAAATGGCGGTGGGATAAAACAGGGCTAGTTGCTTTTCCACCACCAGATCGCTTTGATAGTTTTCTTGTTCGGTCCAAATCTCAAGGATAGAGCGTGGAAAGGCAATCCCCCGGTCTCTAAGCAGCATTTCGAACAAATCATGGGTCTGTGGCGTACCTGATACCCTCAGGCCGTTGGCTTGTAGCACGTAAGTATCCGGCCAACCTTGCCCTTGTAATAGTGGGATGGCCGCTAGTGCAGAAACTGAATCAATGTGATCCAGTTTTGACTGTGACGACGCTTTGATCATCAACAAGCGCCATCCGTACAATCCTTTAAAGATGGGTATTCTTACCGGCAGTAATTGCTTTTCCCTTTCTACGCTGGTCATGGTCCAGACCACATCTATGCCGTCGTTGGCTTTCAATTGCCGTAAGGCTCGGCTTTGCACTATCGAATCCGCAGAAGGGCGAAGGTGATAATCTAATCCAGCGGTCTGTAGCGCTTTAGCGAGTAACACTTGCGGATAATCGGAATCGTTTGCCTGGGCTGGCTGAGGGTAAATGAGTGGCGGTGACGCGGATAAGGTCAACGAGTAAACACTCAAGAATAAGAGCAAAGAAAAAAAGTATTGACGCATGTTGCGGCTCTCCTTGCTTGTTGCACTTAGGAACTATGGCGAGGTGAGCGGTTTCCCTGTGCTTTGAATTGCCGTTGGAGTCGAGTTTGCGTAGACTCGCCCCACTGTAAAATAAGCACATAACGACAAATGAAACAAGGATTCAAAGTTCCTCATACGCTGATACTGCTGCTGGGGATGATGCTGGTTGCTTTTATTGCGACCTGGATTGTGCCGCAAGGCTTCTTCGATACCGTAACTGCTGAAAACGGCAGGCAAATGGTGGTACCTGGTACCTTTACCCTAAGCGAAGGACGCAGTTACCTCACTCCATGGGATTTTCTAACTGCGATTCCCCGCGCCTTAGCTGCCGCGCAGGACGTCATTTTCTTCGTATTTATTGTCGGCGGTGTGCTGTCCATAGCAAGGGCCACCGGTACTATTGATGCGCTGATCGGGCGCATGCTGGAACGTTTCGGCCATAAGCCCAACCTACTGATATTTATGGTGGTGTTTTGTTTTGCCATGGCATCCGGTGCCATAGGTACGGCAGGCGAATACATTCCTTTTGTGTTGATTCTGGTGGCTTTATGCAAAGCCATGCGCTTGGATGCTATGACGGCTGTGGGCATGATTGTGGCCGGTTATGGTATTGGCTACGGCGTATCAGCATTTAACCCTTTTACCGTGTTAATTGCCCAGCAAATTGCCGGTGTTCCTGTGTACTCCGGACTCGAGTGGCGACTGGCGATTTTTGTGCCATTTGTACTTATCGGATTTCACCATGTATGGTCATATGGCAAGAAGGTACTGGCGGATCCTAACCAATCTTTAACCCGCGATTTGCCCTGTCCCTTAAGTGGCTCGGTTCAAGGAGATTACCCTAAGCTAAACCGCCGCCATCAGTTGATTTTACTTGGTTTCGTTGCAGCTCTGGTAACGGCGGTGTGGGGTATTGCGACTAAAGGTTGGTATTTGTACGAACTGGGGGGGGTATTTATCGCTTGGGGTATGTTCACCACAGTGGTGGGCAAGATTGCGGTGGATGTGGCTGCAGATCGTTTTATCGAAGGGGTTAAAGATCTGGCGACTACGGCCATGTTGATTGGGGTGGCAAGGGGCATAGCCCTGATATTGGAAGACGGCCAGATCTTGCATTCACTGGTCTACGGTATGTCACTGCCGTTGTCTTACCTGGGGGCTGAGTTGGCCTCAGTGGGTATGTTGGTCATCCAGACTATTCTGAATCTGTTTATTCCCTCTGGAAGCGGGCAGGCCTATGTAACTATGCCCTTGATGGCACCGGTTGGTGATTTGATTGGGGTAACACGTCAGGTAGCTGTACTGGCTTATCAGTTTGGTGACGGCTTCTCGAATATGATCATTCCAACCAACGCGGTATTGATGGGCATTATCGGTATGGCTGGCGTGCCTTATCACTTGTGGTTCAGATTCTGCCTGCCACTTTTAGCCAAACTCATGTTGGCCGCCGCTATTGTGTTGGTATTGGCGGTCACCTTCGGCTATGGTGAAGATGTTCAGCCAAAAACAGTAGAACAGAGTGAGCAAAGCTAAGGGAGTCTCTTTCCAATCACCTGAGACTTCAAGGTTGATGGAGCGAGTGTGCTAGGCATTATCTTTACCAGTTTTGTAGATATGGTTGAGGAGCGCTTTCCTGAAATTCAGGTTGAGCGCTTGCTCGAGACCGCCGCCCCGCAAGGGGGCGGCGCTTACACCGCGGTTGGCTACTATGCATTTGAAGAGTTACAGTCTCTGGTCGTCACTTTATCAAACATGACAAACCGGCCAGTTAAGACCCTGCTTTATGATTTCGGTGTGTATTTATTCGATGTACTCAAGCAGAGTCATGAAAGCCTGCTGTGGAGTAAAGAGCATCTGTTTGACCTGCTCGCTTGCCTGGATACTGAAATTCACCGGGACGTCATGTCTCTCTATGCTCAGGCTAATCCGCCACGATTTACTGTCATAGAACGCGATGAACAAAAAATTGTATTGTTGTATGAGTCGGCACGTCATCTCGAAGCACTTGCACATGGTCTTGTCGTTGGGGCTGCCAGTCACTATCAACGTAACGTGTCGGTTGATATACAACCGTCATCAACAGCGTTGGGCTCGTTTATTATCGTGCGCTTACTCTGAAACTTAGTGGTGTTTTGCTGCTAACCGCATGACTTTGCTTTTGGCGTCCAGCAAAGAAAAATCTTGAGAGGATGCCAGTGGAAAAAACAGTACCTTGAGAGGAAGCTGCCAAAGCACAGACCTCCGGCTTGTGGTTTCATTTCCATAGTGGGCTTCCAGCGCTGCTGCATACTCATACTGCGTCTATTCAGCTCCGCATAGATGGCCAGCGCTCGCCCTGTGCACTGGCGGTCATCAACGCGCTCAAACATATCCATTTATTCGTCGGTACTGAGTGTCGTCAGTTCATTCATCATTGTCAGACTTCCTTTCCGACTAACGGCCAACTGTGTCTCTTGACTAAGTAAACGGCCATTTAATCCTGGGGTTCGCCATCCGTAAATGGCGGTTCGTGCATGATCTCATCCTGGTCAGTATCGAGTTCTTCTTCAAACGCAACCCTAGGCTTTTTTCGAACTAATACTTTGTCACCAATCTCAACACCAGACATGGTATTAACCCGCTTTTTCTTGGGTTTGGCTTGTTGCCATACATTGTCTCCCTGACCTGATGAGGATGGCCCTTTGCTCTGTTTGGCCGGACGGGGAGGGCGAAGGCCCTTAAATTTACCGGCCAGACCTTCTATGACCTCAAATTCAATACTTTGCTCCAGCAGTGCTCGAACTGCTACGAAGCTTTGCCAATCCTTAGGGCCAACCAGTGAGACTGCATTGCCTTTATTCCCCGCTCGACCTGTTCGACCGATACGGTGTACGTACTCTTCTGGTAGCTTTGGCATATCAAAGTTCACGACCAATGAAACTTTAAGCAGATCCAGACCCCGCGACGCCACATCTGTGGTGACCAGAATCTGATGATGTCCCCGGGCAAATTCATTCATAATATTGCTGCGCTGGGACTGACTAAGTTCGCCGGATAGGGCGATGCTGGTAAGTCCCCAATCCTTGAGCAAGCTTGCCAGTCGCTCCGTGTCAGCGCGGGTAGCAGTAAACAAGATAGCCTGCCGATAGTCCTGTTTTTCCAACAGGGCCTTGAGTAATGCTTCTTTATGTTCAATATGGTCAGCCAGAATAAAACGCTGCTCTATATCAGCGTGTTGCTCGCCAGCACTACCCAGACTAATACGCTGTGGGGCTTTAAGCAGCGTCTGGGTGAGATAATGCAGTTCGGCGTTATCCAAAGTAGCGGAGAACATCATGGTCTGACGTTTACGGTGATCGGCCTTGGCATGAATATGTTTTAGCTGCGGAGCAAAACCGAGGTCCAGCATACGGTCAGCTTCATCCAGAATCAGAAGTTCAAGACCATTTAGGAACAGTGATTTATCCGTTAGGTGATCGGCTACCCGGCCGGCAGTACCAACGATAAACTGCGGACTGCGCTTTAGCGCTTTAACCTGGTCGTTAAAATTCTCGCCACCGAGAATCAGGGCGACATTAGCACCTGGACCATCCAACAGGGCGCGAAGTTGTAAAAATACCTGCTTGGCCAGTTCACGGGTAGGCGCCAGGATCAATACGCGAGGATCTTTTTTCGATAACGGCTTGGTTCTCAGCACGCGCTGAATCGCGGGTACCAGATAGGCCAGCGTTTTTCCCGAGCCGGTCTTGGATGACACGATCAGGTCTTTGCCGAGCAGCGCGTGGGGCACAGCCTTAGCCTGGATTTCAGTGGCCTGGTTAAAACCTTTCAGTTGCAGCGCGTTTTGTAATCTGTGATCAAGGGGCAGGTCGGAAAAAAGCAATGATATGATCCGGTGGCAAATTTGCCGCAAGTATACGCTGTTGCTCAGCGATGAGCCAGAAAAGGCCGACAATGCATGCCGGCCTTATGCGTCTTAAGCGGAAATTTCCGATTTGAGGTATTTCAAAAATGCTTCACTTACCTTGGACAGTGGACGATTATCCAGGTACAGGCCATTGATCTTAAAAGTCAGAGGCGGGGCAAAGGATGCCATACCGACTTTATCTGATAAATTACCCAGCGCGGTAAACTTGTCTATGGTACAGCAGCCCAGTCCCTGCGCCACCATGCGTGCGGCAACATAGTAGGATGTGACCTGGAGATTGCTTTGTACTTGTACACCGTCATTGGTTAGACGGTCATACGCCAGTTCACCCAGTGGGCCGCTATCCCAGATGCCGATTAACTCTGTTTTAGCCAGTTGTTCGGGGCTCAGCACTTTAGGCTCATCAGGAAATTGCGCTTTGGGGTACAGGATAACGATTTCCCCTTCACCACATTCTATTTTGGTGACACCAGGCATGGGCGGAGAAGAGTAGAGAAGCGCCAGGTCGCAGCGGTGTTCGGTCAGGGCTTGCAGAGCCTGATCGTTGTGGGTGGTTTCCAGATCAAAGCGAATATTAGGGTGCTCTTCTCGAAACTTAGCTAATGCCTTCGGTACTACTTCAAAGCCCAGTGCTGGCGTGAATGACAAGTTAATTTGTCCGAAGTCGTTACGTTTGATATTTTCCGACATCTTGCGAATAGAGCGTAGCTGCCGGTAGGTTTTATCCACTTCGCTAAACAGCATGTCTGCTTCAGGGGTGGGGATTAGTTGTCCTTTGTTACGATGGAACAGCTGAAAACCCAGCTGCATCTCTGCATGGGCCAACACTTTACTAACGGAAGGTTGTGAGACAAATAGCAGCTTGGCGGCACCCGTAATGGAGCCGGTGGTGTATACCGAGTGAAATACTTCTATATGTCGTAGCCGCATGCTTAATACCCTCGAAAAGAAAACCCGGTCACCGCAAGAGGTGGCAGGCTACCACTAACTTCCAGCGACATACTGTAACGAAACTACCTAGCCCCATAAACCAGGGTTATGGGGTTTGCAAATACTACCCGTATTTCTGCATATATTGATGTGCATTTAACTTGATTAGTTGTCACTTTAGCGCGTCAAGTGGCTGGTTTACTTAAGCTGTGGCATAGTCCGGCACCACGCCAAGTTTGCATAACTCCAGGTTATGGGGTGTCGATTTTCTTTTAATTGCACTTAGACAATATATTCAGGATTGTGTAAGCACCACAACAATAAGGTCCGATAGTGGGGGCCAAACTCAAATGGGGATAGTCATGAAAACATCCAACAGCAACAAGTGTAACCTGAGCCCATTGGCTCTGTGTATTCTTACCGCGCTAGGGAGTAGCGCGGCAGTCGCTCAGCAGACTACTGGTGTAGAACGCACTGAAGTCGCTGGCGCACAAGTTCAGAACACGGAGAGTACTGCTGCTAAGCTGCAAAAAGAGCAAGAGCAGGATTTAGAAAAGGTAATAGTGGTAGGTTCAAGCATCAAAGGCCTGAACGTAACGGGTGCATTACCTGTTTCACTAATGGATCAGAAAGATATTGATGCTATTGCCGCCACCTCGGGTGCGGATTTGTTTGCTGCGATTCCTTCTAACGGCAACGTTAACTTCAATGGTAACGATGTGGTCAGCGGCGTCTATGCGTCTCGTGGTGACGTAGCTTCTATCAACCTGCGCAGTATCGGTACCGGTAATACTCTGGTATTACTAAATGGTCGTCGTCTGGTTCAACACCCAGGCTCGCAGACTGAAAACTCTGTACCTGTAACCACAGTTAACATGAATGCTATCCCTGTAATGGGCATTCGTCGGGTTGAAGTGCTGCATGACGGTGCTGCGGCAATCTACGGTTCTGATGCCGTTGCAGGTGTAGTAAACAGCGAAATGCGTAGCGACTTTGACGGCTATCGTTTTGACGTCCAATACGGCGATGCAGAGAACATCAGTCGTTCCAAACTGAATATGAATATGTTGGGTGGTTGGTTCCTGAATGACCAGGCAACCAATCTGACCTTGTCCATGAACTATTACAAAGCCAGCGAAGTGATGGCGTCTGAGTTGCCATATTCGGCTGACTCTGACCTGCGTCCTTTCCTGGAAGGTACCGATTGGGAAGGTGACACTAACTTCCGTAATACCTCAAGTACAACGCCTTGGGGCCGCTTTGTAGCTAGCCAGCGGGTAGCTGGTCTAACGACAGCTGCGGGTCAGTTTCACATTGAACCTGTAGATGGCTCAGATTTTAATCAACAGTGCGTGTTGGCCAACGGTCTGTGTATCGACAGTGGTTCAGTAAGCTCGGACCAATATTTCAATACTAATGGTAGCCGTACTTTGCTGCCGGAAACCGAGCGTGCCAATGCTTTCTTGTTCATCAATCATGAAATGGAAAGTGGCACAGAACTTTATGGTGAGCTGAGCTACTACTGGGCTGAGTCGAATTCACAGCGTGGTGAAACGGCTACTCTGACATCTGCGCCTGTTACTATTTCCAAAGACGCTCATTGGAACCCGCTGGGCTCTGGGATAAACCGTGTAGCAGGTTACGATATCCCCGCCGAAGGTTTGGATATCACTATCGACTCTTACCGCGTAGTAGATGCTGGCGTACGTCAAATTAATGTGGTTAACACCACTTACAGAGGTTTAGCCGGTGCGCGTGGTAACTTTGGTAACTGGGATTGGGACAGCGCGGTACTTTACTCTGCGGCCAAGACCGACGATACCACTTACAACCGAACCAGTCTGACTAAGTTCCAACAAGCAGTGAACCGCACTGACGCCAGCGCATACAACCCTTTCTGTGGCGCAACCTGTAACAGTCAGGCCAGCATGGAGCCTTTCCTGGTTAATATCAGCCGTGTCGGTGAAACCGAATTGGCCTTGGTTGACTACAAACTGTCTAACCCCAACTTGTTCAGTCTGCCTGCTGGTAATGTCGGTGTTGCCTTTGGTACCGAGTGGCGTTATGAGAGTTTTGAAAACGACTATGATGATCGTTTGGACGGTACCACTGTGTATACTGATGCGGTAACGGGTACTGTGTATGAAACCGACGTAATGGGTTCAAGTGGCCAGCCAGATGCAGATGGTTCACGTAACGTATTCTCAGCTTTCGTTGAATTAGCCGGTCCGTTAATCAGCCCTGAGATGGATATTCCATTGGTTGAAAAACTGGACTTCCAGCTGGCTGGTCGTTACGAGCGTTACAATGATGTTGGCAGTGTATTTAAGCCCAAGGCAGTGTTGTCATGGTACCCGGCGCAAAGTGTACAAATTCGTGCATCTTATGCAGAAGGTTTCCGCGCACCTAACCTGGAACAGCTGCATACAGCCCGTACCAACCGTGTTAACTATCCTATTGACTACTACCGTTGTCAGGCCAGTGTTAACAAGGGCGATATTGCTAACTTGAGTGCTTGTAGCGGCACCGACAGTATCGAGAACATCCGTTTAGGCAACCCTAATCTGAAACCAGAGAAGGATTACAACTACGGTTTTGGTATGGTGTATACCCCGGCATTTGTTGACAACCTGACCCTGACCGCTGATTTCTGGCGTATTGAACAGGAAGACTTGGTTGGTATTCGTTCTTTCCAGAACATCGCCGACTTGGATTACCTGTATCGTATGAATGGCTCCAGCAATCCAAACGTCATTCGTTCAGCGCCAACTGCTGATGATATTGCTTTCTTCGCAGGTTCTGGCCTGGAAGCTGTGGGCGATATGATGGACATCTATGGTTTGTTTGAAAACCTCGACTCTCGTACTACCGAAGGTTTGGATCTGGGTATTTACTACAAACTGAATCGTACGTCTTTCGGCGACTTTGACTTTAAACTTAACGGTGCCAAGTTGCTGAAGTCCTACCAGAGCATTGATGAAGAGTCTGCCAAGCTGGCAGCACTGGGCATCACTCTGGATGATGTCGGTGACATGATTCAAATGGATGGTCGTCCTGAGTGGCAGGCGTCTGGTACTGTGACCTGGCGTTACGACAACTGGGGTGCAGGTTTGCATGCCAAGTATGTCGGTGACTATTACGACACCAGTGCTGTGCATGATGAGACCGGTGATTTCTGGCATGTATCTTCCTGGAATACCGTGAGCCTGTACGGTCAGTACAGCTTCGATGAAGGCGCGATGGATGGCATGCGTCTGCGCGTAGGTGTGCGTAACCTGTTTGATCGTGAGCCACCTTTGGCTGACGAGACTTATGGTTATGATGCCAGCTTACACAGTTCAGAAGGTCGATACTTCTACGTATCACTGCAAGCCAACTTCTTCTAAGTTGAGCGAATTATCTTAAAAAAGGGCGAGTTATCGCCCTTTGTTTTTTCAGGAGTAAGCCAATGAGCAATGATTTTTCACGTTTAAGTCCGTTAATGGGTGCGTTGCTGGCTGCCGGCTTGTTAGCCGGGTGTTCCGGTAGCCCCGAACAAAGTGCTGATTATCTAATAAGCAGCCAACACATTTATACCGGTAATGGAACTCAGCCCATGGCGGGTGTGATCCTGGTTAAAGACGGCAAGATTGTCGATGTACTGCCCGAAGCCCCCAAAAATCTGCGCGTGGCAAAGCATATTGATGCCAATAATTTGGTCGTAGCACCAGGGTTTATCGACCCTCACACCCATGCCTGTAATGACTTTGACAAAGGTCAACCTAACCTCAATGCCAACTATCTGACCCAGGGCGTGACAACGGTATTTTGTGGTAACGATGGTGGCGGTGATGTTGAAGTCGGTGCCACTTTTGATTTGTACGAAAAACAAGGTATTGGCAGCAATGTGGCCTTGTATGTGGGACATGGTGCTGTGCGCACAGAAGTCATGGGCCGGGAGAACCGTAAAGCCAGTGCTGCAGAGCTTGAACAAATGAAGGCCTTGGTTGAAAAAGCCATGCATGAAGGCGCATTGGGTCTTTCAACAGGGCTCTACTATGTACCAGGTAATTACGCTGATACGGCCGAAGTGGTGGCGCTGGCTAAGGTGGCTGCCCAGTTTGGCGGGGTGTACGACAGCCACATTCGTGACGAAAGCAGCTACCATATTGGCCTGATAGCGGCGGTACAGGAAGTCTTGGATATTGCCCGGGACGCAGAGATTCCTGTGCATCTGGCGCATCTAAAGGCATTAGGGGTGGATGTATGGGGGGAAAGTCAGACCATTATTAAGATGGTGGACGATGCCCATGCTAAAGGTTTGCATGTGACGGCGGATCAATATCCCTGGAAGGCCTCTGGTACCAGCGTTGCCGGTGCACTGATGCCACGCTGGGCATTGGCGGGAACCGAAGAAGAGTACCACGCAAGGCTGAAGGATCCCGCGCAATTGCCCGGAATCAAGGTAGAGATGCAAGACAACTTGCGTCGCCGGGGAGGGGCAGATTCCTTACTGATTAGTGACCCTACATCCGGTGAGTTACGGGGTAAAACCTTGGCACAAGTGGCAACCGAAAGAGGCGTTGATCCTATTGAGGCGGCATTGCAAATCATCTTGGCAGGCAATGCCAGAGTGGCAAGCTTTAATATGTCTGAGCAGGATATCGAAGCTTTGGTTCAGCAGGATTGGGTGGTGACATCTTCCGACGGTAGCCCTGGGCATCCGCGCAAGTATGCGTCTTTCCCTAAAAAGTATCAGGATTTTGTTCAGAACAAACCGCTACTGACACTGGGTGAGTTTGTTCTGCGCAGCAGCAGTAAGACCGCTGACATTTTTGGCCTGGATAACCGCGGTAAGCTACAAGCAGGTTATGCCGCAGACCTAGTGTTATTTGATGCAGCTAAGTATGCGCCGCGCGCTGACTATATGCATCCAGAGGTGTTGAGCGAAGGCGTGCAATGGCTGTTTGTTAACGGCGTCGCCGCCATCGAAGAAGGAAAACTGACCGGTGAGCTTGCCGGCCAGGCCCTACGTAAAAAACCATAATAGAAGTTGAGCTACAAACACATGTTGATGAGAACCCTTCCCCATACCCTGAAAGTGGGCTTGATAGTGGCTGGCTCGGTATTTTGTCTGTCAGTACAGGCAGACGTCCGGGACACACAAGCCTTTTATCCGCAGGATATTGGATTTAATCCTGATATTCCTACACCGGAAGCGTTTCTGGGCCACCCACTGGGTGAAAGGATGGCCCGCAATGACTTAATGGTGGCTTATCTCAAGCTGTTGGCTGAAAAATCAGATCGTATTCAGTACGAGGTCATTGCCCACAGCCATGAAAAACGCCCAATTGTGACGCTAACTATCAGTAGCCCTGAAAATCTGGCGCGTCTTGAACAGATCCGCAGTGCTCACCTGGCTTTGCAGAAGGCCGGTAGCAAGCAGGCCATCAGTCAGGACATGCCAGTGGTAAGCTGGGTCAATTATGGCGTGCATGGGGGAGAGGTTAGCTCAACTGATTCAGCTATGCCGGTGGCCTATCATCTGGCCGCCGCCAGTGGTGCACAGATAGAACGGATTCTAAAAGACAGCGTGATCCTGCTTACGGCCAGCTTTAACCCGGATGGCAACAGCCGTGAATCCGCGTGGAACTGGACCTTTGGTTCAGAAGTGCCGGTAACAGACGGCGTGAATGCCTTACATGGCGAGCCTTGGCCATCAGGACGTACTAATCACTATTGGTTTGATTTGAACCGTCAGTGGATGCTACAGCAGCATCCTGAGCCGGTAGGTTGGGTCGCTAAATTCCATCAGTGGCGCCCCAATATGGTGGCTGACTTCCACGAAATGCATTCGCATAAGTCTTATTATTTCCACCCTGGAGCCCCTGATAGGGTCTTTCCTTTGATCGGTCAGGATGCCATGGCGCTACTCAGCGATGTGGTGCAAGGACCCCGTGATTTCATGGATAGCGAAGCTCGCTTGTACTTCAATGAAGAGTCGTACGACAACTTCTATATAGGCAAAGGTGCCACCTATCCACATTTGTACGGTAGTTTAGGCATCCTGTTTGAGCAATCCAGCACGTCAGGTTTACTGGATACCCCGCGTGGTTTGTTGTCATTCAGAGACAACATCCGTACCCAGTATCGCGTCGGTATTTCATTGCTGGATAGTGCGGCGGCAAAACGTGAGTCATTGCTGAGTTTCCAGCGAAAGTTTGCCGATGCCACCAAAGCATTGGCACAGGATGATAAAACTAAAGCCTATGTATTCTCTGTGCCTGGTGATGAAGCGCGGGCCTTCCACTTCCTGGAACTTTTGCATCGTAACCAGATTGAAGTAAAGCGTCTGGCACGTGATGTCAAAGTAGATGGCCAGTTTTTTTCTGCCAGCAATGCCTTTGTGGTGGAAACAGACCAACCTACCTACCGGATGATCAAAGGCATGTTTGAGCGTATCACCAGCTTTGAAAACAACACATTCTATGATGTTTCAGGCTGGACCATACCATTGGCTTTTGGTGTGCAGTATGCGGCACTAAGCAGTCGTTCCTACAAGGCCGGTGACAGCGTGTTGCCAGCTTTCCCCAGCCAGAACGCACCGGCTAAAGCCGATGTGGCTTATGCCTTTGACTGGAGCCACTACTATGCACCGCGTGCCTTGTACCGTTTGCTTAAGGCTGGCTATCGTCCGCGCGTAACCACTGAGCCTTTCACCACAAATTCTGATAAAGGGAAAGTGACCTTGGGCCGTGGCAGTATTGTGATGTCGGTTGGCTGGCAGGGCGGTGCAAAACCCGATGAACTGCATAGTTTGATGAGCCAAATTGCCAAAGAAGATGCTGTGCCTGTTTATGCTGTGGGGACCTCTTATACAGCCAGTGTTGGTATGGATCTGGGCAGCAATCTGATGCTTGAACTCGACCAGCCAAAGGTACTGCTGGTTATTGGCGAGGGCATTTCTCAATACGACGCAGGTGAAGTGTGGCACTTATTGGACAAGCGTATGCAGATGCCGGTGGTATTGCTACATAAAGATAAATTGTCCTGGGTGAATCTTAAAGATTACAGCCATTTAATTATGGTAGGCGGAAGCTATGCTGATCTGGCCGATAAAACCGTGCAAAAGATTGACGGTTGGGTGAAAGACGGTGGTACTGTGGTGGGGATCCGTGACGGCGCCAAGTGGGCTGGCCAGAAGCTTCTGGATTTGAACCCGATTAAATTTAGCAAAGGTAGGTTAGCCAGCGCCCCCCGTATTGATTATGCCAATAAAGAGAATGCGGAAGCGCAGGATATCATCGGCGGCGCGATTATGGCGGGCGACCTGGATATCACCCATCCATTGGGATTTGGCTATCAAAGTCGAGACATTGCCAGCCAGCGCAATACATTGCTCGCGTTTGAACCGCCGAAAAATCCCTTTGCGACTGTAGTGAAAATAGCGGATAAGCCCTTGCTAAGTGGTTTTGCCTCACCTGAAAACCAGCAGCAACTGGCAGGTAAGGCGATGTTGGTGGCAGAGCGCAAGGGTAAAGGGTCGGTTATCCTGTTTACCGATAATCCAAATTTCCGTGCCTATTTCTATGGCACAGAAAAGCTCTTTATGAACAGTTTGTTTTTCTCTAAAGCCTTCAACAAGCCTCGCGCTTAACACCAATCAAAAGCCCTGGTTTCCGGGGCTTTTTTTTTGCCCGAACAAAAGAGTATGTCTAATGGGATGAATCCTGGTTTCCCCTGGTGCAGTGGTGCCTGATGTCGATCCCTATGTCTCTGTCTCGGCCCGGTGGTTGTTCGTTTCTGCTATAGCTGGGAGATATAACTTGGCTTAACTGCACATTCGAATAAGAGGGCGTTAAGGTTAAGTCTCTACCAGAAGATTAGCGCTTCATAACGATATTTATCGTGTGTTAGAGCAGAGAAAAAAATAAAGGCACCCAACTTGGGTGCCTTTAAACTCAGTTGAGCTTATCAGAGTTCGCAGGGCAGGCAGAATGCATAAGCACCGCGTGGGTCGTTGAACTTGGCAAACACATCAAATTCAGCCACTAACTGCTTAACCAATCCCATTAACTCGCCGTCACTTTGACTCTTCAGTGCTTCACCGAACCATACCGACGCCACACCGAAGAACTCGTTCCAGAATTGCTCTTTGGGGCTCAGATCACGCTGAACATACTTAGTATCGTATTGCTCAAGCCCTGCGCGCTCAGCGGCCGCACTAACGGCATCATCTAAATAACCGAGTTTATCCACCAAACCCAATTCCAACGCAGTCTGACCAATCCAGACGCGGCCCTGGGCAATGCTGTCAACCGCGGCTTTATCCATTTCACGCTCATTGGCAACCAGTTCAATAAACTGGTTATAGCCATGTTCAATATTGCGCTGAATCACTTCGCCGATCCTTGGATCCAGTGCTCGAACCGGGCTCATTCCGGCAAACTCGGTAGTACCTACACCATCGGCGTGCACGCCCAGGTAATCCAAGGTGTTTTCATAGGTCATAAACATACCAAAGATACCAATAGAGCCGGTAATAGTGCTGGGGGCCGCCCAAATCTCATCGGCGCCAGCTGAAATCCAGTAACCACCTGAAGCCGCGTAGGTGCTCATAGAGACCACCAGGGGTTTGCCAGCGGCTTTGATATTCTCTACTTCCTGACGAATCACCTCAGAGGCAAAGGCGCTACCACCCGGTGAGTCGACGTAGAGCACAACAGCTTTGACGGTATCATCCAAACGCGCTTTACGCAGCAGTGCCGCTGTACTGTCACCACCAATGGTGCCGGCCTTTTGCGTGCCGTTTAAAATAGTACCGCTGGCGACTACTATGCCTACATGGTCGGCATCTTTATGCACTGGCAGGTAAGGACCATTGATGACTTGCAGATACTGTTTAAAGTTGATGTGTTTGTAGCCTCGAGCAGATTTATCTTCACCTACCAGAGCAGTCAATTCGCTGCGAACTTCTTCGCGGTTGCGCAAACCATCTACCCAATTGTTCTCTACCGCATACTGGGCGAAATCACCGCCAACTTTGGAGAACTTAGCCAGGAAGCTATCCAGTTTCTCATCGAAATTGGCAATGTCCATGCCTCTGGCGGCGGCCACATCCGCCTTGTACTGGCTCCACAGGGCATCTAACCAGGCTTGGTTAGCTTGCTTGGCAGCGTCAGACATGTCGTCACGGATAAAAGGCTCAATGGCTGATTTAAAGGTGCCAACCCTGAATACATGGGTGGTTGCCTTGAGTTTTTCCAGCATGGATTTGAAGTACAGGCGATAACGGCCGTAACCATCAAGAATCATCCAACCCATGGGATTCATATACAGATGATCAGCATGGGCTGCCAGGTAGTATTGATCCTGGCTGAAATAATCACCGATAGCGTAAATGGGCTTTTCGCTTTCTTTGAAGCTATCCAGCGCATCACCCACTTGCTGCAACTTGTCCAGGCCACCTTGTTGTAAGCCATGCAGATCCAACACCAGGGCTTTGATTCGACGATCGTGCTTGGCGTTGTCGATAGCAAACAGCACGTCACGCAGCAATACTTCCGGATTTTCTTCCTTCTCTTCGAAGGCTTCCTGCATAAACTTAGCAAAAGGATCAACAGCGGTTTTTTCAATCACCAGTCTGCCGTTGAGGTTTAATACCAGTGCCGAATCTTTTGGCACCTCGACTTTACCTTCCTCTGAGACGATAGCGATGATCAGCGCCACCAGAATAAAAATGAATATCAGATTGAAAAACAGCTTTCGCGAAAAATTCAATACCGACCACACCCCTCCAGCGAGGGTGCGGAACATACCTTTTTGAGTTGCCATAACTACTGCACATTACTATTACGATATGTCTATCCTATCCAATGTCGGGCAGAACAAGAAACTGCAAATGTAATTTTTTATGATCCCTTACAGGGATTGCAGTTAATTCGGGTTTTTGCATAGGTTGGACCTGAATTATCGAGCGGTTTACCCGTTGCTGTACTATTAGCAGGTGAATTCTTTGTTAATATTGCGGTAGACTCACAACAGATTAGACCAGTTGAGAATAATATGAATAAACATCCTCTGTACCCGCACTTGCTCAGCCCACTTGATTTGGGATTCACCAGTCTGAAAAACCGCGTATTAATGGGCTCTATGCATTTAGGTTTAGAGGAAGAAAAAGGTGGCATAGAAAAACTGGCTGCTTTTTATGCTGAGCGCGCCGCTGGCGGTGTAGGTCTAATAGTCACTGGGGGTATTAGCCCAAATAGGCAGGGCTGGGTGTTTCCATTCGCATCTCGCATGACCAATAGCGCTCATGCTAAGAAGCATCAAATTATAACCCAAGCGGTACATCAACATGGCGGCAAGATTTGTATGCAAATCCTGCATACCGGACGCTATGGCTATCACCCCATTAATGTAGCGCCGTCGGCGATTAAAGCGCCAATCAACCCATTTAAACCGCGCGCCATGTCAGGTCGGGGGATCCGCAGCACCATTAAGGATTATGCCAACTGTGCAGCCATGGCCAAGTTGGCTGGCTACGATGGTGTGGAGATCATGGGGTCGGAAGGTTATCTGATTAACCAGTTCTTGTGTCCCCGCACTAATCAGCGAGACGACGAGTGGGGAGGGAGCTTTGAAAACCGGGCGCGTTTCGCTATTGAGATAGTCAAAGCGGTAAAAGCCAAAGTGGGCGCGGAATTTATCATTATTTTCCGCCTCTCCATGTTAGATCTGGTCGAAGGTGGCAGCGAATGGCAGGAAGTTGTGGCTCTTGGCAAGCTGTTGGAAGAAGCCGGTGTTACCATCATTAATACCGGCATTGGCTGGCATGAGGCCAGGGTACCCACTATTGGCACTATGGTTCCCAGAGCAGCTTTCACCTGGATCACCCAGCGAATGAAACAAGAACTGTCGGTGCCACTGATAACCAGTAACCGCATTAACGATCCGCAGGTTGCTGAACAGGTACTGGCTGAAGGACATGCCGATATGGTGTCTATGGCTCGGCCATTTTTAGCCGATGCCGAATTCGTCAATAAAGCTGAGCAACAGCGGGCTGACGAAATTAATACCTGCATAGCCTGTAACCAGGCTTGCCTTGACCATGTATTTAAGAAAAAACGTGCCAGTTGTTTAGTTAATCCCCGTGCTGGTTATGAGACAGAGTTAAATTTCCCTCTGACGCATCACAAGAAGAAGTTGGCCGTGGTTGGGGCAGGCCCAGCCGGTTTGGCGTTCAGTTGCTATGCCGCCGAACGTGGCCATGAAGTGCATTTATTTGATAGAGCCGCAGAGATAGGCGGACAGTTTAACTACGCTAAGCAAATACCGGGTAAGGAAGAGTTTTATGAAACCTTGCGATACTTCTCAGTCAGGCTGCATAAAGCCGGGGTGAACTTGCATCTCACCACGGAAGTAGATGCAGAGCTCTTACACCAAGGGCAATTCAACGAGGTGATATTGGCGACCGGTATCATACCCCGACAGTTAAATATCCCGGGTATAGAGCATAACAAAGTATTTAGCTATCTCGATGTGCTGCGAGACCACAAGGCGGTTGGGCAAAAAGTGGCGATCATTGGTGCGGGAGGCATAGGCTTTGATGTCGCTGAATACCTGTTGGAGCAACCCTCATTAACCACTCAACCTTTGCAGTGGTTACAGGCCTGGGGCATAGATAAGCAGTATTCCGCCAGGGGCGCCCTGACCACACCTATATCTCATATGCCTAATCGTGAAGTGTACTTGCTGCAACGTAAGCCAACTAAAGTGGGCAAAGGACTTGGGCCAACCACAGGATGGATCCACCGGGCATCACTGCTCAATAAAAAAGTTCAGATGCTGCCTGGTGTAAACTACCAGCGTATTGATGATGATGGACTGCATATCGACATCGAAGGTAAATCCCGCTGCCTAGCTGTGGATACCGTGATTATTTGCGCAGGGCAGGAGCCTCAACGAGCCTTGCAACAGGCACTTGAGCAGTCAGGCATAATCGTGCACCTTATCGGTGGTGCGGATGTAGCAGCAGAGCTAGATGCTAAGCGGGCAATACGCCAGGGAGCGGAACTAGCTTCAACTATATAATCCTCGCTTTTCGGGGTTATTTGCGTGGCGACTCATTCAGCCAGAGCTGGATGAGTTTCGCAATACGCTGGTGATCCTCCTCGGCGAAGGTTTTTAGCAGTCTTGTTGTAGTAGGCTTTGCGTTTATTTTAGCCTGCTGTTTGATAAACAAACGATGGAAGGCGCCTTTTTGCTCTGCATTGCCTTCATTCGTCGTGTTTGGGAGTTTTTTTCGCATAGCGCCCCTTGTAAATTGGCTAATCCTTTTCTAATTTAGCGCCAGAGTCCATCCTTTCAAACTTGTTATGCACGCATTAGAGCTGTTATTAAATCGTACCTCTCAACCCAGATTGCAAGAGCCGGCCCCTGCTGGTGAGATTCTTGAGAACATTATGCAGGCCGCTTTGCGCGCGCCTGATCATGCTGCCTTGACGCCATGGCGCTTTGTGGTGTGTCAGGGACTAGGATTGAACCGTCTGGGTGAAATATTAGAACAGGCGGCCATCGCCTCGGATATGTCAGAAAAAGATATAGAAAGGGCGCCACAGTTGCCGCTCAGAGCGCCTATGGTGATCGTCGCCATCGCCAAATATCAGGACAACCCCAAAGTACCTTGGGTGGAGCAGGTGGCATCGACAGCCTGTGCAGTGCATTCCATGCAAATGGCGGCGTTGGCACAAGGCTTTAATGGTATTTGGCGTACCGGCAGTTATGCGCAAAATGATGAAGTCAAGAAGGCCTTTGCTTTACAAGAGCAGGACGAGATAGTTGGGTTCTTGTACCTGGGTACTCCGCAAGCAGAGGCATTGCCGCGTAAACCCAAGTCCAGCGCCGATTATTTTGAATTCTGGAACGAATAAGCTGCCGTCAGATTTAACAGGCAGCTAAACAATAAGGATGATGCGATGAACAAAGCCTGGTTATTGCTGCCGTTATTGTGGGTAAATCACAGCTTGGCAGCCGAAGAATCACCTAAGGACAGTTGTGAACTGGCTGGCAAACTATATGCAAAAGGCGATCTAGACGGTGCGCTGGAGGAAGCGCGCTGGTGTGTTACCTTGTTGGAACAGGAGCAGAACAATGTGGTGGCTGCACTGTTTAAAGATGAGATTGCTGGTTTTGCCGGAGGCGATATAAGCCATCGGCAGGCCTTTGGCTTTACCAGCCTGGAACGGGACTACCAAAAAGATCAGCTTAAGGTGAATGTTAGTCTGGCTGGGGGCGCTGCCGGGGGATTGGTCGGCGCGTTAAGCGTATTCAGCCAATTAGGATTGCAAAGCGGGCAGGGGCAAGCGCTGCGCATTCAGCGCCGCAATGCGATGGTGATGCAAGAGTCCGGCAAACAAGTTCTGCAGGTGTCGCTACGAAGTGGGGGCATTCTGAGTTTTACTTCCGAGCAGTTGGATGCCGAGCAATTAAAAGCCTTTGCCAACGAATTTCCGGTCACTGAACTGGATGACGCTTTACAATAAAAACGGGCCACTTGGCCCGTTTTTTGTTTTTCTGCTTTTATTAGTAACTAGCGTTACCCGGCGTGCGCGGGAAGGGAATAACATCACGCACGTTCTGCATGCCTGTTACATAGGCGACCAGACGCTCGAAACCCAGACCGAAACCTGAGTGTGGCACTGACCCATAACGGCGCAAATCTCTGTACCAACTGTAATCTTCTTTGCTCAGGCCCATTTCATCCAGGCGTTGATCGAACACATCTAAACGCTCTTCACGTTGCGAGCCACCAATGATTTCACCAATGCCAGGGGCCAGTACATCCATGGCCGCAACCGTTTTACCGTCGTCGTTGGCGCGCATGTAAAAGGCTTTAATATCTTTGGGGTAGTTTTGCATGATGATAGGCGCGCCGACATGTTCCTCAGCCAGGTAACGCTCATGCTCAGAGGAAAGATCCACACCCCACTCAACCGGGAATTCAAAGGCTTTGCCGGAGTTTTTCAGGATCTCGATAGCATCGGTGTAGTCCATGCGCACAAAATCCTGGCTGATGACTTTCTCAAGACGGCTGATGGCATCTTTATTGATACGATCAGCAAAGAAGGCCATATCGTCGCCACGCTCTTGCAAAACTGCCTTGAAAACATACTTGAGTAAATCTTCTGCTAATTGGGCAATGTCACTCAGATCTGCAAAGGCCACTTCCGGTTCAATCATCCAAAACTCAGCCAGGTGACGGCTGGTGTTGGAATTCTCTGCACGGAAAGTAGGGCCAAAGGTGTAAATTTTTGACAGTGCACATGCATAGGTTTCGCCATTTAACTGGCCAGAAACGGTCAGGAAGGCCTCTTTACCGAAGAAATCCTGGCTGAAATCCACCTCGCCCTTATCGGTTTTGGGGACGTTAAGCATATCCAGAGTAGATACCCGGAACATTTCACCTGCACCTTCGGTATCACTGGCTGTCACAATAGGAGTGCTTACCCACAGATAACCTTGCTCGTGGAAGAAACGGTGAATAGCTTGAGACAAGCAGTTACGAACACGGGCAACCGCGCCAATCACATTAGTGCGAGGACGAAGATGGGCGTGTTCACGTAAAAATTCGATACTGTGGCGCTTAGCCGCCATAGGATAGGTGTCCGGGTTTTCTACCCAGCCCACAACCTCGATAGCCGTGGCATTAATTTCCAGCGCCTGGCCTTGACCTTCAGAAGCCTTAAGAGAGCCTGTTACGGCGACCGAGCAACCGGCAGTCAGTTTCAGCACATCGTTGTAATTCTCAAGGTTATTCAGTGCAATAACCTGCACAGCGTCGAAGCAGCTGCCATCATGCACGGCAATGAAGGATAAACCTGCTTTTGAGTCGCGACGGGTGCGAACCCAGCCTTTGACAACAACGTCAGCACCAACCTGATGCTTACCTTTGAGAATTTCTACCACGGGGGTGTGTGCCATCTAACCTCTCCAGACGATCCATGCACGGATCTCATATATGCTCTACAGTATTGTTTACAGGGGAATCCCCGGCACTTGGTGCGCAAAAAGCGCCAGGATGGCAACGATCTAAAATCGTGCGTCCCGGACGGGGTGTGTAATCTTACTTGGCTGACAGCCAGACTCAAGAAAAATCCTTTATGCCGACACTCTCGCAGCGAAAATCCGGAATTGAACGCAGACGCTTGCCGCCTGAACAGGATTGGCTGTTTCGCAGTTTGATTGCCGGCAGTGTTGTCGGTTGGTTGTTGTTTGTTGCAGCCATGCTGCTGTTCCACTATGCCAGGCCGGAGTTACAAACAGGTTTTATGCAGGCGCTAGGTATCAACACTGAGCAGGGTTGGCATCATTCACTAACTGGGTGGTTGTTATTGACGCTGGTCGTCACTGTGCTACTTAGTTTGGTTGCCTTGTTTGTGCGTGGGCGCCGCTCCCGGCGGCGCAATGATGGTCTGTGGTTAAATCTGATGTTATTGGCGCTGCTTTCTGCCAGCAGCCTTGTTTGGTTGCTGGCGTTTGCAGGTTAACTCTTGCTTAATCCATCAGGGCAAAGGTAATGCCTTCCACTAACTGACTGAGCTGTGCTTCATTAATAATGTAAGGCGGCATGATATATACCAACTTGCCGAATGGGCGCACCCAAATCCCGCGGCTGATGCAGCGGCGCTGAAAGGAGGCTACATCCACTGGCGCTTTACATTCCACCACACCAATGGCCCCAAGCACCCGGGTATCCGCAACCGAAGCGAGTTTGTTCAAGGGTAACAACTGCGCTTTTAGCTGCGCTTCTATGCTTGCGACCTGAGACTGCCAGTGTCCTTGCTGCAAAATGGATAAGCTGGCATTGGCCACCGCACAGGCCAGCGGATTACCCATAAAAGTAGGGCCATGCATAAAAACCCCTGGCTGGCCCTGACAAACACCAACCGCCACATCCTCACTACAGAGCGTCGCAGCTAACGTCATCATGCCGCCGGTCAGGGCTTTACCCACACACAGAATGTCCGGACTGATATCCGCATGTTCGCAGGCAAACATTTTACCGGTACGGCCAAAGCCGGTGGCAATTTCGTCGGCAATTAATAGCACATTGTACTGATCACAAAGCTGACGGGCACGACGCAGATAATTAGCATGGTAAATACGCATCCCCCCGGCTCCTTGTACAACAGGCTCAAGGATCAGGGCGGCAACTTCGTGATGATGACGTTCCAACAGCTCGGCCAGTGGCTGCACATCATCTTCGTTCCAAAGCTGGTCGAAACGAGTTTGTGGTGCGGGAGCAAAGTGTTGCTGTGATAACACCTGCTTAAATAAACTATGCATGCCGGTAACGGGATCGCATACGGACATGGCATTGAAGGTGTCACCATGGTAACCATTTCTGAGTGTCACAAACTTATGTTTACTCTGGTTACCCTGACAGGCCCAGTATTGCAGGGCCATTTTCATGGCTACCTCAACCGCTACCGAACCTGAGTCTGCCAGAAATACCCGGTTGAGTCCTTGTGGTGCTATGTCCAGCAAGGCTTTACATAAGTTTATGGCGGGTTCATGGGTCAAACCACCAAACATGACATGTGGCATTTGCGCAATCTGTGCATGAGCAGCCTGGGTCAAAGCAGGGTGGTTGTAGCCATGGATAGTAGACCACCAGGACGACATACCGTCGATTAACGCCTCGCCACTTTCCAGGTGGATATGCACACCTTCAGTGCGTTGCACCCCATAACAAGGCAGTGGATTAAGAGCGGACGTGTAGGGATGCCAGATATGCTGGCGATCAAATTCAATATCCATGGTTAAATAATGCTCAGTTGTAAAGCCTGAAAAATGCTAGCGGTTGACAAGTTATGCGCCGCGCATAGACTACTCAAGCTAAATCCCAGTGTAAAGGAATCCCCATGCAGGCCTCTGCTGCTATCCGTCATGATTGGACGGTTAAACAAGTGCGCGATTTGTTCGCTATGCCCTTTAATGATCTGTTGTTTCAGGCGCAGGTTACACACCGCCAGCATTTTAACCCTAATGAAGTTCAGGTCAGTACCTTGCTGTCGATTAAAACCGGCGCATGTCCGGAAGATTGCAAGTATTGCCCACAGAGTGCACGTTACGACACAGGTCTTGAAAAAGAGCGTCTGATGGAAGTGGAAAAGGTACTGGAGCGAGCTAAGGAAGCGAAAGCCGTAGGCTCCACGCGCTTTTGTATGGGCGCGGCCTGGCGTAATCCTAAAGACAAAGACATGCCTTATGTGATTGAAATGGTCAAAGGCGTGAAAAAGCTCGGCATGGAAACCTGTATGACGCTAGGGATGCTGTCCCGCGAGCAGGCCATGATGCTTAAAGACGCAGGTTTGGATTACTATAACCACAATCTCGATACCTCACCTGAATTTTACGGTGAGATCATCAGTACCCGTACATACCAGGATCGTTTAAACACCTTAGAGAATGTGCGTGCTGCGGGTATGAATGTGTGTTCAGGCGGGATTGTGGGGATGGGGGAAAGCGATAACGATAGAGCTGGTTTGCTGGTGCAACTGGCTAATCTGCCGCAGCACCCTGAGAGCGTGCCAATCAACATGTTGGTAAAAGTGCAAGGTACGCCACTGGATGAAGTGGACGATCTCGACCAGTTTGAGTTTATCCGCACTATTGCCGTGGCCCGTATTATGATGCCTAAAAGCCATGTGCGTTTGTCGGCTGGGCGAGAAGCCATGAACGAACAAATGCAGGCCCTGTGCTTTATGGCAGGTGCTAACTCGATTTTTTACGGGTGTAAGCTGCTGACAACCTCCAATCCGGAAACTCATGCCGATGTGAAGTTGTTCAGAAAGCTGGGTATCAATACGGAGCGCACGCGTCAGTTTTCCGATGAAGCCCATGAAGCGGTGCTACGTGATGCCGTCAAGGTGCAGCAAAGCGAAGAGCTGTTTTACGACGCCAGTTTATAAACCATGGCCTTTGAGTTTATTGTCTCAGAGCTGGCGGCACGGCGCGCTGCCAGTTTGTTGCGCCAGCGCCAAATTATTGAACAAGTTGATGGCCGCACGCTGTTGGTGGACGGCCAGCCTTACCTGAATTTTTCCAGTAATGATTATCTTGGCATGGCGCATAGCGACGACCTTAAGCTAGCGGCTGCGCAGGCAGCGCCTGACTGGGCAGCGGGAAGTGGGGCGTCACCTTTGGTAACCGGCCATAGTCAGGCTCATGCCAAACTGGAAGCACACCTGGCGGAACATTTAGGTCGTGAGCGTGTATTGCTGTTCAACAGTGGGTTTGCTGCCAATCAGGCGCTGATTCAAACGCTGATGAGCCATGGCGGCCATATTCTAGCTGACAAGCTGAGCCATGCTTCTATGCTTGACGGGGCATTGGCCAGCAAAGCCAAACTGCAGCGATTTCGCCATAATGATATGTGCCATCTTGCCGGTCTGCTAGCAAGTGCAGCCGGGGATAAGCTGGTAATCAGTGAAGGGGTTTTCAGCATGGATGGTGATGCTGCACCTTTGCTAGACATCAGCGCTCTGTGCCAACAACATCAAGCCATGTTGTATATTGATGATGCCCATGGATTTGGCGTAAACGGTGATTTGGGCTTAGGCGCGGGCTCGATGCTGGAACCAGCCCAATTGCCCTTACTGATGGCCACCTTTGGTAAAGCCATTGGCACGTCAGGGGCATTTTTGGCGGTGCCAGAGGATATTTACGCCTATCTGGTTAACTTCGCTCGTCATTACATATACAGCACTGCCATGTCGCCTTTACTGGCCGCTATCACTTTAACGAGTTTGAAACTGTTACAAAAACAGCCATGGCGGCGGGAAAAACTAAAAGAAAATATTCAGTTATTCCGCGAAAAAGCAAGGCAATTGGCACTACCCCTGATGGATTCACAAACGGCTATCCAGCCGCTGTTAATAGGTGATGCACAGCAAAGCCTGACGCTATGCCAAAAGCTCAAAGCACAAGGCATTTGGGTGACAGCGATTCGTCCACCTACGGTGCCGCAGGGGAGTTCAAGGTTACGCGTGACCATCTGTGCCTCACATACCAAGGCGGATATAACGGCACTACTAGATGCATTAGCTCGAGGGATGGGTAATGATGCCTGAGCCTCAAATACAGTTAAAGCAGCGCATTGCCAGACAGTTTAGCCAAGCGGCCATACGCTATGACAGGCTAGCGGATGTGCAGTGGCATATCGGTGTGGATGCAGTAAATGCCATGCCTGACACGCAGGGGCTGGTGCTGGATATTGGCTGTGGAACCGGGCGCATTACCCAGCTATTGGCAAGGCGTTGTGAGCAGGTGATAGGCATGGACCTGGCCGAGGGCATGGCAAGATTCGCCGCTCAAGCCCATGCTAACAGTGCGCATTTTGTGGTTGCTGATGCAGAACAATTGCCTTTGGCCGATAACAGTCTGGACGGCGTATTTTCCAGTATGGCACTGCAGTGGTGTCTACCGCTTACCCAGGTTTTTAAGGAATTAGCTCGGGTGCTGAAACCCGGTGCCAAGGGGCTGTTAACTATTATGGTGGATGGTTCGCTTAAGGAATTGCATCAAGGTTGGCAGGCGATTGGTGAGCCTGCCCATGCTAATCGATTCTGTTCATCGCAACATCTGCTTGAGAGTGCTCATAAAGCCGGGCTTTTTTGCACTATTGAAGAGAAGCTTTACCAGACCTGGCATAACAATCTGCATGAGGCACTGCATTCCATAAAGGATATCGGCGCAGGCGTGGTCCTTAATGGGGCTAAGACCCGGCTATCACGTCAAACCCTGGCCCATTTGGACAGATACTACCAAAATGAATTTGCCATAAATGGTCAACTGCCTATTAGTTACCAGGTGGCTTTTTTGGAGATACAAAAGTGAAGTGCTTCTTTGTAACAGGTACGGATACCGAGGTCGGAAAAACCTTTGTATCGCGCGCAATGCTCACACAGTTAAAAAACCGACGTTTAAAAACAGCGGCCTATAAGCCCGTTGCGTCCGGCTGTGAACTGACCGAACAAGGGCTTCGCAATGAAGATGCCTTAACCCTGCAGGCTGCATCCACATTCAACATTGAGTACGCATTGGTAAACCCCTACGCCTTTGCTCAGCCAATCGCACCGCATTTGGCGGCGGCTCAGACTGGGGTAAATATTGAGCTTTCTACACTGGCTGACACCCAACAGCAGCTCCAAGCATTACAGCCCGATGTGCTGCTGGTAGAAGGTGCCGGTGGGTGGCGTTTACCTTTGGGTCAGGGTCAGTTTATGTCTGACTATGTTAAGCAACAAAAGATGCCCGTCATTCTGGTGGTGGGTATGCGACTTGGTTGCTTAAACCATGCCTTGCTGACAGCAGAAGCCATTCGCCGTGACGGTTTGGAACTGGCTGGTTGGGTTGCTAATCAGGTTGAAACCAACATGCCGCTACTGGAGGAGAATCAAGCCTTTTTGCAGGCACATCTGGATGCACCTTTATTAGGTTGTATTCCCAGATTGTCAGATACTGAGATGGCTTCGCAGTATTTGGATCTCACCCCAATCATATAAATTTCTTACTTGGTCATCTGGTCTAACCAGTGGTAATCTGCAGTGATTATTCGCTGTACTGTAAGAAATGACATGAAATTACTAACTAAAGCCAATTGGGGATTAAAGCTGTTTGCCTGGCGTTATATTCCCTTAATTGGCTTTTGCTCCCCACGTATTGAGCGCATGGATGGACAGGCGCTGGAAGTCAGTATTCCGCACACCTGGAGAACTAAAAACCATCTGGGCAGCGTGTATTTCGGTGCGCTGGCTATTGGGGCTGACCTGGCTGGGGCATTTTTAGTCTTTCACAAGGCTAAAGCCCGCGGGGTTAACGCCAATTTCGCTTTTAAGGATGTACAAGGAGAATTTCTAATGCGCCCCGAGGCGAGGGTGCATTTTATCAGTGAAGATGGCGCCTTGATTGATCAGATGCTGGATGAGTCTATCGCCACCGGACAACGGATCAATCGCACTGTGAGTGTTCGGGTCACTTGCCCGTCTCTACATGGGGACACGCCCATGGCCACATTTCGGCTTACGTTGTCAGTAAAAGCAAAGCCCCGGTAAGGGGCTTCTAATAAGATTACTTAGTGCCAAACAGCTTATCGCCAGCATCACCCAGCCCAGGCAGAATATAGCCCTGTTCATTGAGTTTTTGGTCTATAGAAGCGGTAAAAAGCTCAACATCAGGATGAGCCTTTTCTAGCGCTTTTATGCCTTCTGGTGCCGCCACCAACACCAGCGCCTTGATGTGTTTACAGCCGTTGGCTTTCAACAAATCAACAGTGGCGATCATAGAGCCGCCCGTGGCGAGCATGGGGTCCACGATAATAGCCAAACGCTGATCTAAATCGGCGGTCAGTTTTTGAAAGTATGGCACCGGTTGCAGGGTTTCTTCGTTACGATACATGCCCACCACGCTAATTCTGGCATTGGGGATAAGTTCCAGTACACCATCCATCATGCCCAGACCGGCTCTTAGGATGGGCACTATAGTGACTTTCTTACCCTGGATCTGGTCAATCTCTATATCGCCACTCCAGCATTGGATATGGGTTTTTTCGGTCGGCAGATCGGCAGTTGCCTCGTAAGTCAGCAAACTGCCAATTTCTCTAGCCAGAGTACGAAATTCACGGGTACTGATACCGGCATCCCTGATCAGGCCAATCTTATGCTTGACCAGCGGGTGCATCACCTCAACTACTTTCATGGGGACAACTCCTATAGTAGATGTGACAGATCCTGCCCGGATGCAATGTCTTGCTGCTCACCGCCCAAGAATAGGATACCAGAGTGTGGACCTACCAAGGTCAGTTGATTATCCACTCTCAACAATGCACTGCCTTCACGAATGGCGACTATCGGCATAACTGGGTTTAGCACCATAAACTCAGCCAGGCGCTGAGCGCGGGTTTCGCCGTTATGGCCGGGCGGTTGATAGTCAGTATAGTGAGGATTAATTTGAAACGGCACTAACTGCAAAGCGTTAAAAGAGGGGGGTTCAATAATCGGCATATCATTGGTGGTGCGAATACTGTTACCACATATGTTAGAACCCGCGCTCCAGCCAATGTAGGGCAGCCCTTGAGTTACCTTGGCACGAATCAGTTCCAGCAAATCCTGTTTATAAAGCTCGGTGAGTAGATTAAAGGTGTTACCGCCACCTACGGCTATGGCTTGTGCAGATTCTACAGCCTGCTTGGCATTGCTGGTCTGATGAATACCGGTCACCTTCACTTCAGGCAGTGCGGTCTGAACTTTTTCAACATAGTCGTCCCAGCCTAGGGTGACACCGGCGAAGGGCACGAACAACAGTTCGTCAATACCGGCAAGGTGGTTCAAAATTGTAGAGCGGGCGGTTTCCAGATAGCCATACTGGCCTTCTCTGGAACTACTGAGCATCAATACTTTCATCTGATTTTCGTTTTTAAAGTAGGGAGCCGCCAGTATAAGATAATCTGTCTGTGCTGATAATAACTACAAAAAGCGGGGCCTTCTGCTTAGCCTTTTTGTTTTAATTCAAGCCGCCAAATTTCCAGTACACAAATATACACACTTTGGATGATTGAAAAATCTGCTTTAGCCCACAAAATAAGGGCGAGATAACTTTATTGGAGACGCTATGAAACGTGTGCTGTTGTTTGTCGCTACCAACCTGGCTGTGGTGCTGGTGTTGAGCATTGTGATGAACCTGGTATTCAGTTTCCTTAATATCGACCCTCGCGGCATGGGCGGTTTGCTGGTGTTTGCCAGCATATTCGGCTTTGGTGGGGCGTTTATTTCACTGTTGATGTCTAAATGGATTGCCAAACGGTCAGTGGGGGCGCATGTCATTGAGCGTCCAGCTAACCATACAGAGCAGTGGTTGGTTGACACTATTGCTCGCCTGGCGAAGCAATCAGGTATAGGTATGCCCGAGGTGGCTATCTATCATTCACCAGATATGAATGCTTTTGCTACCGGCGCCAATCGCAATAATGCATTGGTTGCAGTGTCTACCGGCTTGCTGGAAAACATGCAACAAGATGAGGTAGAGGCGGTACTGGCACACGAAGTCGCCCACATCGCGAACGGCGATATGGTAACCATGACCTTGCTCCAGGGCGTGTTGAACACCTTTGTTATTTTCCTGGCACGGGTGATAGCCAACATTATTGACAATGCCACTCGCAGTAACAACAGCGAGGGGGGCTTAGGTGGTCTGGCTTATTTTGCCATCGTCTTTGTATTGGAGATCGTGTTCGGTATTCTGGCCAGCATTATTGTGATGGGCTTCAGCCGCTATAGAGAGTATCGCGCTGATGCAGGTTCGGCGTCGCTGGTTGGTCGCAATAAAATGATTGCCGCCCTGCAACGTTTGAAATACAGCCAGGAGTCTAAACTAGACGGTAACCTGATGGCCTTTGGTATACGTGGTAAGTCAGCGATGGCTGAACTATTTTTGAGCCACCCACCGCTGGAAAAACGTATTCAGGCACTGCAACAAGGTCGTTAATGGCGGCAATAGTTGACTGAACCTGCAAATCTGACAGACTAATGGCCACTTTTTTGTGGCCATTTTTTTGTTATGAACCCGCGTACTCCTTCTGTTCTGTTCGTTTGTCTTGGTAACCTGTGCCGCTCTCCCACTGCACATGCTGTATTTCATACTATGGCTTTTGAGCAAGGTGTTGATGTGTTTGTGGACTCAGCAGGCACCGCGGGTTACCACAAAGGCAGTTCGCCAGATCAACGAAGTGTGGATGCTGGGCAAGCGCGGGGTTATAGCTTTAAGGGGCAGCGCTCGCGCCCCGTATTAATGGATGACTTCGAAAGATTTGATTTGGTATTGGCGATGGACAGTAAGAATCTTCGGGACTTACTAGCCATGTGCCCACCTGAATACCAGCATAAGGTAAGTTTGTTTCTGGAATACGCGGATCACGACGAGTCTGAAGTGCCAGACCCTTATTATGGTGGTCGTCAGGGATTTGAACTGGTGCTGGACTTGATTGAGCAAGGCTGTGCGGTATTGCTTCGAAAAGTGAAGCAACTGCCTTGCTAAGGAAGCACGCCTGGTGTATCGCCACTCTGATTGTCGTTTTACTTGGTTTAGCAGCGTTGACGGCCATGCAAGGTTTGCAGTGGTCTTCAGCGGTTGACCAACAGATACTGCTGCATTTGCGCGTCCCTCTAGTCGGCAGCGCTATCTTAGTCGGGGCCTGTCTGGCTGCCAGTTCAGCTATTTTACAGGTGATGCTGCGTAATCCGTTGGCTGATCCGGGCCTTATCGGCATTACCAGCGGAGCCAGTCTTTTTGCTGCTATTTACCTCCTTGCCGGTGGCGCAACACTGACTGGTCTGGCTGCCTATGGCTTACCTCTGTTCAGTTTTATCGGGGCCTTGCTCTCAACCTTACTTATTTATGCTATCGCCAAACGTTTGGGGCTGGAGTCGGGGACCGGTGTGATTCTTGCCGGTATTGCCATATCGACATTAAGCGGTGGGGTGATAGCTTGGTTATATTTCCTTGCCGACGCCCAATCACTGCGTAATTTAACCTTTTGGTTATTGGGTAGTTTGCATCAGGCGGATCTCAAGCTGGTAAGCTTTGCCGCGCCTTTAGTGGTTGCCCTGCTTATCTATGTATTGCGTCAGGGCCAACCTTTGAATTGGCTCTACTTTGGCAACCAGGCAGCCCAATTGAGGGGACTGAATGTTGCCCGTTATTACCCTCGCATGTTACTGGCCAGTGCGCTTTTGGTTGGTATTGCCGTGTCGCTGGCCGGTTCAATCGCTTTTATCGGTTTGTTAGTGCCACACTTGCTCAGAAATCTGTTTGGACACGACAATCGATTCGTTTTACCTGCTTCAGCCTTACTCGGCGCCATTTTATTGTTGGTAGTTGTGGCTATCTCCAATGGGTTTGGAGGCGTTGTGGTGCCTGTGTCTATGTTAACCGCGACCTTAGGCGGGCCGGTGTTCCTGTACTCGGTAGTACGGTTGGCAAGGACCTAACATGTTAGCGGCGAAACACATTCAGTTGCATGGTCGACTCCAGAATATCAGCCTTAACCTGGCAGCTGGCGAGGTGGTGCACATTCTCGGACCTAATGGTGCGGGTAAGTCCAGTTTGTTGTCGGTTCTGGCCGGTTTACTTACGCCAAATAGTGGTGATGTGCAGTTGAAGGGTAAGAAACTACAGGACTATAGCCTGGTTGAGCTTGCCCATTGCCGAACATTAATGGAGCAACAACTGCATAGCGCCTTTGCTCTGTCGGTGCAGGAAAGTTTGTCGTTTTACAGTCAGCGCCCGAAGATCCCCCCTGAGCTTGAGCATGCTCTGGAGATAACTGACTTCTTATCCAGACCACTTAACCATCTATCCGGTGGTGAACGGCGTCGGGTGCAGCTATGTCGCAGTCTGATGCAGATATGGACTGCCATAGAGCAGGGGAATGCCTTGATTCTGCTAGATGAGCCCGTGCAGGGACTGGATTTTGCCCATCAGCATAAGCTCTGTCAGCTCATTAACCTGTTGGCAACGCACGGCAACATGGTGGTGGTAAGCCATCATCAGCTTAATCTGGCGCAAATGTATGCTCACCGGGTTTGGCTGATGTCGTCACAGCAGCTGGTTGCCGACGGACTAACAGCGGACGTGTTACAGCAAGAAACACTGGAAAGGGTATTTCAATGCAGGGTACGCATTGCCTTCGACTCAGAACAAAATAAACTAATTCAGACTTATTTGGACTACTAACCCGCTGCTGTTGGCAAATCACCGCCGTTTTCCGTGAATCCTGGGTTCAAATTGCCCAATAAATCAGCAATCTTTAGTTTGCTGTGTGGTTTATGGGTTTGCCAATAATTGCCCATTGAAATTTTCTTTCAGAAACCGTAAGTTTCGGGGTGACAAAGCAGGCGCAATGTCGCCCCTGCAGTTCTAACCGAAAGAAGGAAAATCAGTGACACAATGGCAACCCGATAGCTGGCGCCAACTGCCCATTTTGCAGCAGCCCATCTATGAAAATAAACAACAGCTAGAAGATGCAGAGAAACGCCTGGCCAAATACCCGCCGCTGGTATTTGCAGCTGAGACGCGTGAGTTGTTTAGACAGTTGGGTGAGGTTGCCAAAGGAAATGGCTTTTTACTGCAAGGTGGTGACTGCGCTGAGTCCTTTGATGAATTCAATGCGCCTAAAATCCGCGATACCTTTAAGGTTATCCTGCAGATGGCCATAGTGCTGACCTTTGCTGGCCGCTGCCCGGTAACTAAAGTTGCCCGAATGGCAGGACAATATGCCAAACCTCGCTCAGACAATCTTGAAACCATAGATGGCGTGTCGCTACCTAGCTACCGTGGCGATATTATCAACAGCTTTGAATTTACCGAGGCGTCCCGTCAGCCCAATCCTGAGCGTATGATTGAGGCTTATCATCGCTCCGCGGCAACCCTGAACCTGCTTCGCGCCTTTGCGCAAGGCGGTCTGGCGGATTTGCATCAGGTAAATCGCTGGAACATGGCGTTTGTGGAAAATAATCCTCTTAAAGAACGCTATCAGGACGTGGCCAAGCGTATTCAAGATGCCCTGTCTTTTATGGAGACTATTGGTATCAATGCCGCCAATCACCGCGAATTACATGAGACGTCGCTGTTCACCTCGCATGAAGCCTTATTGCTGAACTACGAGCAGGCCCTGACACGCAACGATACGTTGACCGGTAAATGGTATAACTGTTCGGCGCATATGCTGTGGATTGGTGAGCGTACCCGCCAGTTGGATCATGCTCATGTGGAGTTTTTCCGCGGTATTCATAACCCGATCGGGGTCAAGGTTGGGCCGTCTATACAGGAAGACGAACTGATTCGTTTAATTGACGCGTTAAACCCGCAAAACGAAGCCGGTCGCTTGACCCTGATTACCCGTATGGGGGCGAATAATCTGGGCGATAAGTTGCCGACATTGCTGCGTAGGGTGAAACAGGAAGGCCGTCAGGTGGTCTGGAGTTCAGATCCCATGCACGGCAACACAGTCAAAGCATCCAGCGGTTATAAGACCCGTAACTTTGATGACATTTTGCGTGAGATCCAGCATTTCTTCCAAGCCCATCAGGCGGAGGGTACCCATGCTGGTGGTATTCACCTGGAGATGACCGGCCAGCACGTTACCGAATGTGTGGGCGGAGCCTACGGAATTGGCGAAGCAGACCTGGGTCAGTGTTACCAGACCCAGTGCGACCCGCGTTTAAATGCCGATCAGGTACTGGAACTGGCGTTTTTGGTTGCGGATTACCTGAAAAAGGATATCTGACAATGCCATTACCCGGACTGACTTCTGTGTAGTCCGGGTAATACTTCCATCAGTACTTCTTACGCTGCAATCCCGTTTCGGCCAGGATCTTGGCCGAAATTTCCTCTACAGAAAACTTGGTACTGTTCAAAAAAGGAATAGATTCCCGGCGGTACAGATTTTCTACTTCCCGCAGTTCCATCCGGCATTGGCGCATTGATGCATAGCGGCTGTTGGCGCGGCGCTCAGAACGAATCTGATGCAAACGTTCGGGGGCGATGGTCAAACCAAACAGCTTACTTTTGAAGTGTCTGAGCCTGGCAGGCAGCCTTAACATGTCGCCCATGTCTTCTTCGGTGAAAGGGTAGTTCGCCGCCTTAATACCGTATTGCAAAGCGAGGTACAGACTCGTCGGGGTTTTGCCGGAGCGTGATACGCCAACCAGGATAATATCGGCTTCGCCATAATTATCCAGATTTGCTCCGTCATCGTTTGCCAGCGCGTAATTTACCGCTTCAATGCGAATGTCATAGGTTTTTTCATGAATACTGTGGGTGCGGTGTTTTTCCGGCTTAGCAGGAATACCCAGAATTTTTTCCAAGGGCGCCACAAATTGGTCGAGAAAGTTGTAATTTATCCCGACCGAATTAGAAATGATTTCCCTGACATCTAAATTGACGATGGTATAAAACACCAAAGGTCGTTCACCTGTTTCCTTAAATTTCTTGGCAATTTTGTCATTAACCTTTTCCGCTTGTTCTGCCGTTTCTACGAAAGGAATGGTGATATGGTTGAATTCTACGGGAAATAGAGACAATAAGGCATGGCCGAACACCTCTGAGGTAATGGCGGTGCCATCAGAAATATAAAATGCGGTGCGCACAACAACTCCTTAACAATGTCGTAATTTAATTACGAAAATAAATAAAGTTTTACTTTTTTATTACCGACATTCTAAAATCCTCAGCGAAAAAAGCCAGCAGCCCAAATTACTTAAGGGATTGGGGCGATTTGAAAAACATGCTAATTCGGAGGCATTCGCGGTGCAGAAATACGTTTTGTGGTATCAGCAGTTAGGCATGCATGATGTGGAAAAAGTTGGAGGGAAAAATGCATCTCTG
Organism: Bowmanella yangjiangensis; assembly: GCF_017255015.1. Taxonomy (GTDB): domain Bacteria; phylum Pseudomonadota; class Gammaproteobacteria; order Enterobacterales; family Alteromonadaceae; genus Bowmanella; species Bowmanella yangjiangensis. The sequence continues at coordinate 39,403 of NZ_JAFKCS010000011.1, read as the reverse complement.
GGTGAGATGATTTCCAATCTGGCCAATGCCGGTGTGATGGTTCCTGGTGGTTTTGCCACAACGGCAGAAGCCTTTAACGAATTTCTGGAGCAAAGCGGTCTAAATAAGCGTATCCATGATGCGCTGGATGTACTGGATGTTGACGATGTTAACGCCCTGGCCAGGACCGGTAGTGAAATTCGTCAGTGGATTATTGACACGCCATTCCAATCAGAACTGGAAGTGGCCATTAAAGATGCTTACGCACAACTCCAGCAGGAAGCTGGTGGTGAAGCGTCATTCGCCGTTCGTTCTTCTGCGACAGCCGAAGATATGCCCGATGCCTCGTTTGCCGGACAACAGGAAACCTTCCTGAACGTTAAAGGCCTGGATGCGGTGATGACCGCCATCAAGCATGTTTTTGCCTCCTTGTTTAATGACCGCGCTATCTCTTACCGTGTACACCAGGGCTACGATCACAAAGGTGTGGCACTGTCTGCTGGTATCCAGCGCATGGTACGCTCGGATTGCGCCTCATCAGGCGTGATGTTCACTATCGATACCGAGTCTGGTTTTGAAGACGTGGTATTTATTACTTCTTCTTACGGCTTAGGTGAAATGGTGGTACAGGGTGCGGTGAACCCTGATGAATTCTATGTACACAAGCCGACGCTCAACAAAGGTAAACCCGCTGTGGTGCGCCGCAATCTCGGCAGTAAGCTGAAGAAGATGATCTACTCTGCGGATGTAGGCCATGGCAAGCAGGTTGAAATTGTTGACGTGGACACTACGGACAGTCACCGTTTCTCTCTGTCGGACAGCGAAGTAATGGAGCTGGCCAAGCAGGCGCAGATCATTGAGAAACACTATCAGCGTCCCATGGATATTGAATGGGCTAAAGACGGCACCGACGGTAAGCTTTACATAGTTCAGGCTCGCCCTGAGACAGTACGTAGCCGCGAAGATGCGCAAACTATCGAACGTTTCCACCTGAAAGGCAAAGCCAAGATCGTCTGTGAAGGTCGTGCCATAGGTCATAAGATTGGCAACGGTGTGGCTAAGGTACTGAGCTCCATTGATGAAATGGACAAGATCCAGCCCGGCGATGTGCTGGTGACAGACATGACGGACCCGGATTGGGAGCCGATCATGAAAAAGGCCTCAGCCATTGTGACCAATCGTGGCGGTCGTACCTGTCACGCTGCCATCATTGCGCGTGAATTAGGGATCCCGGCTGTAGTAGGTTGCGGTGATGCCACAGACAGCATCCAAACCGGTGACAAGGTCACGGTATCTTGTGCCGAGGGCGATACCGGTTACATCTACGGTGATGTGCTGGACTTCGATGTTGTCACTTCTCGTATCGATGCCATGCCTGACCTGCCGCTGAAGATTATGATGAACGTGGGCAACCCGGATCGCGCTTTTGATTTCGGTCGCCTGCCACACGCTGGTGTGGGTCTGGCGCGCCTGGAATTTATCATCAATCGCATGATTGGCGTGCACCCCAAAGCACTGCTTAACTATGCCGGGCAGCCGGACGAAGTGAAAGCCGAGATTGATGAGATGATGGCTGGCTATGAGTCGCCTCGTGAGTTTTACATTCAAAAGCTGGTCGAAGGTATTTCCACCATCGCTGCAGCCTTTGCGCCAGAGAAAGTCATCGTTCGTATGTCAGACTTTAAATCGAACGAGTACTTTAACCTGGTGGGCGGTTTCCAGTACGAGCCACACGAAGAAAACCCCATGCTGGGTTTCCGTGGTGCCAGCCGTTATGTGTCTGAAGATTTCCGTGAGTGTTTCGCACTGGAATGTGAAGCCATCAAACGCGTACGTAACGACATGGATTTTACCAATGTTGAAGTCATGATTCCTTTTGTACGCACACTGGAAGAAGGACGTAAGGTCGTTGAACTACTTGCCGAACGCGGCTTGAAGCAAGGTGAAAACGGGCTACGCGTGATTATGATGTGTGAGCTGCCGTCTAATGCATTGCTGGCCGATCAGTTCCTGGATATCTTTGATGGATTCTCCATCGGATCGAATGACCTGACACAGTTGACTTTGGGTCTGGACAGAGACTCCGGCTTGATTGCCCATCTGTTTGATGAGCGTAATGAAGCGGTCAAGGTGTTGCTGGCAATGGCTATTAAAGCAGCCAAGGCGCGCGGTAAGTACGTAGGCATTTGTGGTCAGGGACCATCAGATCACGAAGACTTAGCAGCCTGGTTGGTAGAACAGGGTATTGATAGCGTCTCGCTCAACCCCGACACTGTAGTGGATACCTGGTTGTATCTGGGTGAGAAACACGGCATCTAATCGCTAGTGTTGTTAAAAGGCCGACATATGTCGGCCTTTTTTTGTGCCTGAAACTATGAATGTAAGCTGCTCAGGGGACTAACAAGTGCCGAATATCAAGTAGATCTGATTTTCCTTCGGCGAGCTCTTGTGGGCTTAGCCCGCTGATTTCATGGGGAAACACCAGCCATTCATTGCTTTCATGCACGTAAAAGTCAGGTACCAGGTTGGTTTTGTTGTTCTCTGGCTTATACCAGGGACAAGCAATACGAATATCATGGGGCACATTGCGGCGGGACAGTTTGCGGATCTGGGCCAGTAACGCCTCTACGCTGCGCCCTGAATCAAACACATCGTCGACAATCAGCAGGCTGTCTTCGGCATTGGCATTTTCAATCAGATAATGCAGTCCGTGAACGCGAATTTCCTTACTTTGTTCACCTATGCGTTGGTATGAGGATGTGCGCACAGAAATATGGTCTGTCTCAACACCCTTAAAATCAAAAAACTCCTGAACTGCAATACCAATGGGTGCGCCACCTCGCCAGATACCAACGATAAATTGTGGCCGTAAACCACTGTCATAAATTTTAGCGGCGAGCCTGAAAGAATCCTGTAGTAACTCCGCGGCACTAATAAAACGTTTATGCATCAAGGCTCACTCCTTTTTTGATTAACAGTAGATGTTATTTCGCTTTTGAGGCAAACCATTGGCGGAATATTTATGCCTAACCATCGAATACCCCTTGTGTAAATAGGGGCTTATCGAACAAGATGGGTGAAGGAGCCCTGTGGAGTCGAGCCGGTGGTTGTAGATGAACAGACATTGCTGTATTCCCGCTTAGTCCTGGCTGATGGTCAGGTGGTTGAATTCCGTCCCATTGGGCCTGACGATGTAATGTTAGAGCGAGATTTTATTCACCACCTCTCAAGCCAAAGTAAGCATTTTCGTTTTATGGGCAATATCAAAGAGTGCTCCTCCACTATGCTGTATCAATTCACGCATCCAGACCCTAAGCAAGAAGTGGCTATTATAGGGCTGGTGAAACAAGAACATGAGCAAGAAATTGCGGTGGCAAGGTTTGCTGTATTACCGGATCAGAAAAGCTGTGAGTTTGCCATTGCGATAGCCGATGCCTGGCAGCGACAGGGCATTGGACGTTATTTGCTTAAGCAACTGATGGCTATAGCCGCAAACCGGGGTTTGACACAAATGCGCGGACTGGTGCTGTCAGATAATACCGGCATGCTGACACTGTGCAAAGCCTTAGGCTTTCGCATTTTCGCAGAGCCTACCGATCATCAGACTATGGTCGTGATTAAAAGCTTGGATAAAGCGTTACCCTAGCAATAGAGAAGTATTCATTCGATAGCCAACTTAGGAGCCGTTGTGTCACACCGTTCACACTTGTTTTCATTACGTATCGGGCATGCCTTTCGGGAAACCTGTCTAAGCGGTGAATACGGCAAAGGGCAATTTCGACAGGATCTGTTTGCTGGGATCAGTGTCGGTATTATTGCAATACCTTTAGCCATGGCGCTTGCTATTGCCAGCGGTGTTGCCCCTCAGCATGGACTATATACCGCAATTATTGCCGGTTTTGTGATTGCCTTAAGTGGCGGTTCAAGGCTTAGCATTTCAGGTCCCACGGCGGCCTTTGTGGTCTTGCTTTTTCCCATTACCAGCCAATACGGTATAGCCGGACTGCTCGTCGCCACGTTGGGCGCTGGGCTCATTTTGATCATGATGGCCTTGCTCAGGTTGGGGCGATTTATCGAGTATATTCCAGAGTCAGTGGTACTTGGCTTTACCTGTGGAATCGCCCTGGTTATAGCGATATTGCAGATAAAAGATGTTTTCGGCTTACCTATAGCGCAGCTCTCTGACCAATTTTTGTATAAAGTACCGCAGCTTATTTTGGCTCTGCCGGATTTAGATTGGCCGAGCCTGGCGGTTGCCGCGACGACTTTACTTATTATGTTGCTATGGCCTCGTTTGCGGCTCCCTGTGCCAGGGCATCTTCCCGCACTTCTCGCCGCCAGTCTGCTCGCGTGGGGATTGGTTCAGGCAGGGTTTGAGGTAGATACCATTGGTAGCCGTTTTTCGTATATTTTGGCTGATGGCAGCCAGGGAATGGGGATCCCTTCGGTACTACCTGCATTTCAGTGGCCCTGGATGTATGTAGAAGAAGGGCAGCCCGGACTGACATTGAGCTGGCAACTTGTTAAAGATCTCCTCCCAGCGGCTTTTGCAATTGCCATGCTTGGGGCAATAGAGTCGCTGCTGTGCGCTGTCGTGTTGGATGGTATGACTGGACAGCGACACAGCGCAAACAGTGAGCTTCTGGGGCAGGGTATAGGTAACTTAGTCGTGCCTTTTTTTGGCGGTATTACTGCCACTGCAGCACTGGCACGTTCGGCTGCCAATGTGCGCGCGGGAGGTGTCTCTCCCATGTCGGCCATGCTACATGCCTTGACGGTATTAGCGGCGCTAATGCTGTTTAGCGATATTCTGGCATTTGTTCCCATGTCAGCAATGGCCGCACTATTATTAGTGGTTGCCTGGAATATGAGTGAAGCACACAAGGCGCTTCACTTACTTAGAACCGCGCCAAGAACGGATATTTGGGTGTTTCTGACCTGTTTCTTACTGACGGTGGCACTTGATATGGTCATCGCTATTACAGCCGGCATCTTGTTAGCCGCCATGCTGTTTGTGAAAGACATCGCGGAGATGACCAAGATCACCGACATCACCCAAAGCAAGCGCTTGATAGGCAAACCGCTACCCCAAGGCTGGTCGGTATTTAAAATCAACGGACCGCTGTTTTTTGCTGCTGCAGACCGAGTTTTTGGCGAGTTATCAACCTTATGCGAAGACCGTCAGGGTTTTGTTTTGTATATGGACGGCGTCACCTTATTGGATGCCGGGGGGCTTGCTGCATTGAACAAACTAATCAGTCAGTGCCAGCGCAAAAACACCCAGATATGGATTGCTGACCTACAATTCCAACCGCTGCGCGCCTTAGCAAAAGCAGGGGTTAAACCTATACCGGGCGTCATTGCCTTCTACGCCAGTTTGGCCGACGCACTACAAGACTTGGCGGATGCTGATGCACAGAAGCAACAGGCATCAGAGTAAACAAAGTGTGATTGGTTAAATATTCCACAGTTTACTGTGTGAATTGCGGTATAATGCCGCGCTTTTTTCCAACCGGTAGTGCCCTTTGTCAGTTCAAGCCACCATTAAAGCCGAACGTTCACTGTTCTCTTACCCCAAATATTGGGCGCATTGCTATGGCACTGCGCCGTTTTTGCCCATGAGCCGGGCCGAAATGGATGAACTTGGCTGGGATAGCTGCGACATCATTCTGGTTACCGGGGATGCCTATGTGGATCACCCTAGTTTTGGCATGGCGGTAATTGGCAGGGTGCTGGAGTCACATGGTTTTCGTGTCGGTATTATTGCGCAGCCGGACTGGACCAGCAAAGAGCCCTTTATGGCGCTGGGTAAGCCGAATCTGTATTTCGGTGTCACGGCCGGTAACATGGACTCGATGATTAACCGCTATACCGCGGATAAAAAGCTGCGCCATGATGATGCCTATACACCAGGTAATGTTGGCGGAAAACGCCCAGACCGGGCAGTGACCGTCTATTCACAGCGCTGTCGCGAAGCGTATAAAGATGTGCCGATCATCATTGGTGGCATTGAAGCCAGCCTGCGTCGTATTGCGCATTATGATTACTGGTCTGAAAAAGTCCGCCGCAGTATTTTGTTTGATGCCAAAGCCGATTTGCTGATGTACGGCAATGCTGAACGCCCCTTAATTGAGGTAACGCACCGTTTGGCCGCCGGTGAAAATATTGCCGATATACAGGATGTCCGAGGCACGGCCATTATCGTTAAGCAGGCCTTGCCTGAGTGGCAGGGCGTAGACTCTACCCATCTGGATACACCAGGAAAGATTGACCCAATTCCCAGCCCTTATCAGGTGGAGCCTGAGTGTGATTCACAAAAGTCCAGTCCAGAAGTGACCGATGATGGTGTGGTGATTCAGCAGGTTGAGGCTAAGCCCATTGTGATTCAGCCGGATAACCGCCGTAAGCCCTGGGAAAAGGTATACGTTAAGTTACCGGCCTTTGAAGTGGTGCGGGACAACAAGTCCTTATATGCCCATGCGTCCAGAGTGCTGCATCAGGAGGTTAATCCCGGCTGTGCGCGGGCCTTGCTGCAGCGCCATGGTGACCGGCACATTTGGATCAATCCTCCGGCCATGCCGCTGGAAACCGAAGAAATGGATGCGGTATTTGACCTGCCATACCAGCGGGTTCCGCATCCGGTTTACGGCGATGCGAAAATACCCGCCTACGACATGATCCGTTTCTCTATCAATATCATGCGCGGTTGTTATGGTGGTTGTTCATTCTGCTCCATTACCGAGCATGAGGGACGGATCATTCAAAGCCGTTCGGAAGATTCTATTATTCGTGAAATCGAAGAGATCCGCGACAGAGTACCTGGGTTTACCGGGGTTATTTCCGATCTAGGTGGCCCCACGGCCAACATGTACAGATTACGTTGTAAGAGCCCTAAAGCCGAAGCAACCTGCCGCCGGCCGTCCTGTGTCTACCCATCAATCTGCGCGCATATGGATACTAACCATGCGCCGACCATTAATCTGTACCGGCGGGCGCGTAATCTCAAGGGCATTAAGAAAATCCTGATTGCCTCCGGGGTGCGTTACGATCTGGCGGTAGAAGATCCTGAGTATGTGAAAGAGCTGGCCCTCCATCATGTGGGAGGCTATCTGAAAATTGCTCCTGAGCACACCGAAGACGGCCCCCTGTCAAAGATGATGAAGCCGGGCATGGGAAGCTATTATCGTTTTAAAGAGTTATTCGATAAATACTCGGCTGAAGCAGGTAAAAAGCAATATTTGATCCCGTATTTTATTGCTTCACATCCGGGTACCACTGACGAAGACATGCTGGCCCTGGCGATTTGGCTAAAGGAAAACCGCTTCCGGTTGGATCAGGTGCAGAACTTCTATCCCTCACCCATGGCCAGTGCCACGACCATGTACCACAGTGGTGTGAACTCGCTGAAAAAAGTCAGTAAGGATTCAGAAGCAGTATTTTCGGCCAAAGGTGAAATTCATCGACGTCTGCACAAAGCCATGCTGCGCTATCACGACCCTAAGAACTTTGCGCAAATTCGTGAAGCGCTTAAGAAAATGGGCAGGGAAGACCTTATTGGTCGCGGTCCTCAGCATTTGGTTCCGCCAGAGTCAGGCGATGAGCGCAAGCAGAAACCGGCCAAGGGTGGCCAGCGTGCACTGACCAAACATACCGGCTTGCCACCACAACCTAAGTGGAAAAAGCACAAGGGCAAAGCACAAGCGACAGATGCTAAGGGAAAAGATAGTCAGCGAAACCGACAGCGCTAACTTAGCCAGCCACGTTAAAAAAGCGCCTACGGGCGCTTTTTACTTTGCAAAGCCAAGCCAATCAGTCAAGCTTGTAAAAGACCACCAAGTTGTATCCAAGTGGTTGTTTGATAAGGACAGATATGCCGCAGCCAGACAATAAACATCATTCCACCAGAGTGAAACCAGTTAAAAAATATATGCAGGGCGAACCCCTGGCTCCCTGGCGTGAATCGCTGCATGAAATTATCTTCGAAGCGGAAACACCTGCTGGCAAATGGTTTGATATTGCACTGATCCTGGCAATAGCGGCCAGCATTCTGGTGGTGATGCTGGACAGCGTGGCAGCCATTAATCTTAACTACAAGACTTGGCTTTTTGCCGCCGAGTGGTTTTTCACCATCTTGTTCAGCATTGAATATCTGCTGCGTTTGATTTGTGTCAGACGGCCCCTTCGTTATGCCACCAGTTTTTTTGGCATTGTGGACTTAATTTCCATCTTACCCAGCTTCCTAGCGCTGTTTTTCACCGGTGCACAAACGTTATTGGTTGTGCGCGGTTTAAGGGTGCTGCGCGTCTTCAGAATTTTCAAATTGGGAGAATACCTGGGGGAAGCACATGCTTTGATCCGGGCGATGCGCAATAGCCGCGCTAAAATTGCGGTATTTCTGTATACCGTGTGCGTATTTGTGGTGATTTTTGGCGCTGCCATGTACCTGATTGAAGGACCGGAACATGGCTTTACCAGCATTCCACAATCCATGTACTGGGCGGTGGTGACCTTAACCACGGTAGGATACGGCGATATCTCCCCGCAAACACCGCTTGGGCAGATGCTGGCATCTATGGTGATGATTCTCGGCTATGCCATTATTGCTGTACCTACCGGCATATACAGTGCCGAGCTGGCAAGGGAATATCGACGCGATGTTACCCGCTTTGCTTGCAGACATTGCGGCGCAGAAGGTCACGATAATGACGCTAAATTCTGTAAGTACTGTGGCGGCACTGTGCCTTAGCCTCTAGGCCTGCCAAAACGACAATCCCAGCCCTACCAATGCGGCACTAAGCAGAGGAATAAACACCCGCAACAACATACCTTGACCAGCAATCGACACGCTCATGCCGGCTTTAACCAGGGTATTGGTACTGCATGCGAGGATAATACCTGTTACCGCAGAAGACAGCGGGATCTGCTCCACACTCATCCGGGATAAGGTCAGGTTAACCGGATCTACGTCGGCAATGCCGGATACTACAGCGAGCAAGTAAATGCCGCTATCGCCAAAATATTCGGTAAGTGCTCTACCAACCAGTAAGATGGTAGTTAGCAGCACGCCAAAGCCAATGGCAGACTTCAGTTCCAGTGGATTGACCAGATGTTCAATGGTTGCCTGGGGTGTGAGGTTGCGCTTAAACCAAAAGATCAGTGCAAAAGACAAGGTGACCAAGGTCATGGCCGCTATGGGTAATATAAGTTGACTGAACAGTGAAGGATTAATCAAGGAGGCCACTAAAAGCACCCTTGGAAACATAGTGCAGCAGGCCAATAGTATGCCCACCGCCAATGCCCCCTGTAACAAAGGCTGTTTCTGGCTAAGTCTGGAATAGTTGAGGGTGAGGGCGGTTGAAGACGCCAGCCCCGCGGTGACCGCCGTAAGTAAAATGCCTTTATCGGCACCGGCTAACTTGATACTGATGTAGCCGACAAAAGAGATGCCTGCTATCAGCACCACCATCAACCAGATTTCATAAGGATTGAGTACCTGCCAGGGGCCGTATCCCTGATTGGGTAGCACCGGCAGTAACACCAGCGAAATCAGTAACAACTGTAGTACGGCTTGCAGCTCCCGTTCTTCCAATCGCTTTAACCAGGCATGTAACAGCTCTTTATAGCGCAGCAGAAGCGCCGTTACTATGGCCGCAGACACGGCTAACTCGGTCATTTTCAGCGTAGCAAGCGCGCCCAGCACCAAAGTTAGCAGCAGGGTGACCAGACTGGTGGCGCTGGCGTCGCGATTATCGTCCCGTCTAGCCCAATAGGCTAAACTGACAGCCAGAGCAAAGCCGATAAATATAACCGCAAAAGCGGACATGCCAAGAATAGCGCTCAGCAGCCCGGCACAACCGCCGAGCATGCCGGTAAGGCCGAAAGTGCGCAGTCCTGCGACTCTGGTCCCTTCCGCTTGCAAGCGAAAACGCCAACCGCGTTCTACGCCGATAAGCAGTCCAATTGCCAGGGAAATACCCAATGAAATCAATGGGGTGGTAGTGTCCAGATCCAGCACTTTGTATCCTAACGAAGCTTTTTCACAGCTTAATCAAAAGCAGCGAAAAGGTGAAGCTTCAAGTATTTTCTATTCTCTGGGTCAGACGGGATAGGGCTTGAGTAATCTATTGGCAATAGACAAGGCCAGTGAAATTGGCAACACCAGCGACAGGCAAAGCAGCAAAAACGTCAGCATGTCGCCCTTTATGCTTCTGACAACCAGATAATCGCTGACTTCGACAAGCAATTAATGTCCAGTAAGACCGAATACGTGAAATAGATGTGAAATGAAAAACGCCCTGATGACAGGGCGTTAATTAAAAAATTAAAGTTTGATAAAGATTTTTCGCTTATACAGCCAGGCAGACAGCAGGTAAAGCAAGCCCACGGCTATCAAGGCGAACAGTAAGGAAGCGTTTTTCTGCGACATAAAGCCGCTGAAAAACTCGAAAGTCCACTGATAGGCACTGGTGGTCTTGCCGTCTACCTCAAAGAGAATGACCTGACCAAGTGTTGCGGCATATAACCAGGACAATACATAGATAAACAGCGGGTTGCTGCCGTAAACCTGTGCCCAATGAAATCCTTTCTGCCACTGGCGGATATCGTGGCAGTACACAATCAGTGCCAGAGTTAGCCAGGCAAATGCGGCTGTTACCAATACGTACGACCCCGTCCACAGGGCTTTATTGATGGGCTGTAAAGGATGCCACAATAAACCGGCTAGCAGGGCAATGGCAGCCCAGGTGAGCAAGTTCTTAATTTTAGCCTGATTGTTGGAACAACCGGATAACATGCTGGAAGTAAGGTAACCGGCCAACAGCGTCACCGTTGCAGGAAGGCAGCTTAGCAACCCCTCTGGATCAAAAGCCAATCCAAAGCCCTGATACAGATGGTTAGTGCCAATAATTGCCATATCCAGTTGGCGAACCAGGTTGTGCTCCAGCGACCAGGGATCGGCATTAATTTGCATAAGCAACCAATAACCAATCAATATGCCAGCGCTGGCCAGCCATATGCCGCGGGTATTGAGGGTCAAGATAATCAGCGCGCCGACAAAGTAACAAAGGGCAATGCGTTGCAATACGCCCATAACACGCCAGTTTTCCGGGTCGCCGGTAAAGGGATAAATGTTCAGTGCAAAGCCAATTATGAACATTAACAAGGTACGTTTAATGATCTTAACCCAGGGGATTTGGCCCTTAGGAATACGTCCCATGGAATGAAACATGGCCGCGCCGACGATAAACAAAAAGAATGGGAAAATCAGATCCGTTGGCGTTAGGCCGTGCCAACTTGCATGTAATAGTGGCGCATAAACATGTGACCAGCTTCCTGGGGTATTGACCAAAATCATGGCGGCCAGGGTAAGTCCCCTGAAAATATCCAGACTCAATTCTCTTTTCATTGAATCACCTCTTAACATTGATACAAAAAAGCGCGCCATATAGAGCGCGCTCTTTTGATTTGAATTGCTTACCAGCTACGCTTTTTGTGACCGGCTACCGCGAAGTACAGAATAAACAGATAGCAAGGTACGAGTACGATGTAGCCAAACTGCTGACCGGCTGCATCACCTGAGCCGCTCAGCAGGCCCCAAAACATAGGACCGAAAGCGCCTCCGGCAATACCCATAACCAATAAACCAGATGCAACGCTAGTCAGCTTGCCTAAGCCTGAAAGTGCCATAGGCCACACAGCTGGCCACACAATGGCATTGGCTAAACCCAGCACAGCAATGAGCAACAAGGAATTTGGTAGCTGCGCACCACCAAAAGGTACCAGCAAGGCATCTGCAAGGGCGGTTGATTCAGCACTGCCAAATACTATGGTCAAAGACAACAGAATGCCCAGTACGGCCGAGAAGGTTAGCGCTTTTTGCTGGGAAATAACCCGTGGGATCAGGATGATCCCAAGTACATAACCCACCACCATGCACACCATAGTGTAGGAGGTCATGACGCTGTAGTTTTCTACGCCTAAAGACAGTGCGTAGGCACCGATAGTATCAGCCGCGATAACTTCGGCTGCGACGTAGAAAAACAGCGACAGCACGCCCAGAACCAGATGAGGGTGGCGCAGTGCTTCTTTTACTGTGCCTTGTTCGCCGGTCTCTTCATCACCATCTTCCAGCTCAGGAATAGGGGAGAACTTAACAGCCAGGGCAATAACACCAAAGAAAGCAGCCATGCCCAGATAAGGCAGAATCAAGCTGTCCGCCATCATGGTGACTTCTTCGGCGGTCAGTTCTTTACCAACCAGGCCGGCAAATTGAGCGGCAATCAGCGCGCTGAACACCAGGGGGGCGACGACACCGGCACTCTTATTCAGAATACCCATGATACTGACTCGCACCGCGGCAGACTCTTCAGGACCTAAACGCACCACATAGGGGTTAACTGCCGTTTGCAGAAGCGTTTGGGCAATACCCATACAAAGCTGGGCAAACAGGAAGAGGCCGAAGGTTTGGGTTTCAGCAGCCGGAATGTATAGCAGGGCAGCTAATAACATGCCACCAATGGCCAGTGCCATGCCGTTCTTATAACCAACCTTGCGAATAACCCAGGCTGAGGGAATGGCGGTAAAAGTGACGGCAATATAAAAGTTGCCCAGAATTAACGCTGCCTGAAAGGGAGTCAGGTCAAAAATTTGTTTTAAATACGGCATTAACGAGCCGTTTAGCCAGGTTGCAAAGCCCAATATAAAGAAAAGACCAGCAACAATGGCCATGGGAATGGCATTGCTTTTGGTCAGGTCGCGGCTACTCATTGTGGTATCCATCTTATTCTCACTTTGATTAACGCCAGGCCGAAGCACCGGCACACTTGTTGATGCCGGCGGCTCAGAGCATTGCCTGACCGCCAATCCAGTTTTGTTTTACATGCTGATTTTCATCCAGCAGTACCATATCTGCCTGGTAACCTGGGAGCAACTTACCAATTTTGTTATCAAGTCCAAGGTAACGCGCTGGCGTCAATGAGGCCATCAGAATGCTGTCGCTAATGGTAAAGCCCAGATCACGATGGCAATTGCGTACCGCACTGGCCATATCCAATGCCGATCCTGCAAGTGTGCCGCCGGGTATGGTCAGCATGTCACCGTCGCGGCGAATGGTGGTGTCAAAAAACGGCAACTCATTCATCTCGGCGCCCACATGCGCCATGGCGTCAGTAACCAGCATAATGCGCTCAATACCTTTGGCTTTAATGGCCGCTTTAGCACTGATGGCATGTACGTGGTAGTGATCCAGAATTAAGCCGCAGTAACTGTCACTGGCCAAAGCGGCGCCAACCATGCCTGGTTCACGACTGGTCATGGCTGACATAGCGTTAAACAGGTGGGTAAATCCATCCGCACCGGCTTCTATGGCCGCCAAGGTGGTATCTACGTCTGCATTGGAATGACCCAAACAGACCTTAACGCCACGTTGAACCAGTTCACGGATAATGTCTGCAGGCACATTCTCTGGTGCCAGGGTGACCAGCACTTTACCCAAGTCACTGCGGCAAAACTGTTCAAGTTCTGCATCAGTGATAGGGCGGATAAACTGTTCCCTGTGTATACCCTTTTTAGGTTTACTCAGGTGGGGGCCCTCAAAGTGAATACCATGAATGCCTGGCGTATTGGCGGCAATCGTTTCGGCCATGCCGTCCGCGGCACGACGGATTATGTCCAAGCCGTCGGTAATCAGCGTAGGTAACATAGCGGTAGTACCAAAGCGGGCATGGGCTTGCAACATAGTAGTCAGGCCCTGAACAGATTGGTCGGTGTTAAATAACACACCGCCACCGCCATTAACCTGTACATCCACAAAGCCGGGGGCCAGCAGGCCGTCCACTTCGACAGTTTCGGCCCCAGCCTGCGGAGCAAGCGAAACCACTTTGCCATTTTCTACTGTGACACAGGCATCCTGATGCAACTGCTCACCATCGAAAAATAATCTGCTTAAGTAACTTACCGCCATGAATATCCCTTCTTACAATGTTTGCGTTACTTTATTCAAACCAACAGGTGAGTCTGGGTCGTAACCCAATTCTTGTGCTACCTGTTCAACATCTAAATAGAAACGTTGCAGTAAGGTTAATGGGGCCAGGCGAGGGTGGACATCCTTAGATGTTTGGTTCATATGGCACAGTACGGCGCCGCGACGACCTACTTCTTCGATTTGTTGACGATGGGCCTCAACTGATTCGTCTTCAATAGTCAGGTCAACCACGGCCAGTTTCTTCTGTACCAAAGTGACTGGACCATGCAGGAATTCGGCACTGGAGAAGGCTTCAGCATGCACGCTGCATACTTCTTTAAGTTTCAGTGCCAATTCACGTGCGATGGCGTAACCAAAACCACGCCCCAATACAACGCAGTGTTTGAGGTCACGGACAAAATCCACAGTCAACTGAACAGGCGCTTCGATGGCTTGTTGCAGGGCGTCTGGCAGTTGCTCCAGCGCGGCAATCAACTCTTTATCCTGTTTCCAGTAGGCCACCATTTGCAACAAGGCACTCAGAGTACACAAATAGCTCTTGGTTGCTGCCACGGCTTTTTCTGCACCAGCATTTAAAGGCAACACGAAATCGACCAACTCAGCCAGAGGAGAGGTGGTGTCATTGACCAGAGCCACCACCAAACCACCGGCATTTTTGGCTGCTTTAGCCTGGGCCAGGATATCCGGGCTACGACCAGACTGAGAAATAACAATGACCAGGGCTTGCTTAAGCTTCAGTTCTTTACCGTAAACACTAGCCACAGAGGGGGCGGAAGCGGTAACAGGTGTACCTGTTTCGATTTCAATCAGGTATTTGGCAAACACGCCCGCGTGATCTGATGAACCACGTCCCACCATCAACACAAAGGCAGGATCAAACAAGCGGATACGTTGACCTAGCTGATAGCAAGCCTCCTGATTATCCACTAACTGACTTCTGACACGATTGGGGGTTTCAGCGGCTTCTTGAGCCATGATACTGGTTGACATTAAGCTTTCTCACTTACTAAGGCTTGTTGTTGGGCAAATAAAATAGCTCCGTTTTCCGGAGGCTGCTTGGCGGGCTCGACTCGTTCGCGAACATCTTCGTCCAGCCAAGGTTGGATGCGTGGTGCCAGACCGCCGATCATCGACAATCTGGGCGGGTTGTAGGTTAACAGTTTTCGCGCTAAACGGCTGATGTAATCCGCCCCGTTTAATACGATGTCCAGCGCCAGGGTGTCTTTAACGGCGGCCTGTTCAATAACCAAAGGGGCCAGCTTGGCATAAGCGGATGGCTTAAGATTCGCCATTTTCTGGGCCAACTCCTGGGCATTGTTGCATTGGGTAAAATCTAATACGCGCTGCGATAGTTCACTATTTGGTAACAAGCCATCCAGGGCTTGCAAGGTCTGCTTGATAGCGGTAATGCCCATCCAGGCGCCGCTACCTTGATCGCCGACACTAAACCCGTAGCCGCCAAATTCGTGGGTATGGCCGTTAACATTAACCATACCTATTGAACCGGTACCGGCGATAATAACAGCACCATCCATGCCGTTATGTGCGCCGATGCAGGCAATTTGTAAGTCGGTGGTAATGTGGAACTGAGCGAACGGGTGGTCCCACTGCTCCAGCATCACGCGATATTTGGGCAGGTTAACACCGGCCAATCCTGCGCCTACAATAAGTTGATCAACCGTACTTGAAGCTAGGCCTGCCGCATGCAGGGCTTGTTCAGTGGCATCCATAATGGAATTGATGGCTAAGTCCAGACCCTGATTTGGGTTGGCCGGACCAGAGATACCTGTACCGAGTGCCTGTCCCTGTTCATCTGTTAGCAGCACTTTGCATTTACTGCCACCACCGTCAATACCGAGGTAGAGATTTTCCAGCCTCTTCATTTACACATTACCTTCTAACAAATCGGAACAGGTCATGCCCATTACAGGTTGACCAGCGAAACCGTAGCCTACCAAAGAAATGACAGCGTTGTCATTTTGTTTTGTAATCATTTGGTAAAGTTTTTTCATCTTTAATTCACCAGTGTGATGCGACTACTGCGTTGCATACCTGGTAAGCGAGAGCGCAGTTCCACTTTACCCTGAACATTGACCGGCCCTTGATAGACCGTCCATACACCATTAACTTGGCGATACTCAATTTGTAACCCCGGCCACAAGGTATTGGCATGCAAAGTACCCTCAACCACTTTGGCACCCGGAGGGGGCAATCGGAACATCACTTTGTCGACCATCGCCGGAAGGTATTTGCTTACCAATGCCTGACTGAAGCCAGCCCAATCCTGACGTAAGCCCGCTTCCTGTGCACTGCCAAAGTAATCAGTAGTGGGGCCGTATTCTCGTCCTGCTTCGTAGGCCAATTCCCAATCTGCTTTGTGCCAAGCGCGTTCGGCCATGGCATGCAGGCGCGGATAAATCATAAATTCGGCACGATTGTCGTCCCTTACGGTTTCACTCCAAAGCTGCCCCTGCATGCCTAAGAAACTGGCACCCGGCTTGAGAGGTGAGTCGTCTTTGGCGGTAAAAGGGGTACCCATTCGGTTTGGCCAAAACTCTGCGTGGGCAGGTAGGTTATCCGGCATAAAACGGAACACTTTAAAACTGTCGGTATTGCGTGAGGCCCAGTAATAACCAGGTTCTAGCGGATCCAGTGCATAAGGAAAGTCAAAATATAAGGCGTCAGGAATGGACAGCACCACGTCCCAGCCGCGGTTAGCGAAATCCTGCGCGCGGTTGTGACCTTGCCAGAACAGCGCATCCCATATGTTAGCCTGAATACGTGGTGCCAGCTTTTCCTGCTCAACATGGCTTAAGCCATCGCTCCAGGCGCCTGCGGTGATACCCATGGCATTAACAATCTTGGTCACCTTTTCTACGAAATAGGCCGTTAACTGCTCGGGATCATCCATATTGTTTTCAGCGATGATATCAGCACAGGCCGGGGACTCTTTCCACGCACCGGCGGTCTCATCGGCACCAATATGGTAGCGATTGAGAGGCATTCCTGCGTCCTGATGCATCTTGTTAATTTCATTCAGCACCTTGCTGACGAAGCGATAAGAAGAAGGCAAGCAGGGGTTGATAGTGTTGTCATTGTAAAACTGCACCGATGAATAGACTGTGGTGTCTTGTAAGTCGGTGAGTAAATATTCATTGGC
The DNA here is from genome assembly GCF_017255015.1 of Bowmanella yangjiangensis. GTDB lineage: Bacteria > Pseudomonadota > Gammaproteobacteria > Enterobacterales > Alteromonadaceae > Bowmanella > Bowmanella yangjiangensis. The sequence continues at coordinate 22,283 of NZ_JAFKCS010000011.1, read as the reverse complement.
CAGTTCAGGCTTTTCCTGCTGCATAAATTTATTGTATCTGGCCATCATGGAGCGAGTTGCGGCGCGGGAATGGCCCGGCATATCTAATGAAGGAATGACTTCGATATGACGTGCTTTAGCGTAAGCCAATATTTCCTGGTAGTCGGCCACACTGTAATAGCCATTACCCGGTGCATCCCGGTTTGGTCCTGCACCCAATTGGGGCAGCAGACACTGTGTTTCTGTTGGGTCGTAACAGCGATAGGCGCCGATGTCCGTCAGCTCAGGTAACCCAGGAATTTCCAAGCGCCAGCCTTCATCATCTGCCAGGTGGAAATGCAGTTTGTTAAGCTTAACGCTGGCCATTTGGTCCAACAGTCTTAGTACCATGTCCTTACTGTGGAAGTTGCGTGATACATCAAGGTGCATTCCGCGGAATGGGTATCTGGGCTGATCCTGATATTGGCCGCTTGGAACCTTAGCATCCTGTGCCAGGGTAGCCAGGGTGATTAAGGCGTAGTAGCGACCGCTGCCACTGGCTGAGGTCACCTGAATACCCTTGTCGCTAACCTTAAGATGGTAAGCATCGGTAGCAAGACTTTGATCATCGACAAAACTAACCGCAACACCATTCTGATTGACGGTAATACCACGAGCATCAAGATATTCTAAGGCATGCGCAATGACGTCGGATTGCTTAATCGCGATACCACCGCTTAGGTCAACACTTGCACCGTCTAATTGTACGGCACTGATGGCAGGGATAATCCTTGCTGCGTGCGCAGGAGACTGAGCAGAATTGACATCCTCATAATGGTTGTAAAGCCACTGGGCGTCAGCCAAGGGCAAGCTATCCTCCTGGCTACGTCGATACTGCTCAGGTTTGCTAAGCGGCGCCACATGTTGATTGTAGGTAAGCTGACTATCCTGATCTTTGATTTCCCTGGTGCTTTCAATAATGGCTGGCTTTAAGCCATCGGCTACCACAAAGTAGTTGGGCATCTGATCGGATGCCGATGCATGCCAGAAAGTGCCTTTAAGAGGAATATCGTAAACCTGACCGGCTTTAAAACCTTTGAATGCAGTTGAAGGCCTGATGATATGCAAGTCACCATTGACATGGGTGATATCAAACAGCTCACTGCTATCCTTTTGAATAGGGGTAGTGTGGCTGAAGTAAAGCTGCCAGTCTGCTGCGGAGAAATCTTGTGACACCTTCAAACTAATGCGAGCATCAAAACACTTACCGCCGCCAAACTTATCGTCGCAACCTCCAGCATTTACATTGTCAATAACCTGGTAACTAACCTGCAGATCTTGAGCAAGATTGTTTAGCTGTGCTTGGTTCAACGTGGATGTTTGTGCGGTTGCGACGCCGCCAAGCATAGAGAGACCAATGGCAATTTGAGATAGTTTAAATCCAGACAAGAGACAATCCTTTATGTTGCTATTCAACCCGACTCAGGCTGTATATTCTTTGTTTATGACAACGCTGTCATTTATGTTAACAAAGATGTATTGTGTTGCAAATGTTTTGTTCGATAGGGATGTTTCGCAGGGCTGATTTAGGGCTTTACTCGGAATATGGAGTCATAGACTAATTGGTGTCCTATGCATGATGGTTTCATAGCTGTATGTAAGCCCAATAGCAGTCAATGGGCTGTTCATAACAACTTCCAGATATTCTCAGCACCGCTTTTAATCTGTGACAGCGTTGTCATTTATGTTAGAAATATGTTTCCTGATGTTGTATTTGAGGTAAAGAGCAAAGACTTCGTAGCCTACGTAAGTAATAAAATACTCACCAGTTATACGAAACCTTTGAAACCTCAAACAGTTAATGAACTAAGCAAGGGCAGAGACTTTTTTTGGAAATCTGCACAGACACTTATCCAGATGGCGTTGTATATCTCTCTATTAGGCGACGAATAAGCAATGAATAGTATAAAAAATATAGTAATTGCCGGTGGCGGCACAGCTGGTTGGATGACGGCTGCGAGCTTAGCCAAACATTTTCCACATCTATCAATCTGTTTAGTTGAGTCGTCTGAGATTGGAACTATTGGCGTGGGAGAGGCAACCATCCCAACCATTAGACATTTCAATCGCGCCTTGGGTTTGTCTGATCAACAGGTAATGAAGCGCACCGGTGCGACTTGTAAACTGGGAATTCAGTTTAACGGTTGGCACACTGAAAGTAGTTCCTTTATCCACCCATTTGGGGTGTACGGCGAGTCATTAAATGGCGTAGGTTTTCATCATTATTGGTTAAAAAATAAAAAATTAGGTGACCCACATCCACTTGAAAGTTATTCAGTAGGGGCGCAACTTGCTAAACATGGCAAGTTTGCATTGCCACCAAGTAATCCTGCTTCGTCTTTGGCAGTGTTTGATTGGGCATTACATTTGGATGCAAGCAAGTATGCGCAGTTACTCAAAGAAGTCGCGACGGACGCTGGAGTGAAGAGGGTTGACGCTAAAATTATTGATGTAATCTTGCACCCAGAAAGTGGCCATATTGATTCATTGAATTTGAGTAATGGTCAACAAGTACATGGTGATTTTTTCATTGATTGTACAGGCTTTTCATCGCTGTTATTAGGGCAGGCCCTCAAGGTTGATTATAAGGATTGGAATAACTGGTTATTGTGTGACCGTGCAATAGCAGTGCAAAGTGAGACGGATGTCATACCTAATCCTTACACCGAGGCCAACGCTAAAACGGCTGGTTGGCAATGGCGGATTCCTTTGCAACATAGGCAAGGAAATGGCCATGTATACAGTAGTCAACATACCTCTGATGAGGCAGCATTGGATAGTTTACTTGCAGACATTAATGGTGAACCAATCAGTGAGCCCAAGTGTATTCGCTTCAGGCCTGGATGCCGTGAGCGTTTCTGGGTTAAAAACTGCGTGGCACTGGGTTTGGCAGCAGGTTTCTTTGAACCAATAGAGAGCACTAATATCGCTTTAATTGAGACCGCCATAGAGCGGTTGAAACTATTTTTTCCTTACAACGGTATTCATTCATCAGCGGTGGAAGAGTTCAATGTCAGAACAACAAAGGAATATGAAAGTGTCAGAGACTTCGTATTGCTGCACTATTTGCTAAATGCCAGGAAAGAGCCATTTTGGCAAGATTACCGGAATATTTCATTGCCAGACACGTTATTGCACAGAATGTCGCTGTATCAGACGAATGGTATTTTGATTAGACAGCGACATGAAATATTTCAACCAAACAGTTGGTTGGCTATTTATGATGGGTTTCATTATTTACCCACCCGCCATGACCCTTGTATTGATAAAGTCGAGGATAACTATATACGTCAGGGGCTTGCACAGATGCGAGAGGGAATCGCAAAGGCGGTATCAGCCACCCCTGCGCATCAGAACTTTTTGAATCAATTATAAAATCGATAAAAAGGGCCAGCTTAAATGCTAGCCCTTTTTATTAGTAAACTTCCCAAGTTGTTCACGATGTGGGTCAAAATTTAAGCTACATCGATGTAGAAAATCGTTAATCAACGCCATATTTACCTGGGTTTCGTTTGGATAGGGCGGGCGCAGTTGACTTTGTGCAGGAAACACACCCATACCCGCCAACAAACAGTGCCAAGATACTGAGGTGTAGTATTTTGTAACGCCTAAACGACGCAATTCCGCCGTTAGATCTGCGCCCTTATTCCATATCTCCAGAATATGCTTCAACGTATCTGATTGCCCGTCATGGTTGTTTTGGCAATCCAGCCAGTACTGACTATCAGTACGGGAATTCGTGTAATAATGTGCGGCAATATAATCCCTGATACCCTCAAAGTAGCCGTTGATAGTATCGTTATAACTGTCTTGATTGGTATCAGTAAATTGCCCGTGTTCAAATGCATCCGCAAATAACGCAGCTGACTGCTGAACAAGGAACAAGGCTGTAGCCTCTAACGGTTCAATAAACCCCTGTGACAAACCTATTGCAAGACAGTTCTTGTACCAATGCTTTTCAATACGTCCAACTTTCATTTTTAGATGCCGCGCTTGAACATCAGAATCAAGCAGTCCCAAATCTCGCCTGAGCTCGGTTTCAGCCTGCTCTGGGCTACAATAATTGCTACTGTAGACGTAGCCGTTGCCAAATCTGTTGGTTAGTGGAATCTTCCAGCGCCATCCGAATTTCATTGCGGTGGAGCGGGTCTCCGAGGGAATATTCCCTCCAATCTCACTTGGAATCGCAATGGCTGAATCATTGAATAAGTTTGACGCAAAGCTTTTAAAGCCAACTTTAAGTGCGCTTTGCATTAACACCGAGGAAAAACCTGAGCAGTCAACAAAAAGGTCGGCATGATACTTTGCGCCACTTTGAGATACGAGCGCACTAATGCAATCGTTACCATCCAATAAAACCTCTTCGATCTTATCCTCAATGTGACGAATATTTAATTGTTCAGATCTTCTTTTTAAAAACTGTCCAAGTAACCCCGAATCAAAGTGATATCCATAACTAGGCTCGAACGGAAAGTTGTAATGGGGAATAGGCGCAAGATTCTTTTCGACCAACAAGGGGCTAAGGAAAAATGGGTTGGGATGTGCGGGAATATCAACGCCTTGCCTTCTCATCTGGATAGAGTGAAAAAAAGCTTGGGAGAACTGCTCGTCCAGTCTGAATTTAAAGGGATGAAAATACTCGGTGAAGCCCGGTTTTGTTGACCAAGCATCAAAGGTAATACCGGCCTTGTAGGTGGCATTGCACTCCGGCATCCATTCCTCTTCACCTATACCCATGCTACTAAAAAATGCTTTGAGTGCTGGTGTCGAACCTTCCCCTACACCAATGATACCAATGTCCTGGGATTCGAGAACCGACACTTCAAATCCATGCTTGTTGAGCTTTTTAGCCAGTATCATGGCGGTCATCCAGCCTGCGGTTCCACCACCGAGGATTAAAATTTGTTTGGCTTGTGTGCTGTTATTTTGCATCAGCATCCCCACTTTTTTAACTTGAGTTCAGTATCGGATTTATTGACTCTAGAAAAAAAAAGTCCCCGAAATCGAGGACTTTTTTAACTTACCTAGTTGTTACCAACGTCCACGCACACCCACGGTCAAACGACGCTCGTAGATATCCTGAGCGACAGTGTAATCTTCCCATTGGAAATATTGGTCCTCAAACTCTTTGGTCAGATTGCTACCAGAGAAGTATACGCTAACATTGTCATTGAAGTCGTAGCTGGCAGACATATCCACGTAAGTAGTTGGCTTAGCATATAGCGCTAGACCACCGCCACCAAAGTTACGGCCATTTTGACCGATAAAGCGCTCACTGCGATAGTTAGCGGCAATACGGAATTGCCAACCGTCCTTCTCATACCACAGTACCGCGTTGCCCGAATTTTCAGAGTTCTCGGCCAGGGGTAGTTCGTTACCTTCGAAGTCCAGCGTGTCAGAAGTGCTAGGCGCATAGGTATAGTTCAAGCCTGCACCGAAACCACTCCAGAAACCAGGTAAGAAATCAAAGCCTTGCTGATAGGCAAACTCCCAACCCTTAATACTGCCACCGTCACCATTAACTGGACCGCGAACATCTACTTGGCGACGAACTACGCCATCGGATGGGTCTGGTACATACTCTCTAGTGACATCTGTTCCAATGTAGGACTCAACATCCATCTTAAACCAAGCGACACTTAGCAAGGCGGAATCTGTAAAGTACCATTCCAACGTCAGGTCATGATTGGTTGCACGAGTAGGCGCCAAGTTAGGGTTACCGCCACGATTCGCTTCAACGGCGTAACGCTCACCAACCGGTACATCGCTGACTTCACCTTGGTTAATCGTACTATTTACTGTCATACCAGCACCCAGGTTACGGGTGTTCAAACGAGTCATCGTTTTACCGTAACTGGCACGCGCGATCAGTTCATCAGTCAGATTCAGTTTGAAGTTAACAGACGGTAGCGTATCGCTGAATGAACGATCAGTCACTACGTCACCCACATCAGCTACTATACCTGGACAGGCGCGACAGATAACGTCGGAACCCAACAGGTTCTGAGCGACAGTCAGGTCAGTCTTAATGTATTGCAAGCCGACATTAGCTTTATATGGCATTTCACCTAACTGGCCATCCAACTTGACATTAAAATAAGCAGACTTGGTGTTTTCCTGTACTTTATAACTATCACCTGGCTGAGATGCTTTGAAGTTACCGGGGTACAGTTCATTTTGGAAACCGATATGGTCATCCAGTATTTCTGGGTTGATAAAGTAGAAGTTACCTACATTAACTGGACCAAAGTCACCAGACTGAATAACCCAAGATGAAGGTAAGTTGGCAAAATTTAAGTAATTGTCATAACCAATAGTTTTGTCACCACCGGCACGACTGAACTCACCATCACCGTTTGTATCGTTTGCGACTTCACCCTGGTCTTTCCACATTACATCGTTTGACAGACCATCTTGATTGATCGGGGCAAGCAATACATAAGTGTCTCGGGTAACATCACGTTTACCTTTACGCACACCAAATTCTACGGCACGTAGGTGACTGGTATCGAATTCGTAAGTACCGTCGGCACGCAACACATCAAGAGTGGCCTCTTCGTAATAGTTTTCTTCAGAGTAGGTAGAAACTATTGCGTAATCGCTCATCCCACCACCCAATGAGGGCAGCTTTAATTGCGGATGTTTACCAGAAAAGTCTCTTTCAATAGGCACTAGATCAGAATAGCCTTCAGGATGCACTGGTATTTCACCAGTACCATCGTTACGGAACAGATTCTGCTTGGAACCATCAGTCAAGAACGCCTGAACGATATTATGTGTAGTTTCACGCTGCCCTTCACCGTGTAAATAACGCACCGAACCGCTCAATGGGCCACCATTGTCAAAGGTGAACTCAAGATTCATGTTCAGAGAGTCACGATCATTAGTGCGGCTTTCTGATGTGGAAGCTACGCGAGGTGCGTACAAGGTGCCTGTATTCGCCGTATACAGATCTGCACCGGCAAGACCACCATCACTGATGGTACCGCGCTTGACCAAATCGCTACCATGCTCTTCCCAGCCGAAATAACCCCATGCGTTATCTGCTACCATGCCAATAGAACGATCGGCGTCATCCATTTCGGTGTAGAAAACGTCAGCAACCATTTGGATGGAATCGCTTAACTGAGCTTGCAATGTAGTTACAACACCTAAACGTTCACGTTCAGATTGACGTCCCATGTTGCCGTAACCGATAAAGGTCACCAATGCATCGTCTTTATCGCCGTCGCCTGTGCGGTCTTCACCGATGCCATCCCACGCATCACCTTCAGTTTGTGCACCAGACCAACCAATATTTGGAGTGCCTAGGCGATAGTTTGCTAGCGTGTTGGTATCCCAGGAAATAGAAGCTGTTACGCCAAATTTTTCGTCGTTGTAACCAAAGAATGAGGTAATTTTCTTGTCATTCTCTTTAGTGTAGTTACCACGGGTTAACTCAGCGGAACCAACGTAGGTAAATCCTTCTTTGAGATCGAACGGACGTATAGTTTTCAGGTCCAAAGTACCTGAGATACCACCGGCCAATATTTTAGAAGTAGGGGACTTGTGAACATCGATTCCACTTACCAACGAAGAAGAAATATCAGAGAAGTTAGGCTGAACCGTGGTAATAGAGCCCGCACTCAGGAACTGCTCACCATTCAATAATGTGCCAACTTCGCCTACACCACGAATATTCACTGCAGAACCTTCACCTGCAGAACGTGTAATCTGCACACCTGCAACGCGCTGTAATGTATCAGCTAAGGTTAAATCTGGCAGCTTACCAATGTCTTCAGCAGTAATACTGTCAAGAATACCATCAGCAAAGCGTTTGTTGTTCAAGTCTGCTTGAGTTGATGCGCGCAAACCGCGAATTTCGATGGTTTCAACACCTTCGGCTTGCTGTGCTTCCTGTGCGGTCACTTGTTGAGAACTGATAGTCGCGCCCACGACCAGAGCCAGCTTAAGCCCCTGCGTGATCTTATTGAGTTTGGTTGATGTCATGATGCCCTCTCATGAAGCTGAATTGTATAAATGACAACGTTGTCATTTGTTTTTATTTAAAATGACAAGCGCTGTAATAACTGGATGACAGCGTTGTCATCGGTTAAAGCTACATGAGAATTTTGAGCATAGCAACCAGTTTTTTTACAATGTGGTTACAAGTGGGGGCTTCTCAATGTAAATACAAAGTAACGGGAAGGCGGGTGACGTGATAGTTCATCCATATTGTCAAATTAATTAGAAAAAAAAGTAATAAGTTAGTTATCTTAAGTTCCCCAGTTAGTGATTAAAGGCAACGGTGCGAAAGATCTCTAAACAAGGGTAGCAAAGCACTGGCATTTATTGCATACATCATGTTTACTAACGGCCAATCGAGCCGAGAGAAACCAAATGAAATCAACAATTAAAGATGTCGCCCAATTGGCCGGCGTATCAATAAAAACGGTTTCCAGAGTTATTAACAAGGAAGCGTCTGTTCGCGCAGATACGGTGGAAAAGGTTTCGGCTGCCATTCGCGAGTTGAAATATGAGCCGAATTTGGCTGCCAGAAATTTGGCTGGAACTCGCTCTTACACTATGGGCTATGTATACGACAATCCAAATGCCTATTACGTCATTGATATGCAGAATGGTATTCTGGCCGAGTGTCGTGACAAGGGGTATGAGCTGATCATTCACCCTTGTAATGCCAGTTCGCCGACAATATGCGAAGAACTAAAAAACATGGTGACCAAATCACAGTTAGCAGGTTTGGTTATTTCACCGCCCTTGTCTGAAATGCCTGAGGTCATGAGCACACTGGCTGAAATGGACATTCAGTTTGTGCGCATTATTTCTGGCTCAGGACATAAACCCGAGGCCACCCCTTGTATTTTTGTTCATGACCATGAGGCGGCGTATCAAATTACCAAACATTTACTTGAGCTGGGTCACCGTGATATTGCATTTATCAGCGGTGACAAAGGACACCGTTCTACAGACGAGCGCCTTAACGGTTATCGGGCCGCTCTCGAAGACGCGGGAATTGAGATTGTTCCTGATTACATATTTGACGGACAGTACTCGTTTGAATCAGGGGTGAAAGGCGCGAAACATTTATTAGCGCTGGATAAACCGCCAACCGCCATTTTTGCCTGTAACGATGAAATTGCAGCCGGTGCGCTATTTGCTTCCCGCTTATCTAATGTGTCGGTTCCTGAACAGTTATCTATTGCCGGATTCGAAGACAGCCCGTTCTCACGTCAGACCTGGCCAAAGCTAACCACTGCCGCCCAACCTACCAACCTGATAGCCAAGAAGGCGGCCAGCCTACTGATATCACAAATCATGTTGCAGCGTGCTGGAAAAGGCAAAGTAGAGACAGTACACCAGCACTTTGAACCGGAATTGGTGGTCAGAGAGTCAACACAACGTCACGCAGTATGAAGTACAAAAATATTGTCGTCCTTACCGGCGCTGGGATTTCCGCTGAGTCCGGTTTAAAGACATTTCGCGATAATGATGGCTTATGGGAAAACCATCGGGTAGAAGACGTCGCCACCCCAGAAGCATTCGCGGCAAATCCACAGCTCGTCTATGCGTTTTATAATGCCAGACGTCAACAGTTGTTAACGGGTGATGTGTTACCCAACGCGGCTCACCATGCTTTAGTTAACTTGGAAAAAGGCTGTAAGGGCCAGTTTTTACTAATTACTCAGAATGTTGATAATCTTCATCAGCAGGCTGGCAGTCAAAATCTACTAGCCATGCATGGCGAACTGTTGAAAGCCAGGTGTACTCATAGTCAGCAAATAGTTGACATGCATCGCACCTTTAATGGTGATGATCGCTGTAGCTGCTGCCGACCGGCCCAGCCCTTGCGGCCACATATTGTATGGTTCGGTGAAATGCCGCTGTTTATGGAACAAATAATGGATGCCATATGGAATGCTGATCTTTTTATTTCCATTGGTACCTCAGGTAATGTTTACCCCGCTGCTGGCTTTGTAGAAGAAGCGATTCACGCCGGGGCGCACACCGTTGAACTGAATTTAGAATCCAGTCCCAGTCAGTTTGCTGAAAAGCGTCAGGGACGAGCAACGCAGTTAGTACCAGACTATGTGTCAGCATTATTGGCCGGCCAGATGTAAGAGCGATATACCATGTTAGAGCAGTTACAACCTTATTGGTTGGAGTTCATCACCATCGCCACTGTGCATTTACTCGCAGTAGCCAGTCCAGGGCCAGATTTCGCGATAGTGTTAAAACATAGTGTTAGCTACGGCAGACGTACCGCTATATTCACCAGTGTCGGCATAGGCCTCGCCATTCTCTTGCACGTTGCTTATTCCTTACTTGGTATTGGTCTTCTAATCCAAACCACTCCCTGGTTATTCACTGCGCTTAGTTATGCGGCCGCTGCCTATCTTGCCTATATAGGTATCAGGGCAATGACAAGCCACAGCGGGAAAGCTGCTGAAGCGCAGGCAAAGTCGGGTCACTTGTCAGATAAAAAGGCTTTTGTTATTGGCTTTATTACCAATGGATTGAATCCCAAAGCCACCCTGTTTTTCTTATCCCTTTTCGCTGTGGTTATCTCAGTGACGACACCTCTGCAAGTTAAGCTGGTTTATGGCCTGTATCTGGCGTTGGCCACCGGTCTGTGGTTTGTGGCGTTGTCCTTCCTCTTGGGCTCCGGTGCGGTCAGAACCTTTTTGCAAAGTAAAGGCTACTGGTTTGATCGCATAATGGGCATTTTGTTGATTTTGCTGGCTGTGCGTTTGGTGGTGGCTGGCTAAACAATGCTTGTTGCGCTTTTGAGTGATGGAAATTCGTACAATCAGGCATTGATTCTTCGAAGCCCTTCGCCCCAACAGGCGAACAACTGGTATCATAGTCAGGTTTTTCTGAATTAAAGGTTAAGACGCTTGGAAGAGAAGAAAACACTGATACTTGGGGGTAGCCTGCAAAAGGCCATGGCTGGCGATTTTGCCCTGGATCTTAAAGGCTTGATAAATGAAGCTTGGGCGCTAACACAGAAAACCAAATGGGTCATGGTACAGGCCATGTTGCTGGTGTTTTCTTTGGCCTTACTGGCAGTGTTGATACTGGCTAACTTAGCGCAATTTAAAGGTCTGGATTTAATGGCGCCAAATGTTCAGTTGATGACAGAAATTCTGCTGACCTTGTTAACCGCTCCCCTGATCACCGGACTGATGATGATGGGCATAAATCATGCGGTAGGAGGGCAATCCCGTCCCTCGCATTTGTTTCATTTTTTGCCCAAGGCCTTGATCCTCTCGCTAAGTGCATTGCTAGTTAGCTTGTTAGTAGAGTTGGGCTTACTGTTATTTATTGTGCCCGGCTTATTCTTAATGATTGCTTGCAGTTTTACCTTGCCGTTAGTTATAGAGAAAGGCCTGACGCCGATGCGCGCAATTTTTGTGTCGATTCGCGTTGTCAGCTTTAAGTGGCAACAGTTTGTCTTGCTTTATTTGCTTTTTGCCTTGCTGTTTGTATTAGTTATTGCCACCTTCGGTATTGCATTTATTTGGGTTGGACCTTTTTACTACAACATGAAAGGCGTGCTATACAGGGATATATTCGGCGTTGCTGTCCGCTTGACGGGACAAGATGGAGCATCTCAAAATGGCGAATCGATCTTTCATGCCTGACAAAGGTAAACTAATACAAGGCGTGTTTTTTGCCCTTGTGGGCTTTGCGTTGCTTTACCCTTTTTTACAGCGCGAGCCTGAAGCCCTTATTCCTGCCCCCGAACAATTGCATCAGCCTGTGCCTGATTTTGATCTCTACACTGATGTGGATGAAAAAAAACAGGCATTTTTCGACTATCTTCGCCCGGCAGTGGAATATCACAATCAAATCATTCTCAATGATCGCAACTTATTACAGGCAATACGTCAGAAAATGATCGATGGGCAGCCTCTGAGCCGCTATCAAAAGAACAAGCTAACAAAACTCAGCCAAAGTTATAAGTTGGACGCTTTGCCCCATGATGTTGATGGCATTAATCGTTTGTTGCGTCGCGTAGATATTGTTCCCGTCGAGCTAGTCTTAGTTCAGGCCGCCAATGAATCCGCCTGGGGGACGTCTCGTTTTGCCAGGCAGGGGTTTAATTTTTTTGGCATGTGGTGCTTTCGAAAAGGTTGTGGCTTTGTACCGAAACAACGGGATGACGATGCCGGTCACGAGGTAGCAAAATTCAAGGATTTGTCGCATGCAGTGAAAGCTTACCTGGCTAACATTAATAGCCATTATGCTTACAGCGAGCTGCGCGGGATCCGCGCCAGCTTGCGCCGTAATCAGCAATCTGTCACCGCTGAATATCTGGTTGAGGGGTTGATGAGTTACTCAGAGCGTGGTCAGGATTACATCGATGAATTACTGCATATGATTCGCACAAACAGGAAATATTTAACTTCATGAGAATGATGATTGCTGGCCTGCTGGCCGTATCCGCTGCATTGCCTGCGTTAGCTGAGCCTTTGGAACTGGATTATTCCACCCTATATAGCCATACCCGTAAGCTGGACAAGGACGAGTTGTCCGCCTTGCAGTTTGCCTTTGGGTTTATGCACCATCAAACCAAACAGATGTGTCTTCTTGAGTCGGCTTATCTGCATACCCAAAAACAAGATATTGCTATTGAAATAACGCCAGAACAGCGCTTTACCGTGCCATCCGAGAAAGCCTTGAGTTTGGCTAAGGCCGTGGCCCGTTTTGAACTCCGCGAGCCGGTCAATCAGTGTGATATGTCGGTTCAGCTTGAAACTAAGCCAGCCTATTTGAAATCCAGCTATGATCTGGCGGAATTAAAGGCGGTCAACGAACAATACACAGAGTTTTTTGACAGTATGGGCAGCTTCTTGTCTTTTATGATGCCCTCAGTCAAAGGCATTGTGTTGCATTTTCCTCCACAGACTGAAGGTTCGGTGCGTGTCGACGGTATGATTGAGCCGTCTCTTCGTATTGAAAAAGGGGAGCTAAGCCTGGATGAGCAGTGGTTGAATAAATCTCAGCGAATTGAGTTTCCAACCAAACCCTATCGCATCACGGCAATCACCAAGTAGACAAGCGTCGGGGGAGGGGATCCTCCCCAACCAAATCAGTTTAACTGTACAATCTGTACTAACTGCTCTTCATCCCTATTGCGCTGAAGTTCTATTTGAGGCTCGTCAAAGCCAATATCCCCGCCTTCATAAGGCTGATCCTGGGTCTTTAGACCGACAAAATCAAATAGGTTAGGATCGGCCAGATGAGATGGCGTAACGCTTTGCAGGGCGCGAGCCATGTTTTCAATGCGGCCCGGATGTTGTTTGTCCCACTGCTGCAGCATTTGCTTAATGACCTTGCGCTGCAGATTTTCCTGCGAACCACATAAATTACAGGGAATGATGGGGAAGGCCATCATATCGGCATAGCGTGTTAGGTCCTTTTCTGCACAGTAAGCCAATGGCCTGATCACCATTTGTTTGCCGTCGTCGCTTACTAACTTAGGCGGCATGGATTTCAATTTGCCACCATAAAACATATTCAGAAACAGGGTTTCCAGCATGTCATCGCGATGATGGCCGAGCGCAATTTTGGTTGCCCCCAACTCGGTCGCCGTACGATAAAGAATGCCGCGACGTAACCTTGAACACAGTGAGCACGTCGTTTTACCTTCTGGGATCTTCTCTTTCACTATGCTGTAGGTATCTTCATTGACTATCTTGTAGTCAACGCCTTGGCTGTCCAGATACTCAGGCAATACATGCGCAGGAAAGCCAGGCTGCTTCTGATCCAGGTTTACTGCTATCAGCTCAAAATGAATGGGCGCCACTTTTTGTAAGTAACGCAAAATATCCAACATTGCATAGCTATCTTTCCCGCCAGACAGGCACACCATCACTTTGTCACCATCTTCGATCATGTTGAAATCGTCAATGGCTTTTCCGGCACAGCGCCGCAAGCGTTTTTGGAGTTTGTTGAAGCTGTATTTTTGCTTTGCGCTTAATTCGTCTAATCGGGTCATAGGCCACCTCTGCAATGAGGGCGGGATTATACCTAGCTTGACCACAAGTTACATATTTTCTGTGTCTGGAGGAGGGGATAGCTTAGCGGCGGGTCTGAATAATTAGGGTAAAAAAAAGCCGCCAAACTGGCGGCCCTTACTATCTTCATTTTTGTAACGGACTAATAAAACCATCAGGTTTAACCGCCAATACATCACAATCGAGCATATCGATAACATGCTCAGCGGTATTGCCTATCAAGGCGGCAGATATACCATGACGACCAACAGTGCCAATAACCACTAATTCAGCATCTACGTCAGCAGCAACGGTGGGTATCACATCCTCAGGCAAGCCTTCTTTGACAAAGCAGTGCTGGGGCGCAATACCATGATTGCTGGCGAAGGTCTTCATCGCCTCGGTGTGGTGATTGCGCACCGATTCATTGAAACTGCCCGGATCAAACTCTGGTATTTCGATGGCAATATTCACTGGCGTACCGGGGTAGGAATTAACCAGGTTGACCTGGCCATTAAGTGTGCGGGCAAAAGCCAATGCGGTATGGGTCACTTTCTGGTTGAGCGAACTATGCTCTTCATCTGCTGTACCCACATTAACCGCAGCAATAATCTGACCTTGCTCGGGCCAGGCATGTTCTTTCACCAACAGCACAGGTACGGGTGCTTTGCGCATCAAATGCCAGTCGGTTGGGGTGAATATGACCGATTTAAGACCACCATGCTCATGGGTGCCTTTAACTATCAGGTCATAGCCATGCTCAATAGTCTCATAAATAATGCTTTCAAAAGGTCTGTTGTGCCACACCACCTTGGCATCTAACGCCAAAGCGGCATTATTGACTTGTTTACTGAGTAATTCGGTCAGCCATTCGGTTCTGTCGTCCACCACGGCCTGGCGCATGGTTTCACGCTCGTCAACCGATAACATTGTGGTCATTTCGTATGAGAAATCGTAAATAGACAAAAAGGCCGTAATGCTGGCCCCAGTTTTCTCCGCAATTAGCAGAGCTCGCTTTAGGGCTTTTTGCTGCTCGGTGGTTGGGTCAATCACTACCAACAATTTTTTGTAGTTCATCATTGCCTCTTCGCTTTTACTCCGACTAGCTTAAGTCTAGTTTAGTTAACCTTATTAGCCTTTGTGCCAGATCAAAGCCAGTTTATCTAACTGTTAACTGACAGTTGTGTATTTTCCTGGTGTTCTCTTAACTGCTTAGGGTCAACCAAGGTAATGAATTTTCCATCCACCTGAATTAAGCCTTGTTTCTGGAACTTAGTTAGCAGGCGGCTGATGGTTTCAACCGTCAGCCCCAGATAATTGCCAATTTCAGCGCGGGTCATGCTCAGTCTAAACTGACTACCGGAGAAACCACGATCATGGTATCGCTCCCCCAAATGCGCGAGGAAATGTGCCAACCGCTGATTAGCAGTGCGCTTATTCAGCAACATAAACATATCCTGATCCGCCTGAATTTCGTGGCTCATCAGACGCATCACTTGCTGACGCAAGCGCGGCAGATCCCCTGACAATACTTCCATAGTTTGGAAGGGGATTTCACAGACCATAGACGTTTCTAACGCTTGGGCAAAACTCTTGTGCACTTGGTGATGAATTGCATCAAAGCCGATAATGTCACCAGGCAGGTGAAAGGCTGTTATTTGTTCTTCACCGTCAGGCGCCAAAACAAAGCTTTTAAATGATCCGGAACGCACAGCATATAAGCTATTCAGCTTGTCCCCTGATTGAAACAAACGCTCGTTCTTCTGGAAGGGGCGTTTACGCTGAATAATGTTGTCCAGTTTATCCAGTTCGTTGTCATTCAGGGTAAAAGGCAGACAGAGCTGACTAATACTGCAATTTTGACAACTAATAGTACATTCGCGGTGTTGATTCATAGTAGACACGGCTTAACATGCAAACAGGCTGCTAGCTTAGCATTTTTTGCACTTGGTTAAAGCGAATTCGAATTTATGGCGGGTTAGCCTATAGCTTTGACAATCAATGGCGATAGCAGCAACCAAGCTGCAAATGCCGCGAGGACAATGGAAATTACCAGCCGGCTACGCGGATTATTCAAAAGTGGTCTTATGTGTTGACTGAAGCGCCCAAGTGTTAAAAGACCAGGTAATGTTCCAAGCCCAAAAGTGAACATGGTCAGGGCGCCGGTTAAAGAGGAGCCACTGGCCATACTCCAGGTGAGAGTAGAGTATACCAAGCCACAGGGTAGCCAGCCCCAAATCATACCGTAGGGGATAGCAGCAACAGGGTGTTTAAATGGAATAAAGCGCTTAGATAATGGCACGAGCGGTTTCCATAATCGGGCACCTTGTTTTTCCAACCATGACAAACCACGCCACCAATTCCCAATATACAAAGCCATGGCTAACAAAAAAAGCGCACTGAGAGTTGTCAGTAAATGAATGCCCCCTGCGACTTGATGGGAAAAAAGCATCCCGAGTCCACCAGTGATGGCCCCTGCGCAGGTATAACTAAATAAACGGCCGAAGTGATAGCCAAGTTCATAGGGAAGTGGGCGTTTTTTAGGCGGAATGGAAAAGCTTAACGCCCCGACAATGCCGCCGCACATGGCCACACAATGAACGCTACCAGCCAATCCCAATAATAAGGCTGACAGTAGATTTAGTTCAGTCACGTGACTGATTTGCCTTATTTTTCTGTTCTTTGTCGTCGTCGAACAAAATATTGTGTCCCTGACGTTCCAGATCTTCAAACTGGCCGGCTTTTACTGCCCAAAAGAAAATCAGAATAGCCACAGTCACAATCACAATGGCCAGAGGAATTAGGATATACAGAATGCCCATTATGACTCCGCTTTGAGTAGTCGCACCGAATTGGCCACTACGATAATTGAGCTAAGCGACATGCCTATCACGCCCAACCAAGGGGTAAGATAGCCAGACACCGCAAGAGGCAGCACCAGTACATTGTATCCTAAGGCCCACCCCATGTTTTGCATAATCTTCTGTTTGGTGCGCTGAGCCATTTTGAACAATTCGGGCAGCAACGTCAGGGTCGGGTTGATCAATATAATATCGGCGGCATTTTTTGCTAAGTCTGTCGCTCCGCCAACGGCAACTGATACCTGGGCGGCTGCCAAGACCGGTGTGTCATTGATGCCATCGCCTACCATTAACACATGGTGACCCTTTTCTTGCAGGGTTTTCACCGTATTTAGTTTCTGTTCCGGTCGACACTGACTGTACATTTTGGTTATCTGCAGCTGTGCGGCAATCTTTTCAACATTGTGCTGACTGTCACCACTAATAATACAGCGCTCATATCCTTTCAGGTCACTAAGCATATTCAGGGCATCACTTCGTACTTGGTCAGTTAGCACGAATCCCGCTAATACTTGCTGCTTGTCAGCCAATAACACATTGCATTCCTTTAGGGCTGTAGGAATCTCATGTTTAATCAGGTGCGAACTGCCTAACTGATAATGTACGCCGTTGACCTCTCCGCAGAGACCTAATCCGGCGATAATCTCGACCTGAGTGGCGGGCTCTACCTGATAAGCATTGAAAGCTTTAGCTAACGGATGCTCTGAATGCTTTTCTAGTGCCGCGGCAATCTCAAGAATTTGATGTTCAGGCAAGGTCGACAGATTCACCACTTGCTGAATGCTGAATTTTCCTTCGGTCAGCGTGCCCGTCTTATCAAAAGCCAGCATATTGACCCCAGTGAGAGACTCAAGCAAATCGGCCCGCTTGAGTAAAATGCCTTGCCGGTTAAGTCTTGCCATCGCGCAGGTTAAAGCAGAAGGTGTGGCCAAACCTAATGCACAGGGGCAGGTGGCTACCAGCACTGAGGCTGTGATCCAGAAGGCGTCCACATTACCCTGAGCGTGCCAGTACCAAAAGGTCAGGGCAGATATAGCCAACACGGCCACTACAAAATAGCTGGATATTCTGTCTGCCAATTGGGCGATGGCTGGCTTATTGAGCAAGGCTTCGTCTTGTAAACGCAGGATTTGGCTAACCATGGCTTCTTTAAGTGGCCTTAACACTTTAATGGTTAAACTACCGCTTTGATTTAGCGCGCCGCCAAATACTTCGTCACCGGCTTTTTTGTTTACGGGTTCAAACTCGCCGGTCAGCATGGATTCATCGACGTGGCTGCCACCCTCAATCACCACGCCATCCACGGGAATGGTTTCGCCGGCCTTGACTAATACCAGTTGGTCTACCCTAAGCAGTTTTGCCAGTATGTCCGTGGCTTGCCCATTTTCAAGCAGGGTGGCGGTGACGGGAATGTACTTACTCATGTTCGCCGAAATCTGGGCGGCTTTGTGTCTGGACTTATGCTCGAGGAATCGGCTGATAAGCAGCAGAAAAATAAACATACAGACCGATTCGAAAAAAACTTCGCCCTCGGCGATGATAGTGGCCTTGGCGCTGGCAATAAACAGGGCCCAGATAGCCACAGATATGGGTACATCCATATTTACCGAACCAGAGCGCAGTGCACGCCATGCCCCTTGGTAAAAGATAGCGCCGGAATACAATACTACCGGTACCGATAGGGTCAGGCTCACCCAATGCATAAACTGGCGGATGTCATCATCCAGATTGCCAAACAGACCAAAGTATAAGGCAATGGCGATCATCATCACCTGCATGGTCATCAAACCGGATAGACCAATACGTTTTAAGTAGGATTGTTCGGTCTTTTTAAATTGCTCTTCCTGCTGTTTGGGGTGGAAGGGCTGTGCGTGATAGCCAATGTTTTCAATAGCAGCCAGGATACCACTTAAAGCAAGTTGATCGGGGTACCAGCTTACCAGTGCACGTCTGGCACTCACATTGACCGCAATTTGTTTAATGCCAGGCAGTTTGGCCAGCTTCTTCTCAATAAGCCAGGCACAAGCCGCGCAACTGATGCCATCCAGGCTTAGCTGAACCTGACTGTCCTTGCCTTTGACCAGGACAAATTCTTCCTGCAATTCCGGTTGGTCGAAAAGTTTCAGCTTCTCAAGGATGTCAGACTGCATCCCATCTGCCCGCTCAGCAGGCTCGGTGCGAAACTTATAATAATCTTCCAGACCATTGGCAACGATTGCCTCTGCAACAGCCTGGCAACCAGGGCAACACATTGCTTGTTGTTCGCCTAAGACTAAAGCTTGGTAACGCCCTTGTTCCGTTACCTCTTGGTGACAATGAAAACAGATCAATGACGTTACCTATTTATTCAAGGACGAAAAACAATGGGAGAAGATTGTGGTAAACCAATATCCTGGTATACGCGCCAGCTCTTATCAAATGGCTCTAATGTGACTTTCCATTTACCCTGTATGGGCTCTGTCAGCACGCCGCTGAACACCCCAGAGGCATTCTGAGTTAGCAGTAACTGAAAGTCCTTATCAGCCAGTGTAGGATGCTGGAAATACATGGTCAGTGCCGCGCCAGATTCTGGTTTACCCGCAGCAAATGCCAACTGAACGCTCTCATCACTGAACTGCAGGCGAATATCAATACCCAGATCTCTGGCATGCTGGATTTTATCCAGATTCATATTGATACCTTTACCTTCCTTGTAATAGTCATCTATTACCATGCTGTCGTTACCGCCAAGGGCCAGCATCAGCATCTTTGTGCTAAGGATTATTGAAGTAACGGGGATGGCAATTAAAAACCATGGCCAAAACTGTTTATACCAAGGGGGAGGAGTTTGACTCATAACGTCTCTAGTTGGTTGGATTAGTTACAAATTCACGCCGGCATTCTACTTAGGGTTCATTGAACCATCATGCGCCAGGTCAATAAAAGCGGCATTTTACCTGCCAGGGTTAAAAAGATCTGCCTTTAAAATACAAAAAAGCCCCACATTAGCGGGGCTTAACTTAGATAATAAGACGGAGCTTACTTGTCATGGGACAAGCTGTAGACATAAGCAGTGACCAGGTGGATCTTGTTCTCGCCCAGAATGTCTTTCCAGGCAGGCATGACACCGTTACGACCATGCATTACTGTCTCAGTAACGGCCATTTCAGTGCCACCATACAACCAAATGTCGTCAGTCAGGTTAGGCGCACCAAAAGCGTAATTGCCTTTACCATCCTGACCGTGACAGGCTGCACACATAGCGTACTTAGCCTGACCGGCATCTGCTAGCACAGGGTCAACCTTACGACCACTTAAAGAAAGGGCATAAGCTACCACTTCCTTCACACCTTGCTCACCCAAAGAATCACCCCAGGCTGGCATCGCAGCGTGGCGACCTTGCAAAATGGTTTCTTTGATCTGTGCAGGGCTGCCGCCATACAACCAATCATTATCGGTCAGATTCGGGAAGCCGCGCTGGCCGCGGGCATCTGAACCATGGCACTGTGAACAGTTTTGCAGGAACAAACGCTGGCCGACTTTCAGGGCTTCCTGATCGGTAGCCAAATCTTCAACACTACGCTGAGCGTAAGCTGCAAAGATGGGGCCGAAGCGCTCTTCTGCCGCCGCGATAGCTCGGCTGTACTCGTTCAGGCTGCCATTAGCCAAATCTTCCTCGTGGGCTGCTTTGGATTCAGCCAGGCTACGAATATCCTGGTTCGAACTTTCCCAGCCTAACAGGCCTTTAAAGTTACCTAAACCAGGGTACAGTGCCAGGTAGACAAAGCCCCAGATGATGGTGGCATAGAACATAATGGTCCACCAGCGAGGTAACGGGTTGTTGATTTCAACAATACCGTCAAACTCGTGGTGCATATCGTCACCTTCTTTTACACCGGTCTTATTTTTAAGGCACCAGCGCAGTAAAAGGAAACACCCCAGAATGGACCCCAAAGTAATGACGGAGATCCAGATACTCCAAAAGCTACTCATTGTTAGATGACTCCCGCTTTTTGTTTGCCTCGGCTGATGGCTTGTCGTCGTCAAACACCAGGTTTGCCGCCTCTTCGAAGCCTTTTTGGGCACGTTTACTGTAGGCCCACAGCACAATGGCAATAAATATAACTAATATGGCCAAAGTCCAGATGATATTGACGGTTATCTGGTCCATGTTATTTCAGTGCCGTGCCTAACGATTGCAGGTAAGCAATCAAGGCTTCCATTTCGGTCTTGCCTTTTACAGCAGCCTGAGCACCAGCAATATCTTCATCTGTGTAAGGCACGCCAAAATCGCGGAAGACTTCCATTTTCTTAGCGGTCAGCTCACCGTCCAGAGTGTTTTCCGCCAGCCACGGGAAAGCGGGCATGTTGGACTCTGGTACCACAGCGCGTGGGTCCATCAGGTGAACACGGTGCCATTCGTCACTGTATCGTCCGCCAACGCGCGCCAAGTCAGGACCGGTACGCTTTGAGCCCCACAGGAAGGGGTGTTCCCACACGGTTTCACCAGCAACAGAGTAGTGACCATAGCGCTCGGTTTCTGAACGGAATGGACGAATCATCTGGCTATGGCAACCAACACAACCTTCACGGATGTAGATGTCACGTCCTTCCAACTGCAGTGCAGTGTAAGGCTTAAGACCTTCTACCGGCTCTGTGGTCTGACGTTGAAACATCAAGGGGCTGATTTCAACCAGGGCACCGAAGCTGATTACGATCAGAATCATAACCACCATCAGGCCGGTATTTTTTTCTACTAACTCATGTACGTTTTTCATAATACTGCGTTTCCTTATGCTGGTTGTGCTTCAGCTTGCAGACTGCCTTTAGGCGCCTTAATGGTGCGATAGCAGTTGTAGGCCATAATCAGCATACCCGTAACAACGAATACACCACCCAGGAAACGAACAAAGTAGAATGGCTTGGAAGCTTCAATACTCTCAATAAATGTATAGGTCAGCGTTCCGTCAGTGTTCACTGCACGCCACATCAGGCCTTGCATAACACCAGAGATCCACATGGCTACGATGTAAAGCACTACACCGATAGTTGCTAGCCAGAAATGCACGTTAACCAATTTGGTTGAGTACATCTTAGGTTGACCGAACAAAATCGGAATCAAGTGATAGATAGAGCCAATGGATACCATCGCAACCCAACCCAAAGCACCTGAGTGTACGTGACCTACAGTCCAGTCAGTGTAGTGAGACAAGGCATTTACTGTCTTAATCGCCATCATCGGGCCTTCGAAGGTTGACATGCCATAGAAAGACAGAGAAACAATCAGGAAGCGCAAGACGGGGTCAGTACGTAGTTTGTGCCACGCGCCGGACAGGGTCATGATACCGTTGATCATACCGCCCCAGCTGGGAACAAACAGGATAACTGACATTACCATACCAACAGACTGCGCCCAGTCAGGCAG
>NZ_JAFKCS010000109.1 GCF_017255015.1 Bowmanella yangjiangensis | reverse complement strand
CATGGCCAAACCTGCCGCCTGGGGCAAGTCGACCACCTGGCCGCTGGCCAACTCAGCGGCCACGGCTTGCCGCCAGGTCAACAACAGCTCGTTGCTCGCGAGCAACCGCCGCCGCAACAGACCCAGGTCACTGCAGGTCAGACGCACCGGTAGTTGCGCGGCATCGATATGCAGCAGGCTGCACAACCGCTGAGCAATACTGGCGTCGAAGCGCACACAACTCCAGGGATAGTCGAGCAAGCACGCAGGCGTGATGGCCGCGCCATTAAGCAAAGGATGCTGCGCACGGCAAAACAATGAGGCTGCCTGTGCCGGCAGCTCATGCACAACGAAACGGCTATCCTCGACCAGTGGCCTGGCGTAGGCGACGAAGAACTCGATACGCTCGGCCAGCAGTGCCTCGCGCAAAGCCTCCCAGTGATTGACTTCGATATCCAGGCGAACCTCGCTGCCCGCAGGCTGCAGTTGCTCGATCAGCCGTTCAAGCCGGTCAGCCTCCACCAACTGACTGACCCCGAAAGCCAGACGCCCAGCCTGCAGCCCACGCAACTCATCAACCTCGAATTGCAGACAGGTGGCCTGGGCGATCAGCTCGCGAGCGCGCGCAACGATCTGTCGACCGGCGGCCGTCAGGCTCACCCGACGCGTGTCGCGGTCGAACAAACGCACGCCCAGCTCGCGCTCCAGGGTCTGGATGCTACGACTGAATGCGGTCTGCGACAGGTTCGCGCGCTGCGCAGCCCGAGAGAAGTGCAACTCCTCGGTCAACAGCAGTAGGTGCTGCAAGCGTTTCAAGTCCATTCAGGCACCACCTGCATCAATAAGACTGCAATTTTGCATTGGACGACCTTATAGCCCAGCCAGCAGGATGCGTCATCGCCCTGAAGGTATCGCCTATCATCCATGCTCCTGCGTGCCCTGATACTCGCCAGCTTTACGTTGCTCGCCGCCTGCCAGCCATCAGCCCCTCAGCTGATCTTCGTCGGCGGTCCGATTCTGACCGTCGACCCAGAGGATCGGGTGGTCGAAGCACTGGCAGTGCAGGATGGTCGCATCCTCGCCACAGGCTCACGCCAGCAGATACTGGCGCTGGCAGGATCTGACAGCGAGATCGTCGATCTGCACGGCAAGACCCTGCTACCTGGGCTGATCGCCGCACACGAACACCCGACCCTCAGCGCCCTGTTCGCGGGCGCAGTGGATCTGTCCGGTTTCACTCATCGTGATAATCAATCGGTTTGGCAGGCGCTACGCCAGCGCGTGGCAAGCACTGCGCCGGGCGAATGGGTGTACGCCGTCGGCCTCGATCCGATCCTGGTGCCGGATCTGCAGATTCCACCCCGCCAGCAGCTCGATCAGTTGGCGCCAAACAACCCGGTGCTGCTGATCGGACAGAACCTGCACTCGTTCTGGGCCAACTCGCGCGCCTTCGCCGTTGCTGGTGTGGATCGCCACACCCCGAACCCGAGCGCGGCCTCCTACTACCAGCGCGACGACCAGGGCGAACTGACCGGGATGATCGTCGAAACCCAGGCAGCCAGGCCCTTCATGACCGAGCTCAGACGCCCCTGGGCACTGCTGCAGCGCTATGAGCGCACGCTCGATGATTTGCTAGCCAATGGCTTCACCACGGTGGCATCGCTGGGCTACAACGTGCCGCCGCTGATGGCACGCTACGCCGCGCTGCGCCACTGGCGACCACGCATCCGCCAATACTTCTATCTGACCGAACAGGAACTCGATGCCCTGCCAGAAAGCCCTGACAACGGCTCGGACAGCTTCGCCGTGCTCGGCGTCAAACTCTGGGCAGACGGTTCGCCCTACACTGGCAGCATGTTCAGCCGTAGCGCCTACCTCGACAGCCCGCTGAACCGCACCCTGGGCATCACGCCCGGCAGCTACGGCCAGCCATTGCTCGGTGTGGCGGCACTGCGCGAAAAAATCGAGCACTACAATCGCGCCGGCTGGCAGGTCGCGATCCACAGCCAGGGCGATGCCTCACTGCTCGAAGTGGCCCGAGCCCTCGAACAGGCCGCGCCACTGAGCGGGCAAGCCCCAGCCGTACGTCTGGAACACGCCATCGAACTACCGAAGCCGCTGATGCCGGAGCTGACCGCCCAAGGCGTGGCCGTGTCGTTTCATATCAACCACCTGCTCTATTACGGCGATGCCTTGCAGGACTCGGTGATAGGTCGCTTCATGACTCAACGCAGCCTGCCTGTGCGCAGCGCCTTCAGCGCCGGCCTGCACCCCACCTTGCATGCGGACAGCCCGATGTTTCCGGCCCAGCCTTTCAGCCTGATGCATACGGCGATGCTCAGGCGTAGCCAGAGTGGTACTCCAATCAACCCCAGCGAGGCCATCGACGCCCACCAGGCGCTGCGCGCCATGACCATAAACGCGGCCTACCAACTGCGCCAGGACTCACTCCTGGGCAGCCTGGAACCAGGCAAATGGGCGGACTTGACGGTGGTCAGCGACAATCCTTATCGGATACCGCCAACGCAATTGCAGCAGATGCGGGTCAACGCCGTTTACCTGGGTGGGCGCCAGGTATACGGCGACTGACAACAAAAGG
>NZ_JAFKCS010000108.1 GCF_017255015.1 Bowmanella yangjiangensis | reverse complement strand
GATGCTCGCCGCCTGGCCGATCACCTCGACGCGCTCGACCGCCTCCTCGGCCCAGACCGGTGCGGCGCTGATGGCGATGGCCAGCAGGCTGACGTTGAATCCCGCTGTGCGGATATGACGAAATGGCTTTGCCACCTTGAATCCCTCGTTTCAATGGCCCCTGGCGACACCAGGCGATGGCAGCGAAAGCTAGGAATGCTTTGTGGCACTTGCGTGACAGCCCCTGCCGGAGCAGGCCCTGAAAGCCTGTTTCGTGGTGGTTTCACGGGGGTTCTGAGCTGAAATGACCCGGCCATGCCGCGTTGCCCGAGGCTCTGCGCGGGAATCGGAGCGGCCAGCGCCGGGTGGACAGCGGCGCCACTGCGCCCACGACCCCGCACCGGCTTAATCCAGGCTGAAAAAATCGCCCTGCACGGCTCCTTTCACCTGAGCCGAATCGACCCCCGGCGCGGTAACCGAACCGTCATGCGCCTTTGTTTCCTTGGCGCCGAACGCACTTCCGGATCAGCCAAGGAAACCGCACATGCATCGCCCCCTGCTGCTGGCCACGCTGCTGGCCACTGCCCTGAGCAGCCCCCTGACCCATGCCGAGCCGCCGCTGCCACGCTCGCCAGGCCAACCCTATGCCGCCGGCAACCTGGCGGACCGCATCGTGCTGACGCCCGGCGCAGACGCCGCCACGCAGATGGCCGTGAGCTTTCGTACCGACCTGCGCCAGGACAGCACCGCGCTCGAGTTCGGTCCGGCCCTGGCCGGCCCGCAGGTGGTGGCCAAGGCCCGCCAGCTCAGTGGCAGCAGTCGCCGCCTGGACGCCGAGAACGGCCCGTCCCTCTACCATCAGGTGCGCCTGGACGGCCTGAGCCCGGATACCGCCTATGCCTACCGGGTGCAAGGCAGCGCGGGCTGGAGCGAGTGGCATCAGTTCCGCACCGCCAGCCGGACCTTCGCTCCCTTCAGCTTCATCTACCTGGGCGATACCCAGAACGGCATCCTCGAGGTCGCCTCGCGCAGCATTCGCCAGGCCCTGCGCAGCGTCGCCCGCCCGGCGCTGGTGGTGCATGCCGGTGACCTGGTGGCCTCGCGCGACGACCTCGCCCATGACGACGAATGGGGTGAGTGGAACCAGGCGGGCGCTTGGGCCTACGCCGCCATCCCACAACTGGTCGCCGTCGGCAATCACGAATACCTCGACGACCTGCTGCCCGACGGCAGCGAGAGTCGCACGCTCGGCGCGCACTTCCCCGCCCAGTTCGCCCTGCCACGCAACGGCGCCGAGGGCGTGACCGAGACCAGCTACGTCAGCGACTACCAGGGCGTACGCTTCGTGGTGCTGGACGGCACCTCGGCACTCGACCTCGGCACCCTGGAGGCCCAGACCCGCTGGCTGGAGAACGCACTGAAGAGCAGCCAGGCGCGCTGGAACATCGTGGTCATGCACCAACCGATCTACACTTGCGCCCGCCCCGAGGACAGCGAACCACTCAAGGCCGCCTGGCAGCCCCTGTTCGAACGCCATGGCGTCGATCTGGTGCTGCAGGGCCACGACCACTGCTACAGCCGCCTGACCCATGTCGCCGGCCGCGCCGCCACGCGCCAGGCCCTGCGCAACCAGCAGGCCATCGGCCCGGTGTACATGGTCTCGGTGACCGGCTCGAAGATGTACGGCCTCAACGATCGCGCCCACAGCCAGCCGGACCGCAGCGCCGAGGATACCCAGCTGTACCAGACCATCAGCGTGGCGCAGAACCGCCTGAGCGTCAGGGCCTACAGCGCCGACGACCGGCTCTACGACGCCTTCGACATCCAGCGCGACGCCAGCGGCAACAAGACCCTGCACGAGCCCGACCTGGCTACCCCGGCCGAGCGCTACTGCACCCGGAACGCCGGCCCGGACGGCCTGCCCTGCAGCGCGAGGGACAAATGACTGTCATCGAAATGAGACCTGCCTCCGGCATGCTCGGCCACGGACGGACATTGCCGGGAGAATCGACCATGAAAGCACTGCTGAAACTGCATGGCCTGACCCTGGCCGGCCTGCTGCTGGCAGCCAACGCCGGGCTGCTGCTCTACCTCGGTGCGGGCGAGATCAAGTCCTGGGCCGAGATCAACTGGATGGACGTGGCCGGCGAAGGCGGCACCTGCCTGATCCTCTGCGGCTGGCTGATCATGCTGCTGAGTGGCCGCCCGGCCGGCTGGGTCACCCGCCTGCTGTCGCTGGGCCTGTGCTGCATCGCCTTCTCGATGTGGATGGACAGCCTCGACGAGTTCATCCGCCTGCCGCAGGAGACGGTCTGGGACAACTGGCTGGAGACCGCGCCGATGCCGCTCGGCATGCTGCTGCTGACGCTCGGCATGTACCACCTGCAGCAGGAACAGCGCGCCATCAGCGCGCAGATGCGCAAGCGCGAACACCTGCAGCGCGACCATCGCCTGTTCGACAAGCTCACCCCGCTGTCCGGAGCCCAGTACCTGCGCCAGCATCTGCAGCAGGCGCTGCAACAGGCGCGCGCGGAGCATCAGCCGCTGTCGCTGGTGGCCATCGACCTCGACGACTTCAGCCTGGTCAACCAGCGCTACGGCC
>NZ_JAFKCS010000107.1 GCF_017255015.1 Bowmanella yangjiangensis | reverse complement strand
AGGACGCATCCGGTGAGTGCGGCGAACGCACGCCTGAAGGCCGTATCGGCCTAAGCGAGCGGTTGCGTCTCCAGCGGACGAAAGCGCGTCGTGCTGTTCGACGCGCTGCCGCTCATGGGATCAAGCGCCCGATGCTCGGCGGTGGCAGGTAGCATCCGCCCTGGGGCGCAGGACAGACGAGCAAGGTCGTCTGGGGTTGTGGACGCGACATGATCAATGTGCCGGCCAGACCGGCAATCGCGGTAACGACGAGCAGAGCACAGCAGGTGGAGGTCTTCATGGCGCACCTCAGGCTGGGCGCTTCACCTGCGGGGCAGGCCGGCGCGGTTATTGTTGTGCCTTCACCTTAGGGCGCCTTGGAAAGAGCGTCCTCGTCCGAGTGAACTAGATCCGCGCAGGCACTTGCCGCTTGCGGCGCGCGAATGCAGCGGTGCTCCAGCGCTCGGCCCGTAACAAGGTTGCGAGTACGAGGGAGGGGGCCAGAAGCTCCGAGAGCCTGGCCGTCACGCGCAGCCGAGCTGTCGGAGCTTCTCGAGCAACCCGCGCGCCAAGGGGCGCCGTCTTCAGCCTTTCACCACATATTCATGGCGTTCGGCGTTCTCGCGCGGGACTTCGGCGGCATCGACATAGAACTGCTCGTACCACTTGCGCAGCTGGTAGACCGGGCCGTCGCCGTCACACAGCAGCGGATTGTCGACTCGGGTCTTGCTCTGCCAGATCGCCACATCCTCGTAGAAGGCGGCGCGCGCCTGCTCGACGTAGGCCATGGCCATGGCGCGGTTCTGCTCCTCGCTGAGGCCGGGGATTTTCTTCACCAGCACACCGTAGCGCAGGGTGAAGCTGTGCTGGTCGATCGGCACATGGCAGTTGAGCAAGATCGAATGAATGGCCTGCCCGGCCATCGAACCGGTCATGTTGGTGATCTGGTAGGCAGGGCCATAGTAGGTGGCCACCGTGACCAGCTCGGCTTCGCCGGACAGGCGCGCGCTGGTGCCGCGCATGCTCTGCTCGGCGACATGCCCCTCGAAGGTGTTGCTGAAGTAGTGCAGTGGCGCGCCATGCACACTGCCGAAGTGCGCCATGTCTGCCACGTTGTCCACCAGCTCACGGCAATTGGTCGCGATGGTCATCTCGGCGATGGCCCAGCTGGCCCAGGCTTCGTCGTAACAGGCATCGATACGTGGGATGGCTTGCTCGGCACGTGGAGGATTGCCCTCCGGGTCGTGCCAGACGAACAGCAGGTGGTTCTGCTCCAGAACGGGCCAGGCCTTGATCCTGGCCCGTGGTGGGATGCGCTTGGCGTACGGGATGTCGTCGCATACGCCATCGGCACCCCAGCGCCATTCGTGGAAGGGGCAACGTAGCGAGTTACCTTCGACGCAACCTTCGCTGAGATCCGCCCCCATATGCGGGCAATATCCATCGAGGATATGCAGCTGGCCGTCCTCACCCTGGAATGCGACCAGGCGGGTACCAAAGGCATCGATACGATGCGCCCGGCCGTCGCGGTAGTCGTTGGCCAGGCCCAGGCAGTGCCAGCCACGGGCGTAACGCTCGGGGAGCTGTTTCACTTCGATTCGGTGCAGTGCGGGCATCTTGTGTTCTCCGTTGGCGCGCATGGGTAGGTTGTGCACGCTCTGGATTCTGCGGCCTGAATTGCGCAAGGCATCGTCTGAATGGACGATGCCTGTGGTCGCCGCCCCGGCTCTACTGACACCACGAGAACAAGGAGTGGAGGTCCGGATGAGTGACACTGGCGCTCGCGTAGCCGTCATCACCGGGGCTGCCAGCGGCATCGGCCGCGGGCTGGCCGAATACGCAGCCAGCCAGGGCCTCAGGCTGGTTCTGGGAGATATAGATGCGGCCTGTCTGGCCACCGTAGCCGAGATGCTGAGTGAGCGCGGGGCTGAAGTCGCCTGGCAACTGACAGACGTCAGCCAGCCGCAGCACCTGGAGACTCTGCGCGATCTCGCCGTACAGCGTTTCGGCGGCGTCGACCTGCTGTTCAACAATGCCGGGATCATGCAGACCGGGCTGTGCTGGGAGGTCGATGCGGCCAAGTGGCAGCGCATGCTCGACGTCAATCTGAATGGTGTGCTCAACGGCATTCGCAGTTTCATGCCGCTGCTGCTGCAGCAGAAGCGCCCGGCCCATGTGATCAATACCGCGTCTCTGGCAGGCCTGATCAACAGCCCTCTGCTGGGGCCTTACAACGTCACCAAGCAGGCGGTGGTCGCGATCTCCGAGACCCTGCATTACGAGCTGGCGATGCTCGATGCGCCGATCATCGTTTCGGTGCTCTGCCCGGGGCCGGTAGCCAGCTCGATCATGGAATCCAACAGTCGCATCGGTGATGCGGATGCACAGCTCGACACGCTGCTGGGTAGCCGTGTCCGCAAAGGCATGAGGCCCTTGCAGCTGGCGCAACAGGTATTCGCTGCCATCGACGAGCAGCGCTTCTGGATCTTTCCACACAAGTTCTTCAAGCCCGCTCTGCAGCGACGCCTGCAAAGCATTCTCGACGAGACCAATCCGGTCTTGCAGAAAGCACAGGAGTAATACGATGCCCCTTGATCCCCAGATTGAAGCCATTCTTTCTCAGTTC
>NZ_JAFKCS010000106.1 GCF_017255015.1 Bowmanella yangjiangensis | reverse complement strand
CGACCAGTGCGGTCGAACCGGGGATGAACAGGGCGCGGAAGGTGCGCCGCGAGGCTTCCAGAGGTGTGGAGCCGTGCCCCATCTCGCTCATCATCAGGTTGATGTTCTGCACCGCATGGCTGATGCCGATGGCGAAGATCAGGAAGGGCACCAGGATTGAGTAGGGGTCCAGGCCAAAACCTAGCAGACTGAGCAGGCCGAGTTGGCAGACCACGGTGAGCAAACAGGTCAGTACGGTGACCGCGGTGCTGCGCCAGCAGTGGCAGTAAAAGAACAGCAACAGGCTAATCAGACCGACGGTTATGGCGAAGAACAGCGCGATGTCTGTCGCCGCAGTCAGCAGGTCGCCGATGATTTGCGCGAAGCCGATCACTCGGATATTTACCCCCTGGTCGGCGAAGTGCTCGCGCACTTGCTTTTCCAGGGTCAGTGTGAAGGTCCCATAGTCCAGCGGCTCGCCGGTCTCTGGATCGCGCTCGAGCAGCGGCACGCGAATGATCGACGACTGGAAATCGTTGGCCACGAAGCTGCCGACCATGTTGGCCCGCTGGATGTTCTGGCGCACTTCGGCCAGGGACTCGGCGCTGCCGTCATAGCCATCGGGGATCACCCGGCCCGAGCGCAGACCCTCGGTGGTGACCTCGGTCCACAACGCGTTGGGGGTCCACAACGACTTGAGGTTGCCGCGGTCGACGCCGGGAATGTAGAAGATCTTGTCATTGACCTCGCGCAGGCGGTCCATGAACTCGGCGGTAAGGATCTCGCCCTCGGGGTTCTCCACCACCACCCGCAGCACGTTGCTCTGCGGCCGTAGCACGTCCTCGAACTTCAGGTAGTTCTCGATAAAGGGGTGGCCGGTGGGGATCATCCGGTTGAAGCTGGCGTCCGGGCGCAGGCCGAGGGCGTAGTAGCCGAGCAGCAGCGAGGCCAGGAGGAAGCCGAGTAGCACTGCTAGGCGATTGTGGAACAGTGTGCGTTCGATGAGGTGGACCAGGCGCTGCAGTCCGGTCGGCGCGTTCTCCACGGTCATGACCCCCTCATTTGCCCGGACATTCATTGCAGTCGCTCCGTGATCTCGGCCAGCGGCAGCTTGTGCAGGCCGTCACGGCCGACCAAGGCCAACTGCCCCGGAACAACTTCGGCCACGTTCATCCAGGTGGACTTGGAGGGGCCTTGCCAGGTATTGAAGTTTTGCCCGTCCTGGCTGTACAGCAGCACACCACCTTGGCCGGCAAGCAGAAGTGAGCCGTTGGTCAGTTCGCTGCCGCCGTACAGGCTCGCTTTGACCGGCAAGCTTAGCGACTGCCAGTTGCGGCCAGAGTCTGCACTGCTCAGCAGGGTACCGCCGAAGCCGAGAGCCAGAACGCGCTGGCCCTGCTGCCAATCCAACAGTTTGTAAAGCGAAGCCTCAGTCTGTGTCTGGATGGGGCCCCAACTGGCGCCATCGTCCTCCGATCGGTACAGGCGTCCGCCTTCGCCAGCGACCAGCAGACTGCCGTCGCCCAAGCCCAGCACCGTGTTGAGGTGCAGGCGGTCGGGGTTATCCAGACTGGCCAGATATTTCCAGGTCTGGCCGCCGTCGTCGGTATGCAGGACGATGCCATAGGCGCCGACTGCCCAGCCTCGCTGCGCATCGCGGAACCAAATATCCAGCAAGGGCCGGGATGGCCCGGGTTCGCTGCCGGCCTTGACGTCGTCGAGGGCGAAGAGAGCGTTGTCCAGGGCACTGCTCAGGGCTTCGTCATCGGGCGCGGCGGCGCTGGCCGCCTCGAGTCGACTGACTTCAGCCTCGGCCCAGGTCGTCATCAATTGGTTTATGGTGTTGCCGTCCAGCTGCTTGGACCAGGACAGGCCACCGTCCTGGCTGTGCAGGATCACCCCGTCGTGACCCACGGCCCAGCCCCGGCTCGAGTCGACGAAATGCACAGCGGTGAGCAGCAGGTCGACCGGCACTTGCGCTTGCTGCAGGCGACCGTCAGTGTCGGCGAGCAGGACATGGCCGTTGGCGCCGACCACGACTACTTGAGCTCCCACGACTTGCAGGTCAGTGAGCAGGGCCTGGGAGGCAAGTGGCGAAGGGCGAGCGGGGCGCTCGAGCCGATCCGCCAAGCTGGCGGCCAGGCTCTGGCTGGCCGCCAGCCCTGCGCAGAGACTGGTCACTAGCGCGACCGTTGCGGTGAGATGAGTCCTCATGGGGCAAGACCTCGGAAACCAAAAAAGGGGGAGTGGCTCACGCCTCCCACCCCAATGACATGGAGTTGTCCGGTTGCTAGCGGCCGCTGCGACGCAGGGCCGAGGGGTTGAAGTCCTTCAGGCTGGCGGTGACGCCAAACTTGATGGGCTTGTCTTCGTTGGTCAGGCCGAACACCAGATAGCGGCGAGCCTGCAGGTCATAGGAGATCTCGCTGACATGCATGCTCGACTGCACGTCGTAGCGCTGCAGGCCATGCGCCTCCTGCAGGCGCCAGATCTCGCCGCGACCGTCATAGATGTCGGCCGCGAGGATGGCCCAGCTGTCCTCGTCGATATAAAACACCCGCTTGGCGTAGATGTGGCGTTCTCCAGGCTTCAGCGTGGCCTCGACCACCCAGACGCGATGCGGCTCGTAGC
>NZ_JAFKCS010000105.1 GCF_017255015.1 Bowmanella yangjiangensis | reverse complement strand
AAACGCTGTCGGGTCGCATCCGGCACCCCATGCAGCGGGTCCAGCAACCGGGCCAGTGTCGTCAGCACCCTAGCACCCCTGTCCATTTGCCATCATCGACAGCATAGATCGCTATTGCCGGATCGGCGTCGTCACGCGCAGTCCAGACTCCAGTGTCGGCCGCGAGATTCGTCGCTAGCCATGCAGATAGAGCTGCAGCACCAACGCCCAGAGCCCGAGCGCGGCCAGGAAGTTGAGGCTGAACACCAGGCCGCGCAGGCGCACGTTGCCGGTGCCGATCTGTACCAGGCTGTGTGCCAGGCGCCCGCCGATGAACCCCCACGCCAGCCAGGTCGCGAGCGGCGACTGCACGCCGGCCTGGATCAGCAGCAGGCAGGCGACGTAGAACAGCAGCGGCCATTCGAACTGGTTGGACAGGTTGGCGCTGATGCGCGGCTCGACCTCGGCCCAGGGGTTCGAGCCATCGGCACGCCGCCCGATGCCCCAGATACTGGGCGCACGCGCCAGGGTCAGGAGCACATAGAGAAAGCCGGCCAGACCGACATGGGCCAGCATCGGCGCGATCAAGGCATGGCTCATGACGGCAGCTCATGCAGGCGCTGCCCTGCGACGGACCACGCGGTCGATGACAGTCGGCGGCTCATCGCGCGGCGCCCTCGGCCTGCAGATTTTCCAACGGCACCCAGCCCGACGCGTCGCCACTGCTGCGCTGGCACCAGGCCCAGCCATTCAGTTGTCGCCCGGCCAGCACCCGCTCGCCCACCACGACGTCCAGCTCGCGGGCGCTATAGTCCTCGCGCGCCCGGCCCCGGTCGCCGGCGATCACCTCGATGATCTGCTGCGGGACCCAGCCACCGGCCTGGCCCGGCGTGTGGCAGAAACGCCAGTCCTGCCAGTCCTCCGGTCCCTCGTAGACTTCCCCCAGCGTCAGCGGGGCGCCGGCCTCGAACTGGATCGGCTCGGGGTACTCGCTGGTGTGCGCCGTGACGACGCGGTATTCCGTCAGTTGCATGCTCGACCTCTGTATTCCTTGTGGTTTGGCGAACGCTACATGCCCGCCGCTCTCCGCTCTGTCGAAGCGCCTAGGCGGCCTGCCAGACCTGGGCCAGGCCGACGCCGTGCAGCACCGCCAGCCCCAGGCACAGCAATGAACTCAGGTGCCAGAAGCGCTCGCTGTTGCCGATGATCACCCGCTTGAGCCAGGGAAAGGCCAGGGCCCGGCCGAGGTAGACCAGGGTGATCAGCAGCACCGCCCATTTCGCCAGCGCCAGCTGCGGGCCGAGGCCGGCGGCAGACAGCGTCAGCAGCGCCCACAGCAACAGCACGCAGCCAATGGCGCAGGCCACCACTGGCGGGTACCAGTGACGCCGTGCGGCCATCGCCACCAGCTGTTCACCGGCGCCAAGCACCTGGAAACCCCGCGCCCCCCAGAAAATGCAGGCAAAGTGCAGCACGCCGGCCAGCGCCGTCAGCAGCGCCCCCAGCAGCAAGAACCCATTGGCCTGTAGCAACATCACGACTCTCCTTGCCAGGCGCCGGCATCACGGCCGGCGCATCACGTCCGCGCGCTCAGAAACGCGCCCTGATCTTCCTCACGAAGGCGTCGACGCGCGCACGGTCGGCCTTTTCGCTGCGGTAGAACGACAACATCCGGAAGCTGCAGCCCCGGGTACAGGCCCCCAGCAGGGCGAGCTTGAGCACCCGTCTGACGGGCCGGCGCAAGACGAACAGGTCGACCCACCAGGGCGAACCCAGCGTGGTGACCACCCGCACCTCCTGCAACTGCAACAGGCCCGGAGTGATCGCACCGAGATCGGCGGCATGCTGGTAGGCATGGCCCGGCGCCCAGACGCGGTCGAACCAGCCCTTGAGAATGGCCGGGAAGCCGAACCACCAGGTGGGGAAGACCAGCACCAGCGACTGCGCCGCCTGCAACTGACGTAGCTGGGCCTGCAGCTGCCCGGCGTCGAACGCGCCGGCGTAGTAGCTCTGCCGCTCGGCCTCGCTGAGCCGTGGGTCGAAGGCACTGGCGTAGAGGTCCAGCAACTCGATGTCGTAGCCCTTGCCCGCCAGGTGCGCAACGGTTTCATCGCACAGGTGGCGACAGAGGCTGTCCTGCAGCGGATGGGCGAATACCACCAGACACTTCACACACTGATCCTTCAGTTGCGGCGGCTACGGCAGGACAGCGGCCAGCGAGCCTGCGCCCGCATTCGGCACCACCCTCGCAGCACGGGTAGATCGAAAGAGCGTGCACTATAGCGACTTTGCCCCGTGCGGCCAGCGCTGTCGGGCAAAATGCCGCGCCACGCGCCTAGCGCTCCTGGCGTTCCTGCACGGCCTCCAGCACCTGGCGATACCGCTCGAGCAGGCGCTGGCTGTCCGCCTCGTCCAGTACCTCCTGTTGCAGGCGCCTGGCGAAGACATCCTCGACGGACAATTCGTCCAGCGTCTCCCGTGCGGCGCTGGCCAGGCTGGCACTGGCGTTGCCACGCTCGCGACGGATGCGCAGCACTTCCACGGCATGCCCCTCGCAGAGGGCGCTGATGCGGCCTTGCAGGTCGCTGAGGTAGTCGTCGGTACTGACCTGCACCTCCAGCCACACCGGCCGCTCGCCCGTGCCCTGGGCAGCGACCTCGGCGATGGCGCC
>NZ_JAFKCS010000104.1 GCF_017255015.1 Bowmanella yangjiangensis | reverse complement strand
GTTTAGCGTCGTGGGGGCGACCATGCCGGCCTTGGCGATGCTGTCGAGTGTGGTGAGTTTGATGTCCATCATGTTGTGTTTCCTTTCGATTGCTCCCCGCGTTCGCCCCCACGGCCAGCACACTGACCCGCGAAATGGGGTGCTGGCAGCAGGCACGAGGAGCAATCGGAAGAACTGTGTTGGTAGGGATGCCCAGCAACGGGCGAAGGAGGTTGGTCATTGATGATGATCAGCCCGCAGAGGAACCGAGGATCATTGGAATAACCTTGAGAAGGCAGGGAGAGGAACTGTAGGGAGGAACCTAAGGGGCCCCTCTCCTAATAGTGAGGGTTTTTATTGTTCTTGTTTTTTACGCACAAGCCTGTTGATCATCAGCACTTTAACTGGGCAGTAGAGGGGCTTTTCCGCAATGGATTTGCTGATTTTGTGGTTCGAGACTCATCCAGGGACCGCTGGGTGGATGCAAGCTTTTGGTGGCTTGATCGGATTGGCGATAGCCATTTATCTCCCACACCAACAACACGTCAAGGCTCTGAAACAGGCTGGCTTGCAGCGTCATGAGCGGTCTCTTCAGCTTTTTGATGCGCTGGGTGCAATGGCTAATTTCGCGGGGCAATGCCTGCTCAATGTTCGTGGTGCTATGGAGTCGCCCGATTTCGTGGAAGAGCTCCCCTACGCCTATCAACCGTCTGAGCTCGAAGGTTTAGCGACTACGTTCTCCAGTTACCCACTGCACGAGCTGCCTGACCATGACAGCGTGCAGTCAGCGCTTTTAATCAAGTCTTCTTTTTCTCATGCGAGCAAAAAGCTCGACGAAGCTTATTCAGCCGTAATGTCTGGAGATATTGCGGCCTACCTTGAGCATAAGGAAGTCTTCGAGCTTTATTACGACGAGCTTTGTGAGCATGTAACCCGTTTCAGCGACTTGGCTGATGGCTACCGGAGGCGTCTCCAAGAGTCCGTGTAGTCACTGCGCTGGACAGGCTTTAGTTGTAGAGCTCATGAGGGAGGCGGCCTTTAGGTAGAGGAATTAGATGGTGACTACGGGTTCTTTTCTCCACGGTGCCGCAGTAGCTTGCGCTTCCAGTCAGTGTCCAGCATGCACACGAAGATCACGATGGCCAGGGTGAGGACGCCAGTGAACTCCCAGATGCTCATCGGATAACCGCCTCGAAGGCATTGCGCAGCGCAGTATGCAGGGTTTCCACCGGAACCCGCTGAGAGCCTGCGTAGAGATCGTAGGTGATGCTGCCTGAGCTGTGACCAGTGATGCTCTGTGCGATCACCTCAGGCGTCGCAGCGGCCTTCAGCAGCCCCGATAGAGAATGCCTGAGCGAGTGGAACGACTGGTCGCTACCTGCGGCGAGACCCAGTGGTTCGCGCAGCGCATCATTGAGCGGCTTGTTGAAGTAATGGGCCTTGGCCTTGAACAGCTTCCCTGGTTCCCCGGCGACCCATTCGAGGAATGCACCGAGGGAGAACCCGTGCACCCCATCGACGAGCGGGACCTGTCGCACTGAGAAATCATTCTTCAGCGTCTTGCCCTGTTCATCCTTGTTGATGTCGATGACGGTGACTTCGCCAATCTGCTTCACATCGGACTGGGTGAGCTGATAAAGCTCGCCAATGCGGGCGCCTGTAAGTACGCCAAGGGACAGCGCCCAGCGTTTCCAGTCGTCTGCTGGCAGGCCATTGGCGTAGGCCATGATGGTAGCCACCTGATCTCCGGAGAACGGTTTGCGCTCGCTCTCTGCGCCTCGCTCGATCTTCAGGCCCTTGTCGAAGGCCCGCTCAATATGGCCGTTGTTCTTTGCCCAATCCATTACGGTCGAGAGCTGAGTAAGTAGCTTGTTGATGGTCAGTGGCTTACGGCCCTCTGCGATCTTCTCCTTGAGCGTCACCATGTCACCCCGTGTGTGGGTCCTGATGTCGAGATCACCCAGCAGGCTGGAAAGAGTCCGGCAGTTCGACTGGATGGCCCGAAGGGTCGAATCCTCGACGTTGCCGCGACGTTCACTGATGAACAGCTCAGCGAGAGCCTCGAAGGTGATTGGGACAGTAGGGACACCTACAGATAGGGAGGCGGACACGTTGGGGAGGGTGCCTCCTGGCTCCGGGCCCTCCAGGCGTTCAATGACTCCCATGAGGGGCTTAGTGTTGCCTTTCAGGCGTGCTTGTGCGGCCTTTACGATCTCCCGCCCGATGTCCAAGGCCCTGTGTTGATCGACGTTCAGTGGTGCTTTGGCTGCTGCCTGGGCGAGTGATACGGACAGGTCGTCATAGATCATGTCGTAGGCCGACAGGCAGTCATCGCTGTTTGCACCGCTCAGGGCGTCATGTGCGATCTCCAGCAGGCGCTCCTTGAGAATCGGCCAGTCTGCCTCAGGACGATCAAGATGAAAGATAGCCAGGGCCTGAAGGATGTCCTGGGAAAGCGTCATTGCTGTGGGCCTATCGGTGGTGCGGAGGGAAATAGCGAAGCTGCGCGTTGCACAGCCCCGAGGACGGACTCTGAGGTAGTAGATGCCGTTACGGCGATAGTGCCATACGGACAGGCGCTGAGGCCGTTTCTGGTGACAGCGCTGGTGACTGGCTGGTGACACTTGGCCCTGCTCGGGCATGGCTTCGCTGGTAGTCATGGTGAGGTAAGCCCTTGATATTCATCGGGTTACCACCAG
>NZ_JAFKCS010000103.1 GCF_017255015.1 Bowmanella yangjiangensis | reverse complement strand
GTATTACGCCAGCTGCGGCAGGTACGGCAATGTCGCTCGCGGAGCACTTTCCGCTTACCGCCAGGCGCAACAAGGAGGCAGCAATGACACCTGAAATCGAGAAGAAGCGGCGCGAAGTTTTCGAGGCGTGGCTTAAAGGACAAGGGCTTACCCATGTTCCATCGGCCTGGCGCGCCTTCAACGCCGCCCTGGATGCGGTGGAGATTTCGCACCCCGGCAAGTTTCCAACGGCTGACAGTGACGGCTCTCTTGTCTGGAACAAGTGCTGTGACGTGTTTACCGACGCCATCACCGCCACCGGCTTAGGCCTCCGCATCAAGTAACACCCCACCCCATCCCCTTTTCTATCTGCCCACATAGGGCGGGAGGATTTGCTGTGTCCGAAATTCAATCGAAAGTCCTGAACTGGATCGCAACTGGCCGCGTTGGCGCCTCTTCGAAGGCCATGGCCATGACCGCATGCGGCCTGCCAAGTGACCGCTCATACCCGAGCGACCCGGACGACCTGAACCGCTGCCTGCTGCTACTGGAGGCAGTGCCAGAGGTGCGCGAGCACTTCGAAAAGATCGCCGCGCTCGGTGTGGTTTGGGGGCGCCTTATTGGCCGGTGGCCAGATATCGAAGCCTGCTTCCTCGATGAAGTAGGCCTGAACTGGAGCAAGGCCAAGTCGGCGCCGAAAACCTACGCCCTTATGAAAGAGGTCATGGGCGAAGAGCCTGGCGTTGTCAGCCTGGGCAACGGCGTCAAGATCAAGTTCGGAGCGTAGCGATGAAAATCGAATCTACCAGCGTCACCAAGTTCCTGATCACCGACCTGATGACAGAACCATACAAGCTGGATCCGGTTACCGTGTTCATCGAAGACCTTGGCGTGCGCGCCGAGAATGAAGGCCGCAAGACGCGCCAGGGCAAGATCACTATCGAATGCTACGGCGAGTCCTGGGCGACGTACTGGGGCAGCATGGGCGACCGCACTGTCGCGCAGTTCGTGGCCGACGAGAGCGTCGACTATGTGGTCGGCTGCCTGCGCCGGGGCGTAGGCCTGGAGCCAACAGTTTTTTCCGGCGAGGCGCTGACGAAAGCCGTTCGCAAGATAGCCATTGGCTGCCGCCGAGGGCGTGAAACCTGGCGCTACGAATGCGGACGTCTCGAGCAAGACGAGGCCAGACGCATCTACGACGACGCGGAATGCCTGGAGCAGTTCGAAAGTCCCGAGTCGCTGATGCACAGCAGCGAGGCAGACGCAGTGCTAACCGCCCTGTTCGGCAGCGAATGGCACTACGCGGTGTCTGACCATGCCTTTGCACCAAACCCGCGCTACGAGTACCTGACTCGCGTCGTCTCTGCTGTTCGCGACGCAATGCGGAGCTTGGAGCAACAGCAGGAGGCCGCATGAAACTGATCACGCTTGAGAAGTGGGCCGAGTCCCACCTTGACCCGGCACCGTCGCCGGCAACGCTGCGCATGTGGGCCAGGACGAACCGTTTCGACCCGCCAGCGCAGAAGGTTGGCCGCTGCTACCGGGTGGACGAGAACGCACGATACTGCGAACCTGAGGCGCCGGTAGAGCTGCCGGATGATGGATCGCTGCACAGTAGGATCATGAGGGCACGCTATGGCGCCGCGACCAAGGAAGCAAGGATCGAAAGACCTGCCGCCTAACCTGTACCGCAAGAAAGACGGCCGCAACGGCGTCATCTACTACAGCTACAAAGACCCGGTGACAGGGAAGTTTTTCGGGCTCGGCAAGAACAAGGAGCAGGCCGTAGCTACGGCCATTGCCGAGAACATCCTTCTGCCAGCAGGGCCAACCCTCCGCGAACGCATCGAACGACCGGCGCGCCGCCTGTTCAGCAAATGGCTTGCCGAATACCGCCAGATCATCGAAGAGCGCGAAATCGAGGACAACACCAAGCGCAATCTGCGGATGCGGATCAAGCGGCTCGATACTGAATTCGGGAAGCACGACATCAACGCCATCACCACGATCATGATTGCCGACTACCTGGGCGGGATGGTCAAGGCCGGTAAGTCGCACATGAGCCGCGCAATGCGGTCTCTGCTGCGTGACGTGTTCATGGAGGCGATGGCGGCGGGATGGACGGCGGGGAATCCGGTCGAAGTGACCAAGGCTGCTAAGGTCAAGGTCAAGCGGGAGCGCCTGACGCTGGAGGTGTGGCTGGCGATTCATGCCAAGGCCGGTACAGCTTGGCTGAAGCGTGCGATGGAGCTGGCCTTGATCACGGGCCAGCGGCGGGAGGATATCGCATCCATGCTGTTCAAGGATGAGCAGGACGGGCATCTGCTCGTCATCCAGCACAAGACCAAGCAGCGGCTGCGGCTGAGCACCTCGATAGGCCTGCAGTGCATCGGCCTGGATCTTGCCGGCGTCATCAAGCTGTGCCGTGACAACGTGGTGTCGAAGCATCTGGTGCACCACGCCCGCACGGTGAGCAAAGCCAAGGCCGGCAGCCCGATCATGCTCGACACGATCAGCAGGAAGTTCGCCGAGGCACGAGACGCAGCGGTCAAGGCCGGCGACATCGTGGTGACGGACAACCCGCCTACCTTCCATGAGATGCGGTCCCTGGCCGCACGACTGCACGCGGCAGAGGGGCGCAATGCCCAAGCGCTGCTCGGGCACAAGTCAGCCAAGATGACGGACCTGTACAAGGACAGCAGGGGCGCC
>NZ_JAFKCS010000102.1 GCF_017255015.1 Bowmanella yangjiangensis | reverse complement strand
AATGTCGCTCGGCATTAAAGACATACAGTGGCATCAGGCAACTAACAGTCTAATCGTCAGCCATGGCCCGTATTTGTATCAGTGGTACAACAATGAAGTGTCGCCTTTGTTCTATGCCGGACAAAACCGCGCCCGCCTGCAATACCTGCTCGACGGGTTGCAGACCGGCAGCGATCTCAAACGCATCGACGAACTGGCCTTTGCGGCGGGCTTCAACTCGCTGTCGGCGTTCTACACCTGCTTCAAGCGGCATACCGGGCTGTCGCCGAAAGCCTATCTTCGAAGCCGTCTGGATGATGCTGCAGTGCCATCGGCTGGTTCAAGCGAGGCGCGGTGAGTAGGGTGAGAGGCGGTTGCTGATGTTCAGAACGGGTTCCATGCCCTGGTTATGGCGGTGCTTGGCGGCGCTGATCTTAAGCGCGCCCGAGCCCTTGGTTCGATGAGCGTGCGGCTCCGGCTCATAGCTCCAGTGAGCCGCTATTACGCTCCACATCGATCAGACGCTCGGTCGGCCCGTTCGGATCGAGCCGTTCCCTTACCACCTCGGGCCAGTTGGCGCGGCTACGGCGGCTAGCCACTTTATAGGTGTACTCTCCGATCACCCCGACGGGGTATTCGAGCACTCCACCAAATAACAGGAACACATCCGACAGTTGCAGGTAATTGCGCCCGTCCGATTCCTTACGGCGTTTCTTCAAATCCCGCCAATGCTCCCCAAGCTGCTCGCTGAGTTTGAATTTGATTGCCAACTGGCTTTTGACAAAGGCATCGGACTCGCTGTGATTGCCCCGCTCGTCGAACCAGGGACCGTTGTTCATATAGGCACGCAGGTATTCCCAGAAACACAACTGCATGTCCAGATCCTTGCCCATCGGCACGCCCAGGCTAACCAGTACCTGCCGCTCTGGCCGCTGGTACTGGTGCATCAGCACCTCCAGCGCCGCGCTGCGCGTGGCGCCGGTATAGGGGCCAACCAAACGGAATTCATAGGCCACGGCAGCGATTTCATCCCAGGGGCAGTGGTAGAGAACACCATCCTGTTCTAAATAGACTTCGCGGGTACGGCGGTTGAACAGAATTGGCAAAGGTAAAGGGCGCAATGTTTCCCATAGAAAGGGGAGCACTAGTATAGGAATAGCCGTTAAGAAGGTTCCTATGCTTTCCCAGGGCCTTCCATAGTAAATCTCAAGCAACCCCATAAATATAAAAGCCCCCCCACCTATACCTCCCAATATTCCCGTCAACATCCCACGATGCTTTTCTTCTCCCACCTTCAAAGTTAGGTAATGCTCGGTCTGCTCTTCGATGTCGAAGAGGTTCATCGGATGCCGGCCTGTCGGCTGATCGGCTTTCAGAGCGACATAGGGCACGTTGCCGGACAACTTGTCTCCTAGTGCCGCGATCAATCTCTCCAAACTCATGGGCTTCAGCTCAAGTCGATTTCCAGAGGCGGCATATACAGCCCCTCGATGGGTTGATAGATCAGAGTGCCGCTGATGCGCTTCAGCTTCTTGCCTTCGCTCTCATGGTAGGCGTAGCTCAAGCGTAGCGATCCATCGGGTTCAGGTGCCACGCGGTTACCGGTATCCACATAGAGCGGAATGGGGTCGTCCTCGCCCCAAACCAGCGGCACGCAGTTGAGGCTGTCGCTGAAGTCGAGCAGGCCGCGGCTGTGAGATCACTCTTCCATGCCATCGAAGGCGACCATGCCTTGCTGGTACGTTTGCTGGCCAGGAAGCAACAGCACCAAGCGGATCTCCTGAATCGTGCCGTGGTATGGATTCGTATCCTGCTAACGGCGCAGCTCCATGCTGGCGGGCATCAGCATCTGGTAGAAGGCGACCATCGACTCCACATAGGTCTTCGACCAGTCGGCCGGGCGGGTGTCGAAGCGGGTTTGTTTGACCCATTTCTCCGCTGGCGAGTCCTTGGTATAGAACAGCGTGATCAGGCCAGCGAGGATCAGCAGGGTCAAGCCTGCTGCCTGAGCGATCTGGGAACGGAAGGGCGGCCACGCCCCGCGACAGGGTCGCCACATTGCCGGCGAGGGCCAGATCACGCGCCACACGCAGCGCCTGCATGTCCCGCCAGGTCACCGTGGTCAAGTCGCCGCTTGCGCCTGCTCCAGTTTGGCGTCCGTCTGCCGGGCTCCGGGACAACACGCTCAGTCGCTGACGGGCACTTGGGCCGGTTCGTCGTGAATACGCAGGTAGATTTCCTCTCGGTGCACTTTCACCGCCACGGGCGCCTTGGTGCCGAGGCGAACTTGATTGCCAGTCACACCGAGAATGCAGATCTCGATGTCTTCGCCAATCTTCAGGGCTTCGCCAGGGCGGCGGGTCAGGACCAACATAGCGGCATTCCCTGTGAGAGCTTGAAACTATGACACGGCATCAAAAACCGAACCGGGGATCGAAATAGGAAAGCGGAGGGTGAGCTTTCATCCACTCTTTCGCATAAGTTTTGGCTTGCGCAACCTGTTCCGGAGACATCGTGGGCTCTATCGCTTTAAGAAGCCCCCGTTCAAAGTCATCCCCTTCATGTCTT
This sequence comes from Bowmanella yangjiangensis, assembly GCF_017255015.1. Lineage (GTDB taxonomy): Bacteria > Pseudomonadota > Gammaproteobacteria > Enterobacterales > Alteromonadaceae > Bowmanella > Bowmanella yangjiangensis. Next base: position 165 of record NZ_JAFKCS010000102.1, on the reverse strand, counting down.
ATTTCTGCAACCAACGAGAGGAATGCATAGCCCTTAATTTTATCCAATGGAAAGCCCATTTGATCGGGCATATGCACCAGATTAGCCCCATAGGTACTGACTGCATCTACTATTCCAGTTTCGACGGCTTTCTTTAACCATTTACGAGCGGACTCGAAATCTCCT
>NZ_JAFKCS010000101.1:2328-2715 GCF_017255015.1 Bowmanella yangjiangensis | reverse complement strand
CATGCTGGATCTGGCTTTCGACTACTGGGAGCCGGTCGGCGGACTGGTGCCGCGCCAGGAGAAGCGCGGAATCGTTGGCCTGGCAAAGTTCATCGCCGGCCATTCGCAGAATCCTGAAGCAGTCATGCGCGCCGCCGATGCCTACATCGCCCAGCTTGAGTCCGACCGCGCCGAGCAGTTCCCGGCAGTCGACAAGAGCCGCGAAGCATTCCGCGAGTGGGTCACCGTCGAGGCTGGCCACTTCGTGTTGTTGCACACCCCTGGCGGAATCCGCAAAGAGGCCAAGTCCATTGCCTGGGCAAACATGGACGAAGACACCTTCGGCCAGTTGTACCGCGACGTTTTCGCCGCGTGCTGGCGTCTGGTTCTGTCCTCTCACTTCGAAAC
>NZ_JAFKCS010000101.1:0-2318 GCF_017255015.1 Bowmanella yangjiangensis | reverse complement strand
AACCGAGGCAGACGCCATGGCTGCCGCTGATCTGATCGGGAGCTTTGCATGAGACTGGTCATTCTTGAAAGCCCGTTTGCGGGCGACGTTGATTCGAACATTGAATACGCTCGCGCCTGCGTACGCGATTCACTGCTTCGCGGTGAGGCCCCCATCGCCTCACATCTTCTATACACGCAGCCTGGGGTTCTGCGCGATGAGATCGAATCAGAGCGGCAGCATGGGATTGACGCCGGCCTCGCATGGCGAGCAGTTGCACATGCATCGGTTGTATACGCGGACCGTGGAATCAGCAAGGGCATGGAGTACGGCATAAAAGCAGCTGAGGCCGCTGGAGTTCCAGTCGAGATTCGTTATCTGGAGGCGCGGTCATGAGCATGTCCGGCCACCAATCTCCAGTCATGGGCACAGATGAATGGTTGACACCGCCTGAAATCCTTGCAGCTCTCGGTTCATTCGACCTCGATCCTTGCTCGCCGCACGAATCGCGCCGCCCGTGGCCGACTGCTGCAATTCACTACAGCAAGGAAGAAGACGGACTTTCGCAAGAGTGGAAAGGCCGAGTCTGGATGAACCCGCCGTTTGGCCGGGAGGCTTCGAAGTGGCTGCGCAAGTTAGCCGCCCATGGCAACGGCATCGCACTGATTCCAGCGCGCACCGAGACGGCAATGTTCTTCGAGTCGGTATGGGGCGCGGCTGATGCTGTTCTGTTCCTGCAGGGTCGACCGCACTTCCACCGCGTAGACGGCAGTAGGGCGTCGTTCAACTCCGGCGCCCCCATCTGCTTGGTGGCTTACGGTCTGGTCAACGTGGCTGCGCTGGAGCGATCTGGGCTTGGCCAGCTTGTGCCGGTTCTGCGGAGGGCTTCAGCATGAAAGGCCGCACAGTCAGCGCTCAGCAGAAGCGCTATCACGACATCCTCGCACAGCACGTGGGCTGCATCGCCTGCTTCAAGGAGTTCGGCGCCCGCAACTTCCACGTCTCGATCCATCACGTCGACGGCCGCACGAAGCCCAACGCGCACTGGCTCGTTTTGCCAATGTGCGCCGGACACCATCAAGACGGCACCGGTCTCGCCGGACTGATCGCCGTTCACCCGTACAAAGCCCGATTCGAGCAGCGCTACGGCACCCAGCGCGAGCTGATGACCGAATGTGCTCTCCAGCTCCAGCAGATGGGCCTCAAGGTTCCAGTGACTATTCAGGCCCTCTTCGGGCTGAAGGAGGCTGCATGAGCAACGTCAGCGCCCTATCGCCAGGCGGCATCGTGGCTTCCGCCCTGGCCGGCCACTTCCACATGCAAACGCAAAGGATGGTGTCCGATGCCTGATTTCAATATCCGCATTCCCAAAGGGTGCGCCTGCTCTGGTGTGCACCCAGGCGATTACACCAACCAGGTGGAGCTGAAGACTCCAGATCACATGCTGAAGATCGGGAATATCGGCTGCCTGCAATTCCGCGAAACAACCTGTGTCGACCGCTGCATTGCCGATGCCGTGCAAGCCCTGTGGGCTCTCGAAGTTGTCACAACTGGCTGCTGCTGCGGCCATAACCAGGTCGATGGGTACATCGGCGTATGGGAGGCACCATGAACAACGTCACCCCGCTGAACGTGAAGCCGGATCGGCTGGCCAATCAACTGGCGATGCACGAATCGATGATGGACGAACTGCGCCATGTTCTCGAGAAGTACCAGGATCTCGACTTGCTGCCTGTATTCATCAATGACGCATTCGCCCAGGTCGGCTCTGAGGCCTCAATGGGGCCTCTGGTCATGATTCTGGATGGAGATGATCCGGCATGAATAAGAAAATCTGGTGTTTTCTTGGCGTTCACGACATGGAGGTCATCAAGCATGGGCCATACGAAAGAGAAAACTCGCGCGGCAAAATTATGGCCACTGGCTGCTACTACGTTCTCAAGTGCAAGACCTGCGGGACAGTAAAAAGAAAGGTGCTTTGCTCATGACCAACTCCCGCGCCAAGGGCGCAGCCGTCGAACGCGAATTCTGCGCAATGGTCGCCACACACCTCGGCGTGTCATGCCAGCGCAACCTTGAGCAGTCGAGGTCTGGCGGGCATGACATCACCGGTCTGGATGGCTGGGCACCGGAGATCAAGGCCCGTGCCGAGCAACCGCCACGCGGCGCGCTGCTGAACATGTGGGCGCAGACGCTCGAGCAAGCGAACGCCATCAAGGCCCGCCCGGTCCTGGCTGTCAAGGTCAACCGCAAGGGCTGGACCTTCTACATCGACGCCGCCGAGCTGCGTCCTGACATCTGGCAGCCCTGCAAGTCATGGGTAGCCATCGAGCCGGAAG
>NZ_JAFKCS010000100.1 GCF_017255015.1 Bowmanella yangjiangensis | reverse complement strand
GCTTCGTTTTGCCCGCTGTGAGATGGGCGGAAGGACAAAGCTAGCGAGAGAATGCGTTCAGTCGCCAAACATAGACGCATTCCCCCGCTCCCCCAGAAGCCATGCGCAGCAAAGCTGCCAAGCCCTGATTGGCTTTAGCATTGAGCCAAACGGGCGTAACAACGTCAATCGGCTTGGTGCCGAACGGTCTCCAATTTTGAGCTTGGCGATACATGTAATCGTCCAATAGGAGGCCTTATGGCTACCAAATCGAAATCCTCTGGGAAGAAGCAAACCATCCATCGTAGCTCCATCACTGGACGCTTCGTGACAGAAAAATACATGAAGCGTAATCCCAAGACCACGCAGACTGAACAGCGCTGAGGGAGGTGTTATGGACCGTTACTGCGTGAATACGCGTGCTCAAGCTAATGGCGATCACGAAGTGCATAAGGAAGGCTGCACTTTCATGCCGTTGCCCCAGAATCAGCATTATCTGGGAGCGCATAGTAATTGCTACGGAGCGGTGATGGCCGCTCGACTCTACTACCCCACAGCAAACGGTTGTGCATTCTGCTCGTATGCGTGCCATACACGTCTTAGTGATTAGGTGATCGCAATCGTGACACGTTGCGAGAGCAAATGAGCTGAGGAAAAGGGGACATGAGGAAAAGGGGACAGATTTATTTATTGCTAACGCCTGTCAAAAATAAATCTGTCCCCTTTTCTTCAGTCCCCTTTTCTTCAGTGAGCGGAGCGAACGGCTTGAGCCAATTGTCATGCGTTTTGTGCAAGCATTTTCTTGGCTTCATTTTGCACGGACTCATAACTTGGATACTCAGGTTGCATTTTGGATACATGCTGCCATTGCTTGATCGCAAGGCCTTTTTTGCCTGACTTGAAAAGTGCTTTTGCTAAGAATAAACGAGCATCACCCTCGCAATAGTGAGGCTTCAGTGCGATACCCTTTTCTAAAACCTCAATAGATTGCTGCCAGTGACCACATTTCTGGAGACAAACTCCGAATGCGATGAAGTGCCGCGGGTCGTTGGATTTATTAACGATTTCTTTGTGAGCTGAAATTGCCGATTTATGTTCGCCTTTGGACTCTAACTCCATAGCTTTTTTGTAAAGTTCTTCGCTGTTCATGGTGGCTCGCATAACAGTGATTAGATAGTCTTCTGTACTAATGCATTAGCTATGAAAAAGGGGGCTTACAAACTGTCCAGCGCACGAAGTGTGCGGGTTGCTATGCTTTGTTATATTTTAGTTTTTAAAGCGCAACCCCAGCCGTCATATTCCAGGTCATACAATGCGGCAAGGCAAACCATTAAGCCAGATACCGAACAGATTAAATTTTGAGTGGTAGGCATATTTATAACTACTGTAATGCGATGGCTTTGCTCAATTTTTTCATACGAAGCTTTGCCATAATTATTGTCATTGATAAAGCTAGCAATAAGCTCGCCCTTTTCTTTGTTTTTTGAGTAGAGAGTAAAGTCAACTTCTCTGAACTCAGAAAAGATATCTCCCTGTTGGTCGTTACTTATCAATAACTGTGTATCTTGGTATGCATTATCAAGTAGTGCTGCTACGATTTTGCTCATTGTTCCTCCATGATTGAGTGCGGAAAGAGGACGGATTTATTTATTGCGCTCGTTTGTCATAAAATAAATCTTTCCCCTTTTCTTTCAAGCGGCTTGTTAGGGCGGTTCTTTATCGTCTTTACTGTTTTTAGATTCCTGAATGTGCCATTGCATATAAGAGAAGCATGCAAAACGTAACAGCTACGCAAAAGGGGACGGATTTATTTATTGCTCTTGGCAGATCGCAAAATAAATCTGTCCCCTTTTTCCTTTTTCCTTTTTCTATTTGGTTAAGGGGTCGGCTTAAGCCGGACCCGAGTGAGCGAAGCGAACGACTTGAACCAGTAGTTAGGTTTCAAGCACCTTGATCAGTCTGTTTATAAGAACTGCTTGCTGCGAGTAAAGTGTAGATGCCGTACTGCCTTTCTCGTGTGTTTCAGTTTTTATCAAGACTCGTCTGTGTGTTTCGTTAAGTATTTTTAATGCTTCATGGATTCGCGACTGCAACAGCCTGGAATGCTCATTTTCAGAAAGATACCATGAGTAAGTTTGCTCCATGATCTCTTTCAATTCTGCTGTGTCAAGTGAACGCTGAGATGAATTTATTGTGCTGAACTCTAGTTCAAGATATTCGCCGTGCTCGGTTTCTAGTATTAAATTGTTTTCTTTTTGACAGATATACAGATAGTCATTGTTTAGCTTGCAGTCTTTTGCAAAATTTATTAGCTCGGCAGGGCTCTTTGGGGTTGATATAAAAATAGAATACGCGGTTGGCTCTGCGCCAGGGTGATAGTCTGTTATTAAGCGAAGCTCGAGATCATTTCCGTGTTTTAGCACGCTGGATATGTAGATCTCTTGCTCTGGGATATTCACAGGTTTAGCCCTTGATGCCTAACTATAAACTAGGCGACATTGCTGTCGCATAACATCCCCAGTAATGTCTGATAATCAACCATAATTCGGCGCAAGCCTTTGATTTATCACGTATCAAAGGTGAGAAACGCGACACTCACAGGTTGGAAAAGCGACACCGAAGACCTAAAGCACAGGGGCGTGACGGCAAGAAGCTAGCCATCGCCGCCGAACCTGTCTAGCTGGAGTGTCGAAAAAGTGTCGAAATCACTGCAAGGGATAGCGGAAAAATGCTGTAG
>NZ_JAFKCS010000010.1:125534-152294 GCF_017255015.1 Bowmanella yangjiangensis | reverse complement strand
TAACTGCCGGCCAGGCTGATAAAGGTGGTCAGGGCTGCGCCTTTCTGTCCACGTTCTTCTTTATCTATCTGAACTATAACTTCCTGACCTTCTTTGATGGCGTCCTTGATATTGGGGCGGCCTTCAAAATTGTATCCTTTAGGGAAGTAGGTGCGGGCGATTTCTTTGAGAGGAAGGAAACCATGGCGTTCTGCACCATAGTCAACAAAGGCTGCTTCTAAGCTGGGTTCTACCCGGGTTATCCGACCTTTGTATATATTCGCTTTCTTTTGTTCATGTCCTGGACTTTCTATATCCAGATCGTAAAGTTTCTGCCCGTCTACCAGGGCAACACGCAACTCTTCGTGTTGAGTTGCGTTGATCAACATTCTCTTCATTTCGTGACTCGATAGGTATCGATCACTATCGAAATACAAGATCCCACCAGCGTCTCACAGCGTTTTAACAGTGCAGTCTCCCGACTGGGTGGTGGCTCAAGCCAAATCAAATTGTGTGGTCTTAAATACAGACTAGTCGGTCAGACATTATGCTGGCCTGACAGACATTTAAACTGGTTAATACTTTGCTTCGATAGCAATCTAATTCTTAAAAAATTTGTTTTGTTGCTTGGACTCTGTCATTGCCGTGATGCACGAACTTTTACACTCTTCGTGCCCGGTATGCTCGCTTACTCATCATCTTGATGAGAATCTGTTGTTCAGCGTTCAGAACCCGGTCTGTTTTTAGTCAGACCTGATCATCTTTTTTGGATCAAAAGCACGGCAATTATCGCATTAAAGAAAGATTACAGGCAAGGCAATTCATTTATTAAATGAATCGTGCTTTTTCAACGTTTTATTGACCGTCGAAGAGCAATAAATGGCGCTAGCCCTTGTTCTGAGTGGAAAACATCTGAAAGCGGTAGCTGGCTTTATGCAGACCTAAAAATTCTCATACGAAAATTTTCATCACCAAATACACAAATAGGGTAAAATAGCCTTCCTATGACAGAACAAAATTCATCAAAAGTACAACTTATTCAGGTCGATCCCGAACTGGAAGGACAACGAATAGATAACTTTTTACGCACTCAGCTTAAAGGTGTGCCTAAAAGCCTTATTTATCGGGTTTTACGTAAAGGGGAAGTCCGGGTAAATAAGGGACGTATCAAACCTGACTATAAGTTACAGGCCAACGATATTGTGCGTATTCCTCCGCTCAAGGTGGCCGAAAAGAACGATGCCCCTTCGGTTAAATTAGACAAGGTGGCAACTCTTGAAGCCCATATCTTGTTTGAAGATGACCAACTGATTGCTATCAATAAGCCATCTGGTATGGCAGTGCATGGCGGCAGTGGGCTGAGTTTTGGCGTGATTGAAGCGCTGCGTGCATTACGCCCGGACCAGAAGTATTTGGAGTTGGTGCATCGTCTTGACCGTGACACCTCAGGGTGTCTGCTGATTGCCAAGCGACGCTCAGCACTTAAATCATTGCACGAACAACTGCGCGACAAGACAGTCGATAAGCGTTACCAGGCACTGGTTGTGGGTGAATGGGCTGACAACCGGCATAAAGTCAGGGCGCCTCTTAAGAAGAATATTCTGAAGTCTGGGGAGCGAATGGTCTCGGTTTCTCCGGACGGTAAAGAATCTGAAACCCGCTATCAGGTGCTGGAGCGTTTTAGCGGTGCCACCTTGGTTGAAGCCTTTCCGGTTACCGGGCGTACTCACCAGATACGGGTGCACTGCCTGCATGCCGGACATGCTATTGCTTGTGATGATAAATATGGTGACGAGTCATTTAATCGTCACATGGCGGGGCTGGGCTTAAAAAGATTGTTTTTACATGCCTTTACGCTTTCATTTATTCATCCTAAAAGTGGCGAACGTTTGAGCTTAAAAGCCCCCTTAGATCCTCAATTAACTGCTGTGTTGAAGCAACTGCGTAAATAAGATGTATAAGCTGGTTATTTTTGATTGGGACGGCACCTTGATGGACTCAGGTGCCAGAATAGTGTCTGCCATGCAAACGGCAGCGCGCAGGGCAAACTTGCCTGTGCCGACAGACGATGCGGTAAAAGATATTATCGGTATTAGCCTGCTGCCTGCCATGCAGATATTGTTTGGCAAGTTACCTGCGCAACAACAAGATTTGTTATTCGAAAGCTATAAACAAGAATATGTAGAGAAAGATAAAACGCCGACCCCCATGTTTAACGGCGCCGGTGATTTACTTGATCGCTTATCAGGGCAGGGGACCTTGTTGGCGGTTGCCACAGGTAAAGCACGACGCGGCTTGAATAGGGTTTGGCAGGAGACCAATACCGGCCATTATTTTCAGGCATCCCGTTGCGGCGACGAAGCGGAGTCGAAACCTTCTTCAGATATGCTAGTGCAACTGCTTAACGAACTGAATGTAGAGGCCAGTCAAGCGGTCATGATTGGTGATACTGTTTACGATATGCAGATGGCGCAGAATCTCAATATGGATCGCATAGCCGTTAGCCATGGTGTGCATAGCGTAGAGCGCTTGGCTGGACATGCACCTCGCGCTATTGTGGACTCTCTGGCGGAACTACAACGTTTGTTGTGCAGGGGTTAATCCCCGATGCATAGAGGGTCTATACCCGCTTGTTGCAGCATTTCGGTCAGGGCGATTAACGGTAGCCCCACCAGACTGTTCGGGTCGCGTCCTGACAGTCGCTCAAATAAGCAGATACCCAGCCCCTCACTCATAAAACTGCCGGCACACTGATAGGGTTGCTCTTTTTGGAGATAAGCCTCTATCTGCTCGGCACTGAGTTGCCTGAATTGCACATCGAATGTTTCAATCTGCAACTGGCATGTTTTACTCTCACTGTTAAACAGGCATAAACCGGTATAGAACCTGACTAATCGACCGCTGGCCCGACGTAATTGTTCTACCGCAACGTTATGATTAAGGGGCTTGCCGATGATTTCACCATCCAGTGAAGCAACCTGATCTGAACCTATGACTAACCCTGGCTCTGTCAACATGTTGGCAACCGATTCGGCTTTGGCGCGTGCCAGACGGCTGACTAACATGTCTGCGGTTTCACCTTCCAACTGGCTTTCATCAGTATGAGGAGCATGACAGCTAAAGGGAATACGGAACTTTTCCAGCAGGCTTTTCCGATATGGTGAGGTAGAGGCGAGAATCAATTGCATGCCCAAAAGTCCTTCAATACAAAAAAGAAGGATTGTAACCAGGTCTTAGTACTTTACCCAAGGCCTTGTAGGCATAGATTTTCTTTGACTAAGCTTGTCCGTGGCTATATCATGCGCGCCCTATGCAGAAAGTGAAATTGCCCAAACAACTGGATCCAGTCAAAAGCGCCATGAAGCGTTCCGAGTATTTCGGCGTGATGGTGCCTAAAGATATGGTTCGATTGCAACAGGCAGTCGCTGAGGCAAACCAGGACATTGAAATTGAGGTCAGATTCAACAAAGACGCGCAGGGTCTGACTTTTTTTGAAGGCCACCTGGCTACCGAAGTTTCGCTTATCTGCCAAAGGTGCCATGGTACCTTTGCTCATCATTTGGATGTGTCATTTTGCTTCAGTCCGATAAAGCCTGATCAAGACACAGATGAGATACCGGAGGCTTATGAGCCGGTAGAGGTCAATGACCATGGAGAAGTCAATTTACTTCAACTCTTTGAGGATGAACTTATTTTAGCCTTGCCTATTGTGGCCTTTCACGCAGAAAAAGACTGCAAGGTAAGCGAGGATGAAATGAGCTATGGAGTAATTGAACCGGTGGCTGAGCGTCCAAACCCCTTTGCGGTGTTGAAAGAACTTAAGCGAGATCAGGAGTAGGTAATGGCGGTACAACAGAATCGTAAAACCCGTTCTAAGCGTGGCATGCGTCGTTCGCATGATGCCTTGACTGCGGAAACTTTGTCTGTAGATTCCACGTCAGGCGAGACGCATCGTCGTCATCACGTAACGGCTGACGGTTACTACAAAGGCAAAAAAGTCATCGCTAACTAAGCGAGCTGACTTTGACTAATCTAACCATCGCGTTAGATATGATGGGGGGCGATATCGGCCCCCCTGTTACTATTGAAGCCGCTGTTCATGCGGTGACGGAATTCCCACATCTTCATCTAATTCTATGCGGTGATCCTCAGTTGTTGAGTGATGGCCTGGCTAAATATCCGCAAGCGCCTTCTTCACAACTACAGATTGAAGCTACCGAGCAGACGGTGGGGATGGATGAAAGACCCAGTGCTGCGCTGCGCAGCAAAACCAAGTCTTCTATGCGCAGAGCATTGGAGCTGGTTGAAACTGGTCAGGCAGATGCTTGCGTCAGCGCGGGCAACACGGGTGCCTTGCTGGCAATGGCCTATTACGTGCTCAAAACTTTACCTGGCATTGATCGGCCGGCGCTCATTTCTTCATTACCTACCATCAGTCACCGTAAAGTCTATTTGCTGGATTTAGGCGCAAATGTAAATTGTGACTCAGAGATTCTGTTTCAGTATGCGGTGATGGGCTCAGTGCTGGCCCAGGAAGTGGAAGGTATTGAGCGTCCCAGGGTTGCCTTGCTCAATGTTGGTGAAGAGCAGATAAAGGGTAATGATCAGGTCAAGCACACAGCGCAGATTTTATCCTCGGTACCCAGCATTAATTACATTGGCTATATCGAAGGTAATGATATTTTTACCGACAAGGCCGATGTGGTGGTGACCGACGGCTTTGTTGGAAATATTGCCCTTAAAGCCTGTGAGGGCTTAGGAAAATTGATTTTCACCGAAGTGAAACGGGTTTCGGGTAAAAATTTGCTGACCCGGATAATGGCCCGTATGGCATTACCTATTCTGAAAAAGATTTACGCCAGGGTGAACCCCGACCAGTATAACGGTGCGAGTCTGATAGGATTGCGCGGAATTGTCGTTAAGAGCCATGGTAATGCCTCCAGCGAAGCTTTTCTGTACGCCATTAAAGAGGCGATGCAGGAAGTTACCAGACAGGTTCCGAGCAAAATAAAACATAAAATAGAAACTCTTCTAATGGAAAGGCCTTAAGCATGTATTCGAGAATCATCGGCACCGGCAGTTATTATCCCAGCCAAGTTCGTACCAATGCCGATTTAGAGCAAATGGTCGATACCAATGACGAATGGATTACCGACAGGACAGGTATAAAGGAACGCCGCATTATAGGTGCGGATGAAACCGTAGCGACTATGGGCGCAGAAGCCTCTCTCAAGGCCATCGAAATGGCAGACATAGACCCGCGCAGCATTGATATGATTGTTTGTGCCACGACCAGTCATGACAAATCTCTCCCCAGCGCGGCCTGTGATATTCAGAAAATTCTTGGATTGGATGGTATTCCCGCGTTCGACGTGGCCGCTGCTTGTGCTGGTTATTGTTATGCGCTGAGTGTTGCCGACCAGTACATTAAATCGGGCATGGCCAAGCGTATTTTGGTTATCGGCTCTGATTGTTTAAGCCGATTGGTGGCGCCATTTGACCGTACCATGGTGATTTTGTTTGGCGATGCCGCTGGTGCCACGATTTTGGAAGCCAGCGAAGAGCCTGGAATTCTTTCTACCCATATTCATGCCGCCGGTTCATACAATGACCTGCTTTACGTAGGCAATCCCACCCGTGGTGACGAACAGTCTGTGCACGATAACTGGGGGGTAATGAAAGGCAATGAAGTGTTCAAGGTGGCGGTCACTAAACTCAGCGAACTAGTCGAACAGACCCTGTCAGCAAATAATATGCAGAAGTCAGATTTGGACTGGTTAGTGCCACATCAGGCGAATTTCAGAATTATCAAAGCCACCGCGAAGAAGCTGGAAATGCCAATGGATCGTGTTGTGTTGACCTTACAGGATTATGGAAACACGTCAGCCGCTACTGTCCCTACAGCGCTAGATACGGCGATTCGTGATGGACGCATTCAACGTGGTCACAACCTGCTGCTGGAAGCCTTCGGCGGTGGATTTGCCTGGGCATCGGCCTTGGTTCGTTACTAAAAATTTCATATTCATCGCCCGGTTCGGCGTTTCGATAAAGATGTGGATAAATGTGTAGGATGGCTGTTGCCACAGGCTCCTATGCATTTGTCTACCCGTAACAAAGATTCGAGCCAGGCGAGCAGCGCAAATCAGGAGAGTAGAATATGGCAAAATTAGCATTTGTCTTTCCCGGTCAGGGATCTCAAAGTGTCGGCATGCTGGCCGAGTTGGCAAGCGAAAATCCGCAAGTGCAGGACACCTTTGCCCAGGCAAGCGAAGTATTAGGTTATGACCTTTGGGCGCTGACCCAAAATGGTCCCGAAGCTGATTTGAATGCGACGCATCGCACTCAGCCTGCGTTGTTGGCAGCGAGTGTCGCTGTTTGGCGCGTATGGCAGGCTAAAGGCGGGGAACAACCACAAGTCCTGGCTGGTCACAGTTTAGGTGAATATTCCGCGTTGGTTTGTGCTGGCGTACTGGACTTCCAGGATGCCATCAAATTAGTGCAACTGCGTGGTGAGTTAATGCAGCAGGCAGTTCCGGCCGGAACTGGCGCCATGTACGCCATTATTGGTCTGGATGACGACAAAGTTATTGCTGCCTGTGAACAGGCGGCGCAAGGTGACGTGGTTTCTGCGGTAAACTTTAATAGCCCTGGCCAAGTCGTGATTGCTGGTCAGACTGATGCGGTTGCCAGAGCTGGTGAGGCTTGCAAAGAAGCGGGCGCTAAGCGTGCATTGCCTTTGCCTGTCAGTGTGCCATCTCACTGTGCGTTGATGAAGCCAGCGGCAGAGAAACTCGCTGTTGAGCTTGAAAAACTGCAAGTTAATGCACCTGTCATCCCTGTGGTGAATAATGTTGATGTAGCGCTACCGACGGACCCTGAGCTGATTCGTGATGCCTTGGTTCGTCAGTTATACAGCCCTGTAAGATGGACAGAGTCTGTACAGAAACTAGCTGAAATGGGTGCTGAAAAAGTATTGGAAGTTGGGCCAGGTAAAGTGCTGACCGGTCTAATCAAACGAATTGACAAGAGCCTGGATGTTGATGCCATCAACACACCTGACTCACTGAATGCAAGTTTATAAGAAGGAAGAACACATGTCTGAACTACAAGGCAAAGTGGCCCTGGTAACCGGCGCGAGCCGTGGGATTGGTAAAGCCGTGGCCCAGAAGCTGGCGGCCCAAGGGGCAACTGTGATTGGCACAGCCACCTCTGAAAATGGTGCAGCTGCTATTAGTGAATATTTGGGCGCCAATGGCAAAGGCCTGGCATTGAATGTCACTGACAGTGCGCAGCTTGATGCTTGTCTTGAGCAAATTCGCGGCGAGTTTGGTGAAATCGATATTCTGATCAATAACGCTGGCATCACTCGCGATAATTTGCTGATGCGCATGAAAGATGACGAATGGTCGGATATTATGGAAACCAACCTGACGTCGATTTTCCGACTGTCCAAAGCGGTATTGCGTGGCATGATGAAAAAACGTGCAGGTCGCATTGTTAATATCGGTTCTGTGGTGGGTAGTGCAGGTAATGCCGGGCAGGCTAACTATGCCGCCGCAAAGGCTGGTGTGATTGGATTCTCCAAATCATTAGCCCGTGAAGTGGCGTCCCGTGGTATTACCGTTAACACTGTCGCCCCTGGCTTTATTGATACCGATATGACCAAAGCGTTGACGGATGAGCAACGTGAAGCCATCTTTAAGGACATTCCTGCTAACCGTTTGGGGAATCCGGAAGAGATTGCCGCAACCGTTGCCTTCCTGGTATCGGACGGTGCCGCTTACATCACTGGAGAGACAATCCATGTGAATGGCGGGATGTTTATGGCTTGATTATGTAGCCAACTGCAGTAATCTTACGAGTTTGTGCAGGTAAATTTCCTGTACCTGTTAGTGTTTGTTAATTGAGCGCATTTGTGGTTTGACCAGAAAAAAACTTCATACTCTTGCTTGCAAGGCCTGGAGTTGCTGAATACACTACTGCCAAATTCACATCTAGCCTCACTTTAAGGGAAAACTAGAATTATGAGTAATATCGAAGAACGCGTAATTAAAATCATCGTAGAACAATTGGGCGTTAAAGAAGAAGAAGTAAAGCCTGAAGCGTCCTTCGTTGATGATCTGGGTGCTGATTCTTTGGATACCGTTGAGCTGGTGATGGCACTGGAAGAAGAGTTTGATACTGAGATTCCAGACGAAGAAGCCGAGAAGATCACTACTGTTCAATCTGCTATCGACTACATCAACGCTCACAAAGACGCGTAAGAAGATAGAAAAACGGCTCGTTCAGAGCCGTTTCTTTTCCTACCTATCAAGACTATATCCCTTGCGGAGGCCATAGTGTCAAAACGTCGTGTTGTAGTAACAGGTCTTGGCATGCTTTCCCCTTTGGGCTTAGATACCACCTCTACCTGGAACGCCTTGCTGCGGGGTGAAAGTGGTATTGGCAATATCGAAAGCTTCGATGTAAGTAACTTTTCCACCCGCTTCGCCGGGGCGGTAAAAGGCTTCGATGTTGAGCAGTACATGCCCAAAAAAGAAAGCAAGAAGATGGACTTGTTCATCCAGTATGGAGTGGCTGCCGGTATGCAGGCACTGAAGGATTCCGGTTTACAAATCTGTGAGGCTAATGCAGGCCGCGTAGGTGTCGCCGTGGGTTCTGGTATTGGCGGATTGGGATTAATCGAAGAGAACCACAGTAAATTGCTGTCTTCCGGGCCTCGTAAGATTTCTCCATTCTTTGTGCCATCCACCATCACTAATATGATTTCCGGCTTTCTGTCGATTATGGAAGGTCTCAAAGGGCCGAATCTGAATATTGTCACTGCGTGTACAACCGGTGTGCATAATATTGGTATTGCGGCCCGTACTATTGCATACGGTGACGCTGATGCCATGTTGGCCGGTGGAGCAGAAGCGGCGATTACGCCGCTGGGGCTAGGTGGGTTCGCCGCCGCCCGGGCTTTATCAGCACGTAACGACGATCCCAAAGCGGCAAGCCGTCCTTGGGATAAAGATCGTGACGGATTCGTGATGGGGGACGGTGCTGGCGTGGTGATGCTCGAAGAGTATGAACATGCTAAGGCACGTGGAGCAAAAATCTACGCTGAGCTGGTCGGTTTTGGTATGAGCGGTGACGCCTACCATATGACTTCTCCACCTTCAGAGGGGCAGGGCGCAGCAGCGGCTATGGCGCATGCCTTGGCTGATGCGGGTGTGAATGCCGACCAGATTGGCTATATTAATGCCCATGGCACCTCTACCCCAGCTGGCGATGTCGCAGAAGCGCAGGCGGTGAAGTCGATTTTCGGTGCGTCCGCCAGCCAGGTTATGGTCAGTTCAACTAAATCCATGACGGGCCATTTGCTTGGTGCGGCGGGGGCTGTTGAAGCCATTTTTACTGCGTTGTCTTTGGTGCATCAGGTGGTTCCACCTACTATTAACCTGGACAATCCGGACGAAGGTTGTGACCTGGATTTTGTTCCCCATACTGCACGTGACGTGAAGATGGAGTATGCCTTGTGTAACTCCTTCGGTTTTGGTGGTACCAACGGCTCTTTGCTGTTTAAAAAAATCTAAGCGCTTAACAACGTTGCGAAAGCCTGTTAGTTTCTGACAGGCTTTTTTTTGCTAAAGGAATAATAGGTTCCATGACATCCTCTTTGCTGGTCAATGGTCAGCCCGCGGATCAACTTGCTGTTACCGACAGAGCCACACAATATGGTGATGGGGTATTTAGTACCCTCAGAATCAAGGACGGTGAGTTGCAGTTTTGGCAGGCTCATCTGGACAGATTAAAGACCGGACTTGAGCGTCTTGGTATTGATTTTAGTTGCTGGGACAGGCTGCAAGACTGTTGTGTGGAGCAAGCAATTGGACATTCAGAAGGGGTGCTAAAGATTCTGATAAGTCGGGGCTCAGGTGGGCGAGGCTACCTTCCGCCTTCTCCTGCTCAAGCAACCTGGATACTCAGTTTACATCCCATGCCGGTGCATTACGCCCTATGGCGTCAGCAGGGAATAACCCTGCAATTGTCTCCTCTGCAGTTAGCCAAACAACCTTTGCTAGCCGGTATAAAGCACTTAAATCGTCTTGAGCAGGTTTTAATTCGCCAGCATGCCGAGGCGCAAGGCTGGCAGGATGCGTTGGTGTGCGATACCGACGGTATGTTGGTCGAATCTTCCGTGGCCAACCTATTCTGGCAAGTAGGGAATAGCTGGTATACCCCAGATCTACATTTTGCGGGTGTTGACGGCATTATGCGTCAGCAGCTGGTTAAGGCCTTAGAATTACGTGGTGATCAAGTTTATCAAGTGCGTAGCGCGCCTTCATGCCTGTTGCAAGCCGAGCAATTGTTGCTGTGTAACAGTTTGATGGGGGTGGTGCCTGTCAACAGTTATGCCGGTCATTTTTACCACAAGGACGATGTGGCGCAGTTAAATAAGGAATGTGGTTTTGTCTAAATGGAAGCTGATTCTGTTGTTGATGGCCGTTGGCTTGGGCAGCGGTGTATTTTGGGCTTACCAACAATATTATCAAACGCTTAATACCAAGCTCACTTTCAATCAGCCCACCTTGTATGAACTCAAACGAGGACAGAATCTGCATCATTTGCTGGCTTATCTGGAGGATGAGGCGGGTTTGCCCGAAAGTTGGCCTGTAAAGCTATTGGTCAGGTTTGAGCCAACACTGGCAGAGCTTAAAGCCGGTACCTACGAATTGTCTCCAGGCATGAACGTACAGCAGGTATTACTACTGCTGGCCAGCGGTAAGGAAAAGCTATTCGAGATCCGTCTAGTGGAAGGCTTCCGTTGGCGGGACTGGCAAGGACAAATGCAAGCACATCCACACTTGCTAAGTGCTCAACTTACTGAGCTTGAAGCGCAGCTTAAGCCAGAGGGAGGGAGTCTTGAAGGTTGGTTGATGCCGGATACCTATCATTTCACTCGCGGTATGCAAGCCAGCGTGCTTGTGAAACGGGCCTATCTGGAGATGCAGAAGTTTCTCCTCGAACAGTGGCCAAAACGTAAACCCGATTTACCCTATGCAAGCCCCTATGAAGCCTTGATTATGGCGTCCATTGTCGAAAAGGAAACAGGCCTTGCCGAGGAGCGTCCACGCATTGCCGCTGTGTTTGTTAACCGCCTGAGAAAAAACATGCGTTTGCAAACCGATCCTACTGTGATCTACGGGATGGGGGATGCCTTTGACGGCGATATACGCCGTCAGGATCTACGTACAGCGACGCCTTATAATACCTATGTAATTAAAGGACTGCCGCCCACGCCCATTGCGATGGTCAGTCGTGATGCCCTGATGGCAGCACTGCATCCCATTGACAGCGAAGAGCTGTACTTTGTGTCTCGTAATGACGGCAGCCATGTATTCTCCACTAATCTTGCCGATCACAATGCTGCGGTGCGACAATACCAGTTGAAAAAATAGTGCTGTGTTGAGAGTAAACATGACATTGCCTGAATAGGGCAGTGTTAAGCAGTGCGTTTGAAATAGTTAAATTAATCGTTGAGTGCGCATGTCTGGGAAATTTATTGTAATTGAAGGCCTGGAAGGTGCAGGTAAGAGTTCGGCGATTGCCATCGTCAAAACCTGTATTGAACAGGCCGGGCATAGTCTGGTTTGTACGCGTGAGCCTGGTGGCACGCCAATGGCCGAAGCTATTCGTGAATGCGTGAAGCAGGACTGGCAGGAAAAGGTCACCATAGAAGCTGAATTGCTGTTGATGTACGCTGCCAGAGTACAATTGCTGGAAAACGTGATTAAACCGGCCTTGCAACAAGGTCAATGGGTGTTGGGCGATAGACATGATCTGTCATCGCAGGCCTATCAGGGCGGTGGCAGAGAGATCCCGGATGACATGCTGGCAAGCCTCAGGGCTATAAGCCTGAAAGGATTCAAGCCGGATTTAACCTTGTATCTGGACGTTGAGCCTGAAGTTGGTCTGGCCCGCGCCAGAGGGCGAGGGGAGCTGGATCGTATCGAGCAATCTGGCTTGGCATTTTTCACCCGCACCCGCGACCGATATCTGCAATTAGCTGCTAAGGACTCAAGTATTAAGGTCATTGACGCGATGCAGGATATGCCTGCGGTTCATGGGCAGATACTTCTGGAACTGCAGGACTTTTTAGCATGACCTATCCCTGGTTCGAGAGTCTGTTCCAGCAACTTGCCGGACGTTACCGCGCCGGTCGCTTGCATCACGCTCTGTTAATGTTAGGACCACAAGGGTTAGGCAAAGCGACACTGGCCAAAGACGTTGGCGCCTACCTGCTTTGCCAGCGTACTGAAAGCAGCCGCTGTGGCCAATGTCAGGCTTGTCAGTTAGTGGACGCTGGTAATCATCCTGATTTACATCAAATTCAAAGCGAAAAGCAAATAGGTGTGGATGATATCCGCAGCGCCATTGAAAAGCTAAGTGGTAAATCGCAGTTAGGTGGTGCCAAAGTGCTGGTTATTCATCAAGCTGACAGCATGACCGAGTCTGCGGCGAACGCTTTGCTGAAAACCCTGGAAGAGCCTACCGCACATACATACATGTTGCTAACGGCCAACAGTGCTGAACGCCTATTACCCACCATTAAAAGCCGCTGTGAGAAGCTGTTGTTGCCTGGTGCAAGCCAAGCGCAAACCAGCCAATGGCTGGCAGAGCAATACCAGGGTGACATTGAGCCGCAGCTGCTGACGTTATATGGCGCGACCCCTTTGACATTATTGGCGGTGCTTCAGGAAGAAGCAGGACAACGGTTTGCGGATTTCAGTCAAGATCTGCAACAAGTGTTGAATGGTCAATTACCAGTACTGACGATGGCAGAGCAGTGGCAGGACAACCCAGGCCGTTTACTAAGCTGGTTACAATTGTGGTTAAAAAATGCCATACAACAGGGCCAATATGCCCAGGATGGGCTCTTTGCAATGTATAGCCAGTGCATCACTGCCAGTCGCCAGGTAACGAACCCCGGTTTAAATAAATTATTGTTATTGTCCAGCGTACTGGGCAGTGTCCGTTCGCTCAGGAGTTAAGTGTTGTTTGTTGATTCCCACTGTCATCTGGACAGATTAGATAAATCCCCCGAAGAACTCAGGGCTGTAATGCAACGTGCCAGGGATAATGGCGTAAAGCATTTTTTATGTGTTTGCGTAGCTGTTAATGAATACGAAGCCATGCTGGATGCCGTAAAGGATTTTACTGATGTGTCGGTATCCTGCGGCGTGCATCCTCTGCATCAGGAAGACGCCTGTAGTTACGATGAGTTGCTGCGTATGGCGAGTCGTGATGAAGTGGTGGCCATTGGCGAAACAGGCCTGGATTATCACTACAGTCCGGATACCAAGGCGGTCCAACAGCAGTCTTTTATTGACCACATTAAGGTGGCAAACGAGCTGAATAAGCCGTTGATCATTCATACCCGGGATGCCCGACAGGACACTATTGCACTGCTAAAACAATACAAAGCACCGCATACCAAAGGGGTGCTGCATTGTTTTACTGAGGATTTGGACATGGCGCAGCGGGCTATGGCGCTGGGCTTTTACATCTCTATTTCCGGTATAGTGACCTTTAAAGCCGCCAAAGAGCTGCAGGATGTGGTGAGGGAAATACCGCTGGAGCGATTGCTGATTGAAACCGACTCGCCTTGGTTGGCGCCGGTGCCACATCGCGGTAAACCCAATGAGCCGGCTTATGTGAAGGATGTGGCGCAATTTATAGCTGATTTAAAGGAAATTCCGCTCAGCAAACTGGCCGAAGTCACAACAGGTAACTTCTATCAGTTATTTGACCGGGTGCAATCAGCCTGATTTGCCCCGGCGGGTATCAGCGATTCTGGTTAGTGGCTAAGCGGAATCGCAAAATAAATAACCCGAATCGTCAATAGCATCGTTTATAGGGAAGAATTCGCCCCTTAATGGATGTTATTTATGCCACATTTTCCCTATACCACCCGTGCTTGTTGCTTATTGACCGGCTTGCTGCTTAGTGCTTGTGCCAACGAAGCGCCTGAGCAACAAGCTAACCCTGCTGCTGAGCGTAAAGCGCGTTCGGCGTCTGCTATTGAAGTCGAACAGCGTGTCATGGCTGATGCTGCGCTCTATGCCCCTGCACCTATGGCCCGTATGCAAGTGATGAGCACACCAAGCCGGGAGCGCTATCCAGATACGCCTGAAAATGCCCTGATGCTGACCAGCGAGCAACCGGTATCAACGTTTTCCGTTGATGTGGACACCGGCAGTTACACCAACGTCAGACGCATGCTGAATCAAGGTTTCTTACCACCTGCCGATGCGGTGCGGGCGGAAGATTTTATAAATTACTTCGCCTATAGCTATCCAGCACCTGATAACGCTGAGGTGTTTAGCATCAATACTGAGCTTGCGGCATCACCCTGGAACCCCAAACGCCATTTATTCAAAGTGGGTTTACAAGGACAGATGTTAGACAAGCAACAACGTAAAGCCGCTAATCTAGTGTTTTTACTGGATGTATCTGGCTCTATGAATGCGCCTGATAAGTTACCGCTTTTGATAAGCAGCCTGCGATTGTTAACGTCCCAATTAGGCAGTCAGGATCGCGTCAGTATCGTGACCTATGCTGGCAGCAGCCAAACGGTGCTGGAACCTACGCAAGGTAATCAGCGTGGTCGTATTCAGACTGCACTGGAGACGCTGTCTGCTGGGGGCGGGACCAATGGTGAAGGCGGTATTCTTCGGGCTTATCAGTTAGCCCGCAGTAGCTTTATCAAAGAGGGGGTGAACCGGGTGATTCTGGCGACCGACGGGGATTTTAATGTCGGTATGTCAGATTTGGAGGAACTTAAAGCCCTTATCCGTCGGCAGCGTGAAAGCGGTATAGCTCTGACGACCCTAGGTTTTGGTAGTGGCAATTATAATGATGCTTTGATGGAGAGCTTGTCTAACTTGGGCAATGGACAACATGCTTATATCGATAGTATCAATGAAGCACGTAAGGTCCTGGTCGATGAGCTGACCTCCAGCATGGAGATCATCGCCGCTGATGTGAAAATTCAGGTGGAATTTAACCCAGCACTTATCAGTGAGTATCGTCTGGTGGGATATCACAATCGCTTACTAGAGCGGGAGGATTTCAATAACGATAAGGTTGATGCCGGTGAAATTGGTGCTGGGCATCGTGTCACCGCTATTTATGAAATTGCGCTGACTGGCTCTGGCGGTGAACAAATTGATCCGCTTCGTTATCAGTCATCAGGAGCGCAAGGGAGCTTTGCCAAAGAGCTGGCGCAGATTAAACTCAGATATAAGCTACCATCTGAGACAAAAAGCCAGCTGGTGAGCAAAGTGGTTAGCCTAGATCAGCTATCATCTGAAGAGGTACAAGGGGATTTTGCCTTTGCAGCCGCTGCTGCTGGCTTTGCTCAGATGTTAAAAGGGGGCAAATATATGCAGGACAGTGATTACCAGACACTGCTCGCCTTGGCGCAGCGAGGCAAAGGAAGCGATCCTCAGGGGTATCGTCATGAATTTATCAATCTGCTTAAAAGCGCAGAATTGATAAGCCAGTCATCAGCGTTTACTGAATAAACACGATAGGACAGCCTATGTCATTTGCCCAGCCCCGGTATGACGGTACATCACTAGCATTAGGTCAGCAATCTGACGAGGAACTAATGCTGGCTTATGCTGCTGGTGACTTGCAGGCTTTTTGCCAGCTTTATGAGCAGCATAAAAATCCCTTGTGGCGATTCTTTGTTCGCCGGGGCATGGCAACAGAGTGCGCGGAAGAGTTAGTGCAAGAAGTGTGGCAACGGGTTATTACCTCTGCGCCTGGTTATCAGCCGTCGGCCAGGTTTACCACTTGGCTGTACCAAATAGCGCGCAATTTGCTGGCAGATCAGCACCGTAAGGCCCATCGTCGTTTTACCTTAGTGAGTGATGAATCTGAGGCTTTGGAAAGCATGGCGTCGCAAGATTACCCTGACACCATCACCGAGCAGGGTAGGCTGGCCCTTCGCCTTAAGCACTGTTTGGGAAAGCTGCCTGCCTTACAACTGGATGTGTTTCTGCTTAAAGAGGAAGCCGGACTTACCATGGAGCAGGTGGCTACTATTATGGGGGCTGGTTTAGATGCCTGCAAAAGTCGCTGGCGTTACGCGGTGGCAAACCTGAGTAAATGTATCGGTATGGGAGCGCCAGCAGATGACTGAGGAAGAAAAGCGTCTCTCTGCGCTTTATCAGAGTCTGGATAAAGAGAATTCTCCAGAACATGTGGATGCCCGCATATTGGCCATGGCTAAGCAAGGTGCGCTTGTGCATACCGTGCCATTGGATGTCAAGCAACCGTCCCGCTGGACAGCCTGGCGTTGGCCGTTGTCCAGTGTGGTGTCGGCTGCCTTGTTAGTGGGGATCTTGTTTTTCACTACGTCGCCATTATTACCGCCCGAGGAGCAGGCAGTATCGGCCTCCTCATACGATATGGTACCGAGCGCCCCAAAACAGGCAAGACGCGAATATCAGGCGATGCCCGAACAAAAACGTCAGTTAGCTCAGAGTATTGAACGCGAAGCTGCAGCAGCCAGAAGTAAGACAGCCAGTGTATTGCCTGCCGCGCAAATCAGTGAACGCCTGGCCGAGGTCGATAGGTTGGTTGCATCAGGAGAGTTACAGCAAGCTGGCACTTTGCTGATGAGCCTGGTAGAGGAAGCGCCAGAGGCGAAAGCGCGCTTGAGCGAGGGCCAGCTTGCGTTGTTGCAAGAAGCACTGCATCGCAGGTCGACTAATCAATAGAGTGGCACTAATCCCCTTTAAATTTTATGGCTTTTCCCCTAAAATGCGCGCCGTTTTAGGGCATTCTGCATAGGATGTTGTTGTATTTGGCTCTGGATTTACGTTCCAGCCCGCTAGAGGAAGTGTTATGTCTCAGATTGTTGTTTGCGCGTTGTACAAATTTGTCACGCTGGAAGATTACCAGGCGATTCGTCAGCCCCTTACCGAGTTTATGGAAGCTCACTCAATCAAGGGTACCTTATTACTCGCCCATGAGGGCATTAATGGCACCGTTTCTGGTACACAGGAAGCCATTGATGCGCTCTTGGCCTGGTTAAATGCGGATGCGCGTTTAAACCCTATCAGCTACAAGATCTCATTTGATGAAACCCAGCCGTTTCACCGTACTAAGGTTAAACTGAAAAAAGAAATCGTGACCATGGGGGTGGAAGGCATTGATCCTCGTCGCACCGTGGGCACCTATGTAAAGCCGTCTGATTGGAATGCGCTGATAAGCGATCCCGATGTCATTACTATTGATACGCGCAACGATTACGAGATTGAGATTGGCACTTTTAAACATGCGATCAATCCCAACACCCAGACTTTCCGCGAGTTCCCTCAATACGTGAAAGAGCAACTGGATCCCAGCAAGCATAAAAAAGTGGCGATGTTCTGTACTGGCGGCATCCGCTGTGAAAAGTCCACTGCCTATCTGAAAGAGCAGGGATTTGAAGAGGTATATCACCTGGAAGGCGGTATTCTTAAGTATCTGGAAGAAGTACCTAAAGAAGACAGTTTATGGGAAGGAGACTGCTTCGTTTTCGACAATCGGGTAGCGGTAAATCACGACCTGCAGCGCAGCCACTACGACCAATGCTATGCCTGTCGCTTGCCTATCACTGAAGAGGAAAAGCAGCAGCCGGAGTACGAGTCTGGGGTTAGTTGCCCGAAATGTTTTGGTAAACATAGCGAAGAGCAATTGGCCCGTTTTCGCGAGCGTGAAAAGCAGGTTTCTCTGGCTAAACAGCGTGATGAAGAGCATGTTGGTGCAGATGCCCGTATTGCCATGGAGCAACGTCGCCAGCAAAAAGCTGATGAGCGCAGAGCCAGAGCGCTGGCGGCAAATGCTGCAAAAAAAGCCGAACAGGTGAAGTAAAGTCGGCTAGTGGGTTGTTCACAGATGAACTCCGGGGGTACACTAGCCCCCATATCGTCCTAATTCGAGGAAGTGTTATGTCAGGACAATCCCTAACCGAAGCCCAAGTTGCCGAAGTCCGTAAGGAGTTCGACTTTTTTGACAATGATCACAACGGTATGATCGATCTGGGTGAATTTATCGAGCTACTTACCGTACTTTCACCTAAGACTAAGGTCAAAGTGGTAGAAGAAGCGTTCAGTATGATTGATGAGAATGCTGATGGTCACATCGACTTCGACGAGTTTCTAACCTGGTGGCAGCAAGGCTGGTGGGAATACTGATTTTTATCAGTGACAGATAATGAAGGCGCTATTAAGCGCCTTTTTTAATACCTAAGGATTAGGTATTTCGTTTAGCTGCATGAAATATGCGTCACTTTGCTTGATAAGCCGATTAACAACTGAATATTTCGGAATGCTTTGGTGTTCTTGAAACAGTCCGGTAACATATTGAAAAGCTAGTGTTTTGAAAAGCTTATCCCAGTCAAGGAAGGTGAATATGATGCAGTTTTGTCGTTATTTATGCATTTCGTTCTGCTTGCTATTCACTTTTTCCAGTCAGGCATCATCTGTTGTTATTAAAGACTTGCCACTCAATCTGACTCACTTTGAGCTCGACTACTTTGTTGACGAGGCTCAGACATTGGCTATAGAAGATGTTGCTGAGGAGACCTTCAGTCCTACCGGAAATTATACGACGCTAGGGACGAGTGCCAGAGTTACCTGGTACAAGCTTGAACTTCGCAATGAGGCAAAGAATACCCAAGAGTTTTATATCCATTTGCCTTATGCCTATCACGTGCGTTCTGTGGCCTTTTATGAGTTCCGCCATGACACACTAGTTCGTAGCGAGTGGCTGGATATGAACGATGCAACAGACAGCCCGCTGATGTATCGGGGCACAGTGGTCTATCCGGTGAATATAGCATTTGGCGATACGCTAACCTTATATGTACGTAGCCATGTGTATTCCCATCAATGGTTTGCATTGAATTTGCATGATTCAGAGGGCTCCAAGCGAGCACTCATTGGTGCCAAGACCGACATAGCATTGATGGTTGGTATGATGCTGGCTTTGGTTTTCTACAATGGTCTTTTGTATTTCGCGACCAGCAAAAAAGAAAATATTTACTATTCCTTCTATCTGATTTCTGGCTTGCTCTGGATCGCTTTGTCCTACGGGTTATTAGCTAATTTGTTTGGGTGGTATGGGGATGAGGTGTTCACTCTCAACCTCAGTTTGATCACCATGCCGATTTTTCTGTTGCTGTTTGTCATGTCCATTTTTGAGACCAAGCGTTTCTACCCCACAGAACACCGTTTTTTACAGTTTATGCTGGTGTTGTTATCAGCCACCTTGATTTATGGCTTTGTTGACATATCTGGTGCACTTAAGCCCGCCAGCAGTCTGGCAGCCTTGATGATGGTGATTACTTTCTCGGTGAGTATTTCCTTGTATAGAAAAGGTAATCCGCTGGTGAAGTACTTTTTGATAGGGCATAGCTTCTTTGTGCTGTTTAACGGTATGGCGGTACTCTTCTATAAAGGTTTAATAGCCCCCAGCTACATCAGCCACTTTGGGGTGGGTATTGGCATAGTGCTGGAAGCCCTGACGCTGGCATTCATAATCTCTTATCGGATAAAAATCCTTGAGGATATACGCCATTCTCAAGAAGAACTTAAACGGCAGGCTGCCACCGATCCTCTAACCAAACTATACAATCGCCGCTACTTTTACTCTGAGGCTGACTATTTGCTGGAGGTGGCAAAAACACAAAATGAGCCTTTGTCCGTATTAGTGACCGATATTGACCATTTCAAACGTGTGAATGATACCTATGGGCATCAGACCGGCGATAAAGTGATAGTGGAAGTTGCCGCTACCCTTAAAAAGTACTGTCGTAGCAAGGATCTGATTGCTCGCTTTGGTGGCGAAGAATTCGTCATGTTGCTGCCAGGCGTAGACGAGCAGGAAGCGCATAAATGTGCAAAACGGATATTGGAGGCCATTCAGTCTTTGGTGCTAATTACCGACGAGCAAGATACATTGAAATTCACGGTTAGCATTGGTGTTGTTGAAGTGGATCTCAGTTGTGAAACAGTGGAAATGGCGGTAAACAGGGCCGACAAAGCGTTATATCAAGCCAAGCATTCAGGTCGAAACCGCATCTGTACACAACAGAAAACACCGGACTAATGGCCTTCCACGGCCTCTGCAAAGACCACAATGAGTAACATAATGAAGGCCAAACCCAAATAAGAGGCAACTCGTTTGGGCGCGTGTTCGCGCAAGGCACTTTGTCTGGCCGCAAGCAGTGACTGCAGCAGGTAGTAAAAGGCAAAGGCGCGGGATGCATAGCTAACCAGTTGAAATATGTTAGCGCTCCAAAGCAAAACCACGCTGAATAAGGTGATCACAGGGTAGAGGCTACGCGGATTAATTCGCGAACGGCTTTGCTGCTCAACGACTCCGCCCGCACCTATGGTATCAGCAATCGCGGCACTAAACTGGCTCATGGCCGCTGCCACAATTAACATGACAGGTAAAACCAGGGTGACCTGTGCAGATACCGTGATGATAGCCGTTTCGCTGGGTTGAGTTCCGACAAACTGCCCCATATAGGGCATAGCTAACACCACAAAGCCAATATAGATAAGTCCGGCCAGTATTTGCGCAACCGACATGGAGCGAACCCGCACATTGACCGGATACTGGGAAGCTAAATATTTACTGGTTTCAAATCCCTGTACAATCAGCAGCATACCACCCAATTGACAAAAGCTTTGCCACCATGGCTGATCTGGGCTACTTAAGCCATGCCAGTGATATCCTTGCTGGACATCCTGCCATAACAAGCCTGCAAGCAGCGCGGCAATGATTGCCAGTTTGATGCTGACAGAATACTCTTCCAGCCTTTCCAATCCATGTAATCCTCGCAGCAAGCCATAAAAACCAATACTTAGCAGTACCATGCTGGCCAGAACATCGGCATTAAACTCACTATAAATATCAAGACCCGTTAACAAAAAACCGGCCATCAGACGGATATAGAAGGTAATGGAGATAACATAGGCAAATGCCAAGGCAATGTCAGCAAACCGCTCTAGCCCCATCAGCCACTTATCTGGTGCATCCTTATTTAGGGAAGAGGCTTGCATGCTATAACGCATGGCGCTGCCCAACCACCAGGACAGCAGCACTATCAGTATTATTGCAAGCCATGCCCAGTGTCCGGCAATATTAGCCAGTAGCGGGACTACGACTAAAAAGCCGCTGCCGATTATTGATGCCAATGGTGTGACGGTCGCTTGCCAAAAAAACGAATTTTTTACGGCCGGTCGCAATAGCCAAATGACGAACAGCGCACTCAGCGTGACTAAGCTGGCATCAAGTAAACTGAAATCCGGTGTCTGTGTCATAAGTCCAATGCAACGTCGTGGTGTTTTAGCGCTTGTAAAGCACTTTAATTAAGTGATAGCCGAAACCTGTTTTAACCGGGCCTTGTACCTCCAGTTCCGGCCCTTTGAATACGGCTTTATCAAAAGCGGGGACCATGTCGCCCTGAGCAAATTCACCTAAATCGCCACCGCGCTTGCCGGAGGGACATAACGAATGTTTTTTGGCTAATTGCTGAAAGCTGGCGCCTTGCGCAAGTTTTTGTTTTAGCGCCAGACACTCTTGCTCGGTCTTCACCAGAATGTGCAATGCGGCTGCTTTTCGTGCCATGGAAAGTCCTTAGAACAATGATAAATTAAAGCGCCATTATCCGTTATTCCTCAAGCGGGTTTCAAACTGAGCTTAGGTTTCGACAACTGCTGAGTATTTCTTCTACCAAACTTTCATTGTTAAGTGCCCGACCGATGGCTACACCGCCTACCATCAAGACAGCTTGTTGCAGCGCTTTCTCACGGCAAAGTCCGCCAGACTCCAGCATATTCACCATACCTTGAAACATTCTGGTGTAGGTATCCCGCACCGTTTCATCGCGCTGACTGATATCGGTCACCAAAAAAGCCAGCGGACAGCGTCTGACTTGGCCTTTAACGTGCTCTTCAGACAAATATCCTTCGGTTAACTGGGTATGACTGGGTTGTGGTGGGAGCCTACTTATACTGTTTTTGGCGGCGGTTAGGATGGCTTCGCTATACAGGGCTGACTTGGAGCCAAAGTGCGCATAAAAAGCCCCCCGGGTAAGTTTTGCGTCTGTCATAACCTGGTCAATACTGACTTGCTCGAAACCATACTCGGTAAATAGCTTGGCGGCACTGACTAAAATTCGCTCACGGGTTTGTTCTTTATGGCTTTTTTGCCAGGCCATGGTGTTGCTCCAAATTCAAAATATGTTCTTGAACATATTTAGGCTTTTCCTATTCTGAAGCAAGAGAATTATCAACGGAGGTGTTATGACTAAAGTACATATATATTCGGTGGCATTTAGCAGTTTTGGTCGCGTGGCTCAGTTGGTCTGCGAAGAAAAACAGATCCCCTACAGCATGGGAATGGCGGTGAATGGTGAGGAAGTGCCTTTCAAAGGCGAGCAGCATCATGTGTGGCACCCTTATGGCAAGATACCTGTGCTGCTGGTGGATGATAAAGCACTGTGTGAGTCGACCAGTATCATCCGTTATCTGGATGCGCAATTTCCTGGCGTGAAATTGACCCCGCAAGACCCTTGGTTGGCAGCGAAACTGGATGAACGGGTACAACTACTGTCGAGTTATATCAACCATGCGCTTATCCGTGACTATATGCTGGAGCTGATTTTCCCTAAAGGACCGGATGGAACACCTCGTTTGGATGTTATGGAAGCTAACAAACCGGCCGCGCTGCGAGCCTTGTCTTTGGTTGAGACCTGGTTGAGCGAAGAAGCGGGTTACTTGTTTGGTAGCACCTTCAGTCTCGCTGATGCTATGGCATTACCGTCACTCTACTACGTGACACAGCTAAAAGCGCCTTTCAGCTTGGTGAACGAGGACAGTGCTATATTCCGCTATGTGCAGAGAATGAAAGAAACCCATGCCTCTTGTGCCAAGGTTTTAGTGCCTAAGCAAGGGTAATTGCTCAGAGTGTAAAATAAAAAAGGCGCTCAATAGAGCGCCTTTGCTACTGCTTGTAATTAGGCACCCAGTGCCGTACGAGCATCTGTGTAAGTCAGACCCAACTGGCTACCCAATGCATCAACTACAGCTTTGTAAGTGACTTTGCCTTCATGCACGTTCAAACCATTTAACAGGTGAACATCATCCAGCATGGCTTGCTTTGGACCTTTATTGGCCAGTGCCAGACCAAAGGGCAGGGTAGCATTGTTCAATGCCATGGTAGAGGTACGTGCGACGCCGCCGGGCATGTTGGCAACGCAGTAATGAACAACACCGTCAACCACATAAACCGGATCCTGGTGAGTGGTGGCGCGAGCCGTTTCAAAACAGCCGCCCTGGTCAATGGCTACGTCTACCACTACTGAGCCTTCTTTCATATTGCGGATATGCTCAGCGGTCAGCAGTTTAGGAGCCGCAGCGCCAGGGATAAGCACAGCGCCAATAACCAGATCGGCCTTAGAGGAGTAATGCTCAATGGCATCTACTGTTGAGTATACGGTTTTCAGTTGACCACGGAAGATATCATCCAGCTCACGTAGACGGGTCAGTGAGCGATCCAAAATGGTGACGTCAGCCCCAAGACCAATGGCCATTTTCGCAGCATTAGTTCCTACCACACCACCACCGATAATCAGAACCTTTCCGGGTGCAACGCCAGGTACACCACCGAGCAGGGTACCGCTACCGCCGTGCGCTTTTTCAAGATAATGGGCACCGGCCTGGATGGACATACGGCCCGCCACTTCTGACATAGGGGCTAATAAGGGCAAGCCATTGCGGGCGTCGGTCACGGTTTCATAAGCAATACAGGTTGCGCCAGAGGCGATAAGTAGTTCTGTCTGTGTTGGATCGGGCGCAAGGTGCAGGTAGGTATAAAGGGTTTGTCCCTTGCTGAGCATTTTACACTCATTGGGCTGCGGCTCTTTAACCTTAACAATCATTTCAGCTTTGTCGAAAATGCTCTCGGCATTGTCGCTGATGCTGGCGCCAGCGGCGATGTATTGGTCATCAGTGAAACCAATGGCGCTGCCCGCGTCCTTTTGCACAACCACATTGTGGCCATGAGTAACAAATTCTTTTACTGCAGCAGGGGTCAGTCCCACACGGTATTCATGATTTTTTATTTCTTTAGGTACACCGATCAACATGTTCTATTCAACCTTCACAGGAAAATGGGGTTGTGAAGTATATGAAAAGATTTGCAGAAGAGTATGCTGAAAAATTGTTAATTGCGGCATATAATCCTGAGAAAAGACATTTTATCGGAACTTTGTATGCTGGTGAAAACCCCTAAACACCTTGACCGTATCGACCGGAATATCCTGGCGGAGCTGCAAAAAGACGGCCGTCTTTCGAACGTTGAGCTGTCTCGTCGTGTTGGCTTAAGTGCTACGCCCTGCCTAGAGCGGGTAAGACGTTTGGAGCAGCAAGGTTATATAACAGGCTATCATGCTAAGGTCGACCCGGCCAAACTGGGTGCGGCCATGCTAGTCTTTGTTGAGATAACCTTAACCAAGACTTCTTCAGATATCTTCGCAGAATTTTCTGCTGCAGTTCGCAAACTTGACGATATTCAGGAATGTCATCTGGTCGCCGGTGATTTCGACTTCCTGCTTAAAGCCAGGGTCGCGGATATGTCCAGTTACCGTAAATTGCTGGGTGACACCTTACTTGGTTTACCTGGTGTGAGTGAATCTCGTACTTACGTGGTGATGGAAGAAGTGAAACATACCGGCACCTTGAAAATTAATCTTAAATAATCCCTCCTGATGTTGGCGATTAGCGACACCTAGAACAAGATTTGTGCAACAACCAAAATACTGGCAATAAAAACAGGGTTTATGTGCTGCTGCGCTAGGATTTTGCTAACGTGGCTGGTATCTTTGCAGGTTGTTTGCAGTGGCATTTTGAATATAACAATTAGATGATTATGGCGCGACTCTCTGGTATCCAACGGATTATGGAAGTGGGCATGATAGTGTGCAGCATGTTTGCGCTGTACCTGTTGCTCGCTCTGGCCTCTTTTGACCCAGCCGACCCTAGCTGGAGTCAGGCTGGCTTTCGTGAAGACGTGCAAAATGCAGCCGGCGCTATCGGTGCCTGGTTTGCAGACATTCTCCTCAATAGTTTTGGTTACATTGCCTACGCATTTCCATTTGGTATTGCCTTGCTCGGCTGGTTTTTATTCCAACAAACTAAAGATTTGTTGGAGTTGGATTACCTGACTATTGGTCTGCGTTTAATTGGCGGTATTTTGTCTATTATCGGCGCGACAGCGCTGTTCAGCCTCAATGCAGACGATATCTACGTGTTCTCCGCCGGTGGCTTTGTGGGGGATGCCATTAGTGGCCGCCTGTTACCTTATTTTAATCTGGCTGGCACCACGCTGCTGTTACTGTGCTTTTTGTGCACCGGTCTGACCCTGATGACCGGGTTGTCCTGGCTGGCTCTGGTTGATTATATTGGTGACTGGACCATCAGTGGTTTACGCTGGTTGGGCCGACTGCCTGCGATGCTTCAGGATATGCAAGTTCCCAGCTTGCCTAAACGGACTAAGGCGACAGCGCCTGAACCGGAAGATATAGCTGAAGCCCCAATGGCTTCTCGTCAGGAACCCGTGGTTGAACCGGTATCCAGAAGGGAACCTGTTATCGAGCCGGTATTCACGATGGGAGACGAACCAAGCTTTGATGATGTCGCTTTCTTTGATGAACCGGAGCCGGTGAGAGCTGCGCCAACACCCGCACCCGTTGTAAAACCTAAGTCGGCAAAAGACAAACCTAAAACCCTGGCTGAATTGGAAGAAGAGTATGCGGTTGAAGGGGAGCGCCCATCGTTTAATCTGCTGGATCGTCCTGACAAGGTAAAAAACCCTATTTCCCCTGAAGAATTAGAAGCCGCGTCGCGTTTGGTGGAAGCCAAGTTGCTGGACTTCAATATCGAAGCCAAAGTGGTGGGGGTATACCCAGGACCAGTGATAACCCGTTTCGAGCTGGATTTGGCTCCGGGTGTAAAAGTTGCCAAAATTTCTTCACTTTCCAAAGACCTGGCCAGAGCATTATCTGCCATTTCGGTGCGGGTGGTGGAGGTGATCCCAGGTAAATCGGTGATTGGTTTGGAATTGCCGAACAAGCACCGTGAAATGGTGCGTTTGTCCGAAGTTATTGAATGCGACGTTTTCCAAAACTCTGCCTCTAACTTGACCATGGTGCTGGGTAAAGACATCGCCGGCAAACCTGTGGTGGTGGATCTGGCCAAAATGCCGCACTTACTGGTGGCTGGTACTACAGGTTCGGGTAAGTCGGTGGGCGTCAACGTGATGATGTTTTCATTGTTGTACAAGTCCAGCCCGGAAGATGTGCGGTTGATCATGATCGACCCGAAAATGTTGGAGCTTTCGGTCTACGAAGGTATTCCGCATTTGCTCGCCGAAGTGGTTACGGACATGAAAGAGGCGGCCAATGCCCTGCGCTGGTGTGTGGGGGAAATGGAGCGTCGCTATCGTTTGATGTCTGCGCTGGGTGTACGTAATCTTAAAGGCTATAACGCCAAAATTGCAGACGCTATAGAGGCTGGCGAGCCGATTAAAGACCCACTGTGGAAACCTGAACAGAGTATGGATCCCGAAGCGCCGGATCTGGAGAAGTTGCCCAGTATTGTGGTGGTGGTGGATGAATTTGCCGATATGATGATGATTGTCGGCAAGAAAGTAGAAGAGCTGATTGCC
>NZ_JAFKCS010000010.1:536-125524 GCF_017255015.1 Bowmanella yangjiangensis | reverse complement strand
TGATTGCCCGTATTGCCCAAAAGGCGCGGGCAGCCGGTATCCACTTAGTACTGGCCACGCAGCGTCCGTCAGTTGATGTTATTACCGGTCTTATTAAAGCCAACATTCCCACCCGTATTGCCTTTCAGGTGTCATCTAAGATCGATTCAAGAACTATCCTGGACCAGCAGGGCGCCGAAGCCTTGTTAGGACAAGGGGATATGTTGTATTTGCCACCAGGTACCGGCGTGCCGACCCGGGTACATGGTGCCTTTGTGGATGATCACGAAGTCCATGCTGTGGTGGCAGACTGGCAAAAACGTGGCAAGCCAAATTATATCGATGAAATATTAAGCGGAGAGGGTAGCGCTGAAGTGCTGCTGCCCGGAGAGCAGGCGGAAGGTGATGATGCGGAATCCGATCCACTTTACGACGAAGCGGTGGCTTTTGTTACCCAAAGCCGTCGTGCCTCGGTATCCAGTGTGCAGCGCCAGTTTAGAATTGGCTACAACCGTGCAGCCCGAATTGTTGAGCAGATGGAAATGTGCGGCGTGGTGAGTGCACAAGGCCATAACGGCAACCGTGAAGTGTTGGCACCGCCACCAGTTTGATGCAGCGACAGCTGTTGTTCAGGCAATGGTCAGTTTAGCTTGTCACAATGTGACTGTGTGAATTACCCAAGAAGTGTGTATGAAGAAAATTTTTCTAAGCAGCTTATGTGTTTTGGTGTTTCCTGTACTGGCCAATGATGCCGCGGATAGTCTGAAAAGTAGGCTGCATGAACTGCATAGTTTTCAGGCCAATTTTTCTCAGCAGGTTGTTGACGGTCAAGGACAGCAGGTGCAGGAAGCCACAGGCAAGCTGCAACTGCTGCAGCCGAATAAATTACGTTGGGAACTGTTTGCACCCGATGAGAGTTTGTTGATCGCCGATGGTCAGACGGTTTGGCATGTTGACCCCTTTGTGGAACAGGCTATCGCTATGGACCAACAGGCAACAGTGGCCGACAATCCGCTGATTTTACTGGCACAGCCAGATAGTCAGCATTGGCAGGATTTTAGTGTGACGGCAGAGGGGACCAGCTACCAGATACGTAGTCACAGCGAAGACAGCCAGATTGAGACCCTGACTCTGCGATTTGAAGGACAAACTTTGGTTTCCCTTAGCCTGCTGGACAGACAGCAACAAACCAGTACTCTGGATTTTTCCGATATTCAGCAAAACAAGGGCTTACCGGCCGAGGTGTTTAGCTTTACCCTTCCTGCAGGGTTTGAGCTGGATGACCAGCGCCAGGTACAGACCGGAAGTTTGCCAAAACCATGACCCAAGAGCTGGACTTTGGCCAGGACAATCCTTACCAGCCACTGGCCGCGTTGATGCGGCCAAAGTGCCTGGAAGACTACGCCGGTCAGCAGCATATTTTGGGGGAAGGAAAGCCGCTGCGCCGCGCAATCGAGCAGGGCAAAGCCCATTCCATGATCCTCTGGGGCCCACCTGGCACGGGAAAAACCACCCTGGCTGAACTGATCGCCAATTATTGTGATGCCCATGTAGAGCGCATCTCTGCGGTGACCTCAGGGGTAAAGGAGATACGTCAGGCTATTGATAATGCCCGGCACCAGGCCCAGGCGCGAGGCAAAAGGACCTTGTTGTTTGTGGATGAGGTGCATCGCTTTAATAAGAGCCAGCAGGATGCTTTCTTACCCCACATTGAAGACGGTACCGTCATTTTTATCGGCGCGACTACCGAAAACCCGTCTTTTGAACTCAATGGTGCCTTGCTGTCCAGAGCCAGAGTGTATCTGCTTAAGAAACTGGAAGCAGAAGACTTAACGCAGATGTTGTCTAGGGCTATGCAGGATAGCCGTTACGCTGGCATTACCCTGGCTGACGATGCACAACAGTTGTTAACTCAACTGGCTGATGGCGATGGCAGACGTTTGCTTAATTATCTGGAGCTGGCGGCGGATTTTGCCGCGCAGGGGGTGGTGAGCGTCGATACAGTGCGTGAAGCGGTAGGCGGTAAGGTGGCCGCCTTTGATAAGGGCGGCGATCAGTTTTACGACATGTTGTCTGCCTTACACAAATCCGTAAGAGGCTCGTCACCAGATGGGGCTCTGTATTGGTATGCGCGAATGCTGGAAGCGGGTTGCGATCCATTAGTGGCGGCCAGACGTTTACTGGCAATAGCGTCGGAGGATATTGGTAATGCCGATCCTAGGGCGTTACAGGTCTGTCTGAACGCCTGGGATATCTTTCATCGGGTTGGCCCGGCCGAAGGAGAGCGCGCCATTGCCCAGGCGCTGGTGTATTGTGCCTGCGCAGCCAAGAGCAACGCCCTGTATACGGCCTATAAACAGGCTCGCAGAGACGCCAGAGAGCTGGCTAATTTTGAGGTGCCTCACCATCTTCGCAATGCGCCAACCAAACTGATGAAAGAGCAGGGCTATGGCAGTGAATACCGCTATGCCCATAATGAGCCGGGGGCCTATGCCGCCGGTGAATCTTATCTGCCACCGGAGCTTGCAAATCAGCGCTATTATCTGCCTAATGAGCGCGGTCTGGAGAAGCAAATTCGTGCCAAATTGGATTATTTGCGCGAACAGGATGAGCAAAGTGAGCAGCAACGTTATAAGTAACAGTTTTGCTTTATATGCGACTATTGCCGCGGGCGGCGCTATGGGCGCCTGTTTACGTTATTTTATTTCGCAACTGGCTTTGCAGTGGTTTGGCAAAGGGTTTCCCTTTGGTACACTGGCGGTCAATATTCTCGGCTCCTTGATGCTAGGCGTTGTGTATGGTCTTATCGAGAGCGAGTATGTGGCAGGCCATCCCTGGCGAACCTTTTTGAGCATTGGTTTTATTGGCGCCCTGACCACATTTTCCACGTTTTCCCTGGATACC
The DNA here is from genome assembly GCF_017255015.1 of Bowmanella yangjiangensis. Lineage (GTDB taxonomy): Bacteria > Pseudomonadota > Gammaproteobacteria > Enterobacterales > Alteromonadaceae > Bowmanella > Bowmanella yangjiangensis. Next base: position 122,641 of record NZ_JAFKCS010000010.1, on the reverse strand, counting down.
TTATTGCTTATGCAACAAGGTGCATGGATGAAAGCCGTGGGCAATATTTTGTTAAACCTGCTGTGTTGCCTGTTGGCCGCATGGTTGGGTATCAAGTTGATCATAAACAAAGGTTAATCACACAGCATGTTAGACCCGAATTTTTTGCGCAGCGATATCGAAACAACCGCACAGCGCCTTGCCACCCGCGGCTTTACCCTGGATGTGGCGACCTTTAAATCCCTTGAAGAAAAACGCAAAGATCTGCAGATCCGTACACAGGAATTGCAGAATGAGCGCAATGTGCGCTCCAAAAATATAGGTAAAGCCAAAGCCGCCGGTGAAGATATAGCCCCCTTACTGGCTGAAGTTGGCAAGCTGGGTGACGAGTTGGACAGTGCAAAAACTGAACTGGATGCGCTGTTAGAGGAAATCAGTCAATTGTCTCAGGCGCTACCTAATTTGCCACATGAATCTGTGCCAGTCGGTCGCGATGAAGAAGAGAACAAAGAAATCAGCCGTTGGGGTACGCCACGCCAGTTCGATTTCGACATAAAAGACCATGTTGATGTGGCCACGGCGCTGGACAAAGGCCTGGACTTTGAAGCCGGGGTTAAGCTCAGTGGCGCGCGTTTTGTGGTTATGCGCGGCAAGATTGCCCGTCTGCATCGTGCGTTAACGCAGTTTATGCTGGACCTGCATACCAGTGAACATGGTTATCAGGAAATGTACGTACCTTATCTGGTCAACGCCGATAGCTTGTTTGGTACCGGCCAATTGCCAAAGTTTGGCGAGGATCTATTCCATACTAAGCCTGCTACAGAAGAGGGGCAGGGGCTAAGCTTGATCCCCACCGCAGAGGTACCGCTCACCAACCTGGGACGAGATGAGATTTTCCCGGCAGAACAACTGCCACTGAAGATGACGGCTCACACACCTTGTTTTCGTAGCGAGGCTGGCTCCTATGGGCGTGACACCCGTGGTCTGATTCGCCAGCATCAGTTTGATAAGGTTGAGTTGGTACAGCTGGTTAAGCCAGAGGAGTCTTTCGAGGCACTGGAAGAGCTTACCGAGCATGCCGAGAAGGTCCTGCGTTTACTGGGGTTGCCATACCGTAAGATGCTGCTTTGTACCGGTGATATGGGCTTTGGTTCATGCAAGACGTACGATCTGGAAGTATGGCTACCTGCCCAAAACACCTACAGAGAGATTTCTTCTTGCTCCAATATGCTGGATTTCCAGGCGCGCCGTATGCAGGCCCGCTATCGTAATCCGGAAACCGGCAAGCCTGAACTGCTGCACACTTTAAATGGCTCTGGTTTGGCGGTGGGGCGAACCTTGGTTGCCATTCTGGAAAACTATCAGCAGGCCGATGGCAGTGTGGAAATCCCTGATGTGCTGCGCCCATATATGGGGGGCATTGAGGTTATTCGCTAAGCCTTCAACGCTATCGAGTAATAGAAGCGGGCCACATGGCCCGTTTTTTTATTACGAAAAAGGCTTAAAACTTTCATTGGCGGGATTTTGTGCTTTACTCACAACAGATAAGCAGAATCCGTTTGCCTATGAAAGCTACGCGAGATGTGCGCCTGCTGATGAAGGTGCTCTATTACCTAACCCTGATTGTCACGGTAGGTATGGTTACCTATTTGTTCTGGTTAACCTTTATAACGGTTTACAATGGGTTACTAGGGTAATTCCGACTAAAAGTGGGTCGTTTTAGCCGTGGTTATTTAAAACTGTGGTATTTCTACAAACATTTCGCCGGTTTGGGCAAACCAGCGAGTTTAGTGGCCTGTTTGGCGGGGCCTTCCGGGAACAATCGCTGCAGATAACGGCTATTGCCTTTTTCCGGGCCATAAGCTTTTTCCATGGCTTTTACCAGGGCGCGGATGGCTGGGCTGGTATTAAATTCCTGATAAAAATGCCGCACAAAAAGCACCACCTCCCAGTGGGCATCCGTCATATCAATACCTTCACGATCGGCTAGATGCAAAGCTAATGCTTCATCCCAATCCTGGCTGTTTAATAAGTATCCTGCTTTGTCCACTGCAATACTACGGCCGTTAAATTCAATTGTTTGTTCCATTACCAGCTCATTACCTTGTCAAACTTCAGGGTCAGCGCGACCAGTTGCGGATAATCGATAGTGCAAATGGCATCAGCAGCCTTGATGCCTCGGGCATAAAGGTCGTCTTGCAGCACATAAAGCTGTTCGCATTGCATCAAAAGGCTGTACCAGGCTTGCTGATGGCCTTGCAGGGCGTAAACCGCGTCTTGTATCAACACAATGCCATCTTGTTTGGCGATACGGCTTAAACACTGGCTCAGGCTGTGATCTGAAAAAGGGCTGCTACGCAGCAAATGCAGGATCATTAAAAACTCACTATATGGTCAAACTGCGCTAATGCACTTCGCAGGGATTCAGATGACAACACCTCGACCGGCACACATAAATCGGCTTCGGTTAATCCTCTGGAGAGCAGACTTTGTTGGCATACCAGCAAGGTATCGATATCGTAGAACTCCAGCGCAGCAAAGGTTTTGCTGTAGTTTTTGCGCAAAGCCGCCTCAGGATGCTGGTCTTTAACGAGCTGGAAAACCCCGTCATCGATAAAAAACAGCCCAACCTCCTGCCCAAAGGTGCCTGCCACCATGGCCATGTCCAATGCTTCCTGGCCATGGCTTGTGCCATGTGGGGCAGTGCGGTTAACTATGGCGATTCGTTTGCTTTGCATCAGAACTGTACCACCCGGTCCACATTCAGCATTTCTATAAACTGGCCCAATCCACTGGCCTGCATAGGTGCTTGAAGATTGTGGGCAGGCAATCCACGCTCAGTACTTTCAGGCTCTGAGAGCACCCCTCGTCTGGCTGCTGCGGTGTTACATACATGCAGTGCGACGCCCTTAGCTTGAAGGTCTCGCCAGGCCTTCGGCAGATTAAGCTCGTCTGCTGGTGCCTGTGACCAAGCGTTGGCATTATTCACACCGGCCTGATAGAAGAAAATACCTTGGATTTTGTGCCCTTGGGCTAATACAGCCTGGGCAAACTGCAAGGCACTGTGACTACCCTGAGTGTCGAATGGAGCAGAAGTAACTAGAATGGAAAATGTCGCCATAGATAAAAAAACGCCCTGCTTGGCAGGGCGTTAGTGTATCAGTCGTCGCCGTTAAACGCACCCAGCAGATGCAGGATGGAAGTGAACAGGTTGTAGATACTTAGGTACAAGCCGACTGTTGCACGAATATAGTTGGTCTCGCCACCGTTAATAATGCGGCTGGTATCAAACAGAATGAAACCAGACATAATCAATACGATACCAGCACTAATGGCCAGGCTCATGGCAGGAATTTGCAGGAAAATGTTAGCGATAGCGGCAACCAGCGCCACAATCATACCAATCATCAGGAAGCCACCCATAAAAGAGAAGTCTTTCTTGGTGGTCAGGGCATAAGCCGACAAACCGAAGAAGACCAGGGCAGTGGCACCAAATGCCTGCATGATCAATTGAGGGCCGTTTTGCATACCGGCATAGTAATTCAGGGTGAAGCCCAATGAGCCACCCAGTAATCCGGTAAAAGCGAACACCCAGAAAATGCCGGATGCGCTGTCGGCTTTTTTGTTAACCACAAACAACAGCACCAACGCGCCGATGTTCATGCCTAGGGCTGCCAACGGGGAAATGCCCATGGCCATGGTTAAGCCTGCACACACAGCACTGAACACCATTGTCATGGCTAGCAACGTATAAGTGTTGCGCAGTACTTTGTTTGTCTCCAACACCGAGGCTTGTGACGAACTGCTATAAAGGGTTCTCTGATCCATTTATCACTCCGAAGTTAAACCAGTTAAACACTAGCTGATTTCTTTGGCTATTTTTATGGGCTTTAGTTCCATTTTCAAGAAATTCCGGATGTGACGAGGTTGGATTGCGCCGGATTGCTGTTTATTAGAGCAAAGTGGTCAAAGTGTCATCATTCAGTAATTTAAAGGAAAAATACCCTTTACAAGGCATCAAAAGCTCATTAGTATGCACGCCACTTGGAGAGCTGGCAGAGCTCGGTTGAATGCACCTGACTTGAAATCAGGCGAAGGGTTAAACCTTCCGGGGGTTCGAATCCCTCGCTCTCCGCCATATATAAGAAAAAGGCCCCGTTCGAAAGAACGGGGCCTTTTTCTTTGTGCGTTTGGTGCAGCCGTTATTGGCTGCTTGGCGTAAGCACAAAGGTACACTAGTCCCTAGTTTCCCCATAACGCATAGCACTAAATCTCAGGTGTTTCCTTTAAAGGTTTCTCTGGCGGTGTTCAGCGCAGCATGTGCACCATTTTATTAATTAACTTTATTTCCCTGATTGGCAAAGTTGACCTTGTTTGACTTGTTCTAAATGGGTTTATTACGCTATTTAGTCTTGATTTGAAGATTTTAGTGGCCTTAGGGGACTTTTTAATTACGTCTAGCTGTTGGGTTAATAATGAGGAAGAAAGATGCAAATTCGGCAGGCCAGTATTGAAGATCTTACTCAGGTACAAGCTATTGGTAGAAAGAGCTACCGACAGCACTTTGCTGATATTTGGTCGCCGTCTGCTCTTGAGCGCTACTTAGCCGAGTAATTCGCTGAGGATACCGTTGCACAGAGTCTGTCTTCACCCTGCCACACATGGTGGCTACTGGAAGAGCAGGGCATAGTGCAGGGCTTTGCCAAGGTAAACTGGCGAAGGCTGGATCCAATTCGCCAGCTAGCTGGTGCTGAGCTACAGAAGATTTATTTCCTATCCGGAACAACAGGCAGAGGTTATGGCAAAGCCATGCTTAGCGAAGTTGTTGAGGAGGCGCGTAGAAGAGAAGAGCCGTTTGTATGGTTGGATGTGCAGAAATCTAATATACAGGGTGAACGTTTTTACACTCGTGAGCGCTTCAAATGTCTGGGTGAATTGTCTTTTCAAACGGATCTTCAAGACATTGGCATAAAGGTGATGGCACTGCCCTTATAAACTCGCGGCTTTCTGTGCCGCCTATTATTCTTAAGTACCTAGCTTGATAAGGAACAGGAATGAGCAGACATGGTATGGCCATCGGGCTTGAAAGGCACGATGAAAACGTATTTATGACGCTGCGGGTTTGGGGAAAACTGACTCATGATGACTACCAACTTTTAACCCCTATGTTAGAGCAAGCCGTAGCCGGTTTAACTAAGCCTAAGATAAATGCTTTGGTAGATGCCAGGGACTTCGAGGGCTGGGAATTGAGGGCGGCCTGGGACGACTTTCAGTTGGGTTATAAACACGGTAATGCCTTTAACCGAATCGCTGTGGTTGGGCACAACCGTATACAGGCACTGCTAACTCGTTTAGGCAGTTGGTTTATTGGTGGCGAAGCCCGTTACTTTGAAGAAGAAAGCGACGCCTTGGCATGGCTGCTAGACCGTTAAGTTAAACTCGTCGAGCAATATTGGTTATGCGTAACCTAACTATTCTGCCCTTTGATACGCTCTCTTAGTTGCTGTACCAACTGATAAAACAATGGAACCAGCAAGGTGCCGAGTAAGGTCGCAGCAATCATACCGCATAAGACCGTCAGACCTAGCGACACACGGCTGGCGGCACCGGCGCCGCTGGCAAATACTAAAGGCAAAACGCCGAGTATGAAGGATAGGGCTGTCATGAGAACCGCTCTAAATCTAAGTCTCGCTGCGTTCAATGCAGCCTCATAAATACTCTTGCCCTGAGCTCGTTGCTCCATGGCAAATTCCACAATCAAAATCGCGGTCTTGGTAGACAAACCAATCAACAATATCAGCCCCACTTGCGCATAAATATTGTTGGCAAGACCTACTGTAAAGAGTCCCAGCATAGCGCCGAGTAACGCTAACGGAACGGCGGCAATTACCGAAAATGGAATGCTCCAACTTTCGTATTGGGCGACTAAAAACAAATAGACAAACAACACTGCCAGGCCAAATAAAACGGGGGCCATATTGCCAGCTTCCAGTTCTTGTTTGGATTGTCCAGCCCATTCGTAGGTGTATCCGGTGGGCAATGCTTCAGCCAGCTCTTGCATAGTCGCAATGGCTTGACCACTGGAATAACCAGTATTGGCCTGGCCACTGATACTGGCACTGCGGTATAGATTGAAATGCTGAATACTGGTTGGCCCCAGTATCGGCTGTAATGATGCCAGTGTGGTTAGTGGTACCATATCCCCCTGGGTATTACGCACATAATAGTGTTGCAAATCAGCGGCCTGTGTACGATAGGCAGCATCGGCTTGTATCATGACTTTGTAAGTGCGGCCAAATTGGTTGAAGTCATTGATATATAAGGACCCTAGTTGGGCTTGCAGGGTCAGGAAAATATCATTCAATGCAACGCCTTGAGCCTTGGCTTTATTACGGTCTATCTCTAGCAAATATTGCGGTACATTCGCTCTATAGGTACTGAATACGCTGGTCAATTCAGGGCGTTGGTTGGCTTCATAGATCAGTCCGTTCATGACTTGTGCCAGAGCAACCGGGTCGCGTCCTTCACTATCCTGCAGGCGAAATTCAAAGCCCGAACTGGCCCCGAGGCCAGGGATGGGCGGCGGGTTGAATACCATAATCTGGGCATCTGGCAGGCTCCAAAGTTGCCCCATCAACCTTGGGATCAACTGCTGTAGCCCAAGAGACGAATCTTTACGTTCTTCCCAATCCTTCAGTACTGCAATCCCCAGCCCATTGTTAGAGGCAGCGCCACCAAGCAAAGAAATACCCGACACGGCGATAAAATCCGTAACGGCAGGTTCCTTACGTACAATGCCATCAATTTTACCCATCACATCCAGGGTGCGTTTGCTCGCAGCGGCATCGGGTAGTTGAACGTCAACAAACACAAAACCCTGATCCTCACCAGGAACAAAGGCAGTGGGAACTGTCTTTACCAGCCACAATGTCGTACCAAACAATAGCAAGGCAAACAGACCCATACGTCCAGCCCGTCTTAGGATCTGTTGTACCATCCCTTGGTAATGGTGGGTGCTAAATAAAATGCCGCGTTCAAAAAATGCCAGCCAGCGTACTGGATGCATGTCCTTATTTAGTAATAGGGTGCACAACGCTGGGCTGAGGGTCAGGGCATTGATAGAGGAAATCAGCACTGCGCAGGAAATAGTGACAGAAAACTGTTTATACAGCTCGCCAGTGATACCTGGCATAAAACCCACTGGCACAAATACAGCCAGCAACACCAGGGTGGTCGCAATTATTGGCCCTGTGACCTGCTGCATGGCTTTAGTTACGGCGTCTTTCACCGGCAACTGTTCTTCTTTTAAAATACGCTCAACATTTTCAATTACGATAATGGCATCATCGACCACGATGCCGATAGCCAGTACCAAGCCAAACAAGGTAATGGTGTTAATGCTGTAGCCCAGTGCCAGCATGCAGGCGAATGTACCAATTAGCGAGACGGGAATGGCAATAGAGGGAATAATGGTGGCCCGCCAGTTTTGCAGGAACAGGAACACGACCAGAATAACCAGGGCCACAGCTTCAAATAAAGTGGCTACCACTTCGTCAATAGAGCGTTCAATAAAGGCTGTACTGTCAAATGGTATGGAGTAGTGCAAACCTTCAGGAAAAGCTTTGCTGAGTTCGGTCATTTTTGCCTTAACCAGTGCAGCGACTTCAGTCGCATTGGCTTCTGACAGCTGATATATCACCAGAAATGCAGTGTCTTGCTGGTTAAGTTTGGCTTCAATGGCATAGTCTTTAGAGCCCAACTCAATTCTGGCAATATCACGCAGACGCACAAAATTTCCATTCGGGTTTGCTCTGATGATCGTCTGGCCAAACTCTTCCGGGCTTTGCAATCTGCCTCTGGCCTGAATAGCGTATTCAAATTGCTGTCCGGTGGTGGCGGGAGCAGCCCCTAGCTTACCGGCGGCGACTATGGTGTTTTGTTCACCCAGCGCCTGGCGAATGTCGCTAACGGTAATACCTAATGTTGTCATCTTGTCTGGGTTTAGCCAAATCCGCATGGAATAGGTTTTTTCACCCATCACGGTTGCAGCCGCTACACCTTTTAAACGGCCCAAGGGCTCGGTTAAATAGTTGGTGGCGTAATTGGAGAGAAATATCGCATCCAAGTCTTGGTTATCTGAATATAAGGTCACACCCATCAACATATTGCTGGATTGCTTTTTAACTGACACCCCTTGGCGTTTAACTTCTTCAGGTAAACCAGCTTCAGCCAGCGCCACCCGGTTTTGCACATTCACCTGAGCAATATCGGTATCAGTGCCAACCTTGAAGTAAATGGTGATATTTGCTGTGCCGTTGTTGGACGCTGTAGACTCCATGTACATCATGTTTTCCACGCCATTGACCTTTTCCTCAATCGGCCTAATAACGGACTCTTCAACAATTTGCGCTGATGCACCGGGATAGACAGCACTAATTTGCACCTGGGGAGGGGTGATTTGCGGGTACATGTTGACCGGCAATTGGGTTAGGGCAATTAAACCGGCCAAAGTAATAACAATGGATATAACCAGCGCAAACTTGGGCCGGTGGATAAAGGTTTTACTGATCATAGGCCAGCCTCATGGTTTATCGCTGACAACACCCGTGACGGGGTCGACGTGTTTCACCACACTTTGCACCAAGATGCCGGGCCTGACTTTTTGCAGCCCTTCAATGATCACTTGGTCGCCGGCATTTAGGCCCGATTCCACCGCCCACATGGCGTGAATACGGCGGCCGAGACTGACCGAGCGACGGCTGACTTCCTGATTACTATTAACCACTAACACAAACTTGCCTTGCTGGCTTTCTTGTACTGCAGCCTGAGGCACCATTGCTAACTGGCTTTTGTCTTTACTTTCCACCATCAGGGTGACAAACAGACCAGGCATCACGATCTGTTCCGGGTTAGCAAAGAACGCCCTTAATTCAACAGTACCCGTACTTTGGTCAATTTTAGTATCGGCAAAATCCAGGGTGCCGGTTTGGCCATACTCGGTATTATTCGGCAGTCGCAGTTTTAGTTCGAAAGGTGCTTGTGCCGGACTTTGCTGGGTTTGACTGTTACGCTGGCGGTAGCTGATATAATCCGCTTCTTCGACTTGAAAGCTAACGTAAATAGGGTCAATAGCAGTGAGAGTGGCAAGGGGGCCACTTTGTGGCCCAACCACATTACCTGTGCTGTAGGTTACCTTACCGATCAGGCCGGAAAATGGCGCACGAATTTCGGTGTAACTTAGGTTGAGTTTGGCTTTATCTAAGGCGGCCTTGGCAGCTTCTACGCCGGCTCTTGCTTGGGAGGCCATAGTGGTTAGCTTGTCCAGGTCAGATTGGGATATGTAACCCTGCTTTGCGACATCCTTGCCACGTTTCAGATCGCGCTCTGCACCTTCCGCCGCGGCAACTTTACTGTTCAGGTCTGCCTCTGCCTGAGCGACGCCCGACTGGTACTCGGCTGGATCAATACGCAACAACAAGCGGTCTCGTTCAACAAAGCTGCCTTCATCGAAGTTGCGTTCGATCAGTTCTCCTGCAACCCGGGCTAAAAGGTCAACCTCCTGATAGGCTTCAGTACGTGCGACAAACTCGCGATAGTTACCTACATCCTGTACTTCAATGGCATACACGGTGACCGAAGGTAAGGGGGAGGTTGCAGGAGCTGATGGTTGCTTGTCACAAGCGCTGAGTAGCAAAGTCAGCAGAATGACGAAAGGATAGGATGTGCGAAACCTCAAACACCTCATGGCAATCTCCCCGATAAACATAATCTACGGCTTGTTGTTATTGTTGCTGCCGTCATGCCATGACGGGAACAGTACAATACTAGAAGTGATTATGAAAAAGTGAAAGAAACCAACGTATTGGCTGAGTAGCAGAGTAATTTTAAGGGGTATGGCGGTGAGACGGTAAGCTTAATTTACATTGCTTGAACAGTGCTTGCCACCAACTTACATGGGACTGCAATGCCAATGCGAAGGCCCTTTGTTCAGCGTTCCGTTCGGCCAGCCAGTCTTGCATTGACTTTGGGCCATGGGCATATAACTGTTGTAGACGCGGGGCCAATTCATATTGATAGTGCGCAAGCTGACCGGCAATAGGTTGAATTTTTTCAATGAAAAACAGGGCGAATACATTACGCAGGTATTCACTGGTTTCAGTTCGGTGACAACTGATTGGTTGTGACTCCAGCCAGGGTGTCAGCGTTTGCAGGTAAGCAGTCAGTATGCGTCGAGTCTGAAACCACCTGGCTGGTAATTGGCCCTGATGCAGAACCTGTAAGTGTTGCTCTAGTTGTTCACTTTGAATGCCGTTGGATTGCGGCGCAATGCTTATCAGGTAGTCTAGTGCTGTGCGGCTACTATCCAGTAAAGCGGTTTCCGGAATCTGTTGCTGCCGGGTTCCTGCCAGGCTGCTGCGAAGCTCATTGGCATCCAGCAAGGCCGACCATAAAGGAATAACCCCTTGATATTTAGCTGCTTGCCATTCGCTAAGCCGGGTTATCAAATCTGGGTCACTGGTGTTGATCAGACACTCTTGTATAGCACTTAGCAGCTTTTGTTCATAAATATAACGTTGTGATAATCCCTGTAGTTTGCCAAGAGCGGTGTTTCGCTCTGCCACTAAGCTGTATAAACGGCAATGTCGCAGGGCATAGAATTCACTTAGGTTGATGCTCACTTCAACTGGCTGATAAGACTGTTTGGCAGGTAAACTCAGTGGCGGAGGCGATTCGAAAGCAGGTGGGCGTTGCTGGATTATGTTGCCGAGACGACTGGCGTATTCATCCAGCTCCCGTTGCAATACAGGTTGACAGGCCATAAGTAAAAACAAACCGACAAACAACCCGGGCACACGCAAACATCCCAGTCTCATGAAAATTCAGTAATATTGTTCGTCGTCTGCATCAACGTTATACGACAGCGTCTGATTAGCTTCATCCAACCGCATTCTAATATGAATGGGATTGCAGCAGTTACTGCAATCTTCAAAGTAATCCTGATCACCTTGGCTGTAATCCAAGGTTAGATGCATTAAGTGCCCGCAATGGGGACACTGGATGTTCACTGTTTTAATTTTCATACTACCTCCGATTGAACCGCGTCACGTCAAACTTCGTCCACCATCCACTTTGAGAATTTGCCCGGTGATATAACCGGCATCAAGTAAAAACTCGACAGCATGCGTAATGTCATGCTCTAGACCCAGGCGCCCCAACGGTATCTGGCTAAGGATCTGCTGCTTTTGCTGTTCTTCTATCTCCTCGGGCCACAGAATGGCGCCAGGGGCAATGGCATTGACTCTTACCTCGGGTGCCAGTTCGATGGCCAGAGATTCTGTCATACTGACTAATCCGGCTTTGGCCATACAATACAGGCTATAACCAGCGAGTGGTCGCAAGGCATGAATATCTACCATATTGATAATAGTGCCTTTGCACCGTTTCAGCTCATCGGCCAGATAATGACTTAAAAACAGCGGCGCTTGCATATTGCTGCCAATCAGGGCTTGCCAAGCTTGAAGGCTGATGTCGCTCACCGGTGTAGGGAAAAAGCTGGAGGCATTGTTGATAACTGCATCCAAACGGCCGAACTTAGCGAGAATGTTGCAGGCTAATCCCTCCAGTTCGGTGATCTCAGTCAGGTCACCTTGCACCAACTCTGCACTGTTTGGGCGAGCGAGGTTTAATGCTTGATAAAGCGCTATTGCCTCGGGGTAAGAGCCAAAACAGTGCAGTACCACGTTATAGCCACGCAGATGTAATGCTCGAGCAATGGCCGCTCCCAGGCGTTTGGCACTGCCGCTGATAAAAACTACCTTCTCCATCAGAATTCCGGACCGTAATAGAAGTATCAGTATGCCGGTGTCTTTAGTTTAGCTCCAGCCTAGTTGTCCAGATGTTGCAAGTGCAGTTTTGCCGTTTGGATGTACTGCCCACCAAACAACAGAGCATGATTAAGCAGGTGATACAGCTGATAAACGGGCTTGCGATATTGATAGTCGGGACTCAGTGGCCAGATTTCTTGGTAGCCCTGATAAAAAGGCTCAGGAAACCGCCCGAATAATTCCGTCATAGCGATATCTGTCTCTCTGTCACCAAAATAAAAGGCCGGGTCGAACATCACCGGTTGTGTTTTCCAGAAACCCGTATTGCCCTGCCAGAGATCGCCATGCAGTGGTGAAGCAGGAGGGCAGTGGCCAGCAAGTAACTGCTTAATGGAGGTTACCACTTTATCAATGGGTACCTTGAGAACGTCTTTTTCACAAAGCAACTGTAGCAGATAGCCAATTCGTTGTTCGGCGAAAAACTGACACCACTTTTTTTGCCAGGTATTGGGCTGGGTAGTTGCGCCTATATAGTTGTCTTCATCCCAGCCATACTGTTCTTGCATATTGGCGCGGTGCAACTTGGCCAGACCCTGGCCAAACTGAAACCACAAATCAACCGAACCCTCTGACATATTGAGGTATTCAAGTACCAGAAAACTGTATTGTGATACCCGACCTGAGCAAATCACGTGAGGCAGCTTGATGCTTTCCTCAATGCGCAGCCGGTCTAAGCCTTGTGCTTCGCATTCCAGTCGAGGTAGAGCGATGGCGTCAGCCACCTTGATAAAGTAACGCTGACGACCATCCGTTACACGAAAACTGCGGGTATGAAATTGTTGATGAATTTGGCGTATATCATCACAGACAAAATCCTGCCCCAATCTTTCGCTAATCTGTTCACTGATAAAATGCCACATGCTCGGATAACCGGTTGTCTGACACTTTCCTTAGTATGGAACAGCCCGAAGAATTGTTAAGTGTCGGTTGGGATTTTTTCTGAGGGTTCGCGGATATCTCTCAATGGCTTATTTTGGTAGGCGGGAGTGACAAGTATTTTGCGTAGCGCTACAAAGGTCTTAAAGGTACCCTCCAGTAGCATGCGATTGGCCAGCCAATGGGGGACATTGCCCGCTGCATCGGCACTTCCCTGATAACAGATCGCCAGTTGACCTGCTGGTAAGGGCGTCAGCGTCCAGCGAGCCCATACCCCTTGTAGCCTGACTATGCCCAGGATTCCTGGCAGCGCATCGGAGGCGTCTTCTACGGTAAGGGTCAGCACCAGGGTATCAGGGTCTTGTTCGTAGTGGGATAGGGTTACCAAATCCCGGTCATGTACTGGCCAAGGGGCATTAAAAACGCTATGCACCAGGTCCTGGTTTGATTGTGGGCGTTCCAGCAAGGTGATTTGTGTGGCGTTGGCTATCCAGTTTGGGCCTTGTTCAGTGTCCCGTAATAGCAGAATAAATGCACTTAAATCACTGCTGATTATCGTCTTTGCCATTACATCATTCACCGCCGAGTCAGTTTTACGGCGGTATAACTCAACCTGTTGTTTTGACTTTACTTGTTGCCAACTGCTATCCGAAAATTCGCAATCGGCGCGCAACGGCACGCTGAGAAAAAACAAACAGGCCAACAAAGGGATTGAAAATTGCATCCGGGGTATGAAATAGATATAGTTGCCACTGGTCTGATGGTAGCAGACCCTAAGCCTGAATAGACAGCACCCATCGAGGGTGTTTTTTTGTTTTTTTGACCAACAAGTGGCGCTTGGTTTGTGTCACCACTGTTAAGGAAATTTCATGCCTGTAATTACACTTCCTGATGGCAGCCAACGCCAATTTGATAATCCTGTGTCCGTGATGGATGTCGCCAATGACATCGGTCCTGGTCTTGCCAAAGCCACCATCGCCGGTCGCATTAATGGCCGTTTGGTTGATGCTTGTGAGCTTATCAGCACCGACGCGACCCTGCAGATTATCACTGCCAAGGATGATGAAGGCCTGGAAATTCTGCGCCATTCTTGTGCGCACTTGTTGGGACATGCGATTAAACAGTTGTGGCCGAACACGAAGATGGCTATCGGCCCGGTTATTGATAACGGCTTTTACTACGATGTGGATATGGAGCATGCGCTGAGCCAGGACGACCTGGATAAATTGGAAAAGCGTATGCAGGAACTGGCGAACACCAGCTACGACGTGGTTAAGAAAGTGGTGAGTTGGCAGGAAGCGCGCGATGCCTTTGCTGCGCGCGGCGAGTCATACAAAATTGAAATCCTGGATGAGAACATCAGCCGTGATGATACTCCTGGCCTCTATCACCATGAAGAGTATGTGGATATGTGCCGTGGCCCGCATGTACCTAACATGCGTTTTTGCCAGCACTTTAAAATTATGAAGGTGGCCGGTGCCTATTGGCGCGGAAACAGCGACAACAAGATGTTGCAACGTATTTATGGCACGGCCTGGGCGGATAAAAAACAGCTCAAAGCTTATTTACAGCGTTTGGAAGAAGCCGAAAAGCGCGACCACCGTAAAATTGGTAAGGCACTGGATTTGTTCCATTGGCAGGAAGAAGCACCGGGTATGGTGTTCTGGCACAACGATGGCTGGACTATCTACACTGAGCTGGAAAAGTTTGTGCGCGAAAAATTACGCACTTACAGCTACGGCGAAGTAAAAGGCCCATTGATGATGGACCGTACGCTGTGGGAAAAATCCGGTCACTGGGACAAATACGCGGAAAACATGTTTATTACCGAGTCGGAAAAACGTATTTATGCGATTAAGCCCATGAACTGTCCTGGTCACGTACAGATCTTTAATCAGGGATTAAAGTCTTACCGCGACCTGCCGCTACGTATGGCGGAATTCGGTTGCTGTCACCGTAACGAGCCGTCAGGCGCCTTACATGGTCTGATGCGTGTGCGCGGCTTTACCCAGGACGATGCACATATCTTCTGTACTGAAGAGCAGGTGCTGAGTGAAGTGGGTGGCTGTATCGACATGATTTACGAAACTTACCAAACCTTTGGTTTTGAAAAGATCGTAGTCAAACTGTCCACTCGCCCTGAAAAACGGGTGGGGTCTGAGGAAGCCTGGGATAAAGCCGAGAAAGCGCTGGCCGAAGCACTGGACAGTAAAGGCATTGAGTTCCAGTATCTGCCCGGTGAAGGGGCGTTCTATGGTCCGAAAATTGAGTTTACTTTGCACGATTGCTTAGATCGTGCCTGGCAGTGCGGTACCGTGCAGCTGGATTTCTCTATGCCGGGTCGTTTGGGTAGTACTTATGTAGCCGAAGACGGCGAGCGTAAAGTGCCGGTGATGATTCACCGTGCGGTATTGGGATCGCTCGAGCGTTTCATCGGTATACTTACCGAAGAATACGCCGGATACTTCCCGTTGTGGCTTGCTCCCATGCAAATGGTGGTAATGAATATTACCGATAATCAGGCAGAATATGCCGCCGATGTGGCAAAAAGGTTACAAGAAGTTGGCTTTAGAGCAAAGTCTGACTTGAGAAACGAGAAGATTGGCTTTAAAATCCGCGAGCACACTCTAAGGCGTGTTCCTTATATGTTGGTTGTCGGCGACAAAGAAATGGAAGCTGGCGAGGTGGCAGTAAGGACTCGGAAAGGCGAAGACCTGGGCAAATTCTCCCTTGAGGAGTTTATTAACAAGGCCCAACAACAGGTCACTAGCAAGATTATCGAATAATTTCGGAGGAAGAACATATTAAAGGCGCTAACACTCGGGGCCAAGATTCAGCGAAAGCCCGCATTAACGAAGATATAAGAGAAAAAGAAGTTCGTTTGATTGGCGTGGAGGGTGAACAACTTGGTGTTGTCCCACTTGCCCAGGCACTGGAGTCAGCTGCTGCGGTAGAGTTGGATCTGGTTGAGATTAGCCCTAATGCTGAGCCGCCGGTCTGTAAAATTATGGACTACGGCAAGTTCATCTTCGAAAAGAGTAAAGCTCAGAAAGAGCAGAAGAAAAAGCAGAAGCAAATTCAGGTCAAGGAGGTTAAATTCCGCCCTGGCACTGATGAAGGCGATTACCAGGTCAAACTGCGCAACCTGCGTCGCTTTCTTGAAGGGGGTGATAAAGCCAAAGTCACGGTTCGTTTCCGCGGACGTGAAATGGCTCACCAAGAGATTGGCATCGAACTTCTGAATCGTATCAAAAGTGATTTAGAGGACCTTGCCAACTGCGAGTCTTTCCCTAACCGGGTGGAAGGCAGACAGATGATCATGGTGATGGCCCCCACTAAACGGTAAGTAAGGCTCATCAAGTGCTTTGATGACTGCGCGTCAAAGTCGCCTTACTACTTGGTTGTAACTTAAACAATGCGGAGTTTTAGCAATGCCTAAAATGAAAAGCAACAGCGGTGCCGCGAAGCGTTTTAAAAAATCTGCTTCCGGTCGCTTTAAAAGCAAGCAGTCTCACTTGCGTCACATCCTGACCAAGAAGAGCTCTAAGCGTAAGCGCCACCTGCGTGGCAAGAAACTGGCCCATGACTCGGATACTGCGTTGATCCAACGCATGTTGCCGTACGCTTAAGCTTTAAGGAGACTGAAACATGGCAAGAGTAAAACGTGGTGTTATTGCACGTGCCCGTCATAAAAAGGTACTGAAGCAAGCCAAAGGTTACTACGGAGCCCGTTCACGGGTGTATCGCGTTGCCGTACAGGCGGTTACCAAAGCCGGCCAGTACGCGTACCGTGACCGTCGTCAGCGTAAGCGTCAATTCCGTCAACTGTGGATTGCACGTATCAACGCTGCGGCCCGTCAGAATGGTTTGTCATACAGCCGTTTCATCAACGGTCTGAAGAAGGCGTCTGTCGAAATCGATCGTAAGATCCTGGCTGACATCGCTGTACATGACAAAGCCGCTTTCAGCGCACTGGTAAATGCTGCCAAAGGCGCATTGGCTTAATATTTAACTATTAAGCTTGAGTTCTTTCAGGAAAACGGGAAGCCGGATGCTTCCCGTTTTTTTTATTTGCTTACATATCTCTCGTTAACTGGTGCTTTGACGCCTTGTCTTCATTTGCTGAACCAGCGCATAATACGGCGCAAATCAAATAGTGAAAGTCTCTGAAAGCAGGAAGGCCGGAGAAAAGGAAATTGAATCGTCCAGACATTCAGCAACTTTATCGTGCTCACCACGGTTGGATGAAAAATCTACTGGTTCGCAAACTACGTTGCCCTGAAGACGCGGCCGATCTGGCGCAAGATGCATTTGAACGTTTGCTGCGAAAGCCCCTTAGCTTCGATAACGTGATGGGTGGTCGCCACTACTTAAGCCGCATCGCCCACTCCCTTTGCATTGATTTATGGCGCCGCCGTCAAATTGAACAGGCCTACATGGAAAGCTTAGCGCTGTTGGCACCTGAGTGCATCCCTGATGTAGCTGAACAGCAAGTTATCATTGATGTGATAGTGAAAGTGGATCAGTTGCTGTCGCGTTTACCTCGAAAAATAAAACGTACCTTTATTGCTGTACAGATTGAGGGCCTTACTTACCAGCAAGTAGCCGAGCGGGACAAGATTTCTATTGGCAGCGTTAAAAATTATCTGGCTCAGGCCATAGTGCGACTAACCAGTTTCAGGGAAGAACATCATCTTGACTAATACATCGTCGATGCCAAAGCAAAGTCTGGAAGCAGCTGCGTACTGGTTTGTTGAACTGCGCGAACAGCAGCCAGACGCCGAAACCAGATTACAGTTTGAAGACTGGTTGTCGGACCCTGAACATCAATCTGCCTGGCAGAAAGTGCTGGATATGCACAGCACCTTTGAGCAGTTTAATCAGCATCAGCAGCAAAATCCGGCTTTGCACAGTGTTTTACAGCAACCTTTAGTGTCAAGGCGCGCAGTGCTCAAGTGTGTAGCGCTATTTGGCGTGTCATTTATGACCTACCTGGCCGCCAGAACACCTTTTGCTAAGTCTACCTGGTATCAGATGGCTGCCGATTATAGCGTACCGGTGGGACAATCTGCCCAGTTCCCGTTAGCCCAACACATTCAGCTGTGGCTAAACACCAACTCGGCAGTAGACGTCAATCTTGCCGATACGCGCAATCAAATTGTGCTGTTACAGGGGGAGGTGTTTGTTGAACATGCTGGTCGCGTTGGTGAAGGCGCCTTACAAGTTAGTACAAATTGGCAGGATCAGCCATTGGCCGTTGAGTCCGGTCACTGCCAGTTCAATCTGTATCAACACCAAGAGGGGTGTGAGCTGTCTGTTTATCAGGGAGAGGCGATTTTCCACGGGCGAACTACATCAAAAACCCTGCAGGCTGGCCAGCAAATAAGCTGGGGAGAAAACGGTTTTTCAGCTCTTGGCACGGTGAAGCATTTGCCCGGTTGGCGAGACGGTAAACTTATCGCACAAGGCATGTCGCTACAGGCTTTTGCATCAGAGCTTAATCGCTACAGACAGGGGTTTATCCGGGTTGAACCTGATGCGCAGGCGCTTAACATCGACGGTGTATTTCCGGCTTTTGATAGTGATAAGGCTTTGGAAATGCTGGCGAGCAGCTTGCCAGTGAAGGTGAGTAAAGTGGGGCCATGGTGGGTTCAAATCGCCCTGGCATAATGCAGCAAACCAAGTCTATCTATTGTGCGCCCTCATTCATCTAAGCCCGGACTTATACTTAGGCTGCTACCTGCGGCCTTAGCGTTTATTATGGCCAGCAAGGTCAGGGCTGAGCCGTATTATGCATTTGAGTTAAAAAAAGGCGATCTTAGACAGTGCCTGACTGCTATTGCACAAAGAGCGAACGTCTTTATCTCAGCGGATAGTCGTTTGATTGCGGATAAATCCTGTAGTGGTTTCACCTTAAGGCTGAGCGCCGAACAGGCGCTGGCAAAAGTGGTCACAGAAGCCGGTCTTCGTTATCAACAAGTGGGGGAGGCGCACTTTGTCATTCAGAGTGACAAGATCTCAACTGGCGAGCCTGGGGCTCCAACCGAAATCCGTTTGACCTTTTCGCTGCCAGATAAACATACCGCCCTTTTTACCCCGTTACCTGACTGGCAGGAAGCCACAAGCCAATCCTCAGGCATAACGCAAAGCCTTAAACAGACCCCACAAACGGTATCTTTGGTAGACCCCAGGGCATTTCAATCCTTTAGCCAAACTGATCTGGGTGAAGTGCTGCGCGCATCGCCGGGCATATACAGTACCTCCAATGCCATTACTGGCAACCGGGAGTTCCGCGCTCGCGGTAACTTGTTGAATCCTTTTTTGGTTGAT
Organism: Bowmanella yangjiangensis; assembly: GCF_017255015.1. Classification (GTDB taxonomy): domain Bacteria; phylum Pseudomonadota; class Gammaproteobacteria; order Enterobacterales; family Alteromonadaceae; genus Bowmanella; species Bowmanella yangjiangensis. Next base: position 103,571 of record NZ_JAFKCS010000010.1, on the reverse strand, counting down.
GGGCAGCCTTTCGCGGAGTCCAACTTTGCGGTGTCAGAGCTGGATGCGGTGTATTTTGATTTGTTTGAAATCAACCGTGGCACCAACGGCATCCAGCAGGACAACGGGGTGAATTCTGCGTCGGTGAATTTACTACCAAAACCGGCCAGTGACAGCCGCTTTTTAGACCTATCTGCCGGGTATGGAGAGTTACTGTCGCGCAGATTAAGCGCCGACCTTGGCGGAACCTTGTTAGCCCCTAGCGGACTGACGGGGCGACTGGTGATGGTAGATCAAAAGCAACAGGATGCTGCAGAGTACTCTCGGAATATACGCAGTGGTGGCTATGGGCGGCTGACTTGGCAGCTCAGTGATGCCACCACGTTGGATTTTTATCATATTGAGCAACATGACAAGCAGCAGGAGCGGTCAAAGATAAGGCCTTTACTATATGCTGATCTCAGTCCTTACGATGGACCACTGTCGACCAATTTCTGGCCAAGCTGGTCGGGCGGGGCGCAGCGCTTGGCTTTCTCTCATCTATTGCTGGAACATCAACTGAATCTAGTCTGGCGGGTGAGGTTAAGCCTGAGTAAGGCAAGACAAAAATCAGATATATTGTTTCAGGAGTTTGATAGCTTTCCTGACCGTCAGAGCCTGTCACTAAGCTATTGGGCTTATCAGCAAAAGCTTCATTACAAAGCGGATAAGAGTGTACTGAGTTTGGATGGCGAGTTGGAGCTTTACTCGCTACCTGTGAGTATCAGCCTGACCGCCAGTAGTACCTACAGTCGCAGTCTGCAGCATTTAAATGAAATGGATTATCAGGGACAGCTTGTGATGCAGCCTGGCAGCTTTAAGGTTCTCAACCGTGACCAGCCTGTCCCTGATAGCGTCTTGGCGAGCTATATCAATGACCTGCGCGTTAAGGTGGATAGCATCAAACTGGCCAGTCTTATCAGGCTCAGCGAGTCCACCCAAATATCCGTGTCTGTGCGGCGTAATCACAGCCAATATGCAGCTGACAGCAGCATTTTTTTTGGTGAGACAGACAAAGACAAAAGCCAGTACAACAACCTGTATCTGGGTATCAGTCAGGCCATAGGTGATATACAACTTTATGCCAGCTATACCGATATCGTGGATTTTCGCAGTGGTTACCTGTCCATGTTAAATATTGGCTTGTTGCCGACCCGGCATATTTCTTCTGAATTGGGGATGAAAGCTGATTTATGGCAGCGTAAGGGCCAGTTTAGTCTGAGTGCGTATCAGAGCCGGCCGCAGAAGTTTGGCCTGGCCCCTGACCTCACTTACGCCAACCAGGCTGGGTGGGAAGCGGAATTTCGCTATCAAGGCCAGGCTGTGCAAGTCAATATGGCTTACGCGCGTCGACATTCACAGCAGCCGATGGACAATTTCAGCGTACAATTTCCTGATACCTTGTATCGTGCCAATTTGGCCTACGCCTTACCCTGGACAAGGCTGAATCTGGCGCTGGGCGCAGCCATTGAAGGGGAGTCCAGGCAACATTATCTGCTCAGAACCTTTATTGACAGCAATAGGGTCGAAGTTACTCAGCCTGCCAGTTGGCGGCTCAATGCTTATTGCACATGGCAGATCAACGGAGACAGTGCACTGACCCTGAGTGTTAAAAATGTGCTGGATAAGGGCTACTTTGATGGTGTGGATCTCGTTCGTGGCTGGGCTGCCTACGGCGCACCGCGGCAAGTCGCTATCACCTTTGATCAACATTTTTAAAAAAAATTTGGCTGCTTAACCACACTCACTCGTTTCCTTATTAACAGCAATGTCGCTGTCAATTTATTCGCACGGCCCGATTATTCAGAGGCGAAGTGTGAAATTGAAGCTAATAAGGAAGTCCAATTGAATACCCAGCTTAAGGTGCTTGCCACCTCCATTTTTGTTTTACTCTCTGGTTGTGGTGGAAGTGGTGGTGACGCGCCAGCGATAGAGGTGCGTCCTAATCAGCCGCCGGTAGCCAATCTGGTGACTAGTCATACTCGTGTGGAAGTGGGCGAATTGGCGCGTTTTGATGCAAGTGCTAGCCAGGATCCTGAACAGTCCACTCTGCGCTACCACTGGAAAATTCAGGATGCAGGTGGTCAGGATTGGAGCCCGGCAGACGCCAGCCAGGCAGTGCTTGAGTTTAATCCTCAGCAGGCGGGTTCATACCATATCACGCTGACAGTGACAGACAGTCAGGGCGCCACCAATAGTCAAAAAGTGCTATTGGAGGTGAGCCAAAGTCAGCGCCACAGCTTGTCCATCAAAACTACCAAAGCCGCGAAGGTAGGCGACGTCGTCGAGCTGGAGGCGGTTTTCACGCATATGCTCAGCGACCAGGTGACCCCAAAATACAACTGGACCCTGGTTGCCAAACCAGCGGGCAGTCTGGCCAGTATACAAAAGCGTCAGCAGATCCAGAGCCAATTTCTGGCCGATGTGGTAGGTGACTATGACATTATGTTGTCGATGCAACTGGGCAACATTATTAAACGCGAGGTTAAACAGCGGATCAGTATCCATAAAGCAGGCGATGTGCCGCCGCAGGCAAAGATTGATACCCGCAATCTTTCCCAGCTTTGGGTGGGGGACAGTTTAACCCTGACAAGCCTGAGTACTGATGCTGATAATGATGTCCTAAGTTATCAGTGGCAGGTAAAAGGGGCAAAGGCTCAGCCTCACCCTGCTAACTTGCCCAGCTTTTCGTTTGAACCTGATGCCCTGGCAATCTACCAGGTGTGCCTGACCGTAAATGACGGTAAACACCAGGATACGGATTGCGTAGATATTAAAGTAACAAATGAGAATCGCGCACCAGTGGCTTCATTTGATCTTGCCCCTGGTAACGGCGGCGGTGCCCTGAAACCTAACCAGAATATCGCGCTGATAAGCCAGGCCAGCGATCCTGACGGGGATAATCTGGAATATGAATGGCGTGTGTTAAGTAGTCCGGCAGAGAGTGTATGGAGCCTGGACAGCTCGAATGCCGATGCGCCGGTATTTAATGCCAATATGGCCGGAGAATACCAGCTGCAACTGCGGGTTTATGACCAAAAACAATACTCAGCAGCCTTTATAAAAGTGCTCAAGTTACACCAAAGCAGTTTGCCGACGGTACGTATTTCGACCACTGCGCCCTCTGTCACTGTAAATCAATGGGCCAGCCTGCATGCCTTTAGCGACGTGGAAGATGAATCGGTACGTTTTACCTGGCATCTGTTGAAACAGCCCGAGGGTGCCAATGCGCAATTGGACGGAAAAAGCCTGCGCACCTTGAACATTAAGACCGATTTGGTCGGGGAATATTTGCTCCAAGTCATGGCCACCACCAATCAGGGGCAATCGGCCCCTGCTACGATTTTACTGGTTGCGGATAACAATTTGCCGCCTGTTGCGCGTATGGCTGGGCAAAATGAGCGCAATGTCTTGGTGGGTGAGCTTTTGAGCTTTGACGCTGCTATCAGTTACGACCCCGAAGGGCAGTCACTCAGCTACAACTGGCGTGTATTCGAGGAAGCGACACAGCAAATTATTGAGAGTCAGCTAGACGGTGAAAACTTTCACTTCAGTCCCAAACATGTCGGCAGTTACCGTGTGTTTCTGACAGTGAGTGATGGGCTGAAAACTACCGAAACGGCCTTTGTTGTAAGGGCCGTTGAGACATTACCTGATCAGCTAGAGTTAACAGGTATTTTGCTGGACGAAGCGAATCAGCCGGTTAGCGGGGTAAGTGTGGCAACCAATTACATTAAAATTCGCCAGGGCTATACCGGTTTTTACCAAACCTATACCGACAAGTCTGGTCAGTATCGTCTGTCCTTTGATCGCCCCTCTGAAGGCGATTGGGAACCTGGTGTGCGGGTCGGGTTCAGCTTGGTAAATGGATATCAAGACTTTCCAGTGACCTTGGATTCCAGCAATGTGGTTAATTTAGGCGTAAAGAAGGTGGCGGTTTTTCAAGAGGTGATTTTCCAAGCGCGCTTTTGTGATAACGCTACATCAGATAATTATCAGACCTTACTCAGGGGCCGTGGCAGCGACAGCACTGACTTTGCGGTTAAATCCCAAATGATCCTGTCCGTTAGCCGTGATGCGCCAAATATTAAAACTAAACTGTTGGCACCGGCCATATTTAGATCACTGAATAGTCGCTTTACCTTCAATGGCAGCACCGAGTTTGAACATCTGTATGATGGTAACGGCACAAAAACCCTGTTCGTGGATATTTGCGAATAGTACTAAGGCACAAAGCAAGAGCCGGGCTCTGTGCCCGGCTTAAATTGAATAGAAAATGCCGGCTTTCGCCGGCAAAAGGCGTTTAGGCCAGAGAGCGCCTAGAACGCGTACTTAGCTGAAAACTGCAATCTGTCCATATCGCCGTCCAGACCATTTTCCAGCTCACGGGTGGAGTGAGAGTATTCCAGTCCAAAACTCAGTGCTTTAGTGGGTGCATAGATTGCATTGACCGCCATTCTGTTGGTGGTTTCTGTTACCCCTGTACCGGTCAGCGCTAGATCATTGTCAGCGTCGAAGAAGGAGTAGCTCAGCGTTGAACGCCATTGATCATTCCACCAGTGGCGATAGGCGACAAAACCACCGCTGGAATCGATAGCTTCTAGTTCGTTGTTAGCATTCAACACAGCGCCGTTGGCGGCGTTGATACCCAAATAGCGCCCCATGCCTGAACCTAGGTTATACATCACCTTTATGTCATCTTTACCAAGATTGAACTTGGCAGAGACACTAAATGCAGTGGCTGTCTCGGTTGTGTCAATATTAGTGCCATTGTCATAGGCTAACTGCCTGATAAGGGCGGCACCAGACACATGACCCCAATCGGCTTTATGAGTGTAGCGTAACACCAAATCAGGTACTGAGTTATCGTCAGTGACTATACGTCCACCACCACCATAGGGTGTTACTGTGGTTTCAGGGTTTTCAATAGCCACTTGAAAACCGCCGTGGCTATATCTAATCATGGCTTGACGCACGAAGATCGTACCGTCAGTGGTGCCGATGAAGTCAAGACTCTCTGGCAATACGGATACGTCCTGGAAGGTACTCCAGGTCTGACCAAACAACCATCCATCATACTCTATAGTGGCGATACGCAAGCGAGGGCTGTAAGAGTTGCTGACCCTTTCGTCACCATTAGGTGTGGCCATGAAATCCAACTCGATCTTGGTTGATAGTGTCTTGCCGTTTTCCAGGGCAGTTTTGGATGAGAAATTAAAGCGGGTTTGACGGGCGTGCATGTCAAAGGCGGTACCTTCATCATTGCCGCCAACAGGTGTGAGGCCTGGGATATAAAAATCACGTCCAAGGTTACCAGATGGCAAACTACCGTCAGAATACTGGCTCGCTATGGCATCAAGTTTAACGTAGCCACCAAAGGTGAATTTGGTGTCTTCTAATACTGACGCCTGAGCGGCAGTTGTACAAAGTAGGGCACTCATTAAGTAGGCAAGGGGACTCTTCGTTATGCTTTTCATTGCAGTTCCTCGTGTTCAAAGTCTGCTTAACAATTGTTCAGTCGGACAAAGTGCTCAATCAGACCATGGTCTAAGCGACTAAGGTCGAAGAATTACGGATAACGCCGAGAATCTTATTGTTAAAGGGGTGTAAAGCCTGTTTTAATTCAGTGTTAATCATATGTTTTACGACTATGGTCTAATACTTTAGCCGGGCCGGCTCCTTAGTATTGCAACGAAAATTACATGGAGATCTGACAATGTCGCATGCTACTTATCCTGTTTCATCCTATCCACATCGGGCCACCCATGCCGACAATGCAGAGTATCTGCGGTTGTACAAATGGTCAGTGGAAGATCCCGAAGGGTTTTGGGCTGAACAGGGCAAAAGACTGGATTGGATCAAACCATACAGTCAGGTCAAGGCGACTAGCTTTGCCCGCGGAAATGTTAATATTAATTGGTATGCCGATGGGCAATTGAACGCAAGCTACAACTGTATTGACCGCCATCTGAAAACCAACCCAGACGCTACTGCTATTATCTGGGAAGGTGACGACCCTGCCTCTGATAAAACCATCAGCTACCAGCAAATGCATGATGAAGTATGCAAACTGGCTAACGCTATGAAGGCTAAAGGCGTTAACAAAGGCGATCGCGTTATTATTTACATGCCGATGATTCCTGAAGCGGCCTATGCCATGTTGGCATGTGCGCGCATTGGTGCCGTGCATTCGGTTATCTTCGGTGGATTCTCACCTAACGCTATCGCTGACCGAATTGAGGATTGCCAGGCCAAGTTGGTGATTACAGCTAACTATGGTCGCCGCGGAGGGAACAAGGTTCCGCTTAAAGCCAATGTCGATAAAGCGCTGGAAAAAGACGGTACATCCAGCATCCAAAGCGTCATCGTTTGCCAATTGCTGCAGGAAGATACCTTGATGCAAGAAGGCCGTGACGTTTGGTGGCATGATGCCGTTGCTGGCTGTGCGGCAAGCTGCGAGCCAGAGGCCATGAACGCTGAAGACCCGCTGTTCGTATTGTATACCTCTGGTTCAACTGGCAAGCCTAAGGGCGTGGTACATACTACGGGCGGTTATCTGGTCTATGCATCCATGACCCATGAGTATGTGTTTGACTACAAACCCGGCGATGTTTACTGGTGTGCAGCCGATGTGGGTTGGATTACCGGACACAGCTATATCGTTTACGGTCCATTTGCCAATGGCGCCATTTCTCTGATGTTTGAAGGTGTGCCGACTTATCCTGATGTGCGTCGTATGGCGCAGGTGGTGGATAAGCATAAGGTTAATATTCTTTACACCGCACCAACGGCTATTCGTGCACTGATGGCGAAAGGGGATTTCCCTGCCGAAGGCACCAGCCGCGAATCCCTGCGTTTGCTCGGCAGTGTGGGTGAGCCTATTAACCCTGAAGCCTGGGAGTGGTACCACGACAAGATTGGCGACAAACGCTGCCCAATCGTAGATACCTGGTGGCAGACCGAAACCGGCGGCATAATGATCACACCTCTACCGGGTGCAACAGATCTTAAACCTGGTTCAGCCACACGTCCTTTCTTTGGTGTTCAGCCCGCTTTGGTTGATGCCGAAGGTAAGTTCCTGGATGGTGCAACAGAAGGTAACCTGGTGATTAAGGACTCCTGGCCAGGACAAGCAAGAACCGTATGGGGCGACCATGACCGCTTTGAGCAGACCTACTTCAGCACCTATGACAACCTGTACTTTACCGGTGACGGCGCGCGTCGGGATGAAGATGGTTATTACTGGATTACCGGACGTGTTGACGACGTGTTGAACGTTTCTGGTCATCGTCTCGGTACCGCTGAGATTGAAAGCTCGTTGGTTGGCCATCCGGCTGTTGCAGAAGCTGCAGTAGTGGGTTATCCCCATGACATCAAAGGGCAGGGCATCTATGTGTATCTGCTGCCTACCGATGGGGTGGAAATTACTGAGGAACTGACCAAGCAAGTACGTCAATGGGTAAGAGACGACCTCAGTCCCATTGCAACGCCTGATTTTATTCAATGGACACATGGTCTGCCGAAGACTCGTTCTGGCAAAATTATGCGTCGTATTTTGCGTAAAATCGCCGCCAATGAGTTTGAAAACCTGGGAGATACTTCGACCCTGGCAGACCCATCAGTGGTGGACTCACTGATTGATAAGCGTTTGAATCGCTGATTCAACTGGTGTCTGCAGCAAAAATAGCGGACACTGTCAAAGGCCGCCGCCAGGCGGCCTTTTGTTACTTGTCATAATGGAGTCACCATGGCTAAGTTTTTGATTGCTGATGACCACCCTTTGTTCAGAGAAGCTTTGGGGAGTGCACTGCAACTGAAATTTCCTGCATTATCGCTGGTTCAATCCGATTCATTGGATTCCACGTTGAAAGCACTTAGTGAACACGACGATGTGGACTTAGTGTTGCTGGATTTGCATATGCCGGGTTCCGGTGATCTGTACGGCCTTATTCGGGTCAGACAGGATTTTCCAACTGTTCCTGTGGCGGTGATATCCGGTAGTGAAAGTCTTGAAGTGGTGTCTAAAGTGATGGGCTTCGGCGCCTTGGGCTTTATCCCTAAATCATCTTCATCAGAACAAATCGCTGCAGCCATAAACAGCATTTTGGAAGGCGACAATTGGGTTCCGGAAGCCTTACGCGACAAGATCCAAAAAATTAGTGATGAAGATCGCGACTTGGCGCAGAAAGTCGCGGATTTAACCCCGCAGCAATACAAAGTATTGTATTTAATTCACAATGGCCTGTTGAATAAACAAATTGCCTACGAGCTTGGTATCACTGAGGCTACGGTCAAGGCGCATGTAACAGCAATTTTCCGTAAATTAGATGTATACAGCCGGATTCAAGCGGTACTGTTGGCCGAAAAACTGCAATTAGAACCACCAGGTAAAGGCACACAGGAAGAGGTAAGCAAGAACGGTTAATTCCCACTTAGTCTTTGAATTTTGTGCTATATGAATGGATACAACAGCACAAAAGGAAAGCCTATGAAACGGGTTATCGCGCTTTTCACACTCCTGGCGCTTAGCGCCTGCTCCAAGCTCACTATGTCCAACTACGACCAATTGAAAGCTGGCATGAGTTACCGTGATGTCGTGGAAATACTCGGCAATGCCGATCGCTGTGAGGACCTGGTTGCCAATCGGGAATGTATCTGGGGCAATAAAGATGGCCGCCACATACAGGTTAATTTTGTAGCGGGCGCGGCTGTCTATTTCAATCAAAGTAGTCTTTAGCCAGATTAAGTTCATACCTGGTTCAGGCTGACAGCGGATACTGACGTCAATTTCATACACCAAGGAAATTTGCATGAAAAAATTGATCGCTGTATTGCTGTTGGCTGGTGCGTCTCTGTCTGCTGTGGCCCAAGAGCCGGAAAATGCTATTAGTGTGGTGGGGCAGGCAAATGTCAGTGCGGTACCTGATTTATTTCAGTTCAGTCTATACGTTGAAGAAAAGGGGCCGGTTGTCTCCAAACTCAACGCCGAGGTAAGTGAAAAAACCAGTAAGTTGGTGAACTTTTTGCTAAAGCAGGGAGTGAAAGAGCGGGATATCCAGTCTTTACATGTTCAGCTTTATCCTTGGTACGAACATACCGAGAAAGGCTCAGAGCAAAAAGGTTTTGTATTGGCCAGACAGATCCGTGTCAGTCTGCGGGAACTTAATTTATATGACAAAGTACTCGATGGGGTGCTTAAACTGGGCGCCACCCGTATTGACGGCTTTCAGCATAATGTTGAAAACCAGCAAGCCCTTTATTTAAGTGCCTTGGAATTAGCGGTTAAAAATGCTGAGCTGCGCGCCGAAAAGCTAGCCAAAAGTTTGGGCGCTAAGGTGGGGAAGGTGTTGTCTGTTAGCGAAGCGTCTAATTATCAACCTGCTCCTATGATGCTGGAGTCACGTATGATGATGAAAGACAGTAGCGGAAGTATGGCCGGTGAGATGAATATTGACGCACAAGTTCAGGTTAAGTTTGAATTAATTCAATAACCTGCGATTAATCAAGCAAGGGGGCCTTAATGGCCCCTTTATTGTTCTTGGCAAACTGATACAACAAAGGGGTTTTATTTTTAGGTATTTAGCAGTACCTTGTGCGGCCTTGTATAAGAGTTTCGTTAACATGCCAAAGATAAAATCAGAGCTCTACCGGGAAGTAGTTCAGCAGGCGTCAGCGCTGATGGACGGCGAAAGGGATTTGATTGCCAACCTTGCAAACCTCAGCGCACTTTTATGGATGCAATTACCTGATATCAATTGGGCTGGTTTTTACCTGCTCAAAGAGGATGAATTGGTATTGGGGCCGTTTCAGGGCAAGCCCGCTTGTGTTCGAATCCCCATGGGGCGCGGCGTATGTGGCACGGCTGCCAAACTTGAACAACCACAGTTAGTTGAGGATGTTCACCAGTTTGAAGGGCACATTGCCTGCGATGCTGCATCTAACTCCGAAGTGGTTTTGCCTTTTTATCTGAACGGACAGCTAGCCGGCGTGTTGGATATTGACAGCCCCAGTCTGGCAAGGTTTGATCAGGACGATTTGCAAGGCTTACAGAAACTGGTTTTAGCCTTACAGGATGCGATGGGGTGAAGTCGATGATAGACATCCATGTGGTGTTGGCAACCCCAGCCGACATGGAGTTTTGGGAAGATTTGGCCGAAGAGGCAGCCGATAGGCTAAACGAGTTGCTGCATTATTTGTACGCTCAGGTTGATGAGGATATAGATACACATCAACTTGAACTGATGATGCAACATATCTGGGAAACCTGGCATCAGGACCAGTATTTATTAGATATAGACGAGCAGGAGCTCTACGACTGGGTTGACCAACTTGTGGCAACTTGGGATGATGAGCACCCTGGCGCACACTTAGATTAACCGTTAGAAATAAGCGAATGGATAGCCCACAGAAGTTTTCAAACAGCAAAGAAGTGATTAGTTTCTTGGCTGACACCTTTCCCGCCTGCTTCAGCCTAGAAGGCCAGGCTAAACCCCTTAAAGTTGGTATTTTTCAAGACCTGGTTGAGCGTCTGGAAAGTGACGAAAGGGTAAGTAAAACCTTGTTACGTGCGTCTTTGCGCCACTACACCAGCAGTTGGCGTTATCTGCATGCTGTCGTTGAAGGAGCGCATAGAGTTGACCTTGACGGTAATCAGGATGCGATTATCGAAAAGCAACATGCAGAACATGCGCAGCAACAGCTCGCTGAAAGTAAACAGCGTGTAGCAGATAAACGTAAAGAGCAGGCTAAGCATCGTCAGGATGCAAAACCTCGTTACAAAAAGTCTTCTGCTGGCAAAAGCGAGCAAAACCCCGATAAAACAGGGGGGGAGCAGAGTAAACCAGCTGGAAAAAACAGCCACCAGGGAACTAATTCCTCTCAGAGCAAACCAATTAAGCGACCACCACCAGAAAAATTGAGCGATACTGATCTGGTAGCTGGCACGCAAGTAACGGTTAAAATTGGTAAAACTCCTATGCCAGGGACCATTAATGAGGTCGGCAAAGATGGGGTACATGTCCAGTTGAACTCAGGTATGGTAGTAAAAGTACCTGTCGACAGCCTGAGATTGGCGCGTTCTAAGAGGTAAATTATGAAAAATGCGATTCACGTTTCAGTTGCCGCTGCATTATTGGCAGCAAGTTATGGTGCCGGTGCTGTAGCCACTACTCCCAGTGCCCATGATTTACCCAATTTGGAGCAGGAATCGCAACATGCGGTGGCGACGAAGCGAATTTCGTCGTTATTCACCCGCGCACATTACAAAGAGATTGAACTCAATGATGCGCTTTCCGAACGGGTTTATGACCGTTTTTTGAAAGCGCTCGACCCGAACAAGAACGTTTTCACTGCCGCAGACATTGCTGAATTGGAAAAGTATCGAGCAAGTTTTGATGATGCGCTCGAACGAGGCCAGTTGGCAGGGGTGTACGACATCTACCAACAGAACCTTAAACGTCGTGTTGAGCGATACGAATACGCGCTGTCCTTGCTGGATAGTAGCTTTGATTTCGAAAAGGCGGGCGACGCACTCGAGTTTAATCGTGAAGATGCCAGTTGGCCTAAAGATGTGGCTGAGCTGAATGAATTATGGCGCCAGCGCGTTAAATACGACGCTCTTAACCTGAAAATGGCAGGGAAAGACGAGGCTGGCGTTAAAGACTTACTGAGTAAGCGTTACGAGCGGGCCATCAAGCGTCTTCAGCAAACTGAAAGTGAAGATGTCTTCCAGACCTTAATGAATTCCTTTGCCCGAACTATCGAGGCGCATACCAGTTATCTTTCTCCGCGCAATGCTGAGCGCTTCCAAATGGACATGAACTTGTCTTTTGAGGGGATCGGGGCGGTACTGCAGTCTTTGGATGATCATACCGTGATTCGTTCCATTGTGCCTGGTGGGCCAGCTGATTTGTCTAAACAGATTAAGCCTGAAGACCGCATTGTTGGTGTGGCTCAGGAAGATGACGAATTTGTTGATGTCGTCGGCTGGCGTTTAGATGAGGTTGTTGATCTGATTAAAGGGCCAAAGGGCAGCGTGGTCAGACTGCAACTGCTTAAAGGTGCAGCCTCGGATTCAGCTACGCCTGAGGTGGTCAGCCTGACTCGCGATAAGATTAAGTTAGAAGATCGTGCGGCCAAGTCGGAAGTTTATGTGCCTGACACAGGTCCTAATAGGGGCCAGAAACTAGGTGTAATTTCTATACCCTCTTTTTACAACAACTTACATGAAGATGTTCGAAAAGAGTTGGATTCGCTAAAAAGTGAAAATGTTGAAGGTGTCATTGTTGATTTACGTGGCAATGGTGGTGGTTCTTTAACCGAAGCGACACAGCTCACCGGCTTGTTTATCGACAAAGGACCTGTAGTACAGATTCGTGACAGTGCCGGTCGTATCCGTGAAGAGCGTGATAATGACGGCATCGTTTACTACGATGGTCCGTTAACGGTGTTGGTAGATCGCTATAGTGCCTCAGCTTCGGAGATTTTTGCCGCCGCTATGCAGGATTATGGTCGGGCATTGATTGTTGGTGAGCAGACCTTCGGTAAAGGTACAGTACAGCAGCATCGTGGTCTGGGACGTATTTATGACCTGTATGACAATCCTCTGGGTAGTGTTCAGATCACAATAGCTAAATTCTATCGGATTAATGGCGGTAGCACTCAGCATAAAGGTGTGGTGCCGGATATCCTGTTCCCTTCCGCCATTGAACCCTCTGAGTGGGGCGAAAGCCGTGAAGAGAATGCCTTGCCATGGGATAGCATTCAGCGTGCGAACTACACCACTTTTGGTGAAACCGGCTCGACAGTCAGAGAAGTGTCGGAAAAGCACATGGCGCGTATTCAGCAGGATCCTGAGTTCGCTTATATCCTCGAAGACATCAACGAGTATCGCGCCCGTAAAGATGATAAAACGATCTCTTTAGTAGAATCTGAACGACGTAAAGAGAAACAAGAGAATGAACAGAAAGCCTTGGCCAGGGCGAATGAGCGTTTAACGCGCATGGGGCTGGCTAAGGTTGAGAATTTGGATGACCTTCCTGAAGCGCTGGAAGAACTTGATCCCATTCTCGATGAAGCGGCTGCGATAACCTACGATGTGGTGGGTACGGGCAAATACGCCATTCGTAGCAAGTAATACAACAAACGCGATTCACTAACAGGGCTATGTCATCATAGCCCTGTTTTTATCTAGGTGATACACAGGACTTGCCAGCCAGGCAAGGTCAGCAGACGATAGGGAATCCTGGGTCTGACTGACGATGACAGAAAAGACAATAACAATAACGAAGGTTTGAAAGATGAGTGTAAGAGGGGAGTTTTCTTCCAGGCTTGGATTTATCCTGGCTGCGGCAGGATCTGCTGTAGGGCTTGGAAATATCTGGGGTTTTCCAACCCAGGTAGCCAGCAACGGCGGTGCGGCTTTTGTACTGGTTTATATGATTCTGGCCTTTGTACTGGCATATCCGGTGCTGATGGCTGAATTATTGATAGGGCGTTCCACACGTTCAAATATGGTTGATGCGCTCGGACGCATTTCTGGCCACTGGTTGGGGCGTGCGACAGGAATCTGGGGCATAATAACCGTATCGTTGATCCTGGCTTTTTATGCCATCGTCGGCGGTTGGATGCTGGCCTACGGTTTTGAGTCTCTGGCGACTATTGCCGGTTTTGATGATTTTGCCGCCTGGCTGACTGAGTTTTCTACCCCTAGAAATATAATCTGTTGCGGCTTATTTATGCTGTTGACCGCTGGAATTGTGACCGGGGGGGTGAGTAAAGGTATCGAAAAATGGTCGGTACGTTTGATGCCAACCTTGTTCATTATTATCACCTTACTGATTGTTTACGTCATGACGCTGGATGGGGCAATGCAAGGCCTGAAAGTCTATCTGGTACCGGACTTTTCCAAAGTCTGGAGTCCTGACTTGTTAATCAGTGCCATGGGACAAGCTTTTTTCTCCATGTCATTGGGGGTCGGTACCATGTTGGTGTATGGCTCTTATGTTGGACGTCAGGAAAAATTGCCCAGCCTGGGCGCCTCGGTTGCCTTGGTTGATATTGGTGTCGCTATTTTAGCCGGATTACTGATTATCCCGGCGATGTATGTGGCTTTACACAATGGTGTCCAGATTTTTTCTGAAGCTGGTGAGCTGATTGATGGTGACACTCTGATTTTTACCGTGTTGCCCGCATTGTTTGACACCATGGGCGCAGCCGGCAATGTCGTAGCCTTGGCGTTCTTTGCGCTGATGATTATTGCTGCACTGACATCGTCCATTTCCATGCTTGAGGTACCTGTTGCCTACGTAGTTGAAAACAAGGGAATAGAGCGTCGCCGTGCGGTTTGGCTAATCGCTGCTGTTATCTTTATCTGCAGTATTGTTATTGCCCTTAACTTCAGCACTTTATTTGGCTTGGTCATTTCCCTAACCACTGAGTACAGCCAGCCTTTGCTTGGTATGGTGCTGTGTATTTTTGCTGGGTGGGTATGGAAGCGAAATGAAATACTCAAGGAGTTACAGGCCAGCGATCCTCAAGCACATCAAGGGCTTTTCTGGAAGATTTGGCCCTGGTATGTGCGCTTTGTCTGTCCGGTAATCATTATTTTGATGTTCTATCGGTCAGTACAATAGAATCACCCTCTCTATAAATGTTGAACGGCGGCTACCAAGTCGCCTGTTTATCCGGTTGCAGCATGTTCATGTCACTGTCTGTAAAGGATACTTGGAGTAATTATTAAAATGTCAAACCCAAGACAACCCTCATTGCTAGACGCCATGATCCCTATTGTGGTTTTGGTTGGTCTGCTGGCCTCGTCAGTCATTCTGTTTTCTGACAACTCATCCTACGGCCCTAATCAGATTGCATTGTTGATCGCCATGGGCATCGCTGCCTTGATTGGGATCAAAAATGGTTATTCCTGGCGTGAAATTGAAGCCGGTATCGTGCATGGTATTTCCCTGTCACTTGGGGCAGTGTTGATTTTGCTCGCGGTAGGTTCCTTGATTGGCACCTGGCTGTTGGCTGGTACTGTGCCATCCTTGATTTACTACGGTCTGGAATTGTTAAGTCCGTCGGTCTTCTACGCGGCAACCTGTTTAATCTGTGCCATAGTTGCCATGAGTATAGGTAGCTCTTGGACCACAGCGGCGACTGTTGGTGTAGCATTAATGGGAGTGTCCAATGGGATGGGAATGTCGGAAGCCGTTACCGCCGGTGCCGTCGTTTCAGGTGCTTATTTTGGCGACAAGATTTCACCACTTTCTGAGACGACCAACCTGGCACCCGCAGTCGCCGGGACCGAGTTGTTTGAACATATTCGCTATATGCTTTGGACCACTATCCCCAGTTTTGTTATCGCTTTGATCTTATTTTTACTTATCGGCTTGAATGCCACTGAGCAAGCATCGATGGCGAAAATCCAGGAAATGCAGACGATGTTGGCCGAAAACTTTAACGTTGGCCCCTTGATGCTCGTTCCTTTGATTGTGCTGTTAGTCTTGGCGATGCGTAAAATGCCGGCATTTCCTGCCGTATCTATTGGGGCCTTGTTAGGCGGGCTTTGGGCGGTGATTTTCCAACCCGATCTTATTGCTAAGCTCGCCAGCGAAGGTCGTGAAGGCTGGCTGGCCAATGTTACTGTAGTATGGCAAGCGCTCTATGATGGAGTGAGTCTGGATACCGGCAACCCTGATATGAATGATTTGCTAAGCGGTGGTGGTATGTCCAGTATGCTGAATACCATCTGGTTGATTGTCTGTGCATTATCATTTGGTGCCGTACTGGAAAAAACTGGCTTACTGAAGCGTGCTGTCGCAACCTTACTGCACGGTGCAAAAACAGCCGGTGGTATGGTGTCCCGCACGATTCTGACTTGTTTTGGCACTAACCTGATTTCTGCCGACCAGTACATGTCTATCGTTATGCCTGGGCGCATGTATAAGGATGAGTTTGCCAAGCGTGGTTTGCACCAATTGAATTTATCCAGAAGCCTGGAAGATGGTGGCACTATTACATCGCCGCTTATCCCATGGAACACCTGCGGTGCATACATGCACAGTGTATTGAAGGTGGATCCACTTAATTATGTGTTTTACGCGTTTTTCAATCTTATCAGCCCAGTCTTAGCCATTATTTATGCTTATCTGGGGATTAAGATTCTGCGTATCCCTGTGCCACAAGAAAGCAAAGCCTAATCTTCGTATTTAGATCAGTACGTCTTAACAAAACCTCCACCGATTTCGTGGAGGTTTTGCTATCCTCTGTTGCAAATTTAACGTTTAGGAGTCGTTATGTCCGCAGCCAGCCCTCAAGCCATGAAACTAGCCGATTATCGTCAGCCTGACTTTCTCATCCCAGAGTTGTATCTGGAGTTTGAACTGCACGAGACGCAGACCCTGGTTACCGCTGTCAGTAAAGTCTCTCGGCAGGGGGAGCATAATCAGCCTTTAGTGCTTGATGGTGAAAAGCTTGAACTGGTGCAAATACAGATTGATGGTCACAACGTACCTGCCAAAGACGATGATAAGGGCATAAGTATTGATAATGTGCCGAATGAATTTGAGCTTCGTGTTGTCACTCGCATAGATCCAAAAAACAATACGTCTTTGGAAGGGCTGTATAAGTCGGGTCAGGCATTTTGTACACAATGCGAGGCCGAAGGCTTTCGTAAAATCACTTACTTTTTAGACCGTCCTGATGTGATGGCAAAGTACAAGGTTAAGATTACTGCTGATAAGCAGGCCTATCCCCATTTGTTGTCCAATGGAAACAAAGTGGATCAGGGGGATCTGGCCGATGGCAGGCATTGGGTACTTTGGGAGGATCCATTCTTTAAACCTTGCTACTTATTTGCACTAGTCGCGGGTGACTTTGATCTGCTAGAAGACCTATTTACCACCGCAAGTGGCCGCCAGGTGGCACTGCAACTATTTGTCGATAAAGGTAATCTTGGTCGGGCAGGACATGCCATGGATTCTCTAAAAAAAGCCATGCTCTGGGACGAACAGCGCTATGGTCTGGAGTATGACCTGGATATCTATATGATTGTCGCAGTCGACTTTTTCAACATGGGTGCCATGGAAAATAAGGGCCTGAATGTATTTAACAGCAAGTTTGTGTTAGCCGATCCGGCCTCTGCGACGGATGAAGATTTCTTCAATATCGAGTCAGTGATCGCCCATGAATATTTCCATAACTGGACGGGGAACAGAATAACCTGCAGAGATTGGTTTCAGCTCAGCCTCAAAGAGGGGTTGACGGTATTTCGTGACCAGCAGTTCAGTGCTGATATGGCAGACCCGGCCATTGTCAGAATTAAACAGGTGCAAGTGATAAGGGAACACCAGTTTGCCGAAGATGCAGGCCCTATGGCACATCCTATTCGGCCAGACGAGGTCATGGAAATGAACAATTTCTACTCAGTGACAGTGTATGACAAAGGCGCAGAAGTGATACGCATGTTACATACTCTGCTTGGTGAAGAAGGGTTCCGCCGTGGTATGGATTTGTATGTGAGTCGCCACGACGGGCAGGCGGTTACCTGTGACGATTTCGTGCAGGCCATGCAGGATGCCAATAGCACAGATCTGAGCTTATTTCGTCGCTGGTACAGCCAGTCAGGTACACCAACCGTTAAGATCCAAGAGACTTACCACGAGGAAAGCGGCGAATATTCAATAGAATTAAGCCAATACACCGCGCCCACTGCCGATCAAAAAGACAAACTTCCTTTGCATTTGCCCATTGCTATCGAGTTAATTGACGGAAAAGGTGGTCAACAGCAGGTGTTATCGCTGACCCGAGAATCTGAAAGTTTTAACTTGGGTTACTTTAGCCAGAAGCCGACCTTGGGTGTCCTGGCTGGATTCAGTGCGCCGGTGAAGATCACTTTCTCACATGACAATGAAGCGCTGCTACAGATAGCACTTAATGGGCAGGATGATTTTCTGCGTTGGGATGCATGTCAGCAATTGTTAAGTGAAGCAATTCACCAGGCCGCGGGACAGCCTGGCTTAGGCCTTCCAGATATTCTTTCAAAGCTATTTGCCGGCATTTTGCTGTTGGCTGAACAGCGGCCAGCCCTTGTGGCTGAAATGCTGGCACTACCCAGCTTTGAAACCCTGGCACAGCAGCGCAGTCAGATTGATGTTGATGCCTTGCTGTCTGCTCGCAAGCAATTAAAAAAACAATTAGCGGTTGCATTTCAGACGCCACTGAAGGACTTAGTGACCGGCGCATTGGCCGATACTTATCGTTATGAGCAAGAGCAAGTACAGAGCCGCCGAATCAAAGCCGTCAGCCTGACTTACTTGGCAGAGCTGGCAGATACTGAGCAACTGTTACAAACGGCTTATCAGCACAGTGATAATATGAGTGATACTTTGGCGGTACTGAAAGCCTGTCAGGAGGCTAATCACGCTTTGTTCGTTCCACTCATGCAAGAGTTCGAGGCGCATTGGAGCAATGATTCGCTTGTCATGGACAAGTGGTTTGCGCTACATGGAAGCCGTCAGCATCGCGATAGTATCGCAACACTTGAGCTGCTTAGCGGCCATGCCATGTACAGCATCAATAATCCCAACAAGGTGCGCGCCTTGATTGGCAGCTTTGCCTTCTACAATACCGCAGGTTTTCATGCTGCAGATGGCAGTGGCTACCGCTTTGTTGCAGACTATTTACTGAAACTGGATGCAGTTAATCCTCAGGTGGCCTCACGTTTGATAACACCAATGCTGGGCTTTACTCATTTGGATAACGCGAGGCAGGACTTAATTGTCAAGCAACTGGCGCGACTACTAAATCACAAGTCGTTGAGCAGAGACCTTTTCGAAAAGGTAACGAAAGCGCTACATTTAGCTGCGTCAACGGATAAGGCGTTGAGTTGAAGACCTTTTTTTTTAATCTTCGGCTAAGCTACGAAGAGTGCCGTCCTCTTTATTTGGGGACGGTACAAAATTTAATTGTGCGCACAGACACTGGTGAAAGGGTTCAGTTGCCGGTAGTAAATTTGCGGCCTTTTGTTGAAATGCAAGGGCTTAAGGGACGCTTCCGGCTCATTGTCAATGAGTACAACAAAATCCATTCACTTGAACGTGTAAGTTGAGTTTTTATTCGATTTAAAAGTGTCAACATGATGATTTATATAGACATATTGATGGAATTCAACTGGTACGATTAGTTCTTGATAATAAGCTAAAATGATGTAATCATTTTGTAAAAATGCCAGTGAGATCACTGGTTACCTGCTTACATCTGCGGACCCTCACACACACTGCGGATACAGAGGAGAATAAAAACGATGAATAACGGGCCTCGTATTTTTAAAAAGTCAGCCTTGGCCATAGGCATGACTGCAATGCTTGGTGGCGTATGCAACCCGGCACTTGCGGTAAATTGGGAAGAGGGTGATTGGTCAATCAGCTTCGATTCCAGTTTTTCTCTTGGTACCAGCTATCGTATTGAAGATCGGGATTGGGCGCTGATTGGTAACAGTAATGACCCTCGTTTTAACTGGACTGGTTATAACGGAAATACCAATCTTGTCTATTCATCCGCCGATGTATGGGCACAGGGACAAGGGGCATATTCAACCAATAATGATAACGGTGATCTTAATTTTGATCCCGGTAAAGCTTTTTCAACGCAATTCAAAGGTACCCATGATCTTGATATAAAATACAAAAACATGGGTTTCTTCGCCCGTGGCATGTATTTCTATGATTTTGAGATGATGGATGGCGATCGTGCCTGGCGTAATCCTGTTTCAGCGTCCAATTATTCCCAGTTAGACAAGCCGTTTGACCCCTGTAAAGACAAGTATGCCAAAGAAGAACTGTGTGCTGATGTTCGTTTGTTGGATGCCTTCTTCTATGCTGATTTTGATTTAGGCAATGTGCCGGTATCTATTCGTATCGGTGATCAAGTGGTCAGTTGGGGGGAAAGTACCTTTATTCAGCATGGTATCAATACCACTAACCCTATTGATGTGACTCGTGCCCAGGCGCCAGGTGCAGAACTTAAAGAAGTCTTTATCCCTGTTGGTATGGTCTACGCCCAGTTTGGTTTGACCGACTCCTTGGGGCTGGCCGTGTATTATCAATACGAATGGGAAAAGAGCCGTCTGCCGCAAAATGGTAGCTATTTCGCCACCAACGATTTTGCTGGTGAAGGCGGACAAGATGCCAATATTCAGTTGGGCTTTACCGGCAACCCAGATATTGATCTGGATTTCTTAATGCTTAAGCTTAATGAGTTGCGTGGCATGTTGTTGAGTGGCGCGAATCCGACAACAGTCACACAGCTTTATATGGGCTATCCCACTAAAGTTGCGGTTCGAGCATACAGCGACGAAGCGCACAAGGACGCAGACGATCAAGGGCAATATGGTATCCGGCTGTCTTATTTCTCTGAAGAGCTGAATGATACTGAGTTTGGCTTCTATCATATTAACTATCATAGCCAACGTCCGCTGATATCTGGTATCGCCTCTGACTTTACCGGAGCCGGTTTAGCGGCAGATTTGGCTTATCTGGCAGCAAATGAAATTACCCGCGATAACATCACTGATCTGCGAGCCTTTACTAAGGCTGAGTTTGGTTACCCGGAAGACATTAAACTCTATGGTTTGAGTTTCAATACCAACGTAGGCGAAACGGCGCTAGCCGGTGAGATTGCTTATCGTCAAGACGAGCCCCTGCAGATTGATGACGTGGAACTACTCTATGCAGGTATGCCTCAGCAGCTCGCTGCGATGGGCGTACCTGGACCAATCTCCAGGCCCGATTTGGCTGGTATTTCGCAATTGGACAATTACCTGGGGTATACCGTAGGGCCGGGTGAAACAGCGGTTGGTTATGTCTTGTCTGACACAGTGCAGGCACAGTTTACCGCAACGCATTTGTTCGGTCCCACCTGGGGTACAGATAACCTAACCGTGTTGGGTGAGGTCGGCTATATAAAAATAAATGACATGCCCGATCCCAGTCTCCTACGTTTGAACGGTCCAGGTACCTCACGAAGTGGTCCTATTCCAGGTAAGGAAGGGTTGCATACAGGTATTTCAAATGGACCTGAAACCAATCCATTTCCAACCGATGATGCCTGGGGATACCGTTTGTTAGCTAAAGCCGATTTTAACAACGTATTTGCCGGCATTAATATGTCTGTACGCGCCACTTTTGCGCACGACGTAGATGGTATTACGCCCGATCCATTATTCCTGTTTATTGAAGATCGTAAGTCATCCAGCCTGTCATTAGACTTTGACTACCTGAGCAAATGGTCTGCGAGTGTCTCGCTGAACTCTTTCTGGGGTGGTGTGGGTAGCACTAATGCGTTGTCTGACAGGGACTTCGTCTCATTTAACATCAAGTATTCAATCTAGGGAGTAGTCATAGATGAAGAAATTAACCCTAGTCGCAGCAGCGATTGGTTTAAGTTTGGCCACAGCCTTTGTTCACGCAAAAGTGTCCGAAGCTGAAGCCGCTAAGTTAGGCACTGAACTTACTCCCCTTGGCGGATTAAAAGCGGCAAATGCTGATGGCAGTATTCCTGCGTGGGACGGCGGTATCACGACCCCTCCCGCTGGTTACAAGGTAGGCGATCACCATCCTGATCCTTTTCCTCAGGATAAAGTGGAGTTTGTAATTACGGCTGCCAACGTGAGTCAGTATGCTGATCTGTTGTCGGACGGCCAGAAGAAGCTGTTTGAAACCTATCCTGACACGTTCAAGATCCCGGTATATCAAACCCGTCGTACAGCATCCAACCCGCAGTTTGTCTATGACGCAACCAAGGCAAACGCTACACGGGCTGAATTAGTCGAAGGTGGCAATGGGATTAAAAATGCCGCAATGGGTGTTCCGTTCCCAATCCCGCAAAATGGTCTTGAAGCTATTTGGAACCATATCTTGCGCTATCGCGGACAGGCTATTCAGCGCTACGGTGGTCAAGCTGCCCCCACGGCTTCAGGTGATTATAACGTCATAGGCTTTGATGACATTCTGATGATCAAATATGCCGAAGATGGGGTAACACCCGAGAAGCTTGAACAAGAAAACGTGCTGATGAAGTTCAAGCAGAGCATCACTGAGCCAGCTCGTTTGGCGGGTACCGCATTGTTGGTGCATGAAACCATGGACCAGGTAAGGGAGCCTCGCCAGGCCTGGACCTATAACACGGGCCAACGCCGCGTTCGCAAAGCACCAAACATTGCTTATGATGCGCCCGGTACCGCAGCAGATGGCCTGCGTACTACTGACGATTTCGATATGTTCAATGGTGCACCAGATCGTTACAACTGGACGTTGAAAGGCAAACAGGAAATGTATGTGCCTTACAACAACTATACCTTGCACAGCGATAAGGTGAAGTATGCCGATATTCTTCAACCTGGTCATATCAACCCCGAGTTGACACGCTTTGAGAAACACAGAGTGTGGGTTGTTGAGGCTAACCTGAAGTCTGAATACCGCCATATTTATCAGAAGCGCGTGTTCTATATTGATGAAGACAGCTGGCAAATTCTGGTTGCTGATATGTATGACAACCGTAATGAGTTGTATCGCGTCGCCATGGCCTATGCTATCAACTATTATGATGTGCCGACCTTGTGGTCAACACTGGATGTTTACTATGATCTGAACTCCAGGCGTTATCTGGCGTTAGGCTTAGATAACGAAACTAGAATGTATGACTTTACAATTAAGCCAAGCGACAGTGAATTTACTTCACAGGCCCTGAGACGAGAAGGGTTGAGGTAATCGCAGTAAAACGGTTGGCACTGCCAACCGTTTTTATTTGTGCAAAGAGGCAAGGACATGCCGCAAGGTATAAGGACAACATCGTGCAGCAAACTTCCTGAGAAATTATCCACATGAAGCTTCGTTTTTCCCTGGCCCTGGCTGCCTTATTTATTCTGCCTGCACAGGCACAGACTACGCCGGCTTTTGTGGCCCCGCTGGCGAAAGAGTCCCTTTTATTGGATGTGGCGACAACCACAAATGGCTTGATTGCCGTTGGTGAACGTGGACACATTTTGTTATCTGAGGACGGTATAGATTGGCAACAACAACAAGTGCCTGTGAATGCCACCTTAACGTCGGTTGCCGTGCAAGGGCAGCGAATCTGGTCAGTTGGTCATGACGCTCTGGTCATTGCCAGTCAGGATGGTGGTCATTCCTGGCAAGTTCAACATTATCTCCCCGAGCTCGAAAAGCCCTTGATGGACGTGTTGTTCCTGGACGAGCAGCACGGCATGGCAATTGGCGCCTATGGTTTGTTTTTGCGCACCGAAGATGGTGGTGCGAGCTGGCTGCGTGAACCCCATATTGAACTGTTGGATGAAGAAGATATTCAATATCTGCAAGAGCTTAAAGAAGAAGATGAAGCCCTTTACGAGCAAGAGTTAGGCTCAATCCTGCCGCATTTTAATCGCCTGGCCCGGGTAAACAATATCCTTTATCTGGCAGGTGAAGCGGGGCTGTTGGCGGTGAGTGAAGATTTTGGCAAAAGCTGGCAGCGAATGGACGTGGATTACTATGGTTCGTTCTTTGATATTCGACAGGCAGCAGATGGGCGCTTGCTCGCCGCAGGGCTGCGAGGCAACCTGTTTGTATATGATGAGGCTGACGGCTGGTCACCTTTGCCCACAGGTATGAAATCTTCACTGAACAGCATTGTGCCTTTAGAAGGCAATCAAACGCTGGTTGTGGGTAATAACGGTTATCTTGTGTGGTTGGACGGCGAACTTAATGTGACCCAAACCAAAGAAGAAAAGGCCATTCTTAATGCGGTACGTTTTAAAGGCAACACGGTTGCCGTAACCGAAGCCGGCGTCAGGTTTATTCAGAGGTAGCCGCTGTGATGACCAAATTAATAGATTTTTTTGAACTCGTGATTTTTCGCCATCGTGCATGGGTAATGGTGTTGTTTGGTTTACTGAGTGGCTTTTTGCTATGGCAAGCGACGCAGTTAAAACTGGATGCGGCATTTACAAAAAATATCCCGCTGAATCACCCTTACATGCAGAATTACATGAAGCACCAGAAAAACTTCGGCGGTGCCAACAGTATTCTGGTGTCGGTCTGTGGTCGTAACGACACCATTTTTAACCAGACCTTCTTTACACGGCTTAAAGATGTTCATGATCAGCTGTTTTTTATCCCTGGAGTAGATAGGTCTCAGGTCAAATCCTTATACAGTGCTTCTACACGCTTTACCGAAGTGGTGGAGGAAGGGTTTTCCGGTGGTCCGGTTATCCCGGCAGACTTTAATCCAGCCAATCCTGCTGGTTTGAAATTAGTATCGGAAAATATTGTTAAGGCCGGCATTGTTGGGCGCATGGTGTCTGACGATTTTAAATGTGCCATGGTCACCGCCCAGCTTCTCGAACTGGACCCGCAAACGGGAGAAAAACTAGATACCCTGGCGTTTGCAGACAATTTGGAACAGCAACTGCGTGGTAAGTTTGAAGACGATGAAATCAGTATTCATATTATCGGCTTCTCCAAAATGGTGGGGGATGTGGCAAAAGGGGCGAAGGATGTGCTGCTGTTTTTCGCCATTGCTATCGCCATTACCGCGGTCATGGTTTACTTGTTCTGTAAGTCATTCCTGCTGACATTATTACCGCTGCTCTGCTCGATTATTGCCGTGATCTGGCAAATGGGGTTGCTTACCTTACTTGGCTTTGGCATGGATCCCATGTCTATTCTGGTGCCGTTTTTGGTCTTTGCCATTGGTGTCAGCCACGGCGTACAGATGATCAATTCCGTAGGTAAGGAAGTTATTGCCGGACAAACGGCCAAGCAAGGCGCGCAAAAGGCCTTTCGTACCTTGCTGATCCCAGGCGGTGTCGCTCTGTTGTCCGATACAATAGGATTTATGACGCTGCTGGTTATTGATATCGGCATTATCCGCGAACTGGCTATTACTGCCAGTATGGGGGTTGCCGTGATTATCCTGACCAACCTGATCTTGCTGCCAGTACTGATGTCCTATGTGAAACTGGGTGAAAAGTACAAGGCGCGATTTGCTAATAAAGAACAGCGTTCCGATCGCTTCTGGAATTATGTCGCCCACTGTTCAAATGCCGGCGTGGCTAAGATTATCCTGATCGTGGTGGCGCTGCTGTTCGCATTTGGCTGGTATCAGTCTGAACAGATGAAGATTGGTGATTTGCATGCAGGAGCGCCTGCTTTGCATGAGGATTCCCGCTATAACCAGGATACCTTCCTGATTACCGATAAATACGCCATCAGCGTTGACTATATGTCTGTGCTGGTAGAAACCACGCCATCGGCCTGTACCTCGTTTGACATTATGAATGCTATTGACGAATTCCAATGGAAGATGGAAAACGTGGAAGGCGTGCAATCTGCGGTCAGTCTGGCGTCGGTGGCTAAGCTTATCAATGCTGGCTACAACGAAGGCAACCCTAAATGGCGGGTGTTACCACGCAATCAACAATCCCTGGTGCAGGATATCTCCAGGGTAGATACCTCATCTGGTTTGCTCAACGGTGATTGCTCCGTGATGCCGGTTATTTTGTTTATGGCCGATCATAAAGCCGAAACCATCGACCGTGTTGTAAATGCGGTTAAAGAGTATCGCCAGCAATATGAGCGTGAAGACCTGCAATTTAAGCTGGCCTCTGGTCCGGTTGGGGTGATGGCGGCAACTAATGAAGCGGTGAAAGCGGCGCAAGCTCCGATGATGCTGTACGTATTCGGTGCGGTGATTGTTTTGTGTCTACTGAGTTTCCGCTCATTGCGGGCGACCTTGGCGGTCGTACTGCCGTTGTATGTGGTATCTATATTGGCACAGGCGCTGATGACTAAGTTGCAAATCGGTCTAACGGTTTCAACTTTACCTGTTATTGCCTTGGGTGTGGGGATTGGTGTCGATTACGGCATTTATATTCTGTCTACCATGAGTTTAAAACTGAAGTCGGGCATGGCAGTGCGTCAGGCTTATTTCGATGCCTTGAAAGAGCGGGGCAGTGCGGTACTCTTTACCGGTATCACCTTAGCTATTGGCGTCAGTACCTGGGTCTTCTCCAGTCTGAAGTTCCAGATGGATATGGGCATCCTGCTGACCTTTATGTTTGTAGTAAACATGTTAGGGGCTGTGGTGGTGTTACCTGCCTTAGCATCAGTGTTTTGGTACAAGCAAAAATAATTTCTTGCATAACTAATAGCCCCAGTGCATGAAAGTGAGCCGTGAACCTTACAAAGTGGGTTTCACGGCTTTTTCATTTATACATGGCAATCGACACCTTTTAGCGGGTTTTCACGCTTATTCACTCCACATTCGTGCAGGTTCAAATTTCCTCTCTGAACCACAGAATTTTCAGATTAGAAATTTTTATTAACTCCGTATGAATATGTATCCCGAAGCCGGGTCATATCAGGCAATTTAGCCCTTTCAAAGGCTTAGGGAATAGGGGACAATACTCAGAATTTGTATAGATCTCAGTTCTTTATTACTGATTCCGCTGAGCGAAAATTACTGAAAGTGAATTGGTATACTAAAATTCGCCCTACAAAGCCCGCATGACAAGGTATAAAAATGACGGTTGCAAATAGCCAGCACTCTGTACTCCTCGAAAATGTGTATTCATTGATCCGCAAGAAAGTCGACAAGGCACAGTCGCCACTGGTGGAGCAGTTCGCGCAAATTCTGTTTAAAAACATCTCAAAGGATGATTTACAAAACAGGGTGGACAGCGATCTGTATGGTGCCACGCTGAGTTTGTGGAATGAGTTTGTTGACTACCACGATAAAGAACCCTTTATTCGTGTATTTAATCCGGAAATTGCTAAGCACGGTTGGCAGTCTTCCCACACTATTATTGAAATCATCGTTGATGATATGCCGTTTCTGGTGGATTCGGTGCGTATGGCAATTAACCGCCTGAGCATCACCGCCCACTTGATGCTGCATACGCCAATTGGTGTAAAACGCGCTAAAGACCATAAACTGGAAGCCCTGCAAGACGCCAAGAGTAAAGGTGTTACCAAGCAGACCGTGTTCCTGATGGAAATTGACCGTCAGACCAGTAAGAAAGCGCTGCAAGATATTGAAAAAGAACTGCATTCCGTATTGGATGAAGTGCAGTTGGCGGTGTCTGACTGGATGCCGATGAATGAACGAATAGATGCTGTGATTGCAGATTACGCCAAGCAGCCCTGCCCAGCGGGCAGCGCGGCGCAAAAGGAGGTGCATACCTTCCTGAAGTGGATCCGCAATAACAACTTCACCTTTATGGGGTATCGCCATTATCAGGCAAAAGCCGTGGAAGGTGATCATCGCTGGATTGCTGACAACGACAGCAGCTTGGGTTTGATGAAAAACTCGGTTAGCAACCGTGACCGTTTATTGTCGCGTTTGCCGGTGTCGGCCAGGGAAGAAACCCTGAGTCAGAATCCGTTGATTCTGACCAAGACCAACACCAAATCCAGGGTTCATCGCCCTGCCTACATGGATTACATCGGAATCAAAGAATTTGATAACGAAGGTAATGTAGTGGGCGAGCACCGCTTTATCGGTTTGTATTCGTCGGCCTTCTACAACGCTGGCGCCAGTGATGTGCCCGTGTTGAAAGAAAAGATTTCCCGTATGTGCGATAACTCTGCATTCGACAAGTCGTCGCACGCCTACAAAGCCTTCCTGAATATTCTCGAAACCTACCCACGTGATGAATTGCTGCAGGCCAATGAAGATGAGCTTGGCAAGATTGCCCTGGGTATTTTCCAGATGCAGGAACGTGGTATTTCCCGTTTATTTGTGCGTCGTGATGTATTTGGGCGTTTCTACTCGTGCATGGTGTTTGTGCCCAGAGAGCGTTACAACACCCAACTGCGTAAAGACACCCAGGCTTTATTGAAAAAATCCTTCGGTAGCGAGCAGGATGTGGAATTCACTACCTTCTTCTCCGAGTCCGTTTATGCCCGCACTCACTATATGGTGCGCGTGAAGAACAACAACGTGGAAATAGACGTGAAGGAAATTGAAAAGAATATTATCGAGCTGTCTAAGAGCTGGAATGACAAGCTAAGCAGTGCGCTGCGTGCCAGCTATGGCGAAGCCAAAGGCAAGAAGCTTGATCAGAAGTACGATAATGCCTTTCCCCGCAGCTATACCGAACAAAATCTACCGACCACTACGGTAGTGGATATCGAGAAGCTGGAAAGCCTGGATGACGAGCGTACATTGGATATGCTGTTCTACCGTCCACAGGAAGAGTCGGACGATAGTGCGGTAGTTAAACTGAAGTTGTTCCACCGCAAGCAGCCCATTCACTTGTCTGCCGTATTGCCGATGTTAGAGCATTTCGGGTTACGCGTAATCGACGAGAGCCCTTATCAGGTCAAGGCTAGCGACGGTACAGTCAACTGGATCATGGATTTCTCCATGTTGCACAGTTCCAGCAATAAAATGAGCCTGGAGCAGGCTCAGGAACTGTTCCAGGATGCCTTCTCGAAAGTCTGGTACATGCAGCTAGAGGATGACTCCTTTAACCGTTTAGTTTTGGGTGCCGGCTTGCCTGGTCGTAAAGTGACTATTCTGCGCGCCTACGCCAAGTATATGCGTCAGACCGGTAGCTCTTTCAGCCAGGACTATATCGCCAGAGCGCTGGACAAGTATCCGCACATCGCCATTTTGTTAGTGCAATTGTTTGAACAGCGTTTTGACCCGGCGGTAAAACGTTCGGAGAAGAAAGAAGAAGCGCTGCTGTCTCAAGTGAAAGAAAGCCTGGATAACGTATCGAATCTGGATGACGACCGTATTATTCGTCGTTATCTGGATATGGTCATGGCTACGCTGCGTACTAACTTCTACCAGAAAGATGAGCAGGGTAACGACAAGCCTTATATCTCCTTTAAGATGCTGCCAGAGCTTATCCCTGATATGCCACTGCCGCTGCCTAAGTTCGAGATTTTTGTTTACTCACCGCGTGTTGAAGGTGTGCACCTGCGTGGTGGACGCGTTGCCCGTGGTGGTTTGCGCTGGTCTGACCGTCAGGAAGACTTCCGTACTGAAGTCTTGGGCCTGGTAAAAGCACAGCAGGTAAAGAACACCGTAATTGTTCCGGTTGGTGCAAAAGGTGGTTTTATCTGTAAGAACCTGCCAACTACAGGTGGCCGTCAGGCATTTTTGGAAGAAGGTAAGGAATGCTACCGCATCTTTATCCGCTCTTTGCTGGATATCACTGACAACATAGTGCAGGGCGAAATTGTTCCGCCCAAAGATGTGGTGCGTTTAGACGAAGATGATCCTTATTTGGTGGTTGCCGCAGATAAAGGCACCGCTACTTTCTCAGATATCGCGAACGGCATTTCTGAAGAGTATAACTTCTGGATGGGTGATGCCTTTGCCTCTGGTGGTAGCGTTGGTTACGACCACAAAGGTATGGGTATTACCGCACGTGGCGGCTGGGAGTCGGTTAAACGTCATTTCCGTGAAATCGGCGTGGATTGTCAAACCACTGACTTCACCTGTATAGGTATAGGTGATATGGCCGGTGACGTATTTGGTAACGGCATGCTGCTGTCCAAGCATACTCGCCTGGTGGCTGCATTTAACCATATGCATATTTTCTTCGACCCTGACCCAGACGCGGCCAAGACATACGAAGAACGTCAGCGTTTGTTTAATGACCCGTCGTTGAACTGGGCCGATTACAACAAAGATCTGATTTCCAAGGGCGGTGGCATTTTCTCCCGCGCTGACAAAGCCATTAAGCTGACGGCCGAAATGAAGAAATGGCTGGGAACCAAGCAATTGAGCATGACCCCCAGTGAGTTGATTCATAATATTCTGAAAATGCCGGTTGACCTGATTTGGAATGGCGGCATAGGTACCTATGTGAAAGGCTCCAAGGAAACCCATGCGGATGTGGGTGACCGCGCCAACGATGATTTGCGTGTAAACGGTAAAGACATCAAAGCCAAGATTATTGGTGAAGGCGGCAACCTGGGCTGTACTCAGCTCGGCCGGGTGGAATACTGTGCTGCCGGCGGACGCATGAACACCGACTTTATCGATAACGTTGGTGGTGTGGATTGTTCGGATAACGAAGTTAACATCAAGATCCTGCTTAATACCTTAGTGCAAAACGGTGATATGACCATCAAGCAGCGTAATAAGCTGCTGTACGATATGACCGATGATGTGGCGCAAATTGTATTGCAGGACTGTTATCGTCAAACCCAGTCCATCTCTATTACCGAAATTGGCGGTGGCTCGCGTCTTAAAGAACAACTGCGTTTCATCCATGGCTTGGAGCGCGAAGGTCGTTTGAACCGTGAGTTGGAATTTATTCCGAGTGATGATGAGTTGTCTGAGCGTCAAGCCTCTGATCGCGGTCTGACACGCCCTGAACTGGCCGTGCTGATGGCGTATGGCAAGATGGTGCTGAAAGACAAACTGAATATTCCTGAAGTCACGGAAAACCCGTATCACGCCAGATTACTGATTACGGCTTTCCCGAAAATGCTGCAGGACAAGTTTGCCGAGCAAATGACCTTGCACCCACTGAAAGGGGAAATCATAGCCACTAAGTTGACCAACAATATGATCAACGACATGGGCCTGAACTTTATGCATCGTTTGCAGGAAGAAACCGGCGCCAGTGTCTCTGAAGTGGTCAATGCCTATTCCGTGGTTAAAGGTATCTTTGGCATGGAATCCGTGTGGCGTGAGATTGAGAAGCTCGACAATAAGATCGACGCCAACATGCAACTGGCAATGCTGGATGATATGCGCCGTTCATTACGTCGCGCGTCTCGCTGGTATTTGCGCCATGGCAATAAAGGCTTGTCTATTGATGATGCGATTGCCTTCTATCTGCCTACCATGCAGGATCTGAGCAAGAATCTGCAGGACTATTTGGTCGAGACTGAATACAAGGAACTGGAAGAGAAGTGCCGCGTGATGACCGAAGCTGGCGTGCCTAAGGATATCGCCTATAAAGTTGCGAGCCTAAGCAACCTGTTCTCCTGTCTGGATTTGGCCCAGATTGCTTGTCTGGAAGGTAAGAAAGTGGCGCTGGTTGCCAGCTTGTATTACAAGCTGGGTAACAAGTTGCAACTGCACTGGTTCCTGGATCAAATCAACCGTCAGTCGGTCAGCAACCACTGGCAGGCACTGGCCAGGGCCTCCTACCGTGAGGAACTGGATTGGCAGCAACGCTCACTGACCTCGGTATTGCTGAAGTTTGATCCCAAGAGCAAAGACGCTCAGGCGTTGCTGGACAGCTGGATTGATACCCATCATGAATTGCTGGAACGCTGGTATCACATGATGTCTGAGTTCAAAACCAGCAGCACTCACGAGTTTGCCAAGTTCTCAGTGGCGCTGCGTGAACTGATGTTGCTGAGCCTGAACTGCAGTAATTCATCAGCTCACTAAGGGCTGCACCCGCCAAGGGCGGGACAGTCGCTTGAGCATACTCTATAATGCCCCGGTTTAGCCGGGGCTTTTTTTGTCCGTGGGTAGGCGATTGCCTGTTTTTAAGCCGCTATTAAGGAAACCACGCCATTATGTATTCTGTGTTAAGAGATCTGCTGTTTAGTTTAGATGCCGAACGTTCTCACGATTTTAGTTTGGCGTTTCTAAAGGCCAGCCAGCGTAATCTGCTGAATCGCATCTATGCGCAGCACGTACCGGAAAAGCCTGTGGAATTGCTTGGGCTGACTTTTCGCAATCCCTTAGGCTTGGCCGCCGGCCTGGATAAAAACGGCGAGTGTATTGATGCGTTTGCCGCCATGGGCTTTGGTTTTATTGAGGTTGGTACCGTAACGCCACGGCCACAACTGGGCAACGACAAGCCTCGCTTGTTTCGCTTGCCCCAGTCCCAGGCCATCATCAACCGAATGGGCTTTAACAATAAAGGCGTGGATTATCTGGTCGAGCAGGTCAAAAGGGCAGAGTACAAAGGGGTGCTTGGCATTAACATCGGCAAGAATAAGGTAACACCGGAAGAACAGGCTCTGGACGATTATCTGCACTGCCTGGACAAGGTTTATGCTCATGCCAGCTATGTAACAATCAATATCTCATCACCGAATACGCCAGGGTTACGGAACCTGCAATATGGCGAAGCGCTGGACAATTTATTGAATGGCTTAAAACAGCGTCAACAACAACTTAGCGATCAGCACGGTAAATATGTACCTGTGCTGGTAAAAATTGCTCCTGATCTCAGCGATGAAGAGATTATTGATATTGCCCGCTCATTAGTACAAACCGGCATGGATGGGGTAATAGCAACGAATACCACCTTGGATCGCAAGTTGGTGGAAGGGCAGGAGCATGCCAATGAAGCCGGGGGGTTAAGTGGTTCACCGCTCACTCAGGTCAGCTTGCAGGTTACACAAAAACTCAGCAAGGCATTAGATGGTGCCATGCCGATTATCGGGGTAGGGGGGATAGATTCTCCGCACGCAGCTAAAGCGCGGATCGCGGCGGGATCAGATCTGATCCAGATATACTCCTCACTGATCTATCAAGGGCCGGATTTGATCAAAGAGATCCTCGAATCCTTATAAAGATCCAGCGCGGATCCCACGCGTCTATGCGGATAAATTATTAATAAAATTAACCGCTTGGATGTAGGTTATTAATATAAGGCGGCGTCATTTGGCCGCCTTTGTTAACTAACCAAAAAGGGACCTTTCTGATGCTGCAACCTGATAGCAACTGGCGCTGGTATTACGACCATCAGCACGACCGCCTGGCGCTGTTGCTGGGCGACATGCTGTTCCTGACCCCTTATCGTACTAAGCATCTGGCCTATGCATTGGACGAGCAAGAATCCTTTGACCTTCAGGATCTGGAAGTCTACAGCCAGGTGGCCAATCAGCTTGAGCATTGCCCGCTTAGGCTCAGCGCCGCTCAACAAACACAACTCGCCATAAATGTCTGTGCTACGCAGCGCTTCCATAAACCCTTAATGCCAAAAAGTTGGTTCTTCGATCGCCACCAGCAGGGCGGACATCATCATCGACTGGCCTGGCTAACTTGCGGTGAGCAGCGCGCCAAAGTGTGGGTAGTCGAGGATAACCAAAGTAGTTGCCTGTGTTTATTGCTTGATGACCAGTTACCACTGACTAATGGCAAAGCACTGGGACAGTTTGAAGCGATTCGGGTTATGTTGGATTGTCTTGAACCTTGTTTTGAGCAGCAGCCCCTGCGTAAGCTCGCCTGATCAGCACGACAGGGGCGAATAAATTGCTTCCTACTTTGGGCGGGCACCGTCTTTATCTTCGCCATATCATTCCTTCTGACGTTGATGCACTGCTTGGTGTTTATGCTGACCCTAAGACAATGCGTTTTGCCGCTGATCCCGTATTTACCGATACCACTATGATGCAAAAGATGCTGCAAAGCGTTGCTTGTTTGTATGCTAGCGGCGAGTCTTTTGAATGGGCGATAGTGTTAAAAGAATCCGGGTTGCTAATAGGCACCTGCGGATTGCACAGTTTTAATACGGCACGTAATCAGTGTGAAGTAGGGTGTCTGTTAGGATCGGCATATTGGGGAAAAGGATTGATGCAAGAGGCCCTGAGCACGCTTATACCCTATGCCAGGGAAATAGGTATTCAGCGTTTACTGGCCGATATTGATCAACAGAATCTTCAGGCCCGACGCTTTTTCATCAAGCAAGGCTTTCAACTGCAGGGCGATAACGGCTTCTGGCTTGCGCTTGTGTAACACCACATTCGCTTATTGACCGGCAGAACCTTATTGTTAAACGGACAAATTGATCCATACAAAGTCTGACTTTTCCCTTATAATCCCAGCCTTTAATTTTACTCTGGTCCGGCATGTACGCATTTGTCATCACCACTTCCAAGGGCTTAGACGATCTCCTGGCGCAGGAAATTGCTCAGCTCTGTCCGCATTTGTCACTTAAAAATAAACCAGGTCAGATCCTGTTTGATGGTGAATTGAACGATGCCTATCGCATTTGCCTGTGGTCACGTCTGGCCAATCGCGTGCTGGTTAGGTTGGCAGAAGGTGATTGTCAGGACGCAGAGCAGCTGTATAAAGTCGCATCCAGTGTGAATTGGTCTGCACAATTTAATGTCACCGATAGTTTTGTGGTGGATTTCGTCGGTACCAGCAAGGCCATCAATAATAGTCAGTTTGGCGCGCTAAAAGTCAAAGACGCGGTGGTGGATCAGTTCCAGGAGCTGTTTGAGCGGCGTCCCAACGTCAGTAAAGACAGCCCGGCTATTCGTATTCACTGCCGTTTATGGCGCGACAAAATCGGGGTTTATCTGGATTTAAGCGGCGCCAGTTTGCACCAGCGCCATTATCGTTTAAAAGCGGGCAGCGCGCCGGTTAAGGAACATATCGCGGCGGCTATGCTGTATCGCAGTGGCTGGGCGGCAAATCGCCAGGCACCTCTGGCTGATCCCATGTGTGGGGCAGGCACTATTGTGATTGAAGCGGCCTTGATGGCGGCCAATCAAGCCGCGGGTCTGCTGCGCAATCAATGGGGATTCACTTACTGGAAAAAGCACCAGGCGGACGTCTGGCAAGGCTTGTTTGATGAAGCTGAGCGGGCAGTGACCAGCCCGGCCCGTCAGTTTTATGCTAATGATATTGACCCTGCCATGGTGCAATTGGCAAAACAAAACGCCGGGGCTGCTGGGGTTGCTGAGCTTATTCAATTCTCTACCGGCGATGCCAGTACCTGGCAATGTCCGGGTGAACCCGGTTACCTGGTCAGTAACCCACCTTATGGTGAGCGTTTGGGTGAACTGACGGAATTGTTACCCCTGTTTAACGACTGGGGATTGCAACTAAAGCGTCATTATGCCAACTGGCACTTGTCTATTCTGACCTCCAACCGTGACTTACTGCGCCAGCTTAAACTGGTGGCAGGCAAGGAATACCAGATCATCAACGGTAAGCTGGAATGCCAGTTAGTCAATTTTGTGCTGGATGAGAAAAACTGTGAGATTCGTGAGTCTTCTGCCGCTGCGGGTCAGGATTTTGCCAATCGCTTATCCAAGAATATGCAAAAGCTCAAAGGGTGGATTAAGCAATTAGACAGCGATTGCTACCGGGTCTATGACGCGGATTTACCTGAGTACAATATGGCCATCGACCGCTATGGCGATTGGGTGGTGGTGCAGGAATACGCCGCGCCTAAGAATATTCCCGAGAGCAAAACCCGTAAACGCCTGATGGATGCCATGCTGCATTTGCCTAAGATTCTTGGGGTGGGCCATGACAAGATCGTGCTTAAGGTGCGCCAGCAACAAAAAGGCAAAGAGCAATACGAAAAGCTGTCCAGCGACAAAGAGTACATCCAGGTTTGGGAACACGGCGCGCGCTTTTGGGTCAACCTGAAAGATTATCTGGATACCGGCTTGTTCCTCGACCACAGAAGCACCCGCCAGTTGGTGCGTCAGTGGAGCAAGGATAAAGACGTATTAAATTTGTTTGCCTACACAGGGTCGGTATCTGTGCATGCAGCGCTGGGCGGTGCCAAAAGTGTCACTACTGTGGATATGTCCCGTACCTATCTGGATTGGGCCAAGCGTAACTTCTCTTTGAATAAGCTGAATAACGTTTACCAGTTCCGCTTTCAGCAGGAAGATTGCCTGGCCTGGTTGCATACCCATCGCCAGCAATATGATCTGATCTTTATCGACCCGCCGTCGTTTTCCAATTCCAAGCGGATGCAAAATACCTGGGATGTGCAGCGGGATCACCTGAATCTGCTGGCCGATGCCAAGCAGTGCCTGCGAAAGGGCGGCAAAATTGTGTTCTCCAATAACCTGCGTCAGTTCAAATTGGATGAAGCAGGTTTAGCCGAGATGGGGCTGCAAGCTGAAAATATCAGCGCCAAGACCCTGCCGGAGGACTTTAAACGTAATCCAAAAATTCATCATTGCTGGGTGATTACCCATGCCAACTGATTTGATTTTGTACGGTACCATCGCCTGTCATCTTTGCGAGGAAGCCGAAGCGCTGGTATTGCAGACTGCCCCAGAGCTAAGCCTGACCAAGGTAGATATAGTGGACGATGAACAGTTATTCGCCACTTACCGCTACAGTATTCCTGTGCTGAAAGACCGCCAGGGCAGGGAGCTTTTCTGGCCTTTTGATGCCAACGCTTTAAAAGAGTTTTTATCTTGAGTTTGTTACAACTAAAAAATGCCCAACTGTCCTTCGGTACCCATGTACTGCTGGACAAGGCGGAGCTGGTGATTCAACCGGCAGAGCGACTGTGTTTGGTGGGCCGCAATGGCTGTGGAAAATCCACCTTACTGAAAATTATCAATGACGAGATGCAGCTCGATGACGGGCAGCGTATTGTGACTGGCGGCATTGTGATTGCCCGCCTGGAGCAAGACCCGCCGCTTTTGGCCGAACAAAGTATCTTTGACTACGTGGCAGAAGGTTTAGCGGAGTCTGGCGAGCTGCTTAAGGCGTATTTCCATCATACTCATTTAGTGGCGCAGGACCCATCGGATGCCAATCTGAATAAACTGGAGCGTTTGCAGTCTGAGCTTGAGAGCCTGGATGCCTGGCGATTGGAGCAACGCATTGAGCAGGTACTCAATCAGTTATCCTTGCCAGCAGAACAGCCTTTATCGTCCTTGTCAGGTGGGTGGCGCAGAAAGGCCGCCCTGGCACGCGCCTTGGTGACCGATCCAGATATTTTGTTGCTGGATGAGCCGACTAACCACCTGGACATCGCCAGTATCCAATGGTTGGAAAAGGTATTGGTGGATTTTAAAGGCACTGTGGTGTTTGTCAGCCATGACCGGGCCTTTATCCGTGCCATTGCCACTCGTATCATTGATTTGGACCGTGGCTTTCTGGTCAGTTACCCGGGTAATTATCAGCAGTACCTGGATAAAAAGGCCGAAGATCTGCAAGTCGAAGCGACGCACAATGCGTTGTTTGATAAAAAGTTATCTGAAGAAGAGACGTGGATACGTCAAGGTATCAAGGCCCGTCGAACCCGTAATGAAGGGCGGGTCAGGGCGCTTAAGGCCTTGCGTAAAGAACATTCTGAGCGTCGTAACCGTCAGGGCACAGCCAAAGTCAGCCTGGCAGACAGTCAGGCCTCAGGTAAGCTGGTGTTTGAAGCTTTAGGCTTAAATTACCGTATCGAAGGCCAAACCATAGTAGATAACCTGGATTTGACGGTATTTCGTGGTGACAAGCTGGCATTAATCGGCCCTAATGGTTGTGGAAAAAGTACCCTGATCAAACTGCTGTTGGGGCAACTTGCCCCCGACAGTGGCAATGTGCGTATGGGCACGGCATTGGAGCTGGCGTATTTTGATCAACATCGTCAGGCGCTCAACCCTACGGATACGGTTATTGATGCTGTAGCAGAGGGTAAACAAGAAATTACCATTAATGGCCGCACTCGCCACGCGATCAGTTACTTACAGGATTATCTGTTCACACCCGATCGCGTTCGAGCGCCGGTCAGTTCATTATCCGGCGGTGAGCGCAACAGGTTATTGCTGGCCAAGTTACTGGCTAAGCCAAGCAATTTATTGATTCTGGACGAACCGACCAACGATCTTGATGTAGAAACCCTGGAACTGTTGGAAGAAACGCTGGCTCAATATCCGGGTACGGTCATTCTGGTCAGCCACGACCGGGAATTTGTGGATAATGTGGTAACCTCTTGTCTGTTTTTCGAAGGTGAGGGCAAGATTAGGGAGTTTGTTGGTGGTTATGCAGATGTAACGGCCTGGTATGCGCAACAAAATCAGGCTAAACAGGAAACTAAACCACAAAACACCAGTCAAACTGCTGCGCCAAAGGCTTCTGTCCAGAAAAACAAGAAGCTATCATACAAGCTGCAGTTGGAGCTTGAGCAGTTGCCCGCCCAAATTGAGGCACTGGAACTACAGATCCAGACATTGGAAAGCCAGGTTAATGACCCGGACTTCTTTAAGCAGGATCCCAATGAAACCGCCACCATGCTGGAACAGCTCACCCAGGCCCAACAGGCGCTGGAAACGGCGTTTGCCAGATGGGAAGAATTAGATAGTATGTCGTAGCACATGAGACAAGTGCTTGTAGTAAAACAGGAATTCAGATGAATACAAACAGGTTACTGCCACTTTCCGCCCTGAGTTTAGCCCTTATTAGCTCAGGCCTCTGGGCAGCTACATATGAAGTGGTACCACTGGCAACTGCCGATAAAGGCATTTATAGCTATGCCAATGGTATTAGTGCAGATGGCGAAGTGCTGCTGACTGTGCAATCACCCTACAATCCTCCTATCGATGTCAGTCTGCTGGATCTGGAAAATAACGAGGCGCTGGTTAATCTTCTGGAGGCCCCGGATGATGTGAAAAACGGCATCATCAGTAAAAAAGATCTGGTTGTGCTTTATTCCTATGTCGAGGGAAATAAAGGCAATCCACTTTTTCAGCAATTGGGTACTTACCTAGGGTATATCGCTGACCAAAATGGCAGTGAAGAAGTAACAGGATTTGATGTATTTGATACCGAACTTGGCAGATTCACCCGCAGTATCGATGTATCTCCCGGACGCCTGAACGCTGATGGTGCGATGGCCGGTATTAGCTCGGCCCCTTATCACAAGATTAACTACACCAATGAGTCTGATACCGAGCTGACGTATCTGATTCGTGATTTTAATCGTCGTGGTTTTGTTAGTATCAATGGACAGGTAAGCCCGTTGTTACCGGCTGATGTCACCTTAGGTGGGTACAGTGAAGCGCGCGGCATATCAGACAATTTGTGGGTAGCTGGGGTAAGCTCAATCGACAAGCGTGAAAGCCTGGATACGGCGATTGAAAACTGTAACGACGATGAAAAACGTGGCGACCATCCCATCGAATGGTGTCTGACGAGCGCCAGACCGGCTTTGGCCACCGTGGACTCTTACTACAAGAATCGTGCAACGCTGTGGAAAATTGATAATCAAGGAACAGTGCTTGACACTAAGACCTTTGATCTTCCTTTCACTCCTAAAGAAGATGACACCAATTTTTACTCCAATCGTGCCATGGACGTAAATAGCAATGGAATCGCAGTTGGGATCAGCCATGCCAGCTACCCGGACTATGAAGACGTTATTCGTAATTACGCCGCCGTGTATGCGGAAGACAAGACACTGATTATTGGTAATGAAGAGCGGTATAGCAGCTATACCCTAAGTCAGCAGCCGCTGCTGAGCGCGGCTACTGGCATTAATAACCATAATCAGGTGATTGGTTATACCCTCAAACTAATAAACGGCTTTGAACGCACCAAGTTTTTCGTTTATGACTTTGATGAACAAACCATGACCTATCCGGACGATTTCTTCCCTGGCTCAGCCAGTGTGGCCAGAGATATTAACGATGCAGGTCAGGTAGTGGGTGATGGAGAAGTAGAGTCTACTATCGGTGGCAGTGTCCGTCGTCGCAATGCGTTTTTATATGATATCAATGATAAACAGTTCCAGAATCTGAATGATCTGATTAGCTGCAATAGCCCTTACACCTTGGTGCAAGCCAATGCCATCAATGAGTCAGGTGAAATTGCTGCCACAGCAACGTACAAGCGTGCCTCTTTGGATATCACAGGTGAGCCTCAGTTAGATGATGCGGGTAACCAGATTATGGAAGAAGCGGTGGTTGCGGTGAAATTGGTGCCTGTTCCAGGTGGCGATATCGATGATTGCAGCGCCAGTGAAGATAAGGTTGAGCGTCAGGGCGCAGGATTCGGCTGGTGGCTGCTAGGGCTGCTCGGCGTAAGCGGATTGCTACGTCGCCGTTAATGACCCAATAGTTGCACCTGATTGATGACGATCGGGTGCAACGACTTCTTATCTACCAAGCTCGATTTTTCCAACCTTTTTACCCCTTGCGCCTTAACGCAGGGAATAATCATAAGTCTTGCCTTTCCTCTACACATCTTGTTATTGGCATTCACTTTGGGTGTTTTACGCCTTTTACCTTCGTCATTTTAATCAAAAATAACCGAACGCTTTGAAATCCCTTGTCAAATCAGCGTTATGCCTCACAGGTCAGTATATTCGTCTAATATGACAAAATGATGTAAGAAAAATTTCAACGAATATCATGCGCTTAACAGCATATGAAGAATAGGTGCGATAAGTGTCATTGAACCAAGCCGCAGAATTCGATATCACATAGGGGTGGTCGTTCGATCACACTTTAAATTACGGATGAGGTATCTAATGAAAAGACAGAAGAGAGATAAACTTTCACGTGCACACGCAAAAGGGTATCAAGCTGGCATCTCAGGTCGTTCCAAAGAAAATTGTCCTTATCAAACAACAGATTCCCGGTCTCAATGGTTAGGAGGTTGGCGGGCAGCGCAAGAAGATAGAAGTGTCGGGTTAGCAAACCGCTGACATTCAATTGAATTTGCCGCTTTTTCGCGGTCTCAACCATTAAAAAAGCCCCTGATATGGGGCTTTTGACGTTTTAAGTGCAGTTAGAAGTTGCTGGTGTCCTGGAACAGTCCAACCTTCAAATCTTTCGCTTCGTAAATCTTACGACCATCTACTTCAACACAACCATCAGCCATACCCATAAACAGCTTACGCTTGATTACACGCTTCATATCGATGCGATAGGTAACCTTCTTGGCGGTAGGCAGGATTTGGCCGGTAAACTTCACTTCCCCCACGCCCAGCGCGCGACCTTTACCCGGGCCGCCAGACCACCCAAGGAAAAAACCAACGAGTTGCCACATGGCGTCCAGTCCCAAACACCCAGGCATGACCGGGTCGCCAGGGAAGTGGCAGTCAAAAAACCACAGGTCCGGAGAAATATCCAGCTCAGCAATAATATGGCCTTTGTCAAACGCACCACCTTCCTCACTGATGCTGACAATTCTGTCCATCATCAGCATATTAGGGGCGGGGAGTTGGCTATTACCAGGACCGAATAAATCGCCGCGGCTACAAGCCAGCAAATCTTCTTTGGTAAAACTGTTTTTACTAATAGTCATAATTCACTTGAAGGTTAGTGCATAAATTTCGCGGCTTAATTTAGCGAACAGTTGTGCGCTAAACAACTCTGAACAGTCGTTTTATTATCAATAACCTATACCCTTGGCTTATAACCGGGGTATTTTCCGGGTAAACAGATGGATAACATTGCCCGGCCATTGAGCTTGGCGGACGAATAGCTGATACTGGCTCTCTTTTGTTTGACGATGTTGTTCCATGTCTGCTTCAAATATTAATGCCGAAAAACAACGCCGCTTCCGTGAGAGACAACGCCAGAAAGGCAATAAGGAAGTCAGGGGCTATGTCAGCCCCAAAGGTATGCACTGTTATAAAGAATTGTCGGAAAAAAGCGGCTGGACGGACGGTGAACTGTTGAATAATGCGTTACGCATAACCTATGCTGCTTACCGCTGCGGGCAGATTAAACTGCTGAATGAGTGGTTAAAAAGCAACGATTGTTAAGTTATTCCTTGGCTAGGGGCCTGTTATAGCCCCTCAGGCTGCCTCAGGGACGACAGTTAACCTGTCATCCTGTCCTACCTCCAAAATACGGCGCTGGCAGCGCAGACAGGCACTCAGTCCTCGTAACACCTGTTCCAGGGCAGCGGCATCGAGGTGCTGGCTGATACTGGTACGAATTAACCTGTGTCGCAGTTGCTGGTATGCCTGATTCAATGCCCGCCAGGGTTCATCTAATCCTTGCTCCATCTGCCGTTGCAGGTCGGCAAATTGCTGAACTTGTGCTAACCATTCCTGTATATCTTGCCTATATGCGGGGTTACTGAGGGCGTCTGCATGTTGAACAAACTCCGCATAAGACTCCAGTGCTGTTGCAAAGCCGTGTAAATCGGCCACGGCGGCTTCAAAGCCTTCACCCTGTAGCTCTGTCAGGGTATTGCGGCCAGCTTTATTGATAAAATCACGGGTTTCTTCCACACGTCCCAGCAAGCCATCGAGTTTGGTCTCTGTTGACGGCTGCTGTGGCAGCTCAAGGATGGCTAAGCGCAGCATGGCGACTTCTTTTGGCACGCCGCTTAGGGCCAGTTCAGGCACCGAGGCCAGGTTGGCATCCAAATGCGTATAGCGGGAAACACGACGAAACTTTTTCAGCAGCCAGGCTGACATTTTCGGTTCTATCGGTAACATCAGGAGTATACCAAGCAAATTAAAACCGGTGTGAAATAGCGCAAGGAACATCGGCATATGTTCGGGGGAGCCCAGCCAGTCGTTCAGTCCCCAGGTAAGAACGGGTAGCAGACACAGGGCAACCACGCCGGTAAGCAGGTTAAACAAGACATGCGCCATCACCAATCGTTTAGCCCCACTGGAGGCGCCCAGGCTAGCTAGCAAAGCGGTGGAAGTTGTGCCTATGTTGGCACCAATAACCGCGGCGGCAGCCAGCTCCCAATCGCCCATACCACTGGCTGAAGCGGTCAGGATGATGGCAATGGCGGCACTGGATGACTGAGTGAGGACAGTTAAGACGACACCAAGCCCCAATCCCACCAATATTGGGCTGTTGATCCATTGTGTGAGGGTTTGCGGGTCAAATTGTATAGCACTGAAACTGGCCTGCAGTGCATCAATGCCCATAAACAAAAGCCCGAAGCCCGCCAGCGCCATGCCCAGAGACTGCCCTCGTACTTTGGGCGAAAACACCTTAAGCAGGGCACCGATACCAATCAGTGGATAGGTTACTGCCGACATATTGAGCTTAAAGCCGATAAGGGTGACTAACCAGGCTGTCAGTGTGGTACCGACATTGCTACCGAAAATCACCCAAACCGACTGCGAGAAGCTCATCAAACCTGCATTAACAAAGCCGATCGTGGCAACCGTTACCGCACTGGATGACTGCACCAGGCCGGTCACCACAATACCGGCTATAAATCCACGCAGACGACTGCTTATCCATTTACCCAGCATATGTTCCAGGGCTTTGCCGCCAGCAATTTTCAACCCTTCGGTCATTAACCACATGCCAAGCAAAAATAAGCCAAGCGCACCCAACAGTTGCATCATGATTACGCCCTAAAACACCATGCTTTGATTTTTTTGCGGGATTTCAACCGCCAATTGTTGCTCCTGCCAGAGTTTATCTGCCAGTGCTTGTTGTGCCAGTGGTTCACCATGTACCAGCACCACTTTAGGCTGAGGTTTAAATTGACCTATCCACTTAATCAGGCCGGATTGACCTGCGTGGGCAGAGAAACCGCCGAGGGTTTCTATGCGGGCCTTGACCAGATAGGGCTCACCAAACAGTTTGATGTGCTTGGCGCCATCCACCAATACCCGCCCAAGTGTCCCCCGAGCCTGGAAGCCAACGAAGATAAGGGTATTGTTTTTATTCCAGATGCGCTGTTTGAAGTGATGACGAATGCGCCCACCGTTACACATGCCACTGCCGGCAATCACAATAGCACCACGAGCAATCTTGTTGATGGCCATGGAATCTTCCGGAGTGACGGCCATAAACAGGTTGGGCAGAAAATCTTCCAGCGGTTTGTGGTGATCTAAATGCAGATGTGCGGTGTCTTTAGGATCGAGCAGCTCAACCCACTTTTCATAAATGCGGGTTACTTCAATGGCCATGGGGCTATCGAGGAAAATCTGCCAATTGTCCAGTTTGCCTTGCTGATGCAGACAACCTAAGTAAAACAGCAATTCTTGCGTGCGCCCTACGGCGAAGGAGGGGATCATCACATTGCCGCCGCGTTGCCAGGTTTCAGCCAGAATACCCTCTAATTGCTGCAGGGTGTCATCTTCGTTTTTATGCTCACGATCACCATAGGTGCTTTCCATCAATACCAGGTTAGCGTGTTTAAGGTAACTGGGATCGTTCATCAGTACAGCATTGCGTTTACCTAAGTCGCCACTGAATACCAGACACTTGTTTTGGCCCCGCTCATTAAAAGTAATTTCAACAATTGACGAGCCAAGGATATGGCCGGCGTCGTGCAGACGAAGCTTGGCATTTGTGCCCAGCAACACCTGTTCGCAGTAATCCAAACCGACACAAAGGCTTAATGTAT
Organism: Bowmanella yangjiangensis; assembly: GCF_017255015.1. Taxonomy (GTDB): domain Bacteria; phylum Pseudomonadota; class Gammaproteobacteria; order Enterobacterales; family Alteromonadaceae; genus Bowmanella; species Bowmanella yangjiangensis. Next base: position 59,531 of record NZ_JAFKCS010000010.1, on the reverse strand, counting down.
GCTCCACATCCTGCATGCGATATTGGGGTTTCAGTAACTTTTTGCCCTGACGCTTACGACGCAGATTTTCACGCTCTAAATCCCGTTCATACAAACCGGCGGAGTCTCGCAGCATAATATCTAACAGGTCGACGGTAGCTTGAGTGCAGTATATAGGGCCGTTAAAGCCTTGATTCACCAACTTTGGCAGCATACCTGAGTGATCAAGGTGGGCATGGGATAGCACCACGGCGTCTATGCTGTGGGGATTAAACTCAAAGTCTTCATTTTCAAGACGATCGATAATGTCGCCGCCTTGATGCATGCCGCAATCAAGCAGTACTTTGCCTATTTGTTCCGATTCAAGCAAATGGCAACTGCCGGTTACTTCCTGCGCTGCCCCTAAAAACTGAATTGTCGCCATGGATTCTTCCCTTCTTGTTTACTGGCTTTATCACAATGTAGCGTGAAATACCGCTGGCATGCTAGCGCATAAGACGGAATGACTGCTTGATGTGGATCAGAGGGAAGAGGTGGGCAGCTGACACAGCCAACTACCCGATTGTGGTTAGCGACGGATGACGGTTTCTTGCTGATTTAGTAACGAAATCATTGGATTGGCGGCAAGCACTTTGTCTTTCAGCCACCAGCCAATTAACAAGCCGGTAGCAAATCCGCCTAAATGGGCACCGTAGTCGACTTCAGTGTCTCCTAAAGCCATGCCGAGGATATTAAAGGCTACCCAAATGGCGAAGAACCAGACTGCCGAAAGCTTTTTCTGGAAAATCACAAACATAAAGGTCAGGCTGGCGTGGCGGAACCACATCAGGTACATACCAAATAACCCGGCTATGGCACCACTGGCACCCACTGAGGGAATATCGCTGCCACTTCTGACCAGTGCGCCCACGACGCTCGCAGCCAGGCCACACAATAAATAAAGTCCCAGATAGCGTTTATGCCCTAAGGCGTCTTCGAGGTTGTCGCCGACCACATACAAAAAGTACAGATTGCCTGCCAGATGCAGCAATGATCCATGCAAGAAAATGCAGGTCAGCAGGGTCCAGGCATGTTCTCCGGCTAATACCTGACTGGGTACGGCTGCCAGGTGCTCAAATGTCCAGATAAAGCTTTGCTCATCGAAATAGTAGAGAGCAAAAATCAATGCGTTGAGCAACAGCAATGTCCAATTGACCACAGGGCGGATACGCGGCTTAAGGTTATACTCCACCGGCATCTGCGACAGAAACTGAAAAAGGTAGGTTTTCCAGTTAATTTTCTCATTTAGTTTAGCCAGTGCGCTTTGCAGGGCGGGACTCTGCTGAACACCACGTAGTTCGCTGCGGTCAATCCAGCTACCGTCACAGGTATGACAATGGTCAATCTCGGCATGATAATCGGCCAATAAATGGTAACGCTGCAAAGATTGATGACAGTCCGGACAATTGAGTTCGCTGTCACCCAGATGTTTACCGAAGTGATCCGTATACTGACAGTCGGACACATCCTCATGCAGCTCGTTAATCATGCGGTTGACTTCATCCTTCTCAAACCACAATCCACCGCAAGCCTGGCAAACATCGATTTCGTCTGTTTTATAGCATGTGGGTGTGAGCATTTTGTCCTTACAACGAGGGCAGGGTTTAATCGGCACGATTTAGCTCCTTTAAACTACCAATCACTACACCTTCATCGGCCAGCGCTTGTTGCAGTGATTCTGCACTATGGGCTAATGCTGGCAATACATTTTGCTGCATATGATCGGTGAGAAGCTTTAATTGCTCACCAGCGTATGCCGCGCCTAAGTTGCGCTTTTCGGCCTTGTCCATCAATTGCCTGGACTTACCATAAAAGCGCCTGACTTCGGTCAGTATTTCACTGGGGGTCTCTAATGTGGCAGGGTGGTAGCGCATGGTCTCCCACACATAGAGATCCATGGGCGGCCGGTTGTCTTTGATGATTTGTAAAGCCGGGCTTTTTGCCAGCACTTCGGTGGCGTAGTGTTCTACTTCGCCTATGTTGTCTTTCAATTCTTCATAGAGAGACATTCTCAGGTAGTAGTTGTCTTCCATTTTAGAGTAAGTGTCAAAGGTCAAAGCCTGCTGTAAACCACTTTGAGCAGCGAGATAAACACCTACTATGGTGGAAACAATCATAAATACCTGATTAAGCCAAAAGCCGGTTTTGCGTAGCTCCTGATTATCCAGTGGAACTTTGCGATGAGAGGCCAATGAGGTGTCGGCGACCTGTACCGACTTTGCATCTGAATGGGACAAAACACACTTCCTGTCGTTAAAAAGGCGGCAATGGTAACGGAATAGCCAGGCGCTGATAAGCTACAACTAATTTCTATCGTTTTACCTGGCAGGATGGAAAGTTAAACCATAAACATGACCGTTTGGTTGACCAATAATTCACCATTTAACGCCTGTTTACACGCTTCTTTTTGTATTGAGCGATTCGTCTGAACGATGTTAAAGCTACGCGGATTTGTGATAGATCAAAACCCGATTGAAAGAGCTTTCGTACAATGCGGCCATGAAAAATAGAAAAGCAGAGACAGAATGCAAGGCTGGGATCCCAAACTAATTGCCAAATACAACATCAATGGACCGCGCTATACCTCTTATCCTACTGCGCTGGCATTGACCGATGAGTTCGATCTTGGCAAGGTGCAAGTGGCGATAGACGGTAGTCGCGATGATCTCAGTTTGTATATTCATATCCCGTTCTGTCACAAGCTTTGCTATTACTGCGGATGCAATAAGGTCATTACCCGTCACCAACATAAGGCAGACAACTATTTGGATGCCTTGGAGTTGGAAATGGCCTTGTATGAGCAAAAGTTGCAAGGTAAGCGTATCCATCAGATCCACTTAGGTGGTGGCACCCCAACATTTCTGACCAACAGCCAGTTAAGTCGTTTGTTGTTAGCGCTGCACAGACACTTTGATATAGCGGTGGATGCCGAGCTGAGCATTGAGATAGATCCCCGCAGTTGTAATGACGATAAACTGCGCCATTTACGCAAACTCGGCTTTGGTCGGGTTAGTTTTGGTGTGCAGGACTTAGACGAGAAAGTGCAGATTGCTATTAACCGGGTGCAGGAAACTGACTTAATTCGCCATCAGGTGGCACTGTGTCGGGAGCTTGGCTTTGCTTCAATAAACCTGGATTTGGTTTATGGTCTGCCTTATCAGCATCCAGAGAGCTTTGCCGAAACTCTGGCTGAGATTGTCAGACTAAGTCCGGATCGCATTTCCCTGTTTAGCTATGCACATCTGCCGGCACGTTTTGCTGCGCAGCGTAAAATTCCCGATGCCAGCTTGCCCACCTCTGCCACTAAGTTGGCGCTACTGCAGCAGTCTATCGAAGCCTTCGAGCAGGCCGGTTATCAATTTATTGGCATGGATCATTTTGCCAAACCTGATGATGAGCTGGCCAAAGCCCAGCAGCAGGGCAAGTTGCAGCGCAACTTCCAGGGCTATACCACCCATGGCCAGGATGCGCTGATTGGCTTAGGGGTGTCGTCTATCAGTCAGGTAAACGGTGTACTGTGGCAAAACGCCAAGGAGCTGCCAGCTTATTACGAAGCTATGCCGCAGCGCAGTTTACCGGTGCAAAAAGGCTTCAGTTTATGTGATGACGACAAGATGCGCGCAGCACTGATTAGCCAGCTTATCTGTCATTTTAATTTGGATATTCCAGCGTTTTGCCAAACCTGGCAGTTGGCTGATTTTTGGCGCACCTTTGCAGATGCCTATGACAGCCTTCGTCCTTTTATCGATGACGGTTTAGTGCGTGTTACTGACAGCCAGCTCGAAGTTTTACCTAAGGGCAGATTCTGGGTGCGCAGTATTTGCGCCTGTTTTGACGCCTACCTGCAGCAAGGACAAATGCGCTACTCCAAGGTGGTGTAACGGAATAACGATAATAACTAAGTCAACATCAGGAAAATTTCGGCCCGCCTTGCGGGCCGCTTGTTTTAAAAGGGCTGAATGCTGACTTGCTCACCCGTTGTGACATAACCGCGCTGTTGCTCCAGCACAATATAACAGTTGGCGTTGGCAATACTGGTCAGCACTCCAGAGCCCTGATTACCAGTGCTTTTAACTAACAACTCACCGTTTTCATCCTGCCAAAACCAACCGCGCTGCAAATCCATCCGGCCTGGACGCTTTTTCAGATTATCCGCGGCTTTTGCCAGCAGTCTAACTTGGGTGTTTTGAATCTGACCTGACAGGTTGGCCAGGGCAGGGCGAACCAGTTGATCGAAGGTGACGAAAGCCGAGACGGGGTTGCCGGGCAGGCCGAAAAACACGCATTCACCTAAGTTACCGAAGGCAAAGGGTTTGCCTGGCTTAATGGCCAGCTTCCAAAAGCCAATTTGGCCAAGCTCAGCCAGAATCTCTTTGGTAAAATCGGCTTCGCCTACCGACACCCCGCCTGAGCTAATTAGTACATCACACTCTGCGGCTGCCTGGCTTAATGCCAGACGCAGGGCCTGTTTGCTATCCGGCACTATGCCAAGATCCAGCACCTCAATGCCCAGTTGACTCAGTTGGGCACGAAGCACCGCGCGATTGCTGTCAAATATCTGCCCTTCTTTGAGCTTGCCACCCGGTGCCACTAACTCATCGCCGGATGACATAATGGCCACCTTAAGTGGTGTATAGATGCTGACCTCTGCAATACCTAATGAGGCCAAAAGACCTAAGTCCACGGCGCGAATAAGATGACCTTTGGCCAACAGCACTTGTCCTTGACGGATATCTTCCCCAGCGCGGCGAATATTGCTGCCGGTGTCGGGTTTGTTTAAAAAACGTATGTTGGTATCGTTCGCCTCAACCTGTTCTTGCATCACCACCGCATCTGCACCAGTGGGAATGACTGCACCTGTCATAATGCGCACGGTTTCACCAGCCAGCAGTTCGCCTCTAAAAGGCGCGCCGGCAAAACTACTGCCGGTTAATGTCAAACTGTCAGTGGTTTGTAAATCTGCGGCACGAACGGCATAGCCGTCCATCGACGAATTGTCATGGGGCGGAATATTCAGCTCGGCAATCACATCTTCTGCCAATACAGCGCCCAGGGCGCTCTCCAGCGCTACTTTTTGCACCTTTTGGCGGCAGGTCAGTGATGCATGCATCTGCGCTAGCGCCTGCTCAACGGGCAGCAAGGCCGGAGCCTGATAGCAAGGTGAGGGCTCCTCAGGGTGATGTGACATAATGTTCTCCTACTATTCCAATGGCTTAAGGGTAACCAGTTAGCGCATTGAAGCCAATACAACCAAAGGAATAGAAAAGGGATGATGGTAAAAGATTTCGTTGCGGCTATGCCGGGAATGTAAAAAGCCGGCGCTAGACCGGCTTAATCATAGGCTTAGAATCGATAATCCACTTTGGCCCACAGAGTGCGCCCCGGTTCGTGGACACGACCACTAACCACATAGCCAGGGATATCCGCGGCACTTTTGCTGAGGTATTCCTGGTATTGTTTATCCAGCAAATTATCGATACCCAGACTCACCTGCCACTGGCTATTGGGCTGCCACATGGCATTGGCTGACAGTACACCAAAGCCAGCGGTAGGCAGGGTATCCAGGCCTACAATGGTGCCCTGGTTTTGCGCCACCTTATCCTGACGCTGCACCAAACGCCACAGCGCCCCCAATTGCCAGTCCTGCCACTGATAGGCTGTGCTTAACCGCAGCTCCACCGGGGGTTGCTGAGCAAGGGCAACATTATCACTATCATTGCTACCACGACTGACGGCCAAACTCGACTCCACACGCCACTGAGTAGTAACTTGCCAGGTCAGACTGGCCTCGCCGCCAAAGGTATGGGCGTCGATATTACGCACGGTTTCCGGCAGCATTGGATTGTGCTTATCCAGCAAAATAAAATCACTGATGTCGGCGTAATAGCCCGACAAGCTTAGCCGTATATCCTGCCAGTTGCGGATCCAACCTATATCCAACTGATGGGTAATTTCTGCCTCGGTGTTAAAGGCCGACGCGCTATTTTCACCGCCGCGGTTATTACCCAGTAATTCCCAATAGTCTGGGAAACGTGCCGCCCGGCCAATACCAGCATACCAGGTCTGATTGTCGCTTTGCTGCTCCATACGCACAAAGCCGCTGGTCAGGGTATCGGAGCGTTTTTGCCCATAGCTGGGGTTAGGTATGGTCATCATCATGGTTTTACGCAAACTCATGCGACTATCCTTTGCTTGCCAGTCATCCAGCCGCACACCGCCATGCAGGCTCAGGTTGTCTGAATAAGCGTAACTAAGCTCGGTAAACAGGCCCCATTGCTCGAAGCGACCATCTTCCACATAAGGCTTATCCTGATAAGGCATCATAGGCTGATTCATGCTCATGCGGTTGCGGTGGGTATTTTGGCTGGCATCCAGGCCGACTTTAGCCTGTAGCTTGCCAAAGGCCAGATCGGCCTGAATACGGCCGCCGCGGTTATAGCGATCCGGGTTCATGGCGGCTGGCGTTGGCATCATCATACTGGGGGTAAAGTCACGCAGGCTGTAATTATCCATCACATGATCTACATGGTTGAAATACAACTGGCCTTCCAGGCGGGTTAACCAATCGGCGAGGTTATCTTTACGGCCTTTTAAGCTTAACTGGCGACGGTCGAACAATGAGCCATCCATAGTGCGGTCCGCATAGGCAGCTTCGCCATCACTGCTACCCAGACTTAGCATCAACAGACTATCGGCATCTGGGGTCCAGGCCAACTCAGCATTGGCGCTCCAGCGATCATAATGGCTGTTAATTTCATTTCCTTCACCGTCCTTATAGTTGTCCGCTTTGGCTTTGGCGGCATTTACTCTGACAAAGCCACTGGTGTTGCCCAGGGTCATATCGGTGTTTATTTCGCGGCGTCCGGCACTGGCAAGGGTCAGGCTGGTGTCGGTGGTAAAGCCGCTTTCACTTAGCTGATAGCTGTTACGCTCGAACAGCACGGTGGCATTGGCTGGCAGATGCAACACCGATTGGGGGCCCTTGATCACCCTGATTTGGTCGAAACTTTGTGGCGATAAATAAGCTGTAGGCGGGTCCATACGACTGCTACAGCCGCCAAACAGCAGGTTGCCGTCGTTTAAAATGGTCAGCCGTGACGCAGCCATGCCTCTGAAGACCGGATCGCCGCTGGCCCCGCCTTTACGTACCATAGAAAAGCCCGGAATGGTTTTCAGATAATCGGCACCGTCGTGGGCTGGCAAGGGCTGGCGCGGCTGCTTGGCATCTGTGATTACCTGGTTGGGTAGGCTAAGAGCTTCGCCACTGACGATAATAGTTTCTAACTCGTCATTTTGTTGTGCTTGTTCGCCGTAGGAAAGCGCAGAGAAAAGGGCCAGGCTCAGAGCGCTGACAGCAAAAGTGGTGTGTTTTTTCATTGTTTGATCCCGTTTACATAGGGGCACGCTGGCCTAAGCCAAAGGCCCAAAGCTAAATATTGATTAACAGCAGGGGAATCAAACGGCCGGTGGGGCGCGGGATAAGGCTTTGGCGTATTGGGCTTGTAAGTAGGGCGCAGTAAGGCGCTGGGCAATCAGGTCAGGGTAGTTTAGCTGAGCGTCAATAAGCTCAGCGTTATACGCGAAGTTTTTTAAGTCCTGGGCAAATAAGTCGCCGCATTTGATATTTTTAAGTTGCTGGGGAAGGTCTTCTGGTGCGTCGACAAACACGAAAGTGCCTGCTTGCCAGGAGGCTGACATGGACACCCACTTCATATCCCGGCCGGTACAAATCAGTACCTTGTCTTCGTCGCTGAAGCTGCGTGCCTGGGCCAAATGCTGGGATGCCTCAAACGCCAGGCTCAGGTTGTTGAGTATAAACAGCAACAACAGCAGAGGAGTAAACCAGATTTTGGTGCGGCGAATGAACAAGTGCCTGTCCAGATTGGAAAAACTGCCGTTAGTGTATGAAAACAGCCAACCTAGGGCAATATCCCTTTGGCGGTATTACTTGCGCTGGATCAGTCAAGTGTGAATGCCCCGGGTAGCAGTTCATTAACCTTCCAGTGCTTACAGAGTCCGCTATCACAAGTGGCAAAGATCTCGGCGTCAGGGGCAAAAAATTCCACTATTACCTGGCGGCAGGCGCCGCACGGGGAATATAAGGTCTCACCCGGCATATAAATCAGTAAGCTGTCAAAATCCGCCGCTTGTTTGCCCTGGGCAATGGCGCTGAAAATGGCCGTGCGTTCAGCACAGTTACATAAACCGTAGCTGGCATTTTCCACATTGCAGCCACTGATCAGACTACCGTCTTTTAACCTCAGTGCCGCACCAACCGGAAAACGGCTGTAAGGTACATAGGCTCTGGCTGCCGCCTGTTTAGCGACGCTATACAGCGGCATAAACGCGCTTGGCAGTGTTGGGGAATGGCTCATAAGGACACCTCGTCGCCTTCATTTAAAATAAGCAGGGGCACCTGGCTGTCTAACCTGTCGTACATGGCTAATAACCGCAACAGGGGGGAATGCGAACTGATGTCACCCATACCCCAACTGGCATTGCCATAGCCCCAGGGAAGCATGCTTTTACAGCCTAATTCTTTAGCAGCAATCAGCGCATCCTCTGGCGTGGTATGCACATAGCGATACCAGGCGCCGTTGTCTTCGTGGTGGTAAGAGGCCACCGGGATCAAACAGATATCAATATCGCCAAAACGCTGATGAATATCGCTAAAGTGTGGTGAATAGCCGGTGTCGCCAGCAAAAAACAGGGTTTTGCCCTGATGCTCAATCAGCCAGGCGCTCCAGAGTGCCTTTTCATTGTCATCATACAAAAATGGCACCCAGATACGGCCATTAAAATGATGGGCAGGCACAGAATGAATCCGGGTTTCGCCTAAGGTTTTACTGGCGTACCAATCCATTTCATTGATGGTATAACCGCCCTGGTCAAAATACTCGGCGCTACCTAAGCCAACAAAATATTCAGCCTGATTACCAATGGCCTCAATATCCGCCTTATTGAAATGGTCATAATGCAAATGCGAGTAAAGCACCGCGCGGGTCTGACTCAGTTGCTGGGCATCTGGCCAGAAGCCAGGCTGCCGACGGGCGTCGGCAAACCAATCGGCGGCCCAGTCTATCGGCCAGTCAAAGCCATCACTGACAGGGTCGAGCAAAATTTGCTGGCCATCCGGTGTTTGCACGACAAAACTGGCATGGCCTAACCAGCGCAAGCTAAAACCTGTGTTTGTGGTGACTTTTTGCGGGCCGGTATAACGACAATGCTGGCCAGGGGTTTCGCATAGAACGTGTTGATGGGCCGGATAGCAGTCATCCTCACAGGTCACCGGGTAAGTTTTTTTGCCTGGATAGAGATTATCGAAGCGGCCGTCTGATTGGATTTTAGCAATCGGCGTTTCTCCGCTTATCTGCTGCACATGGTTGCTTGCACAGGCAGACAGCAAGATGGTCAGGCCGATAAGAGGGGTTCTATACTTCATCTATGACTGTCTTGATTCTCGGCCAGCCAGTCTAAGGAGCGGCTGACCTTCTGCCAAGTTTGCTGTTTTAAAAAAATGTAACAAGCAGTGCAGGTAAAAAGACATTTTAGCCTTAACTGGCTTTGGGCCTGAAGGCATTAATCACGGACTCGTTGCACTGCAAATAAGGGCCATCCATCAGGTCCAGGCAATAAGGCACCGCTGGGAATACCGCATCCAGGCACTGGCGAATGGCTTTGGGTTTTCCAGGCAGATTGATAATTAAAGACTGGCCGCGCAAGCCTGCCGTCTGGCGTGACAAAATGGCGGTAGGCACATATTTTAGGCTTTCCATACGCATCAGTTCGCCAAAGCCCGGCATCATACGATCACATACTGCTTCGGTGGCTTCGGGGGTGACATCACGCTGGGCCGGGCCGGTACCACCGGTGGTTACCACTAAAGCACAACCTTCTACATCCACCAAGGCTTTAAGCGCATCTTCAATCAGCGGCTGCTCGTCTTCTACCAGACGATACACTGGCTGCCAGGCGCTGGTTAAATAGTCGTTTAGAGTGTCAATAATGGCAGGGCCGGATAAGTCCTCATACTGACCGCGGCTAGCCCGGTCGCTGACCGTCAGTATGCCGATTTTGGCAGGTAGTGACATAAGATTTCCTTGAATACGCTTGCGAGCGCTAAGCTTACCTGCACCTGCCACCTCTGCCAATATTGCGTTACTTGGACAATGCCATGGAGGTAATTTTGTTTGCCAACTCGGCGCTCGGAAAATCCTCGTCGTTGGACAATACCACCACAAAATAATCAAGGTCGTCGGAGCGGAGCAGGTAACTGCTAAATCCATCAATGCCGCCGCTATGCTGGTGGAATTCGTCACCCTTATTATTGGTGCTGATACTCCAACCTAGCGCATAGCCCGCCAGAAACGGAGTGAACATCAGGTGAGTTGACTGTTCAGAGATCAACAATCGCTGGTTAAGGGCGATGTGCCACTTGTATAAATCTTCCGCGGTAGAGGCCAAGGCACCTGCAGCATAAGGGATGGTCATATTGATCTTGTTAACCGGTTTTCCATCGGCATAACCCAAAGCAAACTCTGGATTAGTGGCCATATAGCCATATCCGCTGTTAGCCATACCCAAGGGTAAAAAGATCTCTTGTTCTATAAATTCGGCATAAGATAGACCCGTAACGGACTCAATAATAAAGCCCGCAATTACATAGTTTGAGTTGGAATATTGATACTTTGAACCGGGCTCAAATTCCAAATCATGACCACTGAATTTGGCAATCAATGCCTGGGGTGTCAGTTCGGTATATTTGTAATCCGCAAAGTTTGGCAGGGCAGTGTAATTAACAATACCACTGCTCATGTTGAGCAAATTCGTCAGGGTTATTTTTTCTGCTTTGGGAAAATCCGGCAGGTAAAGTGATAAGGGGTCATCAAGGGATAGTTGCCCACGTTCCTGTAAAATTAGCATGGCCATGGCGGTAAATTGCTTGGTAACAGACCCTATTAAGAAGCCGGTATTCGCACGATTTTCGGTGTTTTTCCCGCGGTCAGCTAAGCCAAAACCACGACTTAGCAGAATCTCACCGTTTTTGACCATCATCACAGAGCCAGAAAAAGGTTGAGACTCAACATAGTCTTCAATACTTTGTCCTTGCACTGGATCAGGCAGGGTAAGGTGTTTATCACTGTTACAGGCAAATAAACTCAGACCGAAGGCCAGAGCAGTGAAGATTTTAAAAATTGAATTGGTTTGCTTCATGTCATTCTGCATTAAGTAAATCAGTATGCTAGCAATCAAGACTGTTCAGATTCTTGGGGGGATTTGTTAAAAGCTGTAAAACTATATGTAGTTGGCGCACTTGTTGGCGTTCTGTTGAGAATCTCCGGCGCGCAACGTAAGCTTAGGTCACATTTTTTCATAGCCCGAGACGCTGCCTGCCATGAGCAAAAGTGACAATATTAAAGCCTATTCGGCACCCGCTGCTGGTTGGGGGGCGCTGAAAAGTGTCACTAAAGCCTGGGTCAGCAGTGAGAAACCACTGAAAAATCTCAGGGCCATGCTCAAAACCAACCAGGATCAGGGTTTCGATTGTCCCGGCTGCGCCTGGGGTGAATCCCCAGACAAGCATATGGTCAAGTTTTGTGAAAACGGCGCCAAGGCGGTGAACTGGGAGTCTACCGGGCGTTTGGTAACCCCGGCATTTTTTGCTAAATACACGGTCAGCCAGTTACGTAAGCAAAGCGATTACTGGTTGGAGTACCAAGGCCGTATTACCCATCCCATGCGTTACGATGCGCTCACCGATCATTACATACCCACCAGCTGGGATGACGCCTTTGCTTTAATTGCCCGTCATTTAAACGGCTTGGAGTCGCCCAATCAGGCTGAGTTTTACACTTCAGGCCGGGCCAGTAATGAAGCGGCTTATTTGTATCAGCTATTTGTGCGAGCCTTTGGTACCAATAACTTTCCTGATTGCTCGAACATGTGCCACGAAGCCAGTGGCCAGGGTATGGCAAGTACCATAGGGATAGGCAAGGGCACGGTTGTATTTAGCGACTTTGCCCTGGCCGATGCCATTTTTGTTATAGGTCAGAATCCTGGCACCAATCATCCACGTATGCTTGAGCCTTTGCGTGAAGCGGTTGCCCGGGGTGCTCAGGTGGTGTGCTTTAATCCGTTAAAAGAACGTGGATTACAGCGATTTCAGCACCCGCAGCATCCTTTTGAAATGCTTAGCAACGGCTCAGAGCCGACGAATACCGCCTATTTTTGCCCGAAGTTAGGCGGTGATATGGCCGCGCTACGCGGTATGGCCAAGTTTTTATTAGAGTGGGAGCGCGAGGCGCAAGTAGGTGGTCAACCTCCAGTATTTAACCATGACTTTATTCAAACTCATACCCAGGGGCTGGATGCGTATCTGGCCGAGGTGGATGGTACATCCTGGCAGCATATTGTTGAGCAGTCTGGGCTGTCTAAGGCCGATATTGAACTGGCAGCCAGGATGTTTTGCCGCGCAGATAAGGTGATTATGTGCTGGGCCATGGGCATTACCCAACATAAGCACTCAGTGGCCACAGTGCAGGAGATAGTTAACCTGCAGTTGCTGCGCGGTAATGTGGGTAAACCCGGCGCCGGATTATCGCCGGTACGAGGGCATAGCAATGTGCAAGGTGACAGAACCATGGGCATCAATGAAGTGCCGCCCGCCTGGTTTTTGGATGCCATTGAACAGCGTTTTCAGTTTCAGGTACCACGCCAGCGTGGCCACAATACAGTGCAGGCCATTCAGGCGATGGAGGCCAGGCAAGCCAAAGTGTTTATCGGGCTTGGCGGTAACTTTGCCCAGGCTACACCAGACACTCCTCGTACTCATGCCGCGCTGCAAAACTGCGATCTAACCGTTCAAATCAGCACTAAGCTAAATCGCTCGCATCTGACAACCGGTCATGACGCCTTGATCCTGCCTTGCTTGGGCCGCACCGAAGTGGATATGCAAGCTGCGGGGCAGCAAGGCATTACCGTGGAAGACACTTTTTCCATGGTGCACCTATCATTCGGCCAATTACCGCCTTGCTCTGAACAACTTCGCTCAGAGCCCGCCATAGTAGCAGGTATGGCAAAAGCCACCTTGGGCAATCAGCCGGTGGACTGGGAATATCTGATTGCCGATTACAGCCGCATTCGCGATCTTATCGCCGATACCATTCCCGGCTTTGCGGACTTTAACGCCAGATTACAACAGCCAGGCGGCTTTCATTTGGGTAATGCCGCGGCCGAGCGGCGCTGGAATACCCAAAGTGGCAAGGCCCAGTTTGGCCATAGCCCGTTACCCAGCCAATTGGTGAATGACAAAATTCTCGCCAGAGGCGATAAGCCGGACTTGATCCTGCAAACCTTGCGCTCACATGATCAATACAACACCACCTTGTATGGGCTGGATGATCGTTATCGGGGTGTATTCGGCCTGCGTGAAGTGCTGTTTGTAAACGAGGACGACATCCAGTGTCTGGGTTTTGCTGCTGGCGATAAAGTCGACATTATCTCGTTATGGGAAGATGGCCGGGAGCGGCGAATTTGCGGCTTTGAGTTGGTGGCTTACGATACGCCAAAGGGGCAGGCCGCCGCCTATTACCCGGAAACTAATCCATTGGTGCCGCTGGAAAGCTATGGCGATGGTACTTATACGCCGACCTCCAAATTTATCGCCATTAAACTGGAAAAAGCCTCACCCGATAAGCAAATCCCATCGAACCAAGTGTAAAAAATTAAAGGTTACTTTTTATATTACCCACTGGCAAACATTCACATGAATCTGCAAAATTTTAACGCTAGTTGTTCAAAGATTAGGATATGAAATTTAAGAATATCAATGTCTTTTTAACGACAGATATATATACACCTTCGGTTGTGCACTTATTCTACCTGCAGAACCTTTTCCAGTGTTCAAACACCTGTCAGGGGCATTTTTAATATAATGTTCATTTAGGTTACTTTCGAGATTGTTAATCAAATAACTACAGTTAGATTCAAACAGCGCCCAAACCTCTGTTAACTCCCATTCGGATTTTTTGCTGTCATATCTTCGGTAAATAGCATCAGTCGCATTTGTTCCACTCGCTTTCCCTATGTAGAACTTTGTAACCCCTCGCCCTTCTCGACAAATGGCGGAAATGCTCCTTTTCAGATGTTCTAGCAATTCATCAAAATTCTTTCCCGCCTTCAGGAACTCTCCAAACTCGACTTTGAGATTATTCATAGCCATATCCCTAACAATGAAGATTAAAAAATATCTCACTGAAGCAAAAACTACGAAATTTTAGTATATGCATTTGATGGTTGCTAATTACTACTTAAATCCTGCTTTTTTTGATGCATAGTTTATGTAGATAAAAACGTATTGTGTAAGGTACAAAGCAGAGTATGGCAGCATCTGACTACGCTCACCTTTTTCTATCCGTCACCCCTTAATCTCACTCAAAGGACTATATAGCCTGGGCGGACTACGACGGGGAAGATGGATAAAATTCAGCTGATGGCGGCGTGCCCAATCCACGGTTAACGCGGTGGGGGCTGACAGTGTTACCAGGGTGCTAATGCCAGCGCGTATCGCCTTTTGCACTAGCTCCAGGCTACCGCGACTGGTCAGCACTACCATTCCTTCCTTAGCAGAAAGGTTTTGCCGTAGCAGCGCGCCAATCAGTTTATCCAGGGCATTGTGACGGCCAATATCCTCCCGGCACAGCTGAATATTTCCCCCAGCATCCAGATACAGTGCCGCATGCATGGCACCCGAGCTTTTTGTCGCCTGTTGAACCTCGGTTATCTTATCCCTAAGCCCAATGAAATGTTCCATGGGCGGCAGTGGCTGGGGTGTGAGTGGCGGTAGCTCAGGCAGCGCCTGGGCTATAGCCTCAACACCACATAAACCACAGCTGCTGGTGCCAGCCATCTGACGGCGCTGTTTTTTCAGCTGCCAAAATGCCCGGCTGGAAAGTTCCACCTCGACAACTGCAGACTCATCCCCAGGTTGGATATTGACGGCATAGATTTGCCCGGCAGCATTAATAATGCCGCTGGTAAAGCTAAAGCCCAGTACAAAGTCTTCAAGATCTTGCGGTGATACCATCATCACTGCCTGACTGATGCCGTTGTAACTGATGGCAAGGGCGATTTCTGCCGCCAGAGGAAACTGGCTGCATTGTTTTTCGCCATTGAGCTCCTGGTAACGATAAGGCGTTGGCTGCTCTGTTGTTTTAGTTAAATCCTGAGACATATTTCACTTTAAACTGGGTTGCTGAGCTTTGGCCTTTTACTGTTTATACCAATCACTGTGGCGACTGTCCTGTGGCTTGTTGCCACTGGGCTGGCGTATTCAGATTACGGAGTTGTGGCGCTAGATCAGCCGGGCAGGGTAGCGCTATGGCATTAATGTGGTGTAGTAGCGCTTTGACCCGCCCTTGCCCTTGCGTAGCAAGTAGGTGCTGTAAAAAATCTCTGGCAGCCTGAGTAACTGGCAAATACATGGGTAAATAGCAATCTGCAAAATAACAAGCACTGGCCCGGGCCTGGCCAGCATTGATTAAGTGTTGTAACAACTCAGGGCTGGCAAAAGGCATATCCACAGGCAGCACCACTAAACTGCTGCCTATCGTTTGGTGCATCAGCGCTGAATAAATGCCGCCAAGAGGCCCCGCATCTGGGTAAATATCCGCTAAGAAGCCAGGCTGATTTCGACTCACCAGCACCTCTTCGCAACCACTTTGGCGCAGCAACGCCTCAGCCCACGTCAATAAAGACGTTCCAGCAAAGGCCAGAAGTGCTTTATCTTGTTGCATACGGCTAGATTTGCCGCCAGCCAATACCAACCCAACCAACATTTTTACTCCTGGTAGAGAAAAGCGCGAATGGTCTCGCGCGACCCAAACAGTTTCCACTAATTCACCGCCTTTGGCATCTTTCAATTAAGGCACGTATGAATAGCGAAGGAACAGAAAAACTACCTTGGGAATAGATCTATGCTCTTGGCCATATTTGATTCTGTTACCGGATTCAAATGGCAAAATGCTTTCGATCACAAACCCAACTTCCTTTCAAGTAGGAAAGCATAAAAGCGTGACAGGACATTTTGTCCAAGCTAGATTTGTCAGGCTGCTAAGAGCAACCTTAGATAGGTAGACTTTAAGCCTGCAAGACGACTAAGTTAGAGTTAGATTTACTTATCCTTATACTGAGGTTAACCAAGAAGCAAAGCATAGCGGTTTTGTGAAGCACAGATCAGCTGCACAGCTTATTGCCGAACGTCTTTGCCCATCCAGACCAGGTATCTGACTGGCCAGAATACCAAGCGCAACTGAACACCTGGCTGCAAACAATCCTCACAAACTAATCCATATAAAGGGGCATAAGCGCCCCTTACTCTCACAATTCTCGAGTTCCTATAATGTATATTATGTTAAATAGACTTTATTGGGATAAAAGGTGTAAAAGGCATGGTTGGCGCTTACTCAGTAGCCTACGCCCTATTTCCAGAAGTTTTGGGAAATCACTATGGATAAGAAAAATTCAGTAAAAAAATTTTCAAAAAAATTGCCTTCAGTTAGTAAAAGTTTTCCATTAGCGCTCAATAATCTTCCACCTGATGCGCAATCGTTTATCGATTCACCTTTTGATCGTCAATGCTGGCTTGCTGGAATCATCCACGGCGGTATGTCACGTACAGAAGCATTAGAAAAAGTATGTGAAACTTTGCTTGTTAGTGAGTCCACGGCTAAGCGCTGGCTGTCTGGCCGTGCTCAGCCTCACCCATGCGCTGTGCTGTATTTGTTGGCTCATTACCGAGGGGTTCCCCCTGGCAAGGATTGGACTGGATGGCGGTTTGTTGGCAATGCCTTGGTTAGTCCTAACGGTGAGTCAATCACCCCGGAGATTCACAGACGGTTGTATTGGCTTACCAATGAGATCCGAATAATGCGGGATGAAACTGGGACGGCCAGAGCCAAAGTAAGAATGTTGGAATCTATTGGCGCTGCCGACCGTTTAGATAAAGTTCGTCTTGCATCCAAACTTCTTAGTGAAGTTATGTCTGTTGGAGTGTGACAAGTCACGTTTTTTAACCTTTGGCTGTGTTCAATCTTGTGAGTATGATTGGCACATCGCCAAGGTCTTATGGAAATATTTATGAAAGAAGAAAGAAGTATTTTTAGGCTGAAATTGTTTTGGTTTGCGGTTGCAGTCCCTGCCGTTGTTTCTTTAGTTTCATTTTGGTGCATATTTAAACATACTGATTTAATACCAGACCCTTCATCGGCTGGATGGAATAACTTTATAGAAATTTTTAAGTTTCCAATCGGTGCATTAGCCGCTGCCATCCCTCTAACAGCTTTGGTTGCAGCAAACCACAGATCTAAACAAACCGCTGAGTCACTTAGAAGAAACTCTATTAATCAGTCTTTTTCCAACTATTTTAAGCATCGAGAAGAGTTCTTTAAGTTGTTAGAACAGCTAAGTAACGAGCATGGAATCGAATTCTACGAGTCATCTAGGTTTTACAAAAACTTGTTCCCTACTAACTCTGTGCACTATGTTGACCCTGTATCTAGGATTATATTGGAACCGAATAACTCTCTGTTGAACTTTCAAGCTAAGAAATTGAATGAAATAATGGAACTTACTGAAAAATATGATGTAAATGAAAAAACAGTACAAGACTTTTATACTGAGCTTTTCCTAATTTCAACCGCTCTAAATTTCACAGTTAAGGAAGGAATTAATATCAGCTTTCTAGGACATGAACGTTTTAAAAATATGAAAGAATTCAACGTGGCTTATACTATTGATTCTCCATTAAAGCACTGTTACATACTTAGTTCCGTCATCATATCTTTAGCTGATTTTTGTCATGTAAACCTGGAGCAGTTTGTTGGAATGTATATGTCTCCTGAGTTTAAAGAGAAGGCTTATGAAGTTCTAAATCCTTCAATCATTTAAGCTGGCAAGCACAGAAAGCGCGTTTTTTACCTGCTGCACTTTATCGGAGAGTTCCCGGTTGGCCCGCTTAAGTGCAGCTATTTCGCTTCTTAAGTCCTGCTCTGTTTTGCACATGTTGGGATAACTTAACACAGCATGAAGTGCTGCTTTGCTGGCCGTGTTGGTTTGAGTGGCGTTCTTGATGGCATTAATTGCCTGCTCGAACTCTGGTGTGTCGTTTGAGATTTTAACTAGCATTGGTACCATTCTGCTTGTTCCTGGATTTCTGCAGAATACCTTTTTAGTACCAAAAAGAAAACCAAGTTCAGCTGGCCGGCTTAACTTTTAGTACCATAATTGGCGACGTCATTTACCAGGTAAACATAAAAAAGGTACCAATCAGGTACCTTTCATTTCTAGCCTCGTTATCCGCATATGTAGCTTGAACATCAGTAACAAAATCAAAGCCGTGTTTATGTCCAGGCTCGACAGCATATCAACAACTAACTTATCCATACTTACCCTTTAATCTTCCTAATGCCATTTACCAGGGCCGGGGCAGCATGTTTAAGCTCTACAATTCCCCATACTCCACCGTTAATAGCGATAAACGTTTGTACATACCAATCCGGCGCTTTCTCCAAATTGGTGAATATCTGCGCCCCGGTGTCCGGCCAAATGACCGTGACAACCAGGGGAACAGAAAACAATGAAAAGCTCACAATGCGTAAAAATCTGTCCCTGGATTCAAGGCTTGCCATTTCCCAGTCGTGGTTATAGTCCTGTTCGCTCTCGGCCAGTCGCTGCTTGTTCTTCAGAACAGACAATTTAACCTGGTGTTTTTGCTCCTGGCGTTCTTTGAAGTACGTAACGCCTTCTTTAACGATGTCCATAATTAAGCCGAACATGGGTTAGTCCTCTATCCTGATTTCATCAGGCAGCACGACCAGGGAACGCCCCTGGCTGATTGCATCGCGGTATTGGGGCAGCAAGTAGCCCCCAACGCTCATAACCCGATTAATCAGTCCCTGGTTATCAGGATGCATCTTGGCCCATGCAATTTCCCAACTGTCCATCAGTTGCCAGTCTGGATCAAAGTGCTTCTTGAGCATCACAATTCCAGCGCCCGACGCCTGTATGCTGTCCCCAAGGTGCAAATCCCAGTTAGCTTTGATTGTGTCTATCCCCTGCCCGATTTTGTCCGCTACGGGCTTTAGCGGCTGCAATAGCTTTAAGCCCTTGTGGGCGGCATACAGCACACCCAGGGAAAGCACACCCAACACCGCAAAAGACGCCTTGTCGCTAAGCAATGCCATAATTGACCACCTTAGTTAAATCAAAATAATCAGGTAGCGGCTTGCCGCTGGTGAGGCCCGCAAGTACCGCATCAGCAATCAGCTCCTTGTCATAAGGCTGCTGCCCGTTCTCATGCAGGATCATTGTGTCGACCATAGCCGTTAGTTGTCTGGCGCTGGTAATTGGATCATGCGGGCCAATGCCGACCTTTTGGCTAATGTGGGCAATGTAAGCGCTGGTGTTGTTCTCTACGTCCGGGGCGAATTCATCCAGCAAGGCAGCGATAGTGTTCTTGCCTTTCAGATAGTCATTTTTAATGTCATTGGCAGCGGCCCTGATGCCATACCAGGGCGTTTCAAAAATACTAAAAATACCATCGTCGCCGACTTTACCCCGCCAAGGAATATCAAACTCCTTCATGTTAAGGGGGTTGTTGTTACGGATGCCTCTCGGCATGCGTGAGTTGTTCATAAGATAGATTCCTGTAACGGTTGCAATTAAGAGAACGGCGGCCAGCTTCATCGCCCAGGCCGCTCTTGGTCTGTACCATCTGCGAGGATTTCAGCGCTACGGCCAGCGGCGATAATGCCGACTTGCTCTAAATAGCCGATGCCCTGGACGGTTTCGGGAAAGTCCAAGTCCACATAGGTGGACGCCATCAGACGCTTCTCTAAAACGCGCACCTTTGGATCCGTGCTGGTTTCAATCAAAACATCTTCATCCAGGGTGAACCGGCGACGGAAAGAACCGACACTGATAACGCGGATAGGCTCGGGCGCTGCCTCTTGTGGTTTGATTCTGTAACCTTTTTCAACTTGAGTAACTTCGCCTGTCTCAGGGTTAACAGAAGGCCCATAGATTTTTTCGTGAATGTCAGGATTAAAGCTCATGAATAAATCCCTCCGAAAACAGTTGCACCTACATCTGTTCCGCCGTTTTTCCTGGCACTGATAACAATGCTGGTATCAAAAGGCACACCCAAAATTGACTCAGAGTTAGTAATGTCAACAGGAGCAACTTGGTTACTCCCGTTGCCTTGCCCAAGGTCATCTACCACGGTTACCCCATCGGCAATGATTCGCCAGCCAAGGTTGCTAGTGCTCTTACATTTGGTTATCAACCCTGAGCCGCTATAGTTGAAAATTTCAATGTGACTGCTACTTGATACAACTCCATATGCAAGGCGTGACGAAGCGGCATTTAATAGAGTTTGTGTTACCCCGAAGCGCTTAGCTGATTTATCAGCAAGCCCATTGATTAGCCCGCCCAAGTAGTTGCGGTTGTCAAAAATGGCATCGTTGTTGTAACTGATGCGCTCCAAAATGCTACCCGGCTCGGTACTTTGCAGCTCGGCCATCAGATTAGAAATCCAGACGCGGACACTGTTAGGTGAATCGGCGCGGGTGATAAAGTTGTATATCTGTGACGATAGTTCGTCCCTGATGTTGTCCCAAAGGCTGGCACCGTCAACCTTTGACATTAATAGCGCCTCGACAGCGGCAAGCAATGCATCAAATAGAGGCTGGTTTACAGATGGATCTTGCGGATTGTTAAACGCCATTATCTATCTCCCCACATCACGGACACCGTGGCGGCCACGAGTGACGTGTTATGCACATATACCGCGCCCACTGTTTCAACTTCTGCAGAAGCTATCGAATCGATAGAACCACGAAGGATCGCGCCCCGGTTCGCGGCCACGGTTGCCCCGCCAACTCTTAGCGTTGTTGGCTCGGTGCTTATGTTTTGCAGCGTCACAACGCGCCTTGCTTTGGTTGTTGAACCAAGTATTTGCACCTTGGCCCCGGCAGCAACCGAAATATCTATGGCATCACTTACAGCATTAGGGCTTTGACTGGTCATCGTGCCGTTTTCAACTGTCGCCTGTGCGGTTACCTGGATAGCGTCACGGATACTGTCAATGCTGCCGCCGCTAATCGTCACCGCGCCGCCATCACTGGAGGCAATAGGAATAGTGGTGGACTGCAAATCAAGGGTTACTGGCGCACTGTCCAGGTTCTTGACGTAAATCAGCCGCACGGCCTCCAGGGTGACAACATCGGCCTGTTTAATGCGGGTTTCCGGCAGGCCAATATCAGGATTGGAAATCACAATATGCCCCTCTACCCGGCGACAAATCAGATATTTGCCGGACAGGTTAAAGGGCTGGATTTCTCCAGGTTGTAAAATCATGCTCTGGCCCTCCGTCCGCTAATGGCATACGTGACACCGCCCACGGTTAGCGCAACGGCTACGCCGATAAGTACCTTTTTCACCATATCAATCATGAGATCCTGTCCGCCCAGGGCGGTGGTTTGAATCAGTGCCGCGTTACGCTCCATTGCCGCTGTGGTGGCTGCAATGGCCTTGTCGGTGTTCTCCGTGCTTGATTTTGTTACACCAGCAATAGCGGCCTCGCTGCCTTCAAGTAAGCCTTGCATCGCTTCGGATGCAGTGTCACGCATTCCCGCTATAGAACTTTTCGCGGTGTTCTCAGCGGTTATCATGGCGTCACGGCTTACCCGTTCGTTACTGGCAACCGCATCCCGACCAAAGTCCATGGCCTCTCTTGCGGTGTTCTCGGCTACCTGGGTAGCCAAATAGGTTTGCTCGGTGGCTCCTTTAATGGCTTCGGTGGACACATCGCGCATAGCTGATATGGCCCCGCCATCCACAATGGTGACGTTGCCCCCGATATTGGAACCGGCCCCCCATCCCTCATTGCTGATCTCAACTATGGAGTTATCCGAATTGTCCTGGTTAAAGTCGAAACTGGAGTTATCCGAATTGTCCGTGAAGTGTTCAGAGTTATCCGCCCAGGACACTTGGGTATTCTGGTTCGACGTATGCTGTGTTTGGCTGCTGCGGCTGCTACTGCCCATGGCCTACAGTCTCCCGTAAAAAACAAATGTAATAGTGCGTCTCGGCTTCCCTATAAAAGCGCACCGACACGCCTGCAATTCTGGCTAAGGCCAATCCGGCTAGCTGATTTTTGGGGTGGTAACGGATGCAATCAAAGCCCATGGCCCTGGCTTTGGCGATGATGGCCCGAAGAGGTGATCTGAGCTGTTTACCCTCAGCACAGACCACAACCAGCTCTTTTCCCCTGGTGGTCACTTCATGCCGAAGCACAAAATGACAGCTACCCAGGGAAAAGAACTCAGCCAATCCATCGGCCACTTCGGCGGCAATCTCGGCGGCGTCCGTGCCTGCCGCTTTGCTAACCAGGGCTATCTGTTCAGCGCTTCTTTTTACTAAACGCATACAGCGCAAGCCCCGCTAGCAGAAGGCCGCCCCCAATCATTAACTGTTGATTGGTTAAGCCGCTGCCGCCCTGGCCGTTAAACGTGCCGATGTTGAAGCCGTTATTACCAGCCTGATCACCTGTACCACTACCCGCGCTGGAGCTGTTAGACAGGCCGCCGCCCCCGGTCAGACTGCCTATCATTTCACTGTCCTCCGGCGTGGGTGGAAACGCTCAGCGGGAATGCCCTGGGTATTCACCGTGGGCGTGTACGCTGTGACCGCTTGGCGGCCTGTTTGCGGGTTGTGGCGGGTAATCTGGCTCACTTCCCTGGTTTGTTGAGATCGTGACTTGTAGCCCATCAGCTCACCGCCTTATAGGCCAGCCCGGCCAACAGTAAGCCGCCCAATACAAACCCTGCGGTTTTTAGGGTGGACTTGTTAAAGGACTGTCCGGCAAAGGTAACGGTTTCCGTCAGCGTCGCGCCGTCTGCGTCTTTGCCCTTTACCGGGGCAAGACTGTCCTGCACTTCCTTGTTGGCGCTGGCTTCGCGGTTGCGTAGCTCTTCGGTTTTGGCTCGGTGGCGAGCCATTTCCTGCTCTAGCTTAATCCCTGCATACTCTCCAGCGCGGTCAGCAATGGCCCCGCCGAAGTTAAGTAGAGATTGATACCAGGGCTGTTCGACTGCGGTAGTCTCCATTTTATAGCCCTCTCCTAGTTGAAAGCTGGACATAGCGGCTTATGCCGCTTGTCCAATAGGTGCCACTTGCTCGATAGTTTCGCGCAAGACCTTCACATTGCCGGTACTGCCTGCCCAGTAACGGAACTCCAGAGACTTACGGGCGATAGTGGCAAACAGCCCTTGCAACTGATAACCCATATGCGCCGGATCAAAGTGGAAAATACCCGCCTGTGGTGCGTTGTCGTTGCCTTCGGCCAAGTCGGCGGCGTTATCCACGTCTGAGGCTTCAAACACACGCAAATCATCGCGCCAGACTTCCAGGCGCGTCATATCAGCGCGATAGAAGTGCAAACGACGGATATGCAAGTTAGGGCTGCGGTTGTCCCAGCTAAAGCGGTTCATGCCTGTTGTGGATGCGTTGATGTTCACGCTGTCCAGTTTGGGGATGAAGACACGTACAGACTGAGCAGGCGTTACCAGGGCGCGGGCGCGCATTTCTGGCTCTGTGACGCCCGTATCGCCAAGCTTCACATAAACCGTGATGTTGTCGGTGGGCAGTGTCACCAGCTCGCCGGTTCTTGCACCGTCCAAGGTTTTAGCTTCGGTACGGCAAAACGGAATGACATAACGGCCATTGGCGCGGTTGCGCTTGGTGTAGCCTTCAATCATTTTCAGCTCAGTGCCGGTCACGTCCACAATCATGGTGCCGTTTAGCTCAACCTGTACGGTTTCAATCAGTGCCGGGTCGGTGATGTTGGTCACCAGCTCCATGTTCTGGAACGTCGGGCCGGTGGTGACCTTCATTTGGTTACGCTGGTTCTTCTTTACCGTAGCAAAGGCGTCCAGCTCGATAGGCGTGGGTTTATAGCCGTTAATGGCCAGATCCAATAAATTCATCGGGGCAGCTCCTTAGCGTACCGCACGGCGAATTGCAGAAACGTTATTGGCTGCCCAGGTGACGGCCAGCGCTGTCACGGCTGAAATGCCGATAATCGCGATCAGTGAGTGAGACTTCTTCGCGGTGAGTTCTTGAGTGTTCATATCATTACCTGTAGTGAGTGAAATCCAGGGCTGTCCCTGGTGCGGTTAATACAGGTATCAAGGGATTTAAAATGGCCTCAAGCGGCGTTTAATCTTGATTTAATCTGACAAAGGCGGGAAAACCGGCGCAGAACCGCGCCGGGACTGGTCTATTTTAAAATCTCCGGGTTAACCAGGGTAAAGCGGCTCTCCTGGTGTAATCGCTTCTGTTCAGCGCTCCAGTTCTTCACTAAATGCCGGTTGGGATACACCAGGGCCGCTTGGCGGCTGAAATCCATCAGCCCCCGCGCTACGAGGTAATGACACTTGGTCTTTACCCTGTCGTCATAGGCCGGAACATAGGCGCTAAACGCTTGGTTTAGCCTGCCCAGGTCGGCCACATCGTCAGCACTACAACCAAGTTGGTCTTGGATGCGTTTAACGTCGGCGGTGTACTCCTGAGCGCCAATAACCTTTATCGGGCAGTTGCCCCAAATGGTTTTAGGCACTTCCGCGCTACGCTGGAACACGTAACCGGCAATCATGCCGAACTTACGGCCCCCGGTGGCAATCTCCCCGGCGATGGTGTCATCCTTCGAAATTGACTCAGTGCATTTGCCGAATTCTTCAAACAGCACATGCAATACCCGGTTACCGTCTGAGGCCATCCACATCAATTGCCCGAACCACTCCATTTCTTCCAGGCGGTCACGATCTGCTTGGGGGTGATAGACCACCACAAAGGGCTTATGACTTTTCCATGCGGCAGCAAAGGCACGGGCAAAACCGCGCCTTGTGCGATAGCTAAACGCCTTTCGACGGCCAAAGCGGCCTTCGTATTCACCATAAGGATCAAACACGGCCAGACAGGACGTAGACGGGTAAACCAGGGATGTCACAGCAATGCCCTTACCGTTGCCAGTGGCGCACGTTATACAGGCATGGCGGGCGCTGTGGCGGTTACTAGCGTTGATTGCCATCTGTGTTCCCTTGCTGCTGTCTGGCCTTGCGAAGCTGGAGCCATAGCGGAATCCCGACCGCTGCCACGCCGCCCACGGCCATGACTTCAACTAAATAGCTGTCTTCGGGTATCTCGCGGGTCTTACTCATTAGGCGCTTGATAGTCGGCCCATGTTTCATGATGCAAGGCGTGACCAGGGACGCATAGGCCATTACGGCCACTTTGGGCAACTCGGTCTGGGTGCCGGTTTGGTCTTCTACCCAAGCGACCACTGCATCTAATCCCTGGATAGCGAATTCTGCTGCTTCATCTTCGGTAAGCTTGGCGGCCAGCGCGGTCTTTTCTTCCTGCTCGGCCTTTTTAACATCGTCCTTAGTTTCCAGGGCCGCATTTACCATTTGGTCAAAATCTTTATTTTCGACCTGTGGCGGCTGGTTTTCGGGCGGCTCTGGTACCGGCTCGGTTTTAACTTCAACTTTATCCTGGTTAATCAGGGTTTCATCTTGGCTTTCTAACTGCTGTTCTTGCTGCATTCGGTGTTATTCCTGGTGTTAGGAGGTGGTACGGGCAAAACCTAGGGCGGCGAGCACGCCAAGGCCCAAGACGCCTAAGCCGACAAGCCAGCCTTTGCCGGACTTTTTATCTTTATCCGGTGTTTCCTGGTCTGGCGCGGGTTTTGGCTCGGCGTTTTCGGGGGCCAGCTCGGCGGGTGGTACCCAATCGGTTTTAACCTGATCTTTAACTTCACTTAAAGTTGGTACCGGCTCAGATTCCGCGCTGGTGCTGGTTCCTGATGCTTTTTCGCCATAGGTACCAATGCTGGGTTGCATCTCTGCCAGCCAACGCGCCCTTACCGGCGCTTTGCCTTGCTGGACGCCGCAATGCTTGCAGGCTTTAAACGGCAGGCGCTGGCCGTTGCGCCGTAACCGTATCTCGGCTACATGGCCGCATTCACAGACAATCTGACCGGCTATGTTATTCATTGGGTAAGGCCTCCACTAACAGACGGTTTAACTGGTCTTGTTTTTCGGCGGCAGCGGCGACCAGATCAACCGCTTTCCAGGGCAAGGCGCACTTGGCCGCTTTCAGGCGTAGCTCGGTAATCTCCTGGGTAAGTGCGTGGGCTTTTTGCTTGAGTGTCATTTGGTACTTCTCCGCTCCATTTGTTTAGTTTCTTCATTCCAGACTGATGGCTCTTCTATCCAGCTTTTGTTAAGCATGGTTAATAGCTCTGCCTGCCGCTGTTCCAGTATTTTTGTCAGTCGGTGCAGCTGCCTTGCCTTCCTCCTACCCCTAACTGTTAGCTCCATTGGCTTTCTATCAATCATCTCCTGAGTAATGCCGTGCTTTCCTGGCTTTAGCACTGAATTAACGTGGCTTTTACTCAGCAGTTCCTGTAGTTCATAGTGCCTGGCCTCTATCATCTTCAACAGTTTGGTCAGGCGCTTAACCTTTAGCATCGTTACCGCTTTAACAATTTGCATTACTCAAACATCGCCGTTAGCTTGTGCTTGGCTCTGATGGCCCGATCACGTTCCATCTGTGCGGATTTAAGCGCGGTTTGGGCGGCGCTAAGGGCTTCGGCTTCGCGCTGAATGCGGGCGTTCTGCCGGGCAATAATGCGCTCCATAATTTTGTTAAACATGGCTGAGAGTCTCTCGACTGTTAGAAACATGGTTTTATCCTTGTTGGTTAAGTTTTTTCTGTTCTTTTCTGTGGCTCAGGTATCCCCTGATAGAGCCCCCGGCATCCAGCAGTTGCCACACATCGCCATCGAAGTATTCGCACAGATCAAGCATCTGCCCCAGGTTCATTAGGGCTTTGCCAGACTCGATTCTGGAATAAGTCGCTTGGGCAATGCCGACAGCCTTAGCGACATCCTCCTGGCGGCATAACTGGCCGGTATAGTGCTGCCGTCTTAATCGCCACTCTTTGAGCCGATAGCCAACGTCGGCGGCTATCTGATGGTTTGTTTTCATGTGGTTCCTTTGGCCGGTTAGAAATATGCGTTGCTACGTGAAATCTGCGCGGCTTTGGCGGTGGTAGCCAGGAACGGCGCACGTAGAAGCGCGCCTTTTGAAAGGGTTGGCGGGTGTTATCACAACAAGCCGCCTGATTGGATAGTTCAATCATGTAGGGTTCCTTGATTCGGACCATATCGCCATCACGGCGAGTTTTAAAAAAGGACCAAAAAATGGCCTATCGGCCAGATACCGACCTGTGGAAAACAGGAATTGCCCTATGGGCCGGTCACTACCTATGGACAAGTCTATGGACAGCAGAGCTGACCACAGCCATTGCCCACAGTCGTTCCCTAATTCCCGTTTACTCACAGGCCCAGAGCAACAAGCATTGTATTTCTCGCTTGTTTTTTCTTTTTCCGCCCTTCGGGCGCCGTTAATGCTGCCGCTTGCAGCGGCGCTAATATTCCGCGCTAGTAAAAGGCTGTCGGCTTTGCCTCCGCTAATCCCTGACGGGATAAGGCTAAAGGCTTTTTTACCTTCTCTTGCTGCGCTTGGGCGCAGCAAGCCCCTAACCACGCTCCCTTAAAAAACCGCAATCTCTTGCGGTTTAGGACTCTGCGGCCATGGTCGGCTCACTGCCCCAATGCTCAGCACAGCCGGTGCTTTAACATTGTTCACTAATGCGCTAAGCTTTCAGCTCTCACCTTGAAAGGGCGCACTAGCGAGGTACTCTCTCGCGTCGTTCGTCTTGTCGACCTTGGGCATTGCACAGGGGACTATTCGAAATAGGCTAAGGCCTACCCCCACACCAACGGCTCCCCCGAATAAAGGCGCGTTGAACCACTTACACGGCGTTTTTTACGTGGTGCCGGCATTCCTCCTAACCCACTGTGGTTTGTCCGGGGCGCGACTCCCGAAACCCGCCGCTCTCTATTGCTTCGTACCGTGCCGGACTGTTTGGCGCTATCCCTTGTACCGGCTTGCTGCCTCCGCAGCCTTCCCCAGTTAACCCCCAACGCCCAAAGGCATCTTGATCCAAACGTCAGGGCTTTTTGTTAGCTGGATGCTTTAACGAGCTTTGGCAATGGCCGACAGAAGAAACTATTAAAACCCCACCGACCATTGACAAAACCCGCTATAAGCGGGAATTAAACTTGGCTAGTAGGGTTTCCAGGATGGAAAGCTCGTGCAGGAACATTTGTGGCGGTCTCTGTTTCCTGATTTTGAACTGTTCAACTAAAGCGGCCATGTTTCGGTGCATGGCATCAACGGAGGCGTAGGAAATTTCAATTTCTTTTGTGTCAAAGGTGATCTGATGTTTCATGCGCGGCCTCCCTGTACCACTGCTGCAAAGTAGCCTCGCTCACGGCTGGGCCAGCCTTCTAATTCACGTTCAACTACCACAGCAGCAAACGCTCCTGGGCCGACCTGTACGGCGTCAAACCCGGTTGGCAGCACGCTCTGTGCTGCCGCCCTTAGTGACTCAGCGACAACCGGCCTCTCCTGGTTCTCGTGTAAAACTTGATAAGTGTTCATGTTGTCCCCTGAGCTTGTCTTAGGTGGTGGCATCCATCGGCACTGTGCGGACAGATGCCACCTGGGACAAGCTGATAACTTACAGAAGTTGCCCTGATGATCGCTTGAAGTGCTGCGAGTAATTCAGTGATCGTTCAGGGCCAAATCAGACTAGTCTACTACCATGATACATGTCTACCCCCTGAATACGTTGCAGGGCGTTGACGCATTAATTATTCTTAGTAGGCGAGTAATTTGGAGTGTTGCGAAATGTTGAAAACCATTGAACTGCTAGAACAGGTCAAAGCCGCATATGGCCTGCCTTCCGACTATGCGCTTGCTAAGAAATTAGGTTTAACTAGGGGTGCTGTAAGCAAGTATCGCTGCCAAGGCACAACTTTGGATGACAAGGTTGCAATTGAGATTGCAGAGCTTTTAGACCTCAATCCCTTGACAGTCGTGGCTTCCATGCACATTGAAAGGGCCGAACGCCATAACGACGAAACTTTAATTTCATTCTGGTCTAACTACGCTCACTAATTAATCGTTTCTAGGGTCATTCTGACCTATATAAACCAGTGAATCCCCCGCCCCGCCTGACCTGCGGGGGGATAGCTCAAGTACACTGTATATTATGTTAAATGATATTTATTGCTAAATATGGCCTCTCTTTTATGCAGGTGTTTACTTCGTTTTTTGCCCTCTTCGGATATTTGGGTGTTCTTGTTTGTTTGCTTATGCAGGTTTATGGATAAGGATTGCTGCAGATGGCCTGCTAGATTGGCTACCAATTGGTGGGATTTATTTAGGCGTCGCTACGTGAAATCTGTGTACGTTTGGTTGGCACATTGCCCTGCAGATTTCACCACAGCGCGTTGTTAGGATTTGCTCTATTTCGAGCCTTAAGTCTGATGGTTTGATATAAACTTGCGTTAGTTTAGCTAATGCAAACTGGCCATCCGTGGCCAGCTATTTGGATGGAATATTTGCTGCTATTACTGGACTTTGATGTTCTGCATAAAGTCTTCACAGGCCTGGTCGCGGTGTTTATCGCTACGCTGTTTTGCGGCTTTACAGGCCAGCCAGCCATGGCCAAAAGCATGCTCTAACTGACTGTGAAAGTAACGTTGGCTGCTTGGTCTTAGTTTGAGTTTGGTTTGCAGCAACTGGCCCTGGTCCTGGGTGTTTAATCCGCTCGGTAGTTCGGCCACCGCTTGTTTGGCGCTCTCCAGATCTTCTTCAGGGTCTAACAGGTATTCGAGCACAAGGTCGTAGTTATCCCCGTCTAGCCCCGCCTTCGCCGCAAAGGCTCTAAGCCTGTCCAGGGTTTCGGCCTTAATGGTTAAGCTGGTGAGATTGCTTAAATGGCGCTGCTTATACTTACGCCATTTGGCATTTAGGCGCTTATAGCAATCCGCCACTATGCTGTGCTTCAGTAACTGCATGGCCTCGCTAGCATTAAGCTGAGTAAAATCCGGCAATACGCTATCCGGCTCAATCATATCTAACGGCTTAATGGCTTTTTCAATTAACCCGCTTTGCACAAAATTCTGCCAGAGTGCCTGGTTGGCATCCTGGGTGGATGAATTTGATGTGTTTTGTTTTGAACTCAATTTCGTGACCTGTCACAAATAAAATGCATGCACCCCACTCTATTCGAGTTGTTGGTTGGTTGCAATAGCGTGGTTGTGACATGTCACGCTTTTGCCGCCACACTATTCGTCCAAAGGTGGCCACTGACGTGCGGCATGTAGGATACGGAGAATCCGGATCAACTCGGGTGTGCATTGATAAACTACGATGTAATTTGCCTGGGCAACTAATTCCCGGGTATTTGCAACCCGGCCAGTTCTGCCCATTTGTGGAAATGAGGGTAACTTCTCTACTTTTCCGACAATATCGTTAATAAGGCTTTGCGCTGCGTCGGGATTATCCTCAGAAATGTACTCAACAATTGCACTCAAATCAGCGTGGGCTAATTTGGACCATGCAATTTTAGGCACGGCGTTTCCTGTTAACTAGCGCTTGTAAGTCGTTAACAACCTGATTATGTGGCACATCCGCCTGATTGCTGGATAGTGCTTCCTGAACTTTGGCTTTAAACCACGCATCATGTGCATCAGGATCAACGGTCAGGCCAGCCGGTAATCCCCCTTCTTTGCTTACCCGAGTGAGTAATATGCGCACAGCATCTGACAAGGTCAGACCCACATTGGCCAATTTTTCTGTTGCATCTGCTTTCAACTGGCTATCGATACGAACGTGCAGCATTGATGTTTGTGCCATTTCCACCTCTGGTTTATCCTCGTTCACTTAAGTATGTATATCAAAAGCGATACGGTCAATGGCTTTGCTGCTCTCCAGCAAGGCAACTTCTTTACCTATGAGTTCTTCAGCGTGGTAGGTGCTGCTGGAATCCTGATACCAGTAGCCGAGTATGAATCCGAGGATGAGGAAAACAGAGCCAATAAGCCATTTATTCATAATTGGTCCTTATAAACAACCACCCTACTCTACTTATATGCTGTCTGGCTAAAAGGCATCTGGCAGAAGGGCAAATGCCATCGAATCCAGCCTTTCTTTGGTCTTTTCCCACTTTGGCATTACCTGGTTCATTAGCCTATAAAACCGCTCACTATGGTTATGCTCGGCAATGTGACAAAGCTCATGCAAAATCACATAGTCAATACAGTCGCGGTGAGCTTTGACCAAGTAAGGGTTGAGGGTGATGCGACCGTTAGGTGAACAGCTCCCCCATTGGGTTTGCATGGTCAGTATGCGCAGCTGTGGTCGTTCTTCTACCCAAAGGGCTTGCTCCAGCATGGCATCAAGGCGCTTGGCAAAAATTTCTTTAGCGCGAGCTTTGTACCAATCCGTCAGCAGTGCTTTCACCTTTTCGGTGGACTTCGCTCTTACTGATACCTCCAGTTTGCCACGTAGCAATTTTACGCCTTGAACCTGCTCAGGTGCCTCAATCACTTTCAGCAGATACTGTTTCCCTAGATAGTAATGGCTCTCGCCGCTGATGTATTGACGTGGAGAGGTAAACTCAAGCTGTTTGCGAAAATCCCTTAATTGCTCGTATATCCACCGGCCACGCTTTTTAACCGCCCATAGAATCGCTTCGCTGTCAGCGTCTTCGGGAGCGGATGCGACTACCCGGCAATCGGGATACACCTTGATCAATACTTTGCCAGTGGCTTGCGGGCGCTTGACTCGCTTAAACGTAATCTGCTCGTCACCGTAGCGAAAGCCCATGGTCTCGCTCGCTTTGGTGGATCTAGGTTTAATCGGCACATTCATTTGGTTAAACCCACTCAAGCACCGTTTAATCCAACCCGGGTGATCTGAACAATCATCTCAACTATCTTCTTGGCCTGATCCATACCGCCACCAATGGCTTTGCACTCCTGGAATATTCTGGGAAGTAGCTTTTTACGAATATCGGCTTCGATGTTCTGTGGGTT
The DNA here is from genome assembly GCF_017255015.1 of Bowmanella yangjiangensis. Lineage (GTDB taxonomy): Bacteria > Pseudomonadota > Gammaproteobacteria > Enterobacterales > Alteromonadaceae > Bowmanella > Bowmanella yangjiangensis. The sequence goes on along the minus strand of NZ_JAFKCS010000010.1, from coordinate 27,439 downwards.
GATGGAGTTTTCCGCGACAGAGGTTTCTACCGCCAGGTCAATTTCAAAAGCAACTTTGACCCACTTGTCCTGAACCTGGCTGTCGGGTACAGCCAAAGCTTCAGGCAACATTTTCTTGAAGACTCCAAAATAGGCCTGGGCATGGCGATTACCGGCAAATGCATCTGGTATGTCATGCAATCGTCTGTCCTGTACTTGCTGTTCAAATTCACGGAACAGCATGTACTGTTTCAGTGGGTGGTCGAATAGCCTTTCCGCTTCTTCAATGGCCTGGCGCAGCAGCTTGGAAAATGCTTCCTGAGCATAAGGGTCATCCCGCAGCTCTTGTTCTATCGTGCGGGTTACGCGGGTTTTAATAATGTCGGTTTCGTTGCGGGTTTTATCTTCGCTCCAGTCTTCTGGCTGTTGCTTCTGGCCCATCTTGCCCACTTCATACACGCCACCGGGTTCTTTAACCTCAACACCCACCACATGCTTATCCAGCAGCTTTTTTACTTGTTCGGCGTATTCGTCGTAATCAATCTTCTCGCCCGCATCTTGCTGCACCAGTTGGCGCAGACTGGAAAATTGCTTCACTGTTTCTTTGTAGTGGCGGCGATCCTGGTCGCTAAAACTCTTGTCTTCAAAGAATGTGGCTGATTGCAGCGCTACCTTCAGGCAGCTTGCGAAGGCCGTTAGGGCTTCATAAAAATCCTCCCGTACTTTCAGGTGCACGTCAACCAGCTCACCGCTCTCTCCAGCCTCTAAAGGCTTTTGCTCTTCAATCTTTGGAACCAAAACCTGACGCAATTGTTCAATGTCGTTCTTGTTTTTCACGCCATCGAATATGGCCCATAGTTGCTTATAAAGCTGTGGCAAGCGCTTGTACTCGGTGCTCATCTGGTTGTAAAGGCCAGCAATATCATTAATGTCGTAACCGCCCTGAGTGCGGGAGGCCAGATCCTGATATTTCTGAATGGTGGTATCCAGTTCCGCCAGAATGCCGCGATAGTCGATAAGTAAGCCAAATTTTTTCTTAGGGTGCAGACGGTTTACCCGTGCAATCGCCTGGATCAGATTATGCTCTTTCAAGGGTTTGTCGATATACAGCACTGCGTTTTTCGGCTCATCAAAGCCGGTGAGCAGTTTATCGACCACGATGAGTATCTTCAGTGAATCGTCTTTGTCGAAGCGTTCGATAATATGTTTGGTGTATGCCTGTTCGTCCTGGCTGCCAATATTGTCCTTCCACCACTGGGTGACTTCGGGTGTGGTGGCCTCATCTACAGCAGTATTGCCCTCACGACTATCCGGCGGGCTCATCACGACGGCAGATTCAAACAAGCCTGCTTCATCCAGGTATTTTTTGAACTTAATGGCAGAGGCTTTACTGTCGCAGGCTAACTGGCCTTTCAAACCTTCGTCGATGTTCTTCACGAAATGGTTGGCGATATCCAGGGCAATCAAACGAATGCGATCATCCGCACCGTAAACCTGGCCTTTCTTGGCAAACTTGCGCTTTAGGTCGGCCTTTTGCTCGTCTGAAAGCCCTTCGGTAATACGCTCAAACCAACTGTCGATGGCGCGTTCATTCACATCCAGGTCGGGAATGCGCTCTTCATACAGCAGCGGTGTAACAGTCTGGTCTTCCACTGCACGTTGCATGGTATAAGCGTGCACAATGGGGCCAAACTTATTGGTGGTCTTGTCGTCTTTTAACAGTGGCGTGCCGGTGAAGGCGACAAAGGCTGCATTGGGCAGCGCCTGCTTCATACGGATATGGTTTTCACCACCTTGGCTGCGGTGGCCTTCGTCGATCAGCACAATGATGTCAGCGCTGTGGTTTACACATTCAGGCATTTTGGTGGCGGAATTAAACTTCTGAATAAGCGAAAAGATAATTCGCTCAGTACCTTTGCCAATCTGCTCGGCCAGGCGTTTTCCAGAGGTGGCCATGGCGGTCTCAACGTCTTTCTTGCCGGCCAGCTCGCCGCCAGAGGCGAAGGTTTTACTCAGTTGGGTTTCCAGGTCTACCCGGTCAGTCACCACCACAATACGGCATTGCTTCAGGCTTTCGTGCAGGATCAGCGCCTTACTTAAAAACACCATAGTGAATGACTTACCCGACCCGGTGGTGTGCCAAATCACGCCACCTTCACGGCCCCCGGAGACGCTGCGGGTATTGATGCGTTCAATCAGGCGCTTGATGCCAAACACCTGCTGATAGCGTGCGACGATCTTGCCAGCTTTTTTATCGAACAAGGTGAAGTAACGGGTCATCTCCAGCAACCGTGCAGGGCTTAACAGGCTGATCAGCAATCTATCCTGACCGGTCACTGCCAGCTTGCCGGAAGCTAACAAGCTTTGATACCAATCCAGATCTTTAGCTGGTCGGTGGCTGAACAGACTGGTTAGTTGCGCGTTGTTCAGCGTTTGGTTTTTAATGGCGTGCATCTCAGCGTCAGAAATATCCTCTTCCCGCCAGGCGGCCCAGAACTTAGCAGGCGTACCGCAGGTGCCATAACGGCCTTCGTTGCCATTAATGGAAAGCAGCATCTGGCTATAGGCAAACAATAACGGGATTTCATCATGGCGCTGGTTACGCAGGCTTTGCGAAATGCCTTCGTCAATGGTGGGGCCTCCCCCTTTTCCAGTTCGGGCCTTGCCATCCGGGCGCTTGGCCTCAATTACCACCAGAGGAATACCATTTACAAAGCAGACAATATCGGGCCTGCGGCTCTCGACTCCGCCCGAGCGGGTAACAGTAAACTCTTCGGTAAACACAAAGCTGTTATTGGCCGGGTTTTGCCAGTCAATCAGCGCAACGGTCGGGCTGGCCTTTTTACCATCCACAAATTCAGTAACTGATATGCCATACAGCAGGTGGTTGTACAGGCGCTCATTGGCAGTTAACAGGCCTTCGTTAAGTGCAGGGCTGCATACCTCGGCAATCAGGTTGTCGATAGCCTTTTCAGACAACGGGTAGCTGTTACCAGCAAAGGTAAAAGTGCGCTTTTGAAGCTCACTGCGTAGCACCTGGCGCAAAACCACTTCATCGGTGGCGCCACGCAGGGACGCGCCAGTGTCGCGGGAAGCAGGATGCTGGGAGCGACCACCACGGGCGGCTAAGGCGAGTTCAGGAGAGAGGAACGACCACCCGAGGTTGGTCAACAACGTCAGCGCCGGTAACTTGGCACTGTATTCTTCCTGAAATTTGGGTGTGAATTTTGTCATACGCTGTCCTTACTTACTCGATGTCTGCCGACGCCACCATTAAATGCATAACTGACTGTCAAAAGGAAACTTTACCAATTTTATTGCCGGTATTGTGCTGCTTCTGGTTGTCAGCCATAGTGAGCTACTCCCCACCGCTTAGCTGCTTACTGGCAGACTCCAGCGCCCGCCCCTGATAATCATGCAAGGTCACGCCCTGCTCTGTTTTCCAGTCCAGCCAACCGTTTGATGTACCCAACAGCAAAAACATCGACGCCCCGCTGGGGGTTTGAAACAAGTGATCGCGTTGAAACACAAAACGCTCTCCCTGCTCTGCAATCACGCCTTTGGCCAGCAGTTGGTCGCGCTTATCAAAGAAGCGCTGCTCGGTTTTGCGCTTGGTAGTCATCGGCGCTGAAGAGCCTTTTAGTACCACCATACCCTCATTGGTATAAATACCTTTGGCCTCAACTCCGGTGCGGCTGCAAATAAATAACGGTTCGGCGCTTGCCTCAGTCGGCCCGGTAAGGGGTTCAAATAACGGATAGCCAAGGGTGGCCAATAATAAACTGCCAATGTCATGCAGCTCATCACAATCGGCTTTTAGCGGCACAGGCGTATGCGGTTTTTGACCGCCATTGCCATTTAACAGATTATAACGCTGGCAGCTTTTGGCTTTTTCAATAGACAGCGATTCTAAATACAATACATGGGTTTGGGTCAGGTTGTTGGTGAGTGACACCAACACCAGGGCACGCTCCCAATCTTTATTTTCATCCTTATGGTGCTGCATCAGGCGGCTACCCACCGCGCCCGACTGGCCAATATACAATTCGTCTTTATTGTCACCAGAAAGCAAAAAATACAGCCCCACCTGTTTGGCTTCGGGCATAGTGACAAACTCGGCAATATCACTACGAGGCACTTCAATCAGGCGGATAATCGAGGTTGTTTGTTCGGTAATACGAATACCGGCAGGATCGCCGCCAGGCAGAAATATCTGAATCATACGGGGGCGTTTTTGTATTGTCATACCAGTTCCTTCGCCTTTGCTGTAGCGAAATATATACTGTTAATATTTGCAGAGCCTCATCTTGCATTCCGATCTTTAATCACTATGATCAGCAACGGATTCACTGCCTATCGGCAGTTGAACTTACCGAGGCTTCTGCCAGCTGAGCCAGCGTAGCGAATCAGCTGGCAACCATAAAGAACCAATCATCAGATAATCTGCGGTCGGCTTTTGTGATGTAAACCGCTCTGGGTGGTTTTCGTCACAGTAGACTTCAAAGTCCATTATGCCGCCTCCTCAACTTTTACCCTTCGCTTACCCGTTAACAACTGCTGCATCAGGGCTTTTTTCTCTTGCTTTAATGCATCGAGTTTTTGTTGCAGAGCGGTGATTCCCTGATCGGCGTTCGAAAGCGCGGCGGCGATTTTTTGTTGCTCTTCCAAACTTGGATAAGGCAGTTTTAAAAATGAAAAATCGCTGTAGCTAATCTGTTTCCCGTCTCGAATTCCGATTACTGCTACAGCGAGGTGCCCGATGAAATCATAAGACTTGTAATAATGCTTGAAGAATTCATCATTAATCGTCTTGATTGGCGCTAAAACAGTGTATGCGGGACTCACCAAGCCTCGGTAGCTTGAGTACTCCAATCCACCTTGGAATGACCTCAGGCTAATGATGAAGTTACCAGGCACGACCAACTTATAGCCTTTTGTTGAACCATCAGGCATAACAACACGTCTTTCGAGAAGAGAACGTGGCAACACCCCTAGATCTTGTGTTACAGCTAATAGTTCTTCAGTTTCGGAGTTGTTCTTGGTTGATACTGTTTTGAACAGCTCGCTGGCCTTCAGCCATTTCCACTCCCCACTAAACCTAACCCCGTTCTTATCCAGCAGGCGCTTTTTGCCGGTGAGCAGTTGCTGCATCAGGGCTTTTTTCTGCTGCTGGCTGTTGGCGAGCAGTTGTTCGGTGGTGGTGATGGCCTTATCCCAGGTGGAGAGGATTTGGGCGATTTTCTTTTGTTCGGGAAGTGGGGGGACAAGCAACTCCAACTTCTTAAGATTTGTACCAGACAAATTCTTTTGAACGCCACCAGATGCAAGGTTTTGTATCTTGATCTGCACTTTCTCAGACTTTAGCAACGCATGAAGAAATGTTGCGTCGGCCTTCTCGTTTAAAACAAACCGAATCAAGAACGCTCCAGCGATGACTGGTTTATCCTGCCTTACAAAAATACACGGTATACCGCATGAGCCAGATCTAGTGATTAATAGATCTCCATCATCCAAAAAATGACTTTTGAACGAATCAGGTACGTTTGCATAAGGAATGGTAGAGTAATTAATTTCGCCTTCATCATTAAGGTCAGTGGTTCTAATGGTCCCTACGTTTCCATTTTCAGAATACAAATCTGATGAGAAACGGGGGCCAAAAGCACTGTAATGCGTTAGATCACCAAGAGTTTTCACGCTCCATCCTTTAGGCACCATATCCCAACTCCTCCAGATACTTAGCCATCTCGATTTCCAGCTCGGTCAGTTGCGCTTTAAGCTGCTCACGCTCGGCACGCACCGCCATCAGGTCGATTTCTTCCTCTTCTTCAAAGGTATCGACGTAGCGCGGGATGTTCAGGTTGTAATCGTTCTCTTTGATTTCTTCGAGGCTGGCGACGTAGGCGTATTTGTCCACCGTGTCGCCGGCCTTATAGGTGGCAACGATCCTGGCTATATTTTCGTCAGTCAGAAGGTTCTGATTTTTACCGGCTTTAAAGTCACGACTGGCATCAATAAACAGCACCTTATCGTCGTATTTATCCTGACGAAACAGTAAAATTGCGGCCGGGATGCCGGTGCCGTAAAACAGTTTTTCCGGCAGGCCAATCACGGCATCCAGCAGGTTATCGTCAATCAGTTGCTGGCGAATTCTGCCCTCGCTGGCCCCCCTGAATAACACGCCGTGCGGCACCACCACGCCCATGCGGCCGGTTTTTGGTTTCAGGGTTTCAATCATATGCAGGATAAAGGCGTAGTCGCCTTTGGTTTTGGGCGGTACGCCACGGCGGAAGCGGCTGAACTTGTCGTGTTCGGCTTCGTCATGGCCCCATTTATCTAAGGAAAACGGTGGGTTGGCGGTCACGATATCAAACAGTATTAAGTCGCCGTTTTTATCCAGCAGCTTGGGGTTACGAATGGTATCGCCCCATTCAATTTTGTGGTTATCTTCGCCGTGCAAAAACATATTCATTTTAGCCAGCGACCAGGTTGAGCCAATGGCTTCCTGACCGTACAGGGCATAATTTTTACTGTGGTGCCTGCTGCGTATTTTGCTGCCGCACTTCATTAATAATGACGCAGAGCCACAGGCCGGGTCGCAGATGCTCATGCCTGGCTGTGGATCTAACAGCTCGGCAATAAGATCAGACACCTCTGGCGGGGTATAAAATTCACCGGCTTTCTGGCCGCCGCTGGCGGCAAAGTTTTTAATCAGGTATTCGTAGGCGTTACCGATGACATCCAGGGTGCCAACACGGCTTGGCTTAAGGTTAAGCTCGGGCTTGGCAAAGTCTTCCAGCAGATGGCGCAGAATAGTGTTTTTTTGCTTTTCTTCCCCCAGTTTGTCGGTGTTAAAGCTGATGTCCTGGAACACGCTTTTACCGGCGTCTTTCAGTTTAGTGCCGTTGGCTTCTTCAATGGCGTGCAGCGCTTGGTCGATGCGCTCACCGTTACCGGGTTCGTGACGGCGTTCAAACAGGGCATAGAAACCGGCCGCCTTAGGCAGTACAAAACGCTCGTTTTTCATTAGTTCTTCGAGCAGTTCGGGCTCATCACCATGTTCGGCCCGATAGGCTTCAAAATGGTCCTGCCATACATCGGAGATATATTTCAGGAACAACATGGTCAGAATAAAATCTTTATAGGTATCGGCGCTGATGGTGCCACGGAAGGTGTCACAGGCGGCCCACAGGGCTTTGTTAATGGCATCCTGACTAATGGTATTCTTAGTGGCCTGCGTGGCTGACTCTGGATTCATTGACTCTCTCATTGTTCTTTATCTGTTAATGCGGCTTGGCATCACTGACCAAATGGCCAAACACCAGTTCTACCGCTTCGCTTTGTTGCATACCCTCGGCCATCAGTGACTCCACTTTGTCTACCATGGCTTTTTGGCCTTCTATATCCGGGCTGTTGGCGAGCACAATACTTAAAACCTCAGCTAAATCCAGTTCAAACATGCGGTTTCCTTGTTATTTGGCTACTTTGCCAGCATTGGTAAGCAGGCTTGATAACGCTGCTCTGGCGGCATACTGGCGTAAAAGTCACTGGCGTTGTTATCGAGTAAGATGGCCTTTTGACTATTACTGCGTGGATCGGCAATTTTGGTTTTGATCTCTTTGGGCTTGGCTGGGTTCTCGTGCCAGCGAATATTAAAAGCGCAGAGATTCCGATAAAAGGTCATTTTCTGATAGCCGGGAATATGGTGGTGTAGCCACCAGGCCAAGGATGTCCAATCGCCACTTTGCTGGTAATAATCCACATAGGCCGGGATCACGATGCAAGCCATGGCCCCCATAAAACCGTCTTTATCGCGCCTATCCCAAATATGGGCGGCATAGTTTTTCTCGTTGGCGGCGCAATTCGCCCCCAACTCATTTCCTGCCTGATTCACCACACAATTACGATAGGCCGAACGGATATGAATACGGCCCCAGGCGGCCTGGACAGGCTCCAATACCTGCTCGCAAAGCTGCTTTCCTGCCTGTATCGCCAGTTCCTCATCGTCAGGTATATTAGCCAATCCCAGCGCTACGGCAGTTTCTGAATACAAAAAGTCACGCATAAAAAAGTGCTTGGATAAGCGTGTTCTGCTGAGGGTATCCAATTTGTCGATAGTGGCCTTAGTCACATTTTATCCTTACTGCTTTTCTCAGCTTTTATACCCAGGCGCGATAGCCAGATTCTCAGCGCCATACAGGCTTTGCTGGTTTTCCAGCCAGAGTTGGTATTCCCCTCCCCTTAGGCTGGCATCTTCGGTGCAATCCACATTCCAGCGCCTTAGCAGATAACCGGCCAGGGCAGCGCGCACGTTAAGTTCCAGTGCGCCGTTTTGCATACCGTAGTCCAGTTCAATGGCGGTGGGGTGTTTAACATTATGCGGATGCGGTACCAATTTGATCGGCATCTGGCGCTGCCACTGATGATCTTCGCTTGGCTCTTCATTGGGCTGCGGGGCTTTGTCTAGCAGTGTCACTGAGCTTAAGCGGGTCAGCACAAAGTCGCGAAAGGTCTGGGTTTTACGGTCAAAGCCGCGTACATGCCAGCGCAAGCCGTTATCGATAATACTATGCGGCACCATTTCCCGGGCCGCCGAACCGCTGGACAGTGAGGTGTAAATCACCTTGACCGCCCGGCCATTTAAAATCGCCTGAATAATACGCGCAACGACAAAAATATCCGGCACATTAAGCTGGCTGGGCGCTTCAACCGGAAAGCTGAGATCGCCAATGGCGTCAAAGCCGTCACTGATATCAGCGGCAAGCTTGGCCAGAGTCTTTTTGGCGTCATGGGCAAACAGCGGTTTAAAGCCCGGGGTTTGAAAATACTGCTTTAAGCGGGTGTCGTAATGGATATTGCTGGGAGCCAGCTCTTTATACAGATTAAAGTCGCGGGTACCGGCAGATAAGCCCACCTCGAAGCGGTTAATCAGATCCTGGCGGGTCAGATGGCCTTTAAATAACAGCACAAAGTCGATATAGGCCAGGCGCTGGCGCTGGGCAAAAGGAATGTCCTTTAAATTCATGTAACACCTTGATTAGGCTTTTATACTTTTCGAGTGTGCTTTATTTTAAATTGGATAACAAGGCGTATTTTTAGGTGTTTTTTTGGCAAGCCCGGCATGGCGCTTCTATGCTCAAGTGAGCCATGTTTTATCTTACTTAGACAGCGGTCATCTTGGTGGCAACAAGTTGATCTTAAAGGGCCGCCTGTTAATAAGTACGCGTTTATGCCCAAATTTGTCAGCGAACAGGAGTTGCCATGAAAAAGCCGACACGGAGCAGGTTAGTCAAAACCCCTGGTGTGTATATCAAAGAAATAAATCTACCGTCTGTGGTGGTGGGTGTACCTACTGCTATACCGGCCTTTATTGGTTATACCCGCCATAGCAGTTGGGATGGCCAGTCATGGTTGAATCAACCAGTAAAAATTGGCAGCTATCAGGACTTCATCGCCCATTTTGGTGCCAGCCAACCGCCCTACTTTTACTTTAACCCTGAACACCGCGCTACTAGCCATACGGTGCAGATAGCCAATCAGTACTTTAGCCTGTTGCCATGTGCAGACAGCCGTTACTATTTGGCCGATGCGGTAAAGCTGTTTTTTCAAAACGGTGGTCGGCAGGCTTATATCGTTAGTGTCGGAGAATTTGGTAAAGCCTCAAATCAGCTCCTTGGCCTTGAGCCTAACCGGCATATTCAGCTTAGTAGCCTGATGCAAGGGTTGGCGGCCCTTAAGCACTGCCCTGAACCCAGCTTGTATTTATGCCCGGATGCCATTGCCCTTAGCGACAACGATTATGCCAAACTGGTACAAGCGATGCTGGCGCAGGCCGCAGAGCTAGATTCTGCATTTTGTGTTTTCGATGTACCAGGCGGCGGTTATGACGCCATGCCGATTGATGATGTGGCCAGTCGTTTTCGCCCTTTAGTGGGCCAGCAGCACCTTAGCTATGGTGCCGCTTATTTGCCATTTATCAATACGGCATTATATGGGCAGGATGATATTACCTATCGCCAGTTTCAGGGGGGCAACAGTAAAGGCCTGGGAGAATGGCTGAATCCAGGTGTTGAACCTAAGCTTCAGGTTCTGATTGACAAGCTTCCCTATGCGGATAAATCTGAACAACTTAATTATCATCGGGCCCTGCTGGTACTGAGTCCGATTTACTACCGCTGTATTGAGCTGGCCCGTCAATGGGCTAATTTACAACCTGCTAGCGGCGCCATTTGCGGTTGTTACACTATGCAGGACAATAACTACGGTGTGTGGAAAGCCCCTGCCAATATCTCTCTTAGCAATGTGGTCAGCCTGCCAATCAATATTACTCACCAACAGCAAGAAACCCTGAATCTTGATGCAGTAAGTGGTATTTCCATTAATGCCCTTAGGATCTTTGTTGGTCAAGGCGTGCTTATTTGGGGAGCACGTACTTTGGCGGGTAACTCTGAATGGCGCTATGTGCCGGTTCGGCGCACCGCTATTTATGTGAAGCAAAGTCTGCAAACGGCTCTTAAAGCCTTTGTATTTGAGAATAATGACGCTCATACCTGGATCAGCATACGCGCCATGATAGACAGTTTTTTGCAAGGGATGTGGCGCCAGGGCGGCCTATGTGGGGCGAAAGCTGAAGATGCCTACTACGTTCAGGTCGGCCTCGGCCAGACCATGAGCGCCCAGGATATCCTGGATAAGCGCCTGATCGTGCAAGTGGGGTTGGCACTGACCCGACCCGCGGAGTTTTTGCTTATCAAGGTTGAACAACAGCAGGCCGGGTAATCCCGGCCCGCGAATAAATTAGACCCCAACTGCGGCTTGCCACTGCGGCGGCGCAGCGTGCTCAGGCTCGTCATCAAGTAACATTAGTGACGCATTTCCGCCTATGGCTGTGGTATTCACCGTAATGGTTTTCTCCAGCCACATACGTTGCAACAGCCGCAGCCCGGTTGGTTCACAAATCAGTGGCAGCAAAGGCCCGGCTCTGGAAGCCAATGCCTGTTGTACTAAAGTGTGATAGCCGCCATCCGGGGCACAGATAACCCCTTTTATGTCCGGATGCGTCAGTAGCTTTGGGGTAAATTGGGTAAGCTCTATAGGTAGCTCTGATTTTCCCAACGTTTTAAGGGCCCCGGTCAACTGACCCAAGCCGGCAATCAGCAGACCATTACCACTGATCAGTGCACTTACCAGCGCATCCTGTAAATGTGCGTCGAATCTCGCATCATATAAGTACAGCAGCCAGCCTCTTGGCTCAAAATGCAGTTCGTTACGCTCCCCGGTTGGACCCGGCAGGCAATTGGCTTTAGCCAGATACTGCCTGGCCTGAGAATACCGCTGCTCAGTTTGTTGCTGTGCAATGAATAATCCCTCCCCCATGGGCAGCAAACCAGATAATACGCCACTAAGCTTAGTCTCCCTGACCGATAAGGTCGTGGCTTGCCAGCGCAACAGTCTTTGCTTATCAATGACCGGCGCGGGTACATCCAAAGGCAGAGCATCGGGCCAGCTTGTCTGCACATTGATGCCGGTAGCCGCGGGTCTTAATAAACGACTTAAATACAAAGGCCCCCCAGCTTTAGGCCCGGTTCCCGACAGCCCTCTGCCACCGAAGGGCTGAACCCCGACCACCGCACCCACCATGTTACGGTTAACGTAAAGATTACCCACCTGAATTTGTTTGGTCAGTTGCTCCGCTCTATTGGCCAGACGTGAATGAATGCCGGCGGTTAAACCAAAACCTGTGGAGTTAATTTGCTCGACAACTTCATTGAGCTTGGCGGCCTGAAAACGAATCAAGTGTACGCAAGGGCCGAACACTTCTTCCTGTAGCTGGGAAATGTGCTTGATTTCGTACAATCTCGGGGCAAAAAAGTAGCCTTGATCCATCTCGCTGTCTGGGTTGATTTTAGCCAGTAACACCCCTTCGTTGTCCATGCGGCGGGCGTGGCGCTCCAGATTATCCAATGCCTTAGTATCAATCAGCGGCCCAATATCTGTGGCCAACAAAGCCGGGTCGCCCACTCGCAGTTCCTGCATGGCGCCTTGCAACATAGTAATCAACGCATCGGCAATATCGTCCTGCACGTACAACACCCTGAGCGCAGAGCAGCGCTGACCGGCACTTTTAAAACCTGACTGGATAACGTCATCCACGACCTGTTCTAGCAAAGCCGTAGAGTCAACAATCATCGTGTTCTGGCCACCGGTTTCGGCGATCAGTGGAATCGCTTCTCCCCGTTTAGCCAGCTGTTTAGCAATATGCGCGCAAGTGGGGTTTGAGCCGGTAAACATCACGGCCTGGATCCTGGGATCCGGCAGGGCTACCTGCCCCACTAAAGATCCTTTAGCTAAAACTATCTGTAAGGCGTTGGGGGTAAGTCCCGCCGTGTACAATAACGCTGTGGCACGAAGGGCTATCAAACTGGTTTGTTCTGCCGGTTTAGCCACCACTGTATTGCCCGCTACCAACGCGGCTACTACCTGGCCGACAAAAATAGCCAATGGAAAGTTCCAAGGACTGATGCAAAGCACGGTACCCAGCGCATTAAGTTCAGGTTGACTGGCGTATTGCTTTATCTGTACGGCGTAGTAACGGCAGAAATCCACGGCTTCGCGCACTTCTGCAATGGCGTCATCCAGGGTTTTTCCTGCCTCTTTAATGCACAGACCCAGCAACTCATCCTGATGCGTCTCAAGCAGCTCTGCAAATGCTTGTAATACCTCCGCCCTGTCGTCCGCTGTGCGAGCTGACCAGCTTTCGAATGCCGCATTGGCTTGCGTAATGGCTTGTTCAATCCCAGCCTGGTCATGTGGGATAAGTGTGGCCAGTAGTTGGCGACGATCGGCTGGATTTCTGATCTGCAGCGTCGGCGCGTCTGAGACGTTGTCGACCTTGTGCAGTGCTTGTGTCGATTGGGTTTGCCACCAGTTCTGCAAATTCACATTGAGCGCGATAAGTTCATCATCGTTATGGCTGTCCAGCCCCCGTGCATTTGGCCGTTCAGGCCCGTAAATATCAGCCGGTAAGGGAATGTGCGGGTTGCGTTTGTGAGTTTTGTTTACCAGGGCGTCGACAGGATCAGCCAGTAAACAACTCAGATCCAACTGTTTGTTTTGCACCAGGTTAACAAAGGAGGTATTGGCACCGTTTTCCAATAAGCGTCTGACAAGATAAGGTAACAAATCAGCGTATTTACCCACGGGAGCGTAGATACGGCAATGGGCTTTGCCACTTTGTACTAAATCGTTATACATGGCTTCGCCCATTCCGTGCAAACGCTGAAACTCAAAGTTGCGTCTGTCCTGGGCCATTTCCAGAATACAGGCCAGGGTGTAGGCATTGTGCGTGGCAAATTGCGGATAAATCCACTGGGCATTAAGCAGTTCCCTGGCGCAGGCCAGGTAGCTGACATCTGTACTTTGTTTGCGCGTAAAAACCGGATAGTCCGCGAGGCCTTGTTGCTGTGCCAGTTTAATCTCACTGTCCCAGTACGCGCCTTTTACCAACCGCACGTTCAGGCGACGCTTGGCTTGTTGTGCCAAGTCGGCCAGCCATTTAACCAGTGGCAATGCACGTTTTTGATAAGCTTGAACGGCCAAGCCAAATCCATTCCAATCAGCCAGCTCCGGCGCCAGGAAAACCGCTTCGATAACATCCAGTGACAAGTCCAGCCTATTGGCCTCTTCTGCATCCACCGTCAGCCCTATCTGTTGCTGCTTAGCTAACATCGCCAGGTTGAGCAAACGGGGGACCAATTCTTTCATGACCCGGTCTTTTTGTGCCAGTTCATAGCGCGGGTGAATGGCTGACAGTTTGACCGAAATACCAGGATTGGCAGCAATATCACTATGTTTACCTACCAGGGCCTGTATTGCATGTTGGTAACTGGCAAAATAACGGTCTGCATCCTGTTGAGTGCGGGCACCTTCACCGAGCATGTCATAAGAATAACGATAGCCAAGCTGCTCTTGTGATTGGGCGTTTTGGCGGGCTTTCTCGATACTTTGCCCAGTCACAAATTGCCCGCCCAGCAAGGTCATGGCAAAACCCATGGCGCTGCGCACCAAGGGGCTACCCAGCCTTTTAAGCATGCGATTGAACAGGGCTTCACTGCGTTTCTCATTGAGCATTTTCTTGCCGGTCAGTAGCCCCAGGCTGGAAAGATTTACAAACCCAGATGCACTGTTGCCCAGGTGAGCCTGCCAGTTACCCTGCCCCAGTTTTTCTGCAATCAGGGCATCGCGAGTCGCCTTGTCAGGGATACGTAATAAGGCCTCGGCGAGACACATGAGGATTACTCCCTCTTCGCTTGATAAGGCATATTCCTGTAACAGACTCTCCATCAAACCAGCGGCGGCTTGCTGCATTTGCTTGACTAACTGATGGGCCTGACATTTGGCACTGGCTTTGGCGCTATCATCGAGCCGGGCAAGTGGAATAAGCTCGGAAACCAAATCGGCTTCATCACAATGAAAATGGTCACGGATCAGTTGGCGACGCTCACAAACGGGGGGGAACGGGGCGGAAAAAAGCATGGCATTTACCTCAAAAATCGGAACTAGCGCATTGCCGCAGCATGAGCTGCAGGGCGCGGTTTATTGGGTCTGGTTGTGGCATTGACAGCCGCCTCTACGACTTCACGTATGGCGTGTGCGCAAATGGGGCAGAACTGGTTGTTTCCACCATCTCTAAACATCAGGCAATTCAGGGCTGGTCGGTAAAATTGGGTGGGGCTGTAATTCGCCCCCTGAAAGGCACCAACCTCGCCGGCAAAAGGCGCATCTTCCAACCAATGCTGATCGTTGCGCGGATTCTGCATAAAGCGTTCACGATCCCATGGGGTGGGAATGGGCGTGCCTGGCTTTATCCATTTTTGCCATTTAAGAGGCTTGCCTTTTAGTGCAGTGACATTTGGCTCGTGTGGCTCAATCACCTCGGTTGCCTTGGCATAGCCCGGCGTGTCATGAAAATACTCATCGGCCAGGCCAGCCAGGTGGTGGCCGAGTTCATGCACCAACAAAAAACGCAGGCGCGGCTCAAAAGCCGGTACCACGGTATAGGCGGCAAAAATGCCGCTGGCACTGTAGGCGGCGGAATTGGTTAAGATCACAATGTTGTCGTATGGCACTTGCATTGCGGCATTACGCAGCCTGAAATTCTCCAGGGTCAGGGCATATCGCGCCATGCCTAGTGCATTAGGGTTAACTTTTAACGCCGTATCACCGCCCAGTCCGGACGCCTTTGAAGGTAAGAACATGGCGCGGATGTTAAATGCGTCCTGCAAACTGCGGTAAGGCTCTAGGCTGAACAGCGCAGCTTTGGCCTTGTCTGCTGCAGTAAAAAAGGCCTCCTGCTCGTCTTCGATAAAACCTTCGGCAATAAACAGCAGATCCAGTTTATGTTTTGGATCGCCAGTGTGTTGCAGGTCTCGAATAACAGACTTGGCGGGCGGTTCGGCTTGTTTAGGTTGACTGTTGGCATAAATCTCGGTGCGCCAAATAGGCACAAATGGCTGGCCTTGCTGATGCAACTGACGGGCGGAGATGATCAGGGTTGAATCCTGACTGGGTGCGGGAAAGCGCACTGACTCTTCAAACCGCCCTTTCTGGCGGGTCGCTTCTACCCCTCTGGCCCAATCGGAATACACCGAGTTGAAGCTTTGTGCAAACCACGGGGTGTCGCTCCCTTTGGCAAAAAGCTCCAGCTTATAGTCGCCACGCAGCAATTCGTCAAACCAGGCAGACGACCAGGAGCCGGGTTCTTTAACCAATTTCAGTTCGCTAAACTGTTCAGGTTCACTGTGACCACCGGAATGAATAAAATCCAGTCTCCAGATGGGCGTGGCTGACGCACTGAGTAAATACAGCGAGGTAAGAAGGCCGAGCAATATACGCATAGGAATACCTTGAAAACAAAATTCAAGGCGCACGCTAAATACATTGCCCTAAGCACACAATGTCACTGGCATCCGGCGGCGGTAATCGGGGCATGAGCCCCCCGGTTGCGGTCATCAAGGGACGGGGACTTCATTGCGCAAATGCCAGGTTATTTACAATGTCGGTCAAACTTGCATTCAGTTAATAACCAGCAAGGCAGCATTGGATACAAGCATTCTACCATTCATGCACAAGACCATTTTTATTGCGGGTTAAATGTTATCAAGTTGTGATGCCGATTCCGTGCTTGCCTAAGCCTGATGATTGGCGAAATACAATAACAAACGGACAACACAACATGCATCAAGTGAATTACACCGCCAGAACCCAGCCTTTTCGCTACTCACTGCTCGTACTATCCATGATGGGGCTCGCCCCTGTTGCGCAAGCACAGGACAGCGACACCGATGTGAAGAATGAAGATCAAACTGTCGAGGTTATCGACGTTACCGGCAGCCGAATTCGCCGCACCGACATCGAAAGCCATACCCCTGTGGTTAGCTTTGATGCTGGTGATATTGCCAAAACAGGTACAGTGGACATTAATGAGCTGCTCAATGAATTGCCAAGTATGACGCCAGCTGGCGGTACTGAAACCAGTAATGCCAACGGCTATGCCGGAATAAGTCGCCAGGACCTACGCGGACTGGGCTCAAATCGAACCCTGGTGCTGGTAAATGGCCGCCGTCATGTACCTTCTTTGCCTGGTACCAGTGAGGTGGATGTGTCTTCCATACCCACGGCTCTGATCAAGCGCGTTGACATTATGACCGGTGGCGCATCGGCCATTTATGGCGCAGATGCCGTGTCTGGTGTGGTTAATATTATTCTTAAAGACGATTTCGAAGGTACTGAAGCATCAGTGTCTTATAACCAGACCGGAGACGGGGACGGTAAACGTTGGTACGGCACTTTTACCCATGGTCAGAACTTTGAAGATGGCAAAGGTAATTTTAATGTCCATGTGAGCTATCAGACATCAGACGCCGTGGAAGCCAGAACCCGAGACTATGTGGCTAATGATCTGACTTATATCACCAATCCCAACGGCGACAGCCCTGCGCAAATCCTGGCCCATCGTTCACCGCTTTATGCTACCAACGAGCGGGCCTTTTTAATTGATGGGCTACCCTATCGTTTAGATGCCAGCGGGGCATTGGTGGCCATGACCGCAGAAGGCGAAGACGTATTCGGTACCAGTACCACACAGTTAGCCGCGTTGACCGTAGATAGCAGCAACCCGAATTTTTACACCCGTTACAATTGGGGGCGACTGGCTGTTCCGGTGGATAAACTCAGCCTGAACCTTAATCTCAGCCGGGAATTGGGCAACGAGGTGCAACTAACCAGCGAATTTAAGTACGTAAAAACGGAATCAGAAAGTCGCACCGAGCCACTGGCAGAATATGGTGTTACCCGTTTGGCCCGTAACTACCCCTTTTACACCGCAGAGCAACAAGCCGAAGTGGCACGAACCGGCCAGGGCCTTTTGTTTGGTGGCTATTTTCCAGAAGTGGGACGCGCAGGCTCTGATTATGAATACGATTTATTTCAGGCCGTGGTGACGCTGGAGGGGCGAATTGGCGACGGCTATCGCTGGCAGCTAAGTGCACAGCATGGGCAAACCTCTGTGGATACCACCTATGTAAATGACTATTCACAAAGTTATTGGGACAAAGAAGTCTGGGGCACACAGGGATGGGTATGGACGGGCACTGAATGGTCCTGGGAAAGCAGTTGTGACGAAGGCTGCTCGATTAATGTCTTTCAACCTCTGAGTAGCGACACCTTGGCGGCTTTGCAGCTGGATCCTCACACCAGCAAAGCCAAATTAAAGCAAACCGTGGTCAGCGCCAGTATCGATGGCGATCTGTTTGAGCTGCCGGCCGGATACGCCAGTTTTGCTGCGGGTGTTGAGCACCGCCGCGAGCAAAGCACCAGCACCCCGTCGGACACTCAATTAAACGGGATAGGCGCAAACTATTACACGGCTAACCCCTTATCCGGTAAGTACGATGTTACCGAAGCCTTTGCTGAAGTGCGGGTACCGCTACTCAGTGACATGCTGCTGGCGGATTCAATGGTATTAAGTGGCGCCTGGCGAACAGCCAAGTACAGTACCGCTGGCACGAACCACAGTTGGATGGTTGGATTGGATTGGAATCCCTTTGATTCACTGAAACTCAGAACCAGCCGCGCGAAAGCCGCCAGAGCACCTAACATCAATGAGATCTATCAGGAAGAGAGTCAGTACTGGAACTATGTTTATGAGGTATGTTACTCCGCGTACCGTAAAAACGGCTCTGAGTACCGTGAAGCGAACTGTAATGCCCGTGGATTGGAAGACCCAGCTAACTATTACAATGACGCCCTGATTGTGTACTCCGGAAATGAGGATCTGAAAGCCGAGCGCGCATACACCTTTACGGCTGGTATGGTGTACTCACCAGAGGTGCTACAAGGCCTGAACCTGATCGTGGATTATTGGGATATCAATCTGGTTGACAAGATTGGCACCATTAACTGGAGCAGCGTGTATCCCAATTGTATGGACAGCCAGAGCTTGGATAATGTGTTCTGCGATATGTTGGAATTTCATGATGACTACACGCAGGTCAACGTGGCTTATCTGAATCTGGCCAGTCATAAAACCCGAGGTATAGATTATGCGCTGGACTACAGTTATCACTTCGCAAATTTGGGATTCAGCCTGGGACTTCGCAGTAACTGGAGCAGGCTAATGCAACGTGATCTGCAGTCGGATCCCAATGCAGAAATTGTACAAACCATGGGCGAACTGGCCTTTCCTAAATGGCGCGGTAGAAACACGCTGACCCTTTGGACAGAGGATCTCAGCCTGTCGATGGTAGGACATTACATTGGCTCGCAAACCCCGGACAACAGCAATGACCCTGCAGACTACTCTGTTTATGATACTGGCAGGCTCTGGTACCTGGATATGGGATTGAATTACCACTTCAATGACCACACCAGTGTGAATGTCTATGTGTCAAACCTGACCGGCAGAGAAACACCGCAAATCCCTGCGGCCAATACTGGCGGTGCCAGTTGGGAACAAGGCTATACTGCAGGTCTGTACACCACCCTGGGTAGATATTACAGCCTGGGTATCACCCATAAGTTCTGAGTTTGATAATAAGAAGGCCCGCCGCTTAGGCGGGCTACACGGATAATTCAATGAAGTACCTGAATTTACTGCGCGATAAATTACTGTCGATTTACACCACCATTGGTTGGCGCGACCTGGTGGTGGTATTACTGCTCAATACCCTTGGTGCCGTTTTAAACGCGTTACATTATCTGATCGCTGATGGCGCGGATTTTTCGGCTTTCTATGCCAGCATTACTGAATACATCAAGGTGTATAACCTGCTTGGTTTTGCCCTGATGTTTTCCTACCTACTTTTATCGCCAGGCCCGGATGCCAAATTAGGTTTTCTGCGCGTGATGTCAATCGGCGGCTTAGCCTTCGCCATAAGCTTGCCTGTCAGCTTCTTAATGTTCGGCTGGAGTGGTAAGGCTGTCCCGCCGTTACTGGCAGCTTCCACCTATTTGTTGGGCAACCTGCTGCTGGCTGCCTGGGCCATTTTTGTGATCATTTACGTCAAACGCCGGGAATCGCAGATTCAATTTCAAAACTTGCGCAACCAGATTGCCCAAACTACCGAGCAACGGGATAAAGCCGAGCTGGAACTGCATCTGTTACAGGCCCAGCTTGAGCCGCATTTCTTCTTTAATACCCTGGCTAATCTGCACAATCTGATAGATATCGACGGTGAACGAGCCAAACACTTGTTAGAAGAATTGACCCGTTACCTACGCTCTACCATTCCCCAATTCCGGCAACGCTTTATCAAGCTCAGCGAGGAATTGGAGATTGTCAGACGCTATCTGAATATCCAAAAGATCCGTTTTGGCGACAAATTAAATTTTCAGATTGATAGTGATGACAATTTAGCGACCTGCCCGGTGTTGCCTATGTCAGTGTTGTCACTGGTTGAGAATGCCATTAAGCATGGCATCGAAAAGACCCGACGGGGCGGTACCATTCGCATTGTAGCCACGCAGCAAGGACAAAGCATGTTGCTGACGGTTAGTGATGATGCGGATCTATTACAGGACGAACCCCAAGGAACCGGCCTGAGTAACCTGATTGCACGCCTGGAAAAAGCCTATGATGGCCGGGCCAGGTTCAGTATGTCCTGCCAGTCGCCTCTGACCGTTGCCACCTTGGAGTTACCCTTACATGGTTAATCTGATTATTGCCGATGATGAACCGATATTGCTCGATAGTCTGGCCGTTAAGCTTGGCAAATACTGGCCTCAGGCAAATATCGTAGCTAAGTGTCAGTCCGGCGAAGAAGCACTGGATGCTATACAGGAGCATGATATCCAGGTGGCATTTTTGGATATTCAAATGGGCGACCTGACGGGCATTGACGTTGCCCTTAAAGCCGGCGGTCAAAGCCACTTTGTGTTTGTCACCGCCTATGACCAGTATGCGGTATCGGCCTTTGAAACCGGGGCCATTGACTATCTGCTTAAGCCTTATTCTGATGAACGTTTGCAAGATTGCATCAAACGCGTGCAAGAGCGGCTCAACAGCCAGCCCATGGATATCACGCAGACTCTTTTGAACCTGCAGGGCGACACCAGGCAATATCTCAAACGCATTAAGGTGCAGATTGGTACGCGGATCTGGTTAGTGGCGGTACAAGATATTTTGTATTTTCAGGCCAGTGGACGGTATGTGAAAGTTGTGACCGCCGAGCGGGAGGCGCTGGTGCGCATGCCGCTTAAAACACTCTTGTTACAACTTGATCCCGAGTGTTTCTGGCAAATCCATCGCAGCATAGTGATCAACCTTAATCATCTTGATCATGTGAGCGCCAGTGAGCCCGAACAATTACAAGTATTTATGAAAGGTGTCGCCAGCGGACTGCCGGTAAGCCGCAGTTCTCAGCACTTGTTTCGCAGTATGCCCTCGGAGCTATAATGTTTAAAAGAATGTTTCCACTTGTGCTGCTCGTGCTGGCAGGCTGTGCAGCTAAACCTGAATTTCAGCGTGCCAGTCTGCTAGACACACAACATCAGCGCACTGGGGTGTTTTTTACCATTGAAACCCAACCCCTGATCGCTTCCCCCTGGGACATCCGATATCAGGCACTTCAGTTGGACAGTGATCCAAACCTGATTAACTATTTAGGCTTGTTTGAGCAGGAAGTTAATAAACTGCCTTCAGCCCTGCTCCACCTATCTGGCTTAGCTACTGTGGCTTTTGTGCGTAAGCTGGCTGTGGGAGCTCAACCTCGAGCGGCCGTACCCGATTACATACATGAAGTGTTGTATTACGATGTGGATGCGCCTGGTGATGCCTATCTTCGTCATGTTGTTCATCATGAGTTTTACCATATGCTGGAGCAGCAGCTCTATGGCAGCGCCTACTACAAGGATCCTAAGTGGCATAGCCTCAATCCTGCCGATTTTACTTATGGTAAAGGCGGTGCTTCTGCCAGAGACAGCAGCGTATCAGTGTTTAGTCATCCGCATCCAGGCTTTGTAAATGGTTATGCTATGAGTGGCCTGGAGGAAGATAAAGCCGAGATCTGGGCAATTATCTGGGCAGAAAAAAGCTGGCTGAAGGTTGCGCCACTGGTTGAATCTGACCCCATTTTGCAGCAGAAAATTCGTTTGCTCACTGCGCAAATTGAATGTTTAGCCCCAGAACTGGCCATGGCTTGGCCTGCTTACATCCAAAACTATCTTGCAGCAGGTGCAGTTTGTGCCCATGTGGACTCCATTAACGTCTCCGTAGCCCCCACTGAGACAACCCAATCCGCTGTTGGTAACCAACGAGCTGGTGAATAAGACCGCTGTGCTTCAGTGTTATTACCTGCTCATTCCGGCAAGGTAACTAATAAGATGACAACAAAAGATAAGCACAAAGCACAGCCAGATAACCAAGACGTACCTTTGCCCACGCAAAGGTACTTATTAACGCTTTCACAATTAAAGTTGCTAAGAACACCAGTTGGCCAGCAACCTGATGTGCAGGACGACGCGAGAGAGAGTTTCAGCTTTGTATTAAGTGAAAACTAACCTCAGCAAATCCGTTTCAGGCCAGCAGCCATGCATCATTGAATATGTTACACAATCAGGTTTTAACCCGGGTTTTAACAGAGAGGAGAATGTCGCGGTTGTCTAAATCCTGGATGTGCAGACTAGACTCGAGTTGCGGGCAGTCACGCTGCTCGTCCAGATGTGCAATGAGCGTATCTATGGCTTCGGCGTATTGCAGCGGGATACGTTTTACCAAGGTTTTTCCGCGTTTTGCTGGTCGCCCTGCTCCAGGCCTGGCGCCGCCTCTGGGGGCTTTTTGTTCCAGCCAATCGAGCTGAATTTCTTTTCGAATCGGTCGTCGCATCCAGTTGATTCCGTTACATAATCATGGCTTTATCAATTTGCTATTAGTCATGAATTACGTAACAAAATCAACTTTTTCTCAGCGGATACAAGCAATACTATATGTAACGAATTCAAATTCCCGCGGACACATTATGTATGACTTTAGTGTTCAACTTTGGGGAAATCATTATTGTAACCTGAGGCTTCGGTCACTCTAACCCAGCCAACAGCCTCATCTCTACCTTGCAGAAATTCAAAAGTACTGCTGGACTCAGGGTCAAAAAATAATGCTTTACCGACAGGAATAAGTGGTCGCTTTGGCTGATATTTTGTAATGAGCATCAATGTATCGTTTAGATGCAGAAATTGCATAGCGGTATCAGGTTGGGAAGCGGTAGCAAATGTGCCAACGTAGGCCGAGAGTTGTTGAGTGGCTAACGTGACGGGCTCCAATTGCCGGGGCTTAAGTACAGGCCAGTTGTAATGATGTGCCAAGGTGCGTGCAATGGCTGCCATTAAGGCAAAACCATTATCGCTATTTGTCATCAGTACCAGTCCCTGACGCTGCGCCAGCGAGCCTACCATATAACTGGTAAAACCGGCGTTACTGCCCCAATGTTCAAAAATAGTTCCCTGATCATCATGTTTTATTCTAAAAACACAACCTGTCATCTTTGTTGGCAAAAATTTGTGCTAACAAGCCTTTGGATAAGAAATCGTCGCCCTGATGGTGAAAGCTTGTCATGACTTTGTCCATGAAATGAGCTAGATCTGTTGGTGTGGTCCAAATTCCACCGGCCGCTTTAAAGGGGAACAGTTGGTAGGAGTATGGCTGCAAATCCTCGCTATAGCCCGTTGCCAATTTTTCCCGCAACCTGTCTGGCACAGGTTGCCCAAAAGAGCTATCAAGCATCCCTACTTCCTCGAGTACTAACTTGTCTAACGCAAGTTCAAAAGGCTCACCAGTTACATCCTCTATGAGTTTTTGCACAATGGCGTAACCGCTATTGGAATATCTCTCACGTTCGCCTGGACGGAATTGAATCTCTATTCCTGGCTCATTAGCTTCACCAGCCAAAAGCACAGACAGCTCAGGAATAGTTTGTCCTGGTTGGATACTCTGCCATATATGATTCTTTACCCCGGAAGTGTGGTTGAGCAAATGACGAAGCGTAATTTTTTGCTCCGAGGTATATGGACTGGCAGGTATCTGCCAATTTTTCAGCCATTGGTTTACATCACTATCAAGTTATATTTTGCCTTTATCAACCAACCTAAGGGCAGCGACAGCGGAAACCGGTTTACTTAATATGCACCGGTAAATACCGTACTGGTAGTAACAGGTTGTCTATCTGACAGATTGGCTTCACCGTAGGCTTTAACCCATAGCAACTGACCATTATCGATAAATGCCAGACTCAACCCACTTACTTTATGCGCTTCCATCATCTGTTTAATGGAATAAGTACGGGGTGTGCCCTTTAAATATTGTTGTGGCAGCAAATGTTGTTCGATAACCGGAAGGGAAGAATTCGCCAGTACTTGAAAATTGGCGAACATTAAAGAAATTGAAAAGATGCAGGCGTGTAATTTGTGCATGGTGTAGCTGTCCGTGTTAACCCATATCGGGATCTATGACGATCCCTACATGGGTTTATAGCAACACAAACATACTGTAATCGGCAAGCTCTATGATGAAGGCACTCTTACCCAGCCTTCCATCAGCACCCGTGCGCTGCGACTCATGATGGCTTTAGTGACTAGCCACTGGCCATCCAGCTGTTTCGCTTCTGCGCCGACGCGCAAGGTGCCGGAAGGATGCCCAAACACCACACTTTGCCGTTCTTTACCGCCCGCGGCCAAATTCACCAAGGTGCCGGGTATAGCGGCGGCAGTGCCAATAGCCACCGCTGCTGTGCCCATCATAGCATGATGCAGTTTGCCCATAGATAAGGCGCGCACCAGTAGGTCGATATCGCTGGCGTGCACGGCTTTACCGCTTGATGCCATATAGTTAAGCGGTGGCGCAACAAAGGCAATCTTTGGTGTATGGGCGCGGGTTGCGGCTTCACTGATATCGCTAATCAAACCCATTTTCAGCGCACCATAAGCGCGGATCTGTTCAAAGCGCGCCAGCGCCGCAGGGTTGCTGTTAATGTCATCCTGAAGTTCAGCCCCGGTATAGCCAATGTCTTTGGCATTGACGAAGATGGTGGGAATACCCGCATTGATCAGGGTGGCTGGAAAGCTGCCCACGTCAGGTACATCCAGGGTGTCCACCAAATTTCCGGTGGGAAACATTGCCCCGCCCTCACCGTCTTCATCGGCGGCTGGGTCAAGAAACTCAATCTGCACTTCGGCGGCGGGAAAGGTCACGCCATCCAGTTCGAAATCGCCGGTTTCCTGAACCTGACCAGCGGTGACAGGCACATGGGCGATAATGGTTTTTTGAATATTGGCCTGCCAAATACGAACGATGCAGTGCCCATCTTGCGGGATCCGACTGCTATCCACCAAACCGTTACTGATAGCAAAGGCCCCCACCGCGGCAGTCAGATTGCCGCAGTTACCGCTCCAATCTATAAAAGGCTTATCAATGGCGACTTGGCCAAATAGATAATCCACATCATGATCCGCCCGGCTGCTTTTACTTAAGATCACGGTTTTTGAGGTTGAGGAGGTTGCCCCGCCCATACCGTCGGTATGTTTGGCGTAAGGATCCGGACTGCCAATAACCCGCAGCAAAATCGCATCGCGGGCGGCGCCCGCTACCTGCGCCGCCTCAGGCAAATCATCCAGCTTAAAAAACACACCCTTAGAGGTACCGCCGCGCATATAAGTGGCGGGAATACGAATCTGGGGTTTGAACATAAATTTCTCCAACGATGCAGTGATGCTAACTGGCGGTACCTCTGTTGCCCTGGAATGGGCAACCAAGCATGGCAATGCTTGCGAGCATGGGAAAATCACATTTTCCTGCTGCGACGGGTTTGAATTTAAGGAGAAATTCAAACCTAAAAGATCGCCATCCGCCACGCATATAAGTGGCAGGAATACGAATCTGGGGTTTAAACATAAATATTCTCCAACGATGCAGCCAGTTGTCTATCCCCCGCAACAAACACCAAGTAGAACTTTGGTAAACCGATGTTGTTGCGGTGGGATAAGGCTTTTATCAGGCGTTGCTTGCTTCCAGGAAGTCCTGGGCAAAGCGTTGCAACACGCCGCCGGCCTCGTAGATAGACACCTCTTCGGCGGTATCCAAGCGGCATTTCACCGACACGCGCTGTGACTGGCCATCCTGACGATGGATGACCAGGGTCAGGATCGCGCCAGGCTCACGCTGGCCTTGCACATCAAAGGTTTCGGTGCCATCAATGCCCAGGGTGTTACGGTTAGTGCCGGGTAAAAACTCCAGCGGCAATACGCCCATACCAATCAGATTGGTACGGTGAATACGCTCAAAGCCTTCGGCCACTATCACTTCAACACCGGCCAGGCGCACCCCTTTGGCCGCCCAGTCCCGGGAAGAGCCCTGCCCGTAATCGGCACCGGCAATAATGCACAGTGGCTGTTTGCGCTGCATGTAAGTTTCAATAGCCTCCCACATGCGGGTAACCTGCCCTTCTGGCTCAATGCGCGCCAGTGAACCTTGTCTGACCTTGCCTGCATCGTCTTTGACCATTTCGTTAAACAGCTTGGGATTGGCAAAAGTAGCACGCTGGGCAGTCAGATGATCGCCCCTGTGGGTGGCGTAGGAGTTAAAATCTTCCTCAGGCAAGCCCATCTTGGCCAGGTATTCACCTGCGGCGCTATCCAGCAATATGGCGTTGGATGGTGACAAGTGGTCGGTGGTGATGTTATCGCCAAGTACTGCCAGCGGACGCATACCAGATAAGCTACGCTTACCCGCCAGTGCCCCTTCCCAATAAGGTGGACGACGAATATAAGTGCTCTTTTCACGCCAGTTATACAGCGGGTCGATATGGCTGCCATAGTCGACGGTTAAATCGAACATGGGGTCGTAGACCTTGCGGAAATGTTCGGGTTTCACCGAGGTGGCGATAACCGCATCAATCTCTTCATCGGTGGGCCAGATATCTTTGAGGGTAACCGGATTACCCTGGGCATCCACACCGAGCGGGTCTTTTTCAATATCAAAACGCACCGAACCGGCAATGGCATAAGCGATTACCAGGGGCGGTGAGGCTAAAAATGCTTGTTTGGCATAAGGGTGAATCCGTCCATCAAAGTTACGGTTGCCCGAGAGCACCGCAGTAGCATAGAGATCCCGATCGATAATTTCCTGCTGAATAACCGGATCCAGCGCCCCGCTCATGCCATTACAGGTGGTGCAAGCAAAAGCCACAATGCCAAAGCCAAGTTTTTCCAGTTCCGGCAATAGCCCGGCTTCTTCCAAATACAGCTGCACGGCCTTTGAGCCCGGGGCCAATGAAGTTTTTACCCAGGGTTTTCTGAGTAAACCTTTGGCGTTGGCATTGCGGGCCAATAAACCGGCGGCAATCACGTTGCGTGGATTACTGGTATTGGTACAGCTGGTGATG
>NZ_JAFKCS010000010.1:0-526 GCF_017255015.1 Bowmanella yangjiangensis | reverse complement strand
TGGCGGCGATGATAACCGCGCCATCCGGCATCTGTCCTGGTTGCTCCTGATAGTCTGCGGCAATGCCCTTGGCGGCCAGATCTGCGGTGGCGACCCGGGCATGAGGATTAGACGGCCCGGCCATATTGCGCACTACCGATGAAAGGTCAAACTTAAGTACCCGCTCGTACTCAGCACCTTGCATTTGGTCAGCCCAAAGACCGGTGGCCTTGGCATAAATTTCTACCAGACTAACCTGCTTATCTTCACGACCGGTTAAGCGCAGATAATCAATGGTTTGCTTGTCGATATAGAACATGGCTGCCGTGGCGCCGTATTCCGGAGTCATATTGGAAATGGTGGCTCGATCGCCAAGAGTTAAGCTGGATGCGCCCTCGCCGAAGAATTCCAGATAGGCCCCGACGACTTTTTCCTTACGCAGGAACTCGGTAATGGCCAGCACAATGTCGGTGGCGGTAATGCCGGGGTGAGGCTTGCCGGTCAGCTCCACGCCGACAATATCGGGCAGACGCATCCAGGAGGCGCG
>NZ_JAFKCS010000001.1:501386-539464 GCF_017255015.1 Bowmanella yangjiangensis | reverse complement strand
TCCATGAAGATCACCCAGGAAGTGCGTGACTATGCCGCCGCTCAGGAGCAGGCCACGATTAAACTGACCGGCCTAAACGGCGAGCAGGAAAGCGTGCAACTGGGTATGCAGCAAATGTCTGAAGCCTTTAAGCAAAGTGGCAGTGAGCTTTACCACCCGGCAAAATCCAAAGCGAGTGTCTGATATGGCAAAGCCAATAATTTGGTGCATCGGAGGCTCTGACTCCGGTGGCGGCGCTGGGGTGCAGGCCGATTTACTCACAGTGCAGGCCTTAGGAGGCCACGGCTGCACTGTGGTAAGTGCCATTACCGCACAAAACTCGGTGGCGGTAACGCAGGTACAAGCCGTGCCATTGGAGGTGCTGAGCAATCAGCTAAATGCACTGGCATCAGACTTATGGCCCGGCGCGGTGAAAATCGGCATGCTCGGCGATGCCAGTCAAGTAGCTGCCCTGGCCGAGTTTCTGCACTGGATGAAGCAACAGCCTAAGGCTCCGCTGATTATCTGGGATCCGGTGGCCAGAGCCAGTTGTGGTTCGCAGCTGGCGGCCCTGCAACTGACCGACTGCGCACCACTGCTCAGGCTACTGGATCTGATCACCCCCAATGCCAATGAACTGGCCCTGCTGACCGGTATCGAACCAACAGACGCTACCAGCTTGGCGGTGGCGGCCAGTCTGCTACTGGAACAAGGTGTTGGTGCGGTGCTGGTCAAAGGCGGACATCTGCACTGGACGGGCGAGGAGTGCCAGGACTGGTATCTTAGCCCAACCAAACAATGGCGTTTTACCTGCTCGCGTATCGATACGCCCCACGGCCATGGCACCGGCTGCACTTTTGCCAGCGCCATCGCTACCGCGCTTTGTCTGGATTACCCCATGGACGATGCCATATGCATTGCCAAAGCCTACATCAACCAGGGCCTGAAAGGCGCCGTGCCACTAGGCCAGGGGCCAGGGCCGGTCGCCCATTTAGGTTGGCCGGCGCGGGCTGAGGATTTCCCGGCTTTTAGCCTGCTAGCTGATCCCCCCTGGCAGCACAGCGGCTTTGCCTCGGTGGATAGCCAAGGCCTTGGCCTGTACCCGGTGGTTGATAGTCTTGCATGGGTAGAAAAACTGCTTGGCTGGGGTGTACGCACCCTGCAGCTTCGTATTAAACAGGAGCTTACACCTGAGCTTGAAGAACAAATCGCCAAAGCAGTGGCCCTTGGCAGGCAAGCCAATGCCCGATTGTTTATCAATGATCACTGGCAATTGGCCATTAAGTTTGGTGCCTATGGTGTGCATTTGGGTCAGGAAGACTTACAGCAGGCAGACCTTGCAGCCATTTACCAGGCGGGTTTGCGCCTGGGTATTTCCACCCATGGCTATGCAGAGATTCAGCGCGCACGAGCGCTGAAACCTTCCTATATCGCCCTTGGTCACATTTTCCCCACCCGCACCAAAGACATGCTGTCCAAACCACAAGGCGTGGCGCGGCTAGCCCATTATGTGCGTTTGCTTAAAGACATGCCCACCGTCGCCATCGGTGGCATTAGCCTGGAACGGGTTGAGGCTGTAGCCGCCACGGGAGTGGGCAGCATTGCGATGGTGACGGCCATAACCGAGGCCAGCAACCCCGAGCAGGTGGTCAGAGATTTATTGCTAAGGTGGCAAAATGCTTAACGATCAGGATTTTATGCGCTACAGCCGGCATTTGATGTTGGAAGACATTGAAGAGGCCGGTCAGCAAAGGCTTAAGCAAGCCAAAGTGCTGATCATTGGCCTGGGCGGGCTTGGCAGCGTTGCCGCCCATTACCTGGCCGGTGCCGGGGTGGGAAAACTGGTGCTGGCAGATGGCGATAAAGTGGATGTCACCAACCTGCACCGCCAACCCCTATTCGACAGTTTTAGTATTGGTTACAACAAGGCAGAGCAAGCCAAGCGCCGTCTGGCGTGCGTCAATCCACATATCGATATTGAAGCTTTTGAACGAAACCTGGATGCAAGCAACCTGTTAGAGCAGATAAGCCACTGCCAATTGGTTTTGGATTGCACCGACAATATGGCCAGCCGCCAGGCTATCAACGCGGCCTGTTATCAGGCTGGCGTGCCGCTGTTGGTAGGTGCAGCCATTCGTTTTGAAGGCCAGTTTCTGGCCCTTAATCCTGCGCAGTCACACGGCTGCTATCGCTGCCTTTACCATCCCGAGCAAAGCCCGTCGATGAACTGTACTAATAGCGGCGTTGTTGGCCCGGTGGTGGGCATTGTCGGCCTGATGCAGGCCCTGGAAGCGATTAAATACCTAACCGGCGCCGGCAGCGTGCCCTTTGGCCAGTTAAAACTCTTTGATGCCAAAGTGCACCAATGGCAAAGCCTGGGGCTGAACAAAGACCCCCATTGTCCTGTATGTGGAGACCAGCCATGCAACTGATTATCAACGATACGCCGCAGCAATTTGCCCAAGGGCTGACGGTCAGCCAGTTATTAGAGGCCCTAAAACAGCCAGCGCTTGGCGTGGCGGTGGCGGTCAATGCCCAGGTGGTCAGCAAAAGTCAGTGGTCACAAACCCGGCTACAGGAAGCTGATCGCATAACCTTATTTAAAGTGGTGGCCGGAGGTTGATATGCTCACTATTGCCAATACGCAATTTTCTTCCCGTCTGATTACCGGCACCGGCAAATTTGCCAGCGGGCAAAGCATGCAGGCAGCACTGTCTGCCAGTGGCACCGAACTGGTCACCCTGGCCCTGAAACGGCTGGATCTGGTGCAAAACAAAGACGATATTCTGGCCCCACTGCAAGAGCTGGGGGTACGCTTATTACCTAATACCTCAGGGGCCAAAACCGCCGAAGAGGCTGTCTTTGCCGCCCGCCTCGCCCGCGAAGCCTTAGGTACTAGCTGGCTTAAGCTGGAAATCCACCCGGATCAGCGCTACTTACTACCTGATCCTATCGAAACCCTTAAAGCAGCAGAACAGTTGGTCAAAGAGGGTTTTATCGTGCTGCCCTATTGCGGCGCTGATCCTGTGTTATGCATGCGTTTGCAGGAAGTTGGCTGCGCTGCGGTTATGCCCCTGGGGGCACCGATTGGCTCCAACCGCGGTCTGCTAAGCAAAGACTTTCTCGAAATTATCGTCGAACAAAGCCAGGTGCCGGTGATTGTCGATGCTGGCATCGGCGCGCCCAGTCATGCTGCCCAGGCCATGGAAATGGGCGTGGATGCCGTATTGGTTAATACCGCCATTGCCGTTTCCCCTAACCCTGTAGCCATGGGGCGGGCTTTCAAGCAAGCAGTGACAGCCGGGCGCACCGCCTTTGAGGCGGGCCTTGGCTGTGTGCAAAAAAATGCCGTGGCATCCAGCCCCCTGACCGGTTTTCTGGAGCACTTATGAGCTTTGCCGCCTTGCTTGAAAACTGGGACTTTGACGACGTTACCCTGCAAATTAATGCCTGCACTGAAGCGGATGTGCGCCGCGCTCTGAGCAAACCCAAGCGGGACCTGCAGGACTTTATGGCCTTGATTTCACCGGCTGGCGACGCCTTTTTGGAAGAGATGGCGCAGCAGTCTTACCGTCTGACCCGTCAGCGCTTTGGCAACACCCTGCAATTTTACATTCCCTTGTACCTGTCGAATCTGTGTGCCAATGACTGCACCTACTGTGGGTTTTCCATGAGCAATAAGCTCAAACGCAAAACCCTCAGCCTGGACGAAATAGACGCCGAGTGTCAGGCCATCAAAGCCATGGGCTTTGACTCCGTGTTAGTGGTCACCGGCGAGCATGAAACTAAGGTGGGCATGGACTATTTTCGCCAGGCCCTGCCAATCATCAAGCGCCACTTCAGCTATCTAAGCCTGGAGGTGCAGCCGCTGGCCGAAGACGAATACCGTGAACTGTGCCAACTGGGCCTGGATGCCGTGCTGGTTTATCAGGAAACCTATCGGCGGCGCACTTATGCCAAGCACCATCTGAAAGGTAAAAAAATGGACTTTGACTGGCGCCTGGATACCCCTGAGCGCCTTGGCCGGGCGGGGGTAGATAAAATGGGACTGGGGGTACTGATTGGCCTGGATGACTGGCGCACCGACAGTTTTTTCGCTGCCCTGCATTTAAAATATCTGCAAAAGACCTACTGGCGTAGCCGCTATTCGCTGTCCTTTCCCCGCCTGCGGCCCTGCTCCGGTGGTTTGCTGGATAAAACCCAGATGAGTGACCGCCAGTTGGTGCAGTTGATTTGCGCCTACCGTTTACTGGACAGTGAAGTGGAAATTAGCCTTTCCACCCGCGAGTCGGCGCAATTCAGAGACAAGCTACTGCCGCTCGGTGTCACCAGCTTAAGCGCAGGGTCAAGCACTCAACCCGGCGGCTATGCCAATGCAGACAAGGCCTTGGAGCAGTTCGAGATTGACGATGCCAGAGCCCCGCAAGTGGTTGCGGAAGCGGTAAAAAATGCGGGTATGCAGCCGGTTTGGAAAGACTGGGAAAAGAGTTACTCGCAGGCCTGATAAGGTTATGCCTGACCGATGATTTGTGCTAAACCTTCTGATAATTTCGCAAGAACAGCACAAGCCATTCAAGGAAAAGCCATGACCAAAGAACAAATGATCATTGCCTTACAAGATGTGGAACAGAAATTTAAGCGCAATCACGAGGTTATTGAAGAGGTATGGGACGCAGGGTCGCCCTTTATGTCCATAGCCCGCCAACAGGCAGCCAGGGTGATGGAAGAGGAAATTGCCACTATTCTGCGCGCCGAATAACTCACCAGGAGCCCAGCATGAAGGAACATCATAAAATCAATTATCTGGAGTTACCGGCCAAAGATCTCGAGGCCACCCGCGCCTTTTTCCAAAGCGTGTTTGGCTGGCAGTTTGTTGACTACGGGCCGGACTATAGCTGCTTTACCAACGGCGGCATGGACGGCGGTTTTTACCGCGCTGATGCCTCTGCGTCCGTGGCCAGCGGTAGCCTATTGATGGTGTTGTACAGCCAGGATCTTGTCGCCACCCAAGATGCCGTAACGCAGGCTGGCGGCAAGATTATCAAGCCCATCTTCGCCTTCCCCGGCGGTCGGCGTTTCCATTTTACCGATCCCAGCGAGAATGAATATGCCGTCTGGTCTGAGTAAGGTAGCAATGCCGCTGCTTCTGGCCTTAGGGGTCATGGCTAACGGTGCACAGGCCGACTGCTTAAAGGACGCCGAGGGCGATGTGATCTGTGGTAAAGGCAGCTGCGCGCGGGATTCATCCGGTCAGGTATTTTGCTCAGCCTTTAAAGATGGGGAAGCCATTCGAGACCGCATGGGCGAAGTACTGTGCGGCAAGGGCCAATGTCGCATTGATCAGAATATGCAAACCTGGTGTTCAACCGCGCTTGGCGGCGGTGCCGAGCGCAATGATAAAGGCCTGGTGATGTGCCTGGATGGCTGTGAACCGGCCAGCAAAACCATGTGCGAGCAAACTACCGCGACCCGCTGACGGAAAACCAACCAATAACGAAACGATTACGTTCACTATATGCAAGTGCTACCGCGCGAACATATAGTGAACTACGTATCTTAGCCCATGGCAAAGTCAGGAAGCCCCCCAGACCCTGCACACACTCAGGCGGTCTGGCAGGCAATATCAATGCTGGTCATGGAGAAAAGCCTGGCCGGCCTGACCATGGAAGGCATAGCCAAGCACGCCGGTATTTCCAAGGTTACCTTGTATCGCCGTTATGGCGATCTGGCCAGCTTGGTGCAGGCCTATGTGACATTTCATACCGAACAAGCGTTAAGCACAGAACCAGCCTTAGGTAGCGACAGTCAATCTGGTACCCAAAGGAATTTGCAGACTCAATTATCGTCCTTGGGCTATCACATCCTTAGCCTGATCTCCCGCCCCGATGTATTGCTGTTCGATACTGCAATTAGCGCCGCCCAGCGACAATACCCAGAGCTTGGTAGGCAGCTATTCGCTTGTGGCCCGGCCAGGGTGTTGGCCAATCTGACCGCCATGCTAGCGCCATTTCTGCACGCACATGGAAATAAACTGACAGCAGAAGAGGCCGCTCAAATGCTGTTCGCGCTATGGAAAAGTGGTTTCTATGACGAGCTGCAAATGACCGGCCGGATGCCTTTGTCAGCCGAGCAGTTAAAGCAACATGCCGAGCGAAAAACTCAGCTATTTTTTCAGTTCATTAAGGAATGCTAATGCGCCGTCGCCCTATACCACAAGCCCTACATGAGGTATTTGGTGAACAGCAGTCTGCCACTGAGATCCTGGTGATTTTGCTCTTTGCCCTGCTGGGTACGGCCTGTATCTACTATCAGTTTCAGTTGCTGCCGTACAACCTAGCAAGCTGGAAGCTGATGGTGGGTCTGTTAATCGTGGCCGACATTCTGGCCGGGTTTATCGCCAACTTCAGTCAGGGCACCAATGACTATTATGCCAAGCGCTCCTCCAGCCGCCTGGTGTTTATTGCCATTCACCTGCATCTGCCGCTGGTTGCCTGGCCAATGGGTGCCGACCTGGCAAGTGCCGCACTTATCTGGGCCATAACTATCGTCAGTGCGCTGATTGTTAATGCCCTGCACGGCTCTTCCTTTCAGTTGTTTACCGCCGCAGCCCTGATGGGCGCTGGTTTGTTGGTATTGATGCAACTGGCACTGCCGGTTTGATTTGCGCTGGTCTCGGTGTTTTTTATGCTCAAGGTTATGTTCAGCTTTGCGGTTAATCACTACCGTGCCTAGCCAGTAAAACAGAATATTTGTCACCTTGCAGGGGCGCTGGTAAGGTAAGTTTTCAGTAAAATACGCAATAGATTGCCACCGTCAGGACGCCCCCCATGAAACACCTCATTTTATGCATTTTACTGGGCTTGAGCGCCTGCCAGTCCACCACTGAGCCTGCGCCAGAGCAGAATAACAACCTACCCTATCTGGACTTAACGGCCGTTCAAAGTGACAAGCCAGAACGCCAATACTGGCAAGAAAGTAAGCGCACCTATCCAGGTTACCCTATTGCTGCTGCCGCCGACCGGCGGTCAGGTTGTGTACAGTTTGAATTCGGCATTAATGCACAGGGCCACCCAGAAGGGTACCGGATAATAAAGTCCTATCCTCAAGGGATATTTGATCAGAAAGCCGCAGATGCTTTAGCCCAGTGGCGCTGGAAGTCAGCGACCAATGAGTCTCAAAGTCAGCCTGTTTTCACTCGTGTTCAAATGGATTTCATGGTTAAAGGGGCTAGAAACATTGCTGAAGCCGAGGAAAATTGCGGCTATCAGCATAATTAAAAATTATCTTGTAACCTAAATACGCATTCCCGGCTGCGCTGTATTGGCAATAATCCATATTCAGCCGTCAATAGATGGATTAAAATGCCGCCTTTATTGGTTAGCCCAGTTTGCAATCAGGACATAGCAATGCCAAAAGCAAGTGAAATCAAAAAGAATTCCACCATCGTTTATAACAACAAAACCTGTATCGTTCGTGATATCGAGCGTTCTGTGCCACAAGGCCGTGCAGGTGGCAGTATTTACCGTATGCGTATGTACGATGTGGTAAGCGGTGCCAAATTTGACGAAACCTTTAAAGATTCCGACATGCTGCAACTGGCTGATTTGGTGCGTCGTCAGGCCACGTTTTCTTACATCGACGGTGACGAATATGTGTTCATGGATAAGGAAGACTACACCCCGTACAGCCTGAACAAAGATGCCATTGCCGAAGAAATCCTGTTTATCAATGAAGAAACAGACGGCATCCAGGTATTGATCGTAAGCGACGTGCCAGTTGCATTGGACCTGCCTATCAGTGTGGAATTGGAAGTGGTAGAAACCGATCCGTCTATCAAGGGGGCCTCTGCCACGTCTCGCACCAAACCAGCAAAATGCTCCACCGGCCTGGTGGTACAAGTACCCGAATATGTCGCCACCGGCGATTGGATCCGTGTGAATATTGAAGAGCGCAAGTTCCAAGGACGTGCGGATCGATAAGCTCTGTTGCCTAATGCTAACAAGCCCGGCGTTGCCGGGCTTTTTGCTTTAAGCGCTGCGGTAATTCATACATTCACCACCTAGAACACCAGACAGGAATACTGTCGGATTTTTATACAAAAACCTTACTTCTCTTCCAAAGAGACAACTTAAGCATTTGTTAATATTGAAATATATTTACTGGCGCAGTACTTGCTGGAGAGATTTTTGAAAAACAATAAGGATCCATGGTTATGACAACTGTACGCAAATTAATGTTGGTTATGGTTATTACACTGGTTAGTGTGAGCAGTGCTCGGGCAGCCATTATCAGTGGCACCTGGAACTTCGAAGTCGGAATCTACTCTGGAAGCTTCTCTTTTACCAACCTTGACACCAGTCTCAGCCACATTAACTCTACTGCCGCTGGATTTTCGGTGACAAAGAGCTTCATCACTAGCGGAACCGACATGTTTACTGTAGATGGTGATTTTTTATACCTGGGTGCAGACCAAATTGGCGAAGGAGTCCAGGTGCAATTTTTTACCGGCTCAGGCATTTTTGGCGACTGGTCTCTCTGGTCTATATCCCTGTCTTCCTTGCAATCAGGCAGCGCTACTGGCTATTTTCAGTATGCTGGCACAGCGAACAACCCTGTAAATTTTGCGTCGGATGCCAGAATAACCTCAGCCGCTGCAGCCGTACCTGAACCCGCCTCACTCGCTTTAATTTGCCTTGGTTTGCTCGGCGTAGCTGTTAATCGTAAAAGAAAGCGCCTAGCGTAAAATTTGCTTGATACATATAACGACTCCTCGGGAGTCGTTTTTGTTTATTAAGCGCTCGCTTTAGGGATGAAAACAAACAAGGGGCTTGAATTCACAGTTATATGCCTTTTTGTATTAAGAACAGCAGGCTAAACCAACAATGCCGAAAATTCACCCGCTTTTAACCTTCAACTCCTGTATAGTAGCGTTTGATTTATCGGAGTTCTGATGCGCCACGAACCTAACCACACAATGACCAGCCGCATGGCCTCGCTGTTTTCAGCGATGCTTATGGCTATTCTTGTGCTGGGTGTATCGGTCGGTTCTACGCCGACTGCCCGTGCGCAGTTAGTTCAGCATGACTCTTCTCAGATTCAGCCCTTTACCCAATGGGCCACGGTCACGCTGCGCTCCAGCAAATCATCGGCAATACAAAAAGAGCGTCACGACAGTGGCAACGACCTTGAGCATGGGCTAACAGCTTGCCGCCTTAACAGCTTTGGCCATCAAGGCACTGACGCGCAGGCAATCGTCAGTGATTTCACTGCTCATACCTGCTACGGCATTCCTCAGGCCAGAGCGCCGCCAGTTCAGTAATTCTTCGCAGCCTTATTAACCAGCCGCCTGTTTGCAGCGCGGCTGCTTGTGCATTTTGTGTTTTCAGGATTACTTATGAACGTATTTTCCATGCGTGCCTTTGGGTACGTGCTTATTATGTTGCTCGGCCTGCTAAGCGCCGCGCCTAACCTGCTGCCAACCTCGGTAGCAAACAAACTACCCGATTGGTACAGCCACAATACCCTGGCCTTAGGATTGGACTTACAAGGCGGCTCACACCTGCTTTTAGAAGCCGATACTCAGGCCTTATTTAAACAACAGTTGGATGACGCCAGTGACCAGCTACTGAGCGCACTGCGCGAGCAGCATATTCGCTACAGCCGTGGTGACAACAACCAGCCACAGCAGCGCAGCTTTGTGCTTAAGGATGTCAGCCAATGGCCTCAAGTAGCCAAACTGGCGGCCAGCCTCAGTCTGCTCAACAATGGGCGCAGCGGTATCAGCCTTGAATTACAAGGCAATAAAGTGGTGATGCAGCTCAGCGAGGCTTTCCAACAGGCGCTTTTGAAAGACGCCATTGACCGCAGCCTGGATGTGGTGCGTAAACGGTTAAACGAAACCGGCTTAACCGAACCCAGCATTACCCGCCAGGGTAAAGACGCCATCTTAGTGCAGATGCCGGGAGTGAGCGATCCGCAACAAATCAAGGCCTTGCTTGGCACCACAGCGCAGATGAGTTTTCACTGGCAACAGCCGTCACCTAGCGGTGCATTAATGGTAAAAGACCGCCAGGGCACGCCTTATTTTCTCGAAACTCGCGTCGCGCTGGAAGGCACTCATATTGTTGATGCCCAGGCTGCCTTCAGTCAGGAAAGTGGCCAGCCGGTAGTCAACTTCAAACTCGACAGCCAAGGTGCCAAGCTGTTTGGCGATATGACCAAAAGCAATATTGGCCGGGTGCTGGCCATAGTACTTGACGACGAAGTCGTTACCGCACCTGTTATCCGTAGCGCTATTCCTGGCGGGCGCGGTGAAATCAGTGGCAGCTTTACTATGGCAGAGGCCCATGATGTGGCCTTGATGCTACGAACCGGCGCGCTGCCCGTGCCGCTGACTGTGGTAGAAGAACGCACTGTGGGGCCGGATTTAGGCAGCGACGCCATCCACATGGGCGTAACCACAGGCATATTAGGTGCGGCGCTGGTACTGGTGTATATGCTGGTCGCCTACGGGGGTTGGGGCCTGATCGCCTGCGTGGGGCTGAGTGTCAATATTGGTTTGGTGTTCGGTTTACTGAGCTTATTTGGCGCGACCTTAACCTTACCGGGCATTGCCGGCCTGATACTGACCATAGGGATGGCAGTGGATGCCAATATTCTGATTAATGAGCGCATCAAGGAAGAGACCCGCAAAGGCAGACCCGCCGGTATTGCCTTAAAAGCGGGGTTTGATAAGGCTTTCGCCACTATTATCGATTCAAACTTCACCACACTCATTGCTGTTAGCCTGCTGTTTATGTTCGGTAGCGGCCCGGTCAAGGGCTTTGCGGTAACCATCGCTTTGGGTCTGTTGACCTCACTGTTTACCTCGGTATCCCTGACCCGCCTGTTGATGCAGTGGCGGGTTAAAGGCAAGGAACGCCAGCCCATGCCGATGGGTGGCTTGGATATCAGCCGCTGGATGCCGAAAAAAGAAGTGAACTTCTTGCGCGGCAAAGTACCGGCGCTGTGTGTCTCTGTGGCGCTGACGCTGCTATCTATCGGCCTGTTTTTTAAACCCGGCCTGCACTACGGAGTGGATTTTACCGGCGGCATTATGATGGAAGTGCATGCGCCAGGCATGGCCGTGGACGATCTGCGCTCGGCCATTGAACGCCAGGGCTTAGGCGAGATAGCGATTCAGGAATACGGCGCCGAGCATGAATTTTTGCTGCGCGCGGCTAACAGTGGCGGTGACAGTCCGGCACCCAAGGTGGTTGAGCAGTTAAAGGCCACTATTATTGCAGCTAATGCCGACGCCAGTTTTCCCAAGGTGGATGTGGTTGGCCCCAAGGTCAGCGGCGAGTTTGCTGATTTGTCGATTCTGGCTTTGCTGATTGCCGGCGGCGGTATGCTGGCGTACTTGTGGCTGCGCTTTGAAGCGCATTTTGCCGTGGCAGCATTAGCCACTATCGGCCTGGATCTGACCAAAACCATCGGCTTTTTTGCCCTCACCGGCATTGAATTTAACCTCACCGCCGTGGCCGCCCTGCTGGCCTTGCTGGGGTATTCCATCAACGACAAAGTGGTGGTGTTTGACAGGGTACGGGAGCTATTCAGGCTCGAACCCGAGGCGGATATTGACAGCCTGATGAACCGGGCGGTGACCTCCACCTTAACCCGTACCTTGTATACCTCGGTAACCACCTTTTTGGCACTGCTGCCCATGGGTATCGCCGGGGGTGATGCAGTAAATAGCTTTGCTCTGCCGATGCTGTTTGCGGTGGTGATAGGCACCTCCTCCACCATCTTTATCGCCACGCCGATTCTGTCGATATTAAGTAAACGCCGCGCCGCCAAAGGCAAGCCGCAGCTTAGGCCCACTGCCGAAGAGATCCAGCAGGAACTGGCGCATTTGCCTTAGAGTGAGCTTTGCTAATACAAAGCAGTCTGGGTATAGAAGGTGAGTTTATCAAACCTCTATGCCCAGACGTTTTGCGCTTTTGCCTAACTCTGGGCGTTCAATAAATAACCGCGAAGATGTATGGACTCTCTCCCCCAAGAGGGATACACGGAATAAGCAAGCTTTTACAAAGAAAGAGTCCATACATTTTCGTGTTAAAAAACAAAAATCGTAATGCCCTGAAAGTACCTAACACCAACAGTATCTGGTAGCGTTTTAACCAATCAGAATTTCAGGACCTCGCTATGCAAGATGCTTCCCGTCGCCAATTTATCGCGTCAACCGCTCTGTTAGGGGCCGCGTCAATGCTGCCAACTACTGCCACAGCACAGACAGCCTGCCCGTCGCTGCCCAAGCTAATACATCAGGTGTATTTCTGGCTGCACAACCCGGACTCGGCAGAAGATCGCGATAAGTTGATTGAAGGACTAAACAGCCTACGACAAATAGACAGCGTTCGTGGCCTGCAAATCGGCCTGCCAGCCTCCACAGAAAAACGTGATGTGGTGGATAACAGCTATCAGGTTTCGGAGACCATGCTGTTTGACGACGCTGCTGGTCAGAATGCCTATCAGGTTCATCCCCTACATCAGGCCTTTGTTGAACAGTATTCCCATTTATGGCGCAAAGTGGTGGTTTACGATTCCGTGGCTGTTTAGTTGGCTTGGGGAGCTCAAGATCAATCACGAATGGCGAAGCACTGAGAGAAATACAAAAAGTATTCCTCTTCATGTTCTCTGTGTTCTTAGTGGAAAATATCAAAATCCAAGAATAGCGGAAGCAATGAACAGCTTCCACTTGTGATGATTACCCGCCAATGAGAGGCTAAGCATCCAAACGGTTAGCCCCGACCCATACCCGCATAGTATGGCGGCGGTTTTCCAACATCTGATAGTCGCGCTGTTTGACGCTACTGACATAGTGCCACTGGGCATCCACATAGTTGCGGCTGAAGGTCAGGGTTAAAAAGCCGCGATCGGTCAGGTTGGTATAGTGCAGATGGTCTATCAGCAGTCCTATTACCTGTTCGGTCTGCGCTATGGCCTGCGGGTTGCTGGTGTCCAGGCTAAGGTACTCCTCCATACCTGGTGAAGAGACCGACGAGGTTGCAAATTCCACCCCGGCATGGCTATTGGCCGCCAGCGGATTATTGGCGGCTGTGACTAAGTTACCAGCCCAGCCGTTATGAGTGTCACCAGCCAGCACCACCAGATTCTTTTGCATAGCGCGGGCGGCACCCAACAAGGCCTCACGCTCATAGGCATAACCATCCCAGGCATCGAGATTATAAGGGACTGTGGTTTCCACTCTGGCTCGCTCAGCCGCGGTTACACTGGGGTCGCCGGCCATTACCCGGCCTTTGATTTGCGCCAGTTCAGCAAACAACACATTAGCCTCTGCCAATATCGCCGACACATCGCCACCGGCGGCCAAGGTGGCTTCCACACTACCTAAGATCAGCATAATTTCGGCCGGTAGCCACATTTTGGTCATCAGCACTTGCTGGCCCAAGACCTGCCAGGTGGCGGCAGATAACGCCATATTGTCGGTTAGCCAGTTAAGCTGCTGGCCCCCCAAAAGGCTGCGATTAGCATCGGTCAGCGCCGCCATAAACGCCCCCTGTCCGGCCTGGCTGGTTAAATCAAAATCAGCGTAGTTAAGCTGTTTGTCGCGGGCCAGCACTCGGGTATCTAGCATATACAGGCTGACCAAGTCGCCAAACTCGAATTTACGATAAATTGGCTGGCTGCTGTCTTGGCCGCGAATCGGCATCCATTCAAAATAGGCTTTTAACGCCGCCAGTTTGCGATCATCAAAGTGCCCTTCCCCCTCATTGTGATTCTGCGCACCATCCCGCCAGGTATCGTTGCTTACCTCATGGTCATCCCACACCGTAATAAAGGGTGCGGCTTGGTGCAGTGCCTGCAGGTCTTTGTCGGTGCGATACAGCGCATAGCGTTTACGATAATCGCTTAGGGTTAATAGTTCGCTATTGTTGTCGGCCGGAAAACCGCGGCCCAGCGCCTGGGCA
This sequence comes from Bowmanella yangjiangensis, assembly GCF_017255015.1. Lineage (GTDB taxonomy): Bacteria > Pseudomonadota > Gammaproteobacteria > Enterobacterales > Alteromonadaceae > Bowmanella > Bowmanella yangjiangensis. The sequence continues at coordinate 525,512 of NZ_JAFKCS010000001.1, read as the reverse complement.
TCGTCACTGGCATAGCCGCCAGCGCCGTATTCATAAATGTAATCACCAAGGTGCAGTACTGCATCCAGATCGTCACGCTTAGCCACCTCGGCATAGGCATGGAAGTAACCGGCCGGGTAATTAGAGCAGGACATCACCGCCAGCTTTACCTGATCCAGCTCACCCTCAGGCAAAGTGCGGGTAGTGCCCACCGGCGATAAACGCTCGTTGGAGGCGAAGCGATAGTAATAGCGAGTACCAGCTTCCAGGTTCTGTAAGTCAACCTTCAAGGTAAAATCGGTGTCGCTACCCACCTGCACCATACCGTCGTGCACCATTTCCTTAAAGGTATTGTCTAGCGCGACTTCCCAGCGCACTTGCACCGAGTTGGCGGCAGCCAGCTTGGGGGTGACACGGGTCCAAATTACCACCGCATCGTGTAAGGGATCGCCACTGGCTACACCATAGTCAAAAGAAACATCCACCTTGGTGCTGCTACTGTCTGAACTGCTGCCACAGCCTGTCAGCCCGTAAGACAACACTGCTGCGCCAAATCCGGCTGCCGAGGCTTTCAGGAAACTTCTGCGGGTTAACTTCATTATGCGAATCCCAATCAAACATCTGCGCGCAGGGTAACCAAGCTTTATGACAGTCTTTTGAAAACTCGCGTGGTGAACAGCATGTTTCTGGCAAGTGTGGATTTTAGTTACATATTTTTTTCATTATGGACAGTTAAGCCATGGGTTTTCCTCCTGCTCGCCCCTATTATATGGCTATGCACGACACACCTCCCCCTGCCCGTCCACTCACCGGACACATTAGGTTCTCGCCACCCGCGAGACGGTTTATCTTTGCCTTTGGCCAACAGCCCATCAATTACCCAATATCAGCTCAGCATCAAGCTCCCCCTGATTACCCCTCCGATGGCAAAGATAAACAGATCACTAACTTTGGAGTGCATTTATGGAAACCATCCTTATTGTCGGAGGAGGTGCCGGTGGCTTAGAACTGGCAACCCAGCTTGGGCATAAACTGGGTAAGAAAAAGCAGGCGCAGATTATTCTGGTGGATAAAAACACCAGCCATATCTGGAAGCCGTTACTGCATGAAGTGGCCAGCGGCTCGTTGGACACCAGCACCGACGGCGTGGCTTATAGTGCCCATGGGGCAAAGCATTATTACCAGTTTCAGCACGGAGAAATGGTTGGGCTAAATGCCCAGCGCAAAAGTGTACGTCTGGCCGCCATGTTCGATGAAGAAGGCCGTTTGGTAGTGCCTGAGCGCGATCTGGCTTATGACACTCTGATTATGGCCATTGGCAGTGTGTCCAACGACTTTGGCACACCGGGTGTGGCCGACCATTGCTATTTTCTCGACTCTCCCAAGCAAGCGGATAAGTTTCACCGCTCATTGATTAATGCTTTTGTGCGGGTGAATCAGGCCGATGCCAGGGAATATCTGAATATCGCCATAGTGGGTGGTGGTGCCACCGGCGTGGAACTGTCTGCCGAGCTGTATCATGTGGCGGCACTGGCCCAGCGCTATGGTCTGCCACAGATTAACGCCCATCGTTTGCGTATCAGTTTAATTGAAGCCGGGCCGAGTATATTGCCCGCCCTGCCTAAACGCATTTCCAATGCGGTACGTACCGAGCTGGTCAAGCTTGGGGTAGAAGTGTTGGAAAACACCAAGGTTGCTTCTGCGGTAGAAAACGGCTTTTTTACCGCCGAAGATAAAACCATTCGCGCCGATTTAATGGTATGGGCGGCCGGGGTTAAAGCACCCGACTTTATCAAGCAGTTAGGTATTTTCGAATTAAACAGAATGCAGCAGATTCTGGTCACCCCTGAGCTGCAAGCCAAAGGGGTAGACGATGTATTTGTGCTGGGGGATTGCTGCGGTTGCCAGCAAGAAGACGGCAGTTGGGTACCACCACGGGCACAATCGGCGCACCAGATGGCCTCACTTATCGCCGCCAATATCCTGCGCCGCCGTGCCGGTAAAGCCATGAAGGCCTACCACTACAAAGACCATGGCTCGCTGGTGAACTTAAGTCGTTACAGCACAGTGGGCAACCTGATGGGTAACCTGACCGGCAACAGCCTGTTTATTGAAGGCCGCATCGCCCGCTTTGTGTATATCAGTTTGTATCGTATGCACCAGGTAGCTATTCACGGCTGGCTTAAGGGCATGCTGATGATTTTGGTGGAGAAAATTAACCGCGCAGTACGGCCTAAGCTTAAATTGCATTAGCGCTGATACCGCAGCAAGGTTTGGTGTTGCGAGTTGCGAGTTGCGAGTTGCGAGTTGCGAGTTGCGAGTTGCGAGTTGCGAGAAAATAGAAGAATTCAGCGCCAATAATTCAACACGAAGCACACAGGTAACACGAAGAAAGACATCTTTTTTGTGTGCTTCGCGTTTTTCACGGGTAATGGCGCAAGTCATTTGCGTGTCGATAACGAAGTGTTTTTCCCATAAATCAGCACTCTCGATATTCAATGTACGGCACAACCTGCGAGCTATAATCGATAGACGTTCCTTGCCACATCGAATTTGGCAGTACGTTCGCCGCTTTCGCCATTTAACACTTTATTGAAGAAGGTACGTACTTTCGCATTCTCAAGCGCGTCGCCTTCAAAATAGGCATGAGAGTCGCCAATATGGGCCATATGGGTAACATCCACATAAATGGCATTTTGGGCATCCAGTCGGCGTAAATAATGCCCCAAACGCGCATGTTGCTGCTCGCCCATTTTCAGCCGCGACGCGCGTAACGCCATGTCATTCTCATTAATGGTAATGTAGAGGCGATTACGGAACTGAATTTTATCAACCCACTGGGCATGCCCCTGATTATTAGCATCGGCGGCGACCATCACCACATTATCAAATAGCAGGCGATTGGCGGTATAGGTTGAGCTTCCAAGCAAGTGCTTGAATAGGTAGTTACCCATGCTATGCAGCATTAAGTTAACAGTGAAAGGGCATTTCTTATTGACTTCTTTGGCAAAATAACGGTCCCAGGCTTCACTGTTGCCGCCAAATTTTGCCTCAGCTTTTGCCTCCAGCTCCGCTACATATTGCTGATTAAATTCAGCTAAAAAATCAGACATTTTTTCAAATACCCGATCCAGAGCGCCAAGTGATACCAAGGCATCGCGCTTATCACTCTTATAGCTCAGTACCCCTTGCAGCCCTCCGCCATTGGCTGGCCAGCTAAAACACAACACTTCCACTCCGTAGTTCTTTTCCAGTTGCTCGGCCCGTTCAAGGATATCGTTCATATCGTTGTTAAAACCATGCACATAGAGCAACAAATTTTTGCCCTTACTGGCATCACCGCCACCACTGCAAAGACTCAATAATTTGCGAGCCACGTAGGCACTGGCGAAATGTTTTTGTTCGGCGTCTAAATTCACTTTGCTCGCCAGTTCCGGCGTGAGCGTATCGGGTAAGATATCGATATGCCATTTTTTACCTTTGCGGCTAGCCTCTGCCAAACGCAGTGAATTGGCACCGGCCATCGGCTTATCGCCAAAGGCACCTGCTGCATCATGCTTTGCTTCGTTTACTTCGCGGTTAGTTACGATAAACATAGTGCTCTCCGTTTTTAGCTCCCTGCCACGAAATATGGCTTAACTAAAAGTAGTCACTATTTGCATTGCCGCAACAGCGGGGAATGTTTCATAGCCACAAGCGGGTTTAGCCGCGCCTTCCCCTTCGCCGCTTGCCATTTAGGATAAAAAAGCCGGGCAATGCCCGGCTATTAATCTACTCATTTATCCCGTGACAAATGAAATCTCGTCCCATTTCTATTCGGTTCCTTACTGCGCAGTTTTATCTGATTGTTCCAATCTACTTACAACAGGGTTTTGAATGCTGGATGCACTATCACTATTTAAGTCTTGCACGTATATAGCGCCAGACTGCTGGCCATTAGCATCATGATGAGGGGTGGCAATTACGGCAACGCCCTTTGATAGCGCAACATTCCAGCCGAATTGGTCGCCAGGCTTAGCATTCTCAGCAACAACTTTGCTGTTATAACGCCAACCATGTGGGCCTGTTTTATATACGTACAATGCGCCCGTATCGGTGCCATTAGCGTCATGATTCATGGCACTGATAATGGCGGTATCGCCACTTAACGCCACACCGCGGCCAAATCTGTCATCTGCCGCGCCGTCTGGGGAGATCAATTTAACCTCTTGCGTCCAGGCATCCCCCTCTCGCACAAAAAGATAGGCGGAGCCGGCATCTACCCCCAACTCATCAATGTCATCCCGCCTGGCCGAAATTAATGCGGTATCGCCTGAAATCGCGACCCTGACGCCAAAAATATCGGTTTTACCACCATCAGAAGCCACAAGCTTAGCTTGTTGTTGCCACTGATTATTTTGCACCACATAAACGTACACGGCCCCGGCGTTTTCGGCTTTTTCATCATGTAAGTCCGCGCCCACCAGAATGGTATTGCCGTCTATGGCCACACTGATGCCAAACAAATCCCCTGCTGCGCCATCACTGGCGGTGATTTTGGTTTTATAGCGCCATTTGCCGCCTTCCCGCTGGTAAATATAAGCCGCCCCGGAGTCGATGCCCAAGGCATCACTATTCGGCGCACCAATAACAAGGTAGTTATCAGTAAGTGCAACACTCTGGCCAAACGCATCCCCAGGCATTGCATCAGGTGCGGTAAAAATCTGCTTCTGTGTCCAGGTATTGGCTGCGCGTTCAAAAGAAATTACCGCGCCCGCGTCTTTGCCTTTGTCATCCCTTCCCATCACACCGAGCATGGCCACATCGTTTTTCACTGCCACTTTGCCGCCAATGGTATCGTCAGCGAAGATAGGTTCTGCAACAAGCTTGGCTTGTTGGTACCAGCCCCGGTCACCTAGAACATAAACATAAGCAACCCCGGCATCTTTGACGCCATTGATATCTGCTTTATGGGCGCCAACAATTAGCGTAGCGCCATCGATATCGGCGCTGTAGCCAAAGTAATCCTCGGCCTTACCATCACTCGCCAAGATAATGTGTTGCGTTGCCAGACTATCGCCTGCCACTAGAGTGAACACTGCACAAAAATGAAGTTTGAGGCTATTGATTAATTTCACCCAATCCACCTGATTTTTATAGGATTTTCGGAGTGTAAAGGTATCCTAAAGAACAGTTCAACTGACTATTAAGAATGGAAATATCTTGTTACTTCATAGATAAAGTAGTGGCGTGTAGAGGTGCCATCTGCAGGACTTTAAACTTCCAAGATCTCACCACAAGGCACACAGAGAACACGAAGAAAAAAGATAGATACCTATATCTCGCTTAAAAGTAACATTGTTGCTACTACTGGCAACTACGATCTCAATGATCTTCGGCGCCAGTTTTAATGTGCGTATTCTTTGCGTTGTTGATATTCTCTATAAGCAAATTTTTAAATTCATAAAATGCTTCATCAGATTCAAAACTACGTCTTGGAAATAGGTGATAGAGATATCCTGACACTTGTAAAAGTAAATTTTTTCCAGCAATAGATACTTTTCCCAGCGCGCCCCATCTGTTTAATGTCTCATTTGCAATGGTTCTCTCAAACAATCCATCCTCTGTAATCTCATATTCATGTTCTCCCAATACTCCATTAGACTCCTTTGAGAGGAACAAGATGGAGACGACACACCATCCAAAATAGAAAACGGTTGCGAAAAATCCACCAATTAGAGAGCCAACTATCAAAATCTTCCACCTTTCAAACGAAGTTGGAACTCCTTTACTCCAAAGCACATAAGAAAATATAAACAGTGCGACGATTCCAAAATATTTGTATGTAATAGGAGCAAAAGGTAGGAATCTAAGATTGAATTTAATCAAATCCATCCTGGAAATATTCGTTGTAATTTTCATATTTTCCTTAACATTTAGAGTTTAGATAACGAAAAGTAATACAGCGGGCGACACTACGTCACTGTATCAGAGACCGGAGACGGCGTGTTCTGCTCTTTGTTATATTGCGCTCTTTAAAACTGCCTCTGATTCTGCAAGCGGCTCAACAGCTATGCGTTGGAGTTGCTTGCCAAACAAATTAATTGCTTGAGGCTCAACTTTTAGGTCGAAGTTGACTTTATAACTTTCATTTCTGCTATTTGTAAAAGACTCAATATGCGCAATCGTAATGAGAAGCAAAGTATGCCCAGAACGATCTGTACATAAGCCAGAAATAGAAAAATATGAAAGATCAGGCCTAGACCTAGATTTGAATTCAAACTCATCTTTTACTGAGGTAGGAAATTTTTCAAGGATTTTTCCTAGTTGCTCAATTTCTTCTCTGTTTGTGTAGCAATCAGCTCGGCCTGCAAACACACTATTGCTTCCACTTATCCTGACTTCAAAAAGGGAGTCGTCCTCCCAAATAGATGAAAGCACAAGCTGACTTTCCATGTTACTCCTGCAATATAGCTGTGTATTACCGTGAGTTCGCTTTATACCGCAGATAGTAAAGCGCGGAGATGTCACAGTTTCCACTCATTTTTCTCATACTAACAATAGCTTGAAGAAACTCGCCAGCATTTTGTCTTCAACGTATCTGAGTGAAGCAACACTTTGCTACTCGCCACCCGAGGACAATAAACAGGCTTTTGAGGCGGCTTTGCCGCCTTATGTAGCGAATACGGCTTCCCGGCGCAGCCGTATGCTTGCCGCACTGGCGAACAGAGAAATGGAGATCCTATCCAAATAAAACATCTACAATTGACGCAGAGTAGCACTTGATTAATCAAGCCGCCTTATTCCCCTTTCAAACGCCACACCCAAGCAGGACGTTATGTAAATAACTGACGATTATCAGGGAGATAATCGAGCCGATACGAACATGGAGTGAGTAGAGGCGACCGTTATTTAGCAAGATCTGCTTGGGTTTAGTGTGGCGTTCAGGGGCACGCTTTCTTTGCGTCTCGTTTCTTTGTCGCGCAGCAAAGAAAAGGGGACTGGCGCATCATCATATAAGACATGGACGCCTTAAAACACTCTTAGGATCAAACCCTGTCACTGAACCCTATTCTTGACCAATAAAACAAAAAGCCAGGCAACACCCGGCTTCCAACTTAACCATTCAACTTATTACAAATCGAACTTAATCCCCTGTGCCAGTGGCAGCGCAGTGGAGTAGTTAATGGTATTGGTCTGGCGGCGCATATAGGCTTTCCAGGCATCAGAGCCGCACTCGCGGCCACCGCCGGTTTCCTTCTCACCACCAAAAGCACCACCAATCTCGGCACCAGAAGTACCTATATTTACGTTGGCAATACCGCAATCCGAGCCCCAGTGAGCCAGGAATTGTTCGGCTTCCAGCAGATTCTGGGTAAAGATGGCAGAGGACAGGCCCTGAGCCACATCGTTTTGCAGATCTATAGCCTGCTGCACATCACCGCTGTATTTAATCAGGTACAAAATGGGCGCAAAGGTTTCTTCCTGCACCATCTGGTAGTGATTTTCCGCCTCAACAATGGCTGGTTTCACATAACAGCCAGATGCATAACCTTCACCACTTAATACCTCGCCGCCACACAGCAGTTTGCCACCTTCGGCCTGCACTTTATCCAGCGCCGCACTAAAGGCCTGCACTGAGGCCTGGTCGATTAGCGGCCCTACATGATTATTCTGATCCAGCGGGTTACCGATACGCAGCTTGCCATAGGCGCCCACCAGGGCGTCTTTAACCTTGTCATACACCGACTCATGCACAATCACGCGCCGGGTAGTTGTGCAGCGCTGACCGGCGGTACCCACGGCACCAAAGGCCACACCGGGGATCGCCACTTTCAAGTCAGCATTAGGGGTGATAATAATGGCGTTATTGCCGCCCAGCTCCAGAATGGTTTTACCAAAACGCGCTGCCACTTTCTGACCGGCATGGCGACCTACACGGGTAGAGCCGGTTACCGACATCAGTGGAATACGTTTGTCATCCAGCATCAGCTCGCCAATCTCGGCGCCCCTACCCACCACCAGCGAGAACACGCCTTCTGGCAGGTTATTGCGAACCAGAATGTCTTTGAGGATATGCTGGCAGGCAATAGCGGTCAGCGGGGTCTTTTCTGAGGGCTTCCACACTGTGACATTGCCGCATACCGCTGCAATCATGGCATTCCACGCCCATACCGCAACCGGGAAGTTAAAGGCCGACACCACGCCGACAATCCCCAGCGGATGATACTGCTCATACATACGGTGCAGCGGGCGCTCGGAGTGCATGGTAGAGCCACACAGCTGGCGAGACAGGCCCACAGCGAAATCACAGATATCGATCATCTCCTGCACTTCGCCCAGGCCTTCCTGCAAGGATTTGCCCATTTCATAGGACACCAGTTCGCCAAGCGGCTGTTTGTAGTCACGCAGGGCCTGACCAATCTGACGGACAATTTCACCGCGCTGCGGTGCGGTGACCTGACGCCAGGCCACAAAAGCCTGCTGTGCCTGTTCGATAACCTGCTGGTATTGGGCCTGTGTGCAGAGGCTAACCTTGGCAATCAGCTCACCGTTAACCGGCGAGTGAATGGCCAGTTGCTCAGCGCTGTCATCAGCTAACCATTGTTGGCCGGTGCTGGCACCTGCGTTGCTGGCGCCAAGGTTAAGTTGTTTCAGAAATTCCATCATTAATCCTCTTTTTGTCGTGGGCAGGGTTATTGACCCAAGCCCTTAAGACCGCTGCGTAGGGTGTCGAGGAAGCGGTCTGCTTCAGGTAGCCCAAATACCATGGGCGGCTTGATTTTCAGAATGTTGTTAAACGGCCCCTCGGTAGAGAGCAATATGCGCTGGGCCTTAAAGTGTTCGATCAGGGTTTTGGTTTGCGCCGTGGCGGGGGCTTTACTGTCACGGTCGGTGACCAGCTCCACGCCGATAAACAGGCCAAGGCCACGTACATCACCGATAAGCTCAAACTCATTGGCCATGTCGTTAAGCTTGGCTTGCATATAATCGCCGGTGCGTTTGGCATGGACTTGCAGTTGCTGCTCTTCAATCACCTCCAACACCGCCTGGCCGATGGCGCAGGACACCGGGTTGCCACCAAAGGTATTGAAGTATTCCATGCCGGTGACAAAGGCATCAGCCACCTCGCGGCTGGTGATCACGGCCGCCATAGGATGGCCATTGCCTATAGGTTTACCCAGGGTGACGATATCCGGCACCACTTGTTGAGTTTCAAAACCCCACATGGCCTCGCCAACCCGGCCAAAACCAATCTGTACTTCGTCAGCAATACAGATGCCACCGGCAGCGCGCACCTGTTCATACACCGAAGCCAGATAGCCTTGTGGCATCACAATTTGCCCGGCCACACCTTGTACCGACTCACAAATATAAGCACCGGGCGTCTTGTTCTGGGCCTTAAGCTGCGCCAGCACCCGCTGAATGTCAGCAGCATACTGATGGCCGGTCTCCAGGCCGTAACCGGCATAGGGTCCGCGGTAAGGATCAGGCAGCATCACTTTATGTACATGGGCAGGCGCGCCTTCACCACCAGGGCCATCGAATTTATAAGGACTGGCATCAATACAGGCATTGGTATTGCCATGGTAAGCGCCGTCCACCACCAACAGTTCGCGGCTTTGGCTGGCACAGCGGGCCATACGAAAGGCCAGCTCATTGGCCTCGCTGCCAGAGTTAACCAAAAAACACACAGACAACTTATCGGGGAAATACCCCAGCAGTTTTTCGCCATAGCTGACCAGGTTGTCATGCAAATAACGGGTGTTGGTATTCAGCAGGGCCATTTGCTGCTGCGCAGCGGCGACAACTTTCGGGTGGCAATGGCCCACATGGCAGACGTTATTCACCATATCCAGATAGTCGCGGCCCTGCTCATCAAACAAGTAAGCACCGCGGCCACGTACTATCTTGAGCGGCTCCTGGTAACTCAGGCTCAGAGTACGGCTGAAGTGGCTTTGGCGGCTGGCCAGCAGTGACGCTTTGCTGCGTCCACCTTGGGCAATACCCAGCAGCTCGGCAACCAGGTTCAAACCAATAACGGCCAAATCCAGATGCTTAAACTGCTCCAGCGCCTGCCACACCGGGCGGGCCGAAATTAGCAGGTAGTCATTGTCCGGAGTCTGGCGAATCGCATGGGCAGAGTTACAGACGCTCACACACAAACGCAGACAGATCAGATAAGGCAGCGCCTTAAGCTCATCTTCACTCAGGGCACGCTGGCTGTGATACCCCTTGGCGATAGTGCCGATCACCGCTACAGGATCGCTCTGATCCAGCATGGCGTAAGTACAAGTAATGGCCAGCTCATTGACCATCTGGCTAAAGCACATATCACCAAAATCAATCAACCCGCTGATCTGGCTGGGGTTAGCCAGGTCATCCACCAACAGGTTGTAGTCGTTGGCATCGTTATGAATGGGGCCAGCCGGCAGTTTGGATAAAAACGGCTTAACCTGAGTTTGGTATTGCAGCAAAAAGCCTTCCACCAGCTTGCGCCTGTCACCTTCCAGCGCCGCCAGCTTGTCGCGGCAGACCTCCAGGCCAAAGGCCAGATCCCAGTCCAGGTAACGGTTCAGGCCGGGGTGGCGAAACTCACCGAAGCTTTTATCTAAACGTCCCATAAATTCGCCAAGGTGCTGCCAAAGGGCGGGAAAGCCCTGACCTTTAGGCAAGTCAGCATAAAACTGGCCGGGCAGATAGGTCAGCACCCGAATCGGAAAACGCTCACCGGCGCTGTCGGCTATTTCACCCAGGGTGCGGCCCTGTGCGTCAGTGAGTACCTGCGGTACAGGCAAACCGCCCTTAGCCAGATGAATCATGGCCTGATTTTGCAGGTCCAGATACACGGGCGCTTCGCCCTCTCCCGCCACTTTGATAATAAAGTGCTGACCGGCCTGGGTTTGCAGGCGCAGGTTAAGGTCGCAGTAACCGGGTAGCCGGGTCAGCTCACCCTCTAGCTGATAATGCGCAGCCACATACTGAGCAATATCCGCATCCAAAAGTCGCGCCGTCATAGTCTTTCCTATCAACGAAATCGAAAGAGGCGAGCCCACAGGCTCGCCGGTTTATTTGGTTCTGGCGAGCCTCGCCGGGTTATCGCCTGCGCTCAGTGGGATCAAGGTAAAGCCATACTGGTAATCCTGTGCAGGGACACTGTATTTGTCATGCACCGGACGGCCCCAGGAGGTGTCACCACCCACACCCATCTGTTTGTGATCCAGGTTTAAGGTAACCAGATCGCGCATCGGTACTTCCAGGCCGTGCTTGCTGGTCACAGGTACCAGGCCCGAGGCCGAGGCTTCGCTGTCACCGGCATAGAAGTCGATATCCGACTGCAGATAAGGCCAGGCGCTACCCGACATCAACTGTTCGCCTACCGCCAGTAAACCTGCACCTTGCTCGTTGGTCAGGGCAATCCAGCGTAAGTCCTGCTTATTAGCATTTTCTTGCGGACGCACATAATGATGAATTTGGTCGCGCACCTGGGCCTGATACAAGCCTACCCGCGCCGAGCGGAAACGGTCGGCGTAGCTCTCGTGGGGGCCACGACCAAGCCAGCTAACAAAACCGTATTCACCCGGGCTTTGCAGTTGCATACCGAACTTGGGCAGCTTAGGCAACTCCTGCCCATCAGCCAGATCCAGCTTGCTGTTTACCGCCACCCGACCATCGGCACTAATACGGTATTGCACCTGATAACTGCCTTTGAAATCCGGGCTGTGATAAAGCGCACTCACCAGTACTTCGGTTTTCTCGGCCTTACTGGTCAAGCTTTGCAGCTTGAGTCTGTCTTCGGCGTGTTGCCAGATAGCCGCCCAACGAGGCATATCGTTACCCAGATCATTATCCGTGGGTGGACGCCAGAAATTCACTTTCAGCGGTGCCTTTAACAGCGCCTTGCCCTGCACCTGATACTGGCTCAACCAACCGGTTGTGGCATCAAAGGCCAGTTGCACTTGCTCGTTACCCACTTTTAGCAGATCGCTGCCTTTGTCTATGATCAGAGGCTGCGCTTTCACCACAGGTTGTGGCAGGTAAATAGTTTTTACCGGCAAAGCAAACTGCTCAAAGGCCACTTCGTGATTATCATCCAGCAGGCCCATGGGGCGGTTCAAACGGGCCGATAAGGTCAGGATATATTCCTGGCTGGCCGATTTGGGCAGTACAGGCAAGGCCAACTTAACCTTGGCGGTGCCGCCAGCAGCCACCTGCGGCATGGGCTCACGGCCCTTGGCAATCAGCTCGCCATCGGCTTCAATCTGCCAGGCCAGGTCATAGCCTTGCAGCGACGCAAAGATAAACTTATTGCGCACTTCAAACAGGCCCTTGCTGATATCCAGCGCCTTGAATTTCACCGGCTCGTAGACCTTCTTTACCTCCAGCAGATGCGGATGTGGCTCACGGTCCGGATTGACCAGGCCGTTATTTAAGAAGTTGCCGTCGGTGGGCAGCTCGGGGTGGAAGTCTTTGCCGTAGGCCCAGATTTTCTGGCCTTTGTCATTGGTGTATTCCAGCGCCTGGTCTACCCAGTCCCAGATATAACCGCCCTGCAGCACATCGTACTTTTCAATTACATCCCAGTAATCCTGCAGATTACCTACCGAGTTACCCATAGCGTGGGCGTACTCAATCATAATGCCGGGGCGATCTTTGTGCGTTTTGGCGTATTCTTCCAAACGCTCAATGCTTGGATACATAGGGGCAAAAATATCGGTGTAATGCTCGGTACCAGCCGGTTCATATTGCACCGGGCGGCTACCGTCGTGCTCTTTCAGCCACTTATAGGTAGCTTCAAATACCCTGCCCTCACCGGCTTCGTTCCCCAGTGACCAGACAATAATGGATGGGTGGTTCTTATCCCGCTCGAACATCCGCTTGGTGCGCTCAAGGTGGGCAGGCAGCCAACTTAGCTCGTCGCCAATCTGGGTGTCTTTATTAATGGCCAGCGGGTGTGACTCAATATTGGCCTCGTCAATTACGTACATGCCGTATTTGTCGGTGAGATCGTACCAATAGGGATCATTAGGATAATGGCTGGAGCGCACCGCATTAATATTGTGCTGCTTCATCAGCTTGATATCCCGCTCCATCGACTCGCGGGTGACCACATGGCCGCGGCGTGGATCGGTTTCGTGACGGTTAACACCACGAATATAAATGGCTTTGCCGTTAACCTTTAACTGGCCGCCCTCAATGGCAATGTTACGAAACCCGATATCGTCACGTACGCTTTGCAGCACCTGGCCATCCGCATCTTTCATGGTCATCACCAGAGTGTACAGATTCGGCGTTTCGGCGCTCCACAGTCTGGGCTTTTTAACTGAGGCGGCAAACTGCACTGAGGCGGTTTTGCCGAGCGTTACTGACTGCTCGCCACTTGCGACCAGCTGCATCTCGCGGCTAGGGTCCAGCAGTTGGTATGCAACTGACACCGCCGCAGGGTCGGCGTAGTTACGCAGGTCCACTTCAAGAGCCAGCTTGCCTTCATCCAGGGCCTTATTCAGGGTTGGCCTGACATGGAAGTCATATAAATGCTGCTTGGGTGTAGCGTATAAATACACGTCACGCTCAATCCCGGAAACCCGCAGCATATCCTGGCTTTCCAGATAGCTGGCATCGGTCCAGCGACGGATTTGCATGGCAATCAGGTTTTTACCCGGCTTTAAGTACGGAGTTAAGTCAAACTCGGCCGGGGTTTTGGCGCCCTGGCTAAAGCCGATGTACTGACCGTTCAGCCAGATCTCCAGCGACGAACGGGCACCGCCCACATGTATAAAGACCTGCTTGCCCTGCCAGTCTTGCGGCAGTTCGAAGCTGTTGCGATACGAACCTATAGGGTTGTAGTCTTTAGGTACATCGGGCCATGTGGCGTCAAAGGGATAGCGCTCGTCCAGGTAAATGGGATAGCCGAAACCTTCCACTTCCCAGTTACCCGGCACCCGGATCTGCTGCCACTGGCTGTCATCAAAACCCGGTTTTTCAAAACCTTGCGGGGCATCTTTGGGGCTGCGTTGCCAGTTAAACTGCCACAGGCCGTTTAAAGATAGGTAATTAGCGCTTTGCTGATAATCATCAACCATGGCCGCCGCCACGCTGGAATAGGCAAAACCGCTGGCACGCGGGTCTTGTTTATTGATGCCGAAAACCTGGTGATCTTCCCAAGGGGCGCGGGGTGTGGCCATGGCCGGTACACACAGGATACCGGCCAGCAACAGGCTGGAAACTTTCTTCATAACAACCTCTGACGACAAATTCGTGTTATTTATAATACAAATATTTAACCCGCTGACAAGAGGGGCTCAAGTTTATTAACATGGCTAACGCCGTCGACCTTGTCAGATAAGATACCCGAACTTCCTGTAGGAATAAGGGCTGGCATGCAATATTCGACACGCGGAAGGTAAAATTGGTTGTAAATAAATACTATAAATAATACATTGAATGTTATCTTTTAGTTAACCGGGTAAGTTAAGCATGTCGTCATTGTCCTCACTCGATATATCCCTGTTCGCCGCTTATGTGGTGATGCTGGTTGCCGTGGCCTTTTGGGTCTCACGGGAAAAAGCCGGCCATGAAAAAAACACCCAGGATTACTTCCTGGCTGGTAACAGCTTGCCCTGGTGGGCCATTGGCGCATCCTTGATCGCAGCCAACATTTCTGCCGAGCAGATTATCGGAATGTCGGGTTCGGGCTACGCCATTGGCCTGGCGATTGCCTCTTATGAATGGATGGCGGCGATTACCCTGATTATTGTTGGCAAATACTTTCTGCCGATTTTCCTCAAACACCGCATTTATACCATGCCGCAGTTTCTGGAACAGCGTTTCGGCCATGACGTACGCCTGACCCTGGCGATTTTCTGGCTGGGCGTGTATGTATTCGTCAACCTCACCTCCATTCTGTGGTTAGGGGCGCTGGCGATTAATACCATCACAGGGGTGGATATGACAGTAGGCCTGGTGTTCCTGGCGCTGCTATCCCTCACCTACTCCCTGTATGGCGGCCTCAAAGCCGTAGCCTACACCGATATTATTCAGGTGGTGGTGCTGGTTGCCGGTGGATTGCTGCTCACCTATATCACCCTTGGCATGTTGGGTGACGGCGGCATTATTAACGGTTTTACCACCCTGCTGGACAGAGCACCTGAGAAGTTCGATATGATCCTGGCCCCCGAACACGAGCACTATATGAGCTTGCCCGGTTTGTCAGTGCTGATCGGCGGCATGTGGATTATGAACCTGTCTTACTGGGGCTTTAACCAATACATTATCCAGCGCACTCTGGCGGCCAAAGATCTCAAAGAAGCGCAAAAAGGCATTGTGTTTGCAGCGTTTTTGAAACTGCTGATGCCCATTATCGTGGTGCTGCCGGGTATTGTGGCTTTTGTGCTGCAGCCCGGTCTGGAACCTGCGGATAAAGCCTACCCCATGCTGCTGGGCATGATGCCTGAAGGCATTAAAGGCTTTGTATTTGCCGCATTAGTGGCGGCGATAGTGTCTTCACTTGGCTCCATGGCAAACAGTATCTCAACCATCTTTACCATGGATATTTATACCCACTATCGCCCCAACCTGGGTGATAAACACTACCTGCGTATCGGTCGTATCGTCAGCGTCGCGGCCATGCTGCTGGCGGTGATTTGTGCCAAGCCGCTGCTGGGTCAGCTTGATCAAGCCTTCCAGTATATCCAGGAGTTCACCGGCTTCTTTACCCCGGGTATTGTGGTGTTGTTCCTACTGGGTATGTTCTGGAAACCTACTACCTCCAAAGGCGCCATGGCTGCGGCGTTGGGATCATTTGCCCTGTCACTTGCGCTGAAATTTATGGCTCCGGAGCTACCCTTTATTGATCGGGTTGGTGTGGTATTTATCAGCTGTTTAGTGCTGGCCATGCTGGTCTCCAAGCTGGATCGCAATGCCCAGGCCCGTGGCCAGAATCTGCTGGACGGTGTGCAATTTGCTACGTCAGGCTCCTATAACGTGGCCACCCTGGCCGTCACTGCCATTCTGGCAGCCTTGTACATCACCTGGTGGTAAGCATGCAGCATTCAGCCATTCAGGCCGAACTTATTACCCGCCTGCCGGTACAAAACCGGCTTGGCGAGGGGGTGCTGTATCATCAGGCCTCAGATTCGGTTTACTGGACCGACATTAAAGGTAAAACGCTGTACCGCTACGACCTGACAGAACAGAGACTGGCGCAGTTTGCGCCACCTTTTGCCATCAGCGCCTTTGGCTTTACCGATAAGCCAGGCTGCTTAATTGTGGCTTTCGTGCACGCTATTGCCCTTTACTGGCCTGAGTCTGGTGAAGCGGAGATACTGCACGAAGGGGAAAGTCATCTGCCAGGCAACCGCTTTAACGACGGCAAAGTGGGCCCGGACGGCAACTTCTGGATTGGCACTATGGTGGAAAACCCGGCCATTAACCCATCGGGGGCCAGTGCCAGTTTGTATCGTTTTGACTCACAAAGGAAGTTAACGCAAGCCTTTGACGGTATCCGTATCTCCAACGGTTTATGCTGGAGCCCGGATGCCAGGGTTATGTACCACGCCGACTCCCCCCTTGGGCAGATTTGCCGTTACGATTTTGCAGACATGCCAAGTAGCGGTAAGCTTTTTGTTCAGACAGAAAGCGGTGCCAGCCCGGATGGTTCCTGCACCGACAGCCAAGGGCGGATTTGGAATGCCCAGTGGGGCGCAAGCCGGGTATGTTGCTATTCAGCTGATGGCCAGTTGCTGGGCAAATTGCCAGTGCCGGTCAGCCAACCGACCTGTGTGGCGCTCGGCGGCAAGCAAGGCGATTTATTGTTTGTGACCAGCGCCTGGGATGAGCTGACTGACGCCGAGCGTCAGGCTCAGCCTTATGCAGGCGATCTGTTTATCTACCAGGTAAATGCCAGGGCGTTAACCGAGCCTACTTTTGTGACCACAACAACTGACGGGCCGTAATTCCCGTTTTGTTGAGTAAACAACTGTAGGAAAACCAAACAGATATCTGGTATCCATAACCAGAACCCTTTAACATACAAATAGTATAAAAATACGGTGGCCACCATGCTTCAACCCGCCAGTCACAACAATCTTACTCACCAATTGGTGCATGAATTGGGTAAAGCCATAGTGCGCGAGCAATTTGCAGTGGGCGAAGGCTTGCCTTCCGAAGCGGAAATCTGCAATCGCTATCAGATTAGCCGCACTGCTACCCGCGAAGCGGTTAAGATGCTGGCTGCCAAAGGCTTGCTGGTTTCCCGTCCGCGTAAGGGTATTACGGTACAAAGCCGTGAGCATTGGAACCTGTTTGACCCGGATGTGCTGGACTGGATCTTATCCAGCACCCCCAGCCTGCAAACCCTGCGCGACTTTTTACAATTGCGTCTGGCCATTGAGCCTGAAGCCGCAGCCCTGGCAGCCCGTAATGCCGAACAGGCCGATCTGGATGCCATTGCCGATGCCCTGCGCAGAATTAAAGCCGCCGAAGAAGGTATTGAGGACCCGCTGATCGCCGACATTGATTTTCACTCAGCCATTCTGCGCGCCAGCAAGAACCCGTTCTTTATGCAGCTGCGCAGCTTTATAGAAACGGCATTGAAGGTCAGTATCCGCTTTACCAACCAGTTTAAGGGTGTGGACAGCGCCAGCTACTTGGATCATCGTAAAATCTATGATGCCATCGCCGCCGGTGACGCTCAGCTTGCCCATCAAACCTCCCATGTGATGGAAGCCGAGGCCCTGCAACTTATCGAAGATCGCATTAAAGGCTAATAACCGAGCCCCTATAGGCTAAGGTACAATCAATCGGTTGTACCTTGGCTCCTCTGTTCCAAGTTTCTTAGTGGTCTACCACCTTCTCCCGCGACACTTTTTTGTCACTTTGACTGATTGTCTTGCGTTCACTTTCTCTTTTAAAAACAAAATACTAGCCTGAGTGAAATCAGGCATTGGATTTTTCTTATACTGAAGAGAATTTGGTTTGATTTGACCAATGTATAATTATATTATAAATAATATATCAAGAGTGCCATCATAGGATGTGCCAGGAGGGTCTGATGTTCGGACAATATAACGATCTCGCCGATGCCCGGGTGTTTATCACCGGTGGCGGCTCAGGTATAGGTGCCGCATTGGTGAGGGCCTTTGTCGCACAAGGCGCGCAGGTGGCCTTTGTAGATATACAAGTAGAAGCCGCAGCGGCGTTGAACACCCAATTACAGGCCGACTATTCACGTCAGGCCTATTTTCAGTCTTGCGACATTCGCGACATAGCCGCACTGCAACGCTGTATAGAAAATGCCTGCGCCGAGATGGACGGGGTGGACGTGCTGATTAATAACGCCGCCTCGGATAACCGCCATAGCTTGGCCAGCCTGACACCCGAGCAGTGGGACGACAGTTTGAATATCAACCTGCGCCCGCATCTGTTTGCCGCCCAGGCCGTGGCCGCGCTTATGGCTAGTCAGGGTCGCGGCAGTATTATCAATATTGGCTCCAATTCAGCTCTTTTGGGTCTGACCGGCTACCCTGCCTATGTAGCGGCCAAATCCGCTATTTTAGGACTGAGTAAGGCCTTAGCCCGTGAACTGGGGCCAAATGGCATCAGAGTAAATAGCCTGATCCCCGGCTGGGTAATGACAGAGCGCCAAAAGCAGCTATGGGCCACCCCCGATGCAGTGGCACAGTGCCTGGACCAGCAAGCCTTAAAGGCCTGTATTGAAGAGCAGGATATTGCCGAAGCGGCGCTGTTTCTTGCTTCCCAGGCCTCCCGCATGCTTACCGGTCAGGCCCTGGTGGTCGACGGCGGGCGAGTATGAACATGCTTGCGGTTGATTGGGGCTCGAGCAGCTTTCGCGCCTGGCATCTGGATGCGCAGGGCGAAGTACTGGCTACCCTCAGCACAGATCAGGGCATTTTAGGTTTTCAGGGCCAGGGCTTTGCAGCCTATCTGCAAAACCACTGCGGCCCCTGGCTGGCCCAATCCAAGCAGGTATTAATGGCGGGTATGGTGGGCAGTCGTAACGGCTGGCAGGAAGTACCTTATCTGTCCTGCCCGGCTGGTGCGCAAGATATCGCCCGTGCGTTGGTCAAGCTTGACACTGAATTGCACCCAAATGTGCAACTGGTACCCGGCCTGCAATACGCCGGACACAGCGGCCTGATGGATGTGATGCGCGGTGAAGAAACCCAGATTATCGGCGCCTTGCAACTAACGGATATGAGCGACGCGCTGTTGTGCCTGCCCGGCACCCACAGTAAGTGGGCCAAAGCCGAAAGCGGCGATATCGACGCGTTTTCCACCTTTTTTACCGGCGAGCTGTTTGCTTTGCTGACTAAACACAGTTCGCTGGCCGGAGTATGCAATACCCATATTTTTGATGAGCCGGCCTTTTTACTTGGTTTGGAGCAAGCCGCGGATGTACGCGGATTATCCCATTTGCTGTTCAGCCCAAGAGCGGCGGTAGTTACCGGCCAAATGCGCCCCGAGCAGGCAGGCAGCTATTTGTCTGGGCTGGTTATCGGCGCCGAGATCCAGGGCGCCCGACAGGCGCTTGCCGAGCCAGGTCTGATAAACACAGATAACCCGCTGTTGCTGGTTGGCTCTGAGGTACTCACCCACCGTTATCAGCAAGCACTTGGGTTTTACCAATTACCCTGCCGGACCGTTTCCGGCGAGCAGGCGGTATTAGCCGGCCTGCACCGCCTGGCCACAGGCCAGTAATCCTATGTTTCAGAGGTAGCACATGTCTGAGTCTTCTTACCTGCCGCTGGTTGCCATCCTACGAGGAGTTCAACCGCACGAGTGCCTGAGTCTGGGGCGTATTCTGGTGGATGCCGGTTATCAGATGATCGAAGTTCCGATGAATTCGCCCACACCGTTGGCGTCCATCGAGTTACTGGCCAAAGAGTTTGGCCAGGATGTGCTGATTGGTGCAGGTACAGTGACTAGCGTGGAACAGGTTAAGCAGATTACTGCAGTAGGTGGCAAGCTGATGGTGGCCCCCAATACCAATGCCGACGTAATTCGCGCCGCCAAACAGGCGGGCATGTACTGCATGCCAGGCTGCATCACGCCCACTGAAGCATTAATTGCGTTGGACGCCGGCGCCGACGCGCTGAAGTTTTTCCCGGCCGAACTCACGCCACCCGCGGTGATTAAAGCTATTCGCACTATCCTGCCAGCCGGTACTTTGGTTTGTGCGGTTGGCGGCGTTACCAGCAGCAATATGGCCGATTATATGGCCGCAGGCTGCCGGGGCTTTGGTTTGGGCGGCTCGCTCTATCAGCCCGGCATCAGCGTTGAGGCCTTTAAGCACAATGCCGAAACCTTGATAAACCGTTTTATTTCCCTTAGTCAGCCCCAGGAGAATCAGGCATGAAAAAGGACATTTCACTGCGTAGCCGAGCGTGGTTTAACGACGATTCCAACCCGGATATGACCGCCCTGTACCTGGAAAAGTATCTGAACTACGGCCTGACCATTGAAGAACTGCAAGGCGGTAAACCTATTATTGGTATTGCCCAGACTGGCTCAGATTTAGTGCCCTGCAACCGCGCTCATATTGAGCTGGCGGAGCGTTTAAAAGCCGGTATCCGCGATGCAGGCGGTATTCCTATTGAATTCCCTGTACATCCCATCCAGGAAACCGGCCGTCGCCCCACTGCGGCGCTGGATCGCAATCTGCAATGCCTGTCGCTGATTGAAGTTCTGCATGGCTACCCTATTGATGCGGTGGTACTCACCACCGGCTGTGATAAAACCACCCCGGCCCTGCTGATGGGTGCGGCCAGCGTTAATATCCCTGCCATCGCTTATTCGGTTGGGCCTATGCTCAACGGTCGCTACAAAGGCCAGTGTGTCGGCTCCGGAACTATTATCTGGGATGCCAGAAAACGCCTGGCCAAAGGTGATATCGACTACAACGAATTTATTGCCGAAGTGGCCAGTTCGGCCCCTTCCACCGGCCACTGCAATACCATGGGCACGGCGCTGACCATGAACTGCCTGGCCGAAGCTCTGGGTATGATGCTGCCTGGCTGTGCTTCTATTCCGGCGCCCTATCGCGAACGGGCGCAAATGGCCTACCACACCGGCAAGCGCATTGTGGATATGGTCTGGGAAGACCTGACACCAGAGAAAATCCTCACTCGCGAGGCCTTTGAAAACGCCATCCGGGTGTGCTCGGCGCTGGGCGGGTCCACCAATGCCCCCATTCATATCAACGCCATTGCTGCCCATGCCGGTGTGGATGTGAAAATTCAGGACTGGCAGTCTGTGGGCCAGCATATTCCCCAGTTGGTCAACTGCCAGCCAGTGGGTAAATACTTAAGCGAAGACTTCCATAACGCCGGCGGTTTGCCCGCGGTGATCGGCCAATTGCTGCAAGCCGGGCTATTGAACGCCCAGGCCCTGACGGTTACCGGTAAGAGCATTGGCGAGAACTGCCATGGCGCGCCACTGTATAACAGCGACGTAATCTATGAAGTTGAGCGCCCCTTAAAGGCCCAGGCGGGCCTGATGGTGCTATCTGGTAACCTGTTTGACTCCGCCATTATGAAAGTCTCGGCCATCGACCCGGACTTCCGTCAGCGCTATCTGTCGAACCCGGCTAACCCTAATTGTTTTACCGCCCGTGCCATCGTATTTAACGGCCCGGAGGAATATCACAGCCAGATTGATAATCCAGAACTGGATATCGATGAAAACTGTATTCTGGTAATGCGCTATACCGGGCCCAAGGGCTATCCTGGCTCGGCAGAGGTGGTCAATATGCAGCCGCCCAAGGCCTTGCTGGCCCGCGGTATCAGCTCACTGCCCACCATGGGCGATGGTCGCCAAAGCGGTACCTCCGGCTCGCCGTCTATTTTAAATGCCTCACCGGAAGCGGCCGATGGCGGTGGTCTGGCACTGCTGAGAACCGGCGATCTGGTACAGGTAGACTTAAACCAGGGCCGGGTCAATGTGCAAATCAGCAACGAAGAACTGGCCGAGCGTCGCGCTGCACTCGACCTGCAAAGCCAGTACCCGGCCAATCAAACCTGGTGGCAGGAAATCTACCGTGCCAAAGTCTCGAATCTCGACGAAGGCGCGGTATTTGTGGATATGCTCAAATACAGCAAGCTGCGGGATAAGTTGCCAAGGCACTCGCATTAGTTGAGGACGCAAGGAGGCTCGCCCTTGTGGCTGCGCCTCTCTAACGATATGGCATATCATCTCTGATGTGCCAGTCCAATTTATATCAAGCCTTAAATGCTGCTCTGTTAGCAGCGCTCTGACCGATCGGAAAGCATAGAACCCTATGCTTTCCATTTACATCAGACGCCTTTCGTGACAGCGAATCGCTAAACTAACTCACGTTAACGATAATGCGCCCTCGTACTTTGCCTTCGATTAAACGTTGTGCGGTTTCACAAACCTGAGACAAGGGGATCTCAGTTGCCACATCAGCTAACGTTTTGGGGTCTACTATCTTAGACAGCCGCTCCCAGGCTTCTACTCGATCGTTTAGCGGACGCATAACACTATCTATTCCTGCTAAGGTTATACCGCGCAATATAAAAGGCGCGACAGTACCCGGCAGATCCATACCTTGCGCCAAGCCACAAGCAGCAACGATGCCCCCGTACTTAGTGCTGGCACAGGCATTCACCAGTGTATGGCTGCCTACAGAGTCAATAACAGCGGCCCAACGTTCTTTGGCTAAAGGGCGTCCCGGTTCAGACAATAAATGCCGGTCAATAATCTCGCTGGCACCAAGTGACTTCAAATACTCGGCTTCTTCAACTCTGCCGGTCGCAGCCACAACGGTATAACCCAGCTTAGCGAGTATAGCGATAGCGAAACTACCTACCCCGCCATTGGCGCCAGTTACTAGTATTTCTCCTGAGTCTGGCACGACGCCATGCTTTTCTAACGCGATGACACACAACATGGCGGTATAGCCCGCGGTACCAATGGCCATGGCTTGCTTTGCGGACATCGATTTGGGGAGTGGAATGAGCCAATCGCTGTGTAATTTTGCTTTTTGCGCTAACCCACCGCAGTGCACTTCGCCCACACCAAAGCCATTGAGTAGTACCTGATCACCGGCTTTAAACTTATCTGAACTGCAGCTTATTACGGTTCCGGCCAAATCAATGCCGGGTATCATGGGGAACTTCCTGACAACCGGTGATTTACCGGTAATGGCCAGTGCATCTTTATAATTAAGTGTGCTACAGGACACACTTACCACCGTATCACCGTCCATTAACACACTGTCATCTAAATCCTTGAGAGTTGCTTTATAACTCTGCTCATCTTTTTCGATTAACAAACCTTTGAACATATCGCCTCCAAAATAGACCGACCGTCTACTTTTAGTTAAAAAAATTTACTTAGGTAAACCCTGAGTAAAAAGTTCTAAGTATCTATCTAACGGACGCGTACTTCTCTCAAGCCGCGAACGGCTTACCGCGCCTTCCCATCCAACCCAGAAAAACTCTGCGATGCCAGCGCAGTCAGCATCAGCGGATAACTCGCCAACCAATTGCGCTTCATGCAGACAGTTTGCAATACGCGCTTGCCAGCTTTCGAAGATAGCCACTAACACTGGCCGAAAACTTTCCGGCAAAACATCCACTTCCTGCCCTAAGTTGCCAACCAAGCAGCCCCTTTTGAACTGATGCTTGGCTATGCCTTGTTTGGCATCCTCGACAAAGTTGCAAATACGCTGCAGCGGTGAATACGCGGTATCCAGTAAGCAGCTGTCTAACTTTTTCGCGAAGTAGTTGGCGTAACTATTCAGTACCGCATGGCCAAAGGCTTCTTTACTGGAGAAGTAAAAATAAAAGGAGCCCTTAGGTACACCGACTTTCTTCAGAATCTTATCTAAGCCTGAGGCGGTAAAACCTATCTCGGTTAAATGCTCAAGACCGCTTCTAATCAGCTCTGCTCTGGCATCGTGGCTTTTAGCAGCCGCTTTTGGCGGTCTCCCTCTTCGAGGTTTAATAGTAGATATCGTCATGTCGCGATAATAGACCGATCGTCTATATAAAGCAAACTGCAAAAAACCGGCACTGATCAAGGGGGCTACGCTCAAAGCAGATTAAGCAACTAAGGTCAGAAAACCGAAGGATTGGGATGATGTGCAGCAGATAAAAGGGGTCAGATCCACATTAAAGGCTACAC
>NZ_JAFKCS010000001.1:58771-501290 GCF_017255015.1 Bowmanella yangjiangensis | reverse complement strand
ACACTGGATAAAACGAGTATGTAAGGTAGAGGCTAATGCCAAGAAAGCCGAGGGTATCCTTGCCAGGTGTACCCGAGCATATTATCCAGCGAGGCAACAATCGTCAGATCATTTTTGCCAGCAATGAAAGATAAAAGGGGTCAGATCCACATTAAAGGCTACACTGGATAAAACGAGTATGTAAGGTAGAGGCTAATGCCAAGAAAGCCGAGGGTATCCTTGCCAGGTGTACCCGAGCATATTATCCAGCGAGGCAACAATCGTCAGATCATTTTTGCCAGCAATGAAGATATGCAAGCCTATGTAACCTGGCTAGCAGACTATGCACAGCAGTTTGACGTGGCAGTGCATGCCTGGGTATTGATGACCAATCATGTGCATCTGCTGTGCACGCCTAAAAGTTCCGGTGCTATTTCGACTATGATGCAGTCGGTAGGTCGGCGATATGTTCAGTACTTCAACCGCCGTTATCAACGTTCAGGCACGCTGTGGGAAGGACGATTCAGGTCCTGTTTGGTGCAGGAAGAAAGCTATCTTTTGCAGGTCTACCGCTATATCGAACTCAATCCAGTCAGAGCCGGAATGGTAACAGACCCAGCGGATTACAGTTGGTCGAGTTACCAAAGCAATGGTTTGGGGAAGCAAACGAAACTGTTACTCCCTCACCCTTTATATCTGAGATTAGGTACAACGGACAAAGAGCGGCAACAGCATTACAGAGCGTTGTTCAAACATCAGGTGGAGGGAAAGCTCTTAGAAGATATTCGTAAGGCGGCGAATAAAGGGTTGGTTTTGGGTAATGAGCGATTTGTAGGCGAAGTTGAAGCACTTACGAGTAAACCGTTGCGGGAGGGTAAACGCGGGAGACGGATAGGGTGGCGAAAAGAGAACGCTCTGAACTAATTTGGATCTGACCCTTTTTATTCACCCTTTTTATTCTGCTGGTAATGCGCTATACCGGGCCCAAGGGCTACCCCGGCTCGGCAGAGGTAGCCAATATGCAGCCGCCCAAGGCTTTACTGGCCCGCGGTATCAGCTCGCTGCCCACTATGGGTGATGGCCGCCAAAGCGGCACATCAGGCTCTCCGTCTATTCTGAATGCCTCACCGGAAGCGGCCGATGGCGGCGGGTTGGCCCTGCTGAAAACCGGCGATCTGGTGCTAGTAGATTTAAACCAGGGCCGGGTTAATGTGCAAATCAGCAACGAAGAGCTGGCCGAACGTCGCGCCGCCCTCGACCTGCAAAGCCAATACCCGGCCAATCAAACCTGGTGGCAGGAAATCTACCGGGCTAAAGTCTCTAATCTCGATGAAGGCGCGGTATTTGTGGATATGCTCAAGTACAGCAAGCTGCGGGATAAGTTGCCACGCCACTCACATTAATCGAAGTCAGCTATTGTGCTGTTCACCGCCGGTGAACAGCATGGCTTTCGTACAAGCCAGCCCCTTTTAGATAGCAAGGAAACCAGGAAATCCTCATCCTAATCATGATGGGCAATTAGTAGTGATAACGACACGAAATGATCGTAATTGCATGATCATCAATAACGTAAACCAGTCGATTCGTATCATCTATACGTCGCGACCAAAAGCCAGCTAAGTTTTCCTTTAACGGCTCTGGCTTACCAATACCTTCAAAGGGTGAGCGCCTAACGTCGTTTATAAGCTTGTTTATTCTTTTAAGCGTCTTTTTATCCT
The DNA here is from genome assembly GCF_017255015.1 of Bowmanella yangjiangensis. GTDB lineage: Bacteria > Pseudomonadota > Gammaproteobacteria > Enterobacterales > Alteromonadaceae > Bowmanella > Bowmanella yangjiangensis. The sequence goes on along the minus strand of NZ_JAFKCS010000001.1, from coordinate 499,593 downwards.
GGGTTTGCCAATACAGATAATCGCGCCAGGATTCGTCAGTCCATGACAGTAAACGACTACTCATCAATCAAGTCTCTGCGGACTACCTTACCTGCTTTGAATTGTTCAATTGAGCGATTCAAGTGTTCAGCATTTGCCGGTGAACGCAGTAAGTGCACCGTTTCCATCAGACTGTTGTAGTAGTCTAGGGACATAACAACAGCATCTTCCGAATCACGGCGAGTAATCACAGCAGTATCGGCGTCATTAACCACCGAATCTAATAACGCTTTCAGGCTATTTCTTGCTTCGGTAAAAGACACAATTCTCATAGTTCCCCACATGTACAATTTACTGCACAAGTATAGCCCCAACCTCTAACATGTACAATAAGATGAACATATCACCTTTAACCGCTACCGCGATATTAAGCGGCTCTCAAGGGGTTACCCATTAATCCTGGCTGATGTTGCTCTGCTTACCAGAACTCGGTGTGATGAAGGATACCTTCGTCGAGCCGCATCCGATCTTCGTGATCAAAAATGCTGTTAGATACCCCCCACGATGAATGAAGGTAATGCACACAAAATCAATACCTTAAACTGTAGTAGCAGCTATTAACCCCTTCGTGTATCTATATTGCCCCCCAACTTCGTCAACAGGTATCTAGTAAAGCAAGGTGAGACATTTGCAAATATGCGGGTTATTAGTAATCTCTTGTTCCCGTAGCAAGAAGTTAGATCAATTCGTTCTGACCCTATTGATTCTCGTCATCTAAGCTCGCCTTATTAGCCATGTCGTATGGTTCCGTAAAATGCTGCCAAACATAGACCCAACGAAATGAGAGTAACTATAAGTGGCTTGATTTTGCCTTCAACCGTTTTTGCTTTTATAACATCCAGCAAACCTATCATGGTCAGCGCCAATGCAGCGAAGGGTTGAAACCATGAACCCCACCAGCGGTTGTTCCCTGGACCCAGCCAGATTAATGCCAGCATTAGCGCAAGGCTAAATGCCATCACCGTTAACACTGTAGGAATGTCGTTATAATCAGGCGCGTCGCCTGCAGATGATTGCTTCTTTTTGTTTGAGCCCATTTCTAAACCTCACAAATGGATTATTGGCAATTCTCAGAATTGAAAATTGTAAAGATGAACGGTACCAGCTCACACAAGAATTACCTATTCACAGGAATAAATACCTCTCTCATTTTTTGAAATATTGAGCTACCTGCCGATTCAAATGCTCTATCGGCGCGGGGCCCGAGCGAATGGGTTTGCTTTTTCATTGGAAAAGAGATGCTAAGCGGCCTAGGGTAACAGCACCCGAGCTTCCGCAAGGGTTGTCTAATTGGATCAATTCGTTCTGACCTTTTTTTATCCTTTATCAACCCTTTTTATCCAGTCATCTCAGTCTGGATTTATTCGCGCTTTTATCTGCTCGGCAATGCCAGGTATTAATACCTTCGATGTGCCATCAGCCTGAAGTTCTGCCTGAAAGTCCACCTTGCATTCATCGTTAATGGAGCAACGCACAAACTCTGGTGTCAGATTCTCAACCAATACACCAGGGCAATGGTAAAGTGATTCCATCTGAGTCCGGAAGATGATTTCTGTTTCATTGGGCGTAACTTGCTGAATAGAAAGTATCTCGACATCGGTATAGAACATAGGCTTATCCGTGCAGGCTGTCAGTAAAGAAAAACTAAAAAACAGTGCTATAGATTTAATCATTGCCCCACCTCTATACGACTGACGGTAAGCGCCTCCTCGCACCTCTTACGCGATGACATCAAGTCCTTTCTTTTCTGCGATAGATAACATTTTTAAGGCTGCACCTCTTGGAGAGCTATCACCCTGCTCCCACTTCTTAACTAACTTATCACTAACATTAAAATACTGAGCAAAAACCGGCTGAGATAGGTTGTATTTTAATCTCAGGTTTCTCACTTGTGCTGGTGTAAATTCATGAACACTCGTCAAACACAGTGCGTCAAACTTACGCATCGTAGTTTTATCAATGACCTCTGATTTCTGCAAACCTTTAGCAGGTTTATGGACTGATTTTAAAATGTCACTCATGATCATCACCTACTATTAATAACTCACCATCTTTAACAAGCTTATCAAGTTCATCCGTGTGCTTTGACTTGTTAAATTGATTTTTCTATAGCCCTTTTGAACACGCGCGCCCCTTTTGCGGTTAGCTCTCCATCATTTGTCAGATTGTGATCTTCCATGTAGTGCAAATCATGCTCATCGAATAGATTTTCAGACTTCATTCTTTTAAAACTGCTATTTAGCACTCTTGTCGGAGCCTCAAGGTATTTTGGAGGGATAATGCCTTCGATACGGCTAGCCAAATATCTAATAAAGCCTTCACTAACATCATCAATATTTCCTTCCATTCGGGTTATATTTCTCTGTAACCGCCCAAGTTCATTTTTTGACTTATCTAGCTCTTTACTACTTTTTTCTAGTCTTTTAAGCAACGCCTCTTTTTCTCCATCCGCAACTTTTGCTTTTTCCATCAAGTCTAGAATTATTTGATTTCTTTCTTTTTCCTGCTCTTTAATATGCTTTTCTTCCTTTTTCTCTTCTTCCTTGGCCTGCTTTACGTCAAACGGCATTTTGTCAAATTTTTCACGAAGTCCTGTATATCCTTCATCAATATGCTTTAGTTTTTCTCCGAACCCTGATTCTATTCGCCCAAGAATTTCTGACATCTCTTTGGTGAATTTGTAGGAGTTATCATAGAATCGATTGGATGTCTCAGTAGCTTTAAAGAAGAACGCAGCTGAAAGAGCGATAGCAAAAAACGCCAAAAGAACAGAAAGCAAATCAGTAAAACTGAAAGACTCAAGGCTTATCTTGATTTCTGAATTTACTAACTTCCATGTAATAACAACAAGCAGTGAAACGAGGATTACATCACGTATATTGCCTAAGGTAAGAAAGCCACCTCGCCACCACTTCTGAGTGGAGGTGTCTTTATCATTTGAATTACTCACGGATTCTCCTTTTCAATTTAACAATATTATTAGCCGGAAGAGTTCCGTGTTTAAACACGGAACTCTTCCGTACTTTTACATAGCCATTTTGTAGCATGCTTCTAACCCTTTGCCTAGCAAGCGCTTTTTAGTCTGCTCCAAAATAGTGACGGGGAAAGGCGGAACTATTCCGTACCATTGCTGTTATAAGGTATCGTCTCTGCATTCCTTGCATCAGCGATTAATAAAAGCAGGCTGTTTATTGGTAGATTAACCTCATTCTAAATCGACATATGATGCCCTTAAGCGGCCCAAGCCGCTTTGGTCCCGCTTAAAAATCCATATGGGCATGGCGTTTAAAAGGGCAATTAAGGCGGCTCTGCCGCCTAAAGTAGCGAATACGACTTCCCGGCGCAGCGGTGAGCTTGCCGCACTGGCGAAAAGGACGTTCTTCGCCAGAGGCCGAGAGCTTTGTCAGGGACGCTGCCTTCGGCCGGTGCGATCAGCAAGCTTGCTGTGGAGGCGGAATCAGAAGCCGTTCTGAGCGAAGGACCTTTGGGCCACTTTTGGGTCCTTCCATAAGTGGCTGGCGCGCTAAGGAAGGCGCGTCATAAAAAACAGGGAAGTTATTTAAAACTGAGCAGCTAGAGAAATGGCAAACGTTAGTCGTTTAATTCACTAAAACAACAGGCGCATTTCAAGGAGCATGGAAGCCGAAGCTTCCATGCAACCAATCCTAATCAGCCTCTGGCACCAAATACTCAACAATCACCACATCCAGCCATTCTCCATTTAGCTGGCCGTGGCGCTGATAAACCCCCACTTCCCGAAAACCGAGTTTGCGACATAAGGCGCGGCTGGCCTGATTAAAGGTGAAAATGCGCGATAGCACTTTGTAAAAGCCCCAGGCGTTAGCGGCTATCAACAGCTCAGTTAACAACTGACTGCCAATCCCCTGCCCCTGAGCTTCTTCAGCCAGATAAATCGAGAACTCGGCAATGCCTTTATAGCAATCCCGCGGCCGGTACTCAGACAAGCGGGCAAAGCCCAGTATCTGACCATACTGCTCGGCTACCAACACCGGATACAAGGTATCAGTCTTTAGCCAGTTGGAGATATCACGATTGGTTCTGGGCTCAGTTTCAAAGGTGCCAAGGCCAGAGGCAATGCCCTGATTGTAAATAGCGCAAATGGACGGAATATCATCCCGCCCGGCGTAACGAATCTGTACTTCCTTTGACATAAGCTTATCCAAACCAATGGCGGGTACGGTTGGCAAACCAGACCAGCGATAACATCACCGGCACTTCGACCAGCACTCCTACCACAGTGGCCAGTGCCGCACCGGAGTGCAGACCAAACAAGGAAATGGCCACGGCTACCGCCAGTTCAAAAAAGTTGGAGGTGCCAATCATACAGGCCGGAGCGGCAACATTGTGCGGCAGCTTCATCTGTTTGGCCGCGAAGTAGGCAATGGCAAAGATGCCGTAGGTCTGGATCAGCAAGGGTATGGCAATCATGCCAATCACCAGCGGCTTGTCCAAAATGGTTTCGGCCTGAAAACCAAACAGCAGCACTACAGTCGCCAGCAGGCTGATAATGGACCAGGGCTTAAGTTTGGCGACAAAGCCATTTAGGCGGCTGTGATCCGTTGCTTTGTCCAGTTTTTTTCGGGTGATCACCCCGGCAATCAGTGGCAGTACAACATACAACACTACTGACAGCAGCAGGGTTTGCCAGGGCACCTGAATATCGCTGATGCCAAGCAAAAACGCCGTGATTGGGGCAAAAGCGAAAATCATAATAATGTCGTTGATAGACACTTGTACTAGTGTGTAGTTGGGGTCGCCCTTAGTTAGCTGGCTCCACACAAACACCATGGCAGTGCAGGGTGCCACACCCAGCAGAATCATCCCGGCGATATATTCACCGGCGGTTTGCGGATCCACCCAGTCGGCAAACAGACCTTTAAAGAACAGCCAGCCCAGCAGTGCCATGGTAAACGGCTTAATCAGCCAGTTCACCACTAAGGTTAGCGCCAGTCCCTTGGGCTTTTTACCCACATCTTTGATGGCGGCAAAATCAATCTGGATCATCATCGGGTAGATCATCAGCCAAATCAGCACCGCCACCACCAGATTGACATGGGCATATTCCAGTGCCGCCACCTGGGCAAACAAGCCAGGTGCAACATTACCCAACAACACCCCGGCGGCAATACACAGCGCCACCCACAACGACAGATAACGTTCAAATAATCCCATCTTGGTCTACCTTATTGAGTTCATATATCACCACAGAGCCACAGAGAACACAGAGAACACAGAGGAAGAAGAGATAACGCCCTTCTCCAGACAGGTCTGAAATACAATCTGCGTCTCAGCGAGAAAGCCTTCTAAATCTGCCGTTGATTAACGCGCTGCATCAGTTGTTCGGCACTTTCCACCCGCTCGGAATAACGGTCCACCATATAAGCACTGTTATCCCGGGTCAGCAGAGTAAACTTCATCAGCTCTTCCATCACATCCACAATACGGTTGTAGTAGCTGGAAGGCTTCATGCGGTTATTGTCGTCAAACTCTAAAAAGGCTTTGGCCACCGATGACTGATTAGGAATAGTCAGCATCCGCATCCAGCGCCCTAATACCCGCAGTTGATTGACTACGTTAAAGGACTGCGAACCGCCCTCCACCTGCATCACCGCCAATGTTTTACCCTGCGTGGGCCTTACCGCCCCCATCGACAATGGGATCCAGTCAATCTGTGCTTTCATAATGCCGGTCATAGCACCATGGCGCTCCGGTGAGCACCAAACCTGCCCTTCTGACCAGATCACCAATTCGCGCAGCTCCTGTACTTTAGGATGGCTATCGTCGGCATCATCCGGCAGCGGCAAACCGCTGGGGTCAAAAATTCGCACCTCGCCGCCCATACGGGTCAGCAGGCGCGCGCACTCTTCAATCACCAAACGGCTGAAAGCGCGGGTTCTAAGCGAGCCGTACAGCAATAAAAAGCGCGGCTTATGGCTGGACAAGGGTGCTTGTAATTGCTGTGCATCCGGCACCTGAAACTGTGTTTCATCCAGATTAGGCAGGGACAGATCCTGTAGGCTCATTGACTTGCTCCCAGTTGTTGCAGGGCCTTGGCCCAGGTGGATTTATCTTGGCCAACCAGGTCTTTTAGCACCAATACCCGCGCTTTAATCAGGTCGATGCAGTGCCTGAAGGCCTCGGCAATTTGTTCATCGCTGCCGCTGAGTTTGGACGGGTCTTCCAGCCCCCAATGCAGTTTCAAGCTTTTACCAAACCACAGCGGGCAGCTTTCACCAGCCGCCGAATCACACACCGTAATCACCAAATCCGGGGCAAAATCCTCAAATTCATCCCAGGACTGGCTTTGCAACCCATCTGTGGCAATACCGGCCTCGGCCAGGTATTTAAGTGACAGGGGGTGTACCTGACCGGCTGGCTGACTGCCGGCACTTCTGGCCTCAATCAGACCATCTGCCAGATGATTAGTTATGGCTTCAGATAGAATGCTGCGACAGCGGTTATGGGTGCAAATATACAGAATCTTCATGTTATGACTCACAGGATGAACAGGCCGTCAGCTGTTGCTGGCAGTCGGCTAAAAATTCGCTGTTATGGCGGGCGGCGGTGGCAATAACCTCTTGCGCCCAGGCTGGCAATTCGGGATGCAAACGGTAATACACCCATTTGCCGCGGCGCTCATCGCTAAGCAGATTGCATTTGCGCAGATCCGCCAGATGCCGCGATACCTTAGGCTGACTAAGCTGCAATGCCGATTGCAGATCGCAAACGCACAGCTCCTTATGCAGGCTGATTAGCAGCAGGGATTTAAGCCGGGTATCCTCGGCCAGACATTTGAAAAAAATCAGGGGTGATAGCATAAGCCCTCCTTTCACATGCGAAATATCATATATATGAAATTTCACATGTCAATGAAGTTCTTGCTAACTAAGTTGCCTTTAGTTTTGCCCTTGTAAGCGCAGGCGATGAATATCCTGCTATGGCCACCATCTTTGATGCCTTTTCAGAACTGTATGGCGTTCAACAATATCAGGAACTGATTGATCTGGCATTGCAGAAAATGGGCGCCTTTACCGCCGCGGAAATGACCCCGCATTTGTTTGCTGCTCAAACGACAGCAACATCATCTTTAAACAACAAAACGGCCAGATAAATCAACGCCAATGGCGGTGCAAATGAAGCCAAAAATCCAAGCAAGGCAGCCAGTTTAGGATTCTCCGTTTTTGTGATGCCTAACTTGTAGCTGCATAGGGTCACAGTAACAACAAAAACAATAAACAGTAATGGCAATAGTAAAACAAACACAGCGCTCTCCTTAGGGTTAGGAACCAACCGAAAAACCGCTCAACAAAAGGTCGGGTTTTACACAAATTAGCCTGAGCTGAGGCTGAGATCAACAATAATTTATCGAATATCGATAAATTATTGTCGCTTATTGATAAATTAATCAAGTTAGGGCAAGCTTGCAGTCACCTATGTAAGCGGGAGAAAACAGCCTGATGACAAGGCAGCTCAGGATCAATCTGGATTTACTCTTAGTGCAACGAAAAATGAGCCTGTCTGAGCTAGCTCAGCGGGTAGATATTACCCTGGCTAACCTATCCAAGCTAAAGTGCGGTAGAGCCAAAGCCATTCGTTTTACCACGCTACTGGCAATTTGCGAGGCCCTTGATTGCAAGCCGGGAGACCTGTTGGATATCGAATAGCTTTATCTGATGACAATCAGACGGCAACTTTTAGCCTTGCCACACGGCAAAGACTAAGGCTGTAAAACCAAACACGGGACCTCGGCCTCGCCTAACTTAGCTGCTATATACAAAGTGCCGTCGCTGATACTGACCGAGCACACCATAGAGCGCTCAACCAGTTTGGCCAGAGACTGAATGGCCGGCCAGGGGAAACGCATTACGCTGATGGGCAAGCGCCTGAACTGCGCCTGCTCCTGCTGCCACCACACCTCAGATTTTTGATTAAAACTGTAGATTTTGACTTCGCCAGCCTGGCGTGACGCCTTTTTGATGCGCTCGAAGGCAGGTTCACCTACATCTATCCAGGTCAGCAATTGGTCATCCAGGCTGCGCTGCCAGATATCCGGCTCATTGGGGGTACTCAGTCCGGTGGTAAACACCAGACCTTCCCGGGCATTTAAACAATAGGCCATCACCCGCGCCATCATACGCTCGGTAGATTCTGACGGATGCTGCGCCACAGTCAGATGCAGGGTGTCGTAGTAATCCCGATCCAGATCTGACAAGGAAATAATAAACTTAAAAATGGTGGGCTTAAGCGCCAAAGGAATGCCTTGTTTATGCAATACCGCCTCAGAATAAGGCGATTTGCCCTAGCCTAGCAGATTGCAAGGGCAAGACACTAGCGACTTGAGCCTTCAGCAACGTCAGTGTTGCGTGGCGCTGACAGGCTCAGACAGCTGAATATGCTGGTTGCCGCGACCTTTTATCCAGCCTGGAAAATGGCCATTTAGTTGTACCTTATCGCTGTATTCCAACCGCAGTGAAACCGCATTACCGGCTATCTGGTTGCCTTTTAAAATCACATCACGGCTGCAACAGATATAAACCCCGGTTTTGCCTACCCCTTGGATGCGGTTGTTTTCAATCAGCAGGCCATTGTGTACCCCTGAGGCCATGGCACTGGACTCGGTGAGCACGGCTATGCCCGAAGCTTCCTTGTAGGTGCCATCACCGTAGCCATTGCCAACCAGGGTATTGTTGCGGATCACTACATCCTGGGTACCAATAGACTCCATCCAGCCGGTGGCCGTATCAATTAGAATGCCGGTACCGGTATTATCAACAAATTCATTGTTCTCAATCAGCGCGCCGCGGGATTGGAACAGAATTCCCCGGGCTCGAATGCGCTTTACCTGATTATTCTTAAACACTAACCGCGCCACTTTGCTGGCATTGGCCAACAGATCCGTGGGCAGCACAGCGCTGTCAATTGGCTGGGCAAAATGCAAATCGGCACTACCGTCGTTATTCAGCTCAATGCCATTGAGGATATTTCTGGCATAGGGTTTTAGGGTGTCGCCTCTGACCCACTCCATCTCATCACCGGGCTGCGGCCAGTCGGGTAACAGATCCTGGGTGTTCACCGACAAATAGGCCCTGACGCTATGAGTGGATACGCTTTTCTGTATGGACAGATAAAAGCCATGCACATTAGTGGCATCATCACCCATGCCCTCAAAGTAGCTGTCCTGAATACGGATTTCGCCCGTGCAACTAATAAAATGCGTGGCATCGGTATTGGTGGACATCAAGCGGCCGACTTTAGGCTTTACCTGCAAGTTTTGCATCACAATGTCAGCACACTGATGACCGATAATCCCCATACCCGGCGCGGCCAGAATTTGCACGTCTTCAAACCTTACCTGGCTAGTGCGCAGCAAATGAATGGCAGGACGATAGTTGCCTACATGGCGCAGAATCACCAGATTCCCCACAGGCACAGCCTTACTGCCACTGACTCTGACCAGTTGCGGTGCCAAAAGCTGCAGTGGAGCAGACAACCGCCAGTCATCCACCAGCCCCAGGCGATTGCGCTGCACATCAAAATCCATCAGCGCCCAGACAGGTTCGCCCCCTTGCAGCGGAAAGTCGTTGTCCACCTGCAGATCAAAACCATCGGCGCGACTGGCCACCACAGTGCCTACCGAGAACGCCGGCCTTTGCCAGTCGATACTTAGCCCCTGCACACGAACCTGCTGAGAATCGACAAACTCCATTGGCTGGACTAAACCGTGAAACACCAATCTGGCGTCTTCGCCGATGATCTCCACCCCACTGAGTCCAACAAAAGACATGGCTTTATGATAGGCAATGCCCGGCTTCCCCCATTTAGTGTCGTAGTGCAGTTCCCCACTCATTAAACGTGCGAAATCAGCCTGTGCGCCGGGCAGCCTGAAATGATATTCACCAGCAGGGAAACGCAAGGTGCCACCGCCCTGGCGATGCAGTTGTGTTATGGCAGCTTGCACTGCCTGGCTGACATCCGGTTTGCCAGGCACGGCTCCAAAATCCTGCACATTGATATCCTGCGCCTTAACCGAAGTATGAAGGCCGCCAGCGATCAGGCAAAGTAATAGAAAAAGTCTAACGAGTTTGAACTGCATGTTCTGCCTCCTCTCCCCCATTGAGCTGGGTGTTGGGTTGTTGCAGGCGCTTCACGCCCAGCAAGGCCAATAAAATCCCCGTCAGTGGCGTCAGCCAGTTAAAGAAAGCATACAGGGCATAATCAAAAGGGTTCACCAGCAGCACTGACTGCATATAGGCACCACAAGTATTCCAGGGGATCAGCGCCGAGGTGCATGTGCCGCCGTCTTCCACCGCGCGGGATAGATTCTCCGGCGCCAGATTGCGTTTTTCGTATTCGGGTTTAAACATCCGCCCTGGCATCACAATGGCAATATACTGGTCGGCGGCAATCAGGTTAGTACCAAAGGCGGTGCTGATGGTGGTGATAATCAGGCCGGCCACTGACTTGGCCATTTTGAGCAAGGACTGCACCACACGCTGCAATAGCCCCGTGGCTTCCATCACCGAGCCGAAGGTCATAGCCGAGATAATCAGCCAGATGGTATTTAGCATCGAGCCCATACCGCCGCCACTGAGCAGATCTTTTAGCAGCGGGTCAGGGGTTTCCAGATTTACCCCGGCATACATCGCCTTCCACACCACAGTGATAGTGCCGCCAACTTCGCCCAGACTGGGATCGGCCTGGGCCTGGATAAAGTCTTGCTGAAATAGCACCGCCATCAGAGCGCCAAACAAGGCGCCGATGCCAATGGCGGGAAAAGCGGGCAACTTGCGAAAGGCCAGAAACAAGGTAATCCCCAGCGGCAGCAATAAATACCAGGCTATATGAAACTGCATAGACAAACTGCCCAGCAAGGCGTCCAGTTCCACCGGCTGCGCACCGCGCCCTTCCTGCAGGCCCAGGATCAGAAATAACACCAGGGTCAGGGCAAAACTTGGCAGAGTGCTGTACAGCATAAAACGGATATGAGTGAACAGGTCGGTGCCTGCCACTGCGGGAGCGAGGTTGGTGGTGTCAGACAAGGGCGACAACTTGTCACCAAAATAGGCACCGCTGACAATGGCACCGGCGCAAATCACTTCCGACAGACCCAAGCCACTGGCGACCCCCATTAGTGCGACACCTATGGTGGCTGCCACTGTCCAGCTGCTGCCGATGCTCAGCGCCACAATGGCACAAATAATACAGCTGCTCAGATAGAAATAGTCTGGGTTTAATAGCTTCAGGCCATAGTAAATCATGGTCGGCACGGTGCCGGATAGCAGCCAACTGCCAATGAGTGAACCCACCGCCAGCAGGATCAGAATCGCCCCCAGCGTCAGGCTGATGCCCTTCACTATGGCCTGTTCAATCTGCTCACGACGATAACCGTTATAGCGGCCAATCACGGTAGCCACCCCAGCACACAACAACAGGGCTATCTGATTGGGGCCAGAGGAGGAGTCATCACCAAAGTAATACACCGCCAGAAACAGCAGAAGCAAAAGCGCGGCAATAGGAATAAGGGCTTGCAGCAAACTGGGCTGACGAGGTTGGGACATAAGCGACATCTCCGTTGAGTCAACCTCCATTTATATTACAAGCCATTAACAATGACAACATTTATAATATAAATAACATTATTAGTATTGAATGGTGAAATTCTGCACAGCACGCAAAGGCATCAGCTCCGGCACAACGTCAGGGTTTTTCACAATGGTAAGCAGATAAAAAAATCCCGGGCATAGCCCGGGATTGACAGTAAAGGAGGTGCGTACACCTCCAGACAGGCACAGGAAACTTAGAACTTGGCGCGAACACCCAGTGCATAACGAGGGCCGGTTTCAATCACCTGCAAGGTTTGATTTGCGTACTCGGCGCTCTTCACGGTCAGTTCATTGGTCAGGTTAATCCCTTCAAAGAAAACAGTGAAATTCTCGTTGATGTCATAGCTGCCGCTGATATCCAGCTGCGCGAAGTCATCCACATAGTGACCATCACGCTGTCTGCTACCCGAAGTAACAGGCTTGGTTTGCAGGAAACGTGAACGGTTGTTGTAGGCCAGACGCAACTGGAAGCCGTCTTTCTCGTAGAACAGGATCAGGTTTTGCGAGTCACCCAAACCAATCAGCGGCAGACTGTCTTCGGTAGACTTGCTGTCCACTTTGGTCAGGTTGAAGATCACACCCAATCCATCAAACGGCTCAGGTAGGGTGGTAAACATATGCTGTACAGCAAACTCGTAACCATCCACCTTAGTGCTGTTTTCATTCACTGGACGAGAAATCTCGTACTTGTAGCTACCACTTGGCAGATTCAGGGTCTCTGGCAACACGCTGGTGCCCAGATAACCGTCAATGTCCTTACTGAAGTAAGCCAGCGCAGCATAGCTTCCTTCCTCGTAATACCATTCCAGCGACAAATCGACGTTTTCTGAGGTGTAAGGCGCCAGCAGCGGGTTGCTACCGGAGCCACTTAAACCATCGATTTGACCGTCACCATAGCTGGTCAGCGGGCTCATCTCGTTCAGTTCAGGGCGAGTCATGGAGCGTGAAATCGCACCGCGGCCTACCAGAGTGTCGGTAAAGTTGATATTGGCATTCAGGCTGGGTAGCCAGTCCTGATAGCTGTTGGTGATCTCCACTGGAACATAGTCGTCGGAGTACACAGCAAAGACCTTGTTAGGCTCATTCTGTGAAGGTAACAGATCTAGCAGGGCAATCTGTTTGCCGCTGGAGGTGCTTTGGGTATCCACATAACGCATACCGGCCACCAGGCTCCAGGGCATATCGCCTACTTCGCCTTCCAGTTTGAAGTCGGCATACAGCGCCAGCACTTCTTCATTGACTTCATAAGCGGACTGGTCTGGCACTATGCCAAAACCGTTGCGGCTGAATACCGCTTTAGCCGCTTCGGGATCATCGAGCAGCGCAATCACTTCGTCGCGGCTCAGATAGGCCATGATCTCGTCGGTGTTAAAGGTAGGCCACTGGTTTACCGGGGTACCTGAGGCACCAGACAGGAAGCCGTCGGCATCAAACAAGTTGAACAACGAGTCAGGCAGCGGGATACGCACACTATTGTCTGCATAGATCCAGGACAGTGGGCCTTCGGTTTCACCATAGACCTTATTCAAAGTGCGGTCTGAATAATGGGCACCGAAACGCACTTCCACCAGCGGACCGGCTTCCAGATACAAACGGTTATCCAGCTTAGTACCGAAAACTTCGTCTTCCAGCTTGGTGCCTTGCAGCGAGGTCCAGCCAGCGGTCAGGGTATCGCCGGCTTGTAGCTGATCGAAGGTCATGGTGGGTACTTGCTGGCCCTGCTGGCGGTCATAAGAGAAGGTGCCTGGGCGCCCTACTACCACATCAGACCAACCTTTACCCGGATCGGATTCGGCCTTGGAGGCACTGATATCCAGCTCCATACGCCAGTTGTCTGTGGCTTGCCATTCAGCATTAAAGCCGTAGGCATCCAGGCTACTGGAGGCATCAGACTGACGAGCCATAGACTCGACGTACACGTCAACGAAATCGGCATAAATCAAAGTATTGTTTTCGTCCAGCACCGGATTACGCACGTTGCCAGGGGTAAACCAGGAAGGATAGATATCCTGTCTGCCCTTCACATCATAGGTAGAGTGCATGTAATCCAACGTCATGGTCAGATCATCGGTAGGCGCATACTGGGCCACGAAGGTACCGCTTAAACGCTCTCTGTCTTCGCTTTGTACTATCTGATCATAGTTACGCGGGAAGTAGATTTCGCCGTAGTTCTGGCCGTCCAGATCGTCGGTTACTTTGAAGTAGTAAGCGGTGTTGGCTTCTTCATAACGGCTCTCGCGCTGATAGCTGGCTAATGACACCAGCACACCAAATTTGTCGTCGTTAAAGGTATTGCTAATGACGCCAGACAGCTGCGGCTTGGTTTTACCAGTCATGTCATCGTACAGGGCCTTAGCACTGGCAACGGCCTGAAAACCTTTGTTGTCAAAGGGACGCATGGTGGTGATATTAATAGTTGCGCCGATAGCCCCTTCCTGCAGTTCGCCTGATTGGGTTTTGTATACTTCGGCGCCGTTGATAAGCTCGGTGGGCAGAATATCAAAACTGAAGGCACGGCCACCTGGCGTACCTTCCCAGCTCATGGAAGAAGGGTCGCCCACAGTCGCCAGCACACGGCCGTTCAAGAGTACGGCGTTAAATTCAGGCCCCATACCACGAACGGTAACCAGTTGGCCCTCGCCGCCTTCGCGGTCAATAGATACGCCGGTAATACGCTGCAATGATTCGGCAACGTTCTGGTCGGGAAACTTACCAATGTCCTCGGCTGAAATCGCGTCTACCACGTTGGCGCTTTCGCGCTTAATGTCCATGGAACGAATCAGACTTCCCTTAATCCCTTTGACATTAATGACTTCAACCTGTGCATCCTCACCTTGCAGGGCCTGGTCTTGCGCCATGGCAGGTAATGCCAGGCCCAGATTACAGGCCACCAACATGGGCAAGTACGCGAGTTTAGGTTTTCCAGCTAGCATGCTTATACCTCGTGCTTTAAATGAGTCCAAGTTTGTTGTTGTTCAGTTTCATGTGGAAGAAGGACATCGATGCTACGTCAGTAACAATACCATCACATTAAAACTATTTATAATATAAATAACTCAATTTCATTTTACAAACAATTAACAGAAGAAATTTCATGCAAATTCATTTGAGCGAGACACCCTTTGCCGTGAAAGCCCATGCACAAAGGCGATACAAGCCATCGACAAACAGGATGAATTTTCATATTGCATTATTTATAGTATAAAAAGAAATATCAAGAATAAGTCCAGCTACCCTTCCTCTCTCGATAGCTAGAAGTGGGGTGGCAGATGGCGAGGAATCATATGTTCAGGACTACGTTATTGAAGCGCAGCGGTTTAGGCTTATTGCTGACCACCAGTCTGCTATCTGGCTGCAGTCTGCACCAACAAGGTTTAGATACCTTATCTGCACCACAACTGACCAAACTGGATCGCCAGGGCAGTCCAGATGCCATGCGTATGCTGGATCAATTTGGCAACCAGCGCTTTAACCCCTTATTTGATCTGGGCGCCTGGCATGGCTTCCTGCAGCCCAGCAAAGTATCTGAGTATGGCACCTTCAATGGGCCAATGATTATCGCCGAGGAATACGGCCTCTATCTGGCCAGCCAGCTCGAGAAGCTGCAAATTGTCGATACCACCAGCGGCAAAGCATATCGTTACGAAGACGCCATAGTCCGCCTGGATGAGCAGGATGGGCACCTCCAGCAGCACTACCAATGGTCGGATCTGACCCTGATTCTGACTCTGGACTTCGTGACGCCACGCACAGCTTTGGTCAGCACCCAGTTGGTTAACAAACAAGACAAGCCAAGAAACCTTCAGCTTCACTGGCAAGGACAACTGCTGACAGACTGGCAAAAGGACCAAGCTGTCAGCGACCAGTACCCCTCCTGGCAACGCCGTCTTTCTGTCAACCCGAAGGAGGTAAATATTGCCTTGGGCGCGCAGCGCAGCACCTGGAATATGATGCTGTCCGGCGCAAGCCGTTATCAAATTCGTCGCTCTGTTAATGCCCAAAGTCAGGTGCACGGCGAGCTGGCCTATCAAGCTGAAACCAGCCTTTCCCTGGCTGGCAACCAACAGCAAACTTTGTATACCAGCCATAGCTATGTGCATGATGAACAGGAATGGCAAACAGAAGAGGTGCGTCTGAATCAGGTGTTTGATGCGCCGCAGCAAGCAATTAAACAAAGCCGTGAACGTTGGCAGGCTTACCGTAACTTAGGGTTACGTACCGATTCACTACTACCGGCCAGCCTGGCCGAGAAAGCCATGCAAACCTTATTGGGCAACTGGCGTGGCCATGCCGGTGCGCTAAAACATGATGTAGTTACCCCCTCGGTCACCGCCCGCTGGTTTAATGGTGCCTGGGCCTGGGATAGCTGGAAACATGCCGCAGCCATGGCACACTTTGCCCCACAGGTGGCTAAAGACAACATTCTGGCCATGTTCGACTATCAGGTGCAAAGCACGGATAGCCTTCGTCCCCATGATGCAGGCATGGTCATTGATGCGATTTTTTACAACAAAGACGGCCAGCGTGGTGGTGACGGCGGTAACTGGAATGAGCGCAATACCAAACCGCCGCTGGCGAGTTGGGCAGTGTGGGAGCTATACCAAGCCACCGCTGACAAGACGCTGATTGAACAGCTCTACCCCAAACTGGTGGCGTACCATCAGTGGTGGTACAAAAATCGTGACCATAATCAGAATGGCCTGGCCGAATACGGTGCCACAGCCCACCCTTTACATAACGACAGTCAGGGCAATATACGCTTCGACATCAAACCGCAAGCTGACTCCACACTTGCAAAAGGTATCCATGCAACTTGTCAGGGCAAAGCGGACGGCTGGTACCAATGCGCGGGGGCCGACCTGTACGAACAGGTGCTGACATCCGGTCAGTATCTGGAGCTTGATATCGGTGCTCAGCACGGTGCCGGATGGGAGTCTGGTATGGATAATGCCGCACGTTTTGGCTTTATCAACCAGGAACAACTGCAAGCGTATGCCCAGACGCATTATCAGGGCGATATCAAGCAGGCCAGGCAAGACTGGCAAGTGCGTTTTTTTGAAAACCACAGTGCAGATGGACAACTGCTGGGCTTTTCCATCGATCAGGAGTCCGTTGAACTAAACGCTTATCTGGCGATGGAAAAAGACTTACTGGCCAAGATGGCCTCCTTACTTGGACTGACAGCGCAAGCCGGGCAATGGCAGCAGCAAAGCCAGCAACTGGCTCAGAAGGTCAATCAGTGCTTCTTCGATACGCAAAGTGGCTTTTACTACGACAGGCAAATTGGCCTGACCGAGCAGGATGACTCAGGTTGTGGCGGCAAACTGCTGACCGCCAGAGGCCGAGGACCAGAAGGCTGGTCACCGCTATGGGCTGGCATTGCCGACCAGCGGCGGGCCGACCAGGTTGCCAAGGTGATGCTATCCACGAGCGAATTTAACAGCCATATTCCACTTGGCACAGCCGCCCTCAGCAACCCGGCTTATCATCCGGATATTTACTGGCGCGGCCGGGTGTGGCTGGATCAATGGTATTTCGGTGTGATGGCACTGGACAAATACGGCTATCACAACCAAGCCCGTGAGCTGGCGCTGCGGTTAATCAACAACGCCGACGGACTGCTTGAAGAGGGTGCCATCCGTGAAAACTACCACCCCCTGAGCGGGGCGGTGCAAGGCGCGAGCAATTTCAGTTGGAGCGCCGCGCACTTGTACCTGATGTACCGGCAGTTAGCCAAACAAGACTAGCCAGGGGTTAACCTTGCCCTGCGGTTTGCAGGGCCAGCTCCAGGTTATCCTGTCCCCAGAACGGCTCCTGCCCCACCATAAAGAATGGTGCGCCAAATATGCCCTGGCGCACCGCTTGCTGATTCACCACTTGCAACTTGGCCTTGCTTTCCGGGCTTTGCGCCTGTGCGATGATCGCTTCGGCATCCAATCCCAAGCCACTCAGGATCTGACTGACTACCTCGGGATCGGCAATATTCTTGTCCTGCACAAAATTGCTTTGAAATACTGCAGTAACAAAACCGCTGAGCCACTGTGCGTCTTCATACCAACAGGCAATGCGAGCGGCAAGAACGCTATTTTGCGGAAAACGGGATGGTTTAAAGTAAGGCAATGCATGACGCGCACACAGCCGCTCTATGTCACGCCACATATAGTTGCCTTTGGCAGTAAATAAATTAAACGGCGAGTCCTGCCAGCCCTGAGCTTTAAAAATCGGGCCAAGCAAAAATGCGTGCCAACGGACGGTGATATTGTGCTCTGCGGCGAGCGCTTCAATGCGCATCACAGCGGGATAGCTATAGGTACTGGCAAAATCAAACCAGAAATCCACAGGGGTCATTCCATTTACCTTTTCGGGCTGTCTGTCCCCAAAATATGGTCTGCCCTGGCAACCATGTAAAGGCAGTTATTAATACCGATGGATGGACCCGGATACTCGACATATGCAAAGCCCAGCGCCTCATAGCATCGGCGCGCTGTGGTATTGTCTGCCAGAACAAACAAAGACACTTCGCCGACCTGCAAAGCGCGGCTCCCCAACCTGACCAATTCCCGCACTAACAGCTTAGCCAGCCCTCTGCCACGATAGGCAGGGCTAATGACTAACCGCCCCAGGTGACAACGCCCTTCACGTAAATAGTACTGGCCAAACCCCTGTAAATCGCCATTCGCTGCGACCAAAGCCCAACTGGGCAGTTCCGCCAACCGTACATCCCGGCTGAAAAGCGCCAAATCAAAAGGAAAGGTCATACCCGGCCCACCCCAGGTCATCAGGCTGACCTGGCTGTCAAACCAGGCCATCATAGTGGTCAAATGCGCTTGTGTAGCAGGAACTAATGGCATGCTGCTTATCCTTTTTGGTGGTCATCAGCGCATACTCACACAGCCGGTAAAAATAGAAAAGCCGCCAAGCGGCGGCTTAAGGTGATGACATCAGATTCAGAAGCTAACGCTCACTTCATCTGAGCAGGTATCACTGGCATCACAGACCTGATACACAAACTGCGTACCCACAACGCGACGCTCGCGGTCACGGTAAACACCGGTGTTGTCGACCGTAGCGATTTTCACGCCATTGCGGTAAATATCCACCTGCGCTGCCGGTGAACCACTATAGGCCAAATCAACCCGCAAATAGCCAAGTCCGGTCAGATAAGCCCGCTCGACTTCCAGACTAATCTCGCTATCAGACACAGTGACTTCCATACTGTGGCTGTCGGTCTGCCCTTCACTGTCTGTCACTGTCAGGGTGACTTGATAAGTACCGGAAGCACCGTACAGATGCACAGGGTTTTGTGCGTCGCTGCTGTTACCGTCGCCAAAATCCCAGCTCCAACTGACAATATCATTGTTGCTATCTGTGCTGGCGTCAGTGAAACTCACCTGCAAACCGTTACTCTCGGCACTGAAGGCAGCCTGCGGCGGAGCCGGCAGTACTTCACCAATGCCGGTGATGGTCAGCGACCATTGATTCAGGGTCCCCACATCTCTGGACGCATTATCTGACACGCTCAGAGTCCAGTCACCGGTTGCCACTTCACCATTAAACACATCCAGGGGGAAGTTGCGGTCAATATCATCCTCACCACTACCGGTACGATTATGCAACACCGCTTCGGTGCCCGCTGGCGAGGTAAGTTTTACGACTAAATCACCTGACCAGGTATGGGTGATATTCACATAAGCATCAGTTCCAAACACGGTGATGTCGTCTGGAATACTGATCACCGAGGTAATGCCAGCAGCATCGTTATCAGGGATAGGCTGGGCGTCTTCATTGGTGTAGGTGAATTCTGTCAGTCCCTGCGGCAATACGGTCAAAGCGACCACCTGGCTTTTCTCCAGCTCGCCGCTGTTACCGGTTACACTGAACTCGTAGTTGCCCCATTGGGTTTCAGCCGTTGTGGCGACATCCAGCATAAAGGTATCACCCGGTGATACCGTGCTGGCCGATAAGCTTGCTCCCGCCAACGGCGAGTCCAGGCTGAGCGTCACACTGCCATCCCAGTCAGCTACAGAGCTCACGCTGAACTCGTAGCTGGCCGTCTGCCCTGCGGTTACGGTGGTACTGCGCGGTGATACAGACAAACGGAATCCCGGTGCCGGATCGGCGGCTTCCACCGCATTTAACAGATTCAGACGCTTGCCGGAGACAATCTTTCCTTGCATATCGGCATTATCATCACCGCTGTCCATCAGCAGTTGTTTCACTTCCAGCGCGCTCAGACCTGGGTTCACCGCCAGTACCAATGCAGCCGCCCCGGCAACATGGGGAGACGCCATTGATGTACCCGACGCACTGCCATAGCCACCCGGCACAGTGGAAAGAATGTCAGAGCCTGGCGCAGCCAGGTCGACGCTGGTCAAGCCCCAGTTTGAGAACCACGAAATCCCGTCATTGTGGTTGGTGCTGGCAACCGACAAAATCGATTCATGCTCGTAATTGGAAGGATAGTGAGGGCTAACATCATTGTTGCTGGTATCATTTCCGGCCGCCGCCACAAACAAGATATCCGCCTGTTCTGAAGCCGTAATGGCATCGCGTAGGGCCTGCTCTTCAGGACCGCCGCCCCAGCTATTATTTAGCACCCGCACATTGTGGCCGGCATTTTTTAGTGCGACAAAATAGTCAACGCACTGAATCGCATCGGCGGTACTACCAAAACCGTCTGCAGCGAGGAATTTACATCCCACCAGTGATACCTGATGGTTAACCCCGACCACACCGACACTATTGTTACCCTCGGCCCCCACAGTACCAGCGACATGGGAACCGTGGCCATGGTCGTCCATAGGGTCGCCGTTGTCCAAAATACTGTTAATCCCATGGACATCGTCTATGTAGCCATTGCCATCATTATCTATACCATCGCCTGGAATTTCGCCGGGGTTACTCCACATATTGGCAACCAGATCCGGGTGCGAATAATCCACACCGGTATCAATGACGCCAACAATAACATCGCGACTGCCGGTTGAAATATCCCAGGCTTCAGGCGCATCAATATCGGCATCGGGGGTGCCCCCGGTTTGTCCCTCATTATGCAGACCCCATAGCTCACTAAAGCGTCCATCGTCAGGTACACCTAAGGCGCGAACTTTGTAGTTGGGCTGTGCATAGCTGACCGCCGGATGCTTCTCCAGCTTTTCCAGCGCGACCTTTACAGACATGCCGCGTAGATCAAACTTGGCCATGCGACCGGCCAGCAAATGTTTAAATCTGTCGTCGACCTCGTCCAGATTACTGTCACTGATAGTGGCGGCCACCAAGCCTCGTACGGCACGGCGATCGGCCAGACTGGCCTTTTCCTTGTAAACCACAATCAGTGAATCCGGCGCATAACCTGATACCTGTTGAATATCCACAGAGGCGTTGGCCAACATTGGCAAAAGTGCCAATGAAAGAGCAGAAAGTTTGTATTTCATGGTTGGAATCCATCTTAGCTTTTTCCTTAAAACCGGCTTACGCCGGCGCCTGAAGGATTCTCCATGTCACTATCGGGAATTTTCGCAACGCTTCCAGAATTAGCAGAGTCAAACACGAGGTGCCAGTTAAACCGGCAAAAACACGACTTTTGCATGAGTTACCTCATTCTTTTCACACATAACTAGTACTTATGCATGAATTCTTCTCTAGCACTTTTGTATGAGATTAACTGGTTGACGAGATGAGAAAACCCATTAGCAGGGGTGCAAACGAAGGCAGCGAGCGGTGCACAAAAGTTAAGCTTTTTTGGTGATATTCATCCTCTGGTAAACCCCCTAGAGTGGACTGGCGAACGTATCAAGTTAGTAGCACTACAACATGAAAACCAATAAAAACAACCATGCATTCAGGGAACTACTCAGGCCGCCAGGTCTGGGCTTTGGGGCATTTTTGCTGGCTTTCAGCACAATTGTGCACGCACAGGATCTACTCTCTGGTACTGATTTGCAGGACTCTCCTCTGTCAATCAGCCTATCGACATCGGTTCAACACCAGACCAATACCCTGGTACTTGGCCAATACGGAATTTTCAACAACGCAACAATCAGCCAGAGCGCTAATGGCGGTAACCACGTTGCCTTACTGCAGCAGGGGGACAGTAATGTCGCCAACATTTTGCAGCAAGGAACGGATAACACCGTCAACGCGCAGCAGTGGGGGCAAGGCAATCAACTGGACGTCATCCAACAAGGCAATGCCAACACAGCCAATATCTGGCAGAGCGGTGAGCAGCAGTTTCGGGTTCACCAGATAGGAAGCAACATGGTGGTCAATGTCTATCAACGCTGACCCCGGAAAAACAATTTGGAGAATAAGGTGAAAATCCAAAAAACCCTACTAACATGCGCCATTCTCAGTACCCTAGGGGCCAGTCAGATGGCAATGGCCGATGACAGCAAAAGTACCGATGTCGTGACCAAAACCGACATCGTTGCTGACGCGGTCGGTAACGTTATTCAACTTACGCAAATCGCCACCGGCGGGGCCAGCCAAGGCAACAACGTTAGCTTGTTCCAGGAAGGTGACGTCAATGGCTTAGCCCTCACGGTAGAAGGTGATGCCAACCAAGCCGAGGTAACCCAGGTTGGCACCGAAAACCTCAGTGTCAGTACCTTAACCGGTGAAGCAAACTCCCTCAGTCTCAGCCAGATGGGTAACGAAAATGCCGCTGAAGTAGTGGTCACCGGTGACGGTAATGAGCTGAACATCACCCAGAATGAAGACATCGGCTATCTGGGCATTACTAACGAAGCCCAGGCTATTGTCACAGGCAATGACAACCATATCAGTATCGACCAGGGTGAAGGTGGTCAGTGGGGTTATGTCAAGAACCTGCAAGGCGCTGGCAATGACATCAGCATACTGCAAACCGGTGAATGGAACGAAACCCATTTAGATGCGCTGACGGGTGATGCCAACACCGTAGATATAGAACAGGATGGCTATTGGAACGTTAGCCGCGTACGCGACCTGCAAGGCGATGGCAACGACCTGGAAACAGTGCAGGACGGACGGCGCAACCAGTTCACACTGAGCCTGCTGCAGGGTGAGGATAATAATATCGAGATTGACCAGGATGGTGAATATAACTCGGTCTCCCTGGATGAAATTCTCGGTAGCGGCAATGACATCAGCATTGATCAAAACGGCGATGAAAACAGCGCCACTTCGGCTTTATTCACAGGCGATAACAATGACGTGATGGTCAACCAAACCGGCGACATGAATGTGGCCCAGTTTGAATTGATTGGTGAAGACAATGACTTTAACCTGATGCAGATAGGCACCGGCAACGATGCCTATATGGGGGTAATTGGCTCTGGCAACGACTTTACCACCATGCAAAATGGTAACCTGAACCAAAGCCATTTGGTCAACTTCAACGGCAACGACAATAACGTCACCATCAACCAAAGCGGTGATGAAAACGTGGCGGTGGTGCAAGCCTCCTACCCCGATTTCAGCCTCACTACGGATGACAACGACATCAACCTGATGCAGGACGGCAACATGAATGATGCCGTAGTCAACATCAGCACCCTGCTCAACAGCAATAACAACCAGGTGGATATCGCCCAGAATGGCGACCTGAACGCACTGGATTTGTTGATTGAAGGCAGCAATCACCTCATTGACATCCTTCAGGAAGGCAATGAAAACATGGTGGTGGGTGAAGGTGGCAGCGCCATGCTAATAGGCGGTGACTCGGTGCAGTTATCCATCAGTCAGGTTGGCAATGGCAATATTGTTGAAGGCGCCGTGATCAGCAATGGCGGCAGTATCAGTATTGCCCAGGTGGGCGACTGGAACACCGCCACTATAGTTCAGCAATAGCGCGTGGAGGAGCGGGCCAAACAGCTTTCTCGGCGGCCCGCCATTTTATGTTTTTGCCAAGATGTTTACTGCTACTGGCGCTTTGCAGCTTGCCCAGACCAAGCTTTGCCGAGGTCGAACTCGGTGGTTTGATGCTGGATAACACCTTCAGCCGTTTTGGCCGGGAGTTCTATCAGCAATTCAGTCGGCTCTGGCAGGATGTGCCACAAACCCAAAGCTTTAATGTTGTGGTTAAAGAGCAGGTGGTGCCGCGCGCTGGCACTCGCCTCACCGTACAGTTGAACAATCAGGTTATCTATATCACCTACATGGGGCGGCGACAGTCTCCCATGGAAGACAAAGTTGAAGAGGCCATGCTGGCCCTGCTGCAAGCCATGGCTAATGCCAGATTTGACAGCAGCAGCCAGGATATGGCCGACAACGGATGGTAAACCAATGAACAAATTCACCTTAACCGCAATCTCGCTTAGCCTGATTGCCAGTCACAGTATCGCCACCGAGCTGGTATACACGCCAATCAATCCCAGCTTTGGGGGTAACCCCCTCAACGGCAGTCTGTTAATGGGTAAAGCTCAGGCTCAGAACAAACACAAAGATCATATTGAAGAACGCAGTTACGCGGAGAAATTTCAGGAATCCCTGGAACGGGCATATATCAATAAAATGGTGCGCGAAATAACGGATTTAGCCTTTGGTGAAGACGTTGACGATAGCGTGTTTAATAAGGACTCGGTGTTTGTCAGTGGCGATTATGAAATTCAGATCCTGACCAGTAACAGCGACAGTATCACAGTGCAGATCACCCATTTACTCAATGGTGAAATCACTGTGATTGAAGTCCCTAAGTTTGGATAAGCCCATGTTGCGTCTACTTTGCCTGGCGGCTTTGCTGTCTTTGATGGGATGCAGCAGCCTGGGCCCCTTGTTTCCGCCGGACGAACAACCGGCCGTGGCCCTAAGCCCCACTGACAACTATCAGGATTTGTTGGCCTTACCAGCGCCCAAGGGCATGATTCCTGTGTCTGTGTATGCCTTTCGCGATCAGACCGGGCAATACAAACCCCAGGCCAATGTCAGTTCCTTTTCCACCGCAGTAACACAAGGTGCCACGTCAATACTGATGCAGGCACTGGCCGATTCCAACTGGTTCTTACCGGTGGAACGTGAGGGTCTGCAGAACATTCTGACCGAACGTAAAATTATCCGCGCCGGCTTGCAGGCTGACGGCAAAGAAGAAAAGGATGAGCTGCCTCCCCTTACTACCGCAAAACTACTGCTGGAGGGCGGGATCATCAGCTACGACTCGAATGTGCGCACCGGTGGCTTTGGTGCAGAGTACTTTGGTATTGGTGCATCCGAGTTGTACCGGGAAGACCAGATATCCGTTTATCTGCGCGCTATTGATGTGCGTACCGGTCAGGTATTGCTGTCGGTATCCACCAGCAAAACCGTATTGAGTCAGGAAATGCGGGCCGGCTTTTTCCGCTATGTCAGCTTTAAACGCCTGGCCGAAGCCGAGGGCGGTTTTACTACCAATGAGCCTATGCATATCTGTGTAAAACAAGCCATTGAGAAGGCACTTACCGACTTAGTGCACAAAGGAATAGATAAAAAAGTGTGGGCCGCTGCACAAAGCTAAGACTCTCGTATCCCTTAGTGTGCTTCGCGGCCTTAGTGGTGAGGAAACAATACTCCATAGTGCAGTTATTAACTGCGCACACCATATTCAAAGTTACAGGTGCCGAACAT
Source organism: Bowmanella yangjiangensis (assembly GCF_017255015.1). Lineage (GTDB taxonomy): Bacteria > Pseudomonadota > Gammaproteobacteria > Enterobacterales > Alteromonadaceae > Bowmanella > Bowmanella yangjiangensis. The sequence goes on along the minus strand of NZ_JAFKCS010000001.1, from coordinate 474,352 downwards.
CAAGTAGGTACGCATTGGGGTCAGGTGAATAACCTCAGCCTTACCCAGTTGATCCTGTTCGGTCCGCCTTTCCACCTGCAAATAGTAAGACCAGGTTTTATCCGCTTTGGGTGTCAGCGTCAGATACACAGACTCTTTTAATTCCCAGGAGCCTTGATGCCAGTCAGCTTCAAAAGGTACGTCTGCAACGGGTTGAATACGAAAAGTGTTATCAGGAAAAAGCTGCAGACTTGGCGCTTTATCACAACCCACACTCTGGTAAAGGAAACTCAGGTTTTCAGGAGCAGTGGGGTTGGTGGGATCAACCCCATCAGGTAGCAAGAATAAGCCCATACTGTCCTTGGTATACCAGTGGTTACCTTTAACCATGGCGGAAATATTATTAACGTACCATCCCTGCTCGGCCACCGCACCAAGCACGGTATCCAGTTTACTCACGTCTTTGAGCATTAAAGAATAAATCAAAGAGGATTGCTGTATGTCGCCAGGGAAGTTCAGGTTATTCACCTCCACCTGATACCCAGCCGCCTTCAAGGCCTCACTCACGCTGTTAATTTGTTCGGGTTGCAGGTAGCGTCCGTACAAATGCACCTGGGTTTTCGCGCAACCACTTAACACCAGGGTAAACAAAACCAGTAACATTCCTTTCATTACCTATCCTTCAAAGAGTACTAATACTGCGCATATAGGAAAGGTAACTTACTTTATAAATCAGACAGTTGTCTACAGTTAGGGCTACATCAGAATTTGCATTGGCAAATGCTGCTGTACCCAACTGAGTAACTCCAGACGGTTGCGACAGTGGGTTTTTCTGAACACACTATACAGGTGAGTTTTCACCGTGTTAGTGCTGATATGCAGTTGGTTGGCAATTTCTTTATTCTGCGCGCCGCTGGACAGCATACGCACGATGGTCATTTCACGTTTGGTCAGGGCATCAAATTCCTCATCCAGGGTTTGCCTGTTAAGCCCCACTTGCGGCGCACATTTAAGTAAAGTTTGCAGTGCCCTGTCCATAGCTTCTCGTCGAAACCAGCGCTGCTTGTCCAATAGCAGTCCTATACCTTTGAGGATCAAATCCGGCGGATCTTCCCGGTAGAACACACCATCAATACCGGCCAGCAAGGTCAGGGTCTCACATATCCCATTCCTGTCAGCATTAAACAAAGCAACTCTGTGGCTCGTCGCCAAATCCAGTAAATAGCCGGGCAACATTTCTCCCCAGTAGGCTTGCTGAATATTGAAAAACAACAGATCAAACTGGCCGGGATTTTGAATCATGGCGGGATCAAAAACCTGATGAATAGTGACGGGGCAGGTTTGTAATAATCGTAAGAAAACATCACTGTTTTGAGCTTGTTGAGCAGCGTGATTTAAATGCACAACCTGCAGTGAATATGTATCCATATTCATACATCACCTCATCCTTGAGTGATTTTTGTAACCCATTGATTTCATACTGGTACAAGGATAAAACCTTGTCAAGAAAGTAAAAAATAAAGCCTAAAATCGTGGCAAATAGGTATAAAAAATACAATAAGCATCGTTAGATAATGGCAAGCAAAGATGTTTGGCAACAGCAGATAATCGGCGTGCTCAGGGTGTACCAGAATACCCCGGAATTCGACCGGCTGATGGATGATGGATGATGGATGATGGATGATGGATGATGGATGATGGATGATGGATGATGGATGATGGATGATGGATGATGGATGATGGTTACTTTACTATTGTTGAGGCGAGCAATGTATAGCAACAGCTGACAATCAAAGGTAAATACTTGATACACATCATGGCAGTTAACCCTGCTTAACGATATGCTATAAAATCTGTGATCAGCAAGGAATACTTATGCAAGTCAAAGACATTATGACCAGTAATTTGCATACCCTAACGCAATCAGCCACCCTGCATGATGCGCATAATATGAGCCGTGAGTACGGCATTCGGCATATCCCTATTGTCGATGTGCTGACCGGCAAGTACATGGCTATCGTCACCCAGAAGGCGTTGATTTCAAAAGTAATGAAGCTGGCAAATCTGTATGGTCAGGAACGTCTTAGCGAGCAAGAACAACTGGTGCCCATTATGGATGTAGCCATCAAAGACGGCGACACCGCCCTTGCCAATCAACCATTGCTGGAAGTGGCGGAGTATTTCGTCAGCTACAAACACGGCTGCCTACCGGTAGTAGATACCGAAGGCAAACTGGAAGGCATACTGACCTCTTCCGATTTCGTCAAGCTGGCCATTAAGCTGCTAAAACAAGCTTAGTCCGACGGTATTAAAGAGAAAAAGCCACCCTGAGGTGGCTTTTTTAGTCATTAAACTGCGTTTAGGAAGACAACTCGGCTTTTAACCTTTCGTGGCTGACCTTTTCCGACTCCACGTATTTCCCCCATTGCTGGGCCATACGTTTGGCACTGTCAAACTTCTCAGCCTTAGCAAGCTCGTTCAGAGCGTCATTAAAGCGCTGCTTGTTAAAGTACGCCATACCCAGCACCAGATGCGCCATGCCCTGATTACGTAGCCCGCCTTTTTGCAAAGCAATCATAGTGGCATCTATGGCCCGGTCGAACTTTTCCTGATTGAGGTACATCTGCCCAAGCTGAGCATCCAGTTCGCCGTCATCGGACAACTTAGCCGCCGCGGTTAATACCGGGATCGCCTTGTCATCATTTTTGGCCAGTGCCCAGCAGTTAGCTGCGAACTTCAGGTTACGCAGGTTACGCTCCAGCACACCGTCATTCATGGCCTGTTCCATCAGTCTGGCACCTTTCACCGGGACCTGATGATAGTAGTAAAGCTGGGCCAGGTTGAAGACATCAGAGCCAGAGGTGATATACCCCTGCTGATAGGCGGCTTCCAAAATGGCTAACTGCTTTTTCTCTTCACCTAACTCGCCATACATACCGGCAAGCTGCGTCCAGTATTTGCCGTCATTGTAGTGTCTGACCATTTTAATCAGCACATCCTTAACTTTGCCTGGCTGTTTGAGTTCATAGAAAATAGCACGCTGCAGCACATACCAGTTTTCCTCTGGTACCTTGCCTTCTTTTTCTACCATCTCCACGGCCTGATTGATAAAGCGCGATGCCCGCTCGTAATCCTTAAGCTGGTACATGGCCTGCGCTTTGATCAGGAAGTTTTTGGCGGGTATCTCGCCCTGATTCAAGGCTTCCCAGCGTTCCAAAAACGCCAGGGTTTTGTCGTAGTTGCCCTGCATCATGTGCAGCTGGGCCAGGCTGAACAAGGTCGACAATTCAAACGACTCGGGTATAGGCTGCTGCTCCACAACCTGCTCGAAAGCCTCAATGGCTTTGTCATACTGTTCCGCGTTGTAATGAATAAAACCGAAAAAGTTGTACATCATGGCCAGCTCATAGCTGTTCATGGAGCTGGACTTGCTCTTAACGTTTTCCAGTGCTTCCAATGCTTCGGTTATCTTATCTTCATCGGCCAAGGTCTGGGCACGGGCCAACTGTTCATACACTTTGGCACGCAGCGCCGGGGTACGACGTGTCTTGCGTTCATCCTGCTTTTCCTGCGCCTGCGCCATACCTTGCGGGCTGGCACTGGGCAGTACATATACAGTCGATGTCAGCAGCGCCAGGGCTACCAGCTGGCTGATTGTTTTCTTTGCAAACATGGCCTTCACCTTAACCATCGATCTGGAAGGTTATGCGGTTTTGAACGCCCGCAACTTCGCTGGCTTCACCATTCACAACCCTTGGCTTGTACTTAAACTTCATCGCGGCATCCATGGCTGCCTGTTCAAAGATCCCTTCCGGATTGGCTTCCACCACCACAGGATCTCTGACCGTACCGGCCTTAGTTACCGTGAATTCCACTATCACATAGCCTTCGATACCGCGCTGTAGCGCTCGTCTGGGATACACAGGCGCGACCTTAACAATCGGCAGGTATTCACCGTCACCACCTTCCAAGGCCAAACCGCCGGATAGCGCCATATCTGAGCCAATATCGGCCGAGAAGTCCATGCCACCACTGCCTTCGGCATTGGGGGTGGGAGAGTCCATCTGCGGCTGCTGCATCTGTGGCGGCGGCTCTTCCGGCTTAGGCGGCTTCTTGGGTTTGCGGTCTTTTTTCTCGACCTGCTCTTCTTCTTTGACCCGCACAAAATCCAGCACCGACCCCACAGGTGGGTCGGTTAATGCGCTGCCACCACTTTTGATCAGCGATTGCATCAGAAAAAACAAGCTCAGGGTGACGATTGCCGAGAGCACCAAGGCAATCATCAGTCTGCCGAACATTGAGCTGCTGCCCGGCGCGGTAATAGTTGCATTAGCCATGCATCACTCCTGACTGAGAGTTAACGGCTTGCCTGAAAAATTGCACCGCCACTTACTCCTGGGCTGCAATAGAGACATCGAACACACCAGCGGCTCTGGACGCATCCATTACCTTGATCAGGGTCTCGGTGGTGGCCTTCTTATCCGCCTGGATCACCACGCTGCCCTGCGGGTTTTCGGCGTACAGACGTTCAATGTTGGCCTGCACCGCACGCTCGTCAATGCGACGCTTGTTGATCCAGATTTCATTTTTGTCACTGATAGCGATCAGGATGTTGGCGCGGTCTTTTTTCACTGCGGTGGCCGCTTCCGGACGGTTCACATCGATACCGGCTTCTTTAACGAAAGAGGCGGTCACAATGAAGAAGATCAACATGATAAAAACCACGTCCAGCATCGGGGTCAGGTCGATGGTGGCTTCTTCTTCGTCTACCAGATTCTGAAAATGCTGTTTCATAGTATTCTCTTAAAATGTCTGTGCTGGGCAGGCAGTCATCAGGCTTGCTGACGACTAGCTGCAACTGGCTCATGATCTAAGGTCATGGCGTCTTCAATATGCATTTTTTCGGTCTTGCTGATACGGGTTAACCAGGTAGAGGCAAATACCCCTGACAGCGCGCCCACCATGCCGGCCATGGTCGGGATAGTCGCCTTGGACACCCCGGACGCCATGGAACGGGCATTGCCCGAGCCGGAAATGGCCATCACGTCAAACACCTCGATCATGCCGGTTACCGTTCCCATCAGGCCCAGCAGCGGACAGAGTGCCACCAGCGCCTGAATGACCGGAATCGAGCCTTTCAGTTTCAGGCTGACCCGGGAAATCATGGCCTGGCGAATCTGCTCGGCAAACCAGGATGAACGGTCACTTCTGGCTTCCCAGGCCGCAATGGTCTGGTTCTTGAACTGCTTGTGCCAGATAAACACGTACAGGGCACGTTCCAGAATCAGCAACCACATGATGAAAATCAGCAGACCAATGACCAGCAGGACCTGGCCACCCGTCTCGGTAAAATCACGTATTGCTTCGAATATCTCGAACATAGCGATTAGCTCCGTTCAGCGCGTTCTGCAATCACACCTGAGGCTTGTTCCTGAAGAATGAACACGATGTTCTTACTGCGGGTATTGAGCATCGCGTACAGCAGTGTCATCGGGATAGCCACCACCAGACCCAGTACGGTTGTCATCAGGGCAGTTGAGATACCACCGGCCATCAGTTTAGGGTCACCGGTACCAAACAGGGTGATAGCCTGGAAGGTGTTGATCATACCGGTTACCGTACCTAACAGACCCATCAGCGGCGCCACCACGGAGATGATCTTAATCATGGTCAGGTTGCGACCCAGCTTAGGTACTTCGCCCAAAATGGCTTCGGTTAATTTCAGCTCCAGGGTTTCGGTATCTACGTTAGGGAACTCTTCACGTACATGCAGAATACGACCCAGTGGGTTGTCTTTGTTTGGCTGTTGGTTCTTCAACTGACGGTCAACCTTGGCTTTAATCAGGGTCAGGCTAATCAGGCGCTCCAGTGCCAGTAGCAGACCTACCGCACCCACGGCCAGAATGATGTAGCCAACCAGACCACCTTGCTCAATACGCTCCTGGAAGTTAGGCGCTTGCACCAACAGGCCGAGGATAGAACCACCGGTTGGGTCCAGACCAAATTCCACCAACTCACCGTTGGAGGCTTGCAGGTTAGCTGCACTCTCACCATAACGGTCAGCCGGCTGGCGAATCAGCTCGGCAACAGTGCCGGTAGAGGGGTTCATATCCAGGTACTTACCGTCGGCTACCAAGGCGAAAGAACCGACGCGAACCACTTCTTTATTGACCTTGTTGCCACCGGCTTCCACCACGTCGGTGGTGAACTTGGTGACCTTGCCGGACTCGGTCATTTCACGCTGAATTTCAAACCACACGCGCTCGATTTCATCGATGGAGGCCAGTTTAGAGCTGGATCCCATGGACTGAGCCAGGCCGTCCAGGAACTCTGCGCGGCCAGGCACCTGTGCTGAAATCACAGAGTTCTGGAATTTGCCTTTAGTATCGCCAGACACTTGCTGCAACACACCAAAGAGTTCTTTGAGTGACCCCAGACGATTGGTCAGCGCATCATTCAAATCCGCCAGTTTGAATTCGTTTTCCTGGAACTGACGCTCCAGGTTTTCGCTGTTTTTCAGCTCGTCGTTGCGCTTGCCAGTGGCGTCCTTGAGCATTTGGTCTTGCTCGGCAACCTTGGCAGCAAATTCTTTTTCACGACGCTGGTTATCTTTATTCTGGGTAATCTGGCCCTGCTCCAACTGTTTCAGCAGTTGATCCAGATCCAGGGCTTTGTCACTTGCACTCTGTGCCATGGCGCCAGTGGCGACTAAGGAGGCAAACAGACCAGTGGTCAGAACTTTAACGATGGATTTCATGGTTTCTACTCTCTTAGTCGGTCAGGGCTACTGGCAGGGACAGCAAGTCAGGGGCTAGTTGCTTTTTAGCCATACGCAGACCTTTAGTTACCTGGGTACGGTAGCTGGAAGGCAGCGCTTCCCACTGACGGGTTTGCTTGTTCCAAATACCTTGCTGGCTGGCATCGCGGGTTTGGTAAATCAGGGCAGTGCGGCCGACGCGCAGGAAATCCACATCACGTTCCTGACCATCAACCGTATGCAGGCCACTGTAGGCTTCCAGGGTGCGGCCGTAGTCCATCTCAATCTGGTAAGCTTCCATTACACGACGGAACTTTTCAGAAGGCGCCACGTCAGCACGCTCCATTAAACCGGCTAAATCGGCCAGGCGCTTGCTACGCTCTTCGGGCAAAAAAGGCACATCCAGTTCAACGAACTGTTTGAGGCCTTCAATCATGCGCAACATCAGCGGTGTAATCTGACGCTCAATCACGCTCACTTCATCAATGGCTTTGTTCAGGTCGGCGACTTCTTGAAGCTGATTGTCGATTTGCTTACGCAACTGCGCGTTGTATACCATCAGACCATCGATTTCTTTGTTGATGGTCTTGAACTGCTGCAGTTTGCTGTCGATCTGATCTGTCATTTTGTCGATCTTCTGCTGTGAACCAGCAGCCGATGTATTGATCTTACCGGCCTCTTTCACAACAGGTTCAATATACTTGTCTTGCTGCGCCATTGACGGGGCAGTGACTGCCAAGGTCGTGGCAAGCACGGTCAGCGGAAGTAGTTTCAAAAGCCTCATACTGTCAAACCCTAATTAAACACGATCAGCGGGATACTGACCTTTTGGAATTCGCGCACAGGATAGGGGTTGTCCGTGACAGTTTTATTACAAATTGAAGACTATGACGTGATTCATAATCCCCCTGCATCAACTGTTTTGGCCCGCTGTCCCAGTAAAAAAGAAAGGGCCGCTTAGCGGCCCTTCCGGTTGTTTAGAAGTCGTACTTGTAACTGAGCTGGAAGGTGGTTCCAACACTGCGACTACGCACTGTGACGCCATCCTGGGTTACTTCCTGGTCTTCGCCCAGCAAGTTACGCACGCGCAGCTTGATGGTGCTGTTGAAGTCCATGTAATAGGAGTAAATCATATCCAGCGAATGGAACGGTTGCTCATAGGCATCCTGACGACCATCAATACCTGAAGCGAGGATACGTTCACCAAATACGTTGTACACCAAAGAGGCACTGTGCTCGCCATTGGCAGAGTCATAGCCCAGCTGGAAGTTAGCGACGTACTTGGAGTGACCGTTCATCCGCTTGGTGGTGTTGGTTAAGCTGCCGGCATCAGAGGCTTCAATATCTACCTCAGAATCACTTAGCGTGATGTTGCCTGAGGTAAAGAAACCATCTACCGCCCAGCCCAGGTCATACAACCACTCGGCCTCGATACCATAGAGTTCTGCCTGAGAACCGTTGGTAAAGCTGGCGGTATAGGTTGAGTCCCCTACTCGCAATACGGTTTCAATGGGGTTAGTGATGTCTTTGTAGAACAAAGACAACGCCAGGTTATTTCCCATCTCGCCATACAGCTCATAGCGCAGGTCGTAGTTTTTCAGGGTGCTGGACACCAACTGGGTATTACCCGTGGTACGGATATCGGTGAGCGGGTCGAAATAACCAACCGGCACCACTTCACGCAAGTCTGGACGCACCACTGTCTCACCGTAGCCCGCACGCACCTGATAGCTGTCGCCACCAATGTAGGTCAGGCTCAATGACGGAAAGAAGTCATCGGTATCGATACTTCGCGCCTTGATGTTTTCCGCATTGAAAAACACATCTTGATCTTCGGCAGTGAAGATCAAACTGGAGGTTTCCAGGGCTACCTGCTTAAAGGCTTCGTAACGCAAACCACCACTGAAGCGCCAGGTGTTGTCAAAAATGACATCAAAGGCACCATATCCGGCATCAATCTTTTGCGCCGCCAGATAATCATCTGCTTCCGGCGCATCAGGTTCGTTGAAGGCCACAAACAGATTCTGCTCGGCGATAAAGGCATCGCTCAGATAGGACGGCAGATTCAACAGCTCAGATTCTTTGTCGCTAATACCAATGGCCGTACCACTGTTATTTACAAAGAAACTGGACGTTGTGTAGTAACGGGCACGGTCAACAAAGTCCCAACCGCCTTTCAGTTCCACTTCAAAACGGCCCAGCGTCAGAGGCAATGTCACATTACCTCCCCAGTTTTTCATATGATCGTCCATGGAGACGTAGTCATACTCGACCTGGCCGTTACCGCCGTTGACGTCGGTTTTCAGGTACTTACCGTTGCCGTCATACTTATTGCTGAAGTTAAAGGTAGCTTGCAGCGGAATATCGGTTTCGGCTTCTGACTGTGTGTAATGCCAGTCAACACCCACGCCCCACCAATCCAGGAAGGTATGCTGACCGCGGAATTGGTCCACATCCAGTGAACGCTCTTCATAAGTGAAGCTTTGTGAATAATCGGCTATCCCGTCTGCGGCGATGGTCTGGTTCTGAGACGGGTTTTGCGCGGTGGCAATTTCCGACTCATCTTCATTGTCTTCGATCAGGATCTTGGTATAGCTCAGACTATGGGTATTCCAGCGATAGCCCAGCGTGAATAAGCCATTAATACGCTCATTCTCACTGGTGACCTGAGAGTCCACCATACTGTCAAAACAACTGTTGTTAACGTCTTCTGCGGTTTGCATAGACTCTGAACAATTTTCTGGCAAGCTGGCGCTGACCACGGCGTTACGACGCTCTTTGTAATTCCATTTATTGTCGTAAGCCACCGAGGCTAAAAAGCCAATGGTGCCGCCCAGCCAATCTTCTTCAAAGCTGTTACCAATATAGGCCTGAGCTGAATAGTTGGGGTCCAGCGATTCATCTTTAAGCGCCATGTCTCTTGGCAAAGAGCGCAACAGGCCGTCATTAATAGCGATAGCTTGCTGTGCAGCAGTACCGTTCTCGTTGTTGTATAAACCATCACGCTGAATGATGTTACGCAGCGAGAAGTCACCACGGTAATGCACTATGGCATCACGCAGCGCGGCTGGTGTACCACTGTCATTACGGTTGTAAGTAAAGCCGTCGGAATTATCTGAATTGGCTTCCACACCTAATTGGATCCCGGCGACGAATTCACTGGGAATAGACTTGGTGCGAATATCCACATTACCGCCACCAAAGGCAGCTGGCATGTTGGGTGAATAGGCTTTTTGTACCGACAGGCTTTCAATTACATTGGAAGGAAAGATATCCAGCGGGATAACATTTCGGGTCAAGTCTGGACTGGGGATGCTGGCGCCGTTTAAGCGGGCGCTGGAATAACGTTCACCCAAACCACGAACGTAGATGAATTTACCGTCTACCAGGGTCAGACCTGTCACCCTGCGAAGAGCCGAGGCAGCGTCACTGTCACCCGTACGGGAAATTTGTTCCGCACCCAGGATGTCTGCCACAAATGCCTGGTTCTTACGCTCTTCGATCACTGCCGTGGCAGTCCCCTGCAAACGTGTTCCAGTGGCAACCACTTCTTCAATCGCGTTGTCTTCCTGTGACTGAGCCAGTACCGACCCGGTCAACAAGCAAGCGCCGACGGCTATTGAAAGTTTATTCACTCTGAATCGAGTCATCATCATTTTTTCCCACACTTAATCGACAAATAGGCGCTACCGGGGCGCCTACTTGTCTCGATACAAAATGCTTATTCGTCGTTTGCGTTATCAAACGCGGCTTTCGCCCACTTGTACCAATCTGAGGAAGTGTCGGATGCGGCAACCGCACCGATAAAGTTAGTGGCTTCGAAGAAGCTGTTAACTGTGGTCATGTCGGTAGGTGTTACAGTCACCTCGGCAGACGTTGAGAAGCCGTTGTTGGCCAATACCGTGTCTGAACCATTAACCACTTCACTTGCACCGTCTTTGGTGAACCACTCGGTTACCGTAGTCGTACCGCTGGCAGTAGTGACGGTTTCTTTGCCTGTGGCAGACAGTGCCGCACAAGCTGCGATAGACGACTTGATGGATGCACGGTTTGTCACAATTTCATCAGCCGCGTCACCTGAGTAGTTGATACACCAGGTTTGGGTTGCCGCTTCTTTCTTCAGAACCATGTTGTAGAAAGTGGCGTTGATGAAATCATCCAGCTTCATGGCCAAAGAAGGATCGTCGTCACGGGCTGACATTTCGTCAGTGGTGATAACAGTCACGTTAGCAATATGTGGTGCAGAAGCTGGCGCCTGAGCGGTGGATGAACCTTTACGGCCGTCCGCTTCAAATCCGCCGTTACCCATGTTCAGGGTTTCACCACTGGCATTTTTTACGCTACCGTGTTTAATCAATACGAACTGGGCATTACCCTGCCAACCGGCATCGATGTCCAAGCTGTCATCCTGAGTATCAGTGATAACAATGTGCTTCAGGTTTACCGCCCCACCGAACAACTCGATACCATCATCGTAACCGGCGTAAATATCGATATAGTCGATTTCAGTACCAGAACCTACAGAGTTCAGGAACAGTGAGTTCAGGTCGTTACCCACTTCAGCACCCGCTGGCAGACCACCTGCATAGTGGATTTTCACAAATTTCAGTGAACCGCTGTCGTCCTGGTTGTTATTACCACCGTAGTAAGACACTGCACCTTCACTCTCAGCGTTACAGCTGCCAGCTGTACGCTCTGCGTCAGAACACTGGTCAGTGATACCGAAACCATTGATGATCACACCGCCCCAGTCTTGTGGAGAAGGACCTGAGCCTACAGAGTCGAGGGCAGCGATAGCGTTAGCAGAAGTAAAAGTAATTGGCTTAGCCAGTGTACCTACCGCTTCGATATTAGCACCACGGTTGATCTGAACACGAGACGCCGCGTTGTCGAATACCACGGTTGCACCAGCATCAACGGTCAGGGTAGGACCGTCCATGTCAACACTACAGCCCTGGCTGGTGTTACAGTCCTGACCTACAGCCAGAGAACTCTTAAAGTAATGCACCAGGTCAGTACCTAATGTCACGTCAACGGTCAGCGGCTTAGCTGCGCTTACGAAGGTAGTGGAGTAAGTACAAATCTTGCTGCTGCTGTCATAGGTGCCCTGCACCGTTTCACCGCTGGCTTCATAGGAAGCACAAGGATTCTCATCACCGCCATTATCGCCACCGTTATCACCACCGTTTGATGGAGGGTTGTTTACAGTGCTGTTGTCATTAACGGTTGGGGTGATATTGATATCTCCGCCACAGCCAGCCAGTACCAGGGCTACAGCAACGGCAGATACCTTAAACATGGTTTTGAGTTCCATTGAGCTCTCCGAAATTTTGAGAATATGGGTTAACAAATCGGAGGCAAGGTTAACTGGCGAGAGTGACACTTTTGTTACAACGCCGCAGTGTCACAAAAGTTTCACGGAACTTTTCAGTTCCAGCAAGAATAAGCTATCTCATTGTTTTTAAAGAAAGTGTATTAATTATTCAGCATCTTCTTATATTCAAAGCCGTTGTTTGTCAGGCAGCAACGGCTTGAAGAGCGTGGAATTTACGGCTACGCAAAATGACAAAACAGCGGACCACTCAGCCCGCCTGACAGGCTAGCCTTAAGGCCATCCCGTCTTGAGACAACCTGCGGTGGCGCACATCTTCGTGACGGGCCTGTTTGAGCGCACTTGCCCACCAACTGAGTTGGTCCAACATTTTCAGCAAGGTGCGGCGTGGGCGTTCTTGCTCACGAAGCACACCGTTTGAATCGAATTGTTCCCAGGCATTAATAAAACACACCGAATCTCTGACACTGGCACTTTGCAGTTCCACAAATACCTGTCTGAGTTGTTCGACCGCCCGCAGCCCGCCGGATACCCCGCCATAACTCACAAAACCCACCGGCTTGGTATGCCATTCGGAACTGATCGAATCGATCAATTGCTTTAAGGGCGCAGGAAAGCTGTGGTTGTACTCGGGTGTGACCACAATAAAGGCATCCGCCGCTCCAAGCTCGGAACGAATGCCTTGCATAACCAATTCAGACAGTCCGCCAGACGGCTCACACAAGTCTTTTGGATCTATTAAACTCAGGCGAAATGCATTCAGTGCAGCTAATTCCCCCATTAACCAATCAGTCACACGCTCACACAAGCGCCCCTCGCGGGTACTGCCCATAATAACGGCGATATTTAGTTTGTCTGACATGCAATACTCCTTGCTACGCGAATAATAGGGTTCGTCACCGGCCATGGTGATGAGTGGGGGACGAATTCACTGGTTTACATAGCCGATTATGTCACTTAGGCTAAAACCTCAAGCATGGTTAAGGTCAAGCGTCAGGTGAAAAAAAATTCTGAAACAAACCCAACTGATTGTGGCAAGCACACAACACTGAGCGTTGGCCAGGTTGCCAAACGCAGCGGCATTGCCGTCTCGGCGGTACATTTTTACGAACAGAAAGGACTCATACAAAGTCGCCGCAATGCGGGCAATCAGCGTCGCTATCATCGCGATGTACTGCGACGTATTGCAGTAATTAAAACCGCTCAACAAGTCGGCGTGCCTCTGGCCAAGATAGCCCATGCCCTGTCGTCGTTACCCGACAACAAAGCACCTAATGTTGAAGACTGGGCGCACATGTCGAGTCTGTGGCTGGACGATCTGAACCACAGAATTGATACCCTCATCGCCTTGCGAGACAACCTCAGTAATTGCATTGGTTGCGGTTGCTTGTCCCTACATCATTGCTGGCTGAGAAATCCCGGTGATACCTTATCTCAGCAGGGTTGTGGCGCCAGACTGATTGACCCGGACTGAGACTCAGCTCTTGCCCAAAGCAGCATGAAGAAATGCCTTCAGAGTAACGCGCTGAGCAATTAAAAGCCCCCTGACCAGATAGGTGTTGGCACAGTTCTGGCTTATTAACTTTTGCGACTCATTGGCTGGCAAGCAGAAGGATCGCCGGCCGAAACAACAGGAGGCTTTATGTTAGGCTGGGCACTTACCTTTTTAATTATTGCTATTATCGCCGCGTTATTAGGATTTGGCGGTATAGCAGGAGCGGCAACAGGTATCGCGAAAGTCATCTTCTTCGTGTTTATTCTGTTGATGCTGATATCACTGCTAGCCAATGCGTTTAGAGGAAAACGACCAAAACTGTAAATTCAGCTTAATTAACGGAGTAAATATCATGAACAACAAAACTTTAGCAGTGGCAATGTTACTGGCGACCCTTGGCCTGACGGCTTGTGATAATGCTGGCAAAGCCGAACAAGCTGGCGAGAAAGTTGACCAAACCGTTGAGCAAGCCGGTGAAAAGCTGGATGATGCGTTGGAACAAGCAAAAGACAAGATGCAAACCGCTAAGGACGAACTTGAGAACCTTGCAGAAGAAACCGGCGAGAAGCTGGATGACGCTGCACAGACCAGCGCCGATAAATTAAAGGAACTTTGCGAAAAAGCTAAGGAGAAAGCCGAGTTTAAAGACAAGGAATGCTAATAATCAACAGGGGGGCGAAAGCCCCCTTGTCACTTTGACTCAATAGCCATTTTTAGCTGCGAGGCTTTTTATTCGGCAAATCGCCAGTCTGGTTAAAAGGAGGACGAATGCCGGTTGCGATGTATTACCTAAGTGGCAGCCTGGCTGCCTTTGTTCTGTTTTTACTCTCTCCATGGATGGCCCTCAGTATCATCCTGGTCTGGACCAGTTTGTCATTACTTGCGGTGGGTCTAGCCTATCTTTTCAACTATCCGGCCTTATTTCGCAAACGGGCTGACGGCTCGATTCCCATAGCCATTCGCTGGCTTTTCATTCCATTTTTATTTGGTGCCACGCTTTACAACTATTGGGCCAGGAAGCGGGACAAGGTGCCGCAGGTACAGAAAATCACGGATCAGCTTTACCTTGGTGCCCGATTATTTAGCCGCGACTTGAACTACTTAAAAGTACAGGGTATTCGAGCTGTGTTGGACGTTACTGCTGAGTTCAATGGTCTGGATTGGGCCATTGAAGAACAGCCCCTTCACTACCTGAATGTACCCGTATTGGACCATAGCGCACCGAATGCCGCACAACTGAATCAGGCCATCAACTGGCTACACCAACAGCACCGCCAAGGGCGTAAAGTGCTAGTGCATTGCGCCCTGGGGCGGGGACGCTCGGTGTTAGTCGCCGCTGCTTACCTTCTGGCTACACAGCCAGATAAATCGGCAAATGAGGTGCTGGACAGTATCCGCGCTATACGCCAGACAGCCAGGCTAAACCGCTGGCAATTTAAACAACTAGAGTACTTGCATCAGGAAGACAAGTTGAGATTTGCGGTAAACGCCTGGTTAATTGCAAATCCAGTGGCGGGCGGCGGCAAATGGCAGGACTGTCAAGCGCAGATAGAACAACAACTTGCCCCCAGGCTCGCGCTAAAAATCAAACTCACCAACCCTGACGAGGACGGCCGAAAGTTGGCTGAGCAAGCCATCAAGGCGGGGGCAGACATAGTAATAGCCTGCGGCGGCGACGGTACCATCACAGAAGTCGCTTCGGTGCTGACTGACACCCAAGTGCCGCTGGGCATCATTCCGATGGGAACCGCCAATGCCCTAAGCTATGCGCTTTGCGGCATCAAAAGCAAAGTATTTCCCATAGATACGGCCTGCCAGTCTATTTTGGAAGGGGAAGTTCGCGCCATTGATACTGCCAGATGCAACGGCAAGCTGATTTTGCTATTAGCCGCCGTCGGTTTTGAACAGCAGATGATTGAAGCCGCCAATCGTAAAGAAAAGAATGCACTGGGGCAATTTGCTTACTTATTGGGACTTTGGCGCGCAATTGAGCAAAATCAAAACCTGCAACTTGAGGTGCAGTTTGATGATGAGCCCGCGCAGACTCTCCACACTCACAGTCTGGTGGTCGCCAATGCAGCGCCGCTTACCACCTTATTAGCCCAGGGAGATGGCGAACCCGATCTGGCTGACGGCAAACTGGATGTTACCTGGTTGTCACCCAGCGAAAACTCAACACAGCATCTGTTAAGCCTCACCGAGCTGGCTTTGGCAGGTATCAGTCCAACAGGGGAAAACATCCACCATCGTCAGATAACCCGCATTCGTATCGATGGGCCAGATCTCTCGAGCTATGTGATTGATGGCGAGGTATTCGACGACCTTCCCTTGGATATCCAGATTCATCCAGCGTCCCTGAAAGTCTTAGCACCAGCACTCCACTAACCAAACTCGCAGCCCCACAAAATAGGGGCTGCGAGCAATTGTCGGGCTGTGGGGACATTAGTGACCAACACCTCGTTAACCGTATCCCACATGATGTAGAAACGGCTGAAGAGCCCGTCAATACAGGGGTTCAATCCAAAGGTTGGGCTCTGTTTTAAACCCATTCGCAGCGAGAGCTAATTCAGCAACACCCCCAAAAATGTCCCCTACAGGCGACACAAACACCATCCAATAAAAAATATATCTATATTTTTCAACAAGTTAAAAGTTGGCATCATCTTCGCTAAAGGTAAAGTGAGTTTAATGACAATGTCAAAGGAGACGATGATGAAACTCACAACCACCCTGATGACTCTGACACTGATTGCGGCCCCGGTAGCCATGGCAGGAGAGAATAGCTGGGAAAAGGAAGCCAAGGACGCCTGGATTGACGGCAAGGCAGAGACAACTTTACTGCTAAACACCAACTTAAATTCGTTCGACATCAACACCGATGTCAAAGATGGTGAAGTTACCCTTACCGGTAAGGTCGAGAGCGAAGTGGACAAATCCCTGGCTGGAGAATTGATTGAAAGCCTGGATGGTGTCACCAAAGTCCATAACAAGCTGGCTGTCATTAACAGCGACAGTCCAAGTAAAGTGGTGCAAACCCTGACAGACTCGAAAGTGGTCGCCGTGGTTAAAACCCGCCTACTGATTGAATCTGAAGTCACCGGCAGCAATATTGATGTTGATGCAAAACAAGGTGTAGTGACTTTAGAGGGCGAAGTCGCCACTGACGCAGAGCGCGATCTGGCCATCGCCATCGCCAAAAACACCGCTGATGTCACGAAAGTCGTAGATAAGCTTGAAATAGTAGAAAAATCTTAATGTCCATAAGCCCACCCTTCGGGGGTGGGCTTATATCTAATAGTTCACCGCCACAAACTCCCCTGCTCGCCCAATCAAGGTCTAAAGTTGTAGTGAGCTTGACGGCATTTCTGAAGACAACTCATGACAGAAAAAACCAAAACCGCCCTGATAACTGGTGCCAATCGAGGACTGGGTTTTAGCATTGCCAAAGGATTAGCCGAACGAGGGGATATCAAAGTACTGGCGGCAGCCCGCAGTAAAGTAGATGCGGAGAACGCCGCACGCAATATTGGCCATGGTGCCGTTGGCGTAGAATTAAGTTTACTGGATAAGCCCGAGCTGCGTGCGCAGGCCATAGCCCAGGTGCTAGGACCGATAGATATTCTGATTAACAACGCGGGCATACTGCTGCCTGGCGAAGCCCTTGATTGTCAGCGAACAGAGTTAGAACAAGCTCTGCAAGTGAATGCCATTGCACCTTTTTTACTGATGCAGGTACTAGGTAGCTTGATGCAACAGCGCGGCTGGGGGCGAATTGTGAACCTTACGTCGGGATGGGGTACCTTTTACGATGGCTTAAGCGGCCCCACGTCCTATTCGGTCAGCAAGGCTACCCTTAATGCCATGACTGTTAATATGGCCCGCGCGTTAGGGGATAAGGTGAAGGTCAATGCAGCCTGCCCAGGCTGGGTCAGGACGGATATGGGAGGTCCAGATGCACCGCTTTCCGCTGAGCAAGGTGCCGATACCCCTATCTGGCTGGCGACCCTGCCCGATGAGGGACCAACAGGTGGTTTGTTCCGTCACCGCCAGCCATTGCAGTGGTGAATACGCTCATGTGCGCCAGCGATTAAACGACCAATACCACTGCTCAGGGTAACGCAGAATGAGCCGCTCAAATCTGTCATATAACAGCTGCATCGCCTCTGTATAGGCTTGTTTAGTCCTCGCAACCGGCTCTGTCATAAAAGACTCAATGTAAACCTGATAGCGACCGTTCTCGCCAATACAGCCGTAGGCAAGCAACATCGGCGTACCGGCAAAGGCGCTCAGCATGGCAGGGCCAGCAGGTGCGGTAGTCTGGCGCCCGAAGAAATTGACGTTCACATCTCTGGCAAATAAATCTGCATGCAAAGAGACTACCGCACCTTGTTGTATATGCTGTAGTAAACGCACAAAGGCACCATCTTGTTTCTTCTCCACATAGTTTATCCCTGCCTGCTGGTATGGATTATGTGCGGAGGGAATAAAGGCCGGCATATGTGTGAGGGTAACCGAACGACCGGTCAGGCGTTGTAGCGCCAGCGGCACCAACTCATAACAACAAGTATGTAACGTTGCTACAGAATAAAAGGTCTCACTATCAAACCCAGCGTCCTGAACGTCCAGGCTGAAGCTCTGGCTGACTTCCGTCAACAGTAGCATCAAGGCCATGGAATCAAAATCGGGCATTTCTCCCAGCAATCGCGTATCGGCGTTAAAGTCTGTCGCCGGCCGACTGAGTATATTACTCAGTAATTCCGTTAGTTGAGTTTGAATATCCATACAGGCTCCTGCTCGTATTGAAGAGCACTATACATCCCGTATCGGACACAATTCCGTGAGCAAATTGTTGATAGCTGTAGGCAAGTGTATGGAACTGTTTGGGGCTAAACAGGCATAGCGAACGACAAAACGTTCGCTTTGGTTTAATGGTAAAAGGGCAAATCAGGTGAAGTCAAAGACGTTAACTTACTGAACATTGCTGAATAAGCACTGTCATCGCCGCACCTTGCAAAGACGGATGAGGAACAAGCAGATTCTGGTCTTCAACGATATGCAACAGACTGGGCCTTATACCAAAACTGATTAGCTCTCGTTTAACCGCTTCGGCTCGGGACAAGGCGAGACTTTCTGGCAATGCGTCCCCTAGACCAGGATCACGATAACCATAGATCATTGCCAGTGAACGAGGGTTTTGTTTAATCAACTCAGCTTGTTGAAACAGTTTATCCAGTTCTGTGACGGGGATTTTGGCGCTGCCACTTGGAAAACCAACCAACAATTCTTTCAACGCCTGACGTTGTACATGAAAATTTGTCATCAGTCCCTCCAGCATGTGGACCTGAATAAGCTTTCCTTGCAATGGAAATGGCGCGCCCGTCCATGTGGCGCACCCAGGTTGAGAATTGTTAAGGCTTAGTTACCTTGAAACTTATCAAATTCTGCCCTTGTGATTTGGCCATCACTATCGGTATCAATCTGCTCGAAAACAGCTGCCAGGCGGCTATCTACCGAGGCTTCTTCCTTGCTTAGTGCGCCATTGCCATCCTTATCCAGGGATGTAAACAAATCAGCACCTGTTGCAAATGCACCCATGGCAGGCAGGAAAAACAAAACACATGCGAACTTTTTCATAATATTCTCCTTCAACATTGGGACGACCCGGCCTGTCATTCAGCTAATTAAGGCCGGGTACGCTTTAGCATTAATGCTTAGTTGCTTTGATACTTATCAAATTCAGCACGAGAGATTTGGCCATCGCCATCGCTATCAATCTCATCGAACGCCGCAGCCAAGCGGCTTTCAGCAGAGGCTTCTTCTTTACTCAACGCACCATTACCGTCCTTGTCCAGGGCAGCAAAAAGGTCGCTGATATTGCCGCTAGCCAAAGCACCAGTGGCAGGCAGGAAAAACAAAATAAATGCGAACTTTTTCATAACTTTCTCCTTCGACTTTGTTATTACCCGACTTGGTGTTAGTGCAAGTCGAGTCGGCATCGTTGCCGGGGTAGCGGTAACGGCGTTGTCGCTAGCGCTTGAACTAGACATTACAACTTCAATGCCAACTTTGTTTTTTTCTTTTAAAACAAACAGATAGAAAATTACGCGAGGAATTCATCAGTAAATACTGTCGCCTTCTCCCAACACTAAACGCGCAGATAAATTTTTATTCTTTAAAATCAACCAGATAGTCTGTCATCTATCTGAAACACAGTGCTCTGAGGCCTGTTTGGGCGGGCTTTTTACACTAGCGGTCAGACAAGGTTTCGCTCCGCGGCAGAGAGCTAACTCATTGTGTTACTGAAAAAATCCGGTTGGAAAGGGTAATCAGTGGCAATCGCAGGTATAAAAAAGGCCGGAATGCCCGGCCTGTTGTAGATGATTAAATTCGGAATACCGACACCTGCCCCTGCAGATTCACCGCCAATCGCGACAGATCATCACTGGCTTGGGCATTCTGATTGGAGCTGTCAGTGACACTGGCAATGCTGGTGCTGAAGTCGTTGACATTAGCACTGATCTCATTGGCCACTGTCGTCTGCTCTTCGGTGGCAGTAGACACTTGAATATTCATATCGGCAATCACCGTCAGGGACGCGATAATGTCTTTAAGAACCTGTGAAGAGTCTTCTGCATGATTGACACTGTCTGTCGCCATCTGCTGTGCCTGACTCATACTTTCCACAGCATCCTTAGCCGCCACTTGCAGTTTGCCAATCATCTCGCTGATGGACTCTGTGGCCTTTTGAGTATTATGCGCTAGTTGTCGCACTTCATCGGCCACCACCGCAAAGCCGCGTCCTGAGTCACCAGCCCGGGCCGCTTCAATAGCCGCATTCAACGCCAGTAAATTGGTCTGCTCTGCTACATTCTGAATCAATTGAACAACCTGGTTAATGTCATTAGCCTGACTATGTAACTGCTGAATGACTTCACTACTGCGATTAACCGCACCGGATAACTGGTTTATGGAGTGGATATTCTGCTGCACCTTTTGCTGACCGAGCTGTGCCTGCTCATCAGCGTCATTGGCTTTTTGTGAGGTAAGCAGTGCATTTTGCGCCACTTCTTGGATGGCTGCCGTCATCTCAGTCACAGCCGTCGCAATTTGCGTGCTTTGATGCTCCTGTTCATTGGCCGTACTGGCAACTTGCGTACTGATAGCATGCATCTCTTCCGCTGATGCTGCCAGAGTAGTCGAGGCCTGGATCACTTCCTTAACCAGAGTGTGTATGCGTTCCAGCATATTGTTAAAGCCTTCCGCCGTTTGGGCAATTTCATCCTGCCCGACCACGCAGGCCCTTACTGATAAATCCGCTGAATCGGCAATTCTGGTTATAGTATCGCGCAGACCAAGCAAGGGGGAGTTGATAGAACGGTAGATCAACCAGGCTATTACCAACATCAATAAAAACAGCACCGCAATCTTAATAAGGAAGAGCGTTACTGTTGTCTCATAGTCATCTGCTACCTGCTGGCGAAACTTGTTGGCTTCATCCAGTTGCAGTTGAATAAGGCTGGCATAACTTGCACTCAAAGGATCGAAGGCCTGGTATAGTTCTCTGACAAAACCATTGGGGTCAACAGATGACAGACTGCCCTGCGCCAGCAATCGACGGTAGTCCGTCAATTTAGCCAGTACAGTATTCAGGTTGCTTTCTATCTGACGTACCAGTTGCTCTTCTTCATTAGTCAGCTTAGTACTTTTATACTCTTGCCATTGCTTATCTGCAGTGTCCTGCGCAACTTGCATGCGACGGGAAAGCTCATCTTTGGAGATCACCCCGGCCCGGTATTTGTGCAGTATGTCGACAATTTCAACGGCATAATTGTCTGATACCACTTTGATTTGTTGCAGCGGTACCACTCTGTCTTTGTACAAGCTATCAATTTGTTGGTTTAACTGACGGAGGTCTTGAAGGGAATTAAAGGCAGAAAGTGCAAAGAAAAATAGCGGTAAAGCAACCAGGATCATCAACCGCACTTTGACTGTTACTTGATTCAGCATGATGTATTCTCTTGTCACAGCGGAAAACTACATCCATAACTCATGTCCTCTCAAGCATATTTTTTGCCTGAGATCAGTCCTTTAGCGAATGGGACAAATTCAGTTTATGCCACTTATAGGCGCTTCTCCACTGAATAATGTCAGTTACTTAAAAACAGTTTAGAACACGGTTCTGATAAAAAAATAACAAATAGTTTAGTAGCCAGCCTGTTAGTCACAAAAAGTAACAAGCTAAAAAAACACAAACCCGGTTAACAAAAAGTAAAGGATGAAAACCATCAAACTACAATTGTGACAGTTTTATTTCAATATCGATGAATTAGACATCAGTTGAAACAATTCACCTGAAAACCACGTTATTTAAGGCTTCCAATCAATTCTGACAGCCGATAGGATGCGCGCCGCAAACTTGTTTGCAGAACAACAGATAAAGGAACATCATGAAAAAAATTAATGTAGTGCTAACTTCTCTTCTACTTTCTTCTTCCGTAGTAGCACAAGAATATAACCTGTTCAGTGAGCTAAACTACACACGTGCCGAAGTAGGACAAGCCGATGCCGATATTCTCGGTGTAAGCTCCATTTACTACTTTGACAAGAAAGCGGTATTAGGCCCACTGGCAGAACTGTCTTACATCAACGACAAAACCAATGTCTACGGTGCGTACATTGATAGCGAAGGTGGAGTTAATGACCTGAACATCGGCGGCGAGTTGTTCTACAACAACTTCCTGTTTGGCGCCGAATACAACCGCGCCGAAGTAGGCAGCGACGATTTCGACAGCAGCAAAGTTACCTTAGGTTACCTGATCAACCCTAACCTCCTGGTAAAAGCGGATTACACTGACTTAGAGCACGGCGGTTTTGCCACTTTCGGTGCACAATATACCCACTCTTTGGGCGGTGTTGACTATGTTGGTTTCAGCCTGAACGTTGACGATGAATTCGACGTATGGACGGCGTCCAGCAAATACTTCAGCGCGCTGGGTGAAGACCGTTTTATTGCCGCAGAACTGTCTGTGACTGACAACGACGGTGACACTGACTGGGGCATCAGCGGTGATTACTACTTCACTACTATGACCTCTGTTGGCCTGAGCTACGCTGACGAAGCGAGCGACGATGTTTGGGGTATCAACGCCAAGCATTACTTCAACACTAACTGGGCAGTATCTGCTGCTTACGCCAGTGCTGACGAAAACGATGCAGATATCTACAGCATCAGCCTGATTGGCCAGTTCTAATTATCATCCGATAATTGACTGACAAAAAAGCGGAGCCCAGGCTCCGCTTTTTTATGTTCAGGATGAACGGTATGCCGCGGTGACATGGATGTCAAAGAGCGGCGGTGTTCAGGATGAACGGTATGCCGCGGTGGCATGGATGCCAAGGAGCGGCGATGTTCAGGATGAACGGTATGCCGCGGTGACATGGATGTCAAAGAGCGGCGGTGTCCATGGAGGGACTAAATGACGACGTTACTGGAGCATTCGTCGTCGATGTTCAAGACCGGCAGCTAGCTGCCGATACGTCCCCCGCCCTGCTTAGTGACCACCACCACAGAGGGCCTTGGCGGTAGATCATCCCTAAAATCTGGCCAACGGGTTTTGGGATTATCAAAGCTACTGCCGCCGCCAGGGTGCTGTATCGAGCAAAACAGGTTTTGCGAGTCAGGAGTAAAAAACGGCCCGCACAATTCCGCGCCTTCAGGGGTGCGCAGGAAACGCTTGGTCAAGGCTCGGTTAGGGCCACTGACTTCGGTTGCCCAAATGCCATCTGCAACACCCAGCACTTCGGCGCCATCAGTGGCAATCCAAAGGTTACCCAGGTTATCGAAGGCACAGTTATCCGGGCAAGCCAACCAGCCATTGTCGGTAATATCCGGATGATATTGGCTGCCGGACTGACCTTTTTTACCAGCCACAATCATCAGCTCCCAGCTAAAGGTGCCGGCACAGTGGTCACCACCTGGCGGCGTCAGCTCCAGCACTTGTCCGGTCAGATTTTTCGCTCTGGGGTTAGGGCCATCCACCTGTGCGGTCTGGCGGTTACTGTTATTGGTTAGCATTACATAAACCTGGCCAGTTACCGGGTTAACGTCTACATCCTCTGGCCGGTCCATCGGGGTCGCCCCCAGTAAATCTGCCGCTTTACGACAATCCAATTGCACATCCGCCTGGCTATGGAAGCCGTTTTCAGCGGTCAGCGGCCCATGTCCAAATACCAGGGGCAACCACTGCATGCTGCCATCATCATTAAAGCGCGCACAATACAGCGTGCCCTCATCCAGCAGATGAAGGTTGGCCTGCCGGTTATCTGGCTGGTAGCGACCTTTACTAATAAAGCGGTACAAGTACTCAAATTGCTGATCATCACCGCTATATGCCACAACGCTGTTGTCAGCATTGACAAACACATTAGCCCCCTCGTGCTTAAAGCGGCCAAGTGCAGTGCGCTTTTTGGGTACGGAATGAGGGTCAAATGGGTCGATCTCTACCACCCAACCTACATGCAGTGGCTCTGCCGGATTTTGACGCATATCCCAGCGCTCATGATGCAGTCCCCAACTGGTTCTGAAGTCACTGACCATGCCAAAGCGGCGATAATTGTCACCTTCGTTACTGGCACTGAAATCGCCACCAAAGAAGGTATCCACATTCTCCTCACCGGTCAGAATAGTGCCCCAGGGGGTGACACCACCCGCACAGTTGCCATAGGTTCCGAGGGTTTGCACCCCATCCGTGCTGTAACGGGTAAACAAGCGACTGCTGCCTGCAGCAGGGCCGGTCATCTGCATTGGCGTATGGGGAGTAATACGGCGGTTGTAGGGCGAATTTAACACCAACTGCCACTGCCCATCAGCCTGGCGGGCAATTTCCACCACACTTAAACCGTGGGCGGCAATATTTACATCGGTTTGCTGTTTGTCGAGCGCCAGTTCAGAGGGCGAGCCTGGGAACATCATCTCGGAACTGCAATATTCGTGGTTAACCACCAGCAAACCACGGTCGGATGCTTGCGAGCCCAAAGGCAAGGAAACAAAACCGATGAAATCATTGTTATAGCCAAACTGCTTGAGCTGGCGCTGCTCGGTTTGCTGGTCAGGGTCAAAGGCAGGGGTGTTAGGGAACAGCGCATCCCCCCAGCTCACCAATACCTGTGTCTGATAACCGGGCGATACCGACAAATAGGCATCCAGGCCATGTTCGAGCTCGGTAAAGGTCAGCGAACCCTGCGCCTTACTCACGGCAGAGGCTGAGGTCACAACTGATGAAGTTTTGATGCTGCAGGCCCCCAGCATCATAGTGGCGCTGCTAAGACCTAAACCTTTCAGGGCATTCCGACGGGAAAGGCGTACAGCCAAAACGGATTGAAAGTCTGGGGAAGAAGATGATTTTTGCGGCATAAAGGTCTCTGTTTCTGTGCAATAGGTGCCAAAGCCACAGGTCCAGTCGACGCTGCCAGAATCAGCACTAAAAGCGCAGGAGACTAAAAGCCGATGATGACAGCGGCATGACAATTCGATGACAAGCCGCTGATTCCCGATGAAATTATCTTAGCAGCAAGAGCGGCACTCTGGCCTGTCCAAGCATTTTCAGGGTAAAACTGCCGAGCAGCATTTCGCGCCAGCGGCTATGCCCAAAAGACCCCATTACCTGCATCTGAATACCGTGCTGCTGCTGATAGGCCAGCAGCTCCTGGTCTGGAATACCGTGCAGATTTGCCTGCACCACCTCTATGTCAGCGCCGGCCAAGGCATTCTCACCCTTTTGCAGTATTTCACGACCTTTTTCAACGTCATCTCCCACATACACAAGGTGACAAACCATGCCTGTAAACAGCGGACTACCGGTCAGTAGCTCTAACGCACGGCATGCAGCTTGGCTGCCGTCATAAGCCAGCATAATACGTTGGGGCGTTTCAAACTCGCCATTAACCACCAAAATGGGACGGTGCAAAGAGCGCAGCACTGTCTCCAGATGGTTGCCCAGACGGCCAGGTTGCTCGGCATGATCTTCACCGCGAATACCCAGCACCAATACCCGGATTTCCTCTTCCAATTCCACCAGCGTCTCTGTCAGGCTGCCATGACGCTGACAGGCCAAGATATCACTTACCCCAAATGCAGTGACGCGCTCAGTGGCATTGCTAAGCAGCAATTTACCTTGCTCCAGCATAATTTTACTGCGCTTGGCTTCCAGCTCGGTAAGCTCTTCCAGTAAGTGCTCGCGGCTACCAAAGCCAATATTGCCAGATAAGTCCGCGACCATCACAGGTTCGCGATGCTCCAGGTTATGCAGTAACTTAAGCGGCGCATTCACCCGACTGGCAATCCACGCCGCATAATCGACCACGGCATTGGAGATGGACGAACCGTCGATACCGGCCAGTACTTTTCTGTTGTCATTTGCCATTAATGCAGCACCTTCTCAATCTCTTCCGGTTTGTCGTGTTTGCCGAAGCGATCCACTATGGTTTCGCTGGCCTGATTCAGGCCGATAAGCTCAACCTCTGCGCCTTCGCGACGAAACTTAAGCACCACTTTATCCAGCGCATCCACCGCGGAAATATCCCAGAAATGTGCTCTGCTCAAGTCAATCACTACTTTATCAACCACTTCCTTGAAGTCAAAACCAGCGGCAAATTTGTCAGCCGAATTGAAAAATACCTGGCCGACCACTTTGTAGGTACGGATACTGTTTTCACTATCTAAACTGGCGTCCAGATACAGGATATGACTGACCTTATTGGCAAAAAACAGTGAGGCAAGCAACACACCCACAAACACGCCGTAGGCCAGGTTGTGGGTAAATACCGTCACCAGTACGGTGGCCAGCATCACGATATTGTATGACAGTGGGTAGGTCCTGAGTTTAATCACAGAGTCCCAGCTAAAAGTACCGATGGACACCATGATCATCACGGCCACCAGAGCCGCCATGGGGATCTGACGGATCCAGTCACTTAAAAACACCACCATAATCAGCAGGAAGACGCCGGCTACCAAGGTAGATAAACGCCCTCGGCCACCGGATTTTACGTTAATTACCGACTGACCAATCATGGCGCAACCCGCCATACCGCCCAGCAGACCGGCACCGATATTGGCAATGCCCTGGCCCTTACATTCACGGTTTTTGTCACTTTGGGTATCAGTTAAATCATCCACAATAGTGGCTGTCATTAATGACTCCAGCAGACCGACCACCGCCAGTGCCGCCGAGTACGGCAGGATTATCCAAAGGGTTTCCAGATTCAGTGGCACATCCGGCCACAGAAAAACCGGCAGGGTATCCGGAAGCTCGCCCATATCCCCGACGGTGCGAATATCCAGCCCCAGCAGCAGATATACCGCCGTCATGGACAAAATACACACTAAGGGCGATGGGATGACCTTGCCAATTTTCGGTACATAAGGGAACAGATAAATAATGCCAAGACCTGCCGCCGTCATGGCATACACATGCCAGGTGACATTGGTCAGTTCAGGAAGCTGCGCCATAAAAATCAGAATAGCCAGGGCATTAACAAAGCCCGTCACCACAGAGCGGGACACAAAAGACATCAGGCTACCCAGCTTCAGATATCCCGCCAATATCTGTAACACACCGGTCAACAGCGTGGCGGCCAGCAGATACTGCAAACCATGTTCCTTGACCAAAGTCACCATCACCAGCGCCATGGCCCCGGTAGCAGCAGAAATCATGCCCGGTCTGCCGCCGATAAAGGCGATAATGGTGGCAATACAAAAAGACGCGTACAAACCCACTTTAGGGTCGACCCCGGCGATAATGGAAAACGCGATGGCCTCAGGAATAAGGGCCAGCGCCACCACCAGGCCGGCCAGCAAATCGGCGCGCACATTGCCAAGCCAATCTTGTCGGGTTGAGTGTAAAAGCATAGTATTCCTGTTGATTGTGTGTCGGCATCGGGGATGTGTCCCCAAAAGCATAGGTCAACGGCTCGACTTATCCTCGTGTATCCCGGCTAGTAAGTCGCATTCGAAGGGCGCGATCATACGGATTGGCTGCTTTACCCGCAACCTTATGAAACAGGCAAAAACTGCGGCCAGATAGCTAGCCTGTTTGCCAATGCTTGTTAGACTTAAGGTCTTTGTATCTGGCAAACCACTGGAGCCACACTATGCAAACTATCAAAACCCGTGCCGCTGTTGCCTGGGAGGCAGGAAAACCCTTATCTATTGAAGAAGTGGAGTTGATGCCACCACAAAAAGGCGAAGTTCTGGTGCGTATCGTCGCCACCGGTGTCTGCCACACCGATGCATTTACCCTCTCAGGAGAGGATCCTGAAGGCATCTTCCCCGCCATTTTGGGCCACGAAGGAGCCGGTATAGTAGAAGCTGTAGGCGAAGGGGTTACCACTTTGGCCGTGGGCGACCATGTGATTCCGCTCTACACGCCGGAATGTGGCGAGTGTAAATTCTGTAAATCAGGTAAAACCAACTTGTGTCAGGCCATTCGCGCCACCCAAGGCAAAGGATTAATGCCAGACGGCACTACCCGTTTCAGCAAAAACGGTCAGCCCATCTACCACTACATGGGCACCTCTACCTTCGCCGAGCATACCGTGGTGCCAGAAATAGCCCTGGCCAAAATTCCTAAAGATGCTCCACTGGAAAAAGTTTGCTTGCTCGGCTGTGGCGTTACCACTGGCATGGGGGCGGTCAGCAACGCCGCCAAAGTGCAACTGGGGGATACCGTGGCGGTGTTCGGGCTCGGCGGCATCGGTCTGTCGGTGCTGATTGGGGCACGTATGGCCGGGGCAGGCCGGATTATCGCCATTGATATCAATGAAGATAAATTCGAGATCGCCAAGCAACTGGGCGCTACAGATACCGTAAATCCCAAAACATTCGACAAGCCCATTCAGGAAGTCATTGTAGAGATGACCGACGGCGGTGTGGATTACTCTTTTGAGTGCATCGGCAATGTACATGTCATGCGCTCGGCGCTGGAGTGTTGCCACAAAGGCTGGGGCGAGTCGGTGATTATTGGTGTGGCGGGGGCTGGTCAGGAAATTTCCACCAGGCCTTTCCAGTTGGTTACCGGCCGGGTGTGGCGCGGCACCGCGTTTGGCGGGGTAAAAGGGCGCAGCCAGTTACCTGATTATGTGCAGCGCTATATGGATGGCGAATTTGAGCTGGATACCTTTATCACCCATACCATGCCGCTTGAAGATATCAACAAGGCCTTTGATTTAATGCACCAAGGCAAATCCATTCGTAGCGTGATTC
Organism: Bowmanella yangjiangensis; assembly: GCF_017255015.1. Lineage (GTDB taxonomy): Bacteria > Pseudomonadota > Gammaproteobacteria > Enterobacterales > Alteromonadaceae > Bowmanella > Bowmanella yangjiangensis. The sequence continues at coordinate 445,527 of NZ_JAFKCS010000001.1, read as the reverse complement.
ACTATTAATCGCGCCAAGGAAATAGTATGAGCCAACTAACAGAATTATCCGCGGTTAAATGCTTTGGCGGCTGGCAGAAGCGATTCAGCCATGCATCCAAAGTACTGAACTGCACTATGCAGTTTTCTGTCTACCTGCCACCGCAAGCCAAGCAAGGTCAGGCCCTGCCAGTGCTTTACTGGTTGTCCGGCCTAACCTGCAGCGATGAAAATTTTTCCAGTAAGGCGGGCGCGCAGCGTGTAGCCGCTGAATTGGGTATCATCCTGATCATCCCCGATACCAGCCCCCGTGGGGACGGAGTCCCCGATGCACCGGATGGTGCTTACGACCTCGGCCTAGGGGCTGGTTTCTACGTTAATGCCACTCAGGCTCCCTGGGTGGGGCACTACCGCATGTATGACTACATCGCTGACGAGTTGCCCCAGCTTTGTGAAGCCAACTTTAAACTAGGCAAGGCTGCCATTACCGGTCACTCTATGGGCGGTCACGGCGCGCTAATCATGGCACTGCGCAATCCCTCGCGTTATAGCTCGGTATCCGCCTTTGCCCCCATAGTGAACCCCAGTGAATGTCCCTGGGGTCAAAAAGCATTGACGGCCTATCTGGGTGAAGATCGAAACCAGTGGCAGCAATACGATGCCTGCGCTTTATTAAATGACCTTGGCCAAAACTGGACAATGCCTATGCTGATCGACCAGGGGTTGGCGGATAACTTTCTGGACTCGCAAGAACTCAGCCGCCCGCTGCAGGCTGTATGTGAACAGCACGGTGTGCCTGCAGAGTTTCGCTACCATGCAGATTACGACCATAGTTACTACTTTATCGCCACTTTTATTGAGGACCACCTGCGTTTTCACGTAGCGCATCTTCAATAATCCGACCAACATAAAAAAGGCCGGTGTAATGCACCGGCCAATTCACGGCAATCGCACGCTAGTTAACGGGAAAGCTTCTTATCCACCTTGGTTAGCAACATCTCGATTTCTTTTTGTCTGGAGCTGTCGGCCAAGGCTCGGTTAGCACGAGGCTCAGCCTGTTGCGCCAGCAACAGATACTCTTTGGCCTTGGTATATTTGCCATCGTCAAATAAAAACTCGCCATAGAAATAGTTTGGATCAATCCCCTTAGGGTTCATTTCCAGGGCTTGCTTAAGCAGTTTTTCGGCCTTTTTGTCGCTACCAAAGCTCACCGGCCAACCGGGCAACTTATGATAAAGCACGCCCAGGCTGGTTAAGGCCGAGCCACTTAGCGCCTTTTCATCCAGGCTGATGGCTTTTTCCAGCGACGCTTTCGCCTGCTTAGCCAGACCCAACGCATCCAGCCCCCCTTTTGCACCGGCCGCACTGGATTGACTGATTCCCAACCAAATCCAGCCTTCGGCTCGCTGGGGCTGCGCTTGTGTCAGGGACTCGGCCTTGGCAATCAACTCGTCAAACGCCTTATCCCGCTCTTTTTCAGCCAGCGTGTAATTCACCACTGCCCATTGCTGCTGTACAGCCAATAGCTCTGGCCATTCATCCGCCTGAGCAATGGACATCAGCATCAATGACATACCACCAGCCACTGTTATCAAAGTACGTTTCAGCATATTCATACCAGGATCTCCTTCGCATGTTGTGCAGCAAATTTCTTAATAATGGGTAATTTTTTAACCAGGGCGTTATCCACCAAAGCGGGAAATGCACCGTTAATTCGAACAAATAATTTCTCGGGAAAACCAATAAACTTGCGACGTTCCCCCTGTTGCAATTGGGTTTTCAACGCTTGTGCAACCAGTTCAGGGCTATCCACCTGATTGCCCAGCGCCTTATTCATCGCCACCACGTCATCACTGTTGATAGCGGTTTGGGTCGCACGCGGAGCCAGATAAAACACCTTTACCGATGACCCGGCCAGTTCACGTTGCAAAGCCTCAGTAAAACCTCTCAGGCCGAACTTGCTGGCGCAATACAGGCTGTTGCAAGCAAAACCTATGCTGCCGAAGGTAGAACCGACGTTAACGATGTAAGCCTCCGAATGTTTTTTCATCGTCGGCAGCAAGGCCCGAATTAGCGCCATGGGAGCTAACAAGTTGGTCTGAATCGTCTGCTCCAAGTCCTCATCAGACATACTTTGCAGCTCACCAAAAGGCGCAATGCCCGCGTTATTGATCAACATGCTGATGTTGGGAAATCGCGCCAGTTCCTTGAGCAATTCATCGCGCCCCTGACTCGAGCTGATATCCGCCACCACTATTTGGTGGGTGCCGGGCAGACTGTCGGCCAGCGTTTGCAACGCCTGTGCATTGCGCCCCTGTAAAATCAATTGAACACCGGCTTCAGCCAGGGTACGGGCAATAGCCTGGCCGATACCGCCACTGGCACCTGTCAGCAAACAAAGTTGAGTTGACCAGTTCATATCCTTCTCCTAGGCAGCCTGAGCCAGACCATGGCAAGGGTCCAGCTCATAAAAGATATTGCCGTATAAGCGAAAGAACATGCGGGCGGCATGCAAAATCACGTCCTGCTCGGTTTCATCGTCAATCTGATTCATCAGGTTTTCAAAGAACACAATATGCTCCTGATCCAATGCACCATGTGAACGCAGATAACTGAAGGCTTTGGTGGGTAAGTCCAACTTACCCTGAATCTGCGCGGCTGCATTGTCAGCCAGGGCAATACTGGTGCCTTCCAGTACAAACACCATGCCGAAAAACGCCAGTGGATTAACCCGCTGAACAGCATCATAGGCATAGGCCACCATCAATTCGGTGGCACTTGATGGTTTACTTTGTCTGGCTTGCTGCTTGTCATAACCGCAAGCGGCAATGTCATTCAGGATCCATTCCTGGTGGCCCATTTCTTCTTCAATGTATTCGCCCACAGCTTCGCGCAGCCACTCTTTGCTTTCCGGCAAGCGACTGCCAGCCGTCATCAACAATGGCACTGTATGCTTAACGTGATGGTAGGCCTGTTGCAGAAAGGCGACATAATCGTTGAGGTCAAACTCACCACGAAAACAGCGCTGAATAATAGGGGCCGATAACAGGTAATCGCGTTCAGTGCGGGTTTCGGCTTGTAATCTTTCATATAGCTTCATGATAAGCTCCTGATTCAACGTAATTTTCCATTTGATAAAAGGCGTCGATGTATTTAGCGAAGCGCTGTAACATGACATCGCGTTTTAATTTGCCATTGGCGGTAAACAGGCTGGTGTCCTGCATCTCATCTGCACTAAGCAGGTGCCAGGCTCTGATCTTGGCATAGTCAGGTAAGCGGACATTGGTAGCGTCAATGGCAGAGGCAACCAAAGCAGCGGGTAACTGAGCTTGCATGGGCACTAATAGGGCTGTGCAGAAGGGCTGGCTGTCGCCCACCAGCATCACATGCCGAAACATGCCGCTGGCCATAACCTCCGCTTCAACCCACTCAGGCGAAATGTTTCTGCCCAGCGAGTTAATCAGCAGATTTTTAAACCGCCCATCGATGCCAACATAGCCATCAATAAAGCTGGCTTTGTCACCGGTACGCACCACATCCGGATACCAGGACTCAGGTTGGTTTAAATAGCCAAGAAACAGGTTGCCACGTACCAGCAATTCGTCATCTTCAATTTCCAGGCGATTGTGTGGCAGCGGACGCCCCACGCTCTTAAGCTGATTGTGCTCTGGGGTGTTTAAGGCCACCACAGAGACACACTCGCTAAGTCCGTATCCCTGATAAACCGGTAGTCCGATAGCTTGGGCTTGTTTAAGCAAAGCCGCCGACACCCTAGCGCCGCCCACCGCAATAAATTGCAAAGATGCGGGTGGACGCCAGCCTTGCCGCCACGCCTGAATCAGCAAGGTCAACAGCTCAGGGACTAAGATCAAACTCGTGGGCTGCCATTGGCTAATCAGAGCCAGCATGGCTGCGGGGTCTGTGAGCTGGCTTCCTATAAAGCCTCGCTGTGCATCATCGGCCAGTACAACTTTGCCCCCCGCCAGCAGCGGCGCATATACACCCGCCACATTCTCCAGCAATGTAGCCAATGGCAACAAACATAGATGCACGACGTCATCCATTGCCAGGGTATCCACCAGGGCTTGCGCAGTAATTTGCTGTGAGGCATGACTGAGACAAACCCCTTTGGGCATGCCGGTTGAGCCTGAGGTAAAAGTGATCTTTCCGGTGCCTTGTGGCAATTGTGCGGCTTTTTCGGGCCTGATGTGTTCAACACTAAAACTACCAAATGGTTGATTGTCCTGTCCTTTCAAAGGCGCACTGACTATCAGATCCACGGCGGCGGCACTCAGCAGATGGTCCCGCTGTGGTTTGCTGAAAAACACAGGTACAGGCACACAGCATACGTCAGCACGTTGGCAGGCTAAGTCCATCAACACCCATTCAATGCTGTTTTCAAGGCTAAGCGCCACACATTGGATGCCATGTTGCTTGAGCCAGTCGGCGCGCAACTCAACCTGCTCGGCTAGCTGCCCATAAGAAAGTTGCGCATCACTACTGCAAAGTGCCATAGCGTCTGGGGCAAAGTCGCAGGCTGGGAAATACATTACAGGCTCCTCAGTTCAGCGGTCAGGGTCTGGATATCGGCACAAAATGAAGAAAACAGGCCTGGCAACAAGTCTCGCTCAAGCATGGGCGTCATGGCGTCTTTCAGATCAAGCACCATGATTTTGGGTTCAGTCTCATAGTAGCTTCCCCAGTCATCATTGGATGGCGCTAAACGAGAAAGATCAGCATCAGCCAGATAGGTCAGCTTGACACCTTCTCTTTGCAACAAGGCAATTAAGTGGTTGGTACCGCAAAACAGCAGATGGCTATAGTGATTGAGAAACAAGCCCAATGTGCTTGCCATAAACAATGGCATGGCGTACCGGCGTGACAGTGCAAACAGATTGCCTATTTCCGCAATCTGCTCCGGCTGAGTGGCAATTCCTTTAGCTGCCAGACAATCCATCACATTGTCGTCAAGGTACTGTTGAACAAACAGGGATTCGCGTCCGCTGCGCAAACCAAGCGCAGCCTGATAATGCTGACCCTTAATCGCCAGCAGTGTAGGCATAAAGTGATGGATATCTGCGCCGTACGCTTTGGCGAAGCCTTTCTTAATGAAATTTTCCAGCTCAGGGCGAGCCAGATCACCAGGCAAGGCACTGGACAAACTCAGACCACTGCCACTTTTAATCGACGCATGGCGGGTAACATCGCCGCAATACTGCACAACTTGCTGGTACATAAACGTCTCCTATCACTCACTTCTGATAGGAAGGTATACCGTCAAGCTTAAAAGAAACTTAAGGCTTCCAGATATTATGTTTTATTCAGAATTCCTGACTACGCTATTCAGAAGTTAACGACCTGGGCACTATGCTTAACACTGTCACTTTGACTGTTTCGGTATTCAGTGGGTGTCTGATCAAAATGACGTTTGAATACTGCATACATATACTGTAGCGACGGATAACCACAGATACTGGCTATTTCTGTAGGACTAACCTGAGTATCATTTAACATTTTACATGCCCGCCCCAATTTCTGATTGTGCAACTCTGTATGAATAGAATGCCCCCTTTCACTGCGAAAACGCTGCTCAAGGTTAGAACGAGAAATGCCGACAAAATCCGTTACCTGTTCCACCTTAATACCGCGAGTTGCATTCTGACGGATATAATGCATGGCTTGTATTACGTGAGGATCTTTAAGCGCTTTAAAGTCGGTTGACTGACGTGAAGCCACGCCGGCAGGTGGCACTAAAATCTGTTTGCGGCCTATCTGAATGTTACTGAGCTGTTTATGCAACAACTTGGCCGCTTGATAGCCCATTTCAAAGCAGCCCTGAGTCACGGAGCTTAAACTGATACGGCTTAAAAACCGCGCGATGTCATCATCATCAATACCGATAATGGCCACATTGTCCGGTACGATCAAACCAATATGATCGCAAGCTTGCAACAAATGCCGGGCTCGCGAATCTGTCACAGCCAGAATACCTATTGGCTTGGGTAAACTTTGGATCCAATCGGTCAGACGGTTCATTGCGTATTGCCAGGTTTCAGGCCGTGTACAATGCCCTTGGTATATTTGGCATTCGTAGCCATCCTTAGCAGTTAGCTCGGTAATAGCAGCTTCACGTTCGCGGGCCCAACGATGATTTTCATCAATTGGAACACTATAAAAAGCAAATCGCTCCAGCCCCTTTTGTTTCAAGTGTTCATAGGCCAGCTTCACTAAGGCTCGGTTGTCTGTGGCAACATAGGGCACAGCCGGATATTGGCAGGGATCTGCATATGATCCTCCCACACCAACTACAGGTTTATTACTTCCTTTTAGGGCTAGTTGAATATTCATGTCATCAAAGTCGGCAATAATCCCATCACCACTCCATTCGTGAATATGTTCCAGACGACACAAAAAGTCTTCTTCAAGATAGACATCCCAGTCGGCTTTGGACGATTGCAGGTAATGGCCAATGCCTTCGATCACCTGGCGATCGTAGACTTTGTTGGCATTAAACAGCAGAGTAATACTGTGTCTTGCTTTGAACATACTTCACCCAATTACTTTTTTTACTTTTTAACCAAACATTAACAACCCAGTTGAATCATAGACTTTAAGGCGATTTTTCAAATACTCAAAGTATTAATAGCTACTCAGTTACGAAATTTCGTAATTGCCGCATTGCGTCGACTGACCAAGGATCTAGCCATTCTCATCTCTGTTGGACATATGCATGTACTTAGGTATCGACCTTGGCACCTCAGGCGTAAAGGTGATAATGCTGGCCGAAGACGGCCAGATTACAGATAGCGAATCTTATTCCCTCTCAATATCCAGACCTCATACCTTATGGTCTGAACAAGACCCCGAGCACTGGTGGTTGGCATTAGATCGTTGTATGACGGCACTGGCGAAAAGACAAGCTTTGTCTCAAGTCAGGGCCATAGGCTTGTCGGGACAAATGCATGGAGCCACATTGTTGGATCAGAACCATCAGGTCATCCGCCCAGCCATTTTGTGGAACGATGGTCGAGCACACCCCCAATGTAAGCAGTTGGAAGACAAGGTGCCAGATGCAAGAGAAATCACTGGAAATTTGGCGATGCCGGGTTTCACAGCCCCTAAGCTGCTGTGGGTTAAAGAGCATGAGCCCACCAATTTCAGCAAAATTTCTACGGTATTGCTACCAAAGGACTACCTGCAATTTCGCCTGACCGGAGAACTTGCTACTGACATGTCTGATGCTGCGGGCACCCTTTGGTTAGATGTGGCCAAGCGCCGCTGGAGTGAAAAGATGCTGACCGCCTGTGGTCTGCAACTTAGTCAGATGCCCAGGTTACTGGAAGGTAATCAGATTGCAGGGTACCTGCATACTTCGTTGGCTCAGCGATGGGACATGTCTACCGTGCCGGTAGTCGCAGGCGCTGGAGACAATGCGGCAGGTGCAATTGGTGCTGGTCTCATTCACCCAGGGCAAGCCATGATATCGTTGGGCACGTCGGGGGTTTACTTTGCCGTTAGCGATGGTTTTCTGAAAAACCCGAAGTCAGCATTGCATAGTTTTTGCCACGCGTTGCCTGGCACCTGGCATTTAATGTCCGTGGTATTGAGCGCCGCTAGTTGTCTGAGTTGGTACGCCGATAACATTGTCAAACTCCCCGTATCAGCATTGCTGGAAGAACTTGAGCAATACCAAGCAAATGAAAAAACGCCGCTGTTTCTACCTTATCTAAGTGGTGAACGTACGCCACATAACAACCCTCAAGCCTCAGGAATGTTTTTTGCGTTGACCCATCAAACCCAGCGGGTTGACTTGACCTATGCTGTGCTGGAAGGGGTCGCCTTTGCACTGGCGGAAGGTACCGAGGTCTTGCATACCACAGGCCTTGTACCAAAGGAAATCAGTCTGATTGGTGGTGGCGCGCGCAGCCCTTTCTGGCGACAGTTGCTGGCCAATACCTTGAACCGAAGCCTGACGTTTCGTGAAGGAGGCGATGTAGGGCCTGCGCTTGGCGCCGCCCGATTAGCAAAACTTGCGCTGCATCCCAAAGAGGATCCAGCCACTATCTGCCCCCCACCACCTGTGTTGGCGGTACATCAACCTAACGCCTGTATGCACAGCCTGTTAGCAAATCGTTTGGTCAGGTTCAAAGCCTTGTATCAAGCCCTGCGTGGTCATTTCTAGACAATGCGCAAAAGCACAAAAAAACTCTGAAAAAACGTAATTGTTGGACATCGTACGATTGACCAATATTCGCAAGTGATATTCTACTGGAGAGCAACATGGCTCAATTTTTTGACCAAATAGATAAGATTGCCTTTGAAGGGCCAGATAGCCAAAACCCATTGGCGTTTAAACATTACAATGCCGACGAGCTGATATTAGGCAAAACGATGGCACAACACCTTCGACTCGCTGCGTGCTACTGGCATAACTTCTGTTGGAATGGCCAGGATGTATTTGGTGCAGGCACCTTCGGTCGTCCATGGCTCAAGACCGGAGATCCCATGGTTCTGGCCAAACAAAAGGCCGACGTTGCTTTTGAATTTTTCCATAAGCTGACCATCCCTTATTATTGTTTTCACGACGTGGATGTTGCACCGGAAGGTAATAGCATCAAAGAGTACGTGAACAACTTTGCAGAAATGGTGGATGTCTTAGAGCAAAAACAGGCAGAAACTGGAACAAAATTACTTTGGGGAACGGCAAATTTGTTCAGTAACCCTCGCTATGCGGCTGGTGGGGCATCCAATCCTGATCCTGAGGTATTCAGCTATGGTGCCACCCAGGTTTTTCATGCCCTAAATGCCACACATAGACTGGGCGGTGAAAACTACGTGTTGTGGGGAGGCCGCGAAGGATATGAAACCTTACTGAATACCGATTTACGCCAGGAGCGCGAGCAGTTGGGCCGGTTTATGCAGATGGTCGTAGAGCATAAGCATAAAATCGGTTTCAAAGGCACCTTGTTGATTGAACCCAAGCCTCAAGAACCGACTAAGCATCAATACGATTATGATAGTGCCACAGTGTATGGCTTCCTGAAACAATACGGTATTGAAAATGAATTTCGTGTAAACATCGAAGCCAACCATGCGACATTGGCTGGGCACTCCTTCCATCATGAAGTCGCCACAGCGATATCCCTGGGTATCTTTGGCAGTATCGACGCTAACCGTGGAGATGCACAAAACGGCTGGGACACTGACCAGTTTCCAAACAGTGTCGAGGAGCTGACGCTGGTGATGTATGAAATCCTAAAGGCCGGCGGTTTTACCACAGGGGGCTTTAATTTTGATGCAAAATTACGCCGTCAAAGCCTGGACCGCTATGATCTTTTCCATGGCCATATTGGCGGCATGGATCATCTGGCCATGGCGTTAAAGAAAGCCGCCGTACTGATTGAAAAAGAATTTCTCGCCGACACCGTGGCCAACCGCTATAGAGGTTGGAACAGTGCATTAGGCAAAGCCATTCAAAGTGGAGAACATTCCCTGCAATCACTCGCTGCTCTGACATTGAGTCAGGAATTGGATCCGCAACCCGTCAGTGGCCGTCAGGAATGGCTGGAAAACCAAATTAACCTGGTACTATATCGTTAATATCTCTAGCCCATATGCGGAAAGGAAGCCGCATATTGCGCCGACACCTATGACGAGCGGACTTATCTGTAGGTCTATAGCTGCAGGAGGGCACGCTGCTCCCCCGAATTCCCAGTCAATTAGTCAGTTCTTCTCAGTTTGGAAGTCCTAATAGCTGACAATGGTAAATAACCACCTGATGAGTTGAACGAGTTTGACTTGACCTTTCGCCTGATAGCCACTGCTGTCACTCATATACCAGAACCAGCCAGTTTATGGATGTTGTTAATGGCTTTGAGTTTACTGTTGTGCATCAGAAGACAGCAGCGGACCTAACCCCTCGGGTTTATCACTACGTCATTGCTATCCTGTGTTATCAATTACTTATCTAATTGATAACACAGGGTTGCTTCAAATGGTTTATCAGGCTGACTGAAATGGAAAGGGAAACCTATCTGGTTAGGTGAGTCAGGGAAAAACTGGGGTTCCAGGCACAATCCCTGACGCGGTGTGAATGGTGTACTTAAATAATCACCAGTATATAGCTGTAGTCCGGGATAGTCCGCGCTAATGGCAAGTTTCAAGTGCTGATCGGGACTGATTAGGCTCGCTGCAGATTGTTTGAGACTGCCACCAACCACAAAGTTATGATCCACGGCAGTATCGGCCAGAACTCTGGCGCAACGAAAATCAAATTGGCTGTCTTTGACGTTACGAAGCTCGCCGGTGGGAATCCCCGCATCGTCGACTACAGCGAAGTGTTCAGCATCTAATTGCAAGTAATGGTCATTAATGGATATGGTGTCAGCCGCTAAGTTGAAGTAGGGATGAAACGTCGGCCCAACCAGACTGATTTGCCCTACTTCAGCCTGCATTCTCACCCATAGTCTGCTGCAATCTTCTAATTCAAATTCCAGCTTATAGTTGACAGGCCCAGGGTATCCGCCAACACCATCCTGTTGCAGATACCTCAGAGAGAGTTGCGATCTCGTCGAATGGCAATACTGCCATCGAACATGATGAAGCCCGGAAACACCGCCATGTAGATGATGATTCCCCTCATTTTGTTCTAATTGGTATGTACGTGAGGCTATTTTAAGTTTTCCGTGCCCAATACGATTGGCATACGGACCAACGACCGCACCTAAATAATATGGGTCCTGCTGGTACTTCAAGATATCTTGATAACCCAGCACAATATTGCGCTTGCCACTTCCTAACCTGGTAGACCAACTGCACAATCTTGCTCCCCAGTCCAAAATAGCCACCTCATCGCCGACACAGTTGGACAAACGGAAGACCTGAATTGACATAAAACACCCAGCAAATAAAGCTCAGAGTAAAAGTCCCCCGTCCAATAGCAAAGTGCGTTTGCTTGCTTAGCCTTTATGGAATTTCACTGCCTTCGCGGTCTGATGAAACGGCGAGAATTCAATAGTGGCGGAATTTGCTCACTCGATAATAGGTAAAAACGTCAGCCTTTTCTCAATTGAGAAAAGGCTGAGATCCCCATGGCTGGGCTTCCACTTTTCAAGTGAAATAGGGATTAGGCGGGCGCAGGTGGTTGCTTATATAAGTGCTATCACCCCGGCATATTTTCCAATTCCGTACCTTTGGTTTCATGTACCATCTTAATCACGAACCACACGGACAAAGTAGCACCCAGCGCATACAAGCCATAGGCACCGGCCAAACCAATACCAGTTAACAACATAGGAAAAGTCATGGTAATCAGGAAATTGCTCCCCCACTGGGCAAGGCCACTGACGGCCAGCCCCGAGCCACGGATCTGGTTAGGGAACATTTCTCCCAACATCACCCACATCACCGGCCCCCAGGACATATTAAAGAAAAACACATAAGCGTTGGCGGAAAATAACGCCAGTGCTCCCCAACTCCCCATAATCAAACGGCCAGACTCGTCCTGACCAGCATTGGCAAAGGCCAGTACCATCAGCGACAGCGTCACAGCCATCCCCACCGAACCCCATTTAAGTAGTGGCTTACGACCAATTTTGTCAATCACCAACAAAGTGATCACGCAGGCACCAATGGACAAAGCACCGCTGATTACATTAATCAGCAGGGCATCCGACTCAGAAAAGCCCACCGCCTGCCACAGCACTGCACCGTAGTAAAACACCACGTTTATGCCCACCAGTTGCTGAAAAGTTGCAAGACCTATGCCGACCCAAACAATCTTGCGCACCTTACCACTGTGTTTGTCGATAAGATCACGCAAACGGGGTCTGTGATGATCCTTGGCCAGAGACTGGTCGATTTCCTCTACCTTGCGACGCGCTACGGTGTCACCGTATAAGCGTGCAAGCACCGCCATCGCCTGCTCACGACGGCCCTTAACCACTAAAAAGCGCGGGCTCTCCGGAATAAATAGGAGCATCAAAAGAAATAACACAGCCGGGACCAGTTCAATCCAGAACATCCAGCGCCAGGCCGCATACTCCATCCACAATTCACTGGTGGAAGCGCCGGCACTGGCGGCCAGAATATAGTTACTTAAAAAAGCCGCAAACAAACCACTGATAATGGCAATCTGCTGGACTGTGGTCAGCATTCCCCGGTAGCGGGCCGGTGCCACTTCAGAAATATAGGCTGGCGCCATTACCGACGCCGCCCCCACCGCCAGTCCTCCAAGAATCCGATACAACACAAACTCCTCTGAGCTTGCAGCAATACCCGAACCCCAGGCACTAACAATAAAAAGTACGGCGGATACCAGCAATAAAGCACGGCGACCAAATCGATCCGCAAGTCTCCCTGCGAAAAATGCCCCCACCGCGCACCCCAACAACATACTGGATACATTAAATCCTGTTCCGATACTTTCAGAATTAAAGGCAATTTGCAGGCCATCCACGGTACCGTTAATCACCCCACTATCAAAGCCAAACAAAAAACCACCGATGGTGGCCACGACACTGATAAAAGCAATAAAAAGGCGGTTTTCTTCTTGATGTTGTAACAGAACATTATCAATTGCTTGGTCCAAGTTGCGATCCTTCCTAAACGGCTAAATGCTGAGGTTTTCCCAGCATACGGACCTTAAATGATTGACGCATCCAGTTTGTTAAAAATAATAAAGCCACACTCACATTCCGTTAACCTTGAAGCCAAGATTCGCTGGTATGGTGGGGCCAAGCGTCGCAAGTCGCCATTACCTCGCAAGTAAAAAACACAAAAAGCAGGAACAATATGTCGCAAACACTAACCATCACAGAGAAGGTGGGATATAGCCTGGGAGATTTGGCCGCTAATCTAATTTTCCAGACTTTGATGACCTTTCTGGCGTTTTTTTACACCGACGTGTATCAAATTCCACCCGCCCAGGCTGCCAGCATTATTTTTGTCGGTGGCTTGATCGGTGCGTTTTTTAATCCCTTGATGGGCCTGATTGCTGACCGCACTCAAACACGCTATGGCAAGTTTCGTCCATGGATACTCTGGACATCTGTGCCTTTTGGTCTAATTGCCCTGGCGGCGTTTTCCACCCCGGATTTCGGCCCTGACGGCAAGCTGGTCTACGCCTTTGTCACTTATGTGCTGTTGGTGATTATCTACTCAGCCAACAATCTGCCCTACTCTGCCTTAAGTGGTGTGCTTACCGGCAGCATGGCTGAGCGTAACAGTTTATCCGCCTACCGTTTTGTGGCGGTGATGGTGGCACAATTTATCATTCAGGCGCTGCTGCTGCCGTTGGTATTGATTTTGGGTGACGGTGATAAAGCCCTGGGCTTTAAAAACACCATGACGATATTTTCTGTGGTGGGCATAGTATTTTTTCTCATCACCTTTATCACCACAAAGGAACGGGTGATAACAGTCACTGAAGGCCATTCCAGCATCGCGCAGGACCTGCGCGACCTGTTGCATAATCGTCCCTGGGCCATCATGCTGATTCTGACTATTCTGGTGTTTGTCACCTTGTCCCTGAAAGGCGGCATGTACGTTTATTACTTCGAGAATTATCTGCATGAAGCGCAGATAGCCGTTTTTCTGCAGGATATCGGCTTTAATCAGTTTATCGCTGGCCTGAATAGTCTGTTGACCAGTATCGGGCTGAACGCGTTTCACTGGCCTGAGGATGCCGCCACCTCCGGCTTCAGCTTGTTTAATGCCGGTGGCATTCTGCTAATGATTGTAGGTATTGGCTTTTCCAAACCCTTGGCAGATCGCTTCGGCAAACGGGATGTCTTTGCCATAGCACTGTTTATCTCCACGCTGTTTATTCTGGTGTTTTATCTGCTGCCAGCCGACGCCATAGGCTTAGTGTTTCTCGCGCAGATTCTGCACGGCTTTTTCTACGGCATCACCATTCCCCTGCTTTGGGCCATGATTGCCGATGTGGCCGACTATTCAGAATGGAAGAATCACCGCCGTGCCACTGCGATTATCTTTTCCGCCATGATCTTTGGACTGAAGCTGGGTCTGAGCATTGGCGGCGCATTGGTGGCCGCCATCTTAGCCCAGTATGACTACAACGCAGCCCTTGTCACTCAGACGCCACAGACCATTGAGGGCATCAAGCTGTCGGTCAGTTTGTTCGCAGCCATCCCCTTTCTAATCGGTGTGGTTATTGTCAGCCGCTATGAAATTAACAAGCGACGTGAACACCAGATAGAGCTGGAACTTAGCCAGCGTCGCCAGGCATTGCAAAGCCAGTAACAAGACAGGAACAGGTATGTCAGAACAATCCATCGACTATAAACAACTGCGCGCCAAAGCGTTGTCCCAGCCACTGGTAGAACATATTTATACCGCAGATCCGTCTGCCCATGTATTTAATGGCCGCATCTATATCTACCCGTCTCATGACATTGATGCCGGAATTGCGTTTAACGACAATGGCGACCACTTTGCCATGCAGGATTACCATGTATTGTCTTTAGACAAACCGGGCGGCCAGGTCACAGATCACGGTGTGGCGCTGCATATTAAGGACGTGCCCTGGGCTGAGCGGCAAATGTGGGCACCTGATGCGGCGTATAAGAACGGCACCTATTACTTCTACTTTCCGGCCCGTAATGCACAAGGGCGCTTTCAGATTGGCGTAGCAACGGGGGATTCCCCTGCCGGGCCCTTTACGGCTCAGCCACAACCTATAGCCGGAAGTTTCTCCATTGATCCGGCCGTTTTCGCCGATGACGACGGACAATACTACCTGTATTTCGGCGGCATCTGGGGTGGGCAACTGCAACATTACCGCGATTGTCAGTACGATCCTGCCTTTGCTGAACCTTTGGCGCATGAGCCGGCATTGGGGCCGATGGTGGCGCGCCTAAGTGAAGACATGCTGGAGTTTGCAGAAACACCACAGCAGATCCAGTTGCTTGACGAGCAGGGGCAGTTGCTGCTGGCCGCAGACAACCAGCGGCGTTTTTTTGAAGCGTCCTGGCTGCATAAATACCAGGGTAAGTACTATTTTTCTTACTCCACCGGCGACAGCCATTTTATCTGCTACGCCACCGGCGACAGCCCATACGGCCCATTTGTCTATCAGGGCAGGATACTGGAGCCGGTAGTGGGGTGGACCACGCATCATTCCATCTGCGAAGTCGACGGCAAGTGGTATTTGTTTTACCACGATTCCAGTTTATCCGAAGGCGTCACTCACTTGCGCTCGGTAAAAATGGCCGAATTAACTTACGACGAACAGGGCCGAATCCAGACTCTGCAACCTTATAAGGAGTGACAATGCGAGGATTTAAAGTGGTTACCGGAGTGGGACTCTCTCTGTTTGCCTTGTCGTCTTGGGCGCAACCCTGGCCCTATCAGAATCCCGATCTTGCGATAGAAAAGCGCGTAGAAGACTTGCTGGGCCGTATGACGCTGGAAGAAAAAGCCGCGCAACTGCAAACCATCTGGCATCAGCGCCGCGACATGGAAGATACAGAGCAAGGTTTTTTGCCAAACAAAGCGGCCGACATTATGCCCCTGGGCATCGGTCATATCGGCCGCCCCAGTGAGTTTAAAACCCCGCGTCAGACCGCCGAATTTAATAACGCCGCCCAGCGCTGGCTGAAGGAAAACACCAGATTAGCCATCCCCGCCCTGATGCATGAAGAGGCCCTGCATGGCTATGTGGCCTTTAATGCGACCAGTTTTCCCCAGGCAATTGCCCTGGCCAGCAGTTGGTCGCCACAGGATATGCACGATATCTATGCTCTGGCCGCCAGCGAAATGCGTGCGACAGGCGGACACTGGGCGCTGACGCCGATATTGGATATTGCCCGCGATCCACGCTGGGGCCGCATTGAAGAAACCATGGGCGAAGATCCTTACCTGATGACCGCCATGGGAGTTGCGGGGGTTAAAGGTTTTCAGGGCGAGCACGCCAGCGAGCAGTTTGCGCCAAATAAGGTGGTCGCGACGCTTAAACATCTGACCGGTCATGGTCAGCCCCAGGCTGGCGTGAATATTGCCCCGGCACATATAGGCAAACGGGAGCTACATGAAATCTTCCTGCCGCCTTTTGAAGCCGCGGTCAAACTGGCCAGAGCCGGCAGCATCATGGCGTCCTACAATGAAATCGACGGTATCCCCTCCCACGTCAACCAGCCACTGCTGCAGGACATAGTGCGAGACGAATGGGGTTTTGATGGCGTGGTGGTCAGCGACTACTACGCCATTGCCGAACTGGTCAGTCGCCACCGCCTGTATCAGGATGACGCTCAGGCCGCCATAGCCGCTCTGAGTTCAGGTGTGGATATGGAAACCCCGGATCGTCAAACCTTCGTGCACTTAGTCAAGCTGGTACAAAGCGGCCAGTTGCAGGAAGCACTGATTGACAGAGCCGTACGCCGGGTACTGACGATGAAATTCAGACTGGGGTTGTTTGAACAACCCTTTGTGGATGCCAGTCAGGCCGATGCCTTAGTCGGCTCCCCTGCCCAGCGCGAATTTGCCCGCCAGGTGGCGGAGAAGTCTATGGTTTTACTGAAAAACGACGGTTTGCTGCCGCTGGACGCTGGCAAGCTCAGGTCCCTGGCAGTGATAGGTCCGCATGCAAACGAAACCCTGCTTGGCGGTTACAGCAGCATTCCTAAACAAACTGTGAGTATTGTGGCGGGTCTGCGCGACAAACTCAAAGGCCAGGTACGGGTTGACTATGCCCCGGGTACCAAATTAACCCAGGACCAGTTCAGCCCTGACCAGCGCAGCCAGCAGGCCAACAGCTTTTCGATGCAGCGCTGGAATGAGGATAACGTGGTGTTAGGTGAACCACAGCACAATCAACGCTTAATGACCGAAGCAGTGGCACTGGCAAAGCGTGCCGATGCAGTGGTGCTGGTGCTGGGTGAAAACGAAGCGCTGTCCAGAGAAGCCTGGGCAGACGGACATCTGGGCGACCGCACCAGTCTGCAACTGGTGGGCAATCAGGTGGCGTTAGCCAGGGCGATATTGGCCACGGGCAAACCCGTGGTACTGGTGCTGACCAATGGCAGACCGCTGGCCTTAGGCGCACTGGCTGAGGATATGCCAGCGATTATTGAGGCCTGGTATCTGGGCCAGGAAACCGGTTCCGCCATCGCCAACGTGCTGATGGGGGATGTCAGCCCCAGTGGTAAATTACCGCTGACCTTCCCGCGTAGCGCTGGCCATATCCCCAGCTATTACAACCATAAAGCCTCAGCTAAACGGGGTTATTTATTTGACGACATCACCCCTCTCTATCCTTTCGGTCATGGTCTTAGTTACAGCCGGTTTGAGTATACAGATCTGCAACTTGACGCCAGCGATGCCAAAGCGAATGGCCACATCAAGGTCCGTTTTACCCTGAAAAACAGCGGTAAATATGCGGCAACCGAGGTGGTGCAGCTATATATCCAGGACCCGGTAGCCAGCGCCACCCGGCCGGTAAAGGAATTGAAGGGCTTTCAGCGGGTTGCCCTGCAGCCTGGTCAGCAAGCCAACGTCAGTTTTGAACTACCAGTGAATCTGCTGGCATTTTTTGATAACCACATGCGCTGGGTAGTCGAGCCTGGAGAGATCCGACTGATGATAGGTAGTTCATCGGCTGATATTCGTTTACAGCAAGCTTTCAGCATTGGGGGCGAAATCACCGATGTAAGGGCTAACAAAGCTTACTTAAGCAAAGCTTCTGTTGATTACAAGTGATGTTCCATGATCGTGTCAGGCCGCTGTTCGCAACGTATTGTATCGCTACGAACAACGGCCCTGGTTTGATAAAAAAGTCACTTATAAAAGTGTCATTATTCCCATCAAAATGAATAATACGCTGGCTATCACACGGGTAACATTGAGCGGAATTTTCTCCATCAACCGAGCTCCAAGATAAACCACCGGCACATTGGCGAAAAGCATGCCAAGGGTTGTCCCCATAGTCACCCAAAATACGGATTGATACTCGGCGGCTAACAGCACTGTCGCCACTTGCGTTTTATCGCCAATTTCTGCCAGAAAAAACAACACGAGCGAAACTAAAAAAGGACCATAGGCATCAAAACGACTGCTCACCGCATCTTCCTTATCTGGCACCAGCAACCACAATCCCACCAGAATAAAACTGCCTGCCAATAGCCATTGACCAAGCGAGGAATTAATAAAACCGGCTAACCAGGCGCCCAGCCAGGCAGAGGCGGCATGATTTAACAGGGTGGCCAGCAGAATACCCATGACGATTGCAGATTTATTGCGAAATTTAGCAGCCAGCAGAAGCGACAAAAGCTGGGTTTTATCACCCATTTCGGCCAATGCGACCACAGCGGTGGAGGTAAAGAGAGCTTCCATTTAGACAATCTCAGGCGGGATACAAAACCAAAGGCAAACAACCCTCTCCCGCCTAATGGAGTGGCCATTTGCCTTAGGTCTCGCCGATATCCGCATTACCACGAATACAAATTTGCCACAGGCATGAGGCCTGACTATGTTGACAAACTTACCTGCCAGTAGGTGGCAGGCGGGCTACTCCCCCAAGACGGAGCAGAGACTATCACAAGCGGCTTTGCAGTTCACCCGCTTTCTGATATTGATAGCTTACTGACTTGGATCAAGCTGCACCAATCAACCTGATTTATGCTAACCCTATGCGTCGTTTAAAAGGTGCTACTAATGACTGATAACAAGTTGATCGTTCTGTTAAAAATCTTAATGGGGGTAGGCATTAGCTTTATCCTGCTTGGCGTTATCTTGCATTTTAATCCGGCTATGGAATCACTTGGCGTCACCGGCATAGTAATAAGTGCCTCGCTGGTTGCGGTCGGAATGGCTATGTCGCTCCCCACAAAAATGTACCTGACTTTTATTTTTATGCGCATGGAAGCCGAGCAAAGCACAGACAAAAACACTCAAGCCATGGCTGAAGGAGAATCCCCCAATAAAGATTGAAAATCCGGTGGGGGACGATAACAAGGTTTGGCGGCAGGCAAATTAACAACGTACTGCAATGCCTCACTGATAAAGACATCAACCTGACAATGCAACCCACTCCCCCGATAACAATAGCCAGCCAACATCTCTTGAGGTTGACCTGCGCCTTGCCAGGCCGTTGTAAGCTGAGTTTGCAGTTCCACCAACTTATTCTGTGCTAGCAGCGCGTCTCCGAGATCAACCACAAACCAGCGCATCACACTTTCCTTCTGAGCTAGGCATTTTATCTCCCTTATATAAAGACGATGACTTACAGGTTTCGCTGTTAATTATGAACGTCGAATGGTAACCACCGAATTTCTTAATCAGACACCCCCACATTGGATGAGCGACGTCTGGCATTTCCCTTCATACCTATGTCGGTCATTAGCAACTCGCACGACAGTAATAATGAATAAACTCTCGGTGGGAAGGTAATTTCTGTACAACTTGCCCAATGGTCTGACGAATGCCCTGCAGATGCTGACGCAGCTGCGCTTCCGGCACGGCCGCCACCAGTTGATTATAGCCCTGCGGCATCAGCCCCTGGCCCAGCATCACATGCACCCAGGACTCCAGCCTGAACAATTCATCACTGCTTTGAAAACATTGGCCACATTCACGAAACAACGCCATGCGCTGTGCCAGACTATCGGGAATGGCCATGGTTCGGCAGTAACGCCAGAACGCGCTGTCATCACGGCGGGTCAGGTGGTAATGCAGAATAATAAAGTCGCGGATTTTTTCCAGTTCAACAATGGACTGCCTGTTGTACTCATCCACCTGTGCGCTCTGCATGCCGTTAAAGGGAAACAGTTTCAGCAGTCGCACCACCGCATTCATAAACAGATAGATACTAGTAGATTCAAGGGGTTCCACAAAACCACTGGATAAGCCCATGGCAATACAGTTTTTATTCCAGAACTGCTTACGCCGACCGGTTTGATAGCGAATCAAGCGTGGCTCGGTGAGTGGCGCGGTCTCCAGATTGGTCATCAGCCGTTCACGGGCACTATCGTCATCCAGATGAGCGCTGCTATAGACCAGGCCATTACCCACCCGGTGCTGCAGAGGAATGCGCCACTGCCAGCCACTGTCATGGGCCATGGCACGCGTATAGGGTGGCAGCGTGTCGGCGGATTCAGTCTGCACTACCACCGCACTGTCGCAAGGCAGCCAATGTTGCCAGTTTTCATAACCGGTTTGCAGAGTCTGTTCAATCAACAAGCCTCGAAAACCGGTGCAATCGATAAACAGATCCCCTTCCACCCGCTGGCCGCTGGCCAGCACCAAGGCACGGATATGTTGGCTGTCGGGATCCTGTTCTACCCTGGCGATGCGTCCTTCGATGCGCCTGGCCCCATGCTGCTCACTGAATTCACGTAAAAATTTGGCGTAGCGACCCGCATCAAGATGATAGGCATAACTGATGCTGGAACTGTCGGAGCGGGCAAAACGTCCAGCCTCGGCAGCCTGCAATTCATAGCAATAGTCATCAATGGCGTAATCGATTCCGAGCGTCTTTCCATGCAGCCAGTAATGTTGAAAATCAGCCAGAAAGCTGCCCTTGCCAGTCGTGCCAAAGGGATGAATATAACGCTCCCCAATATCTCCCCAACCTTCAAAACTGATACCCAATTTAAAGGTCGCATGGGTTGCACGCATAAAAGCTTGCTCATCAATACCCAGCAATTTATGAAACACCAGCATGGGCGGAATGGTTGCTTCCCCTACCCCCACGGTGCCGATCTCTTCCGACTCCACCAGGGTCACGTCTACCAGATTGGCCAACTGTTTGGACAAGGCAGCGGCAGTCACCCATCCGGCTGTACCCCCACCGGCTATCACCACTTTTTTTACCTGCTGCACGGCTGTTCCTATCTGTTGAGTTTATTAATAAGCCTGGCGCGCAATTGCCTGGAGCTTAGCTCCGTCATGGGCCCTAAGTCCCCCCAGGCTTGCTCCGGCAAATGGGCTCGTGGCAACTGACTATCGCCAAACACGTAATAGTCAAATACCTGCTTCCAGGCTGCTTTTTCATGGGCTGGTTTATCACGCAGACTCAGCATGGCATGCTGCAGCACATTCATGGCCGAGCCCATAAACTTTGCCGCGTCACTCCACCAGTAGTTGATCAGAATATTGACACTGTCCAGTCCTTCCACCTGATGCCACCACATACTGGGAATATAGATAGCATCCCCCGGCTCCAGCTCAACACTGAGTCCGACTTTGATGGCTTCGGCAAAGCGTGGAAAGCGGCCAAGGTCCGGCTGATGAATATCCACCGAGGTAATGGCCTGTCCGCCGGGGGTAGGGGTGAGCGGCCCCGGGTAGAGGTTGGCTATCTGATCCGGCGGAAACAAGGTAAAACGCCGCCGCCCCATCACCACACAGGCAATATTGTCTGAGGCATCATAATGACAGCGGGCTACCGAACGATTGCCTATCCAAAGACTGGGCACTGGCGGTTCACAGGCTTGCGGCGATGGCCTGAGGGGTATGTCTAAATGGTTGTCAGCGCTCAGGCCCGGGAAGTTGTAATCAATCACATTGGAAGCAATATAGTAGCTTGGTGGGTTGGCGGTTTGCCGACAGGCCAGCAGCCTGTCCAGTACCTCATCCAGCGCCATGCGGCTGGTTTCATAATTAAGCCGGGTAAAATCGTCGTTATAGCCGTAACGACCGTCAAGCCCCGGCTCGCCCTGATAAACAAAAGCCGGATTGCCGTTATAAAACGATTTAAGATAAGCCACTGCCTCATCGCTGGACTGCCTGCCCAACATTACCAATTTCCAGTGACTGACCAATCCCTTAAACACCACGGGCTGGCTAAAGCCACTTAGATCTGCAGGTAGCTGACCAGGAGGCAGGTTGTTCATAACCGGCACAGGCGCATAGTCGACGTGCATCAGGCCCCCTTAGCGGCCTGACCCAGGCGCTGATTTTTCTTGTCTATCAATTGCCGAATATTACTAAGAGAAGCCATGGCCGCATAGCAGAGTGGCAAAGCGCCAGCCTGGTGTAAGCCATGCAACTTTTGCGCATCCAACTGTGCCAGGCGCTGTTCGCTGATGGTGGCATAGCCGGTCAGGCGCAGTTTTTCGCCGCTGTGCAGTTCAATATCAATATTGATGGGTTCAAATAAATCCAGTTCCTCGATTAAGG
This sequence comes from Bowmanella yangjiangensis, assembly GCF_017255015.1. Taxonomy (GTDB): domain Bacteria; phylum Pseudomonadota; class Gammaproteobacteria; order Enterobacterales; family Alteromonadaceae; genus Bowmanella; species Bowmanella yangjiangensis. Next base: position 423,415 of record NZ_JAFKCS010000001.1, on the reverse strand, counting down.
CATAAAGACCCGGTGCCATGGCCATGCCCTGATGGAGCTGGGTTAAACATGCAGAAACAAACTCCAGATAGGGGCTGTTGCCACCGTATTCCAGAAACAGTGCCTTGCCTTGCGGCTGATTAACCTTAGGGTGGTCCATATCAATATGGATAACAGCCACTTCCTGATGCTGCCCTTCTTCCTGACGATGCTGCATACCAATCAAAAAAGGTCCCCGCTCTAACATCGCCGGTATCTGTCTGGCCGCCCAGCCTGAAGGCAACTGCGGCTCCAGAAATAGGTTCTCGCCGGCTTCAAATCCTAACAATGCCAGAGCCTGATAAGGGCCATTGGGCTGCTGACGACGAAACAGCAGGGGGTATTCCTTTTGCAGTTCGGTAAATTCATTGGGCATCACCGGTACACTGGCCAGATTGTCACCATACTCCGCGGCAAACCGGTGCAACACCCGGGTCTGTTGATGACTGATATTGTTAAGCAAAACATGTTGCGGCATAAATAATACTATCCCCTGAACAACTTAACCTCTGTATCCCCACTATGCCTGTATTGGCGAACAAATGTACAGCACCGCAAACAGACAAGAGCCGCTGTTACCAGCGGCTCATACATTTCAGGTCATAACAGGACACCTGGTTTTAGAATGCGTAACGGGCACCAATCTGATAGCGCGCGCCCAAATCAGTCAAAAACCACAGCTGCGCTTCATTACGGGCGTGCTGTCGGTCATTTTCACCAGTGATATTCAAGCCTTCCACAAACACCGTCAGGTCTTCACTGATGTCATAACTGACATTCACATCTATCTGCCAGTAAGCTTCCACATAACGAGGGTTACGATCCGCGCCTTTATTGACTTCAGCCAGGTATTTATCCCGCCAGTTCCAGGCAATCCTGGCCTGCCAGCCCTCTTTCTCATACATGGCAATCAGGTTGGCCGTGTCACTTAGGCCCAACAGCGCAAACTGATCCTCGTCAGGGTTAGCCTCATTGTCAAAGCCTACGTCACCCCGCACTATGGTGTAGTTGGCTTGCACACCAAAACCGCTGTCCCCGAAGAAGTGCTGAACAGCCAGTTCGGCACCATACAGCTTGGCTTCGCGGCTGTTATCCGGAATACTGGTACGGAAGGTGGTTTCAGGGTCCGACTCGTTGGCCAGCAGATCATAGTCACGTTCAATATCTATTATGTCCTGCGGAGACAGATTATTGTATTCACCCGCGCCACCAGGGAAGTCGGTTGGATTATTCAGAATGACCATCATGGTAAACAGCGACGTGTTGTCGACCAGTACCCCCAGATCATCCAACGCCTGCATCGCCGCCTGGGCTCTTGGCCCGCCGGTCACATCACGAATGCCTAAAATCTTCTGGTCCACTTGCCGGCGACCGATAAAGTTGATGACGTTTTTCTGAAACAGACCAACAGAGGCATAACTGTCCGGGCTGTAATACCACTCAAGCGACAGATCGTAGTTGGACGACTCCAGCGGCAGAAGGCCAGGGTTGGAGCCATCAGCCGTAGGCTGTGCGCCGAGCAAGGTGGAACCGCCACCGCCGCCAAAATTACCGTACGACACACCCAAGTCACCGAGGCCGGCACGACCAATGGTTTTACCAAAAGAGAAACGGCCTTTAAGATCCTCGGTAATATCCAGGCTGAAATCCAGGCTGGGGAGCAGGTAGTCGTAGTCACTGTCCAGTGCGGTTGGCTCTGCGCCTTCACCCGGGTGAGAGTTGACATCGTCATTGCTGTCCCAGGAGAAATACACAGGGTTGACCAAGGAGGTGGACGTCACATCGGTTTTTTCATAGCGCAGGCCGGTCAGTACGTCAAAAGGCATACCGCCCAGCTCGCCGCCTAATGCCACCTGGAAATATACCGCCTGGGTTTCTTCTTTGATCGTATTATCTGCGGACAATGCTGTCTCTGATGCAGTAGGAAGAGCAGGATTGGCATTGGGATACAATTCCAGTGCCGCATCATATAATGCCCTGGCATCGGCAATAAAGCCGTAGCCTCCCGGCATAGTATCGTAATCGTCAAACTCTCCGGGCAGGTCAAAAGGTTGAATCAGGCCATAAGCATCGAATTCACCGGGGAAGGCGACGCCCCACCCGCCCAGGTTATCGATATTGCGGCCAGCAGTTTGCATAGTGCGGGATTCCATAGTGCGCAGCTCCACACCAAAATCAAAGCGCCCGTCTTCCAGCAGATACTGACCATCCAGTTTAACCTGTGAAATTTCGGTCTTCTGGCTGGCGTTACGCAAGCGCGCCACCGACGAGCCCACATCACCTGCATCCACCTGACCATTGTTATTGGCGCCGCGAATACTGTCGTCATAAACGTTTTTATAGGTCGGCAGATCCATACCCCAGAACCATTCGCGGGATACCACGGTGGGCGCGCCCAACCCTACGGCCAGCTCGCCCGTATTGCGGGGGCCGGTACCCCGGCTGTACATTTCTGAGTCGTGCGCATCCAGAGTCAGCGAGAAATAGTCACTCACATTGTATTGCAGATTCAGACCCAGTGACTTAAGTGTATTAGTCTGTTCGCGCCACTGCTGTTCATAACCTTCGTCCACCCCACCATCATACTCTTGCATAATGTAAACTGGGGTTCTTACCGCGCTGTCGTCAAATTCTACAATGCGGGTATTTCCGCCGCCCTGCACCCAGTTGGTAATTTCACCGCGCTGTTCCTTAATTTCATTTTCGGCAAAGGTGTAATCCACTGCCGCGGTCAGGGCATCATTGGGGCGAAACTGTAAGGTCAGTTGCGCGTTATCCCGTACCCGCTCGGTGTTGGAGAAGGCATAACGAATATCATTAGGACGGGCAAATAACTGGCCATCCTGCGGCGCATTACGGTAGTCCACGTCAGGGTTACCATACAGATCACCACCTGGATTACTGTCGTCCCAATAGCCGATATTCCAGGCATTGACCGTCGCGCCTGTATAGCCCGAGTCTCTTTCCTGATGGCTGAAAGACAACCCCACCCCAAAAGTGGATTCGTCATTGGCATAGCTCATAATACCGGACAGTTCCGGGGTCAAATCATCCCCGGTGCGGTTAGTAGTGTCATGCACGGCTTTAACACCGGCACTGGCCACAAAGCCTTCACTGTCCAATGGTTTGGCGGTGATGATATTCAAGGTCGCACCCAGACCACCGGTAGTGATATCGGCCTTACTGGTCTTAAACACTTCTACCGATTTAATCGACTCAGAGGCCAGATTAGCAAAGTCGAAGGCGCGGGTACTTCCCCCACGGGTGGTGCCATCGGCACCAGAGCCTGCCCCATAGGTGGTGGCAGCAGGCATGGTACGGCCATTAAGCGTCACCATATTATTGTCACCACCGAAGCCCCGCACTGTGACTTCTGAGCCTTCGCCATTGGTACGACTGATCGATACGCCACTAATACGTTGCAGGGACTCTGCCAGATTGGTATCTGGGAATTTGCCGATATCTTCGGCAGAAATGGCATCCACCACCCCCATGGAATGGCGCTTAATGCTGGTTGCTTGCTGCAGACTGGAGCGCATACCACTAACCTGAATGACTTCCACCGAGTTTTCCTCGGAAGCCTCAGTTTGCTGCGCCTGCAGTGGCATGGCTAGCGATGTCCCCAGCAGCAGGGAAATGCTGCTTGCCAGGGCAGTTCTGTTAAACATCGTTGCTTTGTTCATGTTGTTGTTCCCACTTACTTTTATTATGTGAACTAACGCTCATCGTGCGAACAGGCAGAATGCTCTCACAGCTGTTCCCTTTGTATGCGTCAGTCAGTTCCCATTGACCGGAGCAACAGCTTTTATCCGGCCCATTTTTATATCTGTCAGCATTGTAGTGGTGAGGTCGATCTATTTATTTTGCAAAAAAACATTACCCACTATATTTTTTTAACAATTAATAAACATTCGTTTATTGAAAGGGACTGAGCCAGCAAGGCAAAGGTAATCAGGGTGTTAAGATTGATGACAGACCGCCTTAGTCACTTAAGTGAGAAAACATAACGATCTGTCACCGTAAATAGCCTGTTTGCGGCGAATCACGTCGCCGCTTGGATGTCATTAATCGATATATTGACTCTCAGGAGGTCCCAGGTAGCTTGGATAGAGACCGCCAGTATCCAGAATCAGCTTTTGCAGCACTACACCAGGATCTCGCAGGTAGACGCGTAATTTTTGATGACCCGGCTGCTCAACCTTAATTGGTGTAGTGACCTTACGTAAGCCATCGAGCACTGTACGCTCCCATTCTTGTTGGCTGTTATCTGCGAGCATATCCAATGTAACAGGTGTTTGTTCATCTAGTCCTACCGCAAGACGCATCCCTCGATCAGGAACGAACCCTAAACTGGGAGCGAGCCACAGGTGCAGATCAAATTCTCCCTGACTAAACAAATACAGGGGGAACTCTAGGTAAGGCGTTGCTTCATGGGGCTGCCATACATAGTCAATATGTGTAAAAGAGGAGGTCGATTGACCAAAGTAGCCATGACCAGGAACAGTAGCCCACCAGGCTTTTTCAGTATTTCCTCGGATATTAGCGCGGGCTGCGCTCATGGCAACATAACCGTCAGCTTCAACAAATCCACTCCCCTTTGGTGGGGCATTTTTTTTGGCCTGCACAAAAATACGTGCTCCTCCCCATCCCGTACCTTGCACATGCACCCACCCCTGATGCTCTCCAACAGGTAATTGCTGCCAGTCAATACTGACCCAAACACGCTGAAGCGTTTCAACATTACCAGTTTCGTGACTTAAGGTTATCCAAGGTGCTGATGTCTTAGCGATGAAATCAAACGGGGCACTCTGTTTGTTAAACACATCAATGTAACGTTGTTTTTGACCATACAAAGTAAATTCAGGCAGCACCAAATCTTGCCCTTCAGGTTCATTAAGCGGCCATGAAAGAGCGCTACCTTCAATAGCGACACCCATGTCCGCGACAGCCTCGACAACCGGCTCATGAACGGATAACACTGGCATTAAATTGGCTGGAGGGTTTCGCCAGTATGTGTACCCAATATGCGGCTGTGACATCATATGCATCCAGCGTCCACCCGCCAGTTGGTGATATTTCGCCGCCAGTTGCTGATCGCGGTTAAACCAATAGCGTACCTGGTCGGCATAGTCATTGGTGGTCACACGCCCCTGCTTGCCGTGCAGACGGTTAAGGGCCAAGTTATGGTTAAGTTCAAACACCGCCTGAGTGGCCAATAGTGGATAGGCCACCAGTTGAAAATAGCTGTCCTGGTAAACAGGCGACAGCACCTTGGCCACTTGCTGGTTTAACTCTGCTAAGGCCTTAAGCTCAGCCGACACCCGCCCGGCTTCGTTGTAATGCAAAATGCTGTAGGTCTCAGCCTCAACCGCCTCTGGTTTACGCCTGCCATTGTGGCGGGTATAGCCATCGAGGATGCGGGCAATATCCGCTGCGTATTCAGGGCCAAATTGCTGACTAGCCCACTGCTTGCTAAAAGCGGCCTGAGTGGCGGCGGTAAAAGCAGTGGGGTTCCAGGCCATACGCAGAAAGAAATCGGTGGGCAGTTCCATGGGCTTGAGATCGCCAACATTGACTATCCAGATACGGTCAGCCTGATATTGCCAGGCCAAGTGCATCTGCTCCCAGATTTTGGCAATAGGAACTGTGTTAATCCAGCGGTAGGAACGCGGCCCGCCAACATAATCAAAATGATAATACACTCCGGCCCCACCGCTGCGTTTGCGCTCTTCTGCGGTTGGCAGGCGGCGGATATTGCCAAAATTATCGTCGGCCCACAGCAGGGTTACATCATCAGGCACTCGCATACCACGTTCATAAAAGCCCTGCACCTCTTTATACAAAGCCCACACCTGTGGCACCTGGCGAATGTCGCCTGAGAAAGTTGCAGAGAGGATCTCACGCTGATCCGCCACAATCTGTTCCAGAAGGCCGATATTTTCGCCTTCGCTCATGGGTTCGTCCTCCTGGCCGCGCATGCCCAGGGTAAACAGACTTTCCACTTGCTTATGCCGCTGCGCCCCCTGTTGCCAGAAGCGATAGATATTGTCGCGATTGGTGGAATACTCCCAGGGTCCTTCTCCATAGCGGTTCCATTCCTTGTCCGCGCGCATCATGGGCTCATGATGAGAGGTGCCCATTACGATACCCATTTCATCCGCCAGCAGCGCGTTGCGAGGGTCATCATCGGCAAAGGCGTTATTCCACATAGCCGGCCACAGGTAATTGGCTTTCAAGCGCAACAGCAGCTCAAACACATGCTCATAGAATTGTCTATTGAAGTTACCAAACTTATCTTTCACCCAGTTAGTTAAGGCGGGCGCTTCGTCGTTAAGAAAGATCCCCCGATACTTGATTTGCGGGGCATCTACAATAGCTTGTGAAGCTTGCACATATAGACTGGATTTTGCTTTAACTGGAACATCTGCCCACCAATGCCAGGGCGAAACGCCAATGGCTTCAGACAAAGTGTAAACCCCATAAATAGCGCCCCGCTTATCACTACCGGCAATCACTAAGGCACTTTTTACGCCGGGTAATGGCTGCTCAATTACTTGGATTTGATAAGCCTCCCAGCGGCTATTAATAGCGCTGATATCCAGCTTTCCCTCCTGCACCAGTCGATCCAGTAAGGCACTTCGTCCAAGACTACCGATAATGACCAATTGCTCGCTTTCTGCCTGAGAGCCCAGCTTCAGCGTCTTGCCTGTCACTTTAAAAATATCATCGCGCAAATTGGCAACTGCGCGGTGCAAACCAGGGTAATCGTCACTATCGAGATAAATAGCGGCCTGAGAATCGGGTTGCACCAGCGCAAATGAATCTGTCTGCGCCTGCTCACTCACCCACTCATCTGCCTGCAGTAAAAAGCTGATAAGCCCAATAAGCCCGCACAAGATCCTTAGAATATTCATTGCTAGATGTCCTGTTTCTCAAGACGACTATGCAGTCCCAGCATTGTGCCGACGAACCCTCCTGCAACCTGTGTGCTGAGCAACTTTCCATCAAAACTGCCGCCAAGGGGTAACCAGGTTTCACCATCTAGTTGATAGAAAAAGCGTACCTTATCTTTATCGCCTTCAATCGCCAGACCTATCTCAGTGTCCCCTGACACTGACAGCTGTTCGGATGCAATGATATCTACCCCTTCACCGTCTGCTTGCTCCAAAAATATGGTGGTGCCATTAGATGAGCGGCGAACTCCTAAATAATAATGATATGCTTCACTCTGCAATGCAGTTATCCCAGCGGAAAGTCCCGACGCAGACAATGTCAGTGCGGTACTGGCCCGATAATGCATGTGCTGTTGGCGACGGCCAATAAAGCTCACAGGCTCCAAGCTACTTAACCTACCTGCTTGGGGTTGCACCTGTAACTTGTCATTTGCAATTTTCAACCATTGCCGGGCGAAATCACGCAGTAGACTCCAGTGAAAATTGAGTGCAGGCTGGTTAAATTCGTCTCGCCAGGTGAAATTACCGGTAAGTGGCTCTAGGACTGGGTGATTATCAAGGCCTGCGGGTCTTACTGGCCGGTAAGTGACGGTCTCTCCTGCGGGTAAAATAGTCGGCCAGTCGTCTTGCCAGCTAACAGGCAACAAAAATGCTTCGCGCCCAGTATTGTAGAATCGCTGATCATAAGCTCGAGTAGCCAGAAAAATAGCCCACCATTCCCCGTCTGGAGTCTGAACGATATCTGCGTGACCAGCAGTGGTAATAGGATCAGGTCGGCTTGGATCCAGATCACGCTGAGTCAGGATAGGATTCCCCTCATATGGCTCAAAGGCTTGGTCAAGACTACGAGTGCGAAATACGACTTCCGAATGCTCATCAGCTGTACCCCCCTCAGCGCACAGCAAGTAATACCAATCGTTGATCTTATATAGATGCGGAGCCTCAATCCAAATAGGTTGTTTGCTTAGATCGACTCCCCCATTCACAATTATTCTGCCGCTGCTGGCCTTAACTTTTTGCAATTTGGGATCAAATTCCCACAGCCAGATAGCCCGGTGTCCTTCATATAAGGGCTCACCAGGCGGTGGACCATTGTGAGCTATATAAACTCGTCCGTCATCGTCGAAAAAGATATCTGGATCTATGCCATCCAACTCTGGTAACCATACTGGATCTGACCAAGGCCCAGCAGGGTCAGTAGCTGTTACAAAAAAGTTACCACCGTTATCTATCAGGGTCGTAATCATGTAAAACACCCCGTCGTGATAGCGTAAAGTGGGAGCAAAAATACCCCGGGATCCTCTTGCACCAGAGACATCCAACTGCGATTCGCGAGTAAGGGCATGGCCAATGAGTTGCCAATTAACCAGATCACGGCTATGCAAAATTGGCACACCTGGCGTGTACGTAAAAGAGGATACGGCCATATAATAGTCATCGCCTCTACGGGTAATACTAGGATCAGGAAAGAATCCAGCTACCACCGGATTTTGATACTGGTCTGGTGCAAGGGGTTCAGCAAAAACCGGGTCACTACCTTGGTATTCAAACCATGAAAAACTGGCTTGCGCCGTTTGTGGTACTGCGACAGTGGCTCGTTGCTCAGTGCAACCCAATAATCCCGTCGCCAATAGGATGAAGGTCAATACAATACGAATTCTCATGGTTGCGACTCCAATCCATTTGCCATCCCCACCAATGCAGGTTTGTCAGCAAAGTTATCATCAAATAGAAGCGGCCAGTCCTGGCGTTGTTTAAAACCCGGGATCCAGCTGTCCCCATCGGTCAGTCCCCACACTGTTATGCCCCCGCGTAATTTTGGCGGCACGGTATCTAAATAGGCCTGAATTACTTGCTGATAACGTTTAGCCTGCAGCTCAGCCACCGCCGGGCTCAGCGCGTCATATTGTTCAGACTGATTTACCGCAATATCCAATTCGGATATTCGTACTTTGATGCCTCGCTTGGCAGCCCTTGAAAAAGCGTCACGTATAGCCTCTAAGGAGGGTGACTCGGTGTCGATATGTACCTGAAAGCCCAACCCGTCGATTGGCACTCCCCTAGCAAGAAAGTCATCTAGCATGGCCAACACTCTGTCCAATTTAGCAGGTACTGCACCGCTGATGTTGTAATCGTTGTAATAGAGTTCAACGTTAGGATCGGCTTCTCTGGCTAACCTGAATGCACGCTCTATATAGCCGGGACCTATGTTGTTAAACCAGATTGTTGGCCGGTAGTCACTTGGACTATCATCAGTAAAGGCTTCATTCACTACATCCCAGCTTTTCAACTTTCCGGCGAAATGTGTCGCGACATTTCGCACATGTGAATCAAGCATTTCAGTAAAGCGATAGGCTGGGCCTTGATACTCATCCATCCAGGGCGCTGCTTGCGTATGCCATACAAGGGCATGACCATGCACGACCAGCCCATGGGACTTGGCATAATTAACCAGCGCATCAGCATGAGTAAATTCAAATTCACCAGGCCGAGGCTGTAAGTAAGCCATCTTCATCCCATTTTCCGCGGTCAAACTGGAAAAGTGTTTCTCGACCAAAGCTTGTCGCTGCTTACTCCTCAGTAAGCTGTTCGGCCACGGATCAACTGGAACTGCAACACCAATTGGGAAATCAGCAATAGACTTAAGTGCCAATGGTGTTACGTTGGCCATCACTGCACTTGATATCAACCAGGTACTAAGCAATAACCACTTAGGTTTAAATTCAAACAACATGTTCCTTCCTCCTGTTTACTGGACACCGGCAAATAACGGATGTGAGCTTACTCTGTCCTGATCAGTGAACATGCCAGAATTAGATGGAAAAACATGTTTTTAATCAACGTTGTAGGGCTTATGAAAGCGGGCAGTCGGGTTGCGTTTTTTTATTTTGACAGTGAGACCTGACACAAATAAGTGCAATGGTGATACGCCAAGACGGTGTCTGACGTTACCCGGAAACTGATCTTGCCTCTTCGACTTTCTGTGCTAAACATTGAATAGAGAGGGAATTTGAGAATACAAAATGAAATTTTTGGCGACTTACAGTTACGATGAATCTCTAGGTGTATTGTTTTCTACCGCCAAGGGCGTGGCGGATCCAGGCGACATACTCGCCCTTTATAATAAACTGCATAGTCTCGCCAATCGCCATCAATGCCGAAAAGCCCTGGTTGACTTACGACAAGTTCAACTTAGCTATGATAGCGCCAGTGTGCTTTCGATTTTAGATAGGCTTGAACCTCTGTTGTGTAATTTACAGATAGCCCGAATCGTTAAGCCTACCGATGCACGTCAACAGTTCGTGCAAGCCTATGCCGAGCAATTAAATTTGCCACTGCGTAACTTCTACCAGGATCAGCAAGGTCTGGCGTGGTTAATCAGCTCCCCAAATACTCCCACAGAAGCTCAATCAAACGAAGAAATGCTCAGCTAGCGACACTGCTTTTATGGCATAATAGCGGACGATATCGTCAACCAAGTGTCTTCATGAGCAGTCGTTTTCCCGTTCCCTCCGCCCCTCATCAGTATGAGTTTGAGATCAAACGCAGCCGATTTTTAACTGTGGTGGAACGTGCGGTTAATCGGGAAGCAGCCGAAAACGTCATTCGCCAGCAACGTCAGGCACATCCACAGGCAGCCCATGTTTGCTGGGCCTACATAGCGGGTTCACCAGATACGACGGTACGTTCCATGAGCGATGACGGCGAACCCTCAGGCACCGCTGGCAGACCTATGCTTAAAGTGTTGGAACATTCCGGGTTAGGTGAGATTGTGGTCGCCGTAATTCGCTATTATGGCGGTATCAAACTCGGCACCGGCGGCCTGCAGCGAGCATACTCAGATGCCGTTACCGGCGCTCTAAAAGACCTTCCCACCACGCAGTGGGTGCCTCGCACGGCCATTACCATCGAGTTCGATTATCCACTCGAGTCCAATGTACGCCACTGTTTGAGCCAGTTTGATACTGATGAACCGGCCACAGATTACGCCAATCAGGTGAGTATCCATTTTGCCATTGCAGACAACCAAAAAACACAATGTCTGCAGGCACTGACAGACTTATGTGCGGGCGCAATCCAGATAGGCGAACTCGACCAACAATGAGATTAGGGCACGTTAATGCCCTACCAGCAGTTTTTTCAACTGAAATAAATCGGTTATTTCATAATGTGGGTCGATACCCTCAGGCCTGACCTGACCTTCTACATTTAACCAGCACGTGTGAATACCGGCATTCAGCCCTCCCAATACATCGGCATGCGGGTTGTCACCCACCATCAGTACCTGATCTTTGGGGGGATTGCCAAGTAAGGCCAGAGTGTGTTCGAAAATGCCTTTATGCGGCTTAGCCACCCCTATCTGCTCGGAAATTACCAGATGATGGAAATGTTCGCTGACACCGTTACTATCCAAGCGCATCTGCTGCATACGGGTAAAACCATTAGTGATGATCCCCAAGGTTGCTTTACCGCTTAAGGCGTCAAGAAGCTCACGCGCTCCCGGCAATAATTTGCTGGTCTGTCCCATAGCTTCAACAAAATGGGTGTTGATCTCGCCCGGACACATCTCATGCTTGTCAGCCCAATGTGCAAAACGGCGTCTTTGTAATTCTTCGGAACTTATTTCACCGTCCTGATACTGACGCCACAGCGGCATACTAACATCCAGAAAGTGCTTAAAATCCAGCTCTTCGAATGCTTGTTCAAAACGCGAAAATGCCAGCTTCAAGCCAGCAAAGGCGTCAAAGTCAAACAAGGTATCGTCAGCGTCGAACAGGATCCATGGGTACTGCATCAGGTCTCCTTAGCAGGCATATAGGGAAGCATGTAGAAATGGGGCCATGGCCAGCACCAATGCCTGGTGATAGGCGCTTTGGCGCGTTTCACGTCCATTGGTAAGTAAACCAATGGCACCACCTTTATGCTTAATGTTTATCTCGCCAAATAATCGGTCCATCACCGGCCCCAACTCCTGACCTTGCAACAAGGCTTGCCAGACAGTTTGAGGTAGGGGCAAGTTAGCGCTGCGCCCAACGCTACGCTGCTGATTATTGGCAATCACCACATAGGCAAAGGTAGCGGGGCCGTCGATAAAACTATCCACGCCCCCTTCAGCAGCCACATAGAAGTCAGCCTCCACAGCGGCTTGGCAAGCTTCAACCCTATTTATTGCGCCCAAGCGGGTGTCTGCCTCGCTCATAGGTTGGTCTGCCACCCCCGATGCCGCACTCATGCCCTGGCAGCTTATCTGGTAGTCAGGAAACAGGGCTTCAAAGGCACCGCTAACGGCTGCCACTTTCACAGGGTTGGTGGAACCCACCACAATACTCAGCTTTTGCATACTTTCTGCGAATAACAAAAGCGACATTGTGCCATATCCCTATGACAATTTGTCGCTCATATTGGCTAACAGGCTATAGATTTGCTGAATACTATCTCACCACAAAAAGCTAGAAATAGTACTCCAGGCTAAGCTGAACATAGTCATCACGACGCAGCAAATAGGCGGGATCGGAAGGGGCATCGGAGCTGAAAAACCAGCCGTCCACGCGCCATTTCCAGTTATCGTTGATACGGCTGGACGCTTCGATATAGCCACTATGTCCGCTGCTTTCATCAAGGTCCTGGATATAAGCAATCAAGATTTCCGTGCCACGAATATCGTTGAATACCAAACGAGTACCCACCATCAGGTCGTTCTGACCGAGGCTGGTCGCCATTTCATCCCGCTCGTCATACTGGTATTCCATTAACCAACCTATGTCATAGGCGGTTTCAAACACCCCCACAGTGGTGTGTTCAAACCCTGCGGTCAGGGCGTAATAGCTGTCCTGGTCGGTTTTACGGTGAATAGCTTCCAATTTATACAAGGTAGCCCCAACGACCGTCAGCATGTCCAGCCCAATTTGCTGCATCTGTGCGTAATAAGGTCTGAGCACTTGTTCGTCACCCGTCATGGCTGGAACAAAAAGCGGCTCGCGGTTAGTACCATCGAACCAGGACAACCCGATCTCGGTATCGCCAAGATAGCCCATGTAGCGAAATGCCCAATCCAGGTGTTTCTGCTCATCGTCAGACTCATATAAGGGATTGTCTGTGTCAATCCTCAAAGGTGCGCGAAAGCGCCCTTCCATACCAGCGAAGGTCCGCTCGCGAAAATAAGGCAAAGCAAACAGGCTCAGTGTTCCCCAATCCTGAATTAAGGAAAACTGCACCATGGGTTGGCCGAGCTTCTCTTCACCGTCGATGGCTTCGACAAAATCCGTTTGATTAATAACATCGACTAAATGCTGGGACTCAGTTTGCCCCCAGAAAACCTTGCCAATCCCGGCCCTGAACTCCCAAGCATTGCCCACATGCAACCACATCAGTTCACGCACATCCATATGTGTGCGCTCACTGTCACGGCTGTCATAGCGGAAAAATGCCTTAAAGTTCAGGCTGTCAGCACCGTCATTGATGCTATAGTAAAGCTCCGGCTCAATAAAGACCGAAAGGTCACTGTCATGTTGCTCAGGGTACAAACCATCCTGAAAATAAAAGCGCTGCTCAATGGCGCTACGGATATTGGTCTGCGTGTCTGCCAGCGCCGAACCGGCCAGTAACACGCCCAAAGTAAGTAAGGATGTTTTCACCCAACTCTCCCTATTTAGCACGCTTCAGTGCCGCCTGGCTGAAATCATCTTCACTCAGGCCGGTACGAAAACGTAGCTCGTGTGTAATCAAATCAGTACTTTTTCTGGTCTGGTGATTCTTCATCGACAATTTCATCGGACGCCAGTATTTATCCAAATACAGCTGATAGTCGTGCATGGTGAGTGTTTTCAGCAAGCTGTCTTTACGATCATAAAACTCGACCTTCTGTGCACGATAGTGTTCTTTATCCAGCCAGGTTATTAATTTGGTATAACCTGAATGCTCGTATGCGGGTTGCTGTTCTATTACAAAGCAGTCCATCCCCTCATATTGCTCATCTCGCAGGTATTTGTAATTAAACTTCGCAACTTCAAACGAGCTAAGGTCTTCAAAAGCAAACTCACTGCCCATAAAAGGGCCGGATTTATTCTTTGATGCGATGCGTTTAACCCGTTTGAGGGCAGGTAAATACATCCACTGCTCATCCGGCTCTATGGCGTGAGAGTAATTCAAAAACGCTGTGCCTTTCACATCAGCGGGTTGGTCAAAAATGGTCAAGCCCTTGTCGCCGTCATTCTGCACCTCAAGCGTCAGTAGACGCATACGACGTTCAATTTCCTGACGACTGGCATTGCGCAAAATCATGCTGGCTTCGGCCTGATTATCCTGCCAGCCGAGATCACGCTGCTTACGCTCTTTGGCAATAGCCAAACCTTTTTCTTCCGCTGTTTGAGCCTGCACTTGTATCACCAGCAACAGGCTTAACAACAGGCTAAACAGTGGTTTGAAGCTTCTTATCCGTATCATCTGCGTTATCCTCTTTTTTCACGCTGCTTTTATCAAAAACCATTAAAAATGCCGGCAGGAACAGGAAATCAACTGCCAGGGCAACCAAAATAATAATGCCCGTTAACATACCCATATCGGCATTCACGCCAAAATTGGAGAAAGACAAAATAGCGAAGCCGGATACCAGCACCACTGTGGTGATCCACAAGGCTCGACCCACACTACTGAAAGCATAGCGCACGGCCTGCTCGGCATCCGCTCCATCTTTTCTGGCCCGCTGATACTTGGCGAGAAAATGTACCGTATCGTCGACAATGATACCAAGGGACATACTCATTACCACCGATAAGCCCATATTGATCTGGCCAGAAATCACTGCCCAGATACCAAAACCTATTCCAGCCGGCAGCAGATTGGGTAACAAACTGATTGCCCCCATTTTCCAGGAACGCAATGCCACCACCAACAAAGCAGAAATCAGAATAAGTGCCAGCACCGTGCCACGCAGCATACTGGCCATATTGGTTTCGCCAATATGAGCAAACATAAGCGATGGACTGGATGCTCTCACCTCAATCTGTGGCGCACGTTGTGCAAGCCAATCTAAGGCTCGCTGCTCAAAGGCAGTGAACTCTTTGCTCCCCAGGTTTTCCAAGGTCGCCATTACCCGAGTGGCAGACTTATCCAGATTGATCTGGTTATTCAAGTCCAATCCAAACGGCAGGGACATTTCGTACAGCAGCAGATACTGAGCGGCCAACTCACGATCTTCCGGTAATCGATAGTAGCTATTGTCATCCGCATGCATGTTTTTATTTAAACGCATGAAGGTGTCGCTGATACTTGCCACATGGTCAATCTCAGGTTGTTCACGCAACCACTGAGTAAATTCGGCAATAACCTGAAGATTTTCTGGCTTATTCAACGCCGATGGTTCGCCCAGAAACAAGCCGAAGTCCATGGTGGCCATACCACTGATATGCTCTTCCTGATAATCCGCGGCAAATCTGAATGGCATGGACTTATTAAAATACTCGGTAGCCTGGTCATTCACTTCATTTTTCAGTGTGGCACCAATAGCCACCAGCGTCAGTACAACGGTAAAGGGCAGCAAGCGTTTATGGTTGGCAATCACCCACTCAGCAAAAGCTTCCATACGTCCTGATGATGCTTGTTGCTTAACTGTGACGCGCATAGGCAGCAGCAACAACAACGCCGGCAACATGGTCACCGACAACACAAAGGCCAGCATGATTCCCATGGCCGTTAGATTGCCCAAATCAGCCAAAATCGGCACATCTGAAAAGTTCAGAGTTAAGAAACCAATGGCGGTAGTTACACTGGTGATAAACACCGGCATCAGATTCAATTCCATGGCATAGTGGATGGCTTCAGCTTTGCTCTTACCCTGACGCAGTCCATACAGCATAGATGAGATAACATGCACACAATCCGCCACGGCCAGCGTCATGACTAATGTGGGCACATTTACCGTCGCAGTACTCAGGAATATACCAACCCAGCCGCTGATCCCCATAGTTGCGACGATAGTGGTAATCAGCACCACCACGGTCGACAAGGTGCCGGTAAACGAACGCAACAATATCCACAACATGAGAATAATGGTCAGGAACATCAGTGGCACCAGCGTACTGGCATCATGCTCAGCGGACGTCACAAACGCATCGTTCAGATAAACAATCCCGGTATGATAAAACTGATGTTGGGGATAGGTTTCGGATAATTCATGACTTAGTTGACGTGCTGCCGCTGCCACATCCCGAAACGCTTGGTCCAACTGTTCTTCTGGGAGCTGCACGGTGATATTAATCATGGCAGCCTTACCATCGGCAGCTACCATCTTATCGACCAGTGCCGGCTCTGCCAAAGCCACCTGTCTGGCCTTTTGAATCTCAGCCTGACTCATGGACTGAGGATCTTCAAACAGATCCTCGACTAATAGATCATCTTCCTCAGCCGAGGTATGTTGAAAGTTAGTAATAGAATCAACCCTGGTGGCATAGGGAATGCGCCATGCGGCTTCAGTATAATCCTTAATCAACGCCAGGGTTTGCGGTGAAAACACGTCACCGGATTCTGGGGCAATAACAATGCTGGCATTTTCACTTTTGCTGAAAATGCTCTGCATATCTTCGTAAGCCTGCAATTGGGCATTACCTGGCCCAAAGAAGATCTTGTAGTCCCCTCTGAAATACAGATTCTTACTGCCAACAGCGGCCGCGACAATCAATAACAAGCTTAGACCTAACGTTAACCAAGGCCTTAACAATATGGCATTTAACCAAACCGCTCTCATGTGATTTTCCCCTTAGCACCAGAGTGCTTGCTATGTTCCTTCAACGTCGACAACTCATCGGCAAAAACTTCCATACCAACGCGCTGCCAACTGTCCCAATAATCAAACTCGCTGGAAAGTGGTAACCACTGCATACCATCCAACATCAAGTTCATGTTGAACATGAGCGTTTTCTCCTCTTCCAGTGCCTGCACCAACTGTGCCGTGCTGGCAGCCAGCATCAGGGCCGTAGAGCCAAACGCCATGGCCCAGGCTGCAAAACTCAGTTGAGCAAACTCGGCCTCTTCTCGCCCTTGCAGATCCCCATCTTCCATCGCGAGCACAAATAATTGATTACAGACCTCGGCCAGTTGTTGCTCCAACACAAATTGTGTATCCAACCGCTCCTGACTGGCTCGCTCAGCCACCGCAGGAGTTTTGGAGGTCAGCACGCAATAAAATAAAGTAGGATGCAATAGCGCATGCAAGCGGTAGGCAAAACATAACGCCAATAATTTCTCTCTGGCATTACCTTTGAAATTTGATGCTTTATGGAAGAGTTGCAGTTCGGTTTTCATGGCTTTGATACACAAGGCACTGAGCAAATCTTCTTTACTGGAAAAGTGGTTATAGACGGTGCCTTTGGAGTAGTCACAGGCAGCCACCAGTTTATCCATGGTCAGGCCACTAAAACCATGTTCTTCCATCAAACGTTCCGCCAGACACAGCAATACCTGCTCCCGCTCGGCAATAGCCTGTTGGCGCTTGGTTTTAAATTTCTTGAACAGACAAGGGCTCTTATCTGTATCGCAACCTATTTTAAAATTCATTTTTGACGAATCGTCAACTTGACGAATCGTCATAATAGTTCGTTTTCCATGCAAAGCAAGGACGATTTTGTACAAAAACACTAAGAAAATGCTGCAATAGCATTTGGATTGCGAGTGCCAGTGTTTTTAAGCGATTCTAAGGTGCAACAAACCATTGAGTTTGTTGTTGAGTCAAAGCAAGAGGAGCAAAAGATATCTTCAACTTCACAGGCTGAAAAAGAACACCAGCTCCGTTAAGCCTAGGAGTTAGTCAAGCTTCCACCGTAACCACCATGCACAAAACGCATACGCTAAGCATATTTTACATACGTCTTTTCATACCCAAATCGTTTAATATTTATCCATGGCGGTGCTCTTCCGCCCAAGCAGCAACAAGTTACGGAACAAAATCATGGCAAAGCAAAAATCTGAGCCTGGGCGTCCTGCCCCAGGGGCAAAAAAGAACCATACCAGTCCCTACACGGTAGCGTGTAAGCAAGTGGGGCTATTGCATTTTAATGTGGTAGGCTCACCAACCAGTCAAGCCGCCAAAGAAAGCCTGAATTTTTTACGTAGCTGTAACTAGAGCAGATTTAGTGGGCAGTTGAACAACAAGCTCAACTGCCCGGTTTCGTCATATCCCGGTTTTCTCACCAACGACGACTAAGCATCGCGATGTTGACCTTCTCTTTATTCGCCTAAAACGGCAAAATACCCCTCTTTTTTCTCTACGGTGTGTTTAGCCATGGCGCAACTGTACTTTTACTATTCGGCCATGAACGCCGGTAAGTCCACCTCCCTATTGCAGTCAGCCTATAACTACAAAGAACGGGGGATGCATGTTGCGCTGTTTACCGCTGCATTGGATGATCGCTTTGGTACTGGCGTGGTTGCATCGCGGATTGGTTTACAGTCTGAAGCGGAGCTATTCGGCCAGGATACTCATCTGCTAGAACGCATAAACCAATTAAACCGCCAACAACGTGTCGACTGTGTATTTATCGATGAAGCGCAATTTCTGACTAAACAACAAGTACAGCAACTGACCTTCGTGGTTGACGAGCTTAAAATACCGGTTTTGGCCTATGGTCTGCGCACAGATTTTGCTGGCGAAACCTTCGAAGGTAGCCACTATCTGCTGGCCTGGGCGGATAAATTAGTAGAGCTGAAAACGGTCTGTCATTGCGGCCGTAAAGCGAACTTTGTGGTGCGTATGGACGAACAGGGGCAAGCGGTAAAACAAGGAGCGCAGGTGGATGTAGGCGGCAATGATAAATATGTGTCTATGTGCCGTACCCACTTTAGAAAACTGGTTTGGGAGTAATACAAACAGATGGAATACGCCGCTCTGCTGATGTTTGTGATCTCAGCATCTATTACCCCAGGTCCAAATAATCTGATGTTAATGGCATCAGGCCTTAACCATGGAGTTAAGCGCAGCATTGGACACCTGCTCGGGGTAGATATTGGTTTTACCCTGATGGTCGTGGCGGTTGGATTAGGTATGGCTGGCGTATTTACTGCCTTCCCTCAGTTACACGATGTGCTGAAAGTAGTAGGCACCCTTTATCTGCTGTGGCTGGCTTGGCAAATTGGCTCAGCACCGGTGGATGGCATTAAACTTAAGGATCGTAAGCCCTTTAGCTTTATGCAGGCGGCCCTATTTCAATGGGTGAATCCCAAGGCCTGGATCATGATAGTTGGCGCAGTGGCAACTTATACAGAGGCAGGTAGTAACTACACCTGGCAAGTCTTGCAAATTGCGCTGTTTTTCTTTGTCTTTGGCACACCTTGCACCATAGTCTGGCTACTGTTTGGTACCAGCCTCAAGCGCTTTATCAACACGCCGGGCAATCTGAGGCTGTTTAATATCAGTATGGCCCTGCTGCTGGTCGCTTCCTTGCTGCCAGGCTTGCTGGATCTGGTAATGCAGCGCTGAATTGCCTCAATTTACGCGCAATCCTGGTATGGTGTTCAATCGGCATTAGTGTTGAACACCATGGTATCAGGAGCACTGTGGGAATTAGTTCAATGTTTACCGCTTCCAGCGCTGATTGCAAAGTACAGCAAAGAGCTCAGTTATCTGCTAAGTGATATTCCCGATAAAGACACCGGTGGCAGAAGCCTCCCCCCATGCTATCAGCCGGTGGTGCAGCGCCAATAGAAGCTTGAAGAAGAATTAGCCGAACGGGCGGGCATTTTATCCATTTGGATGTCAACGCAGTCATCAAAGATGGGCAGGAAAAACGCTATCGGATGTGAAGCAGCCCATGCCTGGGATTACCAGATTACATACAACAATTTTTTATTCAGCTAAGTCCTTGGTATCTGCCATTGGCTATTGCAATTAGACAACACTTCACTAAAAATAAATGTATACATTTTTCAAAAGGTATACATTTTGTGCAAGTTGCGAAAAGATCTGAGCCTGTCGGCTATTAGCGCGGGTTTTGTCGCTGTGTTGGTTGGCTTTGCCAGTTCAGTGGCGATCGTTTTTCAGGCTGCTCAGGCCGCAGGGGCAGACCAGGCCATGATGATATCCTGGATAGGTGCGCTGGGTTTGGGTATGGGACTGACCTGTATTGGCTTTTCCTGGTATTACAAGGCACCGGTTATCACGGCCTGGTCAACACCGGGCGCGGCTCTGCTGGCCAGCAGCTTAGTCGGCGTTCCTATAGCTCAGGCTATCGGTGCCTTTATGTTTTGCGCTGTTTTAACCATCTTACTGGGTGTATCAGGTGGATTTGACCGTCTGATGCGGCGTATTCCTGCTTCCATTGCCAGTGCCATGCTGGCTGGCATTCTGGTGCAATTCGGCCTGGCTATCTTTACTTCCTTGCGGGCCGAGCCAGGGCTAGTGGCTGCTATGCTAATCAGCTACCTGCTTGCCAAGCGCTGGCAGCCCCGCTACACCATTATGCTGGTTTTAGCGGTGGGGCTGCTTGGCAGCAGTCTGATGAATAAACTGGATATCAGTCATGTTGCATTGGCATTCAGCCAACCCGTGCTGGTTTGGCCCGAATTTGATCTAAGCGTGTTACTGGGTGTGGGTCTGCCCCTTTTTATTGTGACTATGACCTCACAGAATATTCCCGGCATTGCTACCCTCAAAGCCAGCGGATATCAGCATATCCCCATCTCACCGCTACTGACGGGTACCGGCCTGACTTCGCTAGTCCTAGCCCCGTTGGGTGGTTTTGCCTTTAACCTGGCAGCCATCACTGCCGCCATTTGTACTGGCCCGGAATCCCATACTGACAGCAGCAAACGCTATGTGGCAGGCCTGTCAGCCGGTTTCTTTTATATTCTGGCCGGCCTCACTGGCGCTTCAGTGGTTGCATTGTTTATCGCTTTGCCTGTGGCATTAGTAGCGAGCGTCGCTGGACTGGCATTATTAGCCACTATAGGTAACAGCCTGTCCTTAGCACTCCAGGATACCAGTGAACGGGATGCTGCCCTGTTATGTTTTCTGATTACGGCCTCAGGCGTGAGCTTCTTTGATATTGGTGCCGCGTTCTGGGGGCTGATTGGTGGTATGCTGACCTTGTACTTGAGTAAGAAATAACATGAGCCTGTACGACAAACTTAAAGCAGATTTACAAGCCGGTCGCTTCGCACCCGGCACGGTACTTAAGCAAAAAGAATTGGCCGAACATTATCAGGTCAGTCGTATCCCTGTCCGGGACGCCATACTCAAGCTGAAAAACCAAGGATGGCTGACCGATCATGGTAAATGTGGAGTGGCCGTACCTAAGTTTGACGCCCTCGAAGTGGAAGATATTTACCTGATGCGCATGCGTCTGGAACCTTTGCTTCAGGAATTGGCCATACCTAAATTAAATGCCGAAGTTCTGGGGCGGGCAGAGGATCTGCTTACTCACATGGACCAACCTGGGCTGTCGGCCACAGAAATTGGTGAGCTGAACTGGCAGTTTCACGCCTGCCTCTATCAGCCGGCCCAACGTCCCACCCTGTTTGCGGTGGTGGAACATCTTCAGCGTCAGTGCCAGCGTTACATTGGCTACCAGTCTTTGAGCCTGAATTACCAAGCACGCAGCCAAACTGAGCACCGCACATTGTTGGATGCCCTGCGCCAAGGCAAAGGTGAGTTGGCTGAGCGCTTGCTACGCGAGCATATCAGTGAAGCCGGTCAGGCTTTGGTTAAGTTTTTGCGCTGAGCGTTTAATTACCTATGTCCTGACTATCCTGACGAAACAAAGACTCCAACTGCTCACGACCTCGTTTGCTGCGTTCTATCAGGGCATCCATATCGTCCAGCTCTTCGAGAGTATTAGCCAGTAAGGTTTCATCATGCTTACGAAACACTTGCACCAAATAGTCCGCGCGCGCACTGGATACACCATAAGCTTTGAGCACATGATTAGCCGCTTCCAAGCTACCGGAATAAACTTCACGTACCAGATCGGTTACCCCGATACGATGGAGATTGCGCACCGTTAGACGGTTATGTGCCCGGGCGATAATATGGATATGGCCAAAATGCTCCCGCACCAGTTCAGCAATTTTCATTACATCGCTTTCACGGTTAACGGCAATCAGCAGCACTTTGGCCTGCTCTATCCCCGCAGCCCGGAGTAGGTCTAATTTGGTAGCATCACCGTAGAACACCTTATTGCCAAACTGTTGAACAAAGGCGATATGCGCGGCGTCCTTATCCAAGGCGGTAAAAGGGATCTGGTTAGCCGCCAGGATCCTGGCGCTCATCTGGCCAAATCGGCCAAAACCAGCAATCACCACTTGAGGGTCATCGACATTACTGGCCGTATCATACACAGGTGGACACTGGCGACTGTTTATCCAACGGCTGTACAAAATAACCAGGGGCGATGTCATCGCCATGGAAATCCCCACAATCAGGCTAACCTGATTAGCCAGCGTTGCATCTAGTAGTCCCTTACCGGCAGCCGTGGTCATCACCACAAAGGCAAATTCACCGCCTTGCGACAGCATCAACGCCACTCTGACAGCATCGCCGTTATTCTGACCGGCCATGATTAGCAGACCACCTATAATCAAGGTTTTAATCACCACCAGCAGTAAACTGGCCCCGACAATAAAGCCCGGATCATCCAGCAATAATTGCAAATCCAGATTCATCCCTATGGCAATAAAAAACAGCCCCAGCAGCAAGCCTTTAAATGGCTCTATCTCGGTTTCCAACTGATGACGGAAACTGGAGTTAGCCAGCAACATACCGGCCAGAAATGCGCCCATCCCCATAGACAAACCGGCTTGTTCCATTACCAGAGCGGTCGCGATGACAATCAAAAGGGCTGCCGCCGTCATCACTTCTTCATTGCCATAGCGGGACAGCAACCTGAGGAAAGGATTTAACAGATACCGACCAACCACCAACACCATCAAAATAGCCGATAAACTCAGCCACCAGGGCGGCGCAGTGCCATCACTGCCGGCTAGAGATTCCACCAGCAACAGAATGGGAATGACCGCCAGATCCTGCATCAGCAAGATGGCAAAACCTTGTTGACCCGGTGGCGTTTTAAGAATGCCCTGCTCTGCCATCAGTTGAATAGCAAAGGCGGTAGAAGACAATGCCAGCGCCAAGCCTATCACCAGGGAGGGTTGCCATTGCTGCGAGGCTCCGAATACCAATGCCCCCACCAACACCAGTGAAGTAATCAGTAGTTGGCCACCACCGGTAAGCACCACAGCCTGGCGCATAGACCACAGTTTTTTCGGTTCAAGCTCAAGGCCAATCACAAACAGCAGCAGGATAACCCCAAGCTCAGCAACATGCAGAACATGGTCAGGCTCGTGAATAAGCCCCATCAAAGATGGCCCTATAATCACCCCGGCAACCAGATAGCCGAGGATGGCACCAAGTTTAAGGCGCTTAAACAGTGGCACTGCTATCACGGCGGCGATAAGAAAGACTAATCCGGTTGCCAAAGCTGACATCTGTGTTCCTCAATTATGGGCAGTTTGGTGTATTCCAAACTCGTCACTACTGGGCAAAGAAAACACTAGACCAAAAGTGGAATCTATTTAAAATCAATCAGTAATAGGAAAATAATAATAGTACGCAAAGGAACTTGCTATGCACGCCTTACTATCCACAGTGATCTTTAGCCTGGTTGTATTTGCAGCCATTAAAGCCGAAGCAAACCCCAATCAGCACCAACTCCCACTTGAATCTTTCGGCAGTTTACCAGCAGTCAGCCAGGTAAAGCTTGCGCCTGATGGACAACATCTGGCCATGCTCAGAAATGAGTCGGGAAATACCTTAATTATGAGTGTCAATCTCCAAAGCATGGAGCCGAAGATACTGGCCGTTACCGACAATCAGAAGTTCAAGATTAACTGGTATCAATGGGCGAATAATGACACCTTACTAATCAGTGCCCGCTTCCCCACCAAACGCTACCGGGTTGAGGTAACCGAAACCCGCTTACTCAAAGTGAATATCAGGGGGGACAGTGAACTTGAGCCAGCATTTAAGGCCAGAACATCCGGACTGTCTGATGATCATGCCAGCCAATTTCAGGATAACGTCGTCAGCTTGCTTCCTGAGGACGATGAGCACTTTTTACTGGCTGTAGATGCCGATATCCCCAATCTTCCGAGCGTATACAAGTTAAGCTTAAAGCACACTGGCCGCCAGAAACTTCAACAAGCCAAAGAAGACATTCACGATTGGCATGCTGACAGACAAGGGCGAGTCAGGCTAGGGGTTGGACTGGACGATACCCGCGTGTTCTATGTGCATAAAAATCTGCAAACCGATGAGTGGGAGACCCTGTGGGAGTACCAGATTTTTGATGCACCCGATATTAACATTTTGGGTTTTGATAAAGACCCCAATATTCTTTACATCCGAGCCCTGCACAACAACAGATACGCCATATTCAAAGTTGATCTGAGCAAAGATAAAGCACACAAAGAACTGGTCTACGCGGATCCTGATTACGATATTGAAGGCCGTCTGCTGTATTCATATAAAACCGGTGATGTTATTGGTGTAACACATGGCGAAGCTGATAATGGCCGCATCTATTGGGATAAGAGTTATCAGGATTTTCAAAAAGCCCTGGATAAAGTATTGCCCAACGCATCAAACATTATCGTCAGTATGAGCAACAACGAGCGCCAGTATGTACTGCTGAGCTTTATTGATGATCAACCCGGAATATACTTCGTTGGTGACCGTGATACTCGCAAGTTAGATGTACTGTCGTCTCAATATCCATTGCTGGATGAGAATAACCTGTCCGGCAAGGTTAAAGTGCAATACCAAGCCCAGGACGGCTTATCCATTGAAGCCTATCTGACCTACCCCAGACATATCACCGAACAGCAACCACTTCCTGCCATTATCCTACCCCATGGCGGCCCCATGGCCCGCGACTATGGCGGCTTTGATTGGTTAACGGAGTTTCTCGCCAACCGGGGCTATCTGGTACTGCAACCCAACTTTAGGGGGTCATCAGGTTACGGCTTTGATTTTGAGCAAGCCTCAGTCCAGGGCTGGGGTAAAGAGATGCAACGTGACTTGCAAGATGCGGCGGATTGGCTTGTTGCTCAGAAACTGGCGTTACCAGAACGTATTTGTCTGGTGGGTGCCAGCTATGGCGGCTATGCCGCCTTAATGGGCGTGGCAACACAAGGGGATACCTTTAAATGCGCAGCCAGTATCAATGGCGTAACAGACTTAACCATGATCCTGCGAGAGTCCCGTCGCTACACCAATAACAAAGTAGTGAAGAAGCAGTTAGGCGAAAACACCAAGCAACTGCGCGCCACCTCGCCCCTGCATCTGGCAGAGAACATTAAAGCACCAGTATTGCTGTTACATGGTGAGGCAGATCGGGTTGTACCGGTCAAACACAGCCGCGAAATGGCAGAAGAGCTGCAGGATCTGAAAAAGAATGTTCGTTATGTGGAATTACCTAAAGGTAACCACTATCTGGAGATTGAAGAAAATCGCCTGACGGTATTGCGGGAGCTTGAGGGTTTCCTTAACTCCTATCTGTAATCTTACCGGTTGGCAGGCTGTTGTCAGATGTAATAATTTGACAACAGCCTGCACAAAACAGGTAGCATTAGCCCATTCAGTTCAGCTAATCACAGTTGTCTATGCCAATCGATTTTCGCCGCAAACTCAGTACTGCTCGCCCTTATGGGAAACACAGTGAAACTTTACCACTAGACATTCGCAAGCTGGAACGAGCGCTGGAAAGTGACCGCGGCAGAATCATTCAGTCAGCGGCCATTCGCCGTTTGCAGCAAAAAACCCAGGTTTTCCCGCTGGAGCGCAATGCTGCGGTGCGTTCACGCCTGACCCACAGTCTGGAAGTACAGCAGACCGGGCGATTTTTGGTGCGCACGCTGTACGATAAGTTAGGTGACAAAGCGGCCGACTATGGCCTGGATGGCTTTGAAAGGGCGGTCGAGTCGCTGGTGGAGATGGCTTGCCTGATGCACGATATCGGCAATCCTCCATTTGGTCATTTTGGTGAAGCGGCCATTACCAAATGGTTTCGTGATCATCTCAGTACTCTGCCGGTATTTGATAAGCAGCCCGACAGCCCGCTGAAAGATAAAATAATAGCGGACCTTTCCAGTTTTGAAGGCAATGCCCAGGCGATTCGCCTGGTGCATTCACTGCTGGGGCTGAATCTGACTTATATGCAGGCCGCCTGTGTGCTGAAATATACCCGCCCCGCTTATGAGGCCAAGCCAGCTAAAGACCAGCCACTTAACTATCTGCGTAAAAAACCCGGCTATTATTTATCCGAGCTAAGCTATGTTGAAGCCCTGCAACAGGAGCTTGAACTGGGCCAGTATTGTCGCTACCCCCTGGCGTATTTAATGGAAGCTGCTGACGATATTTCTTACTGCCTGGCCGATATTGAAGATGGGGTAGAAAAAGGGCTGCTGAACTATCCGCATTTAACCCAATTACTCATCGAGGAATTCGACGGCGCAGAAGGATTGGCCAATGTGCCCTTCCTCCCCGGCAATGGCCGTGAACCACGCAGTTTTCGCCAGGTAATGGATTATGTACTAAAACGCGCCGAACAAGAGCCGCTGAACAAAGCTCACCAGTATTTTATGTGGCTGCGGGTTAGCTTAATTCACCCGCTGGTTCAACATGCTGTCGAGGCCTTTGTGGAAAATATTGAGAGCATTTATAGCGGTAATTTTAACCGCGCATTGCTGGAAGATGATTCCCTTAACCACCGTTTAATCGAGACCTTCAAAAAAGTCGCCATCAAGCATATTTTCAGTGTGGCAGAGGTTGAAACCCTTGAGCTTCAAGGCTACAAAATCATCAGTGAGCTGCTCAACCAGTACCGGCCTCTGCTGGCACTCTCGGCAGACGATTTCCAACAAGTTATTGACGGTGGTCATCGCGACCTTTTGATTGAATCGCGTCTGGCTAAACGCCTGGCCAATAAACATATCAGCGCCTATCAACTGGCGGTAAAACACTTAGATACAGACATCCCTTTGTGGGAGGGCTACTACCGCTGCCGACTGATTCAGGATATGGTCAGCGGCATGACAGACCAGTATGCCCTGGATGAGTATCGCGAACTCCTGGCCCTGAGCGCGTAGTCATCAGGCCAAAGGATTCAACGGACGAGCGCTGTGAATTCGAAGTGTCGGAATAATATGGCCTGCTACGCAGGCCTTCTAACCAACTGTTTAAATCTAGGGCTCTACACCAGAGTCGTTAGTATCAGGGTTATCATTGCTATCAGCAGCACATAGGCATGTCGAAAAAGTTCAACATGAATACCAATGGATTGAGTTCGCCCTTAATGTTTCGCCTTTCCTGATTTGTCTTTAGTGGGTGAACGCAGAGATAACCCCAACCAGATAAACCAGACAATTTGGCTTAATCCGAACAGTTCTTTCATTTCTGGCACACTTTGAATCAGCGTCAATACCCCAAAAGTGCCAACCACCAAGCCTAAAATATGCAGACCTTTAGACATCTTTTGCTTAACTAACCCACAGATGCTGGCCAGCAATACCCATAATCCACCAACCAATTCAATGCCACCGCCAAGACCATTCACAACAGTGTTGTAGGTATAAAAAAGGTTTTCGGCTTGCGCCGGTGACCTATCAAACAGCCCCAACATGGTGTTCATCCCCACCAACGACAGCATGCCGGACGCCATCATCAATACCGCCCAGATAATGCCAAACAAGCTGGCGGTATTTAACAGACTGGAATTAACCAACTGCATTTTGTTTTGCAGCGCCTGAACGCTAACCAGTAAAAGCGCGCCAAAAACCAGATAGCCGACAATATTGGCAAGACTTATTAATAACTTTTGCTCGCCAATATACTGAATCTTATCCGCTACATTCTCTGAGGACGGGAAAGACAGCATCGCGCCAAACAGGACAAACATAAAAACATAACATAGTGCCATCCCAATTGAAGCGGCCGCCCCTGTGTTCTGCAAAACAGGGTTAACTGAGTGTTCTGTGCATAGCGTCATAGTGATTACCTTTCAGTAGTGGTTAATTTCGCTGCACAGTAATGGGCGGGACAAAAAGAATCGTCCGCGCAACATGGCGAGGACAAAAAGTCACCCGAGACGCGGGGCATCCAGCCGCACAATGTGAGCAAGTATTTACACAAAAACTTCAGAGGAATGTGAATAACCAGATGTTTTCAATTGACTGACACAAAACCCCAGCGCTTTGATGACAAAGGCTTCAACGGCATTTGATGTTTCACTGTACTCACCATTCGAATGTCCGGGATATTCGGCCAGGACAGATTCATTCCCCTTTGGGGCTAAATTCACAACCAGCGAATTCTGTTTTGCTAAAGCTCAACTCAGCTTGGCTGAGATTGATAGCCCCGCGCAAAACCAAAAAACAAGAAAACGTACATGCAGTTAGCGATCTCTGGTCAGCCCTGGCATGAACAAGTCACAGAGATATTGGTTCTGCCTGTGGATGCAGCCAGCTATGTTAAGGTAGCGAAAGACTATTAGATGAAGCGGTTTTATATGCTCGATATGTACTTTTCATCCATGGCATTGGCGGTTGCCGCCTTCAGCCTTTTCCTTTTGCTGCCGCAGCATAAAAACCCGGCAAAACGACCGTTTGTCTGCGTGCTTACCTGCCTAGCCCTGTTGGCAAGTGGCCCGGTAATATTCTCTACCTTTCCCGCTTTCAGGCAGCTTTATATCGCCGCGATCCCCGTTATTTTTTACCTATTGTTGCCTTGCTTTTGGCTATACCATGAGGCGCTTATCTCATCAGCCCCATGGCAGTGGCATAAAAACACCAATAAACACTTTCTGCCTCTTCTCTTCGCCTTGCTTGTCTCGCTGTTGATTTTACTATTGCCAGAGCAGGATTTTGACAACCTGTTTTTCTCAGAAATTCCGCTTGAAAACACAATGGCAAAAATGACCGCCACCAGCTTTTTCGCACTGCTGGTGCTGTGGTGCGTACTTAGCCTGGTGTATGTCGTCGGCATGTTCAAAAGAACAATTGAATACCGCTCCCGCATAAAACAGATGTACGCAAATGAAAGCGGCAAAACCTTGCTGTGGGTGCATAGCTTTTCGCTGCTGTTAGTGTTCACCTGGATTTATGCCCTGGCAGTGCTCACGTTGGGGAATCGCTTTGCACAATATGGCTTGTCAGATACCGGGGTTTTCCTGTTACTACTGGTGTTGGTCTGGCTGATGGCAACCAATGGGTTTCGTCAACAGCCAGGGTTCGTCGAGGTATTCTCTCCAGCACCGGACAACTCAGAAGTCGGCGCACAAACAAATAAAGCAAAGTACCAGCGCTCTGCACTCAACCAGGATGATTTTGAACGTATTGCTACTAAGCTGGTGCATGCCATATCGCAGGATGCCCTGCATTTAGATGCCGAGCTGAATCTGCTAAAGCTGGCAAAACATACGGGAGTGCCGTCACAATACCTGTCTCAGACGCTTAATCAGCATCTGGACACCACGTTTTTTGATTTTATCAATCAGGCCCGCATTGAAAACGCCAAGCCAATGCTGCTAAAAAGTGACCAAACCGTATTAGATATTGCCCTGGCAGTAGGCTTCAACGCCCGTTCATCCTTTTATAAGGCGTTTAAACAATCCACCGGCATGACCCCCAGCGAATACAAAAAGCAGCATAACGCCGGGTAGTCAGATAATTAAATGACGTCGCTGGCAGAGGCCTATTCCAGACATTAGGTTGATGACTCAAGCAGAATGCCTGGGATCATTCTCATCGTAGATGGCTCGTTAGCGCGTTTTCTGACCGAGAAAAACTCAACAGGATTTTTCTATGGGGGCTATGGACAGCTCTGGGTATTAAACGTACAATACAGGGGCTTTAGATAGTTAAAGCACTTTCAACTACTGCACTGTTTTATCTTCGTCCTTTTGTAAAGTCGATATTAGACATTTATATGCGTTCTTGGTAAGTCTTATCTAATGCTCCACCGGTGAATTTCACCAAAATTTAAGTTTTAAAAAGGTTTATTACATGTCTAATTCAGTAAAAGGCACTGTTAAGTGGTTTAACGAAGAAAAAGGTTTCGGTTTCATTTCTCAGGAAGACGGTGGTAAGGATGTATTCGTACACTTCCGTTCTATCGCTTCTGAAGGCTTCAAAACCCTGAAAGAAGGTCAGTCTGTATCTTTCACCGTAGAACAAGGTCAGAAAGGACCTCAGGCTGCTAACGTAGTTATTAACTAAGACTACGCACTGAATACCAAGAAAAGCCGGGATTTTTATCCCGGCTTTTTTGCTTATAGAATTCACTGAACCTTCTATTGAGCCAGCTAAGGGAGATTTTCTGAGCCGGTTTTGCTAATCACTGCTCACCCTTTGTAAAGCATAAGACCACATCAAGAGCCCATGGCAACCCATTAGCAACCACTGCAAAGACAAGCCCAATGAGTTCGATTCCGGCTTAAGAAAACAGGCCAAAACCAACCCCACAAGACCGAGCAATAAAATGATAAGTCGACAAGCGTTTACCGCTGGTTGTTTGTCCGACAGCTCCTTGCACCAACGTCCACTGTATAAAAGTAACGAACTAAACCCGAGGGTCATAAAATAAAGGTTCATTACTAGAAATGGTCGCTCGATAACAGGTGAACTATCAATGAGCCCGAAGTTGTAGAGGACAAAGAACGCAAAGCTCGTTTGGCCAATATCAAATAGCACATCGACAATATGAGGGGTGGCATGGGAGTTGAGAAAGTTGGAAATGGTGAAATAAATCATGCACCAGAGTAAAAACGCATAGCCCAGCCCCCTCTGCCAGGTATAAAGTGCAAAAAGCTGGCTAAAATCTATATCGGAGAAATCTTTTAAGATATTGAAGGTAAAGGCAAAAAATAATGATCCAAGCAGCCCACCTACCCACATGCTTTGAAAGTTCTTTTTGGCTTCATCAACTTTATTTGTTTCACCAGCCTTGGGACAAAAGGGGGGCAATTTAAAATATGATTTAAAGCCCTCTCGCTGTTTGTCATCGCTCTTCGACATAACTGAGTTTTCCCTGACAGAAACAGCTCATTATTCAACCAACCAGAGCAAAAGTTCAAACTTTACGCACTAAATAAACATAGTCTTTGCAGAACCAAGGATACCAAGCTCCCAGACTTAGGGCTTATTTACCCTTAGCGAATGATCACTAACAATTAGCCATCTCAACAAGGTACAATCACCATCCGAAAAGCCAATTTCAGATAAATACTTGCCCGATAAGGCGGCAAACACGGCCAGAAGTGAGGCGCCAATATGGGTATGTGAAAAACCATGCTGATGGCCCTCACCAGAAAGCATAACAATCAGGGGTTGAACATCCATAACAATCTGCGCCCAACCAAACACACTATTAAGCTAAAGCTGCCTTGCAGCAGACTTTTCACCAAGTATTCCTGAATCCAACAAACGGGTCGCACGTTCGAAATATCTATTAACAATAATCTGCCTGACGGCTTGCGTGTTGGTTCGCTAGTATCTCAAAGCCCAGTTAGTAGATGTTTTTATGCCAAGTTCAAAATCAACTAAAGGGCCAAACTAGCACTGATAGTAGCGGCAACTTTCCGGCAATAAGAGAGTAGGCAATGAATGGATTTCTCCCCAAACTAACGATGTACAGGTTCTTATTGCTTGGATGTTGGGGGCTGTTTCTAACAGCCTGCTCAGACCCTACTCCGCATACAAACACCGTTAAATTAAATGAAGCCAATGCCAGCGCAGCGGAAAGACTAAATCAGGCCTTTGATTCAGTGACGGCAAATCATGAGTTTATGGGCAACGTGGCATTACTGCATAAGGGTGAATTGCTATTTAGCCGTGCAACGGGGTTTGCAAACATCAGCACTGAGCAGTCAGCTGATATGGGCACTAAATATCGCCTAGGCTCAGTGTCTAAAACCTACACCGCAGTAATGGTGTTTAAAGCCATTGCCGAAGGGAAGTTAACCCTAGAGCAAAGGGTTGATGCTTTTTTTCCTGAACTTGAAAATGCCGCAAAAATTCGTGTTGCCGATTTGCTGCAGCATCGCAGTGGTATAGCCAGTTATACAAAAGATCCGCGTTTTTTTAAGTACCACACTATGCCTCAAACCCGGCAGCAGATGCTGCAGATGATATTCAGTTACCAAAGTGACTTTGAGCCTGGAAGTAGCGCTGAATATAGCAACTCCAATTACTTTTTACTGGCCTGTATTCTGGAAAAGCTTCACGGCAAACCACTGGAGCAAATACTCCAAGAGCAGATAGTCATGCCTCTTAGCTTAACCAGTACTTACCTGGGCAATCAGGTTACGCCAGAGCAAAATGAAAGTTACTCCTATCGTTTCGAAGCCGGCTGGCAGCTGTTACCACAAACTGATATGTCGGTAACCTTAGGTGCGGGTGATGTAGTCTCTACAGCCACCGAAGCTGCATTATTTTTAGACGCCCTTTTTAACGATCGGCTAGTGTCAGCGCAACACCTTGCCACCATGCAAGCAATTAAAGATGGATTTGGTATGGGCATTATGCGTTACGACCTGGCCGGTCGTGTAGGTTTTGGTCACCGCGGCACCTTGGATGGGTATCGCGCGACGGCAATACATTTTCCGGATGACAAGGTAACGCTGGTTGTTACCTCTAATGGCGAAAATGACAACATTAATCTTGTCTACGAGGCCTTACTTAAAGCATTTTTTAATGATGCGATTTTAGCGGTAGCGGCTGATGAGCTGGATAGGTATGTTGGTACCTACGTTTCGAACACAGAGAAGTCAGACAAAGTGGTATTTATCCGAGATGGTAATCAATTGGTGCATGTTATTCAGAACGAGTTTAAAGAGGCCCTGACTTACAAAGGTGAGCGCCAGTTCTTGTTCGAGCAAATGTACGGCCCTGCGATTCTATTTAGCTTTTCTGAGAATGGCGCTGAGCTGCTGATGGAGCAGGACAAATTCAGGGGCCGTTTTACCAAAGAGTGAGAAAAGATAAAGCCAATGGCAACTTAAGCGGCGGACAGTTTTCTCTTTACTACGCCCTGAGGCCCTTCATATGGTATTGGTGAAAGCAATGCAGCAGTTATCAATAGTTGTTATACGCCAATAGCACAGAATCCCTTGATTCTTCGCTTCTCTAAACAATCTATTTACATTCACACATCCAGACATAGAAACTGGTCGTGGAGTTTGGCAAGATAGCACCAGAACAGGAAAGCTCAGTTCAATAAATAAGGATCCTCATGAACCCCTTTAGTGCTATTACCCGCAGATACCAAGATTGGAAATTCAGACGTAATGACTGGCGCATTGTGCAGGGCATCAGCGCAGAGCGTTTTACTGAAATCTTGCAGACCCATATGGATAACGGTTGGGAAATCACAGACAACTATCAGGGGTTTAACCCGGCAATGGCAAAATGGCAATGCCAACTGAGAAAAGGCACCAGCTGCCTGAGATGCCGCTGGCAATCAGGTACAGGGTATATATTCGGCCCAGCCCGAATATTGAATGGCCTTGGTGAGGATTTCGGTTTAACGGTATTTACCACTCCTCAATAGTGCTTGGAGTGCAGTCATTTATTCAAGGCCATCCCGCAAGACACCAGCAATATTCGCTTAGCAACTAGATGACCTGAACATGTGAGGCGCTTAATGCCTTGTTCTAACAATCTTAGGCGGCATATGAAAATCGAATTCACCAACCAACACCAGATGCCCTTTGCCAAACGCCCAGCACAGGCAATCAGTGATAACCTTATGGGCAAGCAAGAAATTCCTGAATCCCTTAAAGCCGCCTTCCGCATCGGAAATGGCGATGAGCTTCTGCTCGGTTTTATATTCCACTGGTGGCGGCACTATCTGGCCATGTAAGCTCAACTCAAAACGACTGTTATCCAAGGGAAAGTGCACTTCGGCGCGCACCATCTGGTCAAGTGCATAGGCTCGACTGTCAATATGAAAACCCGATTGGCGGTCACCTCGAATGTAATTGACCTGCATCTGCTCCTCGCTAAACACCTTGTTACAACTAACTACCCTGGTCGATGAAAGTTTTCAAAGCCTTGATTGCTCTGTAAGCTGAACAGGTTTTTTAAGCCGTAATAAAATCAACAACACAACAAAGGATAGTGACAATGAAAAAGCTTTTATGCGCGGTGAGCCTTGCCCTGGGTGTCAGTGGCTTTGCCATGGCCGACGGCCTGGACAGTGCCATTAACGGTGCCCAGCGCACTGCTGATTATCAGGCCCGTGACCAGTATCGTCATCCCAAGCAAACCCTGGAGTTCTTTGGTATTAAGCCGGATATGACAGTAGTGGAAATCTCCCCCGGTGGTGGCTGGTACACCGAAATTCTGGCGCCTTACCTCAAAGATAGTGGTACTTACTATGCCGCGGGCTTCGATCCTGAGTCCGAGGTGAAGTATTACCAGAATGCCCACAAGCGTTTCAGCGAAAAGCTGGCCGCCAACCCGGATATGTATGGCAAGGTGCAAGTCAGTATCTTCCAGCCACCGGCAAAATTGGATATCGCTCCGGCCGGTAGTGCAGATATGGTGCTGACCTTTCGCAACGTACATAACTGGTATATGAATGGCGGCGAAGAGAATGTGCTGGCAAGCTTTAAAGCCTTCGCCAAGGCCTTGAAACCGGGCGGCGTATTAGGTGTCGTTGAGCATAGACTGCCGGCCGATCGCCCTGCATCAGACCAGGACCGTAGCGGTTATATGCATCAGGCTTTTGTCGTACGTATTGCTGAGCAAGCGGGATTCACCCTGGCGGCTGAGTCAGATGTGAATGCCAACCCCAAAGACACAGCCGACCACCCCAAAGGCGTATGGACCTTACCCCCCAGCCTGCGTTTAGGTGAGGAAGATAAGGCCAAATATCAGGCCATAGGTGAAAGTGACCGTATGACCCTGAAGTTCGTCAAGAAATAGGCTTTATAAGCGCCGCTACGCGGCGCTTTTTTATATCCCTGGACATAGGCTACCCCATACTGACAATGGCTTTGCGAAAACGCGACAGGGCAATCCCGAAAAACACCATACCAATCGCCAGTAACACCAGTAGCAGTGGCCAGGCCAATTGCCAGCCAGCACCCCGATACAAGATATCCTGCGCCAGCGACACATAGTGAGTGGACGGCGACAGTTGCATTATCCAGCGCAGCCAATCCGGCATACTTTCCTGCGGTGTGGTTCCGCCAGAGAGCAAATACATCACTACCACCACAGGGATCACTAATAAGCCAAACTGCGCCATAGTGCGGGTCAGCGTGCCGAGCATGATACCCAGCGAGGTAACAGAGAACAGATACAAGGCAGTGGCGAGAGTAAATAGCAGCACCGAACCTTGAATGGGCACACCCAACATTTGATGCACCACCAGGGCCAAAGACAGTAACGTCGCCACTAGAATCACCAGACCGTTTGCCCAGACTTTAGCCAGCATAATATCCGCGGGGGTTACCGGCATCACCAGCAAATGCTCTATAGTGCCGTGTTCCCGCTCGCGGATCAGCGCCGCCCCGGTGAGAATAATGCCCAACATGGTCACACTATTAATGACCTGCATTACCGAGTTGAACCAGGCCGAATCAGCGTTAGGATTAAACAGTTTACGCACTTCCAGCCTGACCGGCAGGCCAGCTGCGAAATCCAGCCCTGGCGCCAGATAAGCCAGGCTTTCGGCCTGAATAATCTGCTGAATATAAGTGGCACCATTGCCCGCCTGAGTCATGGCCGAGGCATCCACATTTAATTGCACCTGGGGCCGTTTTCCCTGTAACAAGTCCCGTTCAAAATCAGGCGGGAACACCAGCACAAAAACAAACTCTCCTTGCTCCAATACCCTGTCCAGTTGCCGGGCAGAGATCTTCACAGCGCTCTGGAACTGAGGAGCTAACAAAGCTGAAGCAATTTGCCTGGATAGCGGTGAGTCATCTTCATCCACTACAGCAACCGCGGCATTGCGCACTTCAAAATTTACCCCGGTGGCCACGGTATACACCGCCACCGAAAAAATATAGAAGATCAGACCCAGCAGCACAGGATCCGCCTTGAGGCTGAAAAGCTCTTTTACGCCTAATTGCCATACATGACGCCACTGCATACTCAGCGCTCCTGCTTATGCAGACCCAGCCACGCCAGCCAGGTAAAGAGTACAACAAAGCCCGCCAGCGCCAGCAGATTGGGCCACAGCTGCGTAAAAGACAAGGCTTTAGTGAAACTGCCGATACTGATTTGCTGAAACCAGGCAGAGGGAAACGCCAAGCCCAGGTAGCGCCCAGCCCCTTCCAGCGATGACACCGGGGTTAACAAGCCGGAGAAATTCACCGCCGGTAGAATACTCAGCACCGCAGCAGCAAACAGCGCCGCCACTTGTGTCTGGGTAAAGGAGGACAGCACCAGACCAAAGCCGGTAGTCGCCGTCACATACAGCAGCGCACCTAAACTCAGCACCCAAAACGAGCCTTTTACCGGCACTTGAAACACCAGCAGCGCCATCAGCATCAGCAGCAGATAGCTGATAAAGGCAATCAGCACATAAGGCGCTTGTTTACCCAATAAGAACTCCAGTCGCCTGGTGGGAGTGGATTGAAAGTTTGCAATTGAGCCGGTTTCTTTCTCCCGCACAATGCCAAGCGCCGTCATCATGGCTGGGATCAAGGCTAACATTAGCATCACCACCCCTGGCACTATGGCAAAACGGCTTTCAAAAGCTTGATTGAAGTGAAAGCGACTCTGCACTTCTACCGGCATGCTGAGGTCAGCTGATTGCAATTGCCCAGCCTGCAAACGGGTAAGTTCGCCAAGCAACACGGCATTCAGATAGCCTGCGCTGGTTTCGGCCTTAAACGGCATTGCACCATCAATCAAAGCGCCAATCTGCGGCTGCTGGCCACTCATTAACTGCCGTCCGAATGCCGGGGGGATTTCCAGCAGCAAACTCAGTTCGCCGGTGCGCAGCTGATTTAACCCCTCATTAATATCGGTAGGGGCGGGTTGACGGGCAAAATAGTTTGAGCCATCCAGCCCTTCCAGCATCACCCGGCTTTCCCTGGACTGATCGTAATCCAGCACCCCGTAACGCAAATTATCCACATCAAATGAAATGCCATAACCAAAGGTGAGCATAAGCAGTAGCGGACCCAGTAAAGCAAACATTAAACGTATTGGGTCTCGCCGGATTTCCAGGCTTTCCCGCCAAGCGTAGGCCCACCAACGTTTCAGCGCATTTCTCTGCGGTGATACCGTCTTGACTTGCGGTACTTCACTTTCCCAATTGGCGTCTTGCACCCGGCCCTGGGTTTGCGTATTGGCGGCTTCTTCCAGATAGGCAATAAAGGCCTGCTCAAGACTTATCGCGTTACGATGCGCGGTTAGCTCGGCAGGGCTCCCCACCGCCAGCACTTTACCGGCATGCATCAATGAAATACGGTCACAGCGCAGCGCCTCATTCATAAAATGGGTGGAAATAAAAATGGTGACGCCCTGCTCGCGGGAAAGCCTGAGCAACTGTCGCCAGAATTGATCCCGCGCTACTGGATCCACGCCCGAGGTGGGTTCATCGAGGATCAATACCTGCGGTTCATGCAACACCGCCACCGCCAGTTGCAGACGCTGACGTATCCCCAGTGGCAGGCTTTGCGGCAAGCTATGCTTTACCTGAGAAAGCTCAAAGTCCACTAAAAGCTGTGCAATACGCTGCTTGGCATAGGCCTCATCCAATCCATACAAGCGGGCGTGCAAGGTCAGGTTATGCAACACAGAAAGTTCCGCGTACAAGGAGAAACTCTGTGACATATAGCCGACCTGCTTACGGGTTTGCATATCCCCGGCATCCGGCAAACGCCCGAATAATCTGGCCTCCCCACTGGAAAAGGGTAACAGGCCGGTCAGCATCTTCATGGTGGTGGTTTTACCGCAGCCATTGGAGCCGAGAAAACCAAAGATCTCCCCTTGCTCGATACGAAATGACACCTTATCCACTGCCACAAAATCCCCGAAGCGACGCGTCAGCTCATTAGCTTCAATAGCTGGCGGACCATCAAAATTCCCGGGCGGGGTAACCTCAACGGCCTGATGATGCTGGCGTTTACTGTCCGGCAACAGGGCAATAAAGGCTTGCTCAAGATCCTGACTGGCGGTTTTCGCCAGCAACTGCGCCGGACTGCCGGTGGCAATCACCTGGCCATCATCCATGGCCATCAGCCAGTCAAAGCGCTGTGCTTCTTCCATATAGGCGGTGGCGACCAGCACACTCATGGTTGGTCTGGCCGCACGAATTTCATCGATAAGTTGCCAGAACTGACGTCGGGAAAGCGGGTCCACGCCGGTGGTGGGCTCATCCAGCACCAACAAGTCCGGATCGTGGATCAGCGCACAGCACAGCCCGAGTTTTTGTTTCATACCGCCAGACAGTTTACCGGCAGGACGGTCCAGAAACGGGGCCAAGCCGGTCGCCTCGGTCAGTCGGTTAATGCGCTGTTCGCTGGCCTTGTGGCTTAAACCGAAAAGCTGGGCAAAAAAACGCAGATTTTCCTGCACGCTCAGGGTGGGATAAAGATTTTTACCTAAGCCCTGCGGCATATAGGCAATACGAGGTAAAAGCTGACGTCGGGCGCGTGGAGTGGCCATATCTTCGCCAAGCACCTGCAACCTTCCCTGTTGCAAGCGTTTCACGCCACAAATCAGCGCCAGCAAGGTGGATTTACCCACCCCATCAGGGCCGATGATTCCCACCATGCAGCCTGCTGGAATGGACAGGCTGAGAGGTGTCAGTGCAGGCTGCTCACCAAAGCGATGCGCGACGTTCTGCAGGTAGACCACGTCACTCGAAGAGGTTAGCTGGCTCATGGCAAGTTAACGTTGAGGCTGTCTGGCCATTGGATATCCGCCGACTCACGCACATAGGCCATACCGCGCACACCGGTTTTGACCTTCTCCTGATATTTCTTCAACAGCGCCGGATCAATAGCCAGTTTAACCCTGAACATTAAGCTGTCACGGGCATCGCGGGTTTCCACTGACTTGGGAGTAAACTGCGCATCGGCAGCAATAAAGCTGACCTTGGCCGGCACCACGTAATGGGGAATGGGATCCAGGATCAGGCGCGCGTCATCATTGATACCCAGCTTACCTACCACATCTGCTGGCAGAAACACCGTCATATACACATCAGAGAGATCAAGCAAGGTTACTACCCGGCCACCGGCAGCCAGTACTTCTCCGGCCTGCGCCAGTTTATACTGAACCCGGCCACTGCCCGGCGCGCGAATTTGCGTGTCATCCAGCAGACTCTGCAGCTCCTGTTGGGCAGCTTTCGCCTCATTGACACTGGCCTGCAACCGCTCGGTACTGGCATTGGCCAGCCTCAATGCCGCGGAGGCTGAGTCAAACTGGGCGCGGGCCTGATCCAGCTTATCCTGTGACAATAACTTTTTTGCCACCAGGGCCTGAATACGTGCCAGCTCCGATTCCGCCAGGGTCAGTTGACTCTGGCGCTGCTCGGCACCCGCTTTTGCCTCTTCCACCGCCAACAACGCCTGCTCGACCTTAGACTGCACTTCGGCCTGCTTGGCAACAAGCTGCTGGTTATCAATGCGAACCAATAGATCACCGCTTTGTACCATTTGACCCTCTTGTACCAACACTTCCTCTACCCGTCCCGCCACCTTGCTGGCCACATCTATCTGAGTGGCTTCCAGACGGCCGTTAGTCGTCACTATACCTTGTGGCAAATCTGGCTGATTCCACCACCACAGTCCAGCGGCAACGGAGACGATTGCGATAGCAAACAGAGCGATGTGTTTTTTACTTGCCATGGGTAACCCTATCCTTGTGTTTTTTCAGGTACAAAGGTGCAATTGAAGTGTCACTCTATCAGGTTTTTGCTGACAGGTTGTTGACATCAAACAAGGTTTTTAAAAGCGACAAAAATGCGATACAGCAGCCGGAAGAATACCGGCTGCTAACTATCAGTAGATGCGAAATTATCTGAGGCCCAGCTCAATATCACGGACAATATTATTACCGGTGAAGATGGGATGGTTCTCAACCTCGGGCTCCAGAGCAAAAAATTTACGGTCTTCTTCTGCCAGGCCCTGATATCCGCCAATTACCTGATAAATCCAGACTTCGGGATCAAAATCCAGCCCTTGCTTGGTCAGGTATTGCAGGGCTGTCAACCGCTGGCCTGTATCAATAACCTCACAGAAGTAGGCTTCCACCGCCTGGTGAATGGCTTTGTCGTCCAATTCCACCTGGCCCTGATTTTCAACCTCAATACTCTGTGCCGCACGCTGTTCATCGATGGGTTTGTCAGCACGGTGCAGGGCTTTAATGCGACCAACCAGCAGCAGCAAGTCCTGCTCGTGATCAACCCGATTTACATCCACTGCCGCTGGTTGTAACAAGGGCTTGGCCAGAT
The DNA here is from genome assembly GCF_017255015.1 of Bowmanella yangjiangensis. Classification (GTDB taxonomy): domain Bacteria; phylum Pseudomonadota; class Gammaproteobacteria; order Enterobacterales; family Alteromonadaceae; genus Bowmanella; species Bowmanella yangjiangensis. Next base: position 382,984 of record NZ_JAFKCS010000001.1, on the reverse strand, counting down.
TAAATAAGGTTGGCACCTGACTGTGGTTAGCATAATTCGCCGGAGCAAAATCAGGCTGCTGCTCCATATGCAGTAAAAAGCCCTTAAGCAGCCGGGTTTTGCCACGAAATTCACGAAAACGCCCCAGTAACTCCAACAAACGAGACTGTGCGATACTCAGTTCCTGGGTACAGCGCGCAAAGCTTTGCTGCAAGGCCACCACCAATAAATGGCGAAGTTCACGTATGCTGCCAGCCACATCAGACAGTTCGTCAAAGCGAAACATCTCCAGTTGGCTGAGTAATTCGGACACCTGATTTTGCGCCAGCTCGTTTTCCCGTATCTTGGCATCAATGGAGGCCACATAGCCAAACTCGTTATTGATCCGGCTGAACAGGGCTCGCACGCTATTGCCCAGAGATTCGGTCAGGGCATAAACATGCTCGGACAAATCGTTCATATGTGCCTGAGCTTCGGCATAACGATGGTGAGCCAGGGCTTCCTTATAGTGCTGCGCCAGGGTTTTCAGGCTGGCCAGAGTCGACCCTATGTTGGTGTCTATCTGCCGATTGCGCTCATCCTGTAAGCTACTTTCCAGTAACGTACGGACAGCTTTCTTTAACCTAAGCGGGCCACCAGCCTCCGGGCGCCATAAAATTCCCAGTTTTTTGAGGTTATCCAACGCACCGGGGCTGGCATCGCCTTCATGTAGGGTACCGCTTAAGTACACCTGCATGATCAAATCAGCATTGCGCGACAAGGCGTTAAGCAGTTTTACCCCGGCCTGATGCAGGTTCTGGTTCACAGCAGGCTCCCCTGAGCAATGGCAGACTCAGCCTGCTCTGCCAGTGACAAGGCTTCGGTTTCATCGATAAAGCGCAGCACTTCATACAGATAATCTATTTTGCCGGTAGCAATATAAATCTGCTTGTCAGGATTAGGTCTGAGCAGGTAACCCAATTCGGTTAACCGCTTGAACACCAGGTTAAGCTGACCGACCACCTCGGTACTGTTGGAATTAAACAACCGGTAACGCGCAATTTTAGCCAGTTGCTCTTTATAGGCTGGCGTGTCTTCGATAGTGGTTTGCAGTTCATTGGAACGAATGGTGCTGCCCTGAGTCACAGGAACGTCCGAGCCACTGCTTTGCTGCACTAACAACAACCATTCCACTAAGGGCAGTAAACCTGCGGCAATTTCCTGGAACTGACTGGATAAGACTTTTCGCTCACCCTCACCCAAAGTGCGGTATGCAGCAAAGTAGACCTGCCCATCGGCAGCCGATGATAAGCTGCGATTCAGCGTGCTTAGGTACTGGTCCACAGCCTCAAAATTGGCGCTTTGTTTCAAATAACGCCAACCGTCTTCATCACTGATTTCGCAGATAAAATCGCCAGACAGTAAACGTTCTAAAATACGACCTTGTTCACTGATCATGCGCTTTTCTCCTGCTCTTGATTACGTTGACGCAAGCGCTCACTAATGGCGCTGACCTTAGGCTGTACCACTTGCAGCTTGCGGCTTGCTTTATCGATAAGGTAGCGGTTATCAAACAAGGTCAAGACTTCGGACTCCGGATTAGGGAAAGCGCCGACAACGGAGATATTGTTGTTCTGACAGGCATCAAAGATCTTCTTCACGTTGCTTTGGTGCAAAGTACCCAACTCGTCAATCGGCCAGTGGATCACCGCATCCGCCTTACCACGCAATAAGCGGGTAAAGGCCAATAGGAACTTACACAAAATCAGGTAGGCCATACCATGGCTGGACGACTCGTTAAGCTGACGGTCGGTACGAATCACCAGGTCGCTCTTGCCTTCCCTCAGCTGCAATTCAATATCCAGCAGCTTACCAATGCCACCGGCCAGTGCCGCGCGACCGAGAATGTCCATCACCCGGCGCATACTCATGGCATAGTCATCGGGCGGTAGATCAGCGGCACCATCTTCCAACCATTCCTGATACAAACGGTTAAACTGAGTCAGCTCAGGCCAGAACTCCAGCTCGCTGATGCGGGAACGAATACGCACGGCCGAGTCTGAAACGCCATCCAGGAACAGCTCTTCTTCCACTTCCTGACTGATACGACGGCTTTGGGTGACGATACGCTTGTCGATATCTTCCAGTACCTTGTAGTACTGGCTCAGGTCAGCACCAAAGGTACGACCCAAATCCCGCAAGCCTTGCAGTTTTTGCGGGATCAATACATTGAGTAACTGATCCAAATGACTGACCAGACGGCGATGCTCCACAGTGCGCACGCCTTGGGCATTCACCACCGCACATTCTTCCCTGGAGCGCTCCCAGGTTTCGGCCAAGCCGGTTCCGGCTTGACTGGCAATCAGAGAATCAAAATGCTCCACATAGGCCTTGATGTCGCTGAGCAGTTTGTCACGGCGTTGTAGCAGTTGCTGACCTTCACCCAAACGCTGGCCGATGCTGGCTTTATCCGCCGCCACCTCGGCTTTAGGCAGGCTTAGGCGGTTTAACTGCGCATGCAGATTCTTAACATCCAGCTCCTGCTCACGGGCATTTTTCAGTAACTGCTCCATCTGGGTTTGCAGCTCTTTCAATTGAATACGCTGCTCTTTGTAGGCCCCTTCCTGCTTAGCCAGTTCACGTTCCGATTCCGCCAGCACCTTACGGGCGCGAGCCAGGCCTTGCTGCCAAGTGACCTTGTGCTGCAGATACACAGTGGCATGCCAGTGCTCGTAATCTTTCACTAGCCCACGGCTTTTCTCGGTTTTCAGAATGTCGGCTTTGAGGGTCTCAATCTGCTTGCGCAACGCGGCGATTTCGTCCACATCCACGCCACGTTTGGCCAATTCATTTTGCAGCCACAGCTGTGCCTGCTTCTTGTCATTGGAGGCTTGCTGACGGCTGTGTTGAATATGCTGCTCAACCTGCGTGATCTGACTACGTAAATCGTCTGTCACCTGCTGCCAATGGAACTGCAGCTCGGTTTCGGCGTCACGCTGCTGGTCACGGATTTCAGCCAGAGCTTGCTGTTGCTGGCCTTCGACCTGCTGCTGGCGTTTTTCATTGTCCTTCAGACGGTCTTTGTTCTGCTGCTTACGTTCCGCCAGGGCCGCACGATACTCCTGCAGTAGCTGCTCTTTATCTTGTTGCAAACGCTTACGGTTGGCTTCCAGGGTACGCTGTTCGCTGTCAGCCTGGGCTTGTTTCAGTTCCTGATTACGCACCGCTTCAGATGCCTGTGCCAGCTTCTGCTCGGCCAGATTCTGTTGTTCCACTGCTTCAGCCAGTAAACGCTGCGCCTCATCAAGCTGCGCCTGTAATTGCTGTTCACTGTGGGCATACTCGGGGGTATCCAGCAGGGATAAGTCCAGCTTCAACCCAAACAGGCTGTCTTGCGCTTCACTGAACAGCGGTTTTAAATCCTGGCGGGACAAAAGCTCAGCATTGATGACTTTACCCAGCGATTGCGGCCAATCCGGCAACTCGCGGCGCACAAATTCCAGTAAGCTGCCCTGGCCCGGATATAGCAGCGCTTCAATTTTGTCGACCTGCTGCTGGGCCTTGGCAAACTGTTTGCGGGCCTGTTCAAGCTCATTGACTGCCTGACTGCGCGCCTTATTGGCCTGGCTCAGCTCCTGATTCAGACGACGCTGTTTGTCACGTCCACTGTCTTCCAGTTCGGCGGCTTCCTGAATGCTCTCTTCCAGCAGCACCACCTGGCTTTGTTCAAACTCGTTAAAACCGGCATTGCGCAGGGCCGCAGACAACTCTGCATGCTGTACTTTCAGCTCCTGCAAGCGCAGTTGATAGTCCTGCTGGGCAGTGCTCAGTTGCTGCTGGTAGTCCTGGCGCAGCTCAGCCAATTTGCGCTGTTCGTCGGTACGGGCATCGGCCAGTTTCTCTTTCAGTTCCTGCTGCTTCTCACCATAAAGCTCCTGCTCCTGGCTAAGCTTTTCGCTGATGCCAGCTAACTGTTTGTTATAGCTGGACTCCACATCCTGATGCTGATCGGTCAACAAGCTGTAGCGAGCCTGCGCACCATCTAACTGGCTTTGCCACTGCGTTAGTTGGTTGAGGTTCTTCTGCAGGCTTTCAATGTCTTTATCCTGCCAATCCAGGTACTCCTTTTCGACCCTTTCCAGATCGCTTTCATAGGTACGGACTTCGGCTTTGGCTTCGGAGAGTTGCTGATTCAGACCGTCACGGGTGATAGCCCAGTCGCTTTCCTGCTTACGCAGAGTCAATATGGTTTCTTCCAGCTTGCCATCATGCTGCACTATGCTGGCCGCCAATTGGGTCAGGTCCACTGAGAATTGTTGGCGCAGCTGTGCCAGGCGCAACTCACTTTGGCTTAACTCATGATTAGCCTGTTCCAAGCGGCTAAACTGCGGACGAATGGCGTCAAATTCCTTGATCAGGTGACACTCGCGGATCCAATCTTCCACCTTGTTGCGGCTCAGACCCGAGCTGGGCGGCTGTACGCCGTCCTCTTCCAAAATGGCGGCGATCATGGCCTTGATGGTTTCCATCTTGCCTTCACGGGAATGCACAGCTTTGGCCAATTTTTCAATATGACGCAGGCTCTGTTGCGCTTCACACAGCGCGAAAATGCGTGCATAACCCAGCAGTTCACGGCCATTGCTGGACGAGTTCATCACGCCCCGATCATTCTGCAACACGGCACGAAAATCTTTGGTATTAAGCTGTTTGCTGACGGTAAAGCCATTTCGCGCCAATGCCCTGGCTTGCTCAACAGCCGGCAGGCTGGTGTGTTTACCACTTTTGTTCTGGTACAGGTAGTCATCCAGATCAAAGCCCTTGGCAATGAAGCGATAATTGACACCATTACCTGTGGAAGTCAGTACTAACTGGCAAAGCTCTTCTTCACCACTGCGATATTCATAAATAATAAAGCTCGACTCGCGGGGTAAATACCAACGTTCAAAGCTATCACGAGTGGCGGGTACTACGCGGCTGGGATATTCACCGTAAAAAACCGGAATCAAGCGCTGTAAGGTGGTTTTACCTGAGGCATTGGTGCCGCATATGTTGGTGTGACCATCTAGTTTTAGTTCAACCACCCCTGGCAGGTGGGTATCAATCAGTATCAGGCGGACTAATCCAGGCATAAAGTTCCTTGTACACGGATGGCGTATCCATCCGGAGGCAGGCCGCATGGCCCATGGACTACAAACACAAACGGCTATTCTATACCAAGGCCGCGGGGGAATTCACTATAGTGTGTCACCTTGATAGATGAGCAGAATGAATGATACTGACATAGACGCTTTGTTGTTTCGCAAGGGATTACAGGTCATATGCATATCAGTCTTCTGTCTACACCAGCCCTGTTTGCCGCCTCTATCGCCATGATTCTTATGGTGTCTTTGTTGGTTCTGGCTTCCGGCCTGTATCAGCACAATCATCAGGCGTATCCGACCTTCATTTTTCTGTGTTTGGTTGTGTCGTTATATCAATGGTCCACCTTTGAATATCACCAGATACAAGACCAGGAATCAGCTGTCTACTGGCTGAAGCTGCAAACTGCCTGTTATGTCGCCATACTGCCAGCGGCATATTTCTGTTTTGCGGTCTGGACCGGCCAGACAAGTACAAGAATATGGCTACAGTTACTCTTGGTGTGGTCGCTGATATTAGCGGTACTCAACTTTGTACTGCCTTACGGCCTAAAATTCAGCCATATTGACCAGGTTGTCACCTGGTCAGGTGATACAGGTTATATGCTGCAAAATTTTGTCGGCCCATTACATTGGGCTGGTATTCTTTTGCATTTGACCGGGCTGATTCTTATCTTATGGTTGCTTTGGCGCTGCTGGATATTACTCAAACAGGGCAAAAGGTTGATGGCCATGGGCATTAGCTTCTTCGTAATGTTGCTGATGGTCACCTGGGTACTTGCGGCAGGCATTCAAACTGGTCGAATCAATTCAGTGCAGCTGGTTGGCTTTACCTTCAACTACTTTTTGCTTTTAGTGTGCATTAACGTCGCCAAGCAACTGCACCGTCAGCGTGAAAAACTTCAGTTGGCGTTAACTACCAGTGAACGTGTTGCCGGAGCGCTGCAAGGGCTGATGCGCGGTATGGTGTATCAGGACGGCAGTAGCTTTTATGCCAATCAGGTTGAGCAATTACAACGGCTCTACCAGTCTGATATTTGCTTTATCGGGCAATTCGAAACAAATATTGAAGAGGCGGCACAAGTACAAGTGTTAGCCATGCAAAAAGACGGCAAGCCTGTCGAGGGATTTACATATCCGCTTAGCGGCTCACCTTGTCAGGGACTTAGAAACAAAGAGATCTGCACTTACTACCAGAATGTACAGCAACAATTTCCTCAGGACTCAATATTGGCCCAGGAACATATTCAGGCTTATCTGGGGATGCCGGTTAAAGATGTCAGCGGTAATCCTATTGGCTTGATAGTGTTGCTGTTTCGACACGAAATAGAACCTATTGAAGAGTTTGAACAGACCCTCATGCTGTTTGCCGCGCGCACCGCCGCAGAAATACAGCGAGAAGGTGCAGAGCAGCGGCTAAAACGTGCGGCCTACACTGATAGTCTGACTAATTTGCCGAACCGTAAGGCGCTTTGGGATTGGCTGACTAATCAACCTGCAAATACCTGGCAACGCTATCCAACCTTCCAGTTACTGCTGATCGATATCGACGGCTTTAAAGATATCAATAAACTACACGGCCAGGCTGTTGGCGATCGGGTACTACAAGAGGTGGCTAAACGCCTCAAAGCCGATGCAAAGGAAGAGGATCTGATTGTTCGCTACAGCAGTAACAGCTTTGCCTTTATCAAACAAGGCATAGAGGGTAGAGACGACCCGATGATAAAACTGCATGGCGAGACCATCGCGAGCCTGATCCGAACCCCCATAGAGCTTGCTGGCAGACAGCTTAAACTGGTTGCAAGCATAGGATCAGCGCTAGCGTGCCAGGCCAACAATCAGGAGGAGTTGCTGCGCTTTGTCGAGTCCGCCCTAAAACAAGCCAAAGAGGAAGGCAGCGGCGGTATACGACGCTTTGACCCGGCCTTACAAAGTCTGCTAGATGATCGCTTACTATTAGAGAAAGAACTGGCCGATTCCATAAAAAAAGGCGAGTTTTTCCTATTATTTCAACCACAGACCACCTCCAAGGGCGAATTATTGGGTGCGGAGGTACTGATCCGCTGGGCACACCCGGTAAAAGGCATGATTCGCCCCGACCTGTTTATCAGTGTGGCCGAAGAAACCGGCTTGATCCGTCTTTTGGGTCAGTGGCTATTTGATGCTGTGTTTCGTCAGATCCAGACCTGGCGAAGACAAAATATTAGCTACCCCAAACATTTGGCTATCAATGTCTCTCCCTTGCAATTCCTTGATGCCGACTTTGTGGAAAATCTGCAAAAGCAGATGCTGTACTACGATATCAACCCAACCGAAATCGTGATTGAATTGGTGGAAACCGGTTTACTCAATGATAAAACTGATACACTGCAGAAACTGCATAGGCTTCGCGAACTGGGTTTCAAACTTGCACTGGATGACTTTGGTACAGGTTATTCTTCACTGTCCTATCTTAAAGATTTGCCACTGGATATTTTAAAAATCGATAAGTCCTTTGTGGATGATCTCCAAACTGCCAGTACTCATAAGTTGGTCAGCGCTATTGTTGATATCAGTCATCATCTCGGCTTGGAAATCGTCTGTGAGGGTGTCGAACAGCAATGGCAGGTTGAGCGTCTGCGTGACATGGGATGCAGACGCTTTCAAGGCTACCATTTTGCCCGTCCGTTGGCCGCAGATAAACTTATACAGTGGCAATTTGCCGACGCATCATCTAACGCCTGACACCAGCTTTGTTTTAAAAGCGCCAGGCATAGGAAAGATTGATAAAATCCATACCAGGGTTTTTGTCATTCAGACCACCGTTGGAATAATGCATATAGCGCAGCGACAGCGATTCTTTGTCTTCCAGTTGCAGTACCAATCCCAGACGATCTTCAAATTGGTAGTGTGAACCTATGTCTTTGTTGGCAAAACGGGTGTCATCCACCAAAGAAAAACCTATGCCAAACTCCCATTTCAATGGGTAGCCATACAAGGTGGTAAATTGTTTGCTGATCACTGGTGAAAGCGCCAACACCAAATTGTTTTCGTCGAAACTGTCGGCGCTAAACTCCCAAATGTTCAAACTCAGCTCAAAGTAAATATCTACTTCTCCGAGCCAGTCGATGCTGGTCAACTGTCCATAGTAAGGACGATAAGCCAGTCTGACGCCAGTCAGGTCACCTTCACCACGCAACAAATCAATGGCAATGCCCTGGTCTGCCATCAGTCTAGGTGTAAACAGAAAAGCCGCCCCTATTAACAAATTAAATATATATTTCACAGCAAAATACATTCACAAAACAGATGTATCAGTATTATGAGGATGAGTATTTTCAATTCAAATTAAAAATACATAACCAACACATACATCATATTTATGAATGATTTTAACGAGATCATTGTCCCGGTTTACGAGGCTCAACAAGCCCAGACGAGCGAAAACATTCCCCGTAAACGCGAATTAATATGACAAGATGGTTAGCAAAAGAAATGCGCTGCTTAGTGACCCATCAAACCAGTTGATCACTAGGCATTTGTCAAAAATAAAAGATGCTAGCTGTCTACCCAGCGCGCTTTGACTTCCAGAATGCTGTCTATTTCCTGTTCAAGCAAAGGAACCAGTGCAGGATCAAAATGCTTACCTTGCTGTTCACGAATATGCGCTAAGGCATCTTCAATGGACCAAGCCGCCTTGTAGGGCCTTGCACTGGTCAGCGCATCAAACACATCAGCCAGCGCAACAATTCTGGCTTCGATAGGAATAGCTTCGCCTTTCAGGCCTTTTGGATATCCGCTGCCGTCCCACTTCTCATGATGGCAGAGTGCCACTGTCCTGGCCATCTGCATTAAGCGGGAGTCACATTCTCCGAGGATTTCCGCACCAATTTCAGGGTGATCCTGCATGACACGATATTCTTCGGCGGTTAGCTTACCGGGCTTAAGTAGAATATGGTCTGCAATGCCAATCTTGCCGATATCATGCATAGGTGCCGCATGCAGTAACTCTTCGGCGTGCTGCTCAGAAAACCCATACGCCAGCGCAATGATCCTGGCGTAGTGGCTCATGCGCAGCACATGGTTGCCGGTTTCATTGTCTTTATACTCAGCGGCGCGTCCAAGGCATTGAATTATCCTAAGACGACTCAGTTTGATCTCATCCGCTTTAACCAATGACAGGTGAGTTCTTACTCTGGCTCTCACTACCGCAGGGGTAACAGGTTTTGTGATGTAGTCGACGGCGCCCAAATCAAAGCCACGGGTTTCATCCACCTCATCTTTCAACGCCGTAACGAATATCACGGGGATGCTTGCCAGCGCCGTATCAGCTTTTAGTTGCAAGCAAACATCAAACCCCGTCATACCAGGCATCATCACATCCAGTAAGATCAAATCGGGCTTATCACGCTTGGCAATGTTTAGGGCTTCCTCGCCTGAACGAGCAAAAATCAAACGGTATTGTTCCTGCAAAACCAGTTTCAACACCTTCAAATTAGCCGGTTCGTCATCCACTATCAGAATGCTGGGTTGGTCTGCCACACTCATTGCTTGTTCCCCTCATTAATAATGGTCAACGCCTGCTCAAGCAATTGACTTGCAGCAACAAAATCAAATTCATTAAAGGCCTCTGCAATGGCCTCCATTAAAGGACCGGAAACGCCCGCACAACGCGCAGTTAAGTCATTCAGAGCTTGATCATCAAACTCATTGGCAGCGGCCGCTTTCTGTAGCCGTAGCAGTATGTCCAGACATTCACCACGGTCTGCGACCAGTTGCTGTTCTGCAATAGTGAGCTGCATATCACTCTGCTCACCTAGCCAGTTTTCTAGTGCAGTCATTTGTATTTGCAAAGCTTGAATAATGCTATCACTCTGCGCCAGCTGGCCCTGCCTGGCCTGACGCTCCAACTGCATGGATAACTCCGCCAGGGTCTCAAGCGCCAAATTACCACAGAGTCCCGTTAGCGCATGGGCTCGTTCCAGCAGAGCTGCCGTATCAGCATTCTCAAGCATCTGTTGGAGTTGTTCTGGCAAGCTTGAATAGCGACCAACGAAACTAAGCAGCTCTTTAATATAAGTGGCTTCCTGCCCCCACAGTTGCAAAGCCTTCCCCATATTAACCAACTTGGCTTCACCATTGGGTTGCTTATGCTCAATCTCGGGCTTTAAATCAAGCCCAAGAACCTTAGCTATCTCAAGGATTAAAGCCGGCATATCCACAGGCTTACTGGCAAAGCCTTGCATGTCTGCGTCCTTGGCAGCCTGTTTGTCTTCATCCAGAACACTGGCCGTTAAGGCAATGATAGGTAAGGCCCCGCGGCCAACCTCTGCTTCCCAGGCACGAATCGCCCTGCTGGCAGCCAACCCATCCAACTCGGGCATTTGAATATCCATCAACACCAGATCAAAGCTCTGCTGCTTAACCTGCTCCAGAGCCTCAAGTCCATTGCTAGCCACCACAACCTGATGACCAGCATTGCCAAGCAACAGCTTCAGCAAATCCTGGTTCTGCTGAATATCGTCGGCCACCAATATGCGCAGACTAGGTAATCTGGCCGCCGTACGTTTATCAACGGCGACAACAGGTTGGCCTTCATTCAGGGGCAGGCTGAAACCGAACGTGCTTCCCATACCTGGAGTACTGTTGGCCCAAATCTGCCCGCCCATCAGTTCCACTAATTGCTTGCTGATGGTTGTACCCAAACCCGTTCCGCCAAAGCGCCGACTCATGGAAGCATCCGCCTGGGTGAAAGGCTCAAAGATATATCTTAAGCGCTCGGCTTCTATCCCCATACCGGTATCGGTGATACAAAAGCGCACTACCCCTTCCTGCTCAACACCGACGTCCAGCCTAACCTGGCCTTGTTCAGTAAATTTAATGGCATTGCCGACTAAATTAGTCAAAACTTGGCGAATTCTGTCAGGTGCCCCTCGATAAAATTCATGTAATTCAGGGGCAAGATGCAGAGTCAGCTCCAAACCTTTTTTGCGCGCTTGTAACCACAAGGTAGACACCACTTGGTCGGTTAACTCCATCATAGAGAAATCCCGCCACTCTAGTTCCAGCTTGCCCTTTTCTAACTTGGCACTGTCAAGAATGTCGTTGAGTAGATGCAACAGTGATCGGGCTGACTGATTGATGGTTTTCAGATGCCGTTGCTGCTCTTGATCAAGCTGACTATTCACCAACACATCGCTAAAGCCAATGATGGCATTCATGGGTGTACGGATCTCATGACTCATGTTCGCCAGAAACGCCGAACGAGCCGCAGCAGCCTGCTCAGCACGCTCCTTGGCCACCAGTAATTCCTGCTCCATCTGTTTTCTGCTGGTAATGTCCATAATGAAACCATCCAGCCAAACCACTTCCCCTTGTTCATTGCGCACCGGGCCGCCATTGTCCAGCATCCAACGCACATTGCCGAAGCGGTCAATAATCCGGTACTCCACGCAAAAATGCTCTTCATAGCAGGACATTTCCAAGAGTCTGTCTCTGTCTTCAGGATGAAATAAATCAGAGAAGTTTCGCTTGGGATTGGGCAGGATGAAGTCCTCGGCAGCAAAGCCCGTCAGTTGCTCTACCGCCTCGCTGATAAATATCATGGCAAAACCAATATCTGCCTGGCAGCGATAAGCAGCACCTGGAATGTTACTGATTAAAGAACGGTATTTGGCTTCATTGTCTTTTAGCGCCTTTTCCATGCGCAGCCGCTGACTGATATCAGTAATAAAGGCGACAAATAAGTTTTCACCCGGCAGCCTGGCATGGCCAATAGCCAATCTCACCGGCAAGGTGACGCCGGATTTGTGCAGCGCCAGCACCTCACGTCCAGTGCCAATAATTTTGGCCTCGCCGGTACGCAAATAGCGCCCCAGATAATCATCGTGCTCATCAGAAAACGGCTGAGGCATTAACATGCTGACATTTTTGCCCTGAATATCGTCAGCCCGCCAACCGAAGATTTTCTCCGCAGCCTGGTTTATACCCAGCACTAAGCCTTTTTCACTTATTGTAACGACACCATCAACCGCTGTATCCATCATGGCTTTTAGACGTGTTTCATTGCGTCTTGCCACCTGACTGATTTGTCTATATTTGAACAGCAAGTTAACGATGACCACCATAGTCGTCATCAAAATAGTGGTAATCGCGATACCGAGCGCCATCACTTCAGAATGGTTAATCTGCTCGCTAAGTTGCATCCCCTCCGGTGGCACAAAACGTGCCGCCGCCATACCGGTATAGTGCATACCGCTGATAGCCAGCCCCATCACGGTACCACTGAACAGATTCAATGCGGTGGGTGAAAGCTGAGCCGCCGTAAAACGTCTGATACCAAAGCGTACCCACAACGATAACCAAGCCAGGGCCACCGCCACAAAGATAGATAGCCCGAACAACCAGGGGTCGTATTTCAGTGCTGGCGCCATTTGCATGGCCGCCATGCCAACATAGTGCATAGTGCCTATGCCAGCCCCCATTAGTACCGCACCTAATGTGAGCTGCAGCAGGCTAACCTGCTTACGGCTGATCAATGACAAGGCTACCCAGGATGCTCCCATACTTGGCAGCATGGATAGCAAGGTCAGATTAGTAGCGTAATTTACTTCTGTGCATAATTGAAAGGCCAACATGCCGATGAAATGCATAGACCACACACCGGCTCCCAATGCCACACTGCCTGCGAATAAGAGTAAAGCGCTTCGCTGTGTTGTTTGCCGTGCTTGGCCAGCCAGTTGCATAGCCATGGAGGAGGAAAAAATAGAAACCAGAATGGACAGTAGTACTAGCCAGGAATCGTAATTGCCGAACATCAGCAAATTGTCCTGAGGGTAGGTAAAGTAGTGACGTAACAAGTCCAACAACATGACTTCCCTTTAGTAAGGATATGTCAAATCATACCGTGGCATGAACATCTGGCAAGCAAGATATGTTGCACAATGAGATAATTAGCCAGGGAAATACTGTTGTTAGGTGGTTAAAGTTTCGACCTTTCGACTATCCTGAGATCAGAAGACTAAAAAGGACTAATTAACTTATGCAAGCCACTGATTACGCTATGGCCGTGACCGACTCATTTGCCTTGCCGGACGCCTGTACGCGTATTAAGGAATTACTGGAAGATCCCAGTTCAACTGCAGCCGATATTGCCAATGTCGTTTCTTTGGACCCTTCACTAAGCAGCAAATTGCTCAAGCTGGCAAACAGTGCGCTGTACAACTTTAATACAGAGATCAGTACCATCAGCCGTGCTGTCAGCGCCATAGGAGCCAAAGCTCTGTATAGCCTGGTCATGACCGAAACTGCGCGTAGCGCCTTCAAGCATTTTGAAAACAATGCTATTGATCTGGAGCGCTTTTGGCAGCAAAGCGTGTACGCAGGGTTAATCGCGAAACATCTGGCCCTTGAAACCGGGCAAAAAGATACCGAGCGTTTCTTTTTACTTGGCTTATTGCATAACTTTGGTGAACTGGCAGTGGCCAATCGTTCCCCTGAGCTGGCTTCTCAATGTGAGCAGTTTGAACAAAAGATACGACCTTGGGATAAACAAAAGCAACTGTTGGGCTTTACCTATGCGGAATGCAGCGCTCAGATTCTCATGCTGTGGAATCTGCCGTCGAACCTCTTTACCCCTATCGCTAATCAGCACAATGAAGCATTGGCGCTCAAGCAAACCGATATTGCCATCGTTTATCTTGCTGTACGGCTGGCCTTACAATGTGCTCTGCCAAATGAAAAATGTACCGATCACTTGATCAATGCAGAGATTATCGACAGCCTCAGGCTCGGTGAAACAGAGCTGGAAAATGTCATCCTTAGCAGCAAAGTCGAGTCTTACAAAATATTGATTATTATGAATCCTGAATTGTTTGCCAGCCCTTAAGCTGAGAGGAGAGTAGCTTCAATCTCTGCATAGCTTACTGGCTTGGCAAACAAGTAACCCTGCCCTAAATCGCACCCCATCTTCAACAAGATATCACGCTGACGCTCTGTCTCTATGCCTTCAGCCAATACTCGCATACCTACCGCGTCGGCCATAGCGATCATGGCATTTACCAGACCATAGTTCTTCGGATGTTCAATATCTTTGATAAACACTCTGTCTATCTTTAACAACTGTACCGGCAAGTCTTTGAGATACCCCAATGAAGAATAGCCTGTACCAAAGTCATCGATGGCGATGTTGACGCCGTGTCGTTTGAACAGTTGCAAGTTGTCCATGATAACCTGAGAATTTCCCATCGCTACCCCTTCGGTAATCTCAAGCTCAATACAATTCATGGGCAAATTCAGCTCGGCTGTCATTCGTTCGACCTGACTGAACAATCCCGGCAAAGAGAAATGCGCGGCGGTAATATTCACCGCAATAGGCTTGACCTTAAAACCGGCGTTCCGCCAAGTGGAAATCTGCTGTAGCACATTGGACAACACCCAAAGGTCAAGTTCGATACCCAAATTGACTTTTTCGGCAATCGCCACAAACACCTGAGGACTGACGGTACCGAGCTCCGGATCATGCCAGCGAATCAAGGCTTCATAGCCGTCCAGACTCATGTCCGCCAGATTATATTTGGCCTGCAGAACCACTTCGAACAGATTTAAGTCCAAGGCTCTGCGTATACCTTGCTCAATCTCCAAACGCATGGTGAGTTGCTGATGGATATCCTGATGATAAACCCGCACGGGATGATGGCTGGCCTTGGCCTCAAACATGGCGGACTCGGCCTGGCGAACCAACACTGGCAGATCTGTTGCCCCATCTCCGTAAAAGCTGATGCCTACCACAGCCGACAACACCAGTTTTTCTCCCGCCAGGACGTAAGGTTCGATAATGCTCTGCAACAGGGTTTCAGCCAGCTGCAAGGCTTGAGCTTTATCCTCCAGAGGTACAACCAGAAGAAAATCGTCGGCGCCAGGGCGGCATATCAAACTGTCAGCAGGCATGCATGATTTAATACGCTGCGCCGCCTCAATCAGCATCAGGTCGCCTACATCCTGGCCATACTTTTCATTAATTAGACGAAAGCGATAGCAGTCGGTGAAAAATACTGCGTAATGCTCAGCGTTACCTAAAGTGCGCGCAAAAGCCCGGTTAAGACCATCCTTGTTGAAAAAGCCGGTCAAACTATCGTATTCGGCCAAGAACTTGGCGTGCTGCTTGGCCTTCACCTGCTCGGTAATATTGTTACCAATTGCTTGAATCTCGTAGTGAAACTCGGAACTGGCTGGCAGGGTTCTAAAGGTCCAGTCGATAAAATGTGTACTGCCTTGTTGGTCCAGCACGGCACAAGAAAGACTCAAGCTGGCTTCATCCTGTTCAGCACGCAATCGGTTGAGAATCGACTCCACCTTTTGGCGGTCATCCTCATGGATGAACTCCATCAGAGAAATCCCCAGCACTTCGGATTCTTGGTAGCCTAGCTGTTCACAAAAGGCATTATTGACGAAGCTAAGGCGCAAACTGCTGCTCAAGCGACAAATAAATTCCCGCTGATATTGGATGATGTCTTTGTAGCGTCTTTCGGCGGAGCTCAGCTGTTCCAAAAGGCCTTTGAATTCGCTGAGGTCATGGCAAATGCCAACAAACAAACGTCCTTCCGCCGTCTGAGCCTCTCCAACGCTCAAATGCATAGGAAAGATACTCCCATCTTTGCGACGACCAAGCACATCGCGACCAATACCGATAACCTTAGCTCGACCGCTGCGGGTGTAATTCTCTAAATATCCGTCATGGGCATGTGCATCTTTGGCAGGCATCAGAACTTTGACGTTCTGCCCCAATACCTCAACCCTGTCATAACCAAACAAGCGCTCGGCAGACGACGAAAAATAGCTGATCAACCCTTTATCATTAATGATGATAATGGCATCTACCGCAGCATCCATTATGGCCTGCTGAATAGCTTCAAACTGTAGTTCCGGGTTGGACAAGTGCCCTCCAATTGCTATTTCCGTCAATTCCCGACCTGATCTATCAGGAAATCCAATAATTATACCCTTACAAAATCCACGGTTTAGAGTGGCTTGCGACGGGCTAGACCATTAGCGCGTCGAGATGTTAGTGGCGGTGCGAATATTGTTCAACCCACCATTGGTCGCATGTAAATGCGCCTTTCCCACCACAGACTATACTTTCAATAACTAGCTTACTGCATAACTAGCGCGGATTGGCCGAGCTGTATTGCAATAAGAGTTAGTTACAACAGAAAAGGAGTGGGAGATGTTAAGACACTACTATTTAAGTGACGACTTGCGTGACTTGTCAGTGGTAGAGCATGAGATGCTTGCTCTTGGCGTCAGTAAACCTCATTTTCATGTACTTAGTGATAAAGATGCAGAGGTAGAACAGCACCACCTCAATGCCATCGAATCGGTATTTAAACAAGATGTGGTGCATGCCACAGAAACGGGTGCCTTAATAGGTACGCTAGGCGCGGCACTCATATTGGGACTGGCGTACTGGCTGGGTTGGGCGAGCACCGCCGCGGGCTGGTTGCCCTTTGTGTTTTTGGCCGTTGTTGTTTTAGGTTTTTGCACCTGGGAAGGTGGACTTATCGGTATTCAGGTGCCGAATCGTCGCTTTCGCCGATTCAGACGTTTGCTCAAAGCGGGTAAGCATCTGCTGTTTGTCGATCTTGATCCCGAACAGGAACCGTTGGTTGGCGCAGTAGTCGCACATCACCCGAAATTAAAATTGGTCGGCATTGGCGATACCGCCCCAAGATGGCTGGTTAAAGGCCAGGAAAAATTCCACCGCTTTATGAAAAGTATGCCTTAGCAACGAGAGTGGGAGCCTAAGCTCCCACTTTTAGAGATATTTAGAAGTGCCACTTCAGCAGCAAATTGGCATTGCGTTCATCAACCCCTTGAATGCCGTATTTGTTGTTCCAAAAAACATACTCCATCCCAATATACAGTGGTGATTTCAGCCCCACATATGGCGCCAAATTCCACTTGAGCTGAGATGTCCAATTCATGCTGGCCGCTGTGCCCTGCTCACCAATCGCGGAGCTCCAATCCAGAAAACCGTCAAACAACCATTCACTTGAGGCCACTTCAAAAGGCACCGCCCAGGTAATGGTGGTTTGCCAGTTATCCTTCCCGCTGTCGTTATTGCGACGATACAGATCGACATTCAGATAATTGAATCCCACAGGTTTAAAACCCGCCCCAACCCCGTATAAATAATGGGTAAAATCTTCACCAATCTCGATGGTGGCAGCTGCCGATATGCTCTTAACCCAGCTTGACTGGTCAAATTCAAGCAAGGTGAACTTGGGTGAAAACTCGCCGTAGGTTTCTTTATCGCCATTATCAGAGTGAAGGCGGTCAATAAACATAAACATACCGCCCCAGCTTGTGCCAGTCACATATTCAAAGGTAGCGACCTCTCGGTCTGTATCCCCTACTTCGTAATGACTGCCATTTAGGTAAGAGAGACTAAAATCCGACCATAACACATCAGCTTGCGTAGGCAGGGCTAATAAGCCTAGATACATAAGTTTTTTCATTGTCATTACACCTTAAACTGACTAACGATTTGGCGCATATGCTGAGCACGTGCTGTCAACCTGTCAATCTCCTGCAACTGGCTTTCTGCGCTCGAGTGAATATTGTTAGCCATGGTAGCAATAGTTTGTGCCGACTCATTGATATGGTCCACTACCGACGTTTGCTCCTCTGTTGCGGCAGCGACCTGATGGTTGCCGTCACTGATACTGTCAAAGCGATGGCGAATAGCGGTCAACGCTGAAGAAGCCGACTGTGCACTATCGGCCAGCTCCAAACTACTTTGCGCGCCACTTTTTATAGTAGTCAAACTGGCTGAAGCCGCGCTTTGCAGTTGCTCAATCTGGGCACGGATTTCTTTAGTGGAATCCTGTGTGCGACTGGCCAGAGTACGTACCTCATCTGCAACTACAGCAAAGCCACGCCCTTGTTCACCAGCTCGGGCGGCCTCAATAGCGGCATTCAGGGCTAATAAATTGGTTTGCTCAGAAATACTGCTAATCACATCCACCACCGAGTTGATGGCTTCAGCCTGGCCCGCCAATTCCGTTATTGAGGCTTCACTTTGTTTCATTGCCCCGGCCAACTCGTTCATGGTCGCAGCAAGGCTCAGCATAACTTCGTTGGTATCGTGCGTATCCTTAACCGCCGTGCTGGTATCCGCCGCAGTCTTGTGTGCAACAGAAGATACCTCGCCGATGGTTTGCCCCATTTCGGTAATGGCAGTAGCAACCATTTCTGTCTGTCGACGCTGATCCTCGGAATACTCCACCGATTGCAGCGAGGTGTTTTTCAGATTGCCAACGCCGCTATTGATTGCCGATTCGGCCTCTTTAATCTCTCTGACAAGATCGGAAAACTTTGCCAATATGGCGTTAAACCCCTTGGCAAGGTAGCCCAGTTCATTGTCAGTACTGGCATCCAGGCGTTGGGTTAGGTCCCCGCCTGATGCAGACATACTCAGCAGCTTGTCTCCAACCTGACTGATAGCCCCGCTGACCCGATTGGCGATATACAAAGACAACAGGATAAAAATCACCGCCAGCACCACTGCGGTAATAACCGACAGCTGCACCACCGCATTTACCTTATCGCTGATTTCAGCCTTAGGCAGAACGGTAACCAGTTTCCAGCCTACGTCTTTAAGATCAGAGGTGGCAATATATACGGATTCATCGGCAATCTGGCCGTCAAATAAAGTAAAGTCGCCTGAGCTTGCTGTAATTTTTCCTGCTACATCAGTGTAAGCAGACAATTGTGCCAGGGATTTGTTGAGCATGGCATTTTCACGATGTGCCGCCACATTGCCGTCGCCATCCAGTAAAAACATATAGCCATTTTCACCAACCTTGTGTTCCTGCACCATGCGGATAATGGCAGACACATCGTAACCCAACCCCGCTACACCCAACACTTGCCCATCCTTGCTCTTGGCAAGCACATTCACGAACACCGTCAGGCTATTTGTGACTTCATCAATGTCCATGCTCAATGCGATATCCTGGCTGCCTCTGACAAAGTCAAAAAACCATGAGTCGCGGGCGACTTGCTCCGACACCTGTTTGAACAGTCCATCCTGGTTGTAGTAGTTGTTACTGGGTTTGGAAACCCAAAAGACCGAGGCGGCGCCATAGTCGCGAATAAAACGCTGCGTATAATTAAGCAAATCCGGGAGCTTCGCAGGATCCTCACCATTTAAGATCCATTGCTGTATGTAGTCGTTTTGCGCAATGCCTTGAGAAAATGCGATGGGCGCTTGCAGCTCTGCTTTTATCTGGGCTCGGGCGCGTTCAGTGACATTAGGCAGATGCTCATTTTCAGTGACTTCATAAAACATCCCCGAGAACTGCCGAATATTGATAAATGAGCTAATCAATATGGTTAGAAACAATGCCAATACCATGGCGCCGGCCAGTAGGGTTTTCAGCCTTAAATTATCTAGGTTTATCATTCTGTTACTGCCTAAAACTGATGGTTGTTCCAGCTTAGACGAGAAATCAGGACAAGTCATAGGTTGCCAGGTTAATTACCTAAACTTCCCCCATAGATATTTTATCCGCCAGTCAAACCGGGGGCACATCCAACTTTAATTTCCCCCTGTCTGCTGCTGAGGCTATGCTTCAACGGCCAATGGCAATATGCAGATAATCCCTTTACTGCCAATGAATTCAGGCAAACTGGCGTTAAGATGGTGACGATAAGGCTGCGTCGTCGACAGACGTTTTATTTATCTTATCAAAGGCGGGGTGCACAGATGCTGTTTGCCCTTGCACAAGCCCCATAAAACAGGTGTTCATCAAAGGCTGATGATGAGAAGTCGTGGGCTTTGTACTACCAAGTTAATGCCCGCGGTCCTTAGGTGCTCCCCTGAATTCCGCGGGCTGAAGGTAACTATTTGTTTAACACAGAAAGGCAGAGAGTCAAGAAATCCATATAAATGAGACTATCACTGGCCCTCGCGGGCGCCGGGCCAGTGAATGACTATTGCCAGAGTACCCGTTGAAACAGCGCAACCGCTTGTTGATACATAATCATCGCCAGGGCCGGATCATAACGTTCCCCCTCATCACGCATAAAAGCATGCTGAGCATTCACTTCCGTCCATTGATAATTGATACCGCTAGTCAGTAGCGCCTGATAAATCTTCAAGCGTCCATCAGCCGGCACATGCGGATCCTGCCGGCCCCAGATAAAGTGAATTTCACCCTGGATATCCGTCATACGCTCAAACGACTGATTGCCTGGCTTCGCGGGCAAAGTGTCGCTGTGAATATCGGTCGCATACAGGCAAAATGCCGCCTTAATATCTGGGTTAAGTGCCGCCCGGTAAGCAAGGTGCCCACCAATGCAAACACCCATAGCACCAACATTGCCATTGCAGTAGGCTTGCTGCCGGACAAAATCTACTAACACTTGAGTGTCGCTATCGTGCGCCTCTAGCGGCTTTGTCCACTTATCCTGATTCCCTTTGTCTTTTCCAGCATCATCGTAAGCCAGCACAGTGCCTATGGGATTTAGCTCATGAAATACTTCTGGCACCAGCACCACAAAGCCATGACCGGCTAACAGGGCAGCAGTGCGGGCAATAGGTGCGGTTTGCTGGAAAATCTCAGAATAAAAGATCACGGCGGGGAAACGACCTGCTTGCTGGGGTCGGTATAGGGTAGTACGCATCAGCCCGGTTGGTGCGGGCAGGTCCTGGGTTTGCTGTTGGATAATCATGGCGTTCCCTTAGCTGAAAACGCTCATGGTAGCGGTAGCCGTGCGGCCTTTCCAGTACCAAATATCACGCCACAAAGCGAGATAGGCACGGCTAAACAATATGACGAAATTCCAGACCGGTACGCATCACAAAATTGTCGTACAGGCGCTGCTTATGGGAACCATCCGGCACCAGTAAATGCGCCAATCTGGCCAATCCATCATTGCCCAACTCCCTACGCAAAGGCTCCAGTGCCTGCATCCCAGACTGCGAGTACAATTCTCCCCAACTATTGCTGTATATCACCCTGACCGTATCCACTTCCGGCTTTAAACGGCGACTTTCAAAATTCAGCACCACCAGACAGCTGGTTACTTTAGCCGGTGACAACAATGCCTGACGAGGCAATTCGGAGACCCGTAGTGGAGGAAATAGCTCTTCAGCCTTACTGACCAGCTTATACAAATCCTCTTCTGTAACCGGTTCGGTATGGTAGTCCAGTTGGATGCGGGTCTTACTATCCATAATCCTGTTCCAAACCGCCCAGACGACCAGATCAATAGGGTTATCGCTGGACTTGAGGTGTTCATTACGCAGTGTGCTGGCCTTAGCCGAAATCTGATCCCCGGCATACATAGACCAATTGCGCTTAAGCATGGTATCGGGGTCGGCTTTAATACTCACAGTACGACAATACAGCTCGTCGTCGAACACGCTGCGTAGATATTCGACTTTATCCGTTTTTTTGGAGTAGAAAGTATCCAGTTTTCGCCCGATAACCGTCATATCTTCCTGACTAACGGTTTGTTTCTGTCCGGCAATACGGCTGGACATACGACGATAACAGTTGATTAAAAAGGCATGCACCTGGCGACTAAGCAGGGACTTCTCACTAAAATTCCAACTGGCAATATTATCAATCTTACGCAGCTTATCTGCACTCCACCCCCACTCCCAAACATATCGACTAATCATCTCGCGCTTAAAACTATGGTGTTTATCGCCCGTTTCCTGGCTGAGCGTACAACCGCACTTTAAATACAGACTTAACTGTAAAAGTTGCACAACCTGCTGGTTATCCTGCTGCTGGTAATGGGCAATGAGTTCGTCAAACATCAGCGCATAAGGATCAACATATTCCTGATGTGCCAAAGGGTTAGCACCGGTATGTACGTACTTTTTAAGTAGGTTACACAATGGCTGCTTGTGCTGAATATTCTCCAAAAACACTTCTAGCTTGGCCATCTTCAGCACCGACTTAAACGGCGAATCCATGCCTTTGACTATCTGCCAAATAGCAGCACCGAACAACTCTCGAGAGTCCATCTCCTGTAAATTGCCAAAGTCCATAAAGAGTTTGGGATCAGGTGGTTCGCCAGGCTTTAGACTGTTCATCAACTCCTGATACTGCTTGTCATTAACCTTATCGGGCATCAACCACCAAAAAGGTAGCTTACCGGCCACCACCAGATTGGTGGTATAAAACTCAGCTTTTAAGAACACCGCTTGTGCCGAGCCAGAGCTTTCGCCATCCGCTTCTCCGAAGTCGTTGCGTCTTATTTTGTCGATATCCGATAAAAAGAAATGCACTTCCATGTCATGTTGAGCAGCCCATTGTTCAACCAGTTGCAGTTTTTGTTGCAATAGCTTACGCGCGTTAGGTTTTACCACTTGTGGGTCAATACACACCCAGTAATCAAAGTCCGAGTCATCCGACTGCGCAATAGTGCCAACGCTGCCCATCAATACTAAGGAGTCAATCAGTCGCTGTTTTGGCCAAAGCTGGCGAAAATCATCAAATAACGATAGCTGCTGTGGGAACACACTCTTAAGTGAATTGACCACGGACTCACGCAGGGAATAGTTAGTCAGACCAAAAGCAACATCATCATCGGCAACAAAACCAGGCAAAGCAGGATGATTAACATGCAAAAGAAAGGGCAACACATGGAATATCGGACGCTTGTTTTCGGGCAATAATGCCAGAGCGCGCTCATGTCGGGCTTTGTTGTAGCGTAGAACCCGTAACAGCCGAATGGCTAAGTTTTGTTGTATATTCATCGAAACAGTGAAACAGCTTATGACTCAGAGGCAAAAGACTTTCGGCTACGGCTGACTTCACGAAAGGCTGCAAGTACACCATTCAGACTAGCAGGGTTTTACCGCTCAGCCTACTGAATAATACGCTGAACCTATGGATTTTCCCTTCCCAACAGATACCTGCGATTTGGAAAGGAAACGATAAGGAAGCTGGACATCTCATCCCGGCAATCGGTTAGCGGCTATCAAAGTTAAACAGCTAACTGATCGCCACTAAATCATTACTCGCCAAAAGCGCCGGCTACACCGGGAAATACCACCGGGCTTTCCAGGCCATTTTGCCCCACGCTGGCCACGCCGAAGAAATAATTGTCAATCACCACATTTTCCAGGGTAAAGCTATTGACCTTGCCAACATAACGGCTGAACTGCCACTGCGGCTGGTCGGTATAACGCCAGTAAATCTTGTAGCCTTTCACCAGGTCTCGTTCAGCATTGGCGGCGGGTGCCCAGCTTAGGGTAGTTGAAGGCTGCACTGCCCCTTTGATTTCTACCTTAGCTGGCGGACTGGGAGCCCAGGCCATACTGGCTAAGCTTACTGCATTTAGGGCCGTTAGCTTGGCCGCATATGGAAAATTCACGCCATCCAGGGTATCGCCATACACAGTGCCGTTTTCGCTGCGTAAATCCTGATGCTGACGATCATAATGCTCGTTGGTTTCCATTATACGGATAGCAGGAAAACCGGCATCATTGAAGGGACGATGATGGCCACCGCGGCCAAATCGGTCCAGACGATAGACCATCATGGTATCCAGATTGGGAATATAGGTATCGGCAATCTTGTCGATATAACGGGCCAGATTGCGAGAGGGTGAATCTACTTCGCCACCGGTAAAACGGCGTTTGTTCGCCTCTTGCGGGGTTTCCACTACCCAGGTGCCTTCAGAAAACAAACGGGCACTGGTGTTGTTTATTACCCCATTGATACCGGCAATATTGCCTATCATATCGTTATTAAGCACAGCTTTAACCCGCCAGCCGTCTTTAAGCGCCTGTTCGGCCATAATCTTGCCGCCGAACAGCCCCTGCTCTTCCCCCGCCAGTGCTGCATACACCACAGAGCCATGGAATTGGTATTGACTGAGCACGCGGGCCGCTTCGAGTACCCCGGCCAGGCCAGAAGCGTTGTCGTTGGCCCCCGGTGCGTCCGATACCGCATCCATTACATCGGAAACTCGCGAGTCGATATCGCCGGACATCACCACATAACGGCTTGGGTCAGTCTGACCTTTTTGTATGGCGATGACACTCACTACTTCAACAGGCTCAGGAATGCGCTTTTCGCCCTGAATGGTTTGCGACTGATAATACACCTCAAGACAGCCCCCACATTGGGCAGAAATCCTATCAAACTCAGCCTTAATCCAGCGCCTGGCGGCGCCGATGCCGCGGCTGTCCGACTGAGTGTCAGATAAGGTATGGCGGGTACCAAAACTCACCAACTTGCGAACATCCTGTTCAATACGGGCGGCCGATACCTGGCCGGCAATGTCATACAGCGCCTGCTCATCACCGAGCTTGTCGGCGGCCAGAGCTGGCATGCCGAGCAGGCATGCCAGGGTCACTATGGATTTTTGCATGTTCACCTCGTTGTTGCGTGTTGTTGTTTTATTTTAAGTCACAGGTGTTGCCAACTTACCAATAGGCGACTCCAGCGACTCTGCAGGTTCAGTAAACCAACGCGGGCCGTTTTCGGTCATATAAATACAGTCTTCCAGACGCACACCGAACTCACCCGGCAGATAAATGCCCGGTTCGTTAGAAAAACACATTCCGGGTTTTAGCAGCGCGGTTTCACCACGAACAAAATTGACCGGCTCATGGCCCTGCATGCCGATGCCATGCCCGGTGCGGTGCGACAAGCCAGGCAGTTTATAGTCAGGCCCCAGGCCCTGCTTGGTGTAATAGGCCCTTACCGCATCGTCCACCGTACCCGCAGCTTTACCAAGCTGAGCAGCAGCAAATGCCACATTCTGCCCTTCACGCACGGTATTCCAGATCTTACGCACTTTGGCCGATGGCTCACCAAACACAAAGGTGCGACTGATATCCGATTGATAGCCTTCAACCGCACAACCGCAATCCATCAGCACCACCGAACCTTCTTTCAGGACATGCTGCTGTTTAGTGCCATGGGGGTAAGCGCTGGCCTGATCAAACAAGGCCATATTCCAAATACCGCTACCGCCCAATTTAGCCTGCGCACCTTGCATTAATGCCTTAACATCCTGTTGCGTCATGCCCAGTTGCAGGTTTTTCCACACATAGGCGTACGCGGTCAGGGTGATTTCATTGGCCTTGTGCATCAATGCCAGCTCATGAGGCGTTTTGTACATGCGACAACCACGGGTAACCGGGTCGGCACTGGTATGGGTAAAATTGCCAAGCTGGCTCATTACACCATCCAATACAAAGTAGCGCACCGACTCTTCAAAGCCGATTTGGCCTTTGCTAATACCTCTGTCTTTAAGCACCTGCGCCACTAACGCAAAGGGACTTTCATGCTCCAGCCAGACTCTGACATCATCACCAACTTCCAAGGACTCGCGAATACTGGGTTCTTCAAAGAAGGGGCAAATCACAGCAATGTCGCCGTCAGCCGGGATCACCACGGCTGTGAGCCGCTCACTGCGCCACCATTGAATACCCGTGAAGTAATCCATGGCCGGACCTGGCTCCAATACCATAGCGGCCATATTATTGGCTCGCATTAAGCTTCTGGCTTTATCTATTCTAAGCAAACGCTCCTGGGCGCTGATGGGCTGCACATCGTTGGTAAGATCGGCTAGGGCGTTATCCCTACTGGAAGAGGCATTCGCTGAGGCTAAAGAGGCAAAAGGTAAGCTACCCAGTACACCGGCACTGAGCTGTAAGAAACGTCGTTTAGAGAGTTGCACGTGTTGACCTGTTTTTATTTTTTCACAACCAAACACCTATCCTAAATCCATTTTTATCAAATAACACGGCCACTTATCCTCAACACCCTGTTGATGGTCTTTAAGCGATGGAATGAATATGGGCAGAAAAGCAGATCAAAGCTGAGTCAGGTGTAAAAAAGGGGCGCTACAGCGCCCCTTGAAATCTCGGTTATCAAACAAATGCCTGAAGCTTGCCCCTATTCATGGCGCAGGGCTTTGATAGGGTTGGCTTTGGCAACCTTGGCGGCATTTCCCCCCACCGTCAGCCACGCAATACAGACTGACACCAGGGTAGCCATCAGGCAAATTGGCAACAACCACCAGGTGTCGATACGATTCACAAAAACCTGCAACCAATTGAGCATCAACCAAATAGACAGCGGCCAGGCTACCAGGTTGGCAAGCATAATCGGCCGTGAAAATTGCCAAATAAGTAACAACATGATCTGCTTAACGCTGGCCCCCATTACCTTACGTATACCGATTTCCCGGGTTTTACGCTCGGCCGTAAAGGCAGCCAATCCGTATAGGCCAAGGCAGGCCACCAACACAGCTAACAGCGAAAATACGCTAAACAACTGCATCTGCACATTTTCACTTTGATACTGTGCAGCCAGCATGTCAGACAGATACTGCATATCAATAGGCTGCATCGGTACCGCCTGCTTCCATACTCGCTCAATCTCAGCTGTCACCTGGCTTGCCTGTCCCTGGTTATAGGTAATAGTAGCCACGTTAAAGCGCTGTGGGTTTAACATGTATAAGCTGGGGCGAATGGCGAATTTAACCGAACGAAAATAGATATCAGGAATGACGCCCACTACCGTCAGATGATTCAGGCCGTCACCACTTGCACTGATTTGCAGGGTCCTGCCTATGGCTTCCTGCGGGCTATTGAAGCCCAGTCGACGCACTGCGCCTTCGTTAAGAATGGCGGCAGCCTGAGAAATCTGATTTTGCTCGGCTGGTGTTAGGGTGTCAGAGCCATAAGCCTTATCAAACAAACGGCCAGCCAGAGGCTGAACCTGATAGGCTTGAAAAAAGCCGTAGTCCATATTGTGATAATTGAGCAACTCTTCAACAGGTTTGTCGCCCTGATTACTGCCCAGCAAGGTCACAAAGTTGTTGTTTTCGTTATCCTGAGTCGGGGCCTCAGAGGAATACACTACAGATTGCACGCCTGGAATGGCCTGCCACTGTTGTTTAAGACTATCCAGGTTATCTCTGGCGGCACGGATACCCACAACCAGCTTGCGCTCCGTGCTATAGCCCAAATCCAGGTTATTGGCATGTTGAGTTTGCAGGTACACCACCGCAGTGCATACAAGCAGCGTTACCGACACAGCAAATTGAAACACCACCAGCACATGGCGTAATTTCACCGAGGCGCTACTCTCGTTACTTTTGCTGGCTTTGAGGATTTGTCCTGGCAAATAGCCAGACAACACCAGCGCCGGATAACTGCCGGCAATCAGCCCCACCAGCAGACCCAATCCGAGTAAAGTAAACAGGAGACTTGGTTCGCTGAAGAGGCGAAATTCGAATACCTTGCCAAGCAATTGGTTGTACCAGGGCAATACCAATTCTACTGCGACCAGAGCGAACAGCAGTGAAATCATCACCAGGCCAATAGCTTCCAGTAAAAACTGTACAGCTACCTGCGCCCTACTGGCACCCAACACTTTGCGCATGGCAACTTCTTTGGCTCGCTGTCCAGCCCTGGCGGTGGCCAGATTCATAAAATTAATACAGGCGATGACCAGAATGAGCACGGCGACCAAGCTGAATGTGGCAACCAGTTTACGGTTACCCATGGGGGTTAAGTCGCCCATATTGCCAGCATCATTGTGGGCATCCAGATGCAGATCTGGCAACCTCATCAGCTTATGCTTCATAGTGTCGGATATCTTCGTGCCATCGGGCAGCATACCGCTGTTTTGTTTGGCAAATTCCAAGAAAGGACTTTCATTATCTACCCACCAGGTCAAGCGCAGCTGAGCCTGTTCAAGGGAAACGCCTGGGCGCAGTTTGAAGTAGGTATAGACGTTGACGCTGGTCCAGGTATCCAATACCCCTGGAAACTGACCAAACACCTCGGTGTCCATATACACCAACATATCCAGCGCCAAATGTGTGTTATCCGGCAGATCTTCGAGTACACCGCTCACGGTCAGCTCAACCGTCTGCCCCCGTAAACAGCACACCGTCAGAGTTTTACCAATAGCATCGGTACTCCCGAAGTACTTCTGCGCCATTTCCCGACTAATGAGTAAATCATTAGGTTTATTAAAACTGCTTTGTGCACTGCCATTGGCAAAGGGTAAATTCAGCACATTGAAGAAGCTACTGTCAGCAAAAGCCACCTGCTCAGAAAAGGCTTCGCCATTTTGTTGGACTGTTGTATCCCAAACCACCAAACGCATGCCGTCTTCAATTTCCGCACTAAGGTAATCCCGCACGGCTGGCATCATCCGGCCAGCGCTGCGCACGGTCAGAAAGGGGGCCCGGCCAGGGGACTCATAGGCTGTATGCAAACGCACTATCCGTTCATTATCTGGTATCCATTGGTCGTAGCCGCTTTCCGACTTAACGTACAGCATGATCAGGATACAACTGGCCAGGCCTACGGCCAGCCCTATGATATTAATTGCCGAGAACGCCCTGTTTTTTAACAGATTGCGCCAAGCGGTCAGAAAATAATTAGCA
This sequence comes from Bowmanella yangjiangensis, assembly GCF_017255015.1. Taxonomy (GTDB): domain Bacteria; phylum Pseudomonadota; class Gammaproteobacteria; order Enterobacterales; family Alteromonadaceae; genus Bowmanella; species Bowmanella yangjiangensis. The sequence continues at coordinate 354,467 of NZ_JAFKCS010000001.1, read as the reverse complement.
AACATTGGCTTCTCCTGTGCCTCAGGCCGCTTTGACGTCTTCGGTCACCACATGACCATCAAACAAGTTAATAGTGCGGCGCGCATAATCTGCATGTGCCGGGCTGTGGGTTACCATAACAATAGTGGTGCCTTCTTCATTCAAACCCTGCAGCATGGCCATGACTTCCTGACCGTGGGCACTGTCCAAATTCCCGGTCGGTTCATCCGCCAGAATCATGGACTGTCCTCCTACCACCGCCCTGGCGACAGCTACCCGTTGTTGTTGGCCACCGGATAACTGGCTGGGTAAATGATTGGCGCGATGTGCAATACCCACCTTATCCATTACCTCTGCGACTCGGCGGCGGCGTTCAGACGCTGGTACATCATGATAAAGCAGCGCCAACTCAATATTGTCGCGAACACTAAGCTCATCAATCAGATTAAAATTCTGGAAAATGAAGCCTATATGGTGCTTACGTATAGCTGCCAGTTGCGCTTCTTTATAGCCCGCCACATTCTCGCCGTTGAACCAGTATTCACCGCTGCTCGGGTTATCCAGCATGCCAATAATGTTCAACAAGGTAGATTTACCACAGCCACTGGGGCCCATGATGGCGACAAACTCACCGACGGCGATCTCAATGTTGACCTTATTCAGCGCCAGGGTTTCAACGTCATCGGATAGGTAATGACGGCTAAGATTGGTTAGTTTCAACATGGTGATTCCTTAGTTATTAATATTCAGTTGCTGGATATCCTGGTATTGGCTGTAAGAACTGGTTACCACCCGCTCTCCTTCGTTCAGCCCGTCCAGCACTTCGATGACGTTGTTATTGCGTCGCCCCATACGTACGTCGCGTCGTTCGGCCTTTGCCCCATCAGCGCTCAGCACAAAAATCCAATTGCCCCCGGTATCCTGATAAAACGCGCCGTTGGGAATCAGCAGCGCCTGACTGGCATCCCCCAGGGTCAATTTAAGTTGCATGGTCTGCCCGCGGCGAATAGTCGCTGGCTGCTCGCCGATAAAGGTCAAATCCACCTCAAACTGACCATTGCTGACCTGTGGATAAATTTTGCTGATCTGTAGCTGATAGCCATCCACCTGTGCGGTTTGACCCATGGCAATCCGGCTAAGGTAGAACTCATCAATCTGGGCGGTCAGTTTGTAGTCGTCAGGGGTATCAATTTGCCCCAGGCGCTCACCGCGGCCAATGCTCTGCCCCACTTCCACATCAAAGCCAGAGAGTTTGCCGGCCACCGGCGCGCGCACATTCATGTTGGCCAGGTTTTGCCTTGACAGCTCAAGGTTGTGCTCCAAACGGGCACCCGATGCTTTCAAGAAGGCCAATTGCTCTTCCTGCATACTGGCGTCTGACTGCTGACTTTCCCTGGTTAGTAGCAAACGTTGTTCATACCAATGCAGAGTGTCCCTGGTGTCATCATGCTGGGACTGGCTAATGGCCTGGGTATTAAGCAGTTGCGCCTCTCGCTGCAGCTTGCGTTTCAGCAATTTGATTTGGTATTCAATATCGACAATATCGCGCTTATGTTGCAAACGATTCTGTTCCAAGCTCAGTTCGATGGAGCGAATGTTATTGAGCTGTTCGGCCACCCTGGCTTCGTTACCCAATACGCTTAACTGCAAGCTGGCATTAGACAATTCAACAATCAGTTGCCCGGCTTCCAACATAGCCCCATCTTCCACCAAAATGCGTTCAACTCGTCCGCCCTCGATCGCATCCAGATACAGAGTTTTGGCCGGCGTTACACGGGCACGAACCGGAATAAAGTCCTCAAAGGTGCCACGGGACACGGAAGAAACCAGAATACGCTCCCCATTCACACTCAGGGCTTTGCCCGAAAAGCCAGGGATTAGATAGGCCACAACAGCAATCCCAATGATGGCCGCACCAACTCCCAACCGACCTGTCCACGGATTGCGTGCTTTATTGATTTTGCGATCCATTGCAGCCCCTGAGACCGAGTCAGCTCCAGATGGTTTGGCGGCATTTTGTATTGCACTGAGTTTTTGCATTGTCGTCTGCTTGTATTGATATTGTGATAGTGACTGGCTGGATATAAACAAATCCCGTTCCAACTTTAAAAAAAGTTAATTTTCAATTACTTAATGAATTAACATCTAGTTTAAAGACACAAAACTGTACGAATATGAACACTCGCTGTACGCTATTGAACAGTTTGGGTATTGGGAAACGAACATGCTGCAGGACGGACGCATACTGATTGTGGATGACGATCAGGACATTCTGGTGGCAGGCAAAATGCTGTTAAAACGTCATTTCAGCAAGATCGACATTTGTAACAGACCAGAACAGATCCCTGCACTACTGGCTGAAAGTCGTTACGATGCCATTTTGCTGGATATGAATTTCGGCCCCGGTGAAAGTAGCGGCGAACAAGGCTATCGCTGGCTGGAAAAAATTCTGGCCATCGACCCCCAAGCCGTGGTGATCATGATCACCGCACATGGGGATATGGAAGTGGCCGTTGAGGCGATGAAACGCGGTGCCACGGATTTTGTGGCTAAACCCTGGCACAACAATAAAGTGCTGGCCACGGTGTCCTCGGCAGTCAAGCTGTCTCACTCGCGCACAGAAGCCAGCGAGTTACGCACCGCCAACAACCTGCTTGCTGAAGTAACCAGTCAATCAAGCCAGCCCATTATCGCCGGGTCAGGCGCAATGCGTCAGGCCCTGAATCTGCTTGAACGCAGTGCGCCAACTGACGCTAACGTATTGATTCTGGGTGAAAATGGCACAGGAAAAGAACTCATAGCCCGGGCCATTCATGGGCAAAGCCCCAGACACCATAAAGTGTTTATGTCGGTCGACTTGGGCGCCGTGGCAGAGAGCTTGTTTGAAAGCGAGCTGTTCGGACATCGTAAAGGCGCGTTTACCGGTGCCAATGAGGACAGGACAGGGCGTTTACTGGCTGCTGATGGCGGCACCTTATTTTTGGACGAGATAGGCAATCTGCCGTTGCATTTACAAGCCAAGTTGCTAACCGTCCTGGCCCAACGTCAAGTCACGCCCCTAGGCAGTAACCAGGCAAAGTCCTTTGATGTCAGAGTCATTGCCGCCACCAACCTGCCCCTCGAACAATTACATGATGAACAACGTTTCCGTCAGGATCTGTTATTTCGCTTAAATACCGTCGAAATTCACTTGCCGGCTTTGCGTGAACGCCAGGAAGACATTGCCGCGATTGCCGAATACTATCTGAAGCATTATTGCCGTAAGTACCAAAAGCCCGCAAAACAGCTCAGCCAGGAAGCAATGGCACAATTACAGGCCTACCATTGGCCCGGCAACATCCGTGAACTTCGTCATGCGCTGGAGCGAGCTGTGATCTTGTCGGAACATCAGACACTCGACGCCACAGATTTTCAGCTAAGTAATAGAGCCATGGTGCCAACAGTGCAATCTAACATGCAAACCTTCAATCTTGAGGAGCTTGAGCGCCAGGCAGTTGAAGGAGCACTAAAGACCCATCGCTACAATATCAGTCATGCCGCCAAGGCACTGGGTTTGACCCGCGCTGCGCTGTACAGGAGAATGGAAAAACATGGTCTTTAACCGCTTTTCTCTGCTTCTAAGCGCTCGTATCACGTTGATTGTGCTGCTGGCATTAAGCAACGCCTGGCTTCTCGTAGCATCCGGTTATCACGCCACCCAAATATTATTGCTGTTACTCCTCATATTTGGCGTTTGGGAAACCGTCAAATTCGTGGGTAAAACCAATGCTGAGTTAAAACGCTTTTTAGACGCAGTGCGTTACAGTGAATTTACCCAGCGCTTCGACTATCAGCGATTTGGCAGCGGCTTTGAACAGCTTGGCGAGGCTTTTACCGAGTTGATGCAACGATTTTTGCAAGAGCGCGAGCATCAAGAACAACAATTACGGCATTTTAAGGCTATGGTGGAACATACCCCCATACCTCTGCTCAGCCTGCACAGCGATGGGCGTTTAAGCCAATGGAACAACAGCGCCCGACGCCTGTTTGGTTCAGCTCAGGTCTGTAAACTTGACGACTTAACCCCCTTTGGTTTGGAACTGGCAGAACAGTGGCAAAAGCTGCAACCTGGGCAACGCCAGCTTTGTAGCTTCGATGCTGACGGGATGCCACAGCAATTATTGGTGTTTGCCACAGAAATTATCTTGGCCGGTCAGCGGGAAAAACTGCTGAGTGTATTGGATATCGGCAGCGAGTTGGATGCGGCACAACTGCAGGCATGGCAGGAACTGGTGCGCGTACTGACCCATGAAATTATGAACAGCATTACGCCCGTGGCGTCGCTGGCAGCCACGGCAGCAGAGTTGAGTGAGGACTTGTCCAATAAAGTATTAGACCCCTCTATTAAACATGAGCTGGGTGATATCCGCGACTCCATTGCCACAGTCGCCAGACGTAGTGATAGCCTGATGCAATTTGTCAGCAGTTACCGACGATTAACCCGCCTGCCCTCACCTAATCGTCAACCTCTGGAGATTGCCGCGCTATTCGCACAGTTAACACAGATGGCTTGTCAGGACTGGCCGGAAAAAGGATTGACCCTGCATGTGCAGGTTGAACCAGAAGGTCTAAAAGTCAACGCCGACCCACATATGCTGGAGCAGGTGCTGCTCAATCTGTTGAAGAATGCCGAACAGGCGCTGCAAGAGCAAAACAATGGTCAGGTTTGGTTGAACGCGGCGGCCAATCGGCGAGGTCATGTGGTACTGGATGTTACAGACAATGGTCCCGGTATTAGCGAGGCACAGCTGGACAAAATTTTTGTACCGTTTTTTACCACCAAGCGTGATGGCTCAGGCGTGGGTCTGGCCTTAACTCGTCAGGTTATGATTGCCCACGGCGGTCAGGTAAAAGCAACGAATAAACCAGATGGTGGTGCCTGCTTTACACTGACTTTTTAGGTAGCAGATACGCTCGGGCTCACCTTTAGCACAAGCAAAACAGGCAGCATAGTGCTAAGAAAAGCGGAATGAGTTATCAGAAAGCGCTCAACGATCTGTCGTATTTTTTTACACTTCGACACATCTATGTTTCAGATTTAAATTTAACCATTTGATATATAGATAAAAAATTTATGGCTTATTTTATGCTCGTAAATTCGTCGGCACCCCAGTGAGTAGTTGAAGTACTTAAAAGCACCAAGGGCCCAGGTTTCACTAAACACCATATAAGGGCAAACAATGTTTAATACCAAGATTCACTCACTCAAGTCGCTAACGCGGCAAGGTTTATGCCTGTTGTTGGTTTGCATAAGTGGATTTGCAAACGCGGCATACATCACTATTGATGAGACTGGTATGGACGCTATCTTCTCTCAAGCCAGTTTTGGCAACACACCTGTTGATATTCGTATTGGACCATCGGTTCAGCATGTCGATGCGAGCTTGTTGAATATGGACACGGCCGGCAAATGGGCAACCCTAACCGGTGCCCATTATGGTGCCGCTAATGTCGTAAACTTCTGGTTTTTGGATGACCTGACTTGGTGTGGCAATATTAATCCCGGTTACGTTGGCTGCGGTGAAACCCCAGGAAACGATTTTGTTGTTGAGTCAGTCTTTGCAGACAGCGGTTTTAATGCGGAGTTATTGGCTCATGAACTAGGCCACAATCTGGGCTTGGGCCATAGTAGTGGCGCGACCAATCTTATGGATCCCTTTATTAATGGTGGCACAGATTTGAGTGCGGCTGAAGTAGCTACCATTCTGGCGAGCGGACTAATTCAAACAGACACCGCGGGCAGACTCTTTATTGAGATTATCCCAGTGCTGATTGTAGCTGCCGCAGAAGTGCCTGTTGTTCCACCACTATTGCTGATGCTGATTGGTCTTATGATGTTCCCTACTTTACGTCGCCGTGCTTAAGATCACTAATCTTCTAATACGAAGTCTGCTTATCGCAGGCTTCGTTATCATTCAAACCACTATGGCTGACACTTGGCTACAAACCTGTCCTGCACAGCATTTTTGCTTTTCCCACCCGGCTGACTGGCAGCCCAAACAGCTTCGTATGGTAGATTCCACGGCCGGCATTATGCAGGGTGAAAATGTCCAGCTGTCTTACGATTACGGCATATATTCAGATAATTTTTCTGCGTTGCCTGATGCCAAACGACAAGCTTTGGTAATTGACGGCTTTGACGCAGAGCTTATCACCAGCCCAGGTCAGCTCGCCCTATATATAGGTAAGGTAGAACATATTGAGGTGATGAATGCCGACATGGCGTTATCCATGATGCTGACATTTAGCGGCGAGGTAGACCACAAGCTGGCCAAGCAAGTATTCAATTCGGTTCGTATCACTCGCCCGGCCGGCTAATCCCGTCGTAATTCACAAAAAAAGCGTGGGCTGATTCCCTGTGATCAGTGCGTATGAAGATCTGACCTGATCCCATTAAGAACTGCGTATAAAGCTGCTCAGGTCGCTGATAATGTGTCTATTTTCTTTACAGCAAAACTAAACGGCGATGCAAAAAATACATATAACCAACTGTATTTATTGAGAATAAAAGTATGGCTTGCTCTTTGCTTAAGCTGCCATGCATATGATTAACCGTTTTAGGATGTAACGATGAAAAAGATCATGTTTTTGCTCACTCTACTCATGCTTACCAGTCAGGCTAATGCAGCTTTATTGACTTTTGATGATATACCCGGCGGTAGCAAACAAAATAGTGTCGGCGGTATGCCTGTATATAATGGTTTCGTATTCTCCTCGACCTTAAACTGGATTGATGTTGAGAGTTCTAACTGGAACCATGGCGCCTACAGCAATGATTTCGCGCTTCTCAATAACTATCATGGTATCGGCATCATCACTGAAGAAAGCGGTGCTTATTTCACCTTTGATGGTTTATGGGCTAAGAAATGGGGTACTAGCAAGAATTCAGGTGGTACTGACTCATTGTTTGGCACACTACAGGGCTACAAAGATGGCGTTCTGGCCTGGTCAATCAATACCAGTTTAAACGGCAGCTATAAATATTTTGGCGCGCAAAGCGGCCTGATCGATGAACTGCGTTTGGGCTTTGGCAACAATTTCCTGGTAGATAACCTGGCGTTAAATCACAACACATCAACGCCTGTACCAGAGCCAGCACCTTTGGCATTACTGGCTTTAGGCTTAGCTGGTCTTGGCTTAATGCGCAGAAGAAAATCCGCTTAATTCCACGTAGATTTACAAAAAGCCCCTTAACGGGGCTTTTTTTAGAACGAATAAACCGATCCCCGGGAAGACTGCTGCACTAATTAACCCGGGGTTGAACCTTCATACCATCTACCAGCTCAGGCCCTGGGTAAAGTATCACCATATCATCCTGGTTTAAGCCACTAATCAACTGTGCACGGGTGCCGTTGTTATAACCTACAGTGACCGGCACTAAACGGGCTTTGTCTTTAACTACCTTAAATACCATCCATTGCTCGCCTTGGCGGAACAATGCACTGGATGGCAATGACAACGCATCCTGTTGCTGCCAGAGCACAATTTTCACCTCAACCCGATAACCATGACCGAGCTTTTGTCTTGGCTCTGACGGCCCGGTAAAACGAATCAGCGCCAATACCCGCTGCTCTTCAACGCCCAAAGCCGAGTACTTGGTATAACCCCAAGGCTCAACCCGCACCACTTCGCCTTCAAGCTGCTGAGGCCCGCCCCAGCTATCGATAATCACCTGATTACCCGGCTCGACTTTTACCGCATCAGTGGACAGCAGCTCAACAATAACTTCCAAATCGTTGCCTATATCGCCGATTTCCATAATAGGCGTACCTGCGCTGAGGATGGTTTCGCTCTTTTGCAGTAGTTGCAGCACTTGTCCATCAATAGGCGCCTTAATAGCAAAAGGTGAGGCGTGTTCCGCTAAGGGGACAGCGGTACCAGACTGGCCACCATCAAACCCTACTAATCTGGCCCTGGCATTAGCCAACTCCGCCTCCCGAAGTGACACCGCGGCTTTGGCGGTATCCAGCGATGCGGAGGCCGCCCGCAACTGCCGCACGCCAACATCATAAGCTGATTGGCTCACCCCGCCGCTGGCCAACAACTCTTGCAAACGCAACTGTTCGCTGCGCGCCAGCTGTTCGTCGGCGAAGGCCTTATTTAAATCCGCTTTACTCATGCGTAGCGCGGCATTGGCAGCATCCACCGCCGCTCGAGCTTGTTCTAGGGTGCGAATATCCAATAATGCCGGGTCCAATGGCAGAATATGGGCGATAACGGTTTTGTCGGCTTCCACCTTATCGCCCGGCTCAGCTTCAACCCGCAGCAAACGCCCAGCTACCGGCGCCGATACCGCATACGCGTCGTGTACCCGGGTGCGCCCTTCTTCGTTTATGGTGATGCGCAGGGCTTCCCGACTGACTTTGCCCATATCCACTGGCACGGCTTGTGGCCAGAAAGCCGTCGCCAGCAATAAGGCCACCACAAGCAACGCCGCCCAACTTAACCAGTAGCGTGATCCTCTCTTCGTTGTCATCCTGATACTCGCTGTTTATTCACGTGTTTTTAAAGCCCCAACCAAATCAAGTCGGTCCAAATCGCGCTTGATCAGAAAACCGGATCCCAGCGCTGCCAGCAGTACGGCAATGGCAGCACTGCCATAAGCGGTAGGCACCACAGTCACAGGCACCTGATACAAATCATTACTGAAGCCTGCCGAGATCAAGGCGGATAAGCCATAGCCAAAAGCACAGCCCAATGGAATAGCCAGCAACGTAATAATGCCCAGTTCGCCCAGCAGTACAAAGGCCGCTTCGCTTTTGGTCAGCCCCATTACCCGCAAACTGGCCAGGTCACGAGCCCGTTCGGCAAAGGCGATTCTGGCGCTGTTATACACAATGCCAAAGGTAATAACGGCAGCAATAATCATCATCACATAGCGGGTTGCGCCAGCCCCTTCATCCATCATTTTTTCCATTGCCTGGCGGCTTTGATTTTTCAGGTTTACACTGGCAATGGCCGGCATATCTTTGAGCTTGGCATATAAGTCTTGCGCATAGTGCATATCAATTCGTAAATGGGCGCCACTCACCCGGCCGGGCTCAAACATCAAGCGGTTAAGGGCGTTGAGGTCCATATAGGCAGGCGCGCCGGTCATAGTTTCAGCAATAGCCGCCACTTGTATTGGTAATTTAGGCCGACGTCCCTGACGAATATCCACGAGTAGCGTATCCCCGGTTTGCACCTTTAACTGACCCGCCAGGGCTTTGGATAACACTATGCCCTGCTGCGGCAATGCAATCGGCTGGCTATGTTTATCCAGCGCCCGGAACAATTGTGGTGCTGGCGTCAGTGCAGTAACGGCGCCCCGATAACGCTCGCGGCCAAAATGAAAAATCGCTGGTACATCGCGCACACCTTCCACCGCCAGTACACCGGGTAAACGCGCCAGGTAATACAGACTGTCCGGGCCTAACGGCTCAACAAAACTAACATTGAGATCACTGCGATCGACTTGCTCAAAGCTAAATGCCAGGGTGCGGTCAAAGGCACTCAACACGTTAAGCATACCGGCCGACAGGGCCATCCCCAAGGCGATGCCACTTATCGACATCAAGGTTTTCAACGGATGGCGATTAAGAGTACGCAGCACCATACGGGTGGGCTGGTCAAATTTGGCCAGCAACCCTTGCCCAAAGCGCAGGCTGGTGCTGAAATCCGTGGGCGTTGGTGGGCGCATAGCCTGTGCCGGAGTCAAAGCAAACACCCGCTGCACTACCCACGCAGCGCCGGTACAAGCCACCATGATCGACACCAGCAAAGAGCTTATAACCGTGGCCGGGTCCAGCCTGAACAGCAAAAAGGGAAATTTATAATAAAGCTGATAGACCCCGCTTAAACCGCGCCCCCCCAACACCCCTAAAACGCAGCCCAATAGTGCGCCCAAAATGGCAATCAGCAGCACAAACTTCAAGTAATGCAGGCTAATTTCCCAGCCGGTGTAACCGAAGGCTTTAAGCAGGCCTATCTGCTCGCGCTCAGACTGCACCATGCGCGATATGACTATATAAAGTAAAAACGCCGCCACCCCCATAAACACGGGGGGAACAACCTGGTTTGAATTTGCCAGTTGCTGTATTTCTTCACTGATAAAGCGGTTAGAAAGATGATCATCCAGGGTATAAGCGCCCAGCGCACCATAGGACATCAGCAACTGGTCAAGTTGATGGAGGATATGCGCGCTGTTGGCCCCCAGCGGCAATGTCAGCAAAACTTCATTAAAGGCTCCATCCATATCCAGTGCTGCGGCCAGTGCATCCTCACTCATCCAGAACACCGCAAAACGTTTGTCATCCGGGACTATTTCCCCTGGCGCCGGGGTATAGAGAAACTCAGGGGCCTGCGCCAGTCCCACCACATGGAAACTACGCCTGGTGCCGTTCAGTGTTGCGGTCAAATGGTCACCGGGTTTAATCCCTCGGGCATTGGCAAAACCTTGCAATAGCAAAATTTCATTTTTGTGGGTGGGGTCCAGTCGCCGTCCTTCGGCCAGATAAACATCATTGAGTCTGGGTGCTCGGTAATCCGGTAGCGACACGGCCTGGGCGCGGATAGGAATAGTTTCATCCGGCAGGTTAATCAGTGCGCCGCCGTTTATTCGGCCTTCCACTGCGGTGACATCCGGCCAATCAGAAATTTGTTGCAGCAGATGCTTGGGGGCACGTTTGACCGGTGCGAACACCTGAGCCAGCCGATAACGTTCGTAATAACTACGCTTGGTTTCACTGAGGGAGTTGATCAGGCCATCCATCATCACCATCAGCATCACGCCAAATGCCATGACTACCGCAATCGCCAGTCCCTGACCTCTGACACGCCATAAATCTCGTAGTAGTTTTTGATCAAGCGATGCCAGCATCAACAATTACCAGTCAATGTCGGCAGCGGACAGCACCTGATCGTTCTCGACCTCTTTGCTGATCCGCCCGTCGGCAAAATGTATCACCCGATGCGCCATTGCCGCTGTACTGGCGGCATGCGTCACAATCAGAATCGTGGTTCCAAGCTCACGGTTCACCTCCTGCAACACATTCAATACGGTACGGCCGGTTTTACTGTCCAGGGCGCCGGTAGGTTCATCGCAAAACAACACCCTGGGCCTTTTAGCAATAGCGCGGGCGATAGCGACCCTTTGTTGCTCACCGCCAGACAACTGCGCCGGGAAGTGATGCTGACGATTTTCCAGCCCCACCATGGCCAGCGCCTCTGCTGCATCCATCGGACTCTCGGCAATCTCGGTCACTAATTGCACATTCTCTAGTGCCGTGAGACTGGGCATCAAGTTGTAAAACTGAAAGACAAAACCAATGTGCTGACGGCGGTACTGGGTAAGCTGTCTTTCATCCATGGCGGCCAGGTCCAGATTGAAATAAGACAGGGAACCGGACGTTGCACTATCCAGGCCCCCCAGAATATTCAATAAGGTAGATTTGCCACTACCGGAAGGGCCAAGTAGGACCACCAGCTCGGCGGCAGGAATGGTCAGATCAACACCACGCAGTGCTTCTACCCGACTGGGGCCGCTACCAAATACTTTGGTCAGCCCTTGCATAGCAAAAGCAGGCAGGGATAAATCCAGGTTTTGCAAAGCGCTGTCGCTCACAACAATCCTCCACAGATAGTCCCTGCATCATACGGCCTTTTGCTTAAAATTTATAAAGCTATCCTGTAAAAACTTGTTCTGAAACAACAACTAGAGCGTATTTATCCAGCCACAAATAAAATCAGCCTAGCGGCCTTCGCCCTGCCAGCGGAACAACAAGGCGCCTAATCCCATAAACACCAAGGTCATCAACAATAATGTCCATAAGTGGTATTGAATCTCTGCCAGCCCGGCACCGTCGTTCATAATGGCTCTGGCAGCCTCAAGCAAATGGGTAAGAGGTAATAGCTGTGCAACCTGCACAATGGCTTGCGGGGCACCTTCCAGGGAAAACCACACCCCTGACAGCAGCATCATCGGCCAGCTAATCAGATTCAGCAGCCCTCCGGTCAGCTCTTCACTCTGACTGCGGCTGGCCATCAGTAAACCCAGCGCAATCATAGATGCGGCCCCCAATGCAGTGACCAAGAATAAATCCAGATAGCTACCCAGCATGTAAAAATCAAACAGGCTGTTGCAAGCAATAAACACAAAGCTGGTGATACTCAGCACAATAAACAACCGGGACAAGATCTGTGCTGCCAGGAATTCCACTGCCCGCAACGGCGTAGCCTTAAGGCGTTTAAGTACCGAGCTCTTGCGATAACGAACAATCACATAACCGACGCCAAACAGGCTGGAAAACATCATATTCATGCCCAGAATACCCGGTAGTACCCAATCCAGGTAACGGATTTCCCGGCCATCCAGTTCCTGACGTTGATAATCAGGTAACTTGCCGGTCAAAAGCTCACTGGCAAAATAGCCCTGCGGCGAACTGCTATTAACCCAATAGGTCTGGCTGGCCGGTTCCACCAGTAAGTCCAGCTGATGCTGCTGCAGTTTTTGCTGCGCCAGTGCCAGATCGTCATACGCCACATATTCCACATGTTTCAGGTGAAAAAAACTGTTGTCGCCTCCCTCTCCCACCAGACCAATTTTATATGCTGCGCGGCCATCACCGCTGAAAATAAAGGCAAAGCCCACCACCAGCAACAAAGGAAAGGCCAGGTTCCAGCCCAGCGACGAGCGGTCGCGGAAAAACTCCAGATTACGGGACTTAAACACCGCCCAAAACCTACTTAACATCGGCCATCTCCAATTGCTCTGGTGCGCCTTGCAAGCCATGACCCGTGAGTTTTAAGAACAAATCATCTAGGTTGGCAGATTTAACATGCAAACCGTCCAGCTCCACTTGCTCCTCAACCAGTAATTTCAGTGTTTGTTCCACCTTATCGGTGTTGATAAACCAGTAGGCCCCATCCTGACGAGGATGACAGGTTGCCATAACCGCTTCAGGTAAATGCTGCTGGCGCAGACGAATCAGCACACCTTTAAAATGTTCGGCAAGCAAATCGCGTGGCGCACCGCGGGCAATAATCCGGCCTTTGTCCATAATCGCAATGTCATCACACAAGTACTCGGCTTCATCCATATAGTGCGTGGTCAGTACAATGGTTTTACCCAGGGCCTTGATACGGTTAATGAGATCCCAAAAGTTACGTCTGGCATGCGGATCTAAACCCGTCGTGGGTTCATCCAAGAACAGAATCTGCGGATCGTTGACCAGCGCGATAGCCAGCAATAAACGTTGCTTCTGACCACCGGATAGTTTGCGATGGTCCTGCTCAGCAAAATCTTCCAGCTGACAGAGCTCGATTAAATGCTGAACATCCAAGGCATGACTGTAAAAGCTGGCAAACATACTCAGACACTCACGGCCACTGAGGTAATCCTGCAAAGCGGTGTGCTGAAACTGAATGCCGATGCGCTGATTCATGGCACGATTAAGCGGCTCGCCATCGTATAGAATCTCGCCACCATCAAAATCTACAATACCCTCCATCATTTCAATGGTGGTGGTTTTGCCCGCGCCATTCGGCCCTAGCAGGCCGAAGCATATACCCTTAGGCACAGAAAAACTGATACCTTGCACGGCTTCCAATTTTTTAAAGGACTTACGCAGGTTGTTAACCTGGATAAAGGCTGACATCTGACTCCCTGAACATCGAACTGAATTAAGTGGTTAACAAAGTAACAGTTATGCCGGCTTTTTAGCCACTATAAAAACGCTGGGAAATTTTTCCGAGCGCCACACATAATCAATCTCGAAGCCTGCCTTTTTAAGACTTTGCTCAAACTCAGCCTGCGTGAATACATAGACCGGCGGCATCAGTCCCAACAAACGCCCCAGTGGCACAATAAACTTGGCAAATCGCCATTTGCTATCGCCGATGCAGGCGGTACTGCTAATAAACACCCCGCCTGGCTTCAGCCAACGGTAGGCATCACGGATCACTGCAGCCCGGTCATCTACCAGATGCAATAGGTTAAGTGCCAGAACCGCATCCATTGGTACTTTGGGGTTAAGCTGATCACTGCGACCCTGCATAAAGCTAACGTTGCTTATTTGCTGCTCGGCGGCTTTCTGTCTGGCGATATTGAGCATATTGGCAGAGATATCTGTGGCCAGAATGTGTGCCACATAAGGCGCATGCAAAAGTGCTGTGGAGCCAGTGCCACACCCCAGTTCCAGTAAATGGCTATCGGGCGTAAAGTAGCGGCGGCTAACCTCCAACTTGTGCTCATAAGACGGCATATCAGAAATCGCACTTTTGGCATATTTCTGTGCGACCTTGTCCCAGAATCTGACGCTCTCCTGCATAGTTCCCTCGTACTTGTTTACAAAAACCCATCATAAGTTATGCAAATAAAGGGTTAGAATGGCGAAAAATTCACTACAGATATGCAAAAATGCATGGCTCAACAACCTCAACCTTTTGACTGGAATCACGCCAAAGTCTTTTTGGTGACGGCGCAACAAGGTTCCTTTTCTTCCGCAGCCAGGTTACTGGCAATGACCCAGCCCACTCTGGGTCGTCAGATCAGTGCGCTGGAAAAACAGCTTGGTACCACCTTATTTGAGCGCACGGCACGCGGATTATTGTTGACCCCAAGTGGGCATGCGCTGCTTGAGCATGTACAGGCCATGGATGACGCGGCGGCCCGCTTATCTGTTGCGGCCGGTGGCCATGCCCAAAGTGTGACGGGTAAGGTCAGCATTAGTGCTGCCGAAACAACCGCCGCTTACATGTTGCCTCCAATACTCAGCAAATTACGCCAACATGCGCCGGGCATCATTGTCGAGCTGATTGCCACCAATGAGAGCAGCGACTTGTTGCGCCGAGAGGCAGATATCGCTATTCGTGCCTATCGCCCCACCCAACAGGATCTAATTGCCCGTAAGCTGACCAATATTCGCGCCCATCTGTATGGTGCCAAACGCTATTTGCAAGGTTTCACTAAACGTACCTGCCCGGACGATCTTAACGATGCTGATTTCCTGGCTTTTGAACACAACAACGTGATGCGTGATGAGCTGCATAAGCTTGGATTTAGCTTAGCAGCGGATAACTTCCCTTTGGTGGTTGCCAACCATTTAGTGCAGTGGCAACTGGTCAAGCAGGGTGCTGGACTGGGTTTTATGACAGAGGATGTAGGTGACAGCGATCCCGATGTGGAAAGGGCACTCCCGGATATGGCTGCTTTTGAAATCGAATTATGGCTGGTAATTCACCGTGAGTTACATACCAGCGCCCGTTTACGCCTGGTATTTGATTTCCTGGCGGAAGCGCTAGGACATTAAGTATTTGTATTGGTGGCGCTAACTGGCTTGAGTTTGCTTTTTTAAGCGTTGCAGAACTTTCTCAGCCTTTCTCCTGAGTTTTTTGTCTGCAGACTCATTCAGAATACGGGACAACATGTCTATTGCCGGGGATGCCTGTTCCGCACTGGCAAGGGTCAAAAGTAAATCGGCGCTCGCGAAGTTACTCTCCGTTGGCAAAGTATACACACTCAACAAGATGGTCAAAGCTTCTACAGCATTTTCAAGCCCAATTTGTTGCTCTTTTGCAAATTCGCCGACCAAATAACAGGCATTCTGCCATTTGATTTGCAGATGCCACTCATCATTGGGACGATTTTTACAAGCTTGCAGAAAATGGTACTGCGCCTCGTTGTATTCGCCCAGAGTCCAATGAAATTGACCGACTCTCTCCAATATATCAAAGTCCTGACCAAACTCTGCAGCCGCTTGTGCAGCCAAGACTCTGCCCTGCGTATATTCATCATTATTTTGCGCCAAATTAATACGCGCAATGTAACCCCATTTTTTATCCAGCCCGACTATCCGCTCGGTCAGTGGCTTTTGTGCTGCCATGTCGCCACCGTAGTTGTCTGCCTGCCCCAGTGCAGAGGCTGCCAAAGTCATGTAGCGCGGATTATCCGGGGCCAGTTGCCCAGCCTTTATTTTGGCTGCCACCGCTTTTTTGTAGTAACCCGATTTGGCAAAAATGTTGACCTGATGACCTATGGAGCGCCACACCTCTGAGGAAAACGCAAAGGTATCCGCCCGTAACGGATACAACTGCTCAAATGCGCGGAGCTTGTCTATCGCTTGGTCAGATTCGCGTTGTTCCAACCAATAGAGGATTTCCAGTTGCAACAAGGCATAGTTTGGCTCGGCTGTCTCAGTTTGAATAAGTTGACCGGCTAAGCTGCTATCCCCTTGCGCTAACGCCTCAGTGGCCATGGAAATTTTGTCTGTAAGACTTAGTGATGTCTCGGTAGTTGCCAGATTGCAATATGAGGCAACCAATAACAGCCATAACGACGAAACACATCGCGTCCTTATGCGCATCAATCTACTCCGATGGTTCATTTTCAATGAATGTTGTTTGGTCTGAAGTCACCAGGCATCATGTCGCCTTTAAATATCAATGCTCTGCAATAAAGGCCTGACAATCTCCGTCATGGGTTACATCAATCAGGTGCTGAATTCGCCATCCTCCCGCCGTATTTACCACCACAAAATGATTGACTCCACAATGACTTAGTTGGTTATCCACATAAAAGGCAAAGGGCGTCCATACGCTGGCAAGATTGCCCGACTGCTGAACCGTCACCGATAATAACTGCTCATCCAAATACGCCTTATGGGCGGCGATACTGTCAGCGAACTTATCAATATCAGACAACACCACTTGGCCATCCGTTTTTACCCGCTGTAACTGCGCGCCCTGACTAAATTGCGCTCTGATATTGTCAGCTTCGTGTGCCCGCATGGCATCAAATAAGGCATTGACCGGCGCAACCGGCCCTTGTTCCGCTAATGGCTGTTTATCCATGGCAACCGCCATAAATGTACTCAATAAACAAACACAACCAATAAAATGACGCATTTTCCAATCTCCAAAACAAAATATCCCAAACCATCTTCAGGTCAGCATTGCCAGACAGTTTTGCCTGAAGGCCTTGCCAATTTTTACTCGTTTACCACTTTGCAAAGTCAGGCCCTCATTGTCTTTGGCCACCACCATAGCTTTATTCACCAAAACAGATTTATGCACCTGTACAAACTTATCCTCAGGTAAAGATTCCACAAAATACTTGAGGGTCGCAGCAGTCAACCAGCAGTTATCATCCAGCCATACTTTTACGTAGTTGCCATAGGCTTCGAAGCATTGCACTTTTTCCAGTTCAATCTTGCGATCTTCCCTGTCCACCCTAATCACTATATGGCTGGCCACAGTGGTTTGAGTACTCTGTCCTTCCTCATTCGCCCGGCGGCGCACTTTATCTAGTGCCAAGGCAAAACGTTCGGCACTGACAGGTTTGAGCAGATAGTCAGTCACATCCAACTCAAAGCCTGCCAAAGCATGTTCCTGATATGCGGTACAGAGCACCACCTGCGGGCGATTGGCGAGCACTTTCAGCATCTCCAACCCCGATAGCACCGGCATATTGATATCCAGAAAAATCAGGTCGACTTGCTGGTTGGCCAAAAACGCCAATGCCTCGGCGGCATTAAAGCATTGGCCAACAATCTCAACATCGGCATGCTCGCGACTATGATGCAACAATACTTCATGGGCTAAGGGTTCATCGTCAATTAGCAGGGTTTTCATAACCTAATCTCCAACCTGGCGCCCCATCGTTGACCCTGCGCTGCGCTATGCAAACTATATTCCCCTGGGTATCCCAGTTGTAGGCGCCGCTTTAGGTTAATAAGGCCAATTCCACCGTTCTGATTGGGCTGGTAATCCTTCGGCAAACTATTACTACAAACGAAAACCAGCCGGTCGCCGTCCATTTTCAGGGTGAGTTCAATATCGCAACTATCCTGGCTGACCTCGACACTATGTTTAAAGGCATTTTCTACCAGCATAATCAGCAGCAATGGGGCAATTGGCCAATCCCCATCCGCTAGCTGGATATCAGTTTTGACAAGACAGCGCTTGCCAACCCTTAACTCCTGTAACTCAAGATAGTTCTGCAAATAAGCCACCTCATCCGCCAGCGCCACCTTGGTATTCTGCCCCTGGTATACGACATAACGCAGTAAGTCTGCCAATTTTAAAAGCATAGGGGCGGCCTGAGCCGATTGCGTCAGACACAGGGCATATAAGCTGTTAAGTGTATTGAACAGAAAGTGTGGATTAACCTGCTGTTGCAACATTTTCAGCTCCGCCTGGGTTTGTTCCTGGCTAAGCTCGGCCAGTTGCCTTGCATTTTGTTGCCGTTCAAAAGCCAGAATCAGCGGCGTGCTAAAGGCCCAGATGAGAACGGCGACCAGCAAGTTCATGCTGTCAAAAGGGAGATGATTTTCCGAAGGCAGTAAGCTCTGTTCAGCAATATTGAGCGGCATTTGCAACACCATTGTGCCGAACAGAGGGTAAGACAATAGCAGCCAGGCGGCGCTACACAGTAAGAAAAGATACACGCCCTGGGTCGCTAATACCCTGCGGATCAAGATATAGCGATTCACCCAATAGTAGGCAAAGACCACGGCGGCCAGCACCGAAAACTGCCAGGCATAATATAAGGTCAGCGGCCATTGCCTGAGCATCTGGACTGGATCTAGCCTGGGCTCCAGAGGCTGATTATGCATAGGGTCAGGGGTATAAACGAACATGCCGCTCATCAATATCACCCAGCTCACCAGGCATAGCACTAAAGCGGCATCCAACGACAATATATAACGCCACCAGGACGCCCCACTTTGCACACCTTGAGCAAGTTGGTAGGCCCGCTGCCCCCAATACAGCAGTGACAACCCCGTTGCCAGAATCCAAAACTGTACACTAAACAACAGCGTCGAGAATGCGGGTTGGCTGGTCTGCAGCATCAGACTGATAGCCGGATACAGCACATACCCCATGACCCAGACTAATATACCTCGCGGCCCGGGGCGTAGCAGCACCCAGCACTGGGCTGCTATCAGCGGTGCGCTTTCCAAGATCAGTTGCAGTAAGGTTTGCAGATACAATCCTGCCCCGCCGCGCAGCTGAATATAGTCGTCGTAATTTTCCGCTGCATAGCCATGTATACGGATAAGTGTTTCGATTAAAACGGCCACCACCACTGGCAAAACTGGCGGCCAAAAAGCTGAGCGAAGCAGAGAAAGAAAAGCGTTCGACATAATAAGAACTATTCGGCGGTAACAAAGTACCTATAGTTGGCAAAGCAGCGAAGCCTGTCAGTTAAATCATGACAAACCGGCCAATTTTACTGATAAACGGCAATTTACCCCGATAAATCAAGGATGTCATAAAAATCCGCTGGTTTGTCATCAATACCTTTATAGCCAGCCCCGCGCTCCTTAACCTGCCTGTAAAAACCTGGGAGCCAAACCTATGCTGACACTTGCGCACATTAATAAAACTTATCCTGACGGTACCAAAGCCCTGGACGACGTTTCCCTCCAATTGGGCACTGGCATGATGGGCCTGCTTGGCCCCAATGGGGCCGGAAAATCCAGCCTGATGCGCACTATTGCGACCTTACAGACACCGGATAGCGGTTGCATCGAACTTAATGGCCAGAACATATTGCAGTCCCCGCAGCTTTTACGCAGCAAGCTGGGCTATCTGCCTCAGCATTTTGGTGTGTATCCGCATATTTCCTGCTTAGCCCTGCTGGAACATCTGGCAGTATTGAAAGGACTCTCAAACAAGCAAACCCGCCGCCAGCAAATTGAGTTGGTTCTGGCGCTGACCAATCTAACCGAACACGCGCACAGACAACCCAGTCATTTTTCCGGTGGCATGCTGCAACGTTTTGGCGTTGCCCAGGCCCTGTTAGGTGACCCACAAGTGCTGATTTTTGATGAACCCACCTCAGGTCTGGATCCTGCTGAGCGCCTGCGTCTGCACCAACTATTGCATGACATTGCCCAGTCCCGGCTGGTACTCCTCTCCACCCATATAGTGGAAGACATTGAACACTTATGCAGCAAAACGGCCATTTTACTTAACGGCACTATCGTCGCCTGCGGTGAGACCCACAACCTGTTTCACCCCTTGCAGGGCAAAATCTGGCAAGGTCCCCTGCATGAGCCCGGCCATCTTCCGGGCAACAGTCATTTGCTCAGCCAAAGCCTGCATTTAGGTAATCCGGTGGCCAGAGTGCTGTGTCATCATTGTCCGGCAGAGCAGTTTGAGCCAGTGACAGCAAGTCTGCAGGACTGTTATTTCATGCATCTGCATGGTCTGCCTTTGGAGGCTGCATAATGCTGGTGAACGAACTCAGCCTTTGCCTGCGCCAGCCGCTGCTGCGTATCTTAATGCTCCTGGCTCCGTTACTTGGTATCTTTGTTGGGCGAGGCTATAGCCAGCAAGCAGACTTATTTAGCAACGCCCATCAGCTCAATCTTATCGGCGTACTGAGTATGATGGCGCTGCCCTGGGCCAGCGGGCTACTTGCCGTATTCTCCCTTTATCGGGCCATGAACCACAATATGACAGAACTTGCAGCCGCCACGTCCCTGTCGCAGGTTAAACAACAGGCGGTTCAGGTCAGTGGCCTGATACTGCAGCTACTGATATTGGGTGCATTGGCCGCCCTGGGTGTACAGATTGGCCTCAATACCCAGGCCGAAACCATTCCAGATATCGGCCGTCAGCTCGATATCGCAATTAGCTTGCAAACCTGGCAGTTAGTCGTGGGAATGCCTGCCATCTTATTGTTTGTGGCGGTATTCTGGTTGCTGCGCAACTTAAGTACCTCGACGGTACTGGTCTACCTTGCGGCGCTGCTTTGGTTCGTGCTGTATAGCATACTAGCGGTTGCCAGCGCTTCCCCCTTAATGGCCGCGTCAACGCTGCCCATCCCTTGGCTGCACAGCGCCATGTCCTACTTTGATTGGTTTGGCATGACCGCGCTGCTGGAAAGACAACCGAATGAATTTATCATTATCACCAATCGGCTGCTCATCCTGATGCTTGCCAGCGCAATAGCAGGACTGGCCATTCGCCTGGCCATCCGGCCACCGAGCAACAACAAACCGGCTTTGGTGCCGACAAAACATGTTTCTGGCTCAGCGAAATCAAGCCCTGCACCAAAGTCTTTGCTGCATTTCTTTGTTGTCGCGCCGAAGCCAGCCACACAACTGTTACGCCTCACCCGGCTGGGTATCCAGCAGGTCCTCAGCAAGCCTGTAATTTGGTTGGCGGGCCTGATCTGGTGCTTGATTGTCGTCGGTGAGGTTTACCCCTCTTTGGATTATGCCGAGCAACGAGCCGTTTTACAGGGGCTGAGCTTGGATGCCATTAACCGGGTAATGTGGGACATGCTCCCCCTATTTGGTAGTGCGCTGATGCTGTATTTCAGCGACGCCTTGCATCAGCATGACAGACAATGCCGCATTGACGGCATTATCGATGCGCTGCCTATTGTGCCAAGCATCAGGCTCGCCGCCAGGGTGATTAGCTTGTGCGCCCTGTTACTGGTGTTTTTACTACTGACCGTGCTGGCCGCCGCACTCAGTCAGTGGCTAAAGCAGAGCCCCGTGCAGTGGACTGACTATCTGCAGATGATCTGTTACGCCGGTTTACAACTCGCCGCTGCAGGGTTGGTTTTCCTCGCCATTCACGCTGGCACAAGCAAACGCTGGCTGGCGTTGCTGCTGTCTTTACTGCTGGTGCTGCTGCACTTTACCCCCCTGGCGGCGTTAATGGGGCTGCATCATCCGCTATTCAGAGCCTTTGCCACCCCCTTACAACCTGCCGATGCCTACTTGGGTTACCAGGCAACCATTCAAGGATTTTGGGCATTTACCTGCTTTTGGTTACTGGTCAGTGGCGTGCTTTTGCTGCTGGCAAGTCAGGTGGCTGGACACAACAAGCCGCGTTTTCAGTTCAACAAAGCCGTTTTACTCAGTGCGGTCCTGTTACTTGCCTTGCTGGCCAAACAGTTTTTAACTATCCAAAGCGGTCTTAAGCTAAACGGCCACTACCTGACACCCAAACAGCGCACGGCCTTGCTGGCTGACTATGAACGCCAGTATCAGCACTTTGCCAGTCTGCCCATGCCACAAATAAGCAAGGTCACCACCCAAGTGGACTTTTATCCACACGAGCGTGAGGTGCAGATTAACGGACAATATACGCTGAAAAATCACCACCAGCAGGCCATTAATCAAATCCTGGTTGGGGAAGACTGGCGAAGCCCCCTTAGCCATATCAGCTTGATGCAAGGGGAGAACTCGACGCATCCAGCCGAAGTCGAACTAACTGTGGACTATGATGCCAGACAGGGACAGCGTATCTATAAACTCAGTGAAGCCCTGCAACCTGGGCAAAGTTTAACCTTGCACTTTACTCTGAAGTTGGCGCAAAACGGCTACAGCAGCATATCACCCAATAAAATCCTGACTAAGGACTTCAATTACTTACGTGCTATTCCCTACTTTCCCTCCATCGGCTACCAAAGCATTCGGCAGATCAGTAACCAAGATCTGCGCCGTCAGCAGGGCTTGCCGACACCACAAAAGCAAAGTATCGAAGCCAGGCTTAGCGGCAGAGACAAGCAGTTCGACAGCTATCAATGGAGCCAGATGGAAACCCGCCTCTCCACACCACTGGGCTATCAAAGTTTTACCCAGGGCGAGCTGGTCAAAAGCTGGCAGCAGGATGGCAGGCAATACCGGTTGTTTAAAACCCTGAGGCCAGTGCGCAATCTGCAGGGATTTATCGCGGCGCCGTTAATGCTTTCCAGCCGTCAAATTGGCGACACCTTACTGCAGGTAGCCCATTTACCCCAGCATCAAACCAATGTTCCACTGACGCTGGATGCCATGACCGACACAGTTGCCTTTTTATCTGAGCATATTGCCCCTTATAACGGCGGCACACTGACTTTAGTGGAAAAGCCAGATATGGGGCCGACCGGCTATGCCCTGCCACAGTTACTGCTGATTGGCAGCCGGGTAGGATTTCGCGCCCTGCAGACCGACTCGCAAGATTTCAGCCAGGCTTACCGCCGAACGGTGCATGAAACCGCTCATCAATGGTTTGGTCACTGGTTAGGCAACGGTATCGAACAAGACAGCGCCTTTATGGTGGAGTCGTTGGCTAAATATGTGGAGCTGGTGATGCTGGAACAACATCAAAGTCAGGCGGCCATGCAGGCCCTGGTTGCCTACGAGCGGGAACGTTTTCTGGCCGCCGACAGCCGCCGGCGGGAAGCGCCGGTCAGCCTTATCAGCGCCGAGCAGAACTATGACCAATATTCCCGCGCTACCCTGGTCTTTGCCAGGCTACGCCAGGAAGTGGGCGATGCGCCAATCCTCAAAGCACTAAAAACCTTAGGCCGCGATCACGGCTACCCGGCAGGGCCCGCCAGTTCGCTGGACTTTGTTCAGGCCTTACTGCGTGAAGCGCCAGGGCAGCGCGAGCTGATTGAGCGGCTATTTACCCAGCCGGTGGCTGTCACCCAATGGCTGGATGAACTTAACCCTATGGTTGGAGACACTGTGCAATGAGTAAAAATCAGATATCTATCCTGTTCGCCCTAAGCTGTCTTGGCAGCCAGGTGACCATGGCAGAAGTGGTCGACACAGACCTACTCAGCGGGGTTAAAACGGCCTATTACCAGCGCGATTACCAGAAACTGGCACACCTGCTGAAAACACCGGGTCTGTCCCCACTGCAGCAGGATATATGGCAGGCGGCGCTGGCCGTTGCCCGCCAGGACGACAATCAGCAGGAGCAGCTACATGCACTGACCAAACGCTACTCAGACAGTGCCGAAGCCCACTACCAGGCGGGCAGGCTCTGGTATGAAGTAAAGGAAAACAGCAGTTTTATCAATAAGCTGGGCTATATCGACTTACATGTGCAGCATATGCTGCGCGCCAATGAACTGGCGCCTAATACGCCAAAATACATGCTGGAAGCGGCCAAAGCCTTGGCCTGGGAGAATTTATGGGGATGGGATGAAGAAGCCGCCCGGCAATTGGTTGTGCAACTGGCCTCCCTTGATCAGCAATATCATCTGGTTGCCGCCATGGATTTTGCCCAAAACACCCAGGACAGCCGTACCGGCGAGCAACTTATCATACAAGTCAAAACTGAATTTGCTGATAACCTGCGTTTGATGGAGCGTGCCGCCCAGTTGCAGCTTACCTATGATCAAAAAGCGCCAGCACAGCAGAGTTTTTACCAAAGCTGCATGCTCACGCCGTACGATGTGACTTTGCTGCCCAAATGGCGGGATGCCTGTCAGTGGAGTGCTCATCTAAGTCTGCAGGGCTATGGCGAGAAGGCTCAGGGCATGGCAGCCATCAGCCGCTTACTCAATGAAGATAAGGTTTATGACGAAGACTATGTGCAAAGTCTTCTGCTACAGGGCGAACTGGCAGAAGCCATGGCCCAGCCGGCTCTCGCCCGGCAGATTTATCAGCGTGCACAAGGGTTAACCACCGATAAAGCCAGTAAAAAGCAGATTAGCAGGGCGTTAAAACGTTTATTGCACTAAGCCCCATGCCCGACCTGTTAAAGCACTAACATCAACCGGGTTAGGACATTCCGGTTTCAGGCCCCTTACTGAAACAGAAGCCCAAAAAAGGAATGAGCGAAGGCGTTACCGGACTAGGTGCGAGAGAGGGCCAACGCACCTACCCGGTACGAAGTTAAAACTGCGCGATTAACAGCGCGCTTTGCAGTAACAGCGCAATACTGTTGGTGACAATAATGGCAGGTCGTTTAAAAAACAGGCCATAGGCCAACCAGAAGGCAAACACCAACCAATAGCCGATAACAAAGGCCAGTGACATAGTGACAGGCTCACTGCGCTGCCACTCACTCACAACCTGAGTGAGCTGGGCCAGACAGCCCATCAAACCAATGATAATACCGGCTATATCCCAGTACTTTTCTTGCATCTGTAACCTGGATACGCTCTCCATCAGCGAACTCCGGTTTGTTCAATGACCGCCAATATGGACTGATAGTCACTAATTCTGCCGACAATACGCTGATGTTGCGGGTACAGATACTGTCCTGCTTCCCCGACCACCACCACATCACAGCCAGCAGCTAATGCCGCGGCGACGCCGTTGGCTGAATCTTCAAAGGCCAGGCAACGATCAGGTTCGGCATTAAGATGCTTGGCAGCCAGCTCGAAATGCTCAGGATCGGGTTTACCGCGCTTCACATATTCGGCGGTGATTAACACCTGTGGGATAGGAAAACCCAAAGTGCCAAGGCGCATTCGGGCAACTGGTCCGGCACTGGAGGTCGCAATCCCCCAATTGGTACCGCGCAGTTCTAACAATCTGAGCATGGCATGGGCACCTTCTATGGGCACAATGCCGTTTGTTTCTTCTGCTTCCTCGGCATTCAGCCAGGCTTCCTCCAAATCTGCATCCAGATGCGGGGCCAACTCGGGCAGGAAGTCACGGATTCTGGAGCCGTGGCACATCGCCAGAACCTGCTCCACATCCAACTGATGAATAGCACACCAACGGCTGCACACCTGACGAATTGCGTCGGCAGAGTCCAGTAAGGTGCCGTCCATATCAAAGATCACCGCTTGATAAGCGTCGAGGTCAAAAGCACAAGAAACCATTTACACTCCTTACCGGGAAATGCATAAAACCGCCTGAAATCAGGCATAAAAAAGCAAATTCATGCAACAACAGGCAAAATATACCCTTGCCGATGCCGGGTTATCAAGTAAAATCGGCAAGAACACGCAAAAACAGGAAAATTCATGCTGCTGGCCGAACGTCAATCCCTGATCCTTAAAGAACTGAATGACAAGGGCCGTGTTTATGCCGCCGATTTAGCCCTGCAACTGGGCGTATCTGAAGACACAGTACGACGGGATCTCAATCGCCTCGGCGAATTGCAACTGCTACGCCGGGTGCATGGCGGCGCCCTGCCATTGCAACTGGATGTGCCGGATTACGCCGACCGGCTGGAGTTAAAACACCCGGATAAACAAAAACGTGCCACTGCAGCCCTTAGCTATTTGCAGGCTGGACAAACCATATTGCTCGACTCAGGTGAAACCTGTTTGTATCTGGCCAAATCTCTACCCAGGGATATGCGTCTGACGGTTGTCACGGCCTGCCCGCTTATCGCCTGCGAGTTGATGCATCATGACAAAGCCGATGTCATTGTGGTTGGCGGTAGCTTTTTTAAACCGGCACTGCGCAGCGTTGGCGCCGTAACCTGTAATATGCTGCGAAAAATGCGTTTTGATATCTACTTTACCGGTGCCTGTGCACTGCACCCGGAACGCGGATTTACCGCGAAATATATGGAAGAAGCCGAGGTCATGCGTATTTCGGTGGAACAGTCAGATAGAACCGTGGTAATGGGCGGGCCAGACCGTCTTGGTCTTATTGCCAATCACCAGGTTGCAGGTATCCGCGAACTGGATGTATTGATCACCGATAAAAGCGCCGATCCAACGGTTCTGCAAGCCATGCGTAAACGCGAGTTACAAATAGTGCTGGTGTAATCGCTTGCACCTCTTCAGCCAGACTTGTTGTGACCTAATCCCTACCTACGGGCATTCAATTTATCTTCTTTATTTTCAACAAATTAAAAATTAAACCGCTATTTTTGTCACATTGATATAGTGTTTTTCGTCATCTTGATTGAGTCCTTTGGGGCTGTGAATCAACACTTAAACAATACGGGACATACCATGAACAAACAGGACGGGTTGGCAGAGCATTTCAACAGCCATCGCCAACACCTACAATCGCTGGCCTATCGGATGCTGGGCTCAAGCAATGAAGCCGAAGACGCCGTGCAGGAAGCCTGGCTCAGACTTAATCGCAGTGATGCCGAACAGATCAACAATTTGCAAGGATGGTTAATAACTGTTGTATCACGCATCTGCCTGGACCAGTTACGGGCGCGTAAACCAGCAGCAGACGATGTGGTGCTGGACTTGCACATCGACAACCAGCAGGGGCCGGAAACCGAGCTGTTAATCGCTTACTCATTGGGACCGGCCCTGCTGCTGATACTGGACACCCTGTCACCGCCGGAGCGTATCGCTTTTGTCCTGCATGACCTGTTTGATCTCAGCTTTGCCGACATTGCGCCTATTATCGAACGCTCTGAGGCCGCCACCAGACAACTGGCCAGCCGCGCCCGCCGCCAGGTTCAGGGCGCCAGCTCAAGCAGACAGGATGATACACACCAACAGCATCTGGTTGCGGCTTTTCTGCAAGCATCCAGACAAGGTGACTTTCAGGCGCTGCTGAGCTTACTTCACCCGGATGCCATTCTGCGTGCGGATGCCACCGCTCTGAAAATCACTAAGGCCAATCAGGCTAAAGGCGCACCGCAATTTGAAGCTGAAATGTCGGGGGCAACTAAGGTGGCTAATACCCTTAAAGGCCGAGCTCTGGGCGCCATGCTTAGCCTGGTGGACGGCATGCCAGGGGCGACCTGGGGGGCAAATGGCACAACCATGGTGGCGTTCTGCTTTGGTATAACAGACGGCAAGATCACTCACATCGATGTGATAATGGACAGAGCGCGTTTAGAAAGTATGGATATCCGCCCGATTGAACAAGAGTCGGCAGAGGCGGCGCAAGGAATACAAGCATGAATATTCTGTTGTGGACCTTGCAGATATTGATAGCCATACACACCGCCATAGGTGCGCTGTGGAAATTCAGTAACCCCGCTCAGAGCATGCAGTCTTTGGCCGCCATTCCCAATGCAGCCTGGCTCGGCTTGGGTGTAATTGAACTGTTATGCTGCCTGGGCTTGATTGTGCCGCTGTTATATAAACCCGGCGCTATACTTGCCCCGCTAGCTGCGCTGGTGATTGCAGCAAGCATGTTGCTGTTCAGCCTGCTGCATTGGCAATCGGGTGAAGCTAACGCCGGTCCCCTGTATTATTGGCTAACCGTGGCGGTGCTGTGTGTATTTATCAGCTACGGACGACTAGTTCTGGCCCCGCTTAAATAAGCCGATACTGCCCGGGTTCAGTCAGACGAGCCCGGGCTGGGTGACTGACAGTCAATCTCAGTAGGATCGGCGAGCCAATGATATTCACAATAATCGGCAATTTTTTGCGCTTTTTCCTGCCCGTAGAGATGGGCAATAAAGGCCAATGACATATCCATACCAGCGGATACACCGGCAGAAGTGAAAACTTTGTCATCCTGCACCCATCGCTGATCAGATTGCCAGAGTGTTTTCGGCCCTTGTGTCGTTACCCAGTCGAAGGCCAATCTGTTACTGGTAGCCTGCTTGCTGTCCAATAATCCAGCTTTAGCCAATAGGGCGCTGCCGGTGCACACTGATATCAGATACTCAGTTCCTAAAGCAGCGCGCTTCAGCCAGCGAATAAAGTCCGGGTTGTCAATCAATGTCCGCGTCCCCTTACCTCCGGGCACCATCAACACGTCACAACACACAAAGGTTTCCAGGCTCTCCTCAGCCCAGGCACAAGGCCCCTGCGTGGATGCCACCGGACCGGGCTTATCTGCCACCATAACAATCTTCCAATCTGGTAATTGACCAAACATCTCGAGTGGGCCGAAGACATCCAACAATTCAAAACCATCAAACAGCACTACCGCTATTTTCATGTCGGTTCCCTCTCATTTATTTTGTACAGCATATGCTTGTTCATCTTATCCAGCGAGTCGTTGTTGCCAGCTTTGCCAGTGGGTTGATTCAGGCTATGCTGAAATCGCGTTTAATAAGGGGGAATGTATGGCTGAACAACAATGCTGGCAATGTGGACAGGGTTTAGAGGGACTGCTTCTTCCTGTGTCACGTCGAGAAACCTGCGATGCGTGCGGCGCCGATGTGCATGTTTGCAAACAATGTAAGCACTTTGATGGACGCTATTGTAACGAGCAGCGGGCCGAGCCCCCCAGTGACAAAGAGAAAGCCAACTTCTGCGACTATTACAGCTTTGCGTCCAATGCCTATCAAGGTGGCTATCAGGATAAAAGCGCTATTGCCAAAGCCAGATTAGCGGCACTGTTCGGTGACAGCCCCGAACCACCACCAACAGAGTCTGGGGAAAAACCCTGCGTAGAGAAAAGCCCAGCCGAGCTAGCAGAGGAAAAGCTCAGGAAACTCTTGGGCGGTGAGTAAGCCAGGATAAAAATCCGTAAGGTCTTTATAAAAATGTCGATCTTGCTATCTGCCGA
This sequence comes from Bowmanella yangjiangensis, assembly GCF_017255015.1. Lineage (GTDB taxonomy): Bacteria > Pseudomonadota > Gammaproteobacteria > Enterobacterales > Alteromonadaceae > Bowmanella > Bowmanella yangjiangensis. The sequence goes on along the minus strand of NZ_JAFKCS010000001.1, from coordinate 325,329 downwards.
TTCGACCAGTAGCTGAAACAAACCAAAAGGAGACAATGTTGAAATTTATTTGTTTAGGTTATCTGGATGAATCTATGTGGCAGGACATCAGCGACGAAGAGGCCATGCAGTTAATGGAAAAGTGTTTTGCCTATGACGATGTACTGCGTCGTGGTGGTCACTTTGTTGGTGGCGAAGCTCTTGCCAGTGCGGGGCAGGCGGTAACTCTGCGTAAAAACAACGGCAAACTGAAGATTACCGATGGTCCCTTCTCTGAAACCAAAGAAGTACTTGGAGGCATCTTGCTGCTGGAGGCGCGGGATATGCAACAGGCCATAGAGCTTATGTCTGCACACCCTGGTGTGGGAGTCGGGCCGTTTGAGATTCGCCCGGCAGACGAGCAGATTGAGCGCTTGATCGCCGCACGTCAATCATCTTAGGCCGCATAAAGGATCAAAGCGCCGCCTTGGCGGTGCTCTGATCGGCTATTGCTGAGCAGACATTTTTAACAGTTCGGGTCAACTAAGATTTGCGTCTTAACCAACCAAGCATCCCCAATCCCAGCAATGCCAAAGAAGCCGGTTCAGGAATGTCATTGGGTGGCGTTACATTAGCCACATCGCCGTCACGCACCGCCCAGGCATAACCTGATCCTGACTTACCAGAGAAATACTGCCGTCCAACACTGGTATCCAGCCACCAGACACTACCTGGGTTACTGGCAAACTCAGTGGAAGACCAATACACCATGCTAAACAGGTTGCTAATTGACAAGGTTACCCCTGTCAACGCGTCAACGAACGTATTGTTTATCACACTTTGCCATGGCGTTCTGTGCCATAGAGGATCATTCAGCCCTTGCCCGGTAAGGCCGCCATGCAGGCCCAGGTTCTCATAGAACATATAGCCCAACTCATTGTTCGAGCCCGAGCAACCGTACCCGTGCTTAAGCGTTTGCCCATGGTCCACCAACGAAAAACTGCAGTTAGCATCCGTGGTATCCACAGTGGCAAGACGCCAGTCATCAAAACCACCGTAAACCAGTTGGTCCGCCCATTCACTTGCCTGATGCCAGCCCATTCTGCCGCTGTCAGAATAGCCGCTGGTTTTGGCATAGTTGGCATCCTGGAGCCAGGTCACATCCAGCACATCGTCATATAGCATGCCGTTACCACGGTCAATTAATCCCGCCTGGACAGGCAAACTGGCAAACCAGCCAAGGGCCAGCAGGCTTGCCCGTATCCCATTTTTAATAAGCATATTACTCATCCGTTATGTAAAAAAACCAAAGTGAATCTGCACAGCGAATGGTACGTTGAATAAAAGTGGGGAAATGCTAAAAGGCCCTTAATCGGGGCAAGCTAAACACTAAATTTTTACTAATTAGCCATGTATTCAACTGCTTGCATAACAGTAACGGGGCACAAACCCAAGCTTGCGCCCCTAACGACAAAGAGGGGTGCTACCTACGCCAGCTTCCGCTCAAGCCTGACCAAAGCCAGTTTGTCCCAGGCTTCACTACCATACCCCTGCAGCAGATTTTGTGACAACTTCTGCCACTCAGGGCTGTCCACCGCCGGCAAGCCAATAATTTCAGCATAGAGCGGCGCGGCAACCACAAACTGGTTTTTGTAGGGATACAGACAAAACGTCGGATGACTTGCCAACGCCTCGGCGGCTTCTTGATAATGCGCAAACCATAGGTTAACCAAGCTACCGCAGGCATTTTCATACCAGAAGCTGCCAAAGTCGTCGCCCGCCTCAGACAACTGTGTGCCACTCAATACTTGTCGGGCGTGGTGCCAGTCCTTAAAGCCTAAGCGGCGAGCCAACAGCCCCTGACAGTGCTTGAGCTGCCAGGGTTCGTTTTGCACATGCTTTGACCGACTTAACCAATCAGGTGTCTGCCCTTCTCGTAACTGTTTAAGCAGTTTTTTCGCCCGTACTTTCAGTTCATTAACGGCCAGTTGCATAATTCACCTCCATTGTTGTCGCGGGCCATAAACTGCGGCGATTAAGTACAACCAGACAAGTCACCAAGGCCACTGACATCAGTTCTGCCCCCGGAAAGGCGTACCATATTAAATCCAATCCCATCCAACTAGCCAACACCACCAGCATAGGAATCATAAACAGATAGGTTTTGGCCATGGACACAAGCAATGCCAAAAGAGGCTTACCCAAGGCTTGCATGGTCGCAATGGCCACAGCGCTGATTCCCGCTAACGGCAGTGCCATATAAAGCAGATGTGCAATATCACTGGCCATATTTACCTGCATCGGGTTATGACTGAATACGCCAGCAATTACTGGCATGGCAAGAGCCAATATTAACGCCATCAAACTTAAGTAACCGGTGGTGCATATCAGGGTCAATTTAACGCTACGACCAGCCAATCTCATGTTCCTGGCACCTGCATGATAGGCCGTCATGGTTTGGCAGCTGTTAGTCATGGCAATCAACGGCAAAGTAATAAAAATACTGATTCGGCCCAGAATACCGTAAGCGGCTAACAGATCTTCACCCTGCACACTGGCCAATCTGGCAATTTGAATAGTACAGGTCAGCATCACTAGGGCGCCGCCCAAATACATCAGTGTCACGGGCAAACCCTGCAGCAAAATATGCCTGGCCCAATTGCTCTGCCAATTGGGTTTTAATGCCGCACGTAAGGAAGGCTTACTCCCAAGCGCAGACAGCGCATAAAGCCAGGCCAAGCCCTGTGAAAGCAAAGTAGCAAAGGCGGCACCGGCAACGCCCCAGTTCAAACCTATGATAAACAGCGCGTCCAAAACAATATTGATAACAGCCCCGAGCAAAATGGTCACAAACAGCACATTGCTGTTTCCAACACCGCGATGAATATCCGCCAGCAGGGACAAGCTAAATAGTGCAATAGTGCCCAGCCCGCTTATCGTCAGATACGTCCAGGCGTGCTGATACAGATTGCCTTCTAGCTCCATCACCCCCAGTAGCCAAGGGCCCCCTAGCAGGGTGAGCAAGGCCACCAGTAAGGCAAATCCGAGTGCCAGACTGCTCGCCGTACCAATGATCTGCTGACTATCCTGCGAGCGCCCTGCCCCAAGGCTTCGGCTTAACAACACAGATGCGCCATTGCTGAATAACGCCGCCAGAGACACCAGAGCAATCTGCAAAGGAAACACAGCCGATACAGCAGCAAAGGCTTCAGAGCCGATAAAACGCGCGATAAACATGGCGTCCACTAAAGTGTGTATGCCATTTAGCAACATCCCCACGGCCATCGGCACACTGAGTTTTATAAACACAGATAACACGGCAGGGGACGAAAGTAGTGAAGAGGTGGATGTCGTGCCGACATCGCGATTGCTAGTCACAATTCAATTCTCCTAAGTTTTTATGGCATTCCGCAAAGCCAACTTAGTTCAAATTGAACTGGTACTTGTATTTGATCAGAGTGAATTCATCTTCTGCGGACAGGCGTCTCTGTCACCTGAGGCGCTAATGATAGGCCTCAGAATCATGATGTCAACCACGAAATCGTTGCAGCCTGGCTTCCCAGTTGCCGCCGTCCTGCGCAGCGCAGTCTTGTTCGTTGTCCATACGTACGTTGCGGCGGATATCCTTAGGGCGGATACCGGCTTTGAGCAGCCGGGTCTGAATTTCCTTACGCATTCTGGCGTCCAGACTGTCGTTTAAGACTTGCTGCATCTGCGCCTGGGTCAAGAACACGCAGCTCACCACCAGACTGTCAGGAAAACGGTTATGGCTGACCGTATGAGTCAACCAGTCAAAGCCGATATCCCAGCGCTTAAATTCCTCGCACGCGATTGTCAGGGCCTTAATCAGATTGTTTTCCAGTTTGGTGGTGGTTTTATTCATTGACTGGGCTCACTGTTGTCGGGTAGCAGCAGATTTTACCCTGAATGGCCCAAAACTGAATAACTTACTGACTGTTGGGCGTTTAATTCCTGGGGCATGCGAACATCAGGATAGCAGCCACTTATTAATGCCTGGAATAATTCGACAAGGCCATGCAGTGCAAACTTCATCAGGTGGCCAAATTCAACTCGTTAGAACGACACTAGAATTATCCGCACTCTTTCTGATAAAAATTAATTACAGCGGGTACAGAAGAGCTGGAGGATGTAGGACGATGTTGTTGATAAGAATTTTGCTAGTTTGTGCCTTGTCGTCTGTAGCTTCTCCGGTATTGACAAGTTGCCTGGGTAGCGGCGACGCTGAAATAGAGGCGCTTGCCAAATACATAGGCCGTCAACCGCACCAGGCTCTGCAGTCAATAGAGTTAGCATTAAACCCTGATAATCATCTGACAGTCGAACGTCGTGCCTGGCTAGAAGCCGCCCGGGCACAAGCGAAACGCATGCTCGGTAGGGAAAAAAACGAATTGCCACTCGCCATTGATAAAGCGAAGGCGCTCCCCAAGAGGCATCCGGCTTTGCTTCATTTGCAGGTTGCAAGCTTATACGGCGCGGGTCTGTCACAGGCTACACTCGATACGATTTATCAGCTTGAGGATCAGGTAAAGCAAATGCCGCCAAAGCTGCCAGCAACGTTATGCCTGAAAATCCGTCTTGCCTCAGTGATGGCCGACCACACATACCTGAATGGGGAATCATTTGCACTGGCTTCTGATGCATACCACCATGCTGATAGCGAAGAACTTGCGTGGATGCGCGCTGAGGCCGCATCAGTGTTAGGTCAGGTGGCGCTTAGAACAGATAGCAGTTATGCAAGGAAATTAAGTGAAGAAGCACTAAATTACTTCAAGTCAGAGGACATGCATGACATGGCTGCCAACGAATTGTTTATGGATGGCTTGTCCTGGGCAGCGGAACAAGATACGGACTCGTTGCATAAAGCCTCACAACAGTTTCTCAGATCCATGACTGAAGGGCAGAAGGCCGCCAACCCTTTAGCCGTAGCTTACGCAGAGGCAGGATTGTGCAACGTACTGGGGCAATTAGGGCGTGTACAAGATGCGCTAAAACGCTGTAGCAACAGTCTAGAACAACTTAAGGGTATCGGCCACGTCACCGAGTACAGCACAATAATTAACTACGCCGAGGCCTTGTTTTTGGATAGCCGCCCACAAGAGGCCATGAATCTGCTCGTCCCTTTGCCTGAAAATTGGCCGGATGGGGCCTTTGGTTTTCATGGTTATCGCTTTTATTATGTCAGAGGGCAGATCAATGCTGCGCTAGGGAACAAGGAGGAAGCCATTACCGATCTCAACTCTGCGCTTCGTGAATTACGCGGACATGAAAGCAGTGCACGTGCACGTACCAACCGCCTGATGCAATCCCGTTTTCGCGTTGACCAATTAGCCCGCAGCTTAGAGCTCAAAACCCTGGAATCTGAGGAAAGGGAGCAGCGTCACCTATTGTTGCTCAGTGCTGGTCTTATCGTGCTGGTTCTGCTCTGTGTCATTGTGATCACCTTGGTAAAACATCGTCGCCTATACCGCCGCATGGCATTTACCGATCCGCTAACAGGGGTTGCAAACCGCCGTTATACGACAGTTCGTGCACAGGAAGCATTTGCGCATGCGCGGGCTCGTAAGCAACCTTTGTATATTGTTTTGCTCGATCTTGACCGATTTAAATCATTAAATGACCAATTCGGCCATGATGCTGGCGACGAAGCACTGCAGCAATTTGCCCGTGTTGCAGAGACAGTTTTACGCCCAGGCGATGTGTTCGGTCGTTGGGGCGGCGAAGAGTTTCTGCTGGTGCTGCAAAATATTGACCATCATGGCATTACCGCAGTGCTCGGGCGCCTTCGCAGTGCCGCCGCTAACGTGCGCCTGACACTTGCACCCGAGTACCCGCTGCAATTCAGCGCAGGCGCAGTCAAACTGCAGGAAAACATGAAAGAGCTTGAAGAGATGCTCAAGCAGGCTGACAAAGCGCTTTATCAGGCCAAAGCCGGGGGCCGCAACCAGGATTGTTTTGCCGAAGCTTTCGCGCAAGGCACAAATTAATCATCCGAAAAAGCAGTGCTGAACAACGGGTTGCCTGATGTTATTGGCGCGGCGCAAGCAGGTTATTTTGGCCGGGGCCATATTCAGTGCAAAGCACGCGGGTAAAAATAGCCGCAGGGTCACAAAGATTACGACCGAGTATTCCTGATTACTGTGGTTGTCTGATGTCTAATGGCGGTTGTGCAGTATGCCTGAGCAATTCTGGAAAAAAAGCCGTAAAACCGGCTTCAAACGCCGGGTAATATCGCTCAATCTCTTCCACACTGCCGACAAATTCGTTGGCAAAACGGATACGCCCGGCAATCCGGTCCAGAGCCTGCCCCACGCCTGCCAGGCTGGTATAATGGGCCAGCCAGTGTTGTTCGATCATGCTGCCCACCACCCGTTGCATACGCAGCGGCATATGCTCTAAACGCTCTGCCAGGCGCTGGTAACTGGCCTGACAAAATACGTCGAATGGCTGGCTGGAATAGCGCGACCAATGCCGGATCAGAAAATGATCAAACAGCACATCCAGGGCAATGCCCGCAAAACGCCTGCGTCTGGCACTGAACAAAGCTTTACAGGCTCTGACTTCGGGATGGCTATCGGTAAATCGGTCCACCTTTCGGTGATTAGCCAGCCCCGCCAATACCGGCGACGAAAACTGTGAGATATCCACACCCCGGCAAAAATCCCCGAGCAGGTTGCCCATCTGTGAATCAGCGGTCGGTTGGGCCAGAAATAAATGCGCAAGGTAATTCATACTGCCAAGTGTAAGCGGATGGCTACCCGGCGTCTATTTTAAGATGCCTATTGGCTCTTTATATATTGGCTGTTCAAAAGCTGACTGAACCCCGCGGCTTTGGTTACCCCCATGCCTCTGACCTTGTTCAATTCTGCTTCACTGGCATCAAATACAGCGGACAGGCTGCCAAAAGTCTGCAGCAAATTTTTAGCGAGCGCAGGGCCAATACCAGGAAACCCCTGCAGCACGTATAGCTGTCTTTTATGCAGGCTGCGGGGATGATAACCGCCACGACTGACAATGCCGTGCTGAATAAACTGGTGTTGCTTGGCAGCATAAAGCATAAGTTGGACAGTTTCCTGGCGGGTTTGTGTACGCAGTAGCGGAATTCCAAATGTTAAGGTTAGACTGGCCAACGCCCCCAACACAGCCCGTCGATCCAGGGCTGGATTTTCTTTTTCTTTAAAGTGGCCCTCGACAATCAACAATGCAGCCATCGCAGACTGGCTTAGTTTGTATGCCTGGCGGAATAGCCTGCCATCCACAATAGATAACAATAAATCGCTGACCGTTTTTCTTTCTATTAATAACCAGCCATCCACTGAGTAGTCGCCACACTGCAGACGTTTAAGCAACAGCTCCACCTCGGCGCAACTTGCCAGAATTGACGGAATATCGCATTGCTGCTCCCTGTCATCAGCGATGATTTGAATGCGTTCCTTGGTCATATTACCTGCTCTGTATATCGCTTAGTCGTAAGTATAGATAAGTGCTGATTAAGGCAGCATTGACAAAAGCAACAGGCTGTCACTCAAGCTTTCCACCTGATTGGCGCAAATACACCGCACTTACGCACCTATGCTCTTGACATACCTAGCGCCGACTAAGACTATCCGTTACTTTGTATCAAGTCCCATAACGAGAATAATCACAATGAAAAAGTCCCTTTTGGTCCTGGCTCTGGCCAGTAGCACCGTATTTGCCAATGAAGGCATGTGGATGCCTAAGCAGTTGCCAGAAATAGCCCCCCAGTTAAAAGCCGCAGGCCTGGCCCTTGACCCAGCAACCCTGACTAAACTGACCGAGTTTCCTATGGGTGCCATTGTTAGTCTGGGTGGGTGTTCAGCCTCTTTTGTTTCTCCCCAGGGATTGGTGGCCACCAACCATCATTGCGTGTATGGCAGCATTGCTCACAATGCCACACCTGAGAATGACATTCTGACCAACGGCTTTTTAGCCGACACCCTGGACGCTGAATTGCCAGCCCGTCCAGGCAGCCGCATTTTTGTTACCAAAGCGGTGGAAGAAGTGACGGATAAAGTCATTGATGCCAAAACTGCCAAACTGAGCGGTAAGAAGCGTGTCGATGCCATCGAAGCTAACCAAAAAGCGCTGGTTGCCGAGTGTGAGAAAGACGAAGGTCACCGTTGTACTGTGGCTGCTTTCTACGGCAGTCTTGAGTACTACATGATCAAGCAGCTTGAGATCAAAGACGTACGCCTGGTACATGCGCCGCCTTCTGGCGTAGGTAAGTTTGGTGGTGACACCGACAACTGGATGTGGCCCCGTCATACTGGTGATTACAGCTTCTACCGAGCTTATGTAAGCCCGGAAGGTAAGTCTGCCGATTTCAGTAAAGACAACGTACCTTACACACCAGACTTCCATCTGACCATTGCCAAACAAGGCGTGAAAGAAGGTGACTTCGTCATGGCCCTGGGTTACCCAGGCCGTACTAACCGCCACCGTTTGCCCAGTGAAGTGGCAGAAACCTTCGAGTGGAGCTACCCCACTGTTGTGCAGGACTACCGCGACGCGTTGGATATCATCGCCCGTGAAACCGCCAACAACAAAGATGCTGAGCTGAAATATGCCAGTCGAGTTGCTGGCTTGAACAACTACATGAAAAACCGCCAGGGCATGCTGGACAGCTTCGCCGAAAGCGATTTTCTTGAACGCAAAAAAGCCGAACATGCTGAGCTGACAGCCTGGGTAAATAGCAGCCGTGACAACAAGAAAGCCTATGCTAAAGATTTAGCCGCTATCGAAAAGCTGCTGGGTCAACGTCAGGCTCAGGACCGCAAAGACCACCTGCTGGACGCTGCTGCACCTCGCCTGCTGGGCACGGCTCGCGCCTTGTACCGCTTAGCCGAGGAAAGCACTAAGCCTGACGCTGAGCGCAAAGCCGGCTTCCAGGAACGTGACCTGCCGAAGTTCAAATCTTTCGTGTCTGCCATGGAGCGCAGCTTTGATGTGGGTGTAGAGAAGGCTTTGGATCTGCACGATCTGAAAAAATACGCCGCTCAGCCTAAAAAGCAGCGTAATGCGGCTTTTGATAAAGCCACGGGTATCAAAGACAAAATGAGCGATGCGGAGCTTGTCGCACTGATTGACAGTTGGTACAGCAACACCCAACTGACCTCACTGGAAACCCGTCAGGCGCTGCTGGAAAGCAGCCCAGAGCAATTTGCCAAGTCAGACGACTTCTTTGTTAAAGCGGCGGTAGCACTATACAAAGGTGACCTGAAACGCGAAGCCGATGAAGAAGAACTGGGCGGCAAGATTCAGCAAGCTTATGCCAGCTACATGCGCGCCAAAATTGCCTTTATGCACGACCAGGGCAAGGCAGTGTACCCAGATGCCAACAGCACCCTGCGCGTGACATTTGGTAACGTAAAAGGCCGCGCTCACGGCACCGAAGACGGCAATGCCTGGGCACCCTTCACTACCTTACGTGGCATCACGCAAAAAGCCACCGGCGAAGGTGAGTTCAATGCCCCTCAGAAGCAGTTGGATGCCATCAAGGCCAAGCAGTACGGTGATTACAAAGTTGATAGCCTAAACTCTGTACCTGTGAACTTCCTGGCTACCCTGGATATTACCGGCGGTAACTCAGGCTCAGCGGTATTAAACAGTAAGGCCGAACTGGTTGGTCTGGCCTTTGACGGCACACTGGACTCGATTATTTCTGACTGGGATTTCAACCCGGCCAATACCCGCTCAATCCAGGTAGACCACCGCTTTATGCTGTGGCAGATGGAACTGGACGGCGCCGATAACCTGTTAAAGGAAATGGGCGTTAAATAACCTAAAAGGGGAGCATCGGCTCCCCTTTTTCATGCTTGTTACTGTCCGCTCAGGCGTTTACCGAAAGAGATTGCATAAGCGGGTGAGCGCATTTTTAGTACGGGGTCGTCACTTGGCGTAAAACCACGAGACAGCTGATTGGGATCAAAATTGATTGCCGTACAGCTATCGCCCCCGGCACTGTTTAAACGAACCTTGCCAAGCAGAACCTGCGGCCTGTCTGCCGGCCAGGGGCTTGACGGGTCGATATTACTGTCTGTCGGCTCGCCGAGGCTTGCCACCAAAGAATAGCTCACCTCACCTGTGGCAATTTGCTCAGCCAGCTTGGCGGCCAGAAAATCCGCAGGCTTCGCCTTGGCCTCTTCAGCTTCCAGCGTTTTAACACCCGCCTCGGGTATTAACTGCCAGCGAAACTTGATCTGAGACTCGTCCTTAGGCTGAAAAAAGAAGGTGTGCAGCCCAAAAAATTCGGTATTGGCGTAAGAGGCCGGTGTTTTGGCACTCTTCAACCAGGCGTAGTGGCCCTGAACACTGGGATGCATGGCCACATAGTCCGCCATGCGCTTAGGATCGCGCTGGCCTTGCTCGTCTGGTAGCAAGGTGGAGAGAAAGCCAAAGAAAGTCTGCGGATCTTTACCCGCGAATACCGGGAAGTTATTGCCAGTAAAGGTGTGTTTACTACCATCCGCTAAGCTTATCTGCATGCCCATACCGCGGGTTCCGGGCGCACGCTCATCGGCAGCCGGATTTCCGCCACCAACAGAAAACCGCAAGCTAACAGGTAAGCTGCCCTGACTTAGTAAAGGCGCCGATACAAAGGGGCCACTGTCTGCTGGCTCAAACACCCCTGCGGCACATACACCGCGGGCGTGCGCTTTGCGTAAACCGGGTTGTTTGCCGCTCATCTTTTCAAACAATTGAATAAAATCAACTGCTTGCACTTGCGCACCCGCCAGGCCTGAAAAGCTCAGCAGTATTAAGGAACCGGGTAATAAAAAATGCTTGGTCAATGTCATTGCTGCTTCCAGTATCATTCTGTCAGCTTGTTTAGACCGTGCATGGGGGCAGGAACTTTCCGTACTTCAGTAAAATATAGGCAGTTGCCGGCGAATAATAGCTCCGGCAACATCTCTCACCAGAGAAATCAGGCGTTTTGCATCAGCCAAGCGTAAGCCGTGGTAAAGGCACTTTCCTGGAATTGCTTCAGGCCGGTTTCGGCAAAGTCCACCGATACCGGATTATGTTTGAGTGACTCTTTCATCTCGGTACTGCCGTACACAATAGTCTCTACACCGTCAATCAGCTCAATGGCCGCTTCCAGCTTAAAACCAATGGCGCCACCGGCAAACTTACCTTTCATGGGGCGCTGGCGAATAATCACCTTGTCTATCTTGTAATCCTCTAACAGCTTGGCCAGGGTACTCTGGAACTGGCGCAGGCCCTCGGCGCTATTATCACTTAAGGTCAAACGGCGGGCCCGGCAATCGGGAATATGGAACAGCCCGTTGGTTAATGACAACAGACATAAATTCGCCTCGTTGCTCTTTAATTCAATACCACAGACTTTCATTATCTATCCCCGTCAATTACAAAAGCGCAATTATAACGTTAAAAGCCTGCCTGCCGGGAATCGCTTTTCAAGTTTTCTTGCCGGCGCACCATAGTGAGAAAATTTGTATCGCGAATTTTGGCGGTTTAACCGCGCCAGGCACCAATTCCCACTCACCTGTGCTCGCACCAACCTTCGTAATTTGCCATAGTAGCCACACTCCTTTGCCACAAGTAAGCACAATGAAGCCATATTCCCTTATCGCCCTGACCCTCAGCGCACTGCTAAGCCAAGCCGCACAGGCAGATTTAACCACCAGCGAAAGCAAACTCGTCAGTCACATTGACCAAAGTAACCCGCAGGCTCTGGCCCTGCTTGAGCAGGTGGTGAATATCAATAGCGGCACCATGAACTTTGCCGGGGTTAAGCAGGTGGCCGAGGTGCTGATCCCGGAATTTGAGAAGCTGGGCATGCAGGCTCGCTTTGACAGTGGTGAAGCATTTAACCGTGCCGGGCATCTGATAGCAGAAATTCATGGTGGCAAAGGGCCTAAGCTTTTGTTGATTGGCCATCTGGATACGGTATTTGAACCGGACAGCCCATTTCAGCGCTTTGAGCGTATCGACGAGCAGACCGCCAAGGGCCCCGGCATTGCCGATATGAAAGGCGGCAATATCATTATTCTGCAAGCCCTTAAGGCATTGCACGAAGCCGGTGAACTGGCTGATATGAATGTGATGGTAATAATGACCGGCGATGAAGAGTTAAGCGGCAAGCCGCTGTCTTTATCCAAAAAAGCCTTGGTGGACGCCGCTGCATGGGCGGATATTTCCCTGGGGTTTGAAAACGGCGACGGTAACCCGAAAACTGCCAATGTTTCCAGACGCGGCTCGGTAGACTGGAGCCTAGAAATCAAAGGTGTGCCGTCCCATTCCTCACAGATCTTTCAGGACAGAGTGGGCGCCGGTGCCATTTATGAGGCAGCCCGTATTCTGAACAGCTTTTATGAAGAGTTGCGTAGTGAAGACCTGCTAACCTTTAACCCCGGCCGCATTATGGGTGGCACCACAGTTAATCATGATCCCATCAGCAACAGCGGCAGCACCTTTGGTAAAAACAATGTGGTGGCAGAAAGCGCCATTGTTACCGGTGATATTCGAGCAGTGTCTTTGGAGCAGCTACAACGGGTGCAGGAAAAAATGCGTGCCATAGTAGCCAGAAGCCTGCCGCAAACCAGCGGGAATATTGAGTTTGGCGACGGCTATCCACCAATGGGCCCCAGTGACGGCAACCGCAAATTACTCAGCCTGTACAGCCAGGCCAGTGAAGACCTCGGCCAGGGTAAGGTTGAGGCGGTTAACCCACTAAACGCCGGGGCAGCGGATGTATCCTTTACCGCGGCCTTTGTGGATATGGCCATTGACGGCCTGGGAATGAGCGGTACCGCCGGCCATACCGTCGAGGAAACCGGCCAACTGGACTCGTTGCCCAAGCAGGCAAAACGCGCCGCCCTGCTAATGTACCGGCTGAAACATCAAAACTAAGCTGATACCGAGTATTTACACAAACAGGTTCCTGCACTCACTCAGTCCCCCCAAAAAGGACGGCACTGTGTGCAACCTGTTTGTGTCCTACCCTAACCTTTGGGGCTTATGGTCCTCAGGCTCATAAAAAAATAAAACATGCCGCTAGCGGGGCTACCCGCTAAATTATTAACGGCTCAGTTCCACAATGTCCTGTTGCATATCAGTGATCTCTGCCACCAGCACGGACCGACCGTCATAGTCGTCGATATAAAGGCTTGGAGTAGCCAGACTGTGCTGGCTCAACAGTTGTTGCTGTGCGGTGTCATAGTGAATAAGTCGATTCTGATTATCTACGGCCAACAACTGACCACGGCGCCAGGCAAAACGCTTTTTAATATCGCTAAGCAGCAATATTGGCGACTCTCCATTCTGATGCAGCCAAAGTTTGCCGCCGTTATCCAGGCTTAACAACTGCCCTTGGCTATCCAGCGCAGCCCAGGAACTGGGTGCAACTTGCCATTGGCGCCACTGATTGGTTTCGGGGTGCCAGGCAATCATCTGTTGTTGCCACTCACGTTGGCTGGAAAACAGGATCTCGCCCTGCTCGGTCCACTGAAACAACTGGATAGCAGCGAAAGGCGTAATCAGTTCTTGCTGTTGCCCCTGCAGATCTAGCAACAGCAAACGGTCAATATGATTCACCAGCAGTTGCTGACCAGATGGTGACCAGCTAAGTCCGGCTATTGGGCCATGGGTGAACTGGCTCAATTGCCAGGTACGCTGTCCATCCATCAACCAGACCTGTTCCTGACCAGAGCGATTGGATACATAGGCGATTAATTCTCCCTGAGGCTGAAAACGGGCTTCCTTATCGGCAAAGGTAGACTCCCATTTTTCCGGCAAAGAGCGTGGTGTTTGACCGTCGCTGTCCAAACTATGCAGATAAAAATGCCAGTCCTGCATACCATAAGCTGCCAACAGCTTGTCCTGATGTGGCGCGTATACCAGAGAATAGATTGCTTTGGCGGTCGCCAGGCTAATTGGGGTCACCCGGCCACTGAAGTCCACTTCAAACTGATGGTGGGTGTTATATACCAGTAGTTTGGGCTGGCTGGGGTGAAAGCTCAGCTCCAGCAAATCGAATTGAGAGAGAGCCATCGGCCATTGCAGCACCGCGCTGGAGGTTACCTCGCCGTCACTGCTTAACAAGGTAAGTTGGTCCTTACCCTCATGGGTTTTACCCAGCAGCGCTAGTTTATCCAGCCCTGCAGAGTATGCCAGGTTGTAAAGTCGCAGCCCTTCAGGAGCAAACAACTCTTGCTCAAGGTTGTCTCGTACATGGTAGCTGATAAGCTGCCATTGCCCCTGATGCGGCTTCTTAAGCAGGGCGATATTGCCGTTATTCATCCATTGTGGCCCATATAATCTGCCCTCATCGCAGCTCATACGGGTTTGCGCGTCCTGGGCAGTCGTTAGGGCTGCTGCCACATCCAGGGTTTTCAGCTCCCAGCATTCCGGTACATCAGCTTTGCCGCACAAGCTTTTGCCGACAAATGCCAGCCTATCGCCCCCTGGTGCAAAGCTATGCTGCTGAAAATAGCCCGCCTCTTTGGTCAAGCGTGTTTCCTGCTGGCTGTGCAAGTCCTTACTCCAAAGATGGTTTTCGCACTGCCCTTCAAAACGATGAAACACCACAAAACGGCCATCCGGCGAATAGCTGGCAAAACTCTCCTTGCCTGTTGTCGTGGTCAGATAATGCATGTGGCCATAACTATGCTGGCCCTCGTGCTTCAGATAAAAACCGGCCACCATCAAGGTAAGCAGCACTAACCCGGCAACCACCAGGTAAGGGATAGATAATCCACTGCGTTTAACTGCAAGGCTTGCGGGTGGCATGGGCACGGCAAACTCCGCAGCCATTTCCAGGCTATAGCCCTGCTTGGCGTGGGTTTTAATGATATTTTGCTCGCGGCTGTCATCGCCAAGGGCCTTACGAAGCTGGGCAATACAGCGCTGCAAGGTATTGGGGGTAACAATAGTATCTGGCCACACCCTTTGCAGGAGCTCATCCATAGACACCACTCGCCCCTGCGCCCTAACCAATTCGGCCAATACCGCCATCGCTTTGGGCTGCATGGTTTGCACTACCCCGGCCAGGATAATCTGATTGCGGGTCAGATCAATTTGCGCCTGCCCCAGGCGGAATTGTTTACTCATATAGGGTTATTGTTGTTGTCCGGCACGCAAGAATAGTAACACAGACAGACCATATCAGTGCCGCAGATTAATATCCGGAAACACAAATCGTGACAAACCTAACCTATTGAATAATAAGACCATCAGCGAAAAATCAGGGATAAATCAAGGCATGCACATGCCAGCTGTTCGGTCTTGTTTTAGCTTGGACAGGGTCAATTACCCCGATTAAGGATCACGAAAAATGTGTAAGTTCCCGCCTTTGTTCGCCCTGTTATGGGCGGCATTTTTTTCTTGTTGGACGCACGCCGACGTCACACCTCAAGACAAAATCAGCCTGACTATCGAGTCCAGTCATCTGAAGCGCACCATGCGCGCCGATATTTACTTGCCCAAAGACTATCATCTGGATGCGGATTTTATCCGCTATCCGGTTATTTATACCCTGGACGCCTGGACCCTGGCAGACATGGTCGTAGGTGTCACCCGTCATCTTGGCACCACTGCCTCCATGCCCAAATCCATTGTGGTCGCCGTGCATACCGATGACGGCGTAGCAATCTCGCCACAGCTATACAAAAGTCAAAGCGGCTTACCTGGCGCGCCCGAGGACAAAACATTTTGGGGAGAGGATGCCGAGCAGTTCCACGGCTATCTGGAACAAGAATTGTTGCCACGGGTAGACAAGCAGGTACGCAGCAATAATTTCCGTCTGCTGATTGGTATGTCACCCACGGCAGCCTTTGCTGCGGATAGCTTAGTCAGGAATCCGGATTTATTTGACGGCCACTTTCTGTTTGCTGCGGCCAGTGTTATTGGCATGGGCTATGACCCCAAAAGCAGTCTGATCGACAGCCTGATTGAGCAACTGGCCAAACGGCCAGAGCATAAAGGTTATTTGTATGTCGCTTCTGCCACCACAGACGCATCAGAAGCGCCAACCCAACCCGACACCTTAAAAACACTTACGGCCAGGCTAGCGCAATTTCCTCATTACCAGGTACGCGCCGAGCAAGTTGATAATTTCGGCCACTACCCTATGGCTGCACAAGCGTTACTTTCTGCACTGGATCTGGTTTTTCCCCGTCAGGATTTTGATATCGGCCTTAACTTTAATGCGTTTCGTGCCAATGCCGAGGCAGGCCCCATGCTCGAGCAAATAGACAATTACTACGCCTATCTGAGCAAACTGGTCGGGTTCGAAGTGTGGCCCAATGCCGATATTCCACGTAACAGCGATAGTCTGCGTGCCGCTGCCATGATGCTGCGCCAAGCCGAGCGATACGAAGAAGCCCTGGCACTGGGTCAGCGCTGGGTGCAATTGCAGCCTAAATCAGCCAAAGCACTGGCAGCATTGGCAACTACTTACCAGACCACCGGGCAAGTGGACCAGGCTAGGCGTCTGCTGACTAAAGCCATTTCCCTGGCGAAGAGCAACAACGATCCTTTACTGGCTAATTATCAGCAAATGGCCCAGCAACTGGGCATGGCCGTTGATGGGCCATAGTGGCGGTTAGTGCGCCCCGAACAACAAACGGAGAGCAGAATATGCACAAATGCTTTAGCTGGATGTTACTGATTCTGACCTGCTGTGCTGTTAGCGCACAAGCCACACCAACCACAGAGCAAGTTCAGGCCTTGATATCAGCCTCAGAAAAGGCCAGGCAACGGCATGCCACACAGGAGGATATCGAGCATTTTTTAGGCTTTTTCGCCGAGGATCTTATAGATACTCATGTTTCTTTCAATCGCTCCTTTACCGGTAAGGCCCATTTAAGAAAGGGTATTCCCGAAAAAGCCAACGCTATGGTGTCGCTCAGCGAAGAGCTGGAAAGTACGGTGCTTGGCACCCATACCGCCGTAGCCGTCGTCAGGGAAACGTCCACATACTATAAGCATGAGCAGCTTAAACACTTTCAAGGCCGCACCATCTTAGTGCTGGAATTCAATAAGAACGGCTTGATCCAGCATATGCGCCGCTACCTGGATTAGAAACAGACGGCTCCAAACACAACAGCCCCATTGATAATAAAGGACAACCTATGCGTTATTTTCTGTTACTACTGACACTGTGCTTAGGCCACGCGGCCCAAGCCGAACCGGCCAGCCAGTCGGCCTTAAGCCCGGAACAGCAACAAGTGCTCGACCTGACCCACAAGGTGCTAAATGCGCAGCGTATTGCCTACAGCAACTTGTCCTCCCTGGCGGCCATTGATGCCCTGTTTGCCTTGTACACGGATGACTATATCTACCAGCACGAAGGCTATGGGGGGCGGTATTCCAGAGAACTCCTTTACAACAATTCGGTCAGCTTCTTTAAACAAGGGCGCTATCAGGATGACGATCCGGACAGCTATCAATTGGTTAGTCTGCTACCGGGCAAGCAAGCCGCTGCCGTGCAGCGCTTGTACCAGGGCAAAAACGGCCAGGAATTGCGTCTTACACTGTTTGAATTTAAGGGAGATAAGGTAAGTCGCATAGTGGAGTACTGGTAAAGGGTATCTGCGTTAACACTAGCCTAAACCTCAGTAAAAAGCCCCCATGCAGGGGCTTTTCAACTTACCAATGAGTTAAAAGTGAATCACCGAGCGAATGCTTTTGCCTTCGTGCATCAAGTCGAATGCCTGATTAATGTCATCCAACCCCATGGTATGGGTGATAAAGTCATTTAATTTAAATTCCCCAGCCAGATAGCGTTCCACGTAGTCAGGCAGTTCGCTGCGCCCTTTTACCCCACCAAAGGCGGTGCCGCGCCAAACCCGGCCGGTTACCAGTTGGAAAGGTCGGGTGGAGATTTCCTGTCCGGCACCGGCTACGCCAATAATCACTGACTCACCCCAGCCCTTGTGGCAACATTCCAAGGCTGACCGCATCACGTTCACATTGCCGATGCATTCAAAGGAATAATCCACACCGCCGTCTGTCAGCTCAACAATCACATCCTGAATCGGCTTGTCATAGTCCTTGGGATTAATGCAGTCGGTGGCGCCAAGCTGTTTCGCCAGGGCAAACTTACTCTCATTAATATCTATGGCCAGAATACGACCGGCCTTGGCCATACTGGCGCCAATCACAGCGCTAAGTCCAATACCACCTAAACCAAAAATTGCCACGGTATCACCGGGCTGCACTTTGGCCGTGTTCATCACTGCGCCCATGCCGGTGGTGACACCACAGCCCAGCAGACACACTTCTTCCAGAGGGGCCTTAGGATTAATTTTGGCCAGGGCAATTTCAGGTAACACGGTATATTCAGAGAAAGTAGAACAGCCCATGTAGTGGAAAATAGGCTGACCATTGATGGAAAAACGTGAGGTACCATCCGGCATCAGGCCTTTACCCTGGGTAGCGCGAATTTTCTGACACAGGTTGGTTTTGCCTGACAAACAGAATTTACATTCACCACATTCGGGTGTGTATAGCGGGATAACATGGTCGCCGACACTCAGGCTAGTTACTCCCTCTCCCACAGACTCCACAATGCCGCCGCCTTCATGACCCAAAATAGCCGGAAAAATTCCTTCGGGATCCTCACCCGACAGGGTGAACGCATCGGTATGACAGACGCCAGAGGCAATCACTTTAATTCGAACCTCACCAGCTTTAGGCGGGGCAACGTCCACTTGTTCAATTTTCAGGGGCTCACCCGCGGCCCAGGCAACCGCAGCGCGGCAACGTATGCTTTGTGCACTCATCGCTTATTCCTCATAACATGATATGAAGAGGATCCTACATTAGCCACCACACAGTGATAATATCCACCCAATAAAATCACTATTACACATATGTAACAATGAGCTACCTCCCTGTCTGGAATGGCATCGCCGAGTTTGTCTGCATAGTGGAAACCGGCAGCTTTACCGCTGCCGCCCAACGTTTGCAAGTATCCACCGCCCAAGTCAGCCGCCAGGTCAATCAGTTGGAACAGCGTCTGGGCGTTCAACTGCTGCACCGCACCACGCGCAAGGTGCGGGTATCTGAAACTGGCCAGCGTTACTATCAGCAGTGCCGCCAACTGATGGACGGTTTTGAGGACGCTGAGCAAGCTTTGCAGGAGCTGCAAAGCACGCCCAAGGGCAAGATTCGTCTTACCGCGCCTATCACTTACGGGGAGCGGATTCTGATGCCGCTGCTAATTGATTTTCAGGAGAACTATCCACAGCTCAGTCTGGAAGTGGAACTGACCAATGCCCGCCTGGATATTGTCGATAGCGGCCTGGATCTGGCTATTCGCCTGGGGCGACTGGAAGACAGCCGCTTGCGTTTTCGTAAACTGGCCAGCCGCAATGTATACACTTGTGCTTCACCCGCTTATATCCAGACTTATGGCCAGCCCAGCACATTAAACCAACTAAAACGCCATAATTGTTTGCTAGGCTCGCTGGGCTACTGGCGTTTTAAGGACAACGGCCAGGAACGCAACATCACAGTGAATGGCAGCTTGCGCTGTAATAGCGGCGTTTCCCTGTTATATGCCGCCGAAAAGGCCCTCGGCATTGTTCAATTACCCGAAGAATATGTGCTGGACAAGATTCAACAAGGGCAACTGGTAGAAGTATTGGCCCCATACAGACCCGATAGTGAAGGCATATGGGGGCTGTATCCGGCCAGTCGCTGGACCGCCCCCGGTGTTGGTCTGCTGCTGGATTACTTACAGCAGCATCTGCCGCAAAGCCGTGAAGACAACCCGCATCAGACTGATAACTAATTAGGCATCGCCAATCAACACACTAAAGATGTAAATGTAGCCAGGCTCCTTCGGTTTCGCCGTGGTTGGTCTGGTTATCATAGTGTTTGTTGGCTTTCTTCAGCTCGGCCATCAGGGCATTTGCTTGCTTGTTGACGTCTTTTTCCAAAACCCGGCAGTTGTCCCGTGGGCCTATGGCATTGAGTTTTTGATCCATTAATGCAGCGGTATCTTTGGCCAGTTTGCCATGGCGCTCTTCATGCAGAGCAAGGTTAGGATACCAGGCATCCCAGACCTGTTTTACCTCTTCGCTGACGGATGCCAGCTTGGGCATGGTGTAGGTCAGATTTAAGGTAATCTCGACCTTGGTCAGTGCACAGTGCTTTTCGCGCTTATCCCGCCAATAGCGCCAACCGATATGATATTTGGTATGACCGTGGAATATCTCGCCATCCTCACGAATGGGCGAGGCCTTGTTAAGCGCGCTTAGCAGGCGGCCTTTCTCCGTTGCCGACACATTATAGTAACGGTAATTCTCAATCACCTTGGCGTCAGCAGCGCACAGTAAAGGTAAAAACAGCAATACGACCGGCAGTTTCTTCATCAACGCATCCTTGTTACACGCTGAATATCAAGCACTTATCACCACCAATTTATGGTGCACAATTAAACACAGTGCTTGGCATCAAAATCACGATGGGGGCAAGCTTAGTCGCCAAGACTCAGGTATGGCAAAGATATTCGCCATAAAATGGCTTAGAGACTGATAAAAAACGCAACTCTGCGGTACTAAAGCCATTTTTTAGCTCTGGCCGCCAGATAGGGAGATGCCAGCGTAACCAGCAAGACAATGGGCCAGAGATTACCGTCTTTAAATGTGTAAGGTTCCAGCAACTGCTGCCAGCTATGTCCCTGAATGATATAGCCCAGCACAAACTCAAAGCACAAGGTTAAAACCAGCCAGAACATCCCCACTGCCCAATAGCGACGAGGGGAACCTCGGCCCAGCCAGGGTAAAGTCAGGTACGTGACCACAAAGATACACAGGCATAGCAGTAAACCGCTCAGCATAAACGCCGCGCTTTTTATAAACAGGCTTAACAACACCGCTTCACGAAAAATGCCGTTGGTAATGGCCAGCAGCAATATTGCCACCCAAACCAGTAACGCTTTTGCAATGCATGAGATGGGCATAAAGGGCTCCCGGCAGTCACTTGCCAAAAACAGTAAGAGATTAAACTGCCTTCAGAGTAACAGAAAGGAAAGGTATCGCAGATATCGTCTTGCAGTTTTGGCTATTCAGCGACCTGATGCCTTGTTACCTGGTTTGAACACAAACCTCTGCATCAATCAAAAGAACTTAAAGGGCTATCTGACGATGACCTGGGCCATACGTCAGATAAGCAACAACTAATAAATACCTGGGATAAAAGTGGCAATTTGCTGTTTGTACTTGCGGTAAGTATTACCAAACTGCTTTAGCAGATCCCGCTCTTCAAAGTACAGGCCAGCGGCGTGTATGGACGCTGTTGAAAATACAAGTACACCTGGCGCAATCCCATCAACTCAACCGCACTTTGGCATTGGTTTGGTGTAAACATGACACCGAAGGTCGATACCACATTGTCAAAGCGGTTGTTATCAACAAAACTTTAACATACAGTGACTTATCCTATGTGGTAGGACAAGTTACAACCATACATTCCGGTAGTGAATGTCATACTTTTGCCTGTTTAGGAACAAGCCCATTTATGAAGTTATCAATCCGTACTCAGTTAACTCTTGTAGCCATTTTACCTGCCTTGATTATCACCATCATCATAGTGGCGGCAGCGCTTACCGATATGGGCAAGATGATCAGGGAGCAAGCTAAACAATCTGCGAGCTATGTACAGCTGAATACTGTCTCTGAAACCTCAGAAGCGGTTCTGGAAGAAACCTTTACCAACTTTGGCCTGCAGGCAAAAGACAGTCTGTCGTCAAAAGCCATACCGGTAATCTTAGTACTTATGACACTTTTGATTGCTTGCGGCTTCTTCCTGGTGCGCAAAATCATGACGAATGTTGATGGTTTGATTAGTCAAATATCAACCATGGCAGATCCTGAGACCTCACTAAATTATCGGATAAGCACGGATGTAAGTAATGAGCTGGGTGTTCTCGCACAGGCGTTGAACAAAATGATGGCAGATCTGGAAACAGTGATGAACGAAATTCGCTCTGCCAGTACCGAAGTTACGGGCAATGCTGATGAAGTGGCACGCTGCACTTCCTCGTCCATGCAAAGCATTAATCATGTAAATGACAATATGAACAGCGTAGCCGCAGCCATTAACCAACTGCAAGCCTCAGCCAAAGAGATAGCGCAAAATATTCAGGCGGCAAGTGCCGAAATTCAGGATGCCAGCGAACAAAGCAGCCAGATGAACAGCGACTACCAAATCATGATGAGCAATACTGAGAAACTCAATACGCGTATGGCTGAATCAGCAAAAGAAGTAGTAGAGCTAGGTTCTCAGGTAGAGAAAATCAATAGTATTTTGACAACCATACAAGGCATAGCTGAGCAAACCAATTTGCTGGCACTGAATGCAGCCATTGAAGCCGCCAGGGCTGGAGAGCAAGGGCGAGGATTTGCCGTTGTTGCGGATGAGGTTCGCAATTTGGCGGGCAGAACCCAACAAAGTACCCAAGAAATTGAGGCGATGATCTTGGCGCTCAAATCGGCGTCAGCCTCTGCGGTAAGGAATATGGAAGCATCGGAAACAGAAGTCGGCAATATGGTCGGTATGCTGAATACCAATACGCAGCAACTCGAAACCTTAACGAGCAAATTAAAACGCGTAACTGATTCAAACTTACAGATCGCGGCGGCAACGGAAGAACAGAGCGCGGTGATCAATGATATCAATCACAATATTCACCGGGTTACCGACTTATCCCATGAAGCCCAACGGCAAGCCAACACCAATAATGAGACTGTGAAAGACTTACACGGTATCGCCAAGCACTTAGATAGCACAGTGAATAGCTTTAAAGCCAACAGATAGGCGCTCCTTAGCGAGGAGCGACCTTGAGCCAAACACGTTCCGGCGTCAATAACCTATTAGGGGACTCCAATGTGGATCCCCTAATAAGTCTAGTGTGCTTACAGTACTTTTAGCGCAAGCAGAACCAGTATAAATCGGAACCATCGATTCTAACGCACGGTAACCATAGCTTTTTGCTTTATTTTCAAGCATATTGAGCCTGACAAGACAGTACAGAGGTCATTGTCTATTGGCATTTATTGTGGTTTTTGCTTGGAAGTATTGGCAAATCCTTGACTCAGAAAATGTAATAACACGCTTCCCGCAGCATCCACTAACAGCATGATTTAATAGTGTCATTTTTAATGTCACAGCAAATTCTTGTGTATCCCAGTTAAGCTAAAGTGATTTAACCAGTTACAAACGGACGTGAAATTATTTAAAGATTGAGGTTGTTATGGAGCATCGAAAGCTCTACAGCATCACGTTAGTTTTGCTGTTAGTTATTACCTTTGTTGCAATATTTCTGCAGTTTTTCTTACTGGAAAGAACCTTAGTACTTCGCCCTGGCGATACAAAATATGTAAGCGCCATATCAGATCAGAGCAATGGCGGAAGCTCCGTTGCCAGGGTAATCGAAAAAGACGGCAAGTGGCTACTAGCCTGCCATATCATTGCCTCTGAATACAGTTGGCCTTTCTGTGAAATTTCGATTGGCTTCTTTCAAGCGCCTGGCTCTCAAAAGGGAGAAGGCATTGATCTTTCGACTTTTTCTTCTGTGCATGTCAAAGCACGCTATCTCAATAAGGGGCACGAGAGTCTCCGCTTTCAACTGAGAAACTTTAACCCTGCATATGGTCGTTTGGACGATCCGGGCACGTGGAAGTATGTGGGCATTGAGTATTGGCCACAGCGTTCACCAGAAGGGAATGATATTCCTCTAAAAAGCCTGCAAGTTGCGACTTGGTGGATAGTTGAACAAAAACTGCCGATAAAATACGCGGTGCCTGAATTTGATAATGTCATGATGTTAGAGCTGGCAACAGGCAACAACATTCAACCTGGTGAGTATCTGATTGAGGTAGAGTACATTCAGTTTAATGGTAAGTACTTTACCAACAGTCAGATTTTGCTCTTCCTCATATCGCTGTGGGTCAGCTCGGCAGCTTGCTTTTTGTTTTATAGCCTCAGATTGTCATACAAGCAGTTGAGTGAAACAGAAAAAAGAGCCGAGG
Source organism: Bowmanella yangjiangensis (assembly GCF_017255015.1). GTDB lineage: Bacteria > Pseudomonadota > Gammaproteobacteria > Enterobacterales > Alteromonadaceae > Bowmanella > Bowmanella yangjiangensis. The sequence continues at coordinate 301,330 of NZ_JAFKCS010000001.1, read as the reverse complement.
ATTTGAGGCAACTCAACCAACTGTTAAACGTCAAAACCAAAGAGCTTAAAAACCAGGCCGAGAGAGATCCCTTAACAGGTGCCCTGAATCGCGCTGGAATAGAAAAAATATTCACTAAAGAACTTGAGGTACTGTCGCTCATGTTCATTGATATCGACCACTTCAAGTCTATTAATGACAACTATGGCCACGCTGTAGGTGATGAGATTCTCAAGGAATTTTCAAAACTCATTAGTCAAAATTGCCGCTTCACTGACTTTTTGGCCCGATGGGGCGGAGAAGAGTTTTTGTTAGTTTGTCCCAATACTTCGTTATCAGACGCCTATGAGCTGGCCCAGGCATTACGCAGGCTAATTCGTGACCACCAATGGACCAACAATATTCGCTTAACGTCAAGCTTTGGCGTCGCCCAGTTAGGCGATGAAAGCCCAACTGCGTTTATAGAGCGGGCAGATAAGGCCTTGTACGATGCCAAAGTACGCGGCCGCGATCAGGTGGTACTTTCAAAAAGCCAGACGTGAGCTTTTAAAGCGCCAGATTACTTTGATTTCAAAAGTAACTCTGCAACCTCAGTTCAAAACGCCCGACCAAACTCAAAGGCCGACAAGAGGCACTCACCGCCAAGGCGGCCAGAACCAGCCAGACAACAACGCTCAGGCAGAGACCCAACAAGTGACAGCGTTGCTCAGTCTGCGTGTACAAAAAGAGGCATGTGTGCTCTGAGCGTCGCCCCTAAACGCCTCATTAACGCCTAGCAAAGATCCCCATGCCAAACAGACATTGGACAATTATTCCCCACGCAGTAATAATTTATTTTTCACAATCCATTAACCATGTGATAGATTATTCTGGATGTTTTCTCTCTAATTCTGCTTTGTTAGTCAGTACTTAGCGCAGTTAGCGGCTGCAAGCGGCACGGCAAAAGGCGGCAACGGTAGAAGGAGGTGCGCAGATCTGAATCGGTGAGATACAACCGGAAGGGTCAATGCATAAAGCATCAGTACCGCGTTTTGCGGTCCTGCGAGGCGACAACTGAGGTTCGCAGTGAGTGGACATAACAACAGTGGCGACATCTAAACTGAAGGAAATGGTATGAAGGCTATTCAACTATCCAAAACCGCTTTAGCAGTAAGCACTGCATTAGTGATGAGCGCGAGTATGCCAATGGCTGCTTTCGCTGCTCAGGACGCACAAGGCACCGCAGCAGAGAACGAAAAGGAAGGCGTTGAAATTATTCAGGTCACCGGTATTCGCTCATCGCTGCGCGAGAACTTAAACAACAAGCGTTTTTCAAACTCTGTTGTTGATTCAATCAACACCGAAGATATTGCCAAGAACCCTGATAAAAATATGGCGGAGGCGTTGCAGCGCATACCCGGTGTACAGATTGAACGTCAGTTTGGTGAAGGCGCTAAAATTTCCATTCGTGGTACCTCGCCCGAACTGACCAATACCCTGGTTAACGGTCAATCGGCCAAATCAGCGTCGTACCTGCCAGGTCAGGCTGAAAGTAATGCCTTTGATTTTTCTAACATTCCAGCAGAGCGGGTGGCAAAGATAGAAGTGCATAAATCTGCCCGCGCTGACTTAGATGCCGGCGGCATAGGTGGCACTGTTGTTCTGCATACCAAAAAACCATTAGAACAACGAGACGGTTACGGTTACTTGAATATTGAGGGCGAATACAATGACTCTTCAGAGAAGTCCTCTCCACAGATTTCTACAGCCTATAACTTTGTTTCTGAAGACCAAAAGTTTGGTGCCTCCATTGCGGTTAGCCTTCAGCAACGCAATGCTTTTCGCTCGGGGTTTGAATCCGGTGGTATGGGTGCAGGTACCGGCTTCCAGCAAACCAACCCCATCGCCTGCCCTACGGAAGACTGTGCCAGCAGCGATATCAAGTTAAGGCATATGAATGGCCATAACCTGATTGTTACCAGACATATGGCGTTAAACGGCTATACCTATGGCGACCTTGAAGCCGTAGCAGGCAATGGCGCTTATTCACTAACCAATGACCCTAACAGTTCAGGGGTATGGAATAACCATACTAATAACTGGGGGCAACTTGATGAAGTGATGGATCCCACTTATATCGATCCCACTTGGGGTTTATTCTTAGGAGATCGAAGGAGCGGCGGCTTAGGACAAACAGCCCCCAGGCATATAGGTAATATGCTGTACTCTCCGGCGTTTTCTACCGATGAAAGTCGCCTGGATACCACGGTGAATTTGCAATGGGCACCGTCTGATTCGTTAAGCTTCAACCTTGAGTTAAACCGCAACAGTTCAGATCGCGACAACAAAAACGATAACTTGTATGCGCAAACCTTCCGCATCAGCCAGTTGCTATACAGCAACAGTGTAGAAGGTATCGACCCGCGTCTGGTGATGGATCCCATCAGCGATATCGTGTTGTCAGCGACAGCCCCTATTGACGGCGTCAACCTGGTACGTGGCGCCGGGATGGTATGGGACGGCAACAACTATTATGCTGGTGATACCCGCTGGGGTGAAATGGTGCGCAGGGATTCCAACGATCGTAGCGGTACTGAGACCGAACAAGACCGCGTTCACCTGACTATGGATTACGCCAAAGACGCCTTTACCGTTAAGCTTCAGGCTGGACGGACAACGGCGGACAGTACGGTACTGGACAGGGCCACCACCCTTGCCACCCGTTATGGAGACTCTGAGACGCCCTATTCTGGTGACATCGCTGCCCTGAAAATCCCCACCTATGAAGGGGTAAACCTGGGTTACGGTTACGACCCAGATACCGAGAAGGTTTATTGGGGCTTACATGCTGATCCTTCGTTAACTGGTGATGCATTGGCCGCCGCACAACAGCGTGCTGAAAACTTCTTACTGGCCCCAACCAACGAGTTCTACCTGCTGACAGGTGGACTGCGAAATACCGCCCGTTATCGTGAAAACACCGAAGACTTTTTCCAGGGCGATGTCACCTGGGAGCTGGATAATGACTTTTACATCGATAGCGTAAAATTCGGTGCCAAGTATCGTAATATCCAGCGTACGGAACACTATTATACCGAGAATGCCACTTTCCATGGCTATTCCAACGAAACCAGTAAGTTCCCGGTAATCCTCGCTGACCAACTCGTCGGTGGCACGGTATCTGGCCTGGATACAGCTGGTCACGATATTCCCGACGAGTATTTTGATATTGACCAGGATAAGCGAAATACCCTGCTCAATGATCACTTCCTGCTGCTGCATTCTGAAGGCGCACCAAACAAAGGCGCCTGTGAAGACGCCATTGCTGCATCGGGCTCCAGCAACTACTTCGGTTGCCGCTCTGGCCTGACCGAGTCTGCCGGTGACTTCTATGATGTGACCGAAGAATTGCTGGCTTACTATGCCATGGTCAACTTCAGTGGCGAGAAATTCCGTGGTAACGTTGGCGTGCGGGTGGTAGATACCGAGCGTGAGTCCATTGGCAGAGAAGTGGCCAAAGACGAAAATGGTCAGTTACTTTCTCACCCCACAGACCCCAGCGCCCCTGACTACATTGCGGAGCTGGCTGGCTTTAACAAGTACGAACCATTAGTGCAAACCAGCACCACCAAGGACTACTTGCCAAGCTTTAACCTGTCGTATGACTTAACTGACAATCTGATTTTGCGCGCCGCGGCGTCGAAAAACATCTCTCACCCCAGCCTGAGCCAGTTAAGAAGTACCTTCTATCTGGTCACCGAAAGACAAAGACTTTACACCGATGGCCGTCAGCAAGATCTGACACCAGAAGGTAATGCTGAACGTCTTGCCATGGACTCGCAGCGCAGAGGCTCTGTGGGTAACCCCAACTTAGGCTCTTACACCTCAGTAAACAGTGAAGTGGGACTGGAATGGTACTTTGCCGAGTCCTCGATCTTTGCCGTTACTGCCTTCCAGAAAGATATTAAGAACATGGTGCGTTCAACATCTCGGGTGCAGAACCTCGATTATCTGGGTGAAGAAGGCCGAACCGACAATAACGGTTATGCCATTTTTGGTGACTATGTAGTCAGTTCCTACTTCAATACCGGTGAGCAGAAAGTCGAAGGGGTAGAAGTACAGCTTCAGCATGACTTAGGTAACGGCTTTGGTGGTCTGATTAACTACACCTATACCGACGTGCCGGATCAGAAATTCTCGACTTCGACCTTTGCCTATGAAATCGCCGATATGACGGATATCGAAACCCATCAAAGCGACCCTTCACAGCGTGAATATTTCGAAGTTACCGGTTTTAGTGCTAAAACCACCACCCAAACAGAGCCTATGTTTGGCCAGTCGAAAGACACCTTAAATGCATCGATCTATTATGAAGACGATGACTTCTCGGCCCGTCTTTCCTATAACTATCGCAGTGAATTTGCCAATCAGAGCAATAGCGAAGGTATCCGCTACACCGATGCACGTTCACAGTTAGACTTTAAAGCAACCTACAAAATCATGGACAACCTGATAGCCAGTTTCGCGGTTACCAACCTGACCAATGAGAACGTGGTTCACTACCTGGATAGCACCCAGATCGTCAATGACCCGGTTATCAATAAGATGAAGTGGATTGATGAGGTGGATGAAAACGGTGCCGCCACCGGCAACCGTGTTATCGCTACAGATGATGACGGCAACCAAATTATTGAATCATCCATTACCGGCGATGCCGCGTTTGAGATGCTGTCTGAAGCCAGCGGTATTCCAGTGGCCGACCTGAAGCCCTATTACGAAAACCATTTAAATAAAATTGTGGTGAACGAATGGACCAACGGCCGCCGTTTCTACCTGGGTATTAACTACACCTTCTAAAACGACCAACTACAAGCTTGTTGGTGTCGCCAATAAGCTTGTTTAACCACATAAAAGCACACTTATCAGCCCAGGCTGTTAAGTGTGTTTTTTATTGCGCTAACACCTCACTGGCACAGCAAACTTCCTCTTCATCGCAAGGCGCGGAGGATAACCCATGTTTTCCGGCGAACTTGCAATGTGGATGGCAATCTGGGCCCGATTTCTCTGGCTTTGCCAGCCTAAGTGGCTAAATACGCCCTTTGCCTGAATATTATTCAGGTATCGGATAAATAAATGTCACTTTACTTAATGGCTAGCCTGCCCTACATTCGCCGCCAATTTCATACCTGTCTCAGTGCCACCTCTCGTCTTTGTCTCTTTTATGGCGCTGGCTTTCCCGGAAATAAAGATGGTCGATGTAGTGATGGCCAACAGACCCAACAGCCCGTTAGTGCCTGTGCTTGGCTTGTCGTTTTATGCTGTGGCATCAGGCTTTTTAATGAGCCTAGTGCCGCTATCGTTAGTGGCTAACCAACTCACTCCTGCTCTTGCCCCCTGGCTTGCCAGCGTGTTTTACCTGGGCCTGCTATGTGGCGCGTTTTTTATCCAGCGCGTAGTGGCGGTGACCGGCCATCGTCTGGCCTTTATTGGCTTTTTGCTGTTGCTGCTGACTACGGTGGTGTCCCAAATTCTCTTGCCTTATGCCTGGCTGTGGCTGATAGACCGCTTTATTGCCGGCATTGCGGTAGCAGGCGTATTTGTGGTGGTAGAGTCCTGGCTATTAATGGCCGACACCGCCAAACAGCGCGCCAAGCGATTAGGCCTGTATATGACCTCGCTGTACGGCGGCTCGGCAGTGGGGCAATTGATGATAAAGCCCTTAGGGGTGGAAGGCGCCATGCCTTATCTGTTTGTGATTGCGCTGCTCAGCATGGCGGTGTTGGTGCCGCTGCTGATTAAACGCGGTCAGCCAAAGCAACAACAATCCCATAAACTACGGTGGCAGGAGCTGAAAAACCTTAGCCGCCCGGCGCTGGTCGGCTGCCTGGTTTCCGGGTTGTTGCTGGGGCCCATTTACGGCTTGCTGCCCATGTATATTATGCAGTCCGACTACGCCCCCAAAACCGGCTTGCTGATGGCGGCGGTAATTCTGGGCGGTATGGTGGTGCAACCGCTGGTGAGCTACTTATCACCGCGCTTGAATAAATGCTTACTGATGGCGCTGTTTTCCCTGGCAGGGGTGTTGAGCCTGATAGGTGTTATCTACGCCGCCGAGGTTGAGCTATTGGTGGCGAGTTACCTGTTACTGGGAGCGGCAAGCTTCGCCCTGTATCCCATTGCCATCACTCTGGTATGTGAAACGTTAGCGCAAAACAAAATTGTATCAGCCACCGAATTAATGCTGCTGGCCTACAGCCTGGGCTCGGTAATAGGGCCACTGTTAGCCGCTTACGTTACCACCTCAAGCAACAGCATCCCCTGGTATCTGACAGCCTGCTTAGCCACCACCTGCGTGTATATGCTGCTTACCGCCAAACGTCGCGTACCCGACCAAGACAGCCCTGTGGCCGAGCTTTAGGGCCACTGGGCGAAGGCACTAACAACTCAAGGAGCCGCCGTAATTTCTTCTACCTCAAGTTAGGACAAAGTTATAACTCCGTCACTTGCCGGGTTTCACGGTTAACACGAAATACCCGGCCTCGTTCGTTCTCAATACGCAGATGCAGTCCATCCGCTTCCAGGGTCATGCTTTTAAAAAACACATCCTGCACATCCCCTTCCCGAGCGGGGTCACGCTGGTTCTCGTAGACCTTTATCACCCATAGCCGCTGATCTTGCTCAAACGCCGCCAACAACCCGCCCATTTGTTCAAAGCCCGCCATTAAGCCATTTTTTACCTGCTCATAACGAATACCATCTACAACGATAGGCTCCACAACGAGTGCTGGAATGCGGCTGGATGATTTAGCAGACATAGTATTTTCCAGAAAGGCTTCGGCGCCCCTAGCATGCAATACGCAGAAATCAGGGGTAAGCTTAATTGACATCAACTGTTTATTGTCTCTGATATTGGCCGACATCGGTTCCAGTTCAGAAAATTCTTCATAAGCGCTGAGCATGCCATCAATAAAGTCCTGATTGTCAGGCCAATGGTTTTTAACCCGTTCATTCACTGCAAATCCCAGTGTTCTGAACCGCTCCTTATCATCTTCACTCACATCAAGAGCAAATTCCGCACAGCTCATCAGAAACGCCATATGTCGCCCTTGCAACCCTAAATCAGGGTTTGCCGTTATTGTGACAAGAAGAAGAGCAATAGTGGGCTTAGTCATCCTTTACTTCCTTGCTATTAAACAGCGCGCAGGAATAGAAATAGACAGTAAATAGTAAAAACTGGGTGAGAAAAAGACTGATAGATACAAAGAACGAGAGCACATTCAAAAGCATCATGCTGGACACTGCAAGAAGAAAACCTTGCAACAGACTATAAGGTAGCGAAGATAAATATACGGATCTGTTTGGTCCGAAACTTGGACGATAGCTTATTGAAAGATGTACAAGCTTTCCCAGACTGAGCAATCCAATAACGCCATGCAACAGATTGGCAAATGACAACTCAAACATTAGAAATCCTTCAGCGTAACCAACCCTCTAATTGAAAGTTCCTTTAATGCATCTTCTCTGGCGCTTTGTGCACCAGCATGTAAACATCCAAGCAGCACCGAGACAAACGCACCTGCAAAACCAATATTTCTGGCCACTCCTCCTGATATCCCTAACTTCCTCGTTGTGTCCATTAGCTTATTATATGAGCTTACATTTCGCACTGTATTGCCCGTCATAGACGCGAATCCAGACTTAGATAGGTCAACAAGCAAGCCAGCAATACCTATAGCTGTTATTGACCCAAAGTTGACACCAAGGGTTTCGAGGGATTTCGAAAAGTCACGATTGTACTCATAATACTCCCGAAGCTCCTGGTCAGTAAGGCTCCAACAGTACCAATACGGATTGGCAATAATTTGCGCAGGCATTGGATGAATTTTCGCGAGCAGCCGACCAGGAGGAATAGCATTAATGAGTGACAATATTTGGGACTTTCTAAGGCGGTCAAGACTGCGAAAAGACACTAACCCCGTCAGAATGTTGAGTGAAGAATCCAATTCTTGCAATTCACTGGCGTACAAACTCAAGTCCATCAGCTTTATCAAAAATTGGAGAGGGCTGGCTTTAAAATCATGTGCAATGTATTCGCTTTGCATACGTCGCATTCCTTTGCTGTCGTAGAGGCTAAAACGTAGTCGAAATGTTCACATTCATCAAGCCTGTGAACTCAAACATCAATCCAGATGTGGCAGACAGTACCAACGCTCCCTGAAAACCTCTGTTATGACCAGGAAATCTCTAAGATTCTGCGGCATGGGAATAAGCGTGAGCTTGCTGAGATCCAGGCTTACTTGCAACAAGAGTGATGCTAAAAAACCCTAGGATGACCACAAGTTCTGCGCTTTCAGTGTTCAGAACAAAGTATTAGCTATGGGTTCAAGATCTCTGTTCCCTTGATAGATATAGATAACTCCTCAATTTTCTCATAACATCCAATAGTTCACATACTGGGGGTCAGCATGGCCGATGATATTTTGACCATTCAAGAGGTCGCAAGCTACTTAAAGCTAAATGAAAAGACGGCATATCGTCTTGCAAGTGAAGGCAAATTACCTGGTTTTAAAGTGGGTGGAAGTTGGCGATTTAAGCGCGTAGATTTGGAAAAGTGGATTGAAGAACAAAAGAGTCCTCAACCAAAAGAATAAATAAGGACGTTATATGATCCCGAGTTATCAAGAATTCATGCGCCCCTTTCTAGAAATAGCTCATCAAGCTGATGGCAAAGAAGTTAGGTTACGCGATGTGATAAATCAGTTAGCTGATAAGTTCTGTCTATCTGAAGCTGAACGTGAAGAGACACTGCCAAGCGGCAGACAATCTATTCTTGATAACCGTGTTGGTTGGGCTAGGACTTACCTAACCAAAGCTGGCTTGCTTGAAACCACGCGACGAGCTCATTTTGTTATCACCGCTCGTGGTATATCAGCTTTGCAAGATCCCAGCGTTATAATAGACAATGACTATCTCAAGCAATTTGATGAATTTGTCGCGTTTAAGCAAAAGACAAATGAATCTGATACGACTAGCGTTGACGTAGAGTCAGAGAAAGACATCACCCCTGATGAAGCACTAAGAGCCGCTTACAAAAAGATTAACGATGCTCTAGCGCAAGATATTCTCGATAGAACACGTAAAGTCACTCCAGCCTTTTTTGAAGACCTATTAATTGAGCTACTCGTCGCCATGGGTTATGGCGGTACAGGTGAAGGCGCAGCCCATGCACTAGGTAAAACCGGCGACAATGGAGTAGATGGTGTAATAGATCAAGACCCACTTGGCGTTGACCAAATTTATATTCAAGCCAAACGTTATGCTGAAGGTAACAATGTTAGTGCTGGTGACATCCGAGACTTCTATGGCGCACTCAACCTTAAGCGTGCGCAAAAAGGTATTTTTATTACCACCTCAGATTTCACCGTATCAGCCAGCGAAACTGCACAAAACTTAGGTACTCGTATTGTACTAATCAACGGCACTGAATTAGCAAAGCTCATGCTGCGATACAACATCGGCAGCCGAGACGAACAGGTATTACACCTGAAGAAAATAGACGAAGACTTCTTCGAGGGATAAAGGATTAAGGCGCCATCATGGATAAAAAAGCACTATCAGAAAGAGATATTTGTACCAAATATATAACACCTGCAATTGAAAAAGCGGATTGGAAACAAAATCAATTTCGAGAAGAAGTAAAACTTACTGATGGTCGCGTGATGGTTAAAGGTCGACTGGCGGCCCGCGTTAAAAACCCCGAAAAAAAAGGTGGCCCAAAAAGAGCTGATTACATCCTATATGCAAAGCCCAATCTTCCAATCGCCGTAATTGAAGCTAAAAAGAATTCACTATCCATTGGACATGGAATGCAACAAGCTCTTAGCTATGCGGAGATGCTAGATATTCCATTCGCTATAAGCAGCAATGGCGATGGATTTCTTTTTCATGACAGAACAGGACTTACATCACCTGTAGAAAGAGAGTTAAGTCTCGACGAATTTCCAACGTTACAGTCGTTATGGCCAATTTATCAACAGTGGAAAGGCTTAACAACAGAGTCATCTGAACCGATAGTTTCTCAACCCTATTACAGTGATGGGAGTGGAAAAGAACCTAGGTACTATCAGCGTGTTGCCATCAACAGAACAATAGAAGCGATTGCCAAAGGACAAAATAGAATCCTTCTTGTTATGGCGACCGGAACAGGTAAAACATATACCGCGTTTCAAATTATTTGGCGACTATGGAAATCAAAAACGAAGAAACGAATCTTATTCTTGGCAGATCGCAACATCTTGGTTGACCAGACAATGCAACAAGACTTTGCCCCATTCGGCGAAGTGATGCATAAAGTTACCAATCGAGAAGCAAAGAAGAATTACGAAATATACCTTGCTCTTTACCAAGCTGTTACCGGTAAAGAAGAATGGAAGCAGATTTATCGTCAATTCCCTGCTGACTTTTTCGATTTAGTTGTGATTGATGAATGTCATCGTGGCAGTGCAAAAGAAGACTCTGCTTGGCATGACATTCTTAAATATTTCGAAAGCGCTACGCACATAGGCCTGACGGCTACACCAAAAGAGAAAAAGCCTGTTAATGGCGAAATTATAAACCCTGAATTCAATATCAAGTATTTCGGCGAGCCCATTTACACCTATTCGCTAAAACAGGGGATAGAAGATGGCTTTCTAGCACCTTATAAGGTTGTTCGTATAGCAACGAACGTTGATGCCCTAGGCTACACCCCAGAAAAGGGAAAGACGGATAAATACGGCCAAGAAGTGGAGCAACGCCAATACAATACTAAAGACTTCGACCGAAATCTGATTCTAGAAAAGCGCACGCGATTCGTCGCGAAAAAAGTATGGGAATACTTAGAAAACACCGATCCAATGGCAAAAACTATCGTGTTTTGTGACGAACAAGATCACGCTGAAAGAATGCGCCAAGAGTTGGTCAAACTTATACCTGCCGCTGCAAATAATCGCCGCTACGTTATGAGAATTACTGGCGACGATAACGAAGGCAAGGCTCAATTGTCATACTTCATTGATAACGACGAACCTTTCCCAGTGATAGCAACTACCTCAAAGTTACTAACAACTGGTGTTGATGCTAAAACCTGTAAACTGATTGTTCTAGACCAAAACATAAACTCAATGACTGAGTTCAAGCAGATCATCGGCAGAGGAACTCGATTAAGAGAAGACTATAACAAACTCTACTTCACCATTATGGACTTCAAGGGTGCTACTCGCCTATTTTCAGATCCTGACTTTGATGGCGAGCCCGTCATTATTTATGAACCCGATGAAGATGATCCAGTAGTTCCGCCAGAAGAAACTGAAGAAGGTATTGCGCCTGATGATTCAACGCTGCTAGTTGATACTTTGCCGCTACAGCCAGAGGATACTTCAGAAGTCCGTGAACCTAAAAAGAAATTTTATTTAGATGATGTGGATGTGGACCTAGCCGCAGAGCGCTCTCAGTATCTTGACGCGGATGGTAAACTCATCACTGAAGATTATAGAGTCTTGTTAAAAGACCAAATTGAACAGTCATTAAAAGAGAGTTTTGGTACGCTTAATGTTTTTTTAAAACGCTGGAACGAAAGCGATAAAAAACAAGCCATAATCGATGAATTGGCAGAGCAAGGTATCAAGTTAGAATTACTTCAACAAGCTATTCCTAACGGTGAAGAGCTAGATGTATTTGACTTAATAGCACACGTAGCTTTTAACCAGAAGCCTTTAACTCGCAAAGAACGAGCAAATAACGTTAAAAAACGTGATGTATTCGGGAAATATGGCGAACAAGCCAAGGCTGTACTTGAAGCGTTAGTTGAAAAGTTTGCTGAACATGGCGTTCAAGATATTGAAAGCCCTAAAGTATTAGAGCTACCTCCTTTTGATCAGTTAGGTAGTAAAACTCAGATTCGAAGAGGTATTTTTGGCGGTGTAGACCAATACCAAAACGCTATTAAAGAATTAGAAACCGAATTATATAAAGATGATTTAACTGCATAGTCATCATGTAAAGATTGAGATTAGAAAATAAATGAACTTAAGTAGCACTATTAAAAGTATTCAAGACATCATGCGCAAAGACGATGGTGTTGATGGCGATGCACAGCGGCTCGGCCAATTAACTTGGATGCTGTTTTTAAAAGTATTCGATCAACGCGAAGAAGAATGGGAAGACGATGACACAAGCTATAAATCGCCTTTACCAGAGGCGCTCCGCTGGCGCAACTGGGCAGCTTATGTTCCAGGTGTAGATGGTAAAAAAGCCCCACAAAAAGCCGCTAGCGACATCATTGGCTTTGTGAACAACCAACTGTTCCCTGCATTAAAAGAACTGGAAATACCTGTGTTCGATGCAGAAAAAGATAATGCAACTTCGGTTGCCCTCCACAAAGTGATTCGAAGTGTCTTTGAAGACGCCAACAACTACATGAAATCTGGCACCCAATTATTGGCGGTAATCGAAAAGCTCGAAGAAGCCATTAATTTTCATGATTTTAAAACCCGTGCCAATATCGGCGATGTATATGAACAACTGCTTAACGATCTGCGCGGTGCGGGTAACGCCGGTGAATTTTACACCCCGCGCGCCATCACCGCCTTTATGGCAGATCGTGTCAATCCACGCCTCGATAAACGCGAAAGCGTGATGGATCCAGCCTGCGGTACTGGTGGCTTCTTAACCGCAGCGATTGATCACCTGCGCAACCAAATAACCACCAAATCCAGCGCCGAAGACAAGCGCGCTATTGAAGACCTCATTCGCGGCATCGAGAAAAAACAACTGCCGCACCTACTGTGCACCACAAATATGCTGCTGCATGGCATAGATATACCCAGTCAGATCGAACACAAAAACACGCTTGGTATCGGCTGGAACGAATGGAGCGCAAACCAAAAGGTCGATTGCATCATTACCAACCCTCCTTTTGGTGGCTATGAAGACGATGGTGTAGGTAGCGATTACCCGGCCGATTTAAAAACCCGTGAAACCGCCGATATGTTTATGGCGTTGATCATTAAAAAGCTATTAAATGAGAATGGCCGCGCCGCTGTGGTGCTACCCGATGGCTTTTTATTTGGCGATGGCATTAAAGGCACCCTTAAAAAGCTACTGCTGCAAGAATGTAAACTACACACTATCATTCGTCTGCCCAAAGGCGTGTTCGCCCCTTACACAACCATTAAAACCAACCTGTTATTTTTTACCAAAGGCACGCGGGTAGACGACGGCAGCGAATATTTCCACACCGATTCCATCTGGTTTTACGAACACCCTTACCCACAGGGCTACAAAAGCTACAGCAAAACCAAACCTATCCGCTTGGAAGAATTTAAACCTGAGCAGGATTGGTGGGGCGACGAAAGTGATGACTTTGCTAGCCGTGAAGAAAACGAATTCGCCTGGAAAGTTGATTTCAAAAGCAAACGAGAACAAGCCGAAGCCGCCGCTGCGCCTCACTGGGCGAATGCCGAAAGCTTAAATAATCAAGCAAGCGTTCTGGATAATCGCATCCGTGATTTGCGTGATTCTATTAAAGGCGTCACCGACAAAAGTCAGCGCCAAAGCGTAGAAGATGACATCGAAGTTTTAAAAACAGAAAGTGAAGGACTGCGTTTAAAAGCCCGTGATGCACAAGCCGCTGGCGATCGCCTTTACTGGCCGATTTATAACTTGGATTTAAAAAACCCCAATGCACCGGAAGAAGAAAGCCACGACCCAGACGAACTGCTGATTAAATTCAAAAAGTTGTTAGGTGAAATTGAAGAAACCGAAAACCAACTAAAAAGCGAACTGGCCGCCGCGCTTTCTCACCACTTTAGCGATAAGGAAGCGTAATGGACGCGAATCAATTTTTGGCCGAGTTTGGCCATATTGCCAATGCGCCGGGGGGCATAGCTCGATTGCGGGAATTGGTTTATCAATTCGCCGTTACAGGAAAGCTCACGCAACAGAGAGAAGAAGATGGTGGCGCAGACAGCGTGCTCACAAATGTAGCTCGTATTCGTAAACAGTTAATAGCAGAGAAAAAGTTTAAGCGTTCGCCAAAGTTGGAATCAACACAATTGGTACCGCCGTTAATTGATCTACCGCCCAGCTGGCGCTGGAGTCGCTTGCTCGATCTGGGGGAAATCAACCCACGAAATCAAGTTGAAGAAGATTCGGAATCAGTGATTATGGCCACTTTTGTGCCAATGGCAGCAGTTTCCGAATTACACTCAATCGCTATAGCTGGCGATGTTAGGCCGTGGTCAGAAATCAAAAAAGGTTACACACATTTCGCAAATGGCGATGTGTTATTGGCTAAAATCACCCCGTGTTTTGAAAACGGAAAGTCGGCCGTAGTACGTGGGCTTGAACACAATATCGGCTCAGGCTCTACAGAATTTCATGTTTTCCGCCCCATAAGCGAAGACGTTAATCCAGCCTATATTTATCTTTTTATTCGCTCGCCATTATTCCGTGCAAAAGGCGAAGCCAGCATGACAGGCACCGCTGGACAAAAGCGTTTACCGACGGATTACTTTGCATTATGCGCAATGCCATTTCCCCCAACCGAAGAACAATCCCGCATTGTCGCCAAAGTTGATGAACTGATGGCTTTATGCGACCAGCTAGAAGTGCAGCAACAAAAACGTCGCACTTTGCAAAACAACTTACGTCAATCTATTTTGCAAGCCGTCGCTGCCAGCCAAAGCTCACAAGAACTGAAAGAAAGCTGGCAACGCCTGCAAACTAACTTCGGCCAACTGTTTTCCACACCAGAGGATGTGGCCCAACTGCGCGCTCTCATTTTAGATTTAGCCGTTCACGGACTATTAGTTGAGCGATCAAATGTAGACACACCTCTGGATACCTGGTTGGAGCAAGTCAAAACGACTAAAGCCCATCTTGTAAAGCAAAAGCTAATTCCGAAGCAAACTGCTTTCAGCAATGTTCCAGAAGAGGAATATCCATTCCCCCTTCCAAAAGGGTGGGCGTTTGTTCGATTAGGGGAAATAGCGAACAAGATTGGTTCAGGCAGCACACCAAGAGGTGGTCGAAAAGTATATGTTAATAAAGGCATTCCATTCTTGCGCTCTCAAAACATCTGGAATAATGGATTGCGTTTGGACGATGTAGCCTACATTCCTGCTGAGGTCCATGAACGCATGTCGGGAACTGCGGTTGCCGCCAATGATGTTTTATTAAACATTACGGGAGCATCGTTAGGCAGATGTGCGTTAGTGCCGGCAGATTTCGGTGAAGCCAATGTCAGTCAGCATGTAACGATTATTCGTTTAACTGATGTAGAAATACGTGAGTACATTCACCTTTGTATTTTGTCACCTTATACCCAGGCCATGATTTGGGGACGGCAAGTCGGAATGGCCCGCGAAGGGCTGAGCAAAAAAGTACTTGAGCAATTCGAAATCCCACTGCCACCAATTGCCGAGCAAAAAAGAATAGTTGCGCGAGTCGCTGAGTTAATGAAGTTTTGCGATACCTTAGAAAGCAAATTGCATCGCACTTTGGTTGTTTCAGAACATTTGGCAACGGCATCCGTCGCCACCCTCACCGGCATCGCTACCGAACAAGAAGAGGAACCTATGAAAGCTCCAAAAACTGAACTGGTGGCGCCTGTACGTTTAGGCACGCCGCCTGGTATCAAATCCCAAGCCCCACTAGCCACTATTCTGGCCCGCCATAGTGGTGAGATGAGTGCGAAAGATTTATGGCAGCGTTTTGGTGGCGAAATTGATGCCTTTTACGCGCAATTAAAAGTCGAAGTTGCCCATGGCTGGATACTTGAACCAGAAAAGGCTGAAATGCTAGAAAAAATAGAAGAATAAAAGGATTTATTATGCAGTTACGTTATTTAGCCATTCCTCATTTTCGCAACTTACGAGATGTAGAGATGAGCTTTGCCATTGAATTATCACATAGTTCAAGTACCGGCAAATCTGAGGAGTCTAAGCGTATTCGAAGCCATGCGTTAATAGGACAGAACGGCACAGGTAAATCTAATTTAATTGAAGCGTTAATTACGCTCTTTCGTGACATAGATCTCGACCGTGAGGCGGCATTTGATTACACATTCGAGTACGAAATTCGTGGTCACATAGTGCGTATTCAGGCAGATACTGCCAAACAGAAGCGCCCTTACGTTTGGGTAGATGGTGATCGTGTTAGCCAAGAATATCTGATTAAAAATGACCCTCCGGACAAAGTCCCGCAGGATAAGCGTCGCGGTTCACGACTTTTACCAACACACATATTTGCCTATTACTCAGGCAGGAATGAGCGCATCGAACAGTTATTTCAGGAACACCAGCGCCGATTTAACAAACGTCAGGAAATCACCACCGACGAAGTTTTATCTGAAGAACTGCTAGAAAACTTCACCGCCTCCGATGCTGATATTCGCGCAATTGAAGAAGCCAAACGTCGTCGAGAAGCGAGACTTAAGAAAGCTGGTGATGATCGACTTCGTCGCCTTTTCTACTGCCGTGGCGGCCATAGCCAGTTGGTTTTATTGGCGTGCCTGCTATCTGATGATCCTGTTTTTAAAAAAGTTTTGGATAACTTACATATTGAGTCGTTAGAGTCAGCCCTTTTCGTTCTTAAAGAGCCCCACCGTTTGCGTGAAAAACGCCGAAATGGGAAGTTCGATGAAAATGAACTCAATGAAGGCGACCCTCGCTTCTGGTATGCCCGAGGTAATGTGGTCAGTGAATTCCTTGATAAACTCTGGCAAGTTTCATGGGCACCAATTGAACAAGAAGCAACTAAGCAAATTGATTTTCGTGGTCGTACAGAAAAGCAAAAACAACTTTATTTATTTGTACCTGACAAACACAAACTAAAGGAACTAGGTGAGTTGGTTGGCAGCCCAGATAGCTTTTTCCGCTATGCAGAAGGTGCTTACATTGGCGATTTGATTGATGAAGTAAGGATTACCGTAAAGAAACGCGATGAACACGGTGGAAAAGTGAGCTTTACACAACTGTCGGAGGGTGAACTTCAGATGCTGACAGTTCTTGGCCTTATGCGTATAACCCGAGAAGACCAATGTTTATTTTTGCTTGATGAACCAGATACGCATTTAAATCCAATTTGGAAACTTCGTTACTTCGACGACATCGAGGGTGTGCTAACTACTGAGAAAGACTCTAAGTCACAAAGTGAATCGCAGATTCTCATCACCACTCACGATCCAATGATGGTTGGTTCACTTAAGAAAGAGCAAGTTCATATAATCAAAAATAATGGCGATAAAACTCTTGTTGAACAACCGGATGAACACCCTCAGGGAATGGGAGTAACAGGCTTACTAAAAAGCGAGCTATTTGGTTTAACCTCAACGCTAGATGTCGAAACAGAGCGAAGGTTATACCGCCGGAATGAGCTATTCGCCAAAGAAAAAAAAACCTCTGAAGAAAACGACGAACTGGCCAGACTAAGTCAAGAACTCGCTGATTTAGGTTTCTCAATGGCAGAATTCAAAGATCCTGTTTATGCAATGTTTGTTAGGAAGATGGCACAACATCGCAAATTCAATAAACCATCCCTTACTGCGGATGAAATAAAAGAGCAGGATGAAATTGTCGATAGTATCATTGACGACATTTTGAATGGGGAAGAGTAATGCGCTACATAAATATGAATGGCCTTACTCCGGTTAATACTCCTGCAACCCCTGATTTCCCTGGCTGGATTCCTTGGACGGAACAACAATGGCAAGAGTGGCTTAGTCGATCTCGTCTATACAATAGACGGCTTACCGAACTTCATAATGCTGGAGATTTCGAAACTAGGAACGAATATATTAACGCCCGATCAACTCATTGGGGCAGACTCAAGGAATGGCTTAAAGTTTTATCTTATGGGAAATGCTGGTTCTCTGAAGTTAGAGACCTCTATTCTCACTATGACGTTGAACACTTTCGCCCGAAAGCCAAGTCGAAATCTACAGACGGTACAGAAAGAGATGCTTATTGGTGGCTGGCTTTTGATTACACAAATTATCGCCTTTGTGGAAATGTGGGTAATCGTAAAAAAGGAAACTGGTTTCCTCTAAGAGTAGGTTCTTTAGTTTCTTCCTTCCAAACTCAAAATGAAGAGTCAGAGGAACCATATTTGTTAGACCCAGCCGACGCTGATGACGTATCGTTAATATCCTTTGATGAAGAAGGAAAAGCAGTTCCGTCACCCGGCGCTACTGAATGGGAAACTATGAGAGTAGAGGAAACTATCAAGCGCCTCAAACTTAACGAGCATAATGACCTTGCAGAAGCAAGAAGGAAAGTTTGGCTGGATGTGTCAACAGAAATAGACGAATACCTAAAGCACAAAGCAAGATGCAATAATGGTGGTAATCCCGTTGCCAGAGAAAAAGTCAGAGCGCATTGTGTAAATATCAGAAATATGACTTTACCCAACGCTGAACTATCATCAGTAGCAAGGTGGTGTGTCATGTTTCGCAATGACCCGCAGCTTTCAAGGCTGGTAGCCTAAATATTAACCACATTAATAAATATCAAAAAAGCGAACCATCTCTGGTTCGCTTTTTTATTTTACTGACCTCAAAATCCGACTACCGGTTGCAAACTTTATTTGAGTTGCAAACTTAATTCCGATAGTTGCATTCTTTATTCGAGATCGACAGTAACCCGCCAACTCACCGATAAGTATCAGTAGCAGGGCAAGAACACACCAGATTACGGTCACCGAATACGTCGTCGATACGGTTTACGCTTGGCCAGAACTTGTTACGGCGCACGGCGTCTACCGGGTAGGCCGCTTCGGTGCGGCTGTAGGCACGGGTCCACTCGTCGTCACAAATATCCGCCAGGGTGTGCGGGGCATTGTGCAGCGGGTTGTCGGTGTCGTTCCATTCACCGCTTTCTACCTTGGCTATTTCTTCACGGATGCTGATCATGGCATCACAGAAGCGATCCAGCTCGGCCTTGGCTTCGGACTCAGTAGGCTCGATCATCAGCGTACCGGCTACCGGGAAGCTCATGGTCGGGGCGTGAAAGCCGTAGTCGTTCAAGCGCTTGGCCACGTCCATTTCGGTCACGCCTGAGGCTTCCTTAAGCGGGCGCATATCGATAATACATTCGTGCGCAACACGCTCGTTACGGCCTTTGTACAGTACCGGATAATGGCCGGACAAACGCTTAGCTACGTAGTTAGCGTTCAGAATTGCCATAGCCGTGGCTTTAGCCAGCCCTTCGCCGCCCATCATCTTAATGTACATATAGCTGATTGGCAGAATAGACGCACTGCCCCAAGGTGCGGCAGATACGGCACCGTTAGTGGGCTGCGTACCGCTGATTTCCATTACCGGGTGGCTTGGCAGGAATGGCGCCAGGTGCGATTTTACACCGATTGGGCCCATACCGGGGCCGCCGCCGCCGTGTGGAATACAGAAGGTTTTGTGCAGGTTCAGGTGCGATACATCAGAACCGATAAAGCCGGGGCTGGTCAGGCCAACCTGGGCGTTCATATTGGCGCCGTCCAGGTATACCTGGCCACCGTGCTGGTGCACGATATCGCAAATCTCGCGAATGGTTTCTTCGTATACACCGTGGGTAGAGGGGTACGTCACCATGATACAAGCCAGGTTGTCGGCGCTTTCAGCGGCTTTGGCTTTCAGGTCGGCCAGGTCAACGTTACCGTTCTTGTCACAGTCAACCACCACCACTTTGTAACCAATCATCTGCGCAGACGCCGGGTTAGTACCGTGGGCAGAGCTTGGAATTAAACAGATATTGCGGTGACCTTCGTCGCGGCTTTCGTGGTAGCGACGAATGGCAATCAAACCGGCGTATTCACCCTGCGCACCTGAGTTAGGCTGCATGGAGATATTGTCGTAACCGGTAATTTCTACCAGCGCGTCACCCAGCTCGTTGATCATTTGCTGGTAACCCTGGGCCTGATCCAGTGGTGCAAAGGGGTGCAGTTTACCGAACTCAGGCCAGGTAACCGGGATCATCTCGGCCGTGGCGTTCAGCTTCATGGTGCAGCTGCCCAGTGAAATCATCGAGTGGTTCAGGGCCAGGTCTTTATCTTCCAGCGACTTGATGTAACGCAGCATTTCGGTTTCGCTGTGATACTTATTGAAGACTTCGTGGGTCAAAATCTCGCTGGTACGCAGCAGGTTAGCCGGAATAGAAGCCGAGCCGCTGGCGGTGATCTGTGCATCCAGTACATCGATATCCAAGCCGTGGCCTGTGCCTAAGAAGGCGTCGAACAGGCTGTTGATATCGTCACGAGTGGTAGTTTCATCCAGGCTTACACCCAGCGCACCGTCTAAGTCGGTACGCAGGTTGCGCTCGGAGGCGATAGCACGGGCCACAATCTCGTCTTTATTGCTGGTTTTAACCGTGATGGTGTCGAACCAGGTGTCGTTGACCAGTTCCAGGCCTTTGGCTTGCAAACCGGCGGCCAGGATATCGGCCAAACGGTGAATACGGCTGGCAATGGTTTTCAGGCCTTTTGGACCGTGATACACAGCGTAGAAAGACGCCATATTGGCCAGCAGCACCTGCGCAGTACAGATGTTGGAGTTGGCCTTTTCACGGCGGATATGCTGTTCACGGGTTTGCAGCGCCATACGCAGGGCAGGTTTGCCACGGGTATCCTGCGACACACCGATAATACGGCCAGGCAGTGAACGCTTATGCTCATCGCGCGTGGCGAAGAAGGCCGCGTGCGGGCCACCGTAACCCATAGGTACGCCAAAACGCTGGGCACTGCCCAGAACCGCATCGGCGCCCATTTCGCCAGGGGATTTCAGCAGCACCAGGCTCATAATATCGGCCGCTACAGACACTATGGCCTTGTTGCCTTGCAAAGTGGCAATCAGAGATTCCAGATCGCTGATGGCACCCGTGGTACCTGGGTATTGCAGCAGCGCACCAAATACATCGTGGTTAGGGGCGTCTGCCGCCGGGCCGACAATAATGTCAAAACCAAACATCTCGGCGCGGGTTTTTACCACGTCGATGGTTTGCGGATGCACATCGTCGGCAATAAAGAACAGGTTGGCTTTTTTGTTCTTGGAAACACGCTTAGCCAGGGCCATGGCTTCGGCGGCGGCAGTGCCTTCATCTAATAGTGAGGCAGAAGCCAGTTGCAAACCGGTCAGATCCAGGGTCATTTGCTGGAAGTTAAGCAGCGCCTGCAGGCGGCCCTGGGCAATCTCGGGCTGGTAAGGGGTATACGCCGTGTACCAACCTGGGTTTTCCATCACGTTACGCAAAATCACATTGGGGGTCAGGGTGTCGTGATAGCCCATACCAATGTGGCTGCGGAAAATCTTGTTTTTACTTGCCACGGCTTTCAGTGCGGCCAGGGCTTCGGTTTCTGTCTGACTCTCACCCAGGTTCAATGGCTTAGGTAAGCGAATGGCCGCAGGTACCGTTTGCTCAATCAGGTCATCCAGACTGGTAGCGCCTACCACGTCCAGCATGGCAGCGGTTTCTGCCTGGCCTGGGCCGATATGGCGACGGACAAAATCCTGCTTCTGTTCAAGTTGCGACAGGGAGAGGTTGGTGTCAGACATAATGCTTGGTATCTCGGTTAGGGAAGTTGCAAAAGCAAACCCTGGGAAAACCCAGGGTGCTTAACGAAAAAAGGCCGGCACCTGGTCGGCGCGGCCTTTCAATATTTGTTACTCTTCGTCGATGCTGTTTTCGTAGCCTTCGGCGTCCAGCAGCTCAGCCAGCTCGCTCTCGTCGTCGGCTTTGATGCGGAACATCCAGCCGTCACCGTATGGGTCAGAGTTAACCAGCTCAGGAGAGTCTTCCAGCTCTTCGTTTACTGCCAGGATCTCACCGCTGATAGGCGCATATACGTCAGAGGCGGCTTTTACCGACTCGGCCACGGCCACGTCGTCACCGGCGCTGACATTGCTGCCTACTTCAGGCAGTTCAACAAACACCATATCACCCAATAGTTCCTGGGCGTGTTCGCTAATACCTACGGTGTAAACACCGTTACCTTCGGGGCGCACCCACTCATGAGAAGCGGCATAACGCAGTTCGGCAGGGATGTTGCTCATTGTATTTCCTCTAATACTTAGTGTTCTACTTTTTTACCGTTACGGACAAAGCTGGGTTTAACCACTCTTACTGTAACCCACTTTTTACGCATTTCCACTTCGGCTGTATCCCTTACGCTGGAAGGCACGCGAGCCATAGCGATGCTGTAACCCAGGGTTGGCGAGAAGGTGCCGGAGGTAATCACCCCTTCACCGCCTTCTACCTTGACGGTCAGACCGGCGCGCAGTACGCCTTTCTCTTCCATCACCAGGCCAACCAGCTTGTCTTTACCGTTGCGGTTGTATTCTTCCAGTGCCTTACGGCCCATAAAATCACGCTCTTCAGGCAACCAACTGATGGTCCAGCCCATGTTGGCCGCCAGCGGGGAAATGGTTTCGTCCATATCCTGGCCGTACAAGTTCATGCCTGCTTCCAAACGCAAAGTGTCGCGCGCGCCCAGACCACAAGGCTGAATGCCCAGGTCCAGCAGCTTTTGCCAGAAATCACAGGCTTGCTCGGCCGGCACCATCACTTCGTAACCGGCTTCACCGGTATAGCCAGTGGTGGCAATAAACAGCTCACCGCTTTGCACGCCAAAGAACGGCTTCATACCTTCAACGGCGGCTTTTTGCTCGTCGCTGAATAGCTCGGCGGTTTTGGCTTTGGCATTCGGGCCTTGGATGGCGATCATGGCCAGATTGGGCTGTTCGATAATCTGGATGTCAAAGCCTTCGGCAACCTTGTTCAACCAGTTAATGTCTTTCTCACGGGTGGCCGAGTTCACTACCAGGCGATAATCGTCATCTGCGAAGAAGTACACGATCAGGTCGTCGACCACGCCGCCCGCTTCATTCAGCATACCGCTGTACAGTGCCTTGCCTTTGTCTTTGAGTTTGTCCACGTCGTTAGCCAGCAGGTAACGCAGGTAAGCTTTGGCCTGAGCGCCTTTAATATCAACAATGGTCATGTGCGATACGTCAAACATACCCGCATCGTTACGCACAGCATGGTGCTCTTCAATCTGTGAGCCGTAGTTGATGGGCATTTCCCAACCGTGGAAATCCACCATTTTGGCACCGGCTTCAAGATGTTTGGGGTGCAGCACAGTCTTGTTGGTCATGGCTTTGGCACTCTTGTGAGGTTCAAAAAATGTGGCCTGATTATAGGAGCTTCGCCATAGGGCAACAAATTGGAAATCTAAATGGAATGATTAACTTTTGTTATGTATTATCCACACATCATTAAAGATACTGATGCCAACGGAGTGAGGAGTGAGGAGTGAGGAGTGAGGAAACCATAAGGGTCAATAATCAAAAGGCAATCTAGATACGCCTTTTGCCTTATTTATCGCCGCCATCTCCGATTCACCCACATTAGTGCAAGGCACTTTACACCTCTCGCCTGGCACCTAACACCTAACGCGACGACCATGAAACAACTGTCCCTGGATAATTTACGTGCTTTTGTCACTGTGGTGGAAATGGGCGGTTATGCCAAGGCCGGGGATTTTCTTGGCCGCTCGCAGCCCGCCATCAGCCTGCAGATCAAACGCCTGGAAGAACAGCTCGGGCGCAAACTGTTCAGCCGCCAGGGTCAGCGCCAGCAGGTCAATAGCGAAGGTATGCAGCTCTACCAGCAAGCGTTACAGATGCTGGCCATTAACGATGATATTTTCCGCCAGTTTGAACAAACCCAGTTAAGTGGTCAGTTGCGCCTTGGCCTGCCCAGCGAATTTGCCACCAGCCTGTTGCCGAGCATTATCGGTGACTTTAATAAGGCTTATCCGGATGTGACATTAGAAGTCACCTGTGATTTGAGTAAGTCTTTGCTGGATAAAGAGCGCCGCCGCCAGTTTGATTTGATTCTGGCGCTGGATGATATGCCCCACCCTAACCAGCCGGAAACCGTATTACAGGACGAATTGGTATGGGTTGCCAACCCGCAATACCGCCCCAACGACGATAAGGTTGCCCTGGTAGTAGCCCCAAACGGTTGTATTTATCGTCGTCGTGCCCTGGAGCGATTACAAGCGGCTAACCAGCCCTGGCGCATCAGTTACACCAACGCCGATATCGGCGGCATTACCGCTGCCCTAAAAGAGGGTTTGGGGGTGACGGTGCTGGCCAAAAGTACCCTACCCGCCGACTTGACCCTCATCCGCCATCGCAGCCTACCACCCCTTGGCAAAGTAGGTATTAGCTTATTTATTCAGTCTAACAAACACCCTCAGGCCAGCCTTAAACTGGCGGAATTTATCCGCTCACGCTTAAGTTATTTGGCGGCCTGATACTGGCTTTTGCGATCAGCAATATTAATTTTGTATAACAGCGGGTTATCTCCAGATTGCGCAATCTTTTTTGCAACCCCGACCAAGATGATTTAGCTTTTAGCTTCAATCTACTGTCTTTGTTTGAGAAAGCATGACCTTGCGCCATTCGCAGTTGTTGTACAGAAGAATCGGGGTTCTATTGCTATTTCTCGGGCATATCGCTCACGCCCAGGATGCTGCACCAGTCGATCCTTTTACGCTCTCCTTCGAAGAGTTATTGGATATTGAGGTGGTAACATCCAGTCGCAGGCTGCAGACCTTATCTCAGGCACCTGGCGTACTCTCCGTTATCAGCCGTGAACAGATAAAAGCATATGGGGCCAGCAGTCTGATAGAAGCACTGGAACTTGCCCCTGGCATATTGGGTACCGGCACCTACATGTTTCCGGTAAACAGTCTGAGTATGCGAGGAGATCAGCCAGGCCAGTACAACACCCATGTGCTGCTCTTGATTAATGGCCAACCAGTACGCGAAACCCAGAATGGTGGTACGGACTTAGCCTTGCTAAGGGCTTTTCCCCTGAAAGGTATCAAGCAGTTGGAGATTATCCGCGGTCCAGGTTCGGTACAGTATGGCACCAATGCCTTTAGTGGCGTGGTGAATATCGTCACAGAGCCAGGTGTTGGCAGTAACAGCGTGACCGCGGCACTGGGATCCAGCGGCAGGCAGTTTGTTGCCCTAAATCAGGGGATGGAGTCTGATTCCGCCTGGGCCAACATCAATCTTCAATATTTTAACGATAGCCATAACAATGTTAACGCCAGGGACGAGCACAATCGTCCCTTCACACGTAACTTCGCGCAACAGAATTTAGGCATTCACCTAACAGCGGGTTGGAAAGAATGGCAGTTCAGCTATTTATATGCAGATACTCAGTCAGGGCATGGCGGTACCTTGCCCATTGCTGAGCTATTCAGTGAAGAAGCGCAAATTACTGCGACACGTCAATGGTTGAGTCTCACCACGCAGCAGAATTTATGGCAAGGGCAACTGAGTCTGGCACTCACCTACAATGGCATGCATAACCACTATACCAATCCCGGCCCACAACCGAGTTATATGGACGCAGACGATTGGCAATGGGATATGCATTGGCAGCGAAGCCTGAATCCTGACACCACTTTCACTTTAGGTGTTGAACTGCAGCGCAATCAGGGCGATTCGGCTGGCGATCATGTCATGGAAGGTCATATCACTATTGTTCCTGAATACCAGGACAGTCAACAGCGCTTTTTTACCGAAATTGCCTACCAGTTTAGTCAGAATCTGTCCTTGGTTGCTGGCCTGCAACTAAACAGAGCGGATCACGGTAGCAGCCATCTCTCCAGCCGCGTTTCAGCCAATTACCAGTGGCACAACGGTTGGCTGGCGAAAATTCAGTATGCCGAAGCCTATCGGGCACCGTCCATGTTGGAACAAGGTATAACCCTGCCAGGCGTGGTGCTGGGAAATGATGCCCTGAAGCCTGAAACCGTTGATACCTGGGATGCCCAACTGGCTTACAGCGATGCTGACTTCTATAGCGCGCTTAGTGTTTTTTATAGCCACAACCAAGACTTAATTATTCGCCGTACTCAGCCTGGCCAAACCGCCAGTTATACTAACTTTGGTGAGCAACGCTTTAAAGGCTTGGAATGGGAAGGCCGTTGGCAACCGCTGGATAGCAATATGCGTCTGGAAATGGCCTGGACCTATCAGCAAAATCAGGCAAATGGCATCAATACAGATAATGCCAGCAGTATGCCGCGTCACCTGGTTAAACTCGGCTGGATCCAAACCTTAGGGCAGAGTTTTCAACTCGGCCTGCATATGCAACATATCCGGGGCTGGCAGAATCCATCGGGGGCATTGCCTTATAACCCACTGACCAATCCGCATACCAGCCTGAAGGCTCATCTGAATTACCAATTCAATCGCCAGTTATCCTTTTGGTTAGACATAACAAATCTGCTTGATCAAAACCGTTGGCAGCCCGAAATAACCCGCCGTGTGCTCAATACCTGGCCTTACCTGGAACAACAGCGCCAACTGACCCTTGGCATAGACTGGCATTTTTAATTTCCAAATCTCACTCACCTAATAAGGCGAATTTGCTTATTGGCTTCCAGACCCTGTTGCCAAAATAGTACAAGTGAACTATTTTAAAAGTACAACTGTACTATTTAATTTCGCCACGGAGCGCTCATGGCACTGAACTACTTTTCCGACAGAGCAAAGCATAACTTTGCGCAAGCTTTGCTCTACAAGACCACAGGTTTTCTAAGCGATAAAATGCCTGGGCTGGCACTGTGGTTGGGCAGGCAGATGCTGCTTAGGCCTTTTGGCAAAAGGGTCAGGCATTTTGAGCAGGTAACCCCACACAGCCATTGGTCATTCAACACCCGTCAGGGCCAGATTAAGGTGCATCTGTTTGGCGAGAGCGGCCCCTGGGTAGTAACCAGCCATGGCTGGGCCGATAACAGCCGCTGCTTTGAAACTATGATCCCGTCTTTATTGGCGCAAGGCTTCCGGGTGGCCGCCATAGACCATGTGGCCCATGGCCAGTCTACCGGCAAACATGCCCACCTCCTGGCTTTTATCGAGGCGAAAGAAGCTTTACTGGCGCATTTTAAGCAGCAGGGGGAACAGGTGGCGGCCATTATCGGCCATTCCATGGGCGGGCTTGCCGCGCTAAACCTTAAAGCGGAGTATCTGCAGGGACTGAAGGTTATTCTGATTGCCATGCCCATACGTTTGTTTGACCTGATGTTTGTGCAGGTTGAGCGCATGGGGATCTCGCACAAAATGCTGGCCTTGGTACTGGAGCGGATTTCGGCCCAGTACCAGACCAAATGGCAACAACTGCAATATCAGCATCATTTGCATAAGTGTGCCGACCGCTTGTACCTGATCCATGATACCGACGATAAATTTGCCCCCATTGAGCACATCCGCCATGTTAGTGAGCAACAGGGTACGCCCCTTTATCTGACACAAAACCTTGGTCATAACAAACTGTTGAGGGATACTGGAGTTATCAAGCAAATCTCGTCCATTCTGGTCGGTACATGAATAAAGGCGAACGCACCCGGCAGCACATTCTGGATGCCGGTTTTAAACACAGCAGCAAATACGGGCTGGCCGATATCACCATCGGCACCTTGTCCAAGCTATGCAACTTGTCGCGCACGGGGGTGATTTCGCACTTCCAGGACAAGGAAAGCATGCAGATGGCGATTCTGGAATATATTGAACAGCAGTTTATGCAACAGGTGCTGATCCCGACCCGCCAGGACAACCCCGTAGTCAGAATTGAAGCCCTGATGCTGGCCTGGACCGACTGGGCCGGACGGGTGATGGGCGAGAGTGGTATGGGATGCCCGCTGATTAAAGCAGCGGTGGAATACCAAAACCGCCCGGACAGCCCGGTACGTCAGTTTGCCCTGGCGCAACAAAGCCGATTGCTCGGCTACCTGCAGCGCCAGGTGGCCAAAGCCGTTGAGCAACAAAAGCTGCCCACGGATATCAATCAGGTGGGTCTTGCCTACGAACTCTACAGTTTATATTTGGGGCATTTGTTGCTGCGCGACAGCTTAGGCAAGGAGCAAGCGGCTCTGCTTTACCGGCAGAGCCTTAAAAAGCTATTACGAATTTAGCGCTTGGCCGCCAGGTTCCAGACGATATAGCCGCAGGCCACAATAGCGAGCAGATAGCAGTAGAACACGTAAGGGATAATTTCTACCGGCGAAATGGCAAAGCTGGCGCCCAATAACAGCGCCTGCGCACCGTATGGGATTAACCCCTGTACAATACAGGCAAAGATATCCAACAAACTGGCACTGCGCCTGGGGGCAATTTCGCCGTGCTCGGCCAGTTTTCGCGCCGCCTCACCTACCACAATAATAGACACCGAGTTATTGGCGATACACAGGTTGCTGATGGCGATAAGAGCAGCAATGGCAAAGCTATGACTGGCATGGGCATGACGGGAAAGTTTTTGCGATAAGGCATGCAACTTAGCCACCAGGTAATCCAGCCCGCCCTGAGAACGCATTAAACCTGACAGACCACCAATCAGAATGCTTAGCATAAAGATTTCCTGCATGGAGGTGAAACCCGCGTAGATATCTTTACCCAGTTGATTTAATGCGTAATCTGCCTGCCATACGCCCATCAGTGCACTACAAATAATCCCCAGCACCAGCACAACAAAGACGTTCACACCGGATACCGCCAACACCAAAATCAGCAAATACGGGATCGCCAGCCAGGGATTTCCATCATCCACTGTAACAGGCTCTGGATGAGGGCTTACCCAGGCAAATAGGATCAGCGTCACCAGCGCCGCCGGAAGCGCCATCTTGAGGTTTTCGACAAACTTGTCACGCATCTGACAGCCTTGCGTACGAGTGGCCGCAATGGTGGTGTCGGAGATAATCGACAGGTTGTCGCCAAAAATCGCACCGCTCATCAGCACCCCGGCCATCAGTGCTGGATCTATACCTGTCACCTGCGACATACCCATACCTATTGGCGCCATGGCCGCTAAGGTGCCCATGGATGTGCCCATGGCGGTAGAAACAAAAGCCCCCAACAGGAACAGGCCCGGCAGCAGGAATTTGGCCGGGATTAAATTCACTCCCAGCGCGACAGTGGCATCTACGCCCCCTGTGGCTTTGGCCACCGCCGAAAAGCCGCCGGCCAACAGGAAAATCATACACATGGTCATGATATCCTGATGCCCTGCTCCTTCAGTAAACTGAGCGATAGTGCGGTTTAAGGAGTCTTTGGAAAGCCACACCGCCAGCAGGACCGCGGGTAAAATTGCCACTGGTGCAGGCAATTGATAAAAAGCAAATTCCACACCTTGGACCTGGTAGTAAAAACCAGCGCCGAGGAATAGCAAAAGAAACAGGCCGAGGGGTAACAGCGCATATTTACCACGAGCCGAGTGTGCATGAAGGTCGGTCAAAAGTGATTACCATAAAGACGTTTAGACGTCTAAAAGTGTAAATAGTCACCATCGGTGAAACAAGCTTTATTTTCTGTCGCGGCTTTCTGCTAACCTTGCTCCTCCCGTTTTAGAGAGATCACCATGCAAAGTCTGTACACCGAAAGATTACTGCTGCGTCCGTTAACCCTCAACGATGCAGCAGCACTGCACCGCCTAAACAGTGATGAGCGGGTGATGTGTTATATCGGCCCACTTCAACACAGCGTGGAAGATACCGCTTATTATCTGCAAACCAGTCCGCTGCGTGACTATCAGCGCTGCGGCTATGGTCGCCATGCCGTGATCCATAAAGACAGCGGCGAGTTTATCGGTTTTTGCGGTTTGAAGTACCTGGCAGATATGCAGGAAACAGATATAGGTTATCGCCTGCATCCCGACTATTGGGGGCAAGGCTTAGCATTGGAAGCCGCGCAGGCGGCTATGCAATTTGGCCAGCATCAACTCGGATTGAAGCGGATTATTGGCCTGGCCATGCCGGATAACCAGCCGTCCATCCGCTTACTGCAAAAACTCGACATGCGCTACGAAAAACAGGTTGCCCATTTGGGAACCGAGTGCGTCTGTTATAGCGTCCAGTATTAACCCCTAAGGGTCTCTCGCCTGGCAAGGGCCCTGGGACTGACTCGCACCCAGAAAAACAGATACATAATGATCAGCTTGGTTATGCCACTGACACAAGCCAGTAACAAAAGTGGCCAGCCATCCGCGACGCCCATGCTGCAAGCAAAAGCAATAGTGGAGATATCCATCATTAGGATGAACTGGCTCATACGAATATCCACGGCGCCGGTACTGCCGCTTCGTATTATCAGCAGAATTTGATGGGCATATCCCTGCGCAAGTAGCAAGGTAATGGCCACAATCAATATTGTCGACACTAACTTAGTGCGCGGCCCAATGCTGTCCAGACCGATAAACCCGGCAATGCCCAGCACGAGGCTTATTATTGCTAAGCAAAAGCAAAAACGCGCCAGTCGGCTTCTCCTGTCGCGGAATATTTCATACAAAATCACTACCACTAATGCCGCAGCAGCAAGACGCGGCCAAAGTAGGTAGTGATTCACTGGTGTCAGACTGTATCCGTATACAAAGAAGGAAAAATACGCCAGAAAACTGATGGTGAATTGATTCAGCGACAATATTGCAGTGGCATCTCCTGTTCTCTGAGTGCGCTTACGCCCCCAAATCTTACGCAATTGGGAATACACCCCCAGCACACTAATAAAAATAAACAGGCTGTTAATCGCCCCTAACAGATCATATGCCGACATAGATAATCCCAAACAAACATTGTCGACAATAATAAATTAAAAATGCTTTTAAACAAGAACAAATCAATTTAAAAGCCATTATTGTCGACAATTGTAATTTTTTGAATGGACATAGGCCCCCATTTCCCGCCCTCTGTTGCGTTGCACTGCTTATCAGATTAATAAAAGAGAATTTTCTTTCTTGAAAAACATGCAGAGCTTTCTGGGCGACAGCGGTAAACGTTTATGAAATGAGCATCATTTTGAAAAATGATTATATGTTTTTATAAATTAATATTATGTAGTTATAAGAGGCTCTGCCAAAATGAGGGCTATATCCACTTAATGAATATGTCAGATGCAGTACTTCCCGCTCTTTGTCGATACCAATACGCTCCAGGTTCTGGTGGTGGGCGCTGGCGAGGTCGCGGCCCGAAAAGTGGAATTGCTGATGCGTACTCATGCCCAGGTGGAAGTTGTGGCCCCTGAGGCATGCCAAGCTATCCAGGCATTGGCAGCACGTGGCAAGCTCAGCTTGCAACAACGTCCTTATTTGGAATCGGATTTGGATAAGGCACAACTGGTATTTGTTGCCACCAATGACACAGAGCTGAATGCGCAAATCAGCCACCAGGCCAAAGCGCGCAAACTGCTGGTGAATGTGGTGGATGCCCCTAAGCTCTGCGGCTTTATTACCCCCTCTATTATTGACCGCTCACCGCTTTTGATTGCCATGAGCAGCGGTGGCAGTGCACCGGTTCTGCTGCGCTATTTGCGCCAGAAGCTGGAAGCTTTTTTGCCCAGACGAATCAGCAGCCTGGCCGAATTCGCCGATAGTTTCAGAGAGCAAGTCAAGCAGCACTTTGCCAATGTCACCCAGCGTCGTTATTTTTGGGAAGAAGTATTTGACGGTGAAGTAGCCGAGCAGGTTCTCAAAGGCAATAGCCCGCTAGCCAGGGAAATGATGGTAGCCAAGTTGCAGCAGGACGCACCAAAAACTGAAGGTGAAGTGTATCTGGTAGGCGCTGGCCCCGGCGATCCTGAGCTGTTAACCTTCCGGGCTCTGCGCTTAATGCAAAAAGCCGATGTGGTGGTATATGACCGCCTGGTATCGCAGGATATTCTGGATATGGTGCGTCGTGATGCCGAGAAGGTCTATGTAGGCAAAGCGGCCAGTAACCATACCCTGCCGCAGGAAGATATCAATCAGTTGCTGGTACGGGAAGCCAAAGCAGGTAAGCGCGTGGTACGCCTGAAAGGCGGTGACCCATTTATTTTTGGTCGAGGCGGTGAAGAAATTGAAGAGCTGATTGCCCATGATATCGGTTTTGAAGTGGTACCAGGTATCACTGCCGCCAGCGGCGCGTCCAGCTATGCCGGTATTCCCTTAACCCATCGCGATCATGCCCAGTCAGTGGTCTTCGCCACCGGCCATTTGAAAGATGACAGTATTAACCTGGATTGGCCCGCCCTGGTACAAAAGCGCCAGACGCTAGTGTTTTACATGGGACTGACCGGCTTGCCTGTGATTTGCCGCGAACTGATTGCGCACGGTATGCCAAGCGATATGCCTATTGCTTTGGTAGAACAAGCCACCACGAATCAGCAGCAAGTGGTTGCCGGCACCCTGGCTGACATTGAGCACAAGGCCGCTCACATTAAACCACCCGCTTTAATCATTGTTGGCACTGTGGTGACATTAAGGGATAAACTCAACTGGTTTAATCCATAAGGTAAAATGAATGCAGACAAGGAACACGCTGGCCCTTGACCAGTTAAACCTGCAGTACACAGGGCGTCCCACCAAACGCAAGGACAGCAAGGAAAGACGCGACAGCATATTAAGTGCGGCATTGACCATCATGGTCCGAGACGGTATCCGTGAGGTAAGGCACAGGTCCGTCGCCAAAGAAGCGCAAGTGCCGCTGTCGGCTACGACTTATTACTTCGACACCATAGAGTGTTTGATCCACGACGCGTTTGTGTACTTTACCGAACAAAATGCCAGCCACGTACAGCTACTGGAACGTAGTGCCTGGATCGCCCTGGAAGAGTTCGAGAGACACGCAGATAAAAAACGCCTAAAAGGAGATCTACTGCGCTTTTTGGTCTCACATATCGAAAATCAGGTTCAGGATAAAGATGCCCGTATAGTGGAGTGGTCTTTCCGTCAGGAAGCCTTACGCAACGAAAAACTGGCTGAGCTCTATCAATATCCACAGTTGTTGATGACTCGGGCTATCGAAAGCTTTTTTACCGGCTTAGGCCAGGACAAGGCACAAGAGCGCGCACAAATTTTATTGGGTACCCTGTATCATCTTGAATATCAGTTACTGACCAATCCCTGGTCAGGTACCGATATACAGTTAGTTGAATCGGTACTCAGCGCATTATTAGCCGGGCCGCTGTTCGAATTGGGTTAAGCAATTCCAACCAACAATTCAGGCCCTGATTAAATCACGTTGGCGAGGGATAATTACCCAACCGGCTCAGCCTGGGTTGCTCGCAGTCCATTCCTAAAGATTAAAGCATAATTATTCTTGAACATTTTACATTCTAGATATTAAGCTGCTGCGGTCTGGCGCATTTACCATCGACTCTCTCAGACTGAAGGCCATGAGCGGCCTGAACACCCGTTGGTAAAGGGATACGCAGAATATTTGCATTAAAAGACTAAAAATTCTTAACAATTCCAGCAAGGTTTTATGCCAAGTCTATGGCACTATAACCTCACGATTGGCCACTTGGATAACCCCCATGCGCAGCCCTTTATTACTACTCACCGCATTGACCTGTTTGTCAGCATGCAGCCCCAACGAAGTGGGTGATGTATCGCTGGGATTATTTACCACTAAAGATATCAAGCTGGATGCGTTTACTGATCCGGTGGTAACCGGAGTGACCTGCCACGTTTCCAGCATTGAGGCCAATCTGGATTTGGCCGACCCGTCAGATAGTGCTATAGCTTGCCGTCAGACTGGCCCCATTACGGCAGCCATGATTGCCCAGATTGATAAAAGTAAGTCCGGCGAGGTGCTGTTCAGCAAATCCAAAAGTATTTTCTTTAAATCGATGAAAATCAGGCGCATTTTTGATGCTGAACATCAGACACTGATGTATGTCTCCTACTCCACCAAAGAAACCTCGGGGAGTTTTAAACACAGTTTGTCGACAGTACCGCTGTGGGGAACAGAAGCTTATCTAAACATTGTAAAGACTGACTAAAGCCTGCAAGAGAGCGATTTGCTAAGGTTTAACTGACAAGGTGTTGGGCACTAGCCCAACACCTTAACTTGCTGATAGCCTGGGATAACAAAGCTTCCCGGAACGGCAAACAAATAGCATGCAGTCGGCAGAAGCCACATCCCTGCCAACTGCAAGCTGATATCCGCGAGTCTATTTACTCACAGTCAGCATATACTCCGCTACCGCCATACGAGTCGCTGGATCAAGATAATCCTGAGGCGGCATTTCCGGATAGTCATCACGCTTTTTGACCGGATTGGCTATATAGTCGGCAATACCCTGAGGGTTTTCCATATACAGCGCTTGGATCACTTGTACTGGTGGACCAATCATGCGGCCGGTGTAGGTATGACACCCGGCGCAAATTCCCAGGTAAGCCACCTTACCCGCTTCGGAAGGATCAATCTCACGGGGTTCTACCGGCTTGTCCAGCAAGTACGTCATAATATCGCCGGTATGGGTAAAACCACATTCGGCCCAGTTATCCACACCCACAGTCACATACTGATGGCGATTAATAATACAGCTGTCGCGGCTGACACCCACTCTGACAATGTCCGGATTACCGGTTTTAAACTCAGTCAGCATCAATGCTTTGGCTTCATCAATAGTGTCGTAGCCGTTGTTGTGCATCAGGTTATCAAGAATCGCCACTTTATCCGGCGCAGGATCCGACTCGGGATCTATAGTGGTATTCGGGGCATTGTTGTGGTCGGTGATAATTATCCCGGCGGTTTTGTTGTCGCTGATAATATTGCCTTCTACCACCACCTCATCGGCGGCCATAATCAGAATTCCTGTGCCAGGGGGAATGCCCGCCACCGTGCTGCCAGGCGCACCAAAGTTCTCATGGTTGTTAGCTACAATAAAGTTGTTGCGGATAATCACATCATAAGTGGTTTTCACCGGTAATCCTGGGGTAATAAAGGCCAGAATGCCGCCGGTATTATTGGTCACATAGTTATTCTCGACTATGGCATGGCGGCTGTTTTCAATCTCAATACCGGCCACACTCTCAAATACCTGGTTATGCGCCACATGAATGTTGTCGCTCATGCCCACATAAATAGCCGCATCTTCAATACCTGAGATCACGTTATGGGTGACAATGCCGTTCTTACCCAACTGCGGGAATATGCCGTAAACGCCGGTATCAACAATGATGTTATTGCGGATCTCAAAGTTATTACCGGCCTGCCCCATAATGGCATTGCCCTTGTACTTAGTGATCAGCAGGTTTTCCACCACAATATCATTGCCAGAATACAGCACCGCATCATTCAGATGGCCCTTGCCGTCAAGTACCGCGCGTTTGCCTTCTTCGATTACCCCTGACAGACGAATATTGTCTTTGTCGATGTACACTGTTTCGGAATAGCTGCCGGGGTAGACCAAAATGGTATCGCCCGGCTCGGCGATCTTGACCTTATCCATGATCAACTGCCCTTCCCGCACCTCATGCACTGTACCTGTGCGTGGTGCGGTATGGATAGCCCGCACCAAACCACTTCGGGTGCTGCCTGTCGATTCCGTGCCGCCGCTGTAACCGGCACCGCTTCGACTGTCTGTCATCAAGGTCGGCGTATCGGCAAACCAGTGCCGACCGACAAAAAATGCCGCTACGATTAACACCACGGCAAAAATGTTGCCCTTACTCATCGGTATGCTCCGCTTGTTGTTGGTTGAGTGTTGGTTGAAACCCCGTCAGTGGCGATAGGCCAGACGGCACCTTATCCGGCGTTTCCGGTATCAGGCTTTCATCGGTTAATGCGCCCAGGAAGGTGACAATATCGTCAATCTCCTGATCGGTGAGTTTTGGCTCCCATATATGCCAATGAATCTGCATTTCCACACCGGCAGGCACTGCATGGCCGCGACCTTTGGTGTAAAACTCCACCGCATCACGCAGTGAATCAAAGCGGCCAGAGTGCATATAAGGTGCGGTTTTAACTATGTTACGCAAGGTCGGCACCTTGAAGCCGCCTTTAAGTTTTGCTGCATGAAAAGTCTCTTCTGCACCAATATCCAGCGGCACGCCCTCGGGTTCAGGTGTACCAATCACCGCTATCTGCTGATTAGTAAAAAGCGGTGGCGTGTGACATTCAGAGCAGCGCGCGACAAATGACCGATACACATTCATACCGGCGATTTCCTCATCGCTCAGGGCGGCGTGATGGCCCAATGCATAGCGGTCATAAGGGCTATTAAGAGATACCAGCGAAGTTTGAAAAGCGGCCAGGGCATGCAAAACATTCTCAAGGCTCAGCGGTGTTGCCTGCCCAGGATATGCCTGTTTGAAAAGCTCGGGATACAGCGGATTGGCAACTAGATCAGCCATCAACTTCTGCGGTGTATTGGCCATTTCATCCGCAGCGAACAAGGGGCCAACCGCTTGTTCTTCAAGAGTGCTGGCCCTGGCATCCCAGAAGAGTTTTTTTAAAAAGCCGACATTCCATAAACTGGGGGCAGCGCGCTTTACCACCTGCCCGTCCATGCCAATGCTGCGCGGCCGACCGTCGGCAAAACCAAGCTCAGGCTGATGACAACTGGCACAGGATAATGAGCCATCTTTTGATAGCAGAGGATCAAAAAACAAATAGCGGCCAAGATCGATCTGTTGTGGCGAGAAGCCGTCACGAAATTCCGGCAATCCGGTTTGTGTCCCCCCTACCCCACGATTTTGCAGTGAATCGTAAAATTGATAACGATTGACCAAAAAGCACTGACCGTCACGCAGCTCAAAACTCGGCGGACAGCCCTCCTTCAATACCCAGTTCTCGCTGGCATGTATGGCCACACTACTGATTAAAAGTAATAAGAATAGGTATTTCATAATGAGCTGATAAAGGCCATTACGTCGTCAATTTTATCCTCTGGCAAGGTGTTGGCCATCATGGCCATTTGGCGGCCAGGCATATCCTCTTTCGCCGTACCCCTTATGCCCTGTTTAAAATGCATAAACTGACGTCGCACATAAGTTATGTCCTGCCCGGCCAAACGGGGAGCCTTAAAAGCCGGGTTTCCTTGCCCCTGTCCGCCATGGCATGCCCCGCAGTTATTCTGGTAATACGCATTTCCGGTTTTCAGGTCACCAGACAGTCTGATGGTTTGTTCTGGTATCGGCATAGCTTCAATGTAAGCACTAAGTGCAGGAATATCCGTCCCCTCGGGAAGCAGTGTTTTGGCCATCATCGCCATTTGCTGTCCCGCTTTATCCTCTGGGTGCTGACCTCGCGAGCCTTGCCCAAAGGCGAGCATTTGCCTGGTTAGATAGTCGGCTGACAAACCAGCTAACACCGGCCCCTGCAGTTGTGGATTCCCCTGTCCTTTATCCCCATGACAGGCGCCACAAGTCGCATATAACTTCGCAGGCTCAGCCAAAGCAGGCAAACTCAGCAACAGCAAACAAGACAACATAAAGCGCATGGTATTTGTGTTCATGGCAGGTTCTCATAATTCATTTGTACCATGCATATTAGTGGAACCATAGTACCAATTAAAACATTTTTTTAACTTAGTACTGGCGTCCTACATTTTCAGTCCTTACACTGGTTGGGCCAGACAGGTCACCAAGGCGGAAGAATAAACCACTGAATTTTTACTTCCGGCCCGAGAATCGGGGGTTAACCCGACCAAACACAGACGTAGCAACTTTGGGGTACACAATGAAACATCTGACCCAGCATCCTACATTGATAGCCAG
The DNA here is from genome assembly GCF_017255015.1 of Bowmanella yangjiangensis. GTDB lineage: Bacteria > Pseudomonadota > Gammaproteobacteria > Enterobacterales > Alteromonadaceae > Bowmanella > Bowmanella yangjiangensis. The sequence goes on along the minus strand of NZ_JAFKCS010000001.1, from coordinate 263,792 downwards.
TGCCGTTACTGCCATTCTGGCCTGCTCGCAGGCGATGGCTCAGGACAAGAGCGAAGACAAAGAAGTCATAGGTATTGAAGTACTGGAAGTTACCGCCCAGAAACGGGTGGAGAACATCCAACAGGTTCCCATCGCGATCAGCGCTTTTTCAGCGCAGAATCTGCGCAAAATCGGTGCGAGCAATATTAATGACCTGGGGAATCTGACCCCGGGTTTTGAAACCAACATTACCTCTGCAACCCAACCCAAGTTCGACATTCGCGGCATCAAAACCAATGACTTCGGCATAGGTGCCGATCCGGCTGTGGGTATTTATGTCGACGACGTTTACGCAGGACGCAGTGGCTCAGCGCTGATGAACTTCAATGATGTTGAGCGTGTGGAAGTATTAAAAGGCCCGCAAGGTACCTTGTTTGGTCGAAATACCGCAGCGGGTGCCGTACGTATCATTAACAAGAAGCCCATTGATATTGAGGAAGGTAATTACCGGGTTACCTTAGGCAGTCATGACAAGAAACAGTTTGAAGGGGTATACAACCTGCCGCTGACCGATGAACTGTACTTTCGTGGCAGCATCAATTTAAGCGACAGAGACGGTTATGTAGATGCGCTTCGTTATCCGGATCCAAGAAAAGGCAATGCCGAGGGAGAACCGCAGAAAGTCAAACTTGGCGCTGAAAATGTGATGTCAGGCCGGGCTGCCTTACGCTGGATCCCCAGCGAAACATTGGAGCTAATCTGGCGCGCCGAGTTTGATGAACTGGATAATGACGCCCGTCCTGCGTATTCCGCCAATAGCAGCTACTATCGCTCTCAGGCCGATGGTGGTTTGAATCCATTTGGTGTGTATGAAACCGATATGGACACACTGGAAACCCGCAATTTGTTTGGCACATCACTGGAGATCAACAAGGATTTAGACATAGGCACCTTGACCTCCATCACCGCATATCGTCGTTTTAATACCGAAAACAACACTGAAGATGATGGCAGTGCGCAAACCCGGGGCTTTTTTGGATCCAATAACTTAGAAGATCAAAAGTACTTCAGCCAGGAAATTCGTCTGACCGGTGTGACTGATGGGGGTACCAAGTGGACCTTCGGCACAACTTATGCCAATGAAGACATTCACCAGATCACCGTTGCCGAGTTTATGATGGAGTCTCTCGATAGCTTTGCCATCAATGAACAATTGAAGGGGCTTGGGCTTCCCCCCACTGGCGCCCCCCAGTTAGGTGTGCCTGGCATTATGGATATGCCCGTGGGCACTGGCCTAGCAGGCTTCCTGCAAAGCTTACTGCCAAATGAACTGGCTTACTTGTCACAGTTAGCCGGGGTATCCAGCGAAGAGCTGGCCTGGCGAATTGCCCGTGACAATCTGGGTAAACCCTGGAGCGAAGTGACGGAAAATTTCGGGGACTATACCTCCTACGCGGCCTTTTTCGATGTGACTTATCCGGTCACTGAAAAGCTGGATCTAACCCTTGGCCTTCGCTACACCAAAGATAAAAAAGACTTTGGCATTCTGTCCCGTTATCAGAATGAAGTAACGATTCCACTGCCAGGCGTGCCCGCCATGCCATTCGGTTTGGCATTCGGTACTGAATATTATCAGCGTGATGCCAATGGCGATGCGGTATTGGATAGCAACGGTAACTACCAACCATTCGAACAATCCAACACCTGGACCAAGCTAACCCCGCGCATTGTTGTGGACTATCAATGGACCGACAATCTGATGACCTATATCAGTGCCGCCAGTGGCTTTAAGGCCGGAGGTTTCAACAGTTTGGGGGCCGCTCCGCCTTTTGATCAGGAAGAGGTTGATAACCTTGAAGTAGGCATGAAGTCGACTTTGTTCGACAACCGGCTGAAACTCAACTTATCTGCGTATGACTATGATTACACCAACTTGCAGATCCTGCGTCTGACCGGCTCTACCGGCAATATTCCGGTATACAACGTACGTAATGTCGATGCAGCGGGCAAAGGCTTTGAGGTGGAATCTGAATGGGCAGCCACCGATAATTTGGTGATTAACTTTAATTACGCCTTCCTCGACAGTGAGTACACCAAGTACTCATTATTTGTGGGGGAAACAGCCGATGATGATTTAACCGGCTCACCGCTGGCTGGCGTACCCAAAAACCGCTGGTATCTTGGCGCTGATTACTTTGTTCAGGGCGATAACGGTGAATGGATGCTGCATGTGGATATGACCTCTGTGGACGAACGCGCCACCGCCAGCGATATCAATGCTGTGCGGTTGCTGCCGGTCAACCCAGGAATGGTAACAGGCCTGACCGGCGAGAACCGAGTTAAGGGCTATGATCTGATTAATGCCCGGGTATCCTACCGTAGTGACGATGATTGGCAGTTGTCCTTGTTCGTTCGTAACCTGGCAGATGAAGAATACGTACTGTCTGGCTTTGGCGGACAAGGTGAAAATACCGGCTCTGCAAACCTCAGTCCTGGCCTGCCCAGAATGTGGGGAGTGGAATTCAGTCAGTCATTTTAACCGCCAGGACAGACCAGCAAAGGCGCCTTATGGCGCCTTTGTTATTGATTCTATTTACTTTTATATAGAATAGAGATGTGTGATAACAGCCGTTATACTGAACATCATGCAATATCCAGAGTATTAAATTGAACGTGGTGGCTTTTCTCAGACTCGCTTTACTTAGCTGTAGCTTGTGGCTATCAGCAGTAACAGTGTGTGCCGCTCAGCAACTTGATTTTCAGCGCAGCGAAGACGATTCAAGCATTCAGTTGGCCTACCGCTGGAAGGACTTTCAAAATCAAGAACAATCATTATCTTTCACTCTGGACAAACAAAAAATCAATCGCCAATTCCAGAAACTCAAAACCTACCAACCCCTTGTTGCTCAGCAGCATATTATGCTCGCCATGCAGCGGGCAGCCCGAGCGGTTGACCCCAAACAGGCCAGAATATCTGTGCGTATGCTCGGGCAAAGTCTGCAGTATCAGGTACGTGCGCGAAACCCGGCGGTTATTGACGAGTGGAAAACAAGATTACTTAGTCTTGAAGACCAGGCCTTCGCTGACTATCTGGCCAGCAACTACTACGCGCGCTATCACGATTATCTCGGTCAGGAAGGAGTTAAACCAGACCATTTGCGCTACGCCAACGAGAGTATCGACACATTGCTGCCTGCCGCGAATGCCATCTACGCAAAATTGCTGGATAACAGCCAACCCCGGGCTTATGTAAATATATTGCTGAGTTGGCTGCAGAGCATTCCCTATGACAACCTGGAAAACCGACTGACATCCAATGGTTCGGGCTTTTTGCCTCCGGCAGATGTCCTCATCAGCAATCACGGGGATTGCGACAGCAAAACCACCCTGGCCGTCGCCTTATTGCGCTCAATGCTGCCCAATATGAGTATGGTTATTCTTTATCTGCCTGGACATGCCTTACTCGGGGTTCAGTTGTCTCACAGGGAAAAAGACGCCACAGTTAATATAGAAGGTATTGATTATCTACTCGTCGAACCAACTGGACCGGCGGCCTACTCGGTAGGTGAGGCGGCGCCAACCAGTCTGTCTGCTATTGCAGGAAATATGTTTACTTATGAGAAGGTGGGTAGCCTGGCTCAGCTGACATCCAGCGAGTAAGTGTCCCCTATTACGCGATTTCTTCCCTGCTGCTTCGCTTCATAAAGCAACCTATCAGCCTCTTCCAAAAGCAGCCCTTTGTTCATCCCAAAACCCGCCCGGCAAGTAGCTAAGCCGGCGCTAATAGTCACCACTCCAGCACAAGCTGAAAACTGATGGGTAATAGCCAAGGCTTCAACCGACTCACGCAAACGCTCTGCCACAAGTTTGGCTTCTTTCAGGTCAATTTCCGGCAACAGAACTACAAACTCCTCACCACCGTAGCGAGCGACCAAATCACCGGATCGTTTAGCATTATCCATCAAGGTACGCGCAACGCGCTGCAGGCAAATATCACCTGCGCCATGACCATAGTTGTCATTGAATTGTTTAAAAAAATCAATGTCGAGCATGCACACGCTGATATAATTGTTGGCCCGCTGGGCACGCCGCCACTCCACCTCAAACTGCTGTTCAAAGTCACGTCTGTTAGGAATTTCGGTCAGGCCATCAAGGCTAACCAATTTTTCCAGCAGGTCGGTTTTTTTCTTCAATTGCATTTGGTTTCTGACCCTGGCCTTGACCAGAGCCAGATTGTACGGCTTAGTAATATAGTCAGAAGCGCCAGCCTCCAAACCCTTCACTTCGTCCTCTTCAGAGTCCATAGAGGTGGAAAAAATAATGGGAATATTGACGGTACGCGGATCCTGCTTCAATGCGCGACAAGTCTGATAACCGTCCATTCCCTGCATAATGATATCCAGAAGGACGAGATCAGGCTGTTGCGTGGTAGCAATGTGGATAGCCTGCTCGGCGTTAGACGCAACCAAGACCTGATAATCCCCTGACAAGGCTTGCCCAAGTATTTTCAGATTGATGGGCTCGTCGTCCACCACCAAAACTCTTTGCTTCTGGCTGTCAACAAAAGGCGTCAAAAAACTTACCTCAATCTATAAATGTTCTTCGGCAAACTCTGCCAGGCGACTACGTACTACACCATCCAGGTTAATTGTAGCGCTACCCGCGAAATTCTTAAATTTTTCAACTAGGTAGGTTAAACCAGAGGTAACGGGTGACAGATAGTTTGAGTCAATCTGCGCCAGGTTACCGCTACAGATTAACTTTGTTCCTTCGCCACAACGGGTAATAATAGTTTTCAATTGTGATGCCGTCAGGTTTTGACTCTCATCCAGGATCACAATAGAGTTCTGAATGCTGCGCCCGCGCATAAAGTTCACCGACTTAAACTGAATATTGGCTTTTTCCATGATGTAGCTCATGGAGCCTTTCACGTTCTCGTCGTTCTTATGCAGCACTTCCAATGAATCGGTGATAGCCGCCAACCATGGGGCCATTTTCTCTTCTTCGGTGCCGGGCAAAAAGCCAATAGATTCAGCAATTTCCGGAGTATTGCGCGTAACGATGATTTTATCGTACATCTTGCGTTCTACCACCATCTCCAACGCTGCTGCCAGTGCCAGCAAGGTTTTGCCACACCCAGCCGGGCCAGTCATAATAATCAGATCAATATGGGGGTCTAACAGGGCGTGCAGCGCCATCGCCTGACCAATATTCTTGGGATGAATGCCCCAGGCTTTACGAGACATTAGTCGCTCATAACCAAGGTCGAGAATTTCCAGGGTTGAGTCTGACACCGATTCGACTATACCGGCAAACGCCTTACTGTCGTCGATCAAAAACTCGTTGATATAGGCCTCAGGGAATACCTTACGGTCCAACACATGAACAGTCTCCCGGCCTTCGGTGCGGCTTTCCACTGTCTTGACCTTGTCCCAGAAATTGCCGGTGAACTTGTGATAGCCCTTACTCAGGTACTTGATATCGCTAACCAACTGATCGGTTCGATAATCTTCTACGTGGGCAAGGCCGGCACCTTTGGCTTTAAGGCGCATATTGATGTCTTTGGTGACCAATACCACTTGGCGCGGCGTGGCACGCTGTTGTATATGCAGGGCCGCATTGATTATACGGTTATCGTTTTCGTTGCTGGTAAACACCTGCTGCGATTTTGGCATACCGACATCGGCAAAAATCGACAGTCTCCCGGTGGGCGCAGCCTCGCCAGACCCCAGACCTTTTAATGACACGCCAGCGGTGAGTTGGTCCGGCGTCGCTTCATGTAATACATCTTCCATCGCTCGTATGGATATACGGGCGTCGCGGGACACGTCTTTTTTACTGTCTTTGATATAGTCCAGCTCCTCAAGCACCGTCATGGGTACTACCACGTCATGCTCTTTGAAGGACAGGAAGGCAAAAGGTTCGTGAAGAAGAATATTGGTATCGAGGACGTAAATTTTGCTGTTGGCAGGTTTGGTTCTGACCATTCGCATCTCCGGCTGGTTGTTCCCACCCCGTCCGATTACTGGCGGGGTGTGATAATGCCCACGACCAGCAGAAGCCAGTCATGAACCGCGCATTCCCCTGTGCAGGCCGACTAACTGAAATCCGTGGCCTGACAACCTCACAATAAAACACTTTTTCTGGTGAATCACCTATTTTTAGAGAAGCGGAGCTGACACCTGTTTGTTTGCTCAATATTTGTACTAAATGGAATATTTGTCTGTTTGTTGCCCCGGGTGATGATTAAAAGTCCCGGTGCGAATTGCCCCGGCGGGGATTCTCACATAAGATCCCGCGCCGCAATTTTTGTCATCAGGAGTCTTCATGTCGTTTGCCTTAGGTCAGCGCTGGATCAGTAATACCGAAACCGAGCTGGGTCTGGGAACCGTAGTCGATGCCCAGGGCCGCACCCTGACATTGCTGTTTCCCGCCACCGGTGAAAGCCGTACTTACACCGCTGATAACGCGCCGCTGACCCGTATCGAATTCGTCGTAGGCGACAAGGTAAAAAGCCATGAAGGCTGGCAGATGCAGGTGGAAAGCAGCAAGGAAAGCGCCGGGCAGCTGACTTATATTGGCAAACGCCTGGATAATGGCCAAATGGTGGAGCTCAAAGAAACCTTTGTTGACCACAACTACCAATTAGATAAACCCGATCAGCGCCTTTATAGCGGCAACTTTAATGACCCACGCTGGTTTGATTTGCGCCTGGCTTGCCTTAACCATCAGCACCAGCATCAAACCTCACCTCTGTTGGGTATGACAGGGGCACGGGTGGATCTCATTCCTCACCAATTGCATATTGCCCGCAGCGTGGCGAGCCGTTTCGCCCCACGGGTTTTGCTGGCGGACGAAGTTGGTTTAGGTAAAACCATAGAAGCGGCGCTGATTATCCACCAGCAACTGCTGACAGGTCGCGCTTCCAGGGTGATGATTGTAGTGCCTTCCAGTTTGGTCCATCAGTGGCTGGTTGAAATGCTACGCCGGGTTAATCTGGCCTTTGCGATTTTTGATGAAGAACGCTGCCAATCTTTGGCGGACGAAGGCGGCAACCCATTTGAGTCTGAGCAACTGGTGTTGTGCAGCCTGGATTTTCTAACCCGCTTCCCACAATACCGTCAACTGGCCGTAGAAGCCCCCTGGGATTTGTTAGTGGTGGATGAAGCCCACCACCTGCAATGGTCACAAGAGCAAGCATCGGAAGAATACCAGGCCATTGAGGCGCTGGCCGAGCAAACCAAAGGGGTACTGCTGCTTACCGCCACTCCAGACCAACTGGGCCATGAAAGCCATTTTGCTCGTTTGCGCTTGTTAGACCCGGCTCGCTTCCACGATTACCAGGCCTTTTTGGCCGAAGAGCAGCAATACGCGGCGCTGGCCGATGCCATTGCACCTTTGGTTGATGGACAACAACTGGACAACGCGCAAATTCAGGCCATTGTTGACTTTGCGCCAGAGGAGCAAGCCGCGCTGGCCAATATCAACCAGGCCAGCGACGAAGATAAACGCAAATTGCTGGCACACCTGATTGACCGTCATGGCACTGGTCGCCTGTTATTCAGAAACAGTCGGGCCGGTATCCAGGGCTTCCCGGTACGCCACCTTGTAACTCATGAGCTGCCTTTGCCTGAGCGTTATACGCAGCTATTTGACGATCCTGAACTTAAGATGGAATTTCGCCTCACCCCTGAGCGCCATCCGCTTATTCAAGGCCACTGGACCGAACTTGACCCGCGTGTCGATTGGTTTATCGGCTTGCTGCAAAGCTTAAAAGGCGAAAAAGTCCTGACCATCTGTGCCAGCGCCGGCACCGCCATGCAACTGGCCGAAGCCCTGCGGGTGAAAGCCGGTATTCGTGCTGGCGTGTTCCACGAAGGTCTGAGCATAGTTGAACGTGACCGTGTGGCTAACTACTTTGCTCAATCTGAAGAGGGCGCGCAGGTATTGATCTGCAGTGAAATTGGTAGTGAAGGACGTAACTTCCAGTTTGCCAACCAGTTGGTGCTGTTTGATTTGCCTCTGGTGCCCGATTTATTAGAACAGCGTATCGGCCGATTAGACCGTATTGGTCAGAAACGTGATATTCAAATTCATGTGCCCTACTTTGCCCAAAGCGCCCAGCAACTTATGCTCAACTGGTATCACCAAGGGCTTAACGCTTTCGAGCAAACCTGTCCGACGGGTACCGCGGTATTTGAGCAGGTACAGGACAAACTGCTGCGCTGCATCAACCAGCAGGATGAAGATGGGGTGGATGACTTACTCAGCACCACTTTAAGCCTGCATCAGCAGCTTAAACAGAAGCTGGAGCAAGGCCGCGATAAGCTGCTGGAGCTTAATTCCTCTGGCCGCGGCAATGTAGAAAGCCTGGTGGAAGCTATTGCCGAACTGGATGATTGCCCGCAATTGGAGCTATTCCTGACCCGTTTGTTTGATGCCATAGGTATTGCCCAGGAAGATAAGGACGAGCATTGCTACATTCTGCGCCCCGGCGAGTCGATGATTAGCCAGTTGCCCGGTCTTGATGAAGAAGGTATTACCGTCACCTATGAGCGTGGCATTGCCCTGTCCCGCGAAGACGTGCGCTTTTTAAGTGCTGACCATCCTATGGTGCAGCATGCCCTGGATATGATCCTCACCGACACGATCGGCATGAGCAGCGTGGCGCTAAGTCAGGACAAGAGCCTGCCAAACGGCAGTTACTGGGTGGAATGTCTGTTTGTGCTCAGTGCCAGTGCACCACGCGCTTTGCAATTACATAGATACCTGCCACCAACCCCCATTCGCTTGTGCGTGGACGCCGCCGGTAAGCTCAGCAATCAGCAGTTTGTGAATCTAGAGCGCCTTAAAGGCAAGATGGGCAGACAGTTGGTTGAGGCGTTAAAAACACAGATCGATGCTGCGGTGACCCTTGCCGCTAAACAGGCCGCCACTCAGGCCGCAGAGCTTAGTAACAACGCCAGCAAGCAAATGCGTAGTTTGCTTGGCGATGAACTGGATCGTCTGCAAACCCTCAAGGCTCTCAATCCTTCGGTACGCGAAGAAGAATTGAGTTACCTAAGTGAACAGATGGCGGCCTTGTTGCAAGCGATTGAAAAGGCAGAAGTAAGGCTGGAAGCCATTCGTCTGGTGGTGAACAGCCACTAATGGCCTTACTGGAATACCTGCCGCCACTGCATCCCTATTTGCAGATCCTTTATCAGGATAACGACCTGCTGGTGCTGAACAAGCCCAGCGGGCTGCTGTCGGTGCCCGGTAAAGCGGCCGAGCATAAAGACAGTTTGCAACTGCGAGTGCAGCGGGTATTTCCAGGCGCCACAGTGGTACACAGACTGGATATGGCTACCTCTGGCATTATGCTGATGGCCCTTAATAGCGACAGCCACAAGCAGATTTCCTTGCAGTTTGAACGACGTCAGACCGCTAAAGTGTACTTGGCCAGAGTCTGGGGGATACCGCGTCAAAATTCAGGTGAAATCAATCTGCCACTGATTTGTGACTGGCCTAATCGTCCCAGGCAGATGGTGGATTTCATGCGTGGTAAAAAGGCCCTGACCCGCTGGCAGATACTCGATAGCCAGGAACATCAGTCTTTACTACGCCTTGAGCCCGTTACAGGTCGCTCGCACCAGCTTAGGGTGCATATGCTCAGCCTTGGTCACCCCATTTTGGGCGACAAGCTGTACGCTAAGGGCCAGGCACTGCGCATGGCGGACCGTCTGCAATTGCATGCCAGCGAACTGCAACTAAGCCACCCTCGCAGTCATGTGCCGCTGCACTTTACCAGTCCTTGTCCGTTTTAGTTGATAACTTCAAGTTCCGCCGTGGCTGTCCGATACACTGATAGAAGAAGATCTGGAAGGCCTATGAAGTTACCCTACCTGCTGATACTCACCCTATTTTCAATCAGTGCCAGCGCACAGCAGCTGGACAGGCAGGCCATGCATTCAGAAGACGTGCAACATGCAATGCCTGCCCATCAATATCAAACTCTGCTGGCGGGTGAAACTGAATTCACCGTCGTGGTAAATGACAGCACCACAGTCAACACCCGGGGTATGGCAGTACTAGTTAATGACTTGGGCCTTGGGCATATGGGGGACCAATCACTCGAGCCTTTAGTGCAATATTTAAATGAAGCGGGCTGGGCAACGGTGCTGATGAGTGCACCGCAGACAGAATTTTATCCTGCCAAAGACACAACTGACACTCCAGACGCGGATGCCCAGCAGCCAGCGAGCGATGCTGCAGAGCCACTAAAACCCGGCACCTTTCAATCCTTGCTGACCCGTGACCAGTTTGATCAGCAGGAGCGTAAGTTACAACAACAACTCATGGCCGTTGCACCACTTAACCAGCAATATCCGGGTTTTGTGTTGGTCATAAGCCAGGGAACCAGCGCGGCCTGGCTCACCAAGCTGTATGCCGAAGGGACACTAAACGCACCAGATGCCCTGATTACCATCGCGCCATTCTGGCCGGACAGCGAGTGGAATTACCAACTCAGTCAGTATGTCAGCGACCTGCCAAGCCCTCTGCTCGATATTTATAACGCCTGGAACAATGATTGGACGCTACACAGCCGCAAACAGCGCCAGGTCGCCGCAAAAAAAGCCTTAAAACTGCATTATCGCCAGCGGGAAATTGTTGGCCAGTCAATGGCCCTTAACCAAAGCGCATATGTGGCAAAAGAAATCTTAGGTTGGTTAACCCAAATGGGTTGGTAAATAGCGCTATTCCGTTACATCCTGATACAGCGAATCCGTAATTCCCAGCTATACTCGGATAAAGTGAAAAGGGGTGGTGCCAGTGACAGTGCAGGGTTTTATCAATCGTAAGGCAAAGCAGTTGGCCTACTTTGTAAGAGCCTTTTGGGACAAACGGATTCCATACCGGGAAGTAGATCTGTATTTCTGGGACACCATGGAAGAATGGCACCAGATGCAGGACCGCAATAACCAGCCTTTCAGCGCCAAGGAGCGCGTATTCTGGCACCTGTTACATCAAGTACATTTCTGGTCAGAACAGAAGCTGCTGGAAGACCCTTTCCTGCGTAGCGAACTACAAACCTGCCTCGACTATTTAGAAGGTGACGGTCAATATCCTCTGGATTGTGTCGGCGTCAGGCCATAGGCTGCTGGCAAATCGTCTGATTTAAGGATGTTTGCAACGAACAATCCCCTCGCTTGACCCCCGCCACAAGTCATGGCCCAATAGGCCGACAATAAAAGCAACAAGTACCTCTCTTGCAGTCATTGATTTCACAGCTTCGCCAATTTGGCAATCGCACGATGCTAAGCATCTTCCTGTTCGGCATTGCCAGCGGCTTTCCCTGGGTCATGATTGGCTCGGTACTGTCAGCCTGGCTAAAGGATGCCGGATTGACCCGTTCAGCCATTGGTTACTTCACCGCCGTGTTTGCCGTCTACTCGGTAAATTTCCTCTGGTCTCCCATGCTCGACAGGTTGAAGATTCCCTTTTTGTGTCAGCGTTTAGGACAACGTCGCGGCTGGATCCTGAGTATGCAGCTAGTGATTGCTTGCTGCTGCCTGCTGCTCTCTCAGGTGGACCCCAACAGCAATCTGACCCTGGCCGGCCTGGCCGCGCTTTTTATCGCCCTGTGTTCCGCCACTCAGGATATTGCCATTGATGCCTTTCGGATCGACAGCATAGATACCAAACACAATGAACAACAATCCAGTGCCGCAGCCATGTCTACCTCAGGATGGTGGACGGGCTATGCGCTGTTAGGGGCAATTCCGTTTTTTGTCGCAGATATGCCAGGTTGGAACTGGCCGGATGTTTATCTGCTACTAGGTGCAATCATGTTGTTGCTTACCCTGGGGGTGTGGCTGGCAAAAGAACCTCAGTCTATGCGCGATAAAGCCTACCAGGAAGCGCAGTCCCATTATCTGGCGGCAGTGGTTGCCAAGGGACACCAGGCAATGCTGGTGATGCTCGCCATCGCAACGGCAGTTGTGCTCTGTTTTGTCGGCGTATTTGGTAGTACCTGGTTTGAGTACCAAACCCTGGCATTCAGTGTATTGGTCCTGGCATTGCTGGTTTATGCCATACGCACCACCAGCCATATGCTTAGTCAGCATAATGCCTGCACAACCACGCAGGGCGGGCCAGCGCAGCAGGCAATGGCTTGGGTGCTGGTATCCATGGGAGAGCCCCTGCGTGACTTTTTCAACCGCAATGGGGTACGTCTTGCGCTGTCACTACTGTTGTTTGTGGTGCTGTTTAAAATGGGCGAAGCCATACTCGGCAGAATGAGTATTGTCTTTTACAAAGAAATCGGATTCAGCAATTCAGATATCGCCACGTACTCAAAATTACTAACCTGGGCGGTGACCATAGTGGCCTCTATCATCGGCAGTTTAGTAAACTTACGCATTGGTATTATCAAAGGTCTGTTTGTCGGTGGTATTGCCATGGCGGCCAGCAACCTGTTGTTTGCCCTGATGGCCAGTGTCGGACCAGACAAAACTTTGCTGTTTATCACCATAGTGGTGGACGGTTTTACCGCAGCCTGGGGCACCGTCGCCTTTATGGCCTTTATTTCGGTGTTGTGTAACCGCGCCTTTACCGCTAGCCAGTACGCCTTGCTCGCCAGTATTGGCACCTTTGGTCGCACCACGTTGGGGGCATACAGTGGTGTCATAGTCGACTCGCTAGGCGGTAACTGGCAGCTTTTTTTCGTGCTGACCGCATTAATGGTTATTCCCAGCCTGGTGTTGCTGTATATGATCCGCGATAAAATTCAGACCATTGCTGATGCAAAAATGTAAATTATTACATTGTAATCAAGCAAGCTTACAAAAGAGTATCTTTACCCAAGCTGTCTGTTAACATAAACCAACAAATAGACAACAAAACTAAAAGTGTGATGGAAGACATGAAAGACGTTCCACTATTTGTAGATTTAGATGGAACTTATACAAAGACTGACCTGTTATTTGAAAGTTTTTTAGTAGCTTTTAAGGCTAACCCATTCATCATATTCAATTGTATATCTTGGCTAATTAAGGGAAAAGCCACTCTAAAATCTAAGCTTTCTGAGCACGCTGAAATAAATACAAGCACATTGCCACTAAACCAAGAGTTTATTTCATATCTAGTAGAAGAAAAAAGAAAGGGAAGGAAGTTATACTTAGCTACTGCTTCAAATGAAAAATACGCCAAAGAGATTGTAAAAAACACTGATATTTTTGATGGATATATAAGCAGTTGTGATGCAATAAATTTAAAAGGGAAAGCAAAGTTATTAAGAATTAAGGAAATTAGCGAAAAGTTCAGTTATGCCGGTAATGATTTAGTAGATTTTGAAATATTTGAAGAAGCATCAGAGAGTTTATTGGTCAACCCTACTAAGAAGGCAAAAAAAAGAGCAAAAAAAATTCCAATAAATAGAGTCTTTGATGAGCATAAATCTAACACTAAAGTTTGGGCTAAACAACTCAGAGTACATCAATGGCTGAAGAACTTATTAGTTTTCGTACCCGTAGTTGTGTCTGGTGGGTTTACTGACTTCAACAACGTAATCACGATCATCAGTGCGTTTCTAGCCTTTAGTTTCTTAGCCTCATCAACATATATACTAAATGATTTACTCGACTTGGAATCTGATAGAGTACACAAGAGAAAAAAGAATAGACCTTTAGCAGCAGGAACTATAAGTATTAAAAATGGTGTTTTTGCCAGTCTATTCCTATTATCTACATCCGTACTTATAGCTACATATTTAGGTTATAACTTTTCATTAGTCCTAATCGCTTACTTGTTTCTGACCTTATTTTACTCCTTCAAGATTAAACAATATATTGGTATGGATGTGGTAGCTCTTGCGCTATTATATACGATAAGAATATTAGCAGGAGCCGCAGCCATAAATGTAATAGTTTCTTTTTGGTTGTTCGCTTTTTCCATCTTCGTTTTCTTAAGTTTAGCGTTAGTAAAACGATGCTCTGAAATCCAGTCAATGGAAGCTGAAGGGAAACAAAGAGCGAATGGAAGAGACTATGAAATTAATGATTATGCCGTGTTAGAGAGTTTCGGCACATCCTCAGCAATGCTTGCTGTTTTGATGTTCTGTTTTTATATAAACAACAATGTGTTAACTAACCAATATCAACAACCAAACATATTATGGTTAATAGTTCCAGCTCTCTGTTATTGGCTTATGCGAATGTGGATTAAAACACATAGAGGAGAAATGCACGACGACCCAATAGTTTTTTCATTAAAAGATAAAGGTAGTCTAGTAACCATAGGTTTTTGTGGCCTAATAGCAATCGCGGCGCAGATATTATGAACATTTTATCGGTTTCACTCATTCTCATTAGCGTATCTCTTTCCGTGCTAGCACAAATATTGCTAAAGCAAGGAATGTCTAATTCTGAAATTCAGAGTTCATTTGGCATCAGTCTCACATCTGGCGTATTAGCTATTTTTACTAACCTATTCATTATAGGAGGCCTTCTTGCTTATGTTTCTAGTGCAGCTGTTTGGTTAGGCGTATTAGCCAAGGTTGATGTTAGTAAAGCTTACCCATTTGTTGGCCTTGGCTTTATAGGAACCATGCTTTTTGCTTATTGGTTTTTACATGAACCATTAACACCAAATAAAGTAATAGGGACTGTGCTGATAGTTTCCGGTGTTCTATTAATTTCAAAAAATTAAAACTATTTTAAATCAATAAGTAAAATAAAAAGGGATTTTTAAAGATGTTTTTCAAGAGTAAATTTGAGTTAAGCACCTTTGTTGCTGTTGTGGTTACAAGCATAGTACTGAAAGCACTGGCTGTGAGCTTTTTATCTATAACTCCAGTATCAGACGCTATTGCATATTGGAATATGGCAACATCCTTAATGGAAACCGGAGTTATGGATGATGGACATGGTAACTTAGCCTTCTACAGTGCTGGTTATCCATTATTTCTAATTCCATTTATAAGCCTATTTGGAAAAACTTATGAAGTAGCTCAATTTGTCAATGTTTTTTTAGGCGCAGTATCTACCATCTTACTATACTTTTGTGCAAAGACTTTTTTGAAAAGCCATTTTTGGGCATTGATATCCTGCTTAGCCTGGATTTTTTATCCACCAAACATCCTATATACAGAATATTTGGCTAAAGAAAACCTAATGACTCCTTTGCTTTTAGGGCAGACGCTACTCCTACTAAATTACCAAGGAGAAAAGATAAAAACTTTTTTATTGGGTTTGATCTTTGCCTTAGGAGTTCTGGTGGGATCCGCTATTTTATTCACAATAATCCCCATTATATTTTTCCTAATTAATTTTAATAAGGAGAAAAGTAGGATAAGCCTAAGTAGCATTTCTAATGTTTTGGTTTTCTTTATTGTATTCTTTATCACTTTGTTTCCTTGGTTAATATATACTAAATCTCATTTAGGTGAGCCAGTGCTAACCACAAATGGTGGTTTTAACTTATACCTAGGTAACAACAAAAATTCAACAGCCTACTATATGTCAATTATGGACACGCCTATTGCAGATGAATGGTACGAACTAAAAAGAGAGAAGGGAGAATTAAAAGCTTTCAATCATCTTAAGCAGTTGGCATTGACTCATATATTTGAAAATCCCGTTTCAACAATAAAATTATCCATTGAGAAAGTTATTGTTTTTTGGACTCCACCTTACCACGAAGGTAAGGGAGAAAAATCTAGTGGAGAATCACTTATTCGATTAGTCTGGCTTGTTATATACAGCACTATAATATCACTAGCTTTGGGCTCCCTATTTTTTATTAGAAAGTTTAATAGAAAACACTACCTTATACTGTCAACTATACTTCTTTACTGCTTAATTCATGGAGCTATTTATGTCATTTACAGATATAGGCTACCTATAATTCCTTTAGTGATCATTTTATCTACCTTCACGTCTAAAGAGATATTTTACAACGTATTTAGGAAGAGATGAAATAAGAGATTCTTGAGTAAAATAGCTAGCAAAAAAGCACAGAACAGCATTAGATTTCGACTATATTAGGATAATAAAATCCCCAATACTCAAGTTCCTGCGGTTTGATTAATGATGACAATTTCATCTTCCCACAGACCTCAGTATATATGTATTTTAGCTAAGTTACTCACCTATCACGTTCTTGTAGAAATCATCAATTTCATGGTATTAAATTCCAAGAAAGATCCCTTAGACAGCGATTTATCATATTTAGGAGATCATATTGTTACGACAACTGAGCCTGGGCATGAATTTATTGGCATTAGGGTTATTCGTACCCGGCATCTGGCTGCCGATGTTTGCTCTGAAAAGCGAAATGGGTGCCTGGTTTGGACAAGGTCGACTGACGGCCGATTTAGTTGATAAAGAACTGTCTATTCTGCAGACCGTGGAAGAACTCTGGCGCGACGACAGGCTGCTGGTTGCTGCACTGATTTTCTTCTTCTCCGTCGCTATTCCGGTGATAAAAACCTTGCTGGTCAGCTTAGCTTGGTATTGGCACAAACTCGGTAAAGGTCGGAAACTGGCAGACTGGATAGCGGCTATCGGCAAGTGGTCTATGGCAGATGTGTTTGTGGTGGCAATTTTCCTGGCCGTATTGTCCACCGATCATGCTGAAACCACCGCGACGCAGGCCATAAACTTGTTTGGTTTGCGTATCGATTTTGAAATCAGCAGTGCCACCCTATCCACCCTAGGGCCGGGATTTTATTATTTTGTTGGCTACTGCATTCTCTCCCTGGCTGCCAGCCAATTACTGCACTTCAGCCTTCGTCGTCAGCCAGCCGCCGACCAGATGTAGCAGCGGGCCGGCAGACCCAACACGTTAAAGTTAAGTGCGCTGGCTGGCTGGGCTGATGCGGCCGTGCAGCACACATGCAGTGGCAGCAGGTGTTCCTCCCTGGGGTGACAAAACCTGGCATAAGGCGCTTCCTGCCATTCGCCAAGCTGTTTCACCCGCTCAGTGTCATCCAGCTCAGCATTTGTGATCACCTTATCCAGCCAGCCATGAAATGCCTGACATTTCTCCACCACCTCAGAGGTTTTCAGCCCCATCATGGCAGACAAATTATGAAAAGAGTAACCAGAACCTATCAACATGATGCCCTGCTCTCTGAGTGCTGATAATGCCTCGCCCAACGCTAAATGAGCATGCGCATCCAGGCCCTTTTTCAGCGAAAGTTGCACCACGGGAATGTCCGCTTCAGGGAACAACAGCATCATGGGCACAAACATGCCGTGGTCAAAACCACGATGAAAATCCAGGTGTGCATTTATTTGTGCAGCCTGCAATAAAGCCTTCACCTGTATCGCCAATTCCGGCGCACCCGGCGCAGGATATTGATAGTGGTAAGTTTCAGGTGGAAATCCATAGTAATCGTAAATCATCCCAGGCGATGCTGAACCGGTCAGGGTAAATTCCGTCTCCTCCCAATGGGCACTGATCAGCAAGACAGCCATGGGCACTGTTAGGCCGCTTCTCAACTCAGCAA
Source organism: Bowmanella yangjiangensis (assembly GCF_017255015.1). Taxonomy (GTDB): domain Bacteria; phylum Pseudomonadota; class Gammaproteobacteria; order Enterobacterales; family Alteromonadaceae; genus Bowmanella; species Bowmanella yangjiangensis. The sequence goes on along the minus strand of NZ_JAFKCS010000001.1, from coordinate 246,322 downwards.
AAGCCTCTAGCATTTCCTGATGGCTGGCGTCCCCCATTAAGGGTAATGGACCGCCACCATGTGAAACAAAGAGTATGGGTTGCCTGATGGACATAAGATTCTCCTCTTGGTCCTTTCATTGTGGGCTATTTTACGTATTTTCCAATCTTGGACTATTAGAACGCTTAGCATATAATAACCTTAGCTTATTAAATAGGTGATCACTATGTCTGAGCAACACGACAATTTGGCGTTTCTTATCGCAGACACCAATAGGTTAATTCGACAGTTCTTCCAACAACGGTTGCGCTGCGGTCCACTCACTCTGGCTCAGGCTAGGGCGTTGTTCTATGTCTCGCGCTTTGAAGGAGTGAAGCAAGTTGAGTTGGCAGATGCTCTTGAAATCCAACCTATGACCATGGCCAGGTTACTTGATCAACTTTCTGATCAGCAGTTAATCGAGAGAGTGCAGGATCCTAACGATAGACGGGCGTATCAGATTTTTCTGACGGCGGCAGCGGCTCCCCATCTGGAAGAAATTGAGCGGGTATCTGCCTTAATGCGGGAACAAATGCGAAATACCTTGGGTGCCGAGCAGGTCAACCACTTTATGACCACCCTAATGCGCTTACGAGATGGGTTGTTGGATGACTAAGGGGATATGCCCTAGCGTCCTTGAATCTGACTGTTGTTACGGCCACTGTCTTTGGCGGTATACAGAGCCTTGTCCGCTTGCTCAATCCAGGCCATATAGCCTTTAAATGACGGATTAAACTGGCAAATGCCCAAACTTATGGTGAAAGGGATGCTGTGTTCTTCGTAAACAACCGCTTGTTTTTGCACAAATTCCCGAATTCTCTCTGCCACTTGTAGCGCTGCCTCAGCGCTAGTATCGGGCAATACTAGGGCGAACTCTTCACCGCCATAACGACCGGCCAGATCGGTTTCCCGCACAATTTGCCGAATCGCTTTAGCCAGGGTCCGGATGACCTGATCACCGGCCGGGTGCCCATAGGTATCATTGATATTCTTGAAGTAATCAATATCCAGCAGCACCACCGAGGATGTGCCTTGATTACGCATGCAGCGCTTAAATTCCTGCTCGCAGCTTTCTTCCCAATATCTGCGATTATAAAGTCCGGTCAGGCCGTCCACCCGACTCATCTGGCGAAGCTGCTGATTAGCCGATGCCAAGCGCTGCTTACTTATTACTTCGTCGGTAACGTCGTATACCACGACACATAGATGTTCTGCTTCATCACTGCGGGACGCCAGAGGAAACAGGGTAATATTTTGGTACATCACATCGCTGGCGCTGGTCACCGGCCGGTAACTGGTGAAACGGAATAAGTAAGGGCGCTGCTCCCAGATGACAAAAGCCGGGCTCTTAAGGGTAAATACCGGCTCGGTTTTTTGTCTGAACCAGTCCTGGTCAATTTCATCGAAGTAATCAAATAAGCACTGGTGGCGAATACTGTCTGGCTGAATACCGCTATGATTGTGCATAAACTCATTCCAGACCTTAACTCTGAACTGGCGATCTATTACCACAATGCCCACCTCGATGGAGTCGAGCAAGTCCAGTTTCCAATGTAGATCGTCCATTTCCTGATGGCTGGAAAGATCCATCACGCCTCCCCGCTTAGCAGCATCAACTTATCAAACATGCTGTCCATGGCATCCTGGGGAAATAACAACAGCAAATCAAAATTGACATTATGACTATGGATGGAATAACCAATCTCGATGGCTACCACCTGATTCCAGCGGGATACATTACTCTTGAGTAATTGTTCCAGATCGCAATGGCGCCCAAGAATAATAGGATGGTTTAAACTGAATCTGATGCCGAGCTGACTGGACAAGCCATTAAGGCAGGCACCGATAAGAATATTCGACAGATCCATCAAGGCTTCGATTTCCAGTTGTTCAGAGAGCGTGCGACTCTTGTACTTAAGCAACTCAACCAGGCTGGCAAAATCCGTATCATTAAAAATAACCAGAGCTTCGCCTTTGATTCCAGCGCTGACAAAGCCTTGGGATACCGCGGACACATAGCTGTTATGCTGAATTTCAGCAATAGCCATGCTCAGTTCGCTGCTGGCAATTTGGTTAACATTAGGAATCGGCAGATGAATAAATTCGCCCAGCACCTGCGCCAACTTGTCACCGGCCTGGCCCATAGCAACGTTGATGAGTTCCCGGTAGGCGTCCAGTCGAAATGGCAGGTTATCTTCTTCGTACTCGGTGAGATCGCGGCCTTGTTCGTCGCCAACGTACAGGCCGTATTGTTGCAAAAGCCCGGCTAGTCTGCGGCTGTCCACCGGTTTGGCAATAAAATCCAGCGCCCCCAGCTTCATCATTCGCTGCCTGGCCTGCGTCTGCACATCCCCTGAAACCACGACCACCAGCGTCTGCAAATCTTCCGCTCGGATGGCTTGCATGGCCTGGTAACCGTCCAGCACCGGCATATTCAGATCTAAGAAAGTAACATCAAAGTGACTGCTGCGGATCATATCCAGCGCTTGCTGACCATTCTCGGCAAACTGGATTTCCACGTCCCATTGCTTGGGAATAGCCCGGGCTAGTTGGCGCCGGGCAAACTTAGAGTCATCACAAATGAGGACCCGCGCTGCCATAACTTAGATGGCCACCGGCGCTTTGATATGAGGATGTGCTTGATAATTGACCAGTTCAAAATCCTCAACACTAAAGGAAAAGATGTCTTTCACCTGCGGATTAATCTTCATCTGCGGTAAGGGATGGGGCTCCCGTGCGAGTTGTATCTGGGTTTGCTCGAGATGATTGAGATATAAATGGGCATCGCCAAAGGTATGCACAAAATCGCCCGGCTCCAGGCCGCAAACCTGTGCCACCATCAATGTCAGTAGCGCATAACTGGCGATATTAAAAGGCACCCCCAAGAAAATATCACCACTGCGCTGATAAAGCTGGCAGGAGAGTTTGCCATCCAGCACATAAAACTGAAACAGAGTATGGCAGGGGGGGAGCGCCTGACGCCCCATGGCCGCATTTTCTTTGGGTGAATACTGTGTGTCTGGCAACACGGCCGGGTTCCAGGCACTGACTATCAGGCGTCTGGAATCCGGGTTATGCTTGATTTGTTCGACCACTTCAGCGATCTGGTCTATAACCTGACCGTCGGCCCCCTGCCAACTACGCCATTGTTTACCATAAACCGGGCCCAAATCGCCCTCTTCGGTAGCCCACTCATCCCAAATGCTGACGTTATTCTCTTTCAGATAAGCGATATTTGTCTCACCTTTAAGAAACCACAACAGTTCATGGATGATGGAGCGTAAATGGCATTTTTTAGTGGTAACCAGCGGAAAGCCATCAGCCAGATTAAAGCGCATCTGATAACCAAACACGCTGAGGGTGCCGGTACCGGTGCGGTCTTCTTTTTTAAACCCGTTATCCAGTACATGTCGCATCAGTTCGAGATATTGCTTCATGCTTTGCTCCCTTCAGCTGGCTTTCTTCCCGCCCGTACAATCAAGGCCAGACCAATCAGAATCATAGGAATACAGAGCAATTGCCCCTGGGAAACAGCACCGCTGTATAAGCCGATATGTGCATCCGGCTCGCGGAAAAATTCCACCACGAATCGGAATGCACCATAACCGGCCAAAAAAATGCCGGATATTGCGCCTACGGGCCGAGGTTTACTGCTGTACCACCACAGTACGGCAAACAGCACCAGGCCCTCGAGGAAAAATTCATAGAGCTGCGAGGGGTGACGCGGCAAAGGGCCGGCACCAGGAAACAGTACAGCCCAAGGCACATCCGTAGTGCGCCCCCACAGTTCGGCATTGATAAAGTTGCCAATACGCCCAGCGCCAAGCCCAATGGGCACTAAGGGTGCAATAAAATCCCCAACCTGCAGCAAGCTTGAACCGGTCTTTTTGGCAAACCACCAGAACGCAGCCACAACGCCCAGTAGGCCACCATGAAAAGACATTCCCCCTGTCCAGATTTTAAACAGATATAAGGGCTCTTCGAGGAAGTGTTCAAACTGATAAAAGAACACATAGCCGATGCGACCTCCTAGAATTACCCCCAGAAAGCCATAGAACATCAGGTCGCTGAGTTGTTCACGAGTCCAATTGGTTTGGTGCAAACGCTTTCCGGCCAGAAACCACGCAGCGACAAATCCCACCAGATACATCAGTCCGTACCAACGCAGGCTGACCGGCCCAACGCTGAAAATCACAGGATCAATCTGTGGAAAGATAAAATAATCTGTCATTTAAAAACCCAGAAAAACAATAAATAATATAAAAATCAAAAACATGTAAAACGACCATCTGATGATAGACAGGTGTTTAGGTTGTTCAGTTCAAAAACATCTGCAAGCTTACTAGAACCAGAAAGCCAGCAAAAATTTTCTTTAAGGTCGCAATGGGCAAATTATGCCCCCACTTAGCCCCGACATTGGCTGCCAGCATAGAGGTACTAACAATAGCTACCGTGGCAGGCAGATAGACAAAGCCAAGACTGTATTCCGGCAACCCTGCGCGCCCCAATCCAGCCAGCACAAAGCTGCCGCTACCAAATAACGCGATAACCATGCCACAGGCAGCCGCACAGCCGATAGCAGTCTTCATTGCCACTCTGAACCATACCAGAGCTGGGACCAGCAAGGCCCCACCGCCGATTCCGAGCAGAGACGATACACTTCCTACCCCCAGACCGATACCAACCAGCTTAGGACGGCTGAGTGAATCTTCTGTGACACGGTTCTTGCCAAAGGCCATACGAAATGCCAATAACATCATCAGCCCGGCGAACAGGCGTTTAAGCATCTCCGCCGGCATGTAGGCAGCGAACTGCGCGCCCAGCACGGCCCCCAGTGCAATCCCTACAGAGCAGGTTAGAAACACCCACATATCCAGGTTACCCAGCTTGTAGTGGGTCAGAAAGGATGAAAATCCGGTAAAGATAATGGTCGACAAGGAGGTTGCTACCGCCATGGGCATCACAATCTCTAGCGGCAAACCCAGTTTAACCTGCAGCAAATATACCAGGGTAGGAACAATCACCAGACCGCCGCCAATACCCAACAGACCAGCTAATACCCCAGCAATACAGCCGAGTAGCATACAACTGACAATCAAAAAAATAAGTGGATCCAAGGCAACTATCCTGAAACTGAGATTTTAGCGCGCGTCACTTTATCACTCTATGCGCACCGTTGCAGGACATATTGGCCAATTATAAAAGTTGCTACAGGATTACTTGCCCGCACGCACCAAACCGCCCAGGCCAAGGGTTTCCAGATGGCGATTGATTCTGTCGCGCACCTGGTGAGGATGTTCCAATTCCAACACTTCATCCAGCAGCAACTGAGCATCCGCCATACTCAAGCTGCGGATTACCCATTTGATTTTACTCAGGTTAAAACTGTTCATACTGAGTTTGCGATAGCCCATGGCCAGCAGCAAAATCGCGCCGCCCGGCTCTCCGGCAAGCTCCCCGCACAGGGTAACCGGCTTATTAAAGCGCTTCGCTTCCTCAACAATAAGTTTCAAAGCCTTAAGCACGGCTGGATGGTATGAATCGTAAAGGCCGGAGACCCGCGCATTGTTGCGGTCAACTGCGAGTAAATACTGGGTTAAATCGTTACTACCGATTGAGAAAAAGTCGACCTTACTGGCCAACTGAGGCAACTGGTAAATAACCGCTGGCACTTCCAACATCACCCCCACTTCGGGCATGCTCAGGGTCAGACCTTCAATTTGCGCCTCTTCCGCCACTTCATAATAGGCCTGGCGAATTAAACGTTTTGACTCGTTAACTTCATTGATGGTGGTGATCATGGGTAACATGATCTTCAGATTGTCCAGCCCCAGACTGGCTCTTAGCATGGCGCGAACCTGGACAAGAAAAATTTCGGGGTGATCCAGCGTCATGCGAATCCCCCGCCAGCCGAGGAAGGGATTTTCCTCCGTCACGGCGAAATAGGGTAAGGGTTTATCTCCCCCCACATCCAGTGTACGCATAGTGATGCATTTAGCCGGGTTCATTTCCAGTACGCTGCGGTAAAGCTGACACTGTTCGTGCTCAGAAGGGAAACGCTCGCGCATCATAAAGGGCACTTCGGTGCGATATAAACCAACCCCGTCCCCCGCTTCACTGTGCGCACCTTCTAGTTCAGCGGATAAACCTGCATTAATCAGCAGTTCGACTCTATATCCATCGCGGGTCTCGGCGGGTAGATCAGCTTGCTCCTGCAACAGACCATAGAGCTCTTTTTCTTCATTGATTAGCTGTTGGAATTCCAGTCGGATTGACTGGCTGGGAGAAACAATCACCTCGCCAGAATAGCCATCCAATAAGATTTCCTTGCCACCCAGCAATGACAGCGGCACATCGGTAACCCCCATCACCGCTGGCAGCCCCATAGCCCGGGCCAAAATTGCAGCATGGCTGTTATTCGAGCCACGCATGGAAATAATGCCCTGCAATTTGCCGTGAGGGAATTCAGCCAGCATGGAGGCACTGACCTCTTCGGCCACTAAAATGGCCTGGTCGGGAATAGAGACCGGTGTATTAGACGTGTTGAATAAATGCCCCAGCACCCTATTACCCAAATCCTCCACATCGACGGCCCGTTCCTGCATATAAGGGTCATCCATGGAACGGAACTGGTTGATATAGCTTTCCACCACCATTTTAAGCGAGGAAGCCGCGTCCCATCCGGCACCTATCTTAGCTTCAACTTCATGGCCCAGACTGTTGGCATCCAGCAGATGTTGATACAGATTGAAAATGGCCAGAACATCGTCCGGTACGCGCCCTTGCATGCCGTCCGACAGCTTTTGCACTTCATCACGGGTTTGCCGCACCGCATCACGATAAAGGGCAATTTGTCCGGATTCATCGGCGCTACGTCTGAGCATCAAGCCACGTAGGCTGAACTTGATATTAGGAACATGGCCAATACCCATAGCCAGGCCATTGGCACCAGGCACTCCACGCAGTGATTTCTGCCATTTCTGCTTGGTCAGTTCATCTGTGATGTTCAGCGCACCGCGGGCTTCGGCATGCGCAATTTCCAGCGCCATTTGCGCCGCCAGCGTGACCAGGAAGGCTTCTTCGTCTTCACTGAACTTACGTTTGCGCTTCTGCTGAATGGTCATCACCCCCAACACCTTGCGCTGGTGAATGATGGGCGTGCCCAAAAAGGCGTGGTATTTCTCTTCTTTGACTTCGGGATAATGTTTGAATCTGGGGTGGCTTTGGGCGTCTTCGACGTTGATTGGTTCTTCACGCTGACCAATCAAGCCAATCAAACCTTCGGAAAAGCCAATGGCGACCCTTCCGATGGCTTCTTTGGACAGGCCCTCGGTCGCCATCAACATAAAATGCTGCTGCTCATAGCTGGCCAGGTAGATTGAACAACAATCTACCTTCATCACCTCTTTAAGGCGTTTGGCCAACAGGGTAAGCGCATCGTCCAGAATAGGAATTTGATTAACTTCCTGAACGATACGCTTGAGCTGAGTCAGCACGAGCTAGTTTCTCCTTCTACGCTTTGGCTTATTAGCCAAAGGGGGGCGCCCCTGCACTGGCATAGCGATAGGTACAAATTCCTTCATCACCCGCCGATACACATCGCGTTTGAATGACACAACATTGCGAATAGGATACCAATAGCTAACCCAGCGCCAGTCATCAAACTCGGGATGACCCGAATGCAAAAGATTGACGTCTTCTTCTTTGCAGGTCAGCCGCAATAAAAACCACTTCTGTTTTTGCCCAATGCAAACAGGATCGCTGCCCTGTCTGATCAACCTTTTCGGCAGTTTGTATCTTACCCAATTCTTGGTTACACCAAGAATTTCCACGTCCTGAGGTTGCAGCCCTACTTCCTCATGGAGCTCCCGATACATCGCCTGCTCGACAGTTTCCCCTTGATCAATTCCGCCTTGTGGAAACTGCCATGAATGTTGGCCGTAGCGTCTTGCCCAAAATACTTGCCCTATTCTGTTGCAAATCACTATGCCCACATTCGCGCGGAATCCTTCGGCATCAATCACTTAGACTCCCGGGCATTAGTTCTTTTCTAGTCACGCATTCTTCCATAAACTAGGGAGCTTTCAAAGCTCCCAGAAAGATTAATTACAACGGTGTTTTGCACCGGGAGCGAATTACCATAAACCTAAAGCGGGGTCCGTGATGAGAAGTACGCACTGGAATCTGATATTCGCTGGTAGCAGCCTGTTCTATCTGTTCAGTTTGGCTTATCGCCCCTACCCTATGGATTTTCTGCTGAAAGCCTTACCCATATTCTGGCTGATGTTGCTGGTGTTGCGTAACGCCACCAGTAATAAATACCTACTGCTATTGGCCCTGGCCTTCTCTGCCACCGGTGATATCTTCCTTGCGCTGCCGATCAAAAACAGTTTTGAACTGGGTCTAGGTGCCTTTTTGTTAGCCCAGGTCACATACGCCTGCAACTTCTGGCGTTTTCGACATTGGCAAACGTGGAAGCTCTGGCCACTTTTGGCTGTGGGCGTGTTTGCGGTGTTAATGTTATGGGAATTGTTACCCAAACTGGACGCCATGCGTTTGCCCGTACTTGCCTATATGCTGGTGATTTGCAGCATGGCTAGTATGGCAGTGTTGGCCAACCGCCATGGATATTGCCTGTTAATCGGGGCCACCAGCTTTCTGATCTCTGATGCACTGTTGGCCTGGAATCTGTTTATCCAACCATTCCCTTATTCGGCTTATGCGGTGATGCTGACTTACTACGCTGCACAATATTGTTTAGTCAACGGCGCACTTAAAGTCGCTCCTATGGCCTCTGAACCGGCACCTCATGCAGCCCGCTAGCCAGCCGCCCCAAAGTGTTGAGCAATTACTCGAGCGCGCCCAGGCATTAGCGGGTTATAGCTTAGGCGAATTGGCTGATCTGGCCAATCTGCAAACACCGGCAGATTTCCGTCGCCATAAAGGTTGGAGTGGCCAGTTACTGGAAACCTGGCTGGGGGCCGAAGCAGGCTCTAAACCCGAACAGGACTTTCCTGAGCTGGGGGTAGAACTGAAAACCCTGCCTATCGATAGCCAGGGGAAACCGCTGGAAACCACCTATGTCTGTTATGCGCCGCTCACCGGAATAGCAGGAATCAGTTGGGAGCATTCCAACGTCAAAAACAAATTGGCCTGTGTATGCTGGGTGCCAATTGAGGCCTGCCGTGACATTCCTCCCGCCCAGCGGCGTGTGGCCAGCGCTTTTTTGTGGCAGCCTAATGCCCGGCAGGAACAAGCGCTGCGCCAGGACTGGGAAGAAATCATGGAAATGATCGCCCTGGGCCAGGTGGAGAATATCACCGCCCGCCACGGCGAAGTCTTGCAACTTCGCCCCAAGGCGGCCGATGGCAATGCCCTGACTCAGGCTATTGGTAAAGACGGGCAGTGGATCCAAACCCGTCCACGGGGCTTTTACCTTAAAAAGAACTTTACTCAGGCACTGTTACAGCACGCCTTTTTAGATCTTTAAGACCTCAGCCACATTTGACCCTGACAGACCGACGACGATACCTCACCCAGCTCAACAAGCCCAGGGCAAACATGGCCAGGCTGGAGGGCTCAGGAACCGCGGTGGTGGCTCTGACCAGGACGCTGCTAAATTCGCTAGTAGATGTCAACAATCCAGATGAGCCAGCGTTTTTCAACAAACGATAGTTGTATACCGATGAATAACCGTTGTTGCCAAGATAGCCCAGATCAGCTCTCTCGTACGCGCGCCAATTAGCAACACAAGACTCGGTAAGGTGTGCAGAGCATTCACCGTCATCGCCCACAAATAAGTGTTTAATGCGGCTCATTGCCGCCCCCCCTGGTGAGGCATAAGCAGGTGCAGCAAAACTGGGGTTATCGAAGACTTCCCATAGCCACTTAGTGCCATCTGAATTTAGCGGACTTTGGCCAGCCTGAGGAGCCACAGACTGAAACAGGTCGCTGAGTTCTTTACGGGTGGCATAACGCCAGCCAGCACCCAGCAGTCCCATCTCACCCGCTTCAATACTGGCACGACTTAAGCCGATGGCAACATCCCAGCTCAGCCATTCCAGACCACTGAGATTTACCAGTTTGCCTTCATTAGTGTAATGAGTGCCACTAATAATGGCGGCATTGGCTGAACCTGCCAACAAACCAATAAAAAGCACGCATCCAGCGGAGAATTTATTTAAACATTTCATAGTGTTACCATCATCCAGTGCAACAAAAAGCTCTCGCGTTAAGTGCAAAACAGCGAACTAACGCAAAAAAATCTGCCGAAAAAAGTTTCGGCAGATTGCCAAATTAACGAGATCCGGCACCGCTCGACTTAGGGAAGCAGTCTGCAGGTCTGTCCGGAGAGTATTATTATCTGAATGATTCTACTGTCACTGCTTGCGCAAAATAACTGACCAAAAGTATGAAATGCAGATGTTTGACTATTCACCCAGTGTGAAACTGGCCGTTTCACACTATTTACATCAAGTGGCGCTGAAGCGATTCCCAGGCTAACAAGAAACCAGTATCCTCTGACCTTAATGACGCTGAGCACTTCTTTAAAATCAGTAAGTTGTATAGCTGATGCATGGGAAATAGCGGTGCTGGCCAGCCACACTAAAACCAATGACTCTCTGCACGGTGATGAATTGAAAATTTTATTGATCGATGACCATCAACTCTTTCTGGATGGCCTGACCGCCATTTTATACTCGGTCCCTGGAGTTCAGGCTATCGACAGTGCCAATGACGGTAAAACTGCCCTAACCATGCTGCAAACCGGTGACTACGATGTGGCACTGATAGATTTACGCTTACCCTTAGCCGATGGTTTTAGCATTCTGCAAAACATGGAGCAGATCGGTAGCCTGACGCCGGTCATTGTCGTAACGGCGTCGCAAGACCCACAGGACATTCATCGCGCCAAGCAATATGGTGCCATGGGTTATATGGCTAAATCCGCGTCCAGCGGTGAGATTCTGACTGCGATTCACGCTGTGCTGGCCGGTGAGCTGGCGTTTCCAGACCATACGCTGAGTGGAGTAAGTCGTCCGCATACATCCCCGCCCCAGCAACATTGGGCCAGGCAACATAATTTGACCACTCGTCAGGTAGAGGTACTCAGACTGGTTAAACAAGGCTTGCCTAATCAGGAAATAGCTCAGCAGTTATTCCTCAGCCTGGCGACAGTGAAATCCCATATCAGTACTTTATTTAAGGTGCTGGACGCCAAAAACCGTGCGGAGGCCATCAGAAAAGCACAACAGTTTGGCCTGGATTAAAGGCGCCTGAGGCTATGTACCGGCAGTTAGCAGCTAAAGATAAGATCCTGATTTTATATAGGAACACTCCCGCGACTTTGCTGGGTAACCTGTTCGGCTGCCTGCCGCTAGGGATAGTCATGGCCATTGAAGGCTATACCCTGTCAGCCCTGATTTGGGTGGGTGGCATCTACTTGCTGACCCTAATGCGCTGGCTACATTTCAGGCACACCCATCCCTCAAAGGTTAGCGATGCTGAGTTGTTCCACTTTGGTCGTGAACAAACCTGGCTGGCTTTTGCCTCTGGATGCCTGTGGGGTAGCGCTGGTATTTTATTTTTTGACGTATCTGCCCTGCAGAATCTGGCATTTCTGATCCTGACCTTCGTCTGCATGATGGCTGGCAGCCTCGCCTCATTGTCCGCTCGCCCAATGACCTACAGCGCTTTTGCCATACCCATTATGCTGCCACTGATCCTCAACCTGTTTTTGCAAGACGAGGCCTTTTACAAGTGGATGAGTTTGGGGGCCACCGCGTATTTACTGGCAACTTTCTCCTTTAGCTTGAACCTATCCCGTGTGATTGAAAATTCGCTGGCACTGAAATATGAGAACATCGACCTTATCGCCAATCTCAAAGAACAAACCGACAAAGCCAATCGGGCCAACCGTGACAAATCCCGCTTTCTGGCCGCTACCAGTCATGACCTTCGCCAACCCTTACATGCAGCGAACTTATTTTATGAGTTGCTGAGCAACAAAGTGGAGCAGCCTGAGCAACTTGAAGATTTGCATAACTTGGGGCGCAGCCTGAACTCACTGAATAGCCTGCTCAGTGTGATGTTTGATATCTCCAAGCTGGATGCAGGTATCATTGAACCCAATAAAGTAAATTTTGATTTGAGCAAGCTGCTGGAAAAACTAGCCAGCCAGTTTGCGCTGGAGGCCGATGGCAAAGGTCTGACTTTCAGTGTGCAAGCTAAGCCCCAGCATATCTTCAGCGACCCGGCACTGCTTGAACTGGTGCTCACCAACTTATTGGTAAACGCACTTAAATACACCCATAAGGGCAGTGTCAGCGTATTTACCCAAATTCATGGCGATAGCCTGGACTTGCATATCAAAGATACTGGCATAGGCATTCCATCTGAACATCTGGAAGACATTTTTACTGAGTTCTTTCAAATAGATAACCCAGAGCGGGACAAACAAAAAGGGCTGGGGCTGGGATTATCTATAGTCAAACGCATTATGGACTTGCTTGGTCACCCATTGCGGCTGACATCAACCGCAGGCCAGGGTAGCGAGTTTGTGCTGTCTTTTCCACTAGGTGATCCACGCGCAGAGTGCTTACCCAAGTCTCTATCCACCGCCAGTATGGCCCTGGATGGCCAGCATATTTTGCTGGTCGACAACGAACTGGATATTGTCCATGCCATGCAAAAATTACTCAGCCAATGGGGGTGTAGTGTTACAACTGCAACATCCACAGAGCAGGTTCTGAGTCAGATCCAACACCAGGCAAAACCGGATTTAATCATCTGTGACTTCCGTATGCCAGGGGCCTTGAATGGCTGTGAGATAATTCAACAATTACGCACTTCGCTTGGCGACATTCCCGCCTTGATTTTAACCGGCGATACCGATAAATCGGTGGCGATGTTGCTTGATAAAGCTGGCTTGCCAGCATTACATAAACCCGTAAAGCCTGCGCAACTGCGGATCATGATGGCCAGACTGCTTAAACCACAAAACAAACTGACATCAAGGGCCCCTGAGTATTCGCGCAGTTGATCTTTATTATCTGCACGGCGTATTCAGTCACATCCTGTTCACGATTTAAGGTAAGGAAGACAAAGTGCGAACGCTGTTATTACTGTTAAGTTTTTTGGGGCTAAGCGGCTGCACTGGCATGCCGGATAGGGTAGAGCCGGTTAAAGGCTTTGAACTGAACCGCTATCTGGGTAGCTGGTATGAAATTGCGCGTCTTGATCACAGTTTTGAAGCTGGCCTGAGTCAGGTCACTGCTAACTATAGTATGCGTGAGGACGGGGGCGTGTCTGTGCTTAACCGAGGTTTTTCCGCCGATGAAAACACATGGCGAGAAGCCGAAGGCAAAGCCTATTTTGTTGAGGAGCCAGATACCGGCTACTTAAAAGTGTCCTTCTTCGGCCCGTTTTATGGTTCTTATGTCATTTTCGAGCTGGACAAGCAGAATTACCAATATGCCTTTGTGTCTGGCCCTGATACGGATTATCTGTGGTTGCTTGCGCGCACACCGCAGGTAGAACCTGAGGTGATAGATAAGTTTGAACAGATGGCTAAGGACAGAGGATTCAATACAGACCAACTCATTTATGTGGATCAGCAGGTTGCGTCTGCCCCTTAGCCATTCTGCCGTGATTAATCCAGGGTACGCCGGTAACGAAGAATAGCCACTGTGCCTACCACCACAATAAAGAGCAACAGCGCCACAAACTCCTGCTGCAACGCCAAAAGACCGTTACCCTTTAACATTACGCCTCTCACCATGCGCAAGAAATGTGTGAGGGGCAGCACCTCGCCAATGCTTTGTGCCCATTGCGGCATACCGCGAAACGGGAACATAAAGCCAGACAACAGAATGGAAGGCAGAAAAAAGAAAAAGGTCATTTGCATAGCCTGCATCTGACTGCGAGCGACTGTTGAAAAGGTGAAGCCCAAACAGAGATTAGCCAGAATAAACACCATCACGCCACAAAGTAATAGCCCGAAACTACCGAAAAACGGCACCGCAAACAGAAACTTTGCCGCCCCAAGAATCACCAGGGTTTGTACCAGCCCCACCAGAATGTAAGGGCAGATTTTGCCCAGCATCATTTCATGGGGGCGGGTGGGCATGGCCAGCAGATTCTCCAGATTACCTCGCTCACTTTCACGGGTCATTGCCATAGAGGTGATCATTACGCAGGTCATTGTCAGTATCACCCCCAACAACCCCGGCACAATGTTGTACTGGGTAATTCCTTCGGGGTTGTAACGTTTATGTATAACCACTTCAATCTGAGCCGCTGGTGTCTGCAGATAAGCCAGCGGCCCTAACAATTCAGTACGCAGTGCCTGATTAACAATTTCTTTGGCCTGACCTATGGCATTAGAGGCAGCCGCCGGATCGGATGCATCGGCCTCGATTAAAAGTTGCGGCTGTTCATCTCGTACTAACTTTCGGGTAAAGCCTTGCGGTATATGAATAACAAAAGACACCTCACCTTTGGCCAGCCACTCGCTGCCCTGTTCGGGGCTCTTCGCCTTATGCAGCAACTGGTAATAGCCAGATTGCTCGAAGGCACTTAACACCCTGCGCACAACGGCAGAATTGTCTTCTGCATACACTGCAGTGGGCAGTGATTTAGGGTCAGTGTTAATAGCAAATCCAAATAGAATCAATTGGATAATCGGCAACCCCAGCATCATGGCAAAGGTCATGCGGTCACGGCGCATCTGCACCAATTCCTTGGCCATAATGGCGTAGATACGTTGCAAACTGGCCCAGATATCCATCAGCCATGCTCCCGGGTGTCTTTACCAGCGTCCTGCATCAGCGAGATAAAAGTATCTTCCAGACTGGCCTGAATTTCCTGCCAGTGGGTATCATCTTTAGGTAGGGCTTGAATGGCTGACTGCAACTTTGCCCTATCCCGGCCACTGATATGTAAGGCGGCACCAAAAAATGCCACATGCTCGACACCAGGCGTTCCTTTGAGCTGCTCTGCCAGTCTTCTCACCTGCTCACCTTTGCCCTGAAAGGTAATAAGGCCAGCCCTTTGAATGACATCGGCTACCCGCCCTTGGGTGAGAATATTACCATGGGCCAGATAAACAATTTTATCGCAACGTTCGGCCTCATCCATATAGTGAGTGGACACTAACACTGTCATACCCTGGTTCGAAAGCTGATGTATCTCATCCCAGAACTCTCGCCGGGCCTGAGGATCAACGCCAGCGGTCGGTTCGTCTAACAGCAACAAGTCCGGCTTATGCATGGTCACTGCTGCTAGCGCCAGGCGTTGCTTCCATCCGCCCGACAAAGCACCACTGAGCTGATTCTGACGTTCAGTTAAACCTAACTTTGCCAAGGTTTGGTCCACTAGCTGCCCGCGTTTTGGCAAGTTATACAAGCGGGCAACAAACGCCAGGTTTTCTCTTATGGTCAGGTCTTCCCAAAAGGAAAACTTCTGCGTCATATAGCCGGTGGCATCTCTGATTTGCCTGGCTTGCTTGCGAATATCAAAGCCCAGACAGCGCCCCTCTCCTTCGGACGGCTCAAGCAGCCCACAGATCATGCGAATAGTGGTGGTTTTTCCGGAACCATTGGGGCCGAGAAATCCCCATACCTGCCCTTTGGGCATTTGCAGGTCGACGCCTCGCACCACGGCCTTATCGTTAAAGCGCTTTACCAATCCCCGAACATCAATGGCCAGTTCACTCATAAGCTGACATCCACTGGCAATCCCACAGGCAAATCAGCGTCTTCAGCCAGATCCGCTTCGACCAGAAACACCAGCTTGTCTCGGCTGCCCTTGCTGTACAGCACAGGTGGAGTAAATTCAGCCTGTTTAGCCATAAAACTGATGGTTCCGGAGAGGGGAGCGGGCTTACCCTCTGCCTGAATGCGCACCTGTTGGCCAAGCTGCAAACCCGACAATAGGCTGGCAGGTACATAAAAGCGCACCTTAAACTGCCCGTTTAGCAGTATGGAAAGTACAGGGGTGCCGGCCATAACAAACTCACCGGGCCGATAGAACACATCATCCACCCAGCCACTTTGCCTGGCGGTCACAAAACGCTGGCTTTGCTGCCATTCACTGATTCGTTGTCTTTGTTGTGCCGCCTCTAAATCCGCTTGCGCCGCGCTGATTACATCGGGACGGGCCGACAAACTGGCCTCGGCTAACTGATCTTCAAGCTGCGTGACCTGTGCCTTGGCTACCGCCAAATTTGCTATGGCTTGATCAAGACTTGCCTGGCTACTGAGCAGCTGCGCCGCGGTTTGTGTTTCTCGCGCCGCAACTAACTCGGCCAGTTCGAGCCGGGCGTTGGCTTCAGTAATCAGCGCGGTCAGGCGGTCCAGCACTTCCTGTCTGGCGCCTTTTTGTAAGTCGGCCAACAGTGCCTGCTTTTGCATCACCACCTGCTTTGCCTGTTGCACATCCAACCCTTCCCGTTCGGCTTCCAATTGAAACAAAGCATGCCCTGCCTGCACTTGCTGGCCTTCAGTGACTGACTGTTCGAGCAACCAGCCGGATTGCGGGGCAACAACCAGCAACTGCCTGGCTTCCACATAGCCTGTATAGTTATTATCCGGGGGGACATCACTACAGCCCGCCAGCAAGGCAACAAGTAATAGATATCTTTTCATCTTATTTCCTTAAGGCCTTGAGCAGCATGCTCTTGTGAGTTTGAAACAATGAGGTGAGATCCAGTTTTTGCTCCGCCCCCTGCTCAAACACCACGGTCCAAATTGCACTGAATATCACCGGCGCTACCATTAAGCGCGCAGCATTGTGTGGATTGTCGGTGTGCAACTGGCCGCTTTCACAACCGCGCTGGATCAAGTCAGTAAGACTTGCCAGGGCTCTTTCGATCACATCCTGTCGATAGCGCTTCACCACTTCAGGAAATGCAAAAGCATCGCCTATAAGCACCTTGGCAAGCATGGGCAACTTGGAGTCCTGAATCATCATGGGTAAGGCATTAACTAACAAATCCAAGGCCAATTCAAAATCGTTGGCCTGGCGTAAAATCCCCTCCAACATCTCGACCCTGGGCACAGCGACCGAGGAGACTATCGCCATAAACAAGTCCTGTTTGGAGTCAAAGTAAAGGTAGAGGGTGCCTTTAGATACGCCGGCACGGCGGGCAATATTTTCCATTTTGGCCAGGCTGAAGCCACGTTCAAAGAACTCCTGCAGGCCAGCCTCCAGAAACTGGTTACGGCGCAAGTCTTTCGCGGCATCGGTATTAGCGCGTCGCATAATCCCTCATTAACTAACTGACTGGTCAGTTAGTTATGCAGTACAAATGATAAACAATCAAGTAAAAAATCTGCCCTCCCGAAGGCGGTCAATTAACATATTGTTTTACATTCTATTAATTGACTAAAGAGGCCTCTCTATCTACTTTCTGCCGCTTCTCAAAAAAAGGGAAACAGCCAATGCCAGATGCTTTCTGGCGGAATGTATTTGCTGATTAAGAAAGGAAAACAAATGCAACACAGCACTTTGCTGTCCACCTTCGCATTATGTGCCGTTATTTCAGGTTGCGGGGGCGGAGGTTCTGGCTCAGATAGTTCACCAACCAAGCCTGTACCGGAGCCGCAAAATAACGCGCCGGTCGCCAAAATATATCAACCCAAAGAACGCATTGATATAGACCAGAATCTGGAATTATCCGGCGCAGACAGTTATGACCCAGACAATGACAAGCTTAGCTATAAATGGACGGCTATAGGTCCACAAGGGGTGCCAGCCATCGCCGGTAAAGACGATGAAAAGACTTTGGACTTTGTGCCACCCAGCGTTGGCCTGTATCACATCACGTTAACGGTCACAGATAGCAAAGGGGCATCGCACAGCACAACCTCAACCCTTGAGGTAGACGACATAAAGCCAATTCTGCTTAACATTGAGGCTGACCACTCCACACAAATTGGCGAACTGGTGGCCTTATATGGTCGCTTCAAGCAGTTTACTCGGCTGGGCGAAGCTCCCGTTGCCTTTAACTGGCAGCTCCATAAGCCCGAAGATAGCCAGGCAGCGCTTGAGGAAGTAAGCACTTACAGAACACGTTTTATTCCTGACAAGCCAGGTGAATACAAACTGACCCTGACAGTGAATAGCAACGGCCGCAGCGCAGAACGTCAATGGTCGATATGGGCTTATGAACCCGGCCAGGTCAGACCCAACGCCAAGATCTCGGCCGTTAGTCAGGAACTGCGACCTAATCGCGATACCCTTTTGAAAGCTTACTCTAATTGGGATGATGAGCCGACAGGCTATTACTGGTCGGTAGTCAACGCCCCAACAGACAGTCAATACAGCTTGAGCGCCCCAGAAGATTTCGAAACCTTGTTTCAGGCTGACCTGGCCGGCGAGTATGAAATTGAGCTCACAGTGACCAGCGGCCATTATCAGGGCAAAACCCGCCAGATGTTGCGCGTGGTGGAAGGTAACCGCGCCCCCAGAGTTGAGATCAACAACATCATTCATCCTCACCGCCCCGGCGACAAAGTCACTCTTTATGCCCAAGGTAAAGATGATGACAATGACAGTCTGAGCTACCAATGGCGCTTAATCAGCAAACCCAATGGCAGTGCGCAGAGTCTGGTAAATAGCGATTCTGCAGAGGCAGAACTGACACTGGACTCGGTGGGAGATTATCTGGTTTCGGTCACAACGTCAGACGGGCAGCTAAGCTCCGCCCCCGCTCTGCATCTACTCAGCGCCCAGCGAAATTATGCGCCCTTCGCAACATTCTCCGTCGAAAATCCGCGCATTGCTTTGAACGAAAAAGCGCAACTTGATGCCCTGAATACCTTTGATTCAGATGGTGACAGCCTGCAGTATCTTTGGGATGTCCTAGATAAACCAGAAGGCGCCAATACCCTGCTGGAGGGGAATCTGGGTATCTATACCCAATTCAGTGCTGACAAGCCTGGTATCTATCTTGTGCAGCTAACTGCCTATGATGGTCAGGTTGACAGCTATCCACACGTCAAAGCAATCTGGGTTGAAGACAGCCATGCACCGGTGGTTGAAATCAGTGGTCAGTTGTTGCGACAGGCCAGTCTGGGGCAAACCATTACCCTGGACGCTAGTAGCAGTTTTGATGTCGACGGCGACAACCTCAGCTTCAGTTGGAAGGTGCTTAGTGGTCCGAATACCGAGCAAAGTCAGTTCAGTGACTCTGGTGAGGCAAAAGCCAGCTTTATGCCGACACATATTGGTGACTATGTCTTGCAGGTTAAGGTCAGCGACGGGCACAACGTCAGCGCCGGATATGTGAATGTTGAGGTAGAGGAACAAGCTCAGGCACGGCTCACTATCAACGGCAGATTACTGGATCCAGCAGGCCAACCTGTTCCACCGCTATCAGTTATCCAGGCCGATTATCTCGCCCGTAGCGATGATACCGGTAATTTCACCTTAAAGATCCCGCAGCCCCAGAATGGGGACTGGCCTCTGTCGGCTAAATTTACTTACATCGGCAAAGGTTTGATTACCAGCTACTTAGATCTGGCGCAAACCGCAGATAGCGCCATAGCACTGGGCGACCTGACTTTGGTCCGGCCAATCCCTAGCGAGTTCAATCTGACCTACTGTGAAGGTTATTCTGGCGATACTTCGCCCGCATTGAAGATAGTGGCAGAGGGTGAACAAGCTGGTGTGTTGCCCTTTAAGTTTTATGGCACGCTGTATTTCTCATCGGACACGACAACAGTGCGCCGAGCACTACCTGCACCTGCAAAGTTAGCTCTGCAGGTAGCGGATAGCGCGGATTTTACTGCGACCCTGGCCGACGGCACGAGCACCTTTACCAGCCCCCTGAGTGATGCAGCCGAGTGGCCGATAGTTCATCAAATCAAGATCTGCAACAAGTAACCTTAGGCCCCGTTCAATGCGGGGCTTTTTGTTTATCCCTTTACCACCCGGCTTTGGTAAACTGCGCTTTTACCGTCATGGAGTCGTCGATGGTTAATATCAGCCACATTGTCCCCAACCACTGGTCCGCCATTCTGAAAATTCAGGATGCGGTCTATCATGATGTCGAACCCGAGTCCCTGACGGTGTTGAAAAGTAAATGGCTGGCCTCGCCTGACACTTGCCTGGTTGGGTTGGATAAACACAATCAGGTAGTAGGCTATCTGCTGGCTCACCCCTGGCCAGTCGGTAAACTGCCTAAATTGCATCATGCCGTAGAATCAGTAAATACGGATAATCTCTACCTGCACGATCTCGCCGTCTGCCCCAGTGCCAGAGGACAAGGCGTAGCGGCAAAGTTGCTGGCGCATCTGCAGCAAAAAAGCCAATCAGGTGGATTCAACAGTATCAGCCTGGTGGCTGTGCAAAACGCCGATGGATTCTGGCAAAAGCAGGGATTCAGCCAGCATACTGAGGCACAGTTGTGCGACAGTTACGGCGACAATGCCCAACCTATGTTGAAGCACCTTAACTGACGATTAGCCCTAGCGATTTATCGAAACCCCTGACGAAAACTGCTGGGGGATTCGGCATACTCGGCCAGAAACTGACGACTGAAGTAATTGGCATCACTAAAACCGCACTGCTCTGCGACCAGATACACAGGTAAATCCGTCTCTACCAGCAAGCGCCGCGCATTGTCCAGACGAAGCTGGTTAATCAATTGCTTAGGCGTTTTGCCCAGCGCTTTGCGAAAACGCCGCTCCAGCGCACTGACCGACACATGGCAAAGGTCGGCCAGAGCATTGATGGGAATAGGCTGGGTAAAATTGCGGCGAATATGCTCCAGCGGCTTTTCAATGCTGGCCAGCGGACCCAGCATAATTGAGGTTTTGTGCAAATGGCGGGAGATACCGCAGGTGCCTACCCGGTGCCCGTCAAAATCAAACAGCGCCCTTTTGCTGGTAGTAAACCAATGCAGTTCACCGCTGCGCAGCACATTCATTTCCAACCTGTCATTAATCATTTCCCCTTCCAGCACCTTCTGGTCGTCAGCAAGAAACTGGCGGGCTATATGACGCGGCGCGAAATCATCATCGGTTTTACCCAAGGCCAGCTCTAACGCACCTAAGCCGGTATGTTCCAAAAAAGCCCGGTTGGCATATTGAATTCGGCTATTGCTATCTTTGACCCACACCAAAACATCGGTTAACAAGTCATACATTTTCAGCCATTGTGCGGCTGGCATGGATTGCAAAAATGCATTGGATTGTTCTGGTAATGAAAATAGCGACATTGCCAACACCTAAACCTAAAAATTTGATTTAAAAGAACTTAACCGATAAAAACTCATAATTCCGGCAATGCACCAAAAAAGAACGCGCCGATTTTATGCTACAAGCAACCGATTCTATTCTATTTATCCGTAAGACTGTAGAGATAACATTCTGTTAACAGCCCTTTTTTCAGGCCAGTAACAAATGCAAAAAGTCAGAATGGGAATGGTTGGGGGTGGCCCCGACGCCTTTATTGGTGCAGTACATCGCATGGCCGCCAATCTGGACGGAAAAATCCAGTTAGTCTGTGGCGCCTTCAGCCGCGACCCGGCCAAATCCCAACAAATGAGCAGCCAGTTGGGTATTGATGCGCAGCGTTGTTACGCAAGCTATCAAGCCATGTTCGACGCCGAAGCGCGCTTACCCGCGGAACAACGGATGGAGTTTGTTGCCATCGTCACGCCCAACCATTTGCACTTTGATGTCGCCAGGCAAGCTCTGCAAGCTGGCTTCCACGTACTGTGCGACAAGCCAGCCACCCTCAATTTAACGGAAGCGAAGCAGCTTGCCGACATACAGCAACAAAGTGGCCGATTGTATGCCCTTACCCATACTTACACTGGCTATCCCATGGTGGTCGCCGCCAGACAATTGGTTGTCAGTGGCCAGCTTGGCAAGATCCGCAAAGTGGCAGTGGAATATCATCAGGGCTGGCTTGCTGACCCAAGCGGCGACAGTGGTAAACAGGCGGCCTGGCGATTGGACCCGGCGCAGGCGGGTAGCAGTTGTTGTATGGCGGATATTGGTGTGCATGCGGCAAATCTGGCCGAATTTATCTGTGATGATCATATTGCCGAACTCAGTGCCGACATTAGTGCCAGTGGCAATCGCCAGTTAGACGATGATGGCGTGGTGATGCTGCGCTTTGCGGGTGGTGCCAGAGGAATGCTCAGTGCCAGTCAGATCGCAGTGGGCGAGGAAAACAACCTGCGCATTCGGGTGTATGGTGAAAAAGCCTCATTAGACTGGTCGCAGGAATCGCCCAACAGCCTCAAGCTGATGCATGCCGATAAACCCTTTGAAACGCTGCGCGCTGCCACCCCTAGTGCTGCCGCATTAGGCGGTATTACCCGCACCCCGCCAGGTCACCCGGAAGGTTACTTAGAAGCCTTTGCCAATTTGTATTGCCAGTTCGCCGAGCAGGTACATCAGGCACGCCAGCAACATCAGGATATCCATTCATTGCTACCTGGTATCAGTGAAGCACTGCGCGGTATGGCCTTTATCGAGACAGTGGTAACCGCAAGTAACAGTGAGCAAAAATGGCACAAAGTGCCCAATGTTAGCGAGTTATCAGGTCAAGGAGGCCAAGCATGAACAATATCAAAGGCCCGGCCATTTTCCTGGCACAATTTGCCTCAGATTCGGCCCCCTTCAATAGTTTCGACAGCATTTGTCAATGGGCAGCGGGACTGGGATACCAAGGTATACAGTTGCCAACCTGGGAAAAGCGCTTATTTGATTTGGAACTGGCCGCCAGCAGCCAGGATTATTGTGATGATATCCTTGGCATCGCTACCAGTCATGGCCTGACCATTACCGAATTGTCGACTCACCTGCAAGGCCAATTGGTAGCCGTACACCCGGCCTACGACCAAATGTTCGATGGCTTCGCCCCGGATGCAGTAAAAGGCAACCCAGGCGCCCGCACTGAGTGGGCAAAACAGCAGTTGCTGGCCGCTGCCACGGCCAGTGCCAGAATGAAACTGACCGCCCACGCCAGTTTTTCCGGCGCATTGCTTTGGCACACGCACTACCCCTGGCCACAACGTCCGGCCGGTTTGGTGGAGCAAGGTTTTGAAGAACTGGCCAAACGCTGGCTGCCAATCCTGGATAAATTTGCCGAACAAGGGGTGGATATCTGTTATGAGCTGCATCCAGGGGAAGATCTGCATGACGGCGTCACCTTTGAACGCTTCTTGCAAGCCACCAATGAGCACCCGGCGGCGAATATCCTGTATGACCCCAGCCACTTTGTATTACAGCATCTGGATTATCTGGCCTTTATTGATATCTATCATGAGCGCATCAAAGCCTTTCATGTCAAAGATGCCGAGTTCAATAAAAACGGCCGTAGCGGTGTCTATGGTGGTTACCAAGGCTGGCTGGAACGCCCTGGTCGGTTCCGTTCCCTGGGCGACGGTCAAATTGATTTCGGCCAGATTTTCAGTAAGTTAACTCAATATGGTTATCAGGGCTGGGCCGTTCTTGAATGGGAATGTTGCATTAAACACCCCGAAGACGGTGCCCGGGAAGGGGCTGAATTTATTCGCCGCCATCTGATTCGCACCACAGACAAAGCTTTTGACGACTTTGCTGCCAGCGGTACTGACCATGCACTCAACCGTAAAATCCTGGGTTTATAGGGAGCTGACCATGAAAGCAGGTATTCGATTCCAACTGTGCCTGATGATGTTTCTGCAGTTTTTTATCTGGGGTGGCTGGTTTGTCACTCTGGGCACCTTTCTGGGTAACAATTTAGGCGCCAGCGGCAGTGAAATCGGCATGGCATTTGCCACCCAGTCCTGGGGTGCCATTATTGCGCCTTTTATTATCGGCCTGATTGCCGACCGTTATTTTAATGCCGAACGTATACTCGGGGTGCTGCATCTGCTTGGCGCGGTGCTGATGTATTGTCTGTATACCGCTACGGATTTTGCCAGCTTCTACCCTTATGTACTCGCCTATATGATTGCCTATATGCCTACTCTGGCGCTGGTCAACTCGGTATCTTTCGGGCAAATGCAGGAACCCGCCAAGGAGTTTGGCAAGATTCGGGTATGGGGTACTATCGGCTGGATCCTGGCTGGTCTGGTGATTAGTTATGTGTTTTCCTGGGATGCCAAGGCCGCTATTGCCGATGGCATGCTGAAAAACACCTTCGCCCTCTGCGCTGCGGCGTCTTTGCTGCTAGGCTTGTTCAGCTTTAGCCTGCCTGCCACACCGCCCAAATCCGCCAAGCAATCCGGTAACGAACAAAGCGGTCTGGGGCAGATGTTAGGCTTAGACGCCTTAGCGCTGCTTAAAGACCGTAACTTTCTACTGTTCTTCATTTCCTCAGTACTTATCTGCATTCCTCTGGCCTTTTACTATCAAAATGCCAACCCCTTTCTAACCGAAATCGGCGTGGAAAATGCCACCGGCAAGATGACCCTCGGGCAGGTTTCAGAGGTGCTGTTTATGCTGGCACTCCCGGTGTTTTTGCAGCGCTTTGGCTTAAAGCTGACCTTACTGGTGGGCATGGCTGCGTGGGTGTTGCGTTATGTGCTGTTTGCCTACGGCGATGCTGGCAGCGCCATGGCTATGTTGCTGGTAGGTATAGCCCTGCATGGTATCTGCTATGACTTCTTCTTTGTGTCAGGGCAGATTTATACCAATGCCAAGGCCAGCGACCGCACCAAAAGCGCCGCCCAAGGCCTGATCACCCTAGCCACTTACGGTGTTGGTATGTTAGTTGGGTTCTGGGTTGCCGGACAAATCACCGACCGCTTTGCCGAGCAGGGCGGTCACGATTGGCAGCAAATCTGGCTATACCCAGCAGGCTTTGCAGCGTTAATCTTTGTGCTGTTCCTGTTCAGTTTCAAAAACGAACAAGTAACCAACCATGAATAATAGTCGTCGTCAGCTATTCAAGCACATGGCGCTGGCTGGTGGTTTAAGCGCGCTATCATCGCCACTGCTGGCCGCGGTAAACCAAAGCAGCACTGCGACACTGAAAGGTAACATTCGCCATTCAGTTAGTCGCTGGACCTATGGCGACTTGAGTATTGAGGAGCTGTGCAAGCTAGTCAAAGCCTTAGGCTTTTCCGCCATCGATTTAGTCGGGCCACAAGACTGGCCGGTACTAAAGCGCTTTGGCATAGACTCATCTATGTGCAACGGTGCCGAGCTCAATCTCACCGATGGCTGGTGCGACACGGCGTTTCACGCCCAGCTAATCCCCCGCTACATCAAGCATATCGACCTGGTGGCTGATGCGGGCTACACCAATCTCATCTGCTTTAGCGGCAACAAAAGGGGCATGCGTCTGGACATTGGGCTTGCCAATGCCGTAACCGGTCTGAAACAGATTCTGCCACACGCGCAAGAACGTGGGGTGGTGCTGCAAATGGAACTGTTCAACAGCAAAGTCGATCACCCTGATTATATGGCTGACAATTCGGCCTGGGGCATTGCGCTTTGCAAAGCCTTGGGCAGCGAGCACTTTAAACTGCTGTATGACATTTACCATATGCAAATTAACGAAGGTGATGTAATTCGCACCATTCGTGACAACCATCAGTACTTCGGTCACTACCACACCGCTGGTGTGCCCGGACGACATGAGATTGATGACAGCCAGGAGCTCAACTACCGGGCCATTGCTAAGGCAATTTATGCCACCGGTTTTAAAGGTTACCTGGCTCAGGAGTTTATTCCAACCCCACCCAGCATGGACGGCAAAATTACCTCCCTGCAACAGGCCATTGCCATTTGTGACGTATAGGTGGGTGTAGTGCAGCATGCGGGCAACCGAACCCGCACCTTTAGGGGAAGAGCATGTCAGTAAATGAATATGATGCAATAGTTGTTGGCTCAGGTATTAGTGGCGGGTGGGCCGCCAAAGAGCTGAGTGAACGGGGTCTGAAAGTGCTGATGCTGGAACGCGGCAGAAATATCGAGCACATCAAAGACTACAAAAATGCCCACAAAGAAGCCTGGGATTATCCCCATCACGATGTACCCACCCAACAAATGAAACTGGATTATCCGGTGCTGCGTCGTGATTATCCGCTGAATGAATCCACCTTCGGCATGTGGGCCAATGAGAAAGAGGCTCCCTATACCGAGGACAAGCGATTCGACTGGTACCGTGGCTATCATGTGGGTGGGCGCTCCTTGCTGTGGGGCAGACAAAGCTACCGATTTAATGAACAGGATTTTCTTGCCAATGCTCAGGAAGGTATCGCCGTAGACTGGCCCATCCGCTACGAAGATCTGGCCCCCTGGTATGATTATGTGGAACGTTTCGCCGGTATCAGTGGCAGCCGAGAGGGGCTGGATGTGCTGCCGGACGGGCAGTTTCAACCACCCATTCCACTAAATTGTGTGGAAAAAGACGTGGCGGCGCGGATTAAAAAGGCCTTTGCCGGCACCCGGCACCTAATTCATTCCCGTTGTGCCAACATTACCGAACCAAAGCCAGAACAAGGCCGCACTAACTGCCAGTACCGCGCCAAGTGCTGGCTGGGCTGCCCCTTTGGTGGCTATTTCAGCACCCAGTCGGCCACGCTGCCAGCCGCGCTTAAAACCGGCAATCTGACCTTAAGACCCTTTTCAGTCGTCTCAAGAGTGCTGTATGACAAAGATAAAAAGCGCGCCACTGGCGTCGAAGTCATAGATGCACAGACCAACCAGGTTATTGAATATAAAAGCAAATTGGTATTCCTGAATGCCTCAGCCTTTAACAGCACCTGGCTGTTGATGAACTCGGCCACCGATGTCTGGGAAGGCGGTCTTGGCAGCAGTAGTGGCGAGCTGGGTCACAATGTTATGGATCACCATTTCAGGGTGGGCGCTTCTGCCGATGTGGAAGGCTATTTAGACAAGTATACTTTCGGTCGTCGCCCGGCCGGTTTTTACATTCCCCGCTACCGTAACTGGCACAAGGATAAGCGCGACTATCTGCGCGGCTTCGGGTATCAGGGCAGTGCCAGTCGTCAGGGCTGGCAGAAAGACATTCGTGAGATGGGCATTGGCGCCGAGCTAAAAGCCGGGTTGAGTGAGCCGGGGCACTGGAGTATCGGCATGTCGGCTTTTGGCGAGATCCTACCCTATCACGACAACCGCATTTACCTGAATCATCAGGTTAAGGATAAATGGGGTTTGCCGGTACTGGTTATGAACGTGGAAATCAAACAAAACGAGTTGGCGATGCGCAAAGACATGCAGGCCGATGCCATGGAAATGTTTGAGGCAGCAGGACTTAAAAACGTTAAAGGCTATGATAGCGACTATGCGCCTGGCATGGGTATTCATGAAATGGGTACCGCCAGAATGGGCCGGGATGCAAAAAGCTCGGTACTGAATAAGCACAATCAAGTGTGGGATGCGCCTAATGTGTTTGTCACTGATGGCGCCTGTATGACCTCGGCGTCTTGCGTCAATCCATCCCTGACCTATATGGCCTTGACCGCCAGAGCTGCCGCCTTTGCTGTAGAGGAACTCAAGCGAGGAAATCTGTAATGGAAAGACGTGAACTGCTTAAAATGATTGCGGCCGCGACCGGCGCCGCTTTTATCGGTAATCCGCTGGCCCTGGCGGCTGAGTCAGCTCAACGGCTTGGCACAGGTTTTAGCGCTGATGACGTGCTGCTGTTAAACGAGGTAGCCGAGACCATTATTCCTCGTACCGACAGCCCGGGAGCGAAAGACGCTAATATTGGCCAGTTGATGACCCGTCTGGTCAGTGATTGCTACTTACCTAGCGAGCAAGCCTTGTTCAGACAAGGTATGCAGAAGCTTAACGAGGCAGCGCTCAGCCAATTTAGCAAACCCTTTTTGCTGCTTGAACAAAAGCACAAGCACAGTCTGTTAACTGAATTGAATGATGAAGCCTACCGCTATAACAAGCAGAATAAGGTGCGGCACTGGGAATTAGGCCGTCCCGGCGGTACACCAGACGAAGATAAAGTGCTGCCCCACTACTTCACCTTATTTAAACAGCTGACCTTGTTTGGTTTCTTCACCTCCAAACCAGGCGCCACTCAGGTATTGCGCTATGTGGCGGTACCTGGCCGTTATGATGGCGAATTTCCCTATAAAAAAGGCGACAAAGCCTGGGCAACCTAATATCCGCTAAATAGCCGAGTAAATGATTATGCACACCAGAAACAAAGTATTAAGTGCCACCGCCTTCCTCTTGATAGTCGGACAGACTGCCATGGCCCAGGACGACCGTGAACAGCAGGCGCAAAAAACCGAAGTATGGGAGCCTGTGCCAAAGGTAGTCAGTGCACCATTAAATGCCCCACCATCAGATGCAGTGGTGTTGTTCGGTGGCGATTCTCTTAGCCAGTGGCTAAGTGTTAAAGGCGGCGAGGCACCTTGGCAACTGACCGACGGGGTAATGACCGTCGCCCCAGGCAGCGGCGATATTCGCAGCAAAGCAGAATTTTGTGACGTGCAGTTGCATCTGGAATGGCGCGTTCCTGAGCCTAAGCCGGATATGCAGGGGCAACAGCGTAATAACAGCGGAGTATTTCTGCAGCAGCGCTACGAAATTCAGATTCTCGATTCATTCGACAATCGCACCTATAGCAATGGCCAGGCAGGGTCACTGTATAAACAAGCCATACCGCTGGTAAATGCTATGCGTGAGCCGGGGCAATGGCAAAGCTATGACATCATTTTTGAAGCCCCGCGTTTCGAGGGTGACAAACTGACCCAACCGGGGTTTATTACCGTGCTGCATAATGGCGTGCTGGTGCAGAATCACACCGAGATCCAGGGTGATACCGTATGGCTGGGTGAGCCCAGTTACACCGCCCATGGCTGTGCCCCTATTCAACTTCAGGATCATGGCAACCTGGTTAGTTTTCGTAATATCTGGGCAAGACCATTATGACGACTCAAAACAATGTCATCCTCAACAGACGGAGCCTGCTTAAAGGCTTAGGTGTTGTACTTGGGGCTCAGTTTGCCAGTCAGTTAGTGGGTGGTTCAGGCTTATCCGTTGCCATGGCGTTTCAGCAGGACAGCGCGCTGCGACAATTACAACTGTTAAGTGAAAGACAGCTTAAAACCTTAGCCAGCATGGCTGACCTTATTATTCCGCAGACAGATACACCTGGAGCCTTGGAAACAGACTGCCATTGGTTTGTAGACAATCAGCTCAAGCATTGCTTTGACAGCGATGAACAAGCTGTTGCCACGGTGATTCTTAACAAAATAGATACAGTGGCGCTGGGCCAGTGGGGCAAGGCCTTTTATCAGGGCGAGCAAGCTGGGCAACTTGCTTTGTTAACCGCACTTGAAGCAACTGAAGACCCTTTTACTCAAGCTGATACCAAGGCGTTTAAAATGCTTAAAGCCCTTGTGGTATTCGGCTTTTTCACCAGCAAGGTAGGTATGACACAACTGCTTGCTTATGACCCGGTTCCCGGCGGTTTTAAAGGCTCGGTGCCTTATGCATCGGTGGGTAAAGCATACAGTGGCGGTTACCCGTTTTAAGTGAAGGCTTAACAGATGCAAGAGAATATTGTGCAAAGCACTGATGATGAGTTTGACGTTCTGATTGTCGGCTCTGGGGTGACCGGTGGCTGGGCCGCCAAAGAATTCTGCGAGGCCGGTTTTAAAACCCTGCTTATTGAACGTGGCAGGTTAGTTGAACACCGAAAAGACTATACCACCGAGGGCAAAGGTCCCTGGGAATACCCGACCCGCACCGTGGCGGAAAACTTGCTGGTAGACCAAACCCAGGCTATTCAAAAACAGTGTTATGCCTTTAATGACACCAGCAAGCACTTTTTCGGCAATGATCGTGACCTGCCCTACAGCACGGAGCCAGGTACCAGCTTCAGTTGGATCCGCGCTAATCAATTGGGCGGCAAGTCGCTGCTTTGGGCACGCCAGACTTTCAGATTCAGTGAGTATGATTTCACTGCCAATGCCAAAGATAACCAGGGTATCGACTGGCCTATCCGCTATCAGGATCTGGCCCCCTGGTATGACTATGTGGAAACATTTGCCGGTATTTCCGCGGCTCAGGATAATCTGCCGCAATTGCCAGACAGCATTGCCCAACCGGCCTTTGAATTAACTAAACCTGAGCTGGATTTTCAGACCAGTCTGGCTGAGCATTTTCCAGATAAACCTATGGTGGTGGGGCGCTGTGCTCACTTAACCCAGCCCAGTAAAATCCAGTTGGAGCTTGGTCGGGTTACCTGCCAGGCGCGCAGCGAATGCTATCGTGGCTGTTCTTTCGGTGCCTATTTTTCCACCCAGAGTGCCACCCTGCCCGCCGCAGCCCGCACCGGCAATTTACATATCGCCCCCAACAGCGTGGTACATAGTCTGATTTACGATGATGCCAAACAGCGGGTGACCGGTGTGCGGGTAGTCGACAATGACAATCTCAGCCAACGCGAATATCGCGGCAAGATAGTGTTCTTGTGTGCATCCACTTTAGGCTCCA
This sequence comes from Bowmanella yangjiangensis, assembly GCF_017255015.1. Lineage (GTDB taxonomy): Bacteria > Pseudomonadota > Gammaproteobacteria > Enterobacterales > Alteromonadaceae > Bowmanella > Bowmanella yangjiangensis. The sequence continues at coordinate 215,867 of NZ_JAFKCS010000001.1, read as the reverse complement.
CACAGGTGCTGCTGAATTCCACCAGCAAGCGCTTCCCCAACGGCTTGGCCAATTCATCCGGCGTACTGGGGCGTTACCTGATGGATCACAATTACAATGCCTGGGCCTCAGCCCGTATTCCAGGTTACGAGGATGAATATTACCGGGGTCGTCGACCTACCGGCATTTACATCCCCAATTCGCATTTCGAGCCGTCCCGTTATCATAAGGACTTTAAGCGTGGTTATGCCATAGCCGGTGGAGCTACTCGCGGCAGTTGGCAAGGTATGAGTCAGCAAGATGGTTTTGGCGCTGACTTTAAACAGCGTTTGACCCAGGCAGGTCCCTGGCAAATATGGATGGGTGCGCAGGGCGAGATGCTGCCGCAAGCGGATAACCAAGTGGGTCTGCACCCCAGTAAAAAAGATAAGTGGGGCATTCCGCAATTGCACTTTAACTGCAAATGGTCGGATAACGAGCTGAGCATGATGCAGCATGCCGCCGAAACTATGCATAAGATGCTAGCGACTGCCGGTTTCGAGTCTATCCGTTCACAGGCCACCACCGCACCGCCAGGTCTGGCCATTCACGAAGTGGGTACCGCCCGCATGGGTAACGACCCTAAACAGTCGGTGTTGAATAAATACAATCAGGCTCATGATGTACCCAACCTGTTTGTCACCGACGGAGCCAGTTTTTGTTCATCCGGGGTGGTTAATCCCACCCTGACCTTTATGGCATTGACTGCCAGAGCGGCACACTATGCCATTGACCAAGTTAAATCCGGGCGCTTGTAGCGCCAAGTGCAAAGGAAACAATATGAAAATTCGTCCATTGATGAGTGCGCTTTTATGCCTTCTCCCTTTTACCGCAGCTCAGGCGGCAACAGAACTGCCCAAGATCAGCGTGCAGCTGTGGTCGGTTAAGGATGATATTAAAAGTGATATTGACGACACCCTAAGCAAACTGGCTGCCATGGGCTTTGATGGCGTGGAATTTGCCGGAAACTTTGGCCCTTATGCTGAAAAACCGGCAGCCCTTAAGGCCAGGATGGATGAACTGGGTTTGGCCTGCTCCGGCGCACACATTGGCTTTGACGCCTTAAACGAAGCCAATCGTTATCGCACCCTGGCTTTTTATCAGGCGCTGAACTGCCCTACCTTGATTGTACCCTGGGACGAACGGGCCTTCGCAGCTGAAACCGTTAAGCAAACCGTAGCCGATCTCAATGCCTTCTATCCCCTGGTCAGTGCCTACGGCCTGCATTTTGGCTATCACAACCATGCCCAGGAGTTCTCTACGGGTGGACACGGCAGCAAAACCTTATGGGACTATATCGCTGCTAATACACCAGATGATTTAGTGCTACAGCAGGATGTAGGCTGGAGCTATTTTGCCGGTTACAACCCGGCTGAGTATGTGCGCGCCTACCCTGGTCGTACGCTAACCACGCACTACAAAGCCAAGTTGCGAGACAGCGACAAAGGCAAAAAGGTCCTGATTGGTCAGGACGGTATCGACTGGCAATCCCTGCTAAGCGCCAATATTGAGGTAGGTGGCACCCATTGGTTAGTGGTAGAGCAAGAGGAATACCCTGATAACCTAACCCCCATGCAGGCAGTAGAGAAATCCAAACAAGGTTTGGATAACGAAATCAAACGCTGGAAAGCCAAGCACTAGAAGGCGTTATAACCTTCTAGTAGCAAGCTAAACATAACGATATTGACCCACATCTCGCTTAGCGGCACATTGAACGCGCGCCGCTAAGCGAGCGGTAAATCACTAACTGTTCAAGTCTGTATCGCATCCAAGGAGTCTGCATGTCCCAGTTTGATAATGTGTCGGTAATACGGGAAGCCAATATCTATTTCGATGGCAAAGTCACCAGCCGTACTGTGTTGTTTGCCGATGGCACCCGCAAAACCTTAGGTGTTATGCAACCGGGCGAGTATGAGTTCTCTACTAGCGAGAAAGAGTTGATGGAAATACTGGCTGGCAGTCTGCAAGTTAAACTACCAGGTGAAGACTGGCAGCAAATTAACGCTGGTCAGCAGTTTTATGTATCGGCCAATGCCGCCTTCCAGCTGAAGGTAGAGACAGTCAGTGATTATTGCTGTAGCTATCTGGCTGACTAATCCAGCGACTGCTGCGCTCTGGCAATGGCGGCTGCTACGGCAGCCAGTGCCTGCGGGCTGTTTTTCCAGCAGGTGGTCCCCAACATCGAGGCAACACGCTGTGCAATAGTTTGTGGTTGATAACCTGCCAACATGGCAAACGAATCGATACCGATTTCTTCAAATCGTTTCACTACGGTAGGTCCCACCCCTTTTACGGCCAATAAAGCTTCTCTTTCCTTCACGCTAAACGCCATATTATTGCTCCTTTTCCTCGTCATCCGTGCTTTGTAGCTGTCCGTTAGCTTTATGATACTTACGCTCAGTCAAATGCCACAGTACCCAAGCGAAAACCAGCCCAGCCACAGGCCAAACCAGCAAATGCACCAATACGGCTTTGGAAAACCACCCACCAGCAAAAGGCTGGTTGATATACAGCATAATCAGCAGCATTGGCAGGGCCCAAGCCACACCGTTAGTCAGAACAAAGCGCATCTGTCCTTTAGCGCGGGTTTGCTGCCAAGCCTCACGTTCTTCTACTCTCAATTGCTTTCCTCTCAGATATCGCATGCATTGTGGATTCAACTTTGCCAAACGCCAGTCTACACTGAACCCAACTTACAGGAACGGTATATGACATGAACAAACAAAAAGTAATGGGCATAGGTGGCTTGTTTTTCAGAAGCCAAAATCCTAAAGCACTGGCAACCTGGTACAGCGAAAATCTGGGCATCGACATTATGCAAGGTATCTGGATACAGCAAACCGGTCCCACAGTGTTTATGCCGTTTTCGGCAGATACGGATTACTTCCCAGCCAAGCAGAACTGGATGATCAACTTTCGCGTAGACGACCTGGATGCCATGTTGACTCAGTTGGCCCAGGCAGGCATAGAAGCCGAAACCCGGGCAGAATGGGATTCCGACATTGGTCGCTTCGCCCGTATTTATGATCCTGAAGGAAATCCCATTGAGCTTTGGCAGCCAGCCCATAGTTCTGAGTGACTTGAGCCTGCCGGTTATTCCTTATAAGGCTTCAAACCATAGTCATTGGCTAAGTCACCAGAGCACTGGCTCTCTGCCAGGGTATTTTCCACCTGCTGGCGCATCTGCTTATCCTGTACTTGGCCGAGACTACTCTCACCATTTAGGGCCTTAATGGTGTCCATGTATAGGGCTTCCATTTGCTGGCGTTTAGACTTGGGAAACAGCGCCCAGGCGGTGTTAGACATGATGCCCAATGCACCTTCCAACTGCTGTCCGTCAAAAATCTTTTTAACGTTATCGACATTATCCAGCACTGGGACGGGTATGGGATTTTTAGTGGCATGGGATGCCGTATCCTTAAGTCCGCTCAATAGCCTTTCATAAATATATATGGCCCCGTCGCGTTCCTGGGTATTGAGTTTGGCCACTTGATCATCCAGTCCCGCCAGTTGGTCACGCTGTTCCTGATAACGTTTTAGTACCGGATGGGTTTTGCAATCATCCTGCTCATCGTCTTTGCATAGTAAAGCACACTGGTTAGGGCAGTTGTAGGTGCCCATACCCACTCCAAGTGCGGCGCATGACAGCTCACAATCCGGGCCTTTCTGCACCCCAGATTTACCAAACCAGCTACGGCAGAGCGACGACGGCTCAGCCGCCTCGGCCAATGAAGCAAAAAAACTACTTAGCAGTACTAAGGTAACGACTAACTTCATACCTGCAACATCCTTGTTTATTGAGTGAGACTACTGTGGGTAAACGCTATGGTCCTGAGGGCGCAAACGGCGCTGCACACCGTTTAAAAAGTTACGCAGGATCTGGTCTTTGCATTCGCGGTAATTTTTGTGGTCGGGCTTTCGGAAAAAGGCACTCAGCTCGTGCTTACTTAAACGAAAATCCACCAATTGCATGGTCTCCAGAATATCTTCGGCCTTCATATTCAGTGCAATACGTAGCTTCTGGAAGATCACATTATTGGTCAGGCGTGGCAAGGTTTGAGGCGTCTCCCCTTCACGTTTACCGCGCTTAATATTAATCAGGCCATCCAGATACAAGCCCAACTCGGCATCGCTTAAGGCAACAAATTGCGCATCATCGTCTTTTCTCAGCCAGTTATGCAGTTGTTGAACCGACACCTTATGATCCGCCGCCGCGAACACCTCCACCATGGCATTGTCTTTAAAATCAAAGGCGTAACGAATGCGCCGTAAAATATCGTTGTTGGTCAAAGTAGATCCTAGTAAGTTTCAGCGTGTTCAACACAAACATGCGGGCAGCAAGTATAACAAGGCCCGTTGAATGGGTCGACGGCAGGAAGCGCTGAGCCTCTCTACTTGCCTGAGCAGGAATACAGCTTAGCCAGGGCCATTGTCATTTGCTGCATTTGGGTTCGCAACGCCTCCGGTGACAATACCTCCAGCTCTGCCCCTAGTCGCAAAAGCTCGCTGGCACTGTGAAAAACTGAACCTACCGGGATCTGCATTCGTTGCCAGCCCTGACAGTCTGGCTCGCCTATATCGATACAGCGCTGCAACTGATAAGACGATAAGAAGGCTTTCAGCCACCTTCGCCCCTGCGGCGAGATTTTCACCAAAGCGGTTTGGTTGTATAGGTCGTCTTCCATTCGCTGCAGGCTCTGCTGCCAATAGGCTGGCAAATTGAAATCAGGCGGCCGGGTGAAGTGCTCGCTGAGCACCTCAAGCTCAAGCATACGTGCAACCCGGTATGTACGCACGTCCTCTTCAACCTGACCGGCCAAATACCACTGACCACTCTTTTGCACTAATCCCAGCGGCGCAATCACCCTGACGTTTTCCGCCTTCCAACTGCGATAACGCACACGAATTTTATGTTGATTGCGCACGGCATCGGCCAGGGTAGCCAGATAGGGCGGTTGATCGGCCTCACTAAACCAGGCTGGTGCATCAAGATGAAATCTGTTGCTCATGCGCTCGGCTCCACTGCGCTGAGCTGCAGGCAGTGCAGCCAAAAGTTTTAACTGAGCATCAGACACCGCGCTGCCCAGCCCCAGATCGGCAGCCTGCCCCGCCAGCCCCAACATAAACAAGGCTTCAGCTTCATCACCCGACAAGCCGTTAAGCTGTGTACGGTGCCCGGCTACCAGTAAATAGCCGCCTTCCACGCCGCGCTCACTGTAAACCGGGATCCCTGCACTGCTGAGCGCATCCATATCCCGATAAATAGTACGCACAGAGACCTGACATTCGTCAGCCAACTGCCTGGCGGTGACCCGGCCTTTCGCTTGTAAAGTAATGAGGATGCTCAGTAAGCGGCTGGCACGCATATTTAGTTTTTAAACCTGACACAATCTGACAGGTATGGTGCCTTATTTTGTCTCTGCTGCCATCCCTTTGGCTGATAAAACTTAAACAGGAGAGAAAACATGTCATCAGATAATCTGACGTTTTACCATGCCCCTCAGAGCCGTTCTTCGGTCTCGCTGACCTTACTCGAAGAGCTGCAGGCCCCCTTTGAACTTAAACTGATTAACATTAAGGCCGGGGAACAGCGCCAACCCGACTATCTGGCCATTAACCCCTTGGGCAAAGTGCCAGCTCTGGCACACAAGAGCAAAATCATCACAGAGCAAGTGGCGATATTCTTGTACCTGGCAGACTTATTTCCTGAGGCCAAACTGGCCCCAGCCTTGACCGACCCGACCAGAGGTGAATATCTGCGTTGGATGGTCTATTACGCTGCCTGTTATGAGCCGGCCATGGTAGATAAATTTATGAAACGCGAACCAGCTCCCCAGTCAGTGTCGGTATACTGCGATGAATACAGTATGCTGGAAACCATACTCACGCCGTTGCGTAATCGTCCTTACCTCTTGGGTGACGAGCTGAGCGCGGCGGATATTCTATGGGGGAGTTCTTTTGCCTGGGGTTTGATGTTCGATATGCTGCCACAACTACCAGTATTGACTGGCTATGTTGACAGAATTTGCAATAGAGTCAGCGCCCTGAAAGTGCAAAAACAAGATGAAATCTGGGCGGCGGAGCATCAGGTGCTGGCGGATAAGCAGCAGACACAACCGGCATAAGTGGAAGGCGTGCTATGAATCACCGGCCTTAAGCGGACAGGAGGAGGGCTGATGTTCTTTGCTGCAATGCGGGATATCGGCCTGTGGCTTTTTCTCCAGCATGGTGACAAAAGTCTTGCCGTCAACGGGTTTGGAAAACAGATAGCCCTGATACATATCACATCCCTCGGCATCCAGTATTTGCCGCTGCGCTTCGGTCTCCACTCCTTCCGCTACAGTTTGCAACTTAAGATTACGCCCTAATTGAATAACGGTGCGCACTATCATATGTTCTCGAGAACCGACCTCACAATATTCAACAAAACTCTTGTCGATTTTCAGCACATCCAGCGGCAGTCGAGCAATTTGACTCAAAGATGAATACGCGACGCCAAAATCATCCAGTGAGAGCCGAACCCCCAGCGCTTTTAAACGCTTAAACACGGCAATGTTATCGTCTGGATTTTCCATCATCCAACCTTCCGTTTGCTCAATTTCCAACCACGCAGGTTGACAGCCAGTACGACGAAGTATGTGCTCTAAACTGGAGATAAAATCCATGTGAGCCAACTGCTGGGGGGACACATTCACTGAAACACGGTCCAATTGATAATGTTGTTTCCACTCCACTATTTGTTTGCACACAGACTCCAGCACCCAATTGCCGATGTCGACGATCAAGTGGCTTTGCTCGGCAATAGGGATAAACTCAACGGGGCTGATAGCTCCCAGTTTGGTGTGCTGCCAGCGCAGCAACACTTCGGCGCAATCGACCTTGCTATCAGCAAAAGCCACTTTTGGCTGATACACCAAATGTAACTCATTCTTTTCGATGGCCCGTTTAAGATGATTTTCCAGCTTGTAGCGGCGTAAATTGTTATTCAGCAATTCATTATTAAACAGGCTATAACGCTGCTTACCCTGACTTTTTGCCCGGTACATGGCCATATCAGCATAGCTAAGCAATGACTGTAGCTCCTGAGCATGTTCTGGAAAGCACGCGATACCGATACTGGCAGAGATATAAAAGGATTTGTTCTGTAACCGATAAGGCTCCGCAGACTGGCGTATTATTTCATCAGCCAAGCTTTGAGTCTTTTCCGTCAGGGCATCCTGCTGGTTTAGTAACAAGGCAAATTCATCCCCGCCTAAGTGAAAAAGCTGACAGCTGGGGCTGGTTAGCAGGTTCATACGGTTGGCAACCAAAACCAACAATTGATCACCAATAGAATGCCCTAATTGATCATTGATACGTTTAAAGCCATCCAAATCGACCACCAACAACCCAAAAGAAAGATTGGCTTGCATTAATTGGCCGACACATTCAATTAGCCGTTTGCGATTGGGAAACTTGGTTAAATCATCGGTGCGACTTTCCTGCCAAAAGCGCTGCATCTGTTTGACCGCATTTTGTTGAAAGTAGGTCATTACAGTGGCAAAACTACTAATTACAATAAGTTCCGATACATCCTCTAACAACTCGGCTAGCGCATAGTTTGGTACGCTGGGCAGATAAGCACTGAGCAATAAAACAGCAATACCTATGGGATAGAAACTCCCGGGATAGATAAACAGATAAAGCAGGGGGATAAATAAATAAGCCTCTTCCAGCACTTCCACATCAAGTGGAAAAACAATCCCCACAACGATAATGATGAGGACAGAAAGCAGACTAGCGGCGTGTTTAAGCCAGGAGGTCGTCGCGTAATAGCCAAGGCCAACCAATACTACAAATAACCAATAGCCACTTTGAGCCAGTGAATTCTGCGGCAGCGTCAACAAAAGCAAACAGGTAGTGGTCAAAAACCCTGTAAAAAGCGCCGGCATTAACCAACGCCGGAAAGAATCATTCAGCTTCGTCAGTACGCTTAATCCAGCCTTTTGTATACCTTAAACGAATTTTGTCAGACAAAAAATCTCTTGTTACAAACATCTGAATTATTTATCTTTTTTCACTAATTTAAGGCCTGGATGAGCCAACTGGCTAATGTCCCCCATCTTTACCCATCTGCTCTATGTATTTGACAAATACCCCACTTAGGAACTTTTCGGAATCGAAGCCCAGACGTTTCGCCACAGCCGACACTCGAGCGTCACTGCGCATTAGCACGTTCTTGGCATATTCCAGACGATAGTGGTAAACAAAGGCACGAAAGTTACGGTTTAACAGCTTACGGGTGGCGATAGCCAGGGCGCTGGGATTCACCTTAGCGAGCTCAGCAAACTCTTTGATCCTAAGGCCAATAATCTTATACGCCTTATGCTGAATCATGGCTTTCTCTGCACTATGTAAGATCTCCTGCAAATAGGCTTCACTGTGATGAGGTTCTGAGAGCTGTTTATAGTCTAGCGGAGAAGGTGAATACCGCCGGGACTCCATCAATGTGATGCTGAGGGCAATAAACAGAAAGTAATAGCCAAGATGAATAAACTCCCGCCAGTGGTCAAAAGGTAACAGGTCAAAAGCCACCAGCATGGTCAACACTAGACTAACAAATGCCAGCATAATCAAACCACCGAATAGCTTCACTGCCACCGACATGCGGTAGAAATGCACATCAACCACCTGATCAGACAAATGTGCCTGGTAATCACTGATCTTCTGTTCGACGTTAAAGGCAAGGAACAACACCATGAAATGACACAAGGCCAGGTAGGCATAGAGCGGCCAGTGCGCCGCCAAGTTGCCGAGCAAAGGCTGCTGCAATAACTGTAGCTTATCCTCCAATGGTATTAGCAAAAAGGGGATCTGCAGTAAAACCGCCAAAGAGACGCAGGCCCAAATCGGCCAAACCAGATAAAGGCCCTTTTCCAACACGGTTTTAGCCACAGCCAAAACCAATAGGGCAGCGACAATTACCGGCATACCATTAAACAACCCTGCCAGAAAAGCCCAACGGGATTGACTATCAAAGGACAGTATCAGTTGGTCAGTCAGCAAAGAAGGCAGGAAGAGTATGGCGAGCAGTAATTCCTGCGCATGCGGTAAACGGCTATAGCGCAGCCAGATAAATAGCAACGGAACCAGCCACAATGCCAACGCTGCCAGCAACAGAATTTGAGTTTGACTTAATAGCATGTATGTTCCATTGACCTGGTATGTATCAACCAGGCCGTTCAGCACATCAAGGTTTCCAGTAGGGTTCCATTTTCAGTGCCGCCTTGCGACTTTGTTCCATCACGTCCAGCAGATGGGCCATCTTGTCTTTGCACCAAACCAGTAATTCGTCCTTGTCTTGCACATCGGCCACATCTAACTCAGACTTTAGCAGATGCAAAGCGTTAAGCTCATCTATGCCATCGATGATATCTAACCAGGGTGCGCGGAATTGATCACGGTGTTCAGGGCTGAATAAACCCGCTAAAAACAGTCCATTAAACAAAGTCTGACGCAGCAGAGGTTCACTGGAAATATAGTTCTGCGCGCTAAACTTCTTTTTACGAGGCATGCTTTGACTGATGGCAAACCAGCCTTGTGCCAGCCACCCTCTCGCATGCTCCTGCACAGGCGAAGACCAGGCATTGCCGCTGGCTCGCCAGGGTTGCTCAAATGCCAACGCAGCTAAATCAACCTGTAACTGGCCACTTTGCTGGCGTTGAATCAAGTTGTCCGGTTGATAATGGAGTAACAAACCTTCGTAACGCCCGCGCAGATAACTAAGTAACTCCTCACTTTTTGCCAAGCGCTTACGAAATGGGCCCTTACGGGAACGCAGTGTTTTAATCGCCAGTAAGTTTTCAGCCCAGTACCAGTCGTTATTTAACTGTATCAGCCGGGCTTGCAATTCCAGCAATGTGTCGCACTGTAGCATTGGCAAATACAAACTGATGGCTTGTGATACCAGTTGAATACCCGCGCGCATACCGGCCAGGGCTCTGGGCTTTTGCGTTTCCAGATAGCATTGTTCATGGTACTGCCAGTAATCCATGCCATAATGCACAGCCTTTATAAAGGCCTGCTCCAATGAATCAGACTCCTGCAATACTAGGAAATCCGGCAACGGTTTGGGTGTTAACTCCTGACCCGCCGCCAGCAAATAGCCACGAGCAGCCTTACTAAATGCGCCCAGGCGCAGCGGCATCAAGTCACTCAATTGTCTGGCCAATACAAATATCTCGCCGACATCACCTTTTTTCAGCTCGATTTCCATTTCATTAATTGGCTGCTGATGGGACTCCGTTGCCACCTGTCCTTTGTCATACACCAACTCCAATTCTGTCCCACTTTCAAACACCAATTCGATGGCACAACGCTGAAAATGGGTAGTAAAGAGTGGCACCAGTGCAGACTGTAAGGCCGCTACAGAAACACCGTCGGGAAAAATGCTGGATTCAAATAAACTCAGATCGGGGTATTGGTCTGACAGCTCAACATTGTACTCGGGGCGTTGATGCAATCCGCCCTGGATCTTTCCGGCGGTTTTCAAGGTTTGTTGAAAGCGCCCATCCCGGCCACGCACCCTAAACCCCATATCCATGCCACGCAATTGTTTATCCGGGGTGTCATAGTAGCGATTGGATAGCGCCATCTGACGGCATGAGCTTTGTGCCTGCAGCCCAGGCAGTAGCTTACTTTTCAGCAGTTCGACCACATCAAGGTCACTGCAGACCAGCAATTTCAATTCTATTTCAGTTTCCATGTATACGAATTAAGAACTCGCCAAACCCCAACCTTAACCCTATTGCGGTCAACTTGGCAATTGACCAATCACACCAATCACTTGCCTTTGCGAGGTACAGGCCATACCATCTAAAAAATTTACAACCCGGCTGACTTATTTCTCCCATGTCAAAAATTCGTTCATTTTCTTTAATCATCTGTCTGACAGGCCTGTTTATGCAATCCCCTGTCCTGGCTCAGGAACCCAACGACGCCGATGGTGAAACCGTGTATATCGCGGATGATCTTTATACCTTTATGCATGCAGGTCCTGGACGCAACTATCGCATTTTGGGTTCAGTGACAGCGGGAACTAAGGTCACTTTGTTGCAGAGAGACAACACTGAAGGTTTTGTTGAAATCATCGATGATAAGCAGCGTACTGGTTGGGTAGATTCCCGCTTTATCAATGAAAATCCCTCAGTTCGCGAGGCCATGCCGCAGCTACAGCAAAATTTGTCAGATACACAAGTTGCGCTGCAGGATGCCCAGCAAAAAAACGATCTGCTAAACCAGCAGATTCTCGATCTCAATTCTCGTAATAAGCAAATGCAGTCGAAACTCGATGAACTCCAGACTCGTCACGACAGGATTGAACGTGAGCTATCGAACAAAGACAACAAGGTGCAGCTTGAATGGCTGACCCGCGGCGGCATTATCGGCCTGGTTGGCATAGTGCTGGGCGTAATTGTTATGCTGATCCCCAGAAAACGTCGTCGTAATGATGGCTGGATGTAGACACATCGCCTTTCCAGATCATTCGATCATTTTGTAAAGTTGACTTAACACTGAGTCAGTTTTAGTCGCTAAGCCCGGTCTTTACCGGGCTTATTTATTTGCCCATGCTTAGCCGGAACATAGCCAGAACGCCTGATTTTAAAGGCTTTTAGATACCACTTAGCCACAGAGTTGGTTTACTGTTAGCGGTTGAAAAACGACAGCCCAAAAAAGTACATTGCATTTTGTATACAATAAGCAATCTGGTCTATATACTCCGCGAAAATTAGGTGGGTGTCTGGTTACATAATTCTTACACCCGGTTTTGGTCGGGCCTAAGCCCAGTGTTACTGGAGTGGGTTTTTATGTTTAAAGCCAGCGAACTCTTCAATGACAGCTATCAGCTGCCTCCGCTTGCCGCGTTGCCGGCCATTATCAGCGACAACTATATTGTTGACGAAAACGATTATCTGCAGGAATTGCTAAGCCTGATTCCTTGTGAACAACAAAGTTTGGATGCCATACGTGTTGACGCTACCGCATTGGTAGAGCAAGTGCGTAAAGAGGCCAAAGGCGGCGACGGCATTTCAGCCTTCTTGCAGCAATACAGCCTGGATACTCAAGAAGGTGTCATCCTCATGTGTCTGGCTGAAGCATTGCTGCGTATTCCAGATGCAGGAACGGCTGATGCACTAATTAAAGACAAGCTATCAGGCGCCAACTGGCGTGCACACCTAAGCCAGAGTGATTCCTTATTGGTAAACGCCTCGACCTGGGGCCTGATGCTGACCGGCAAACTTTTCCATTTGGATAAATCTTCCGGGAGTATCAGCGAATCAGTATTCGATCGTATGGTTTCACGCCTGGGCGAGCCGGTAGTGCGTAACGCCATGTACGCCGCCATGAAAATCATGGGTAAGCAGTTTGTTTTGGGCCGCACTATTGAAGAAGCCCTGAAAGCCAGCCGTAAGCAGCGCAAGGTAGGCTACACCCATTCCTATGACATGCTGGGTGAAGCAGCCCTGACCCAAGAAGATGCCGACAAATACTGGACAGCGTACGCCGATGCCATCAAAGCCATAGGTAAAGAGAACATCCGTGACGAATACCCAGCACCGCCAACCATATCGATCAAGTTATCGGCCTTGCACCCGCGCTATGAAGTGGCCTGCGAAGACCGCGTCTTGGGAGAAATGGCCGAGTCGGTAATCAAACTCATCGCCCTGGCACGCAGCCACAATGTCGGGGTGAATATTGACGCTGAAGAAGCCGACCGTCTGGAACTGTCTCTGAAACTTATCGAGAAGATTTACAGAAGTCAGGAAATCCAGGGCTGGGGACAGCTGGGTATTGTGGTACAGGCTTATTCCAAACGCGCCTTGCCGGTATTGATGTGGATTGCCCAACTGGCGAAGGAACAGGGCGATGTGATCCCGGTTCGTCTGGTCAAAGGTGCCTACTGGGATACCGAAATCAAGTTGTGCCAGCAAATGGGCCTGGACAACTATCCTGTCTACACCCGTAAAGCCAGTACTGACGCCAGCTACCTGGCCTGCGCTCGTTTTCTGTTGAGTGAGCATACGCAAGGCGCTATTTACCCTATGTTCGCCACGCACAATGCTCACACTGTTGTTGCTATTCGCCGCATGGCCGGTGAGCGGGAATTTGAATTCCAGCGCCTGCACGGTATGGGTGATGAGCTGTACGACTGTGTACTGGGCCAGTCTGGTCGCACTAATGTGCGTATTTACGCGCCAGTCGGGGCGCATAAGGATCTGTTGCCCTATCTGGTCCGCCGTCTGCTGGAAAATGGCGCCAACAGCTCCTTTGTACATAAGCTGGTTGACCCTAATACGCCGGTTTCTTCGCTGGTCAATCACCCGCTGGAGAGCCTGCAGCATCTGCCGAGTTTGGCCAATGACAAGATTCCATTGCCCACTCAGATTTTTACTAACCGTCAGAATTCCGAAGGTACCAACTTGCATATTGAGTCCATGTTTCAACCCTTTATGAGCGCTGTTACCGGCTTTGTTGGTAAACAATGGCAAGGTGGCCCAATTATCAACGGTAAAACCCTGAACCAGGGGGAATTAGTACAAGTGTGCTCGCCGCAGAACCGCGCGCAGCAAGTTGGTACTATCCACTTTGCTGATGCAAGCATTGCCGAGCAGGCTATTGCCGCCGCCTATCAAGCTTTCCCTGAGTGGAACCGCACGCCGGTAGAAAACCGGGCAGAAGCCTTGGAAAAATTTGCTGACTTGATGGAACAGCATAAGCACGAACTGATCGCGCTGTGCACCCTGGAAGCCGGTAAATTACTGCAAGACGGTATTGATGAAGTACGCGAAGCCGTGGACTTCTGTCGTTACTACGCCATCGAAGCACGCAAGCTTTATGCCTACCATGGCCCATTGGCAGGCCCCACAGGTGAGTTGAACGAGCTATTTGTACAAGGGCGAGGTGTATTTGCCTGTATCAGCCCCTGGAACTTCCCACTGGCCATCTTTACCGGCCAGATCGTAGCGGCGTTGGTCACCGGCAATACCGTTATCGCCAAACCCGCTGAGCAAACCAGTCTGGTGGCCTATCGTGCTGTACAGTTAATGCTGGAGGCCGGTATCCCAGCCGGTGCAATTCAATTGCTGCCAGGCCGTGGCAGTGAAGTCGGCGGCAAACTGTCCAGCGATGAGCGGGTAACAGGCGTGTGCTTCACCGGCAGTACAGATACTGCCAAAGCCATCAACCGCGCGCTAGCTTCACGGGATGGCGCCATTGCCACACTGATCGCCGAAACGGGCGGCCAGAATGCCATGATCGTAGACAGCACCGCCCTGCCTGAACAAGTCGTCAAAGATGCGGTTCAATCGGCCTTTATGAGTGCTGGCCAGCGCTGTTCTGCGCTGCGTGTGATGTATGTTCAGGATGACGTTGCCGAGCGGGTTTTGGATCTGCTCAAAGGCGCTATGGCTGAGCTAAGCGTGGGTAACCCCATCAATTATAAAACTGATGTTGGCCCTGTCATCGACACCCGCGCTCAAAGTTGCCTCAACGAGCATATTGCCACCATCAGCAAAACCGGTAAGCTGCTGGCAACCGCGACCATGCCAGAAGACACAGCGGAAGGTAGCTTCGTGTGCCCAACCGCGGTGGAAATTGGCAGCATCAGTGAACTGCATAAAGAGCACTTCGGCCCTATCCTGCATGTGGTGCGCTATCAGGCAGAAAAGCTGGATCAGGTCATCAACGACATTAACGCCACAGGCTTTGGCCTGACACTGGGCATCCACACTCGCAACGAGTCAAAAGCAGCCTATATCGCTGATCGCGTAAATGTAGGTAATGTGTACATTAACCGTAACCAGATTGGTGCTGTGGTTGGCGTACAACCATTTGGCGGCCAGGGACTGTCCGGTACCGGCCCTAAAGCCGGCGGCCCACACTACCTAACCCGCTTTGTTACTGAGAAAACCCGCACCAACAATATTACCGCTATCGGCGGCAATACCACGCTGCTGAGCCTCGGCGACTAATGATGCCATGGGCCAGGCACTAGCCTGGCCCAACATCACATCCATAACCCGTTACGCTGTCCATTGGCAGAAATGGTACACTAAGCCGCAAGTCACCTTTATCTTGCTGTTTTATGTGCGAATTACTGGGCATGTCGGCCAATGTACCGACAGATATCTGCTTTAGCTTTAAAGGATTGCGCGAGCGCGGAGGGCGCACCGGGCCGCACCGCGATGGTTGGGGCGTGGCCTTTTACCAGAACAAAGGGGTTTGCACCTTTAAAGATCCTATGCCCAGCCATGAATCCGAAGTGGCCAGACTGGTCTCGGACTATCCGATCAAAAGCACCGCTGTGGTCGCTCACATCCGTCAGGCCAATCGTGGCCGCGTAGGGCTGGAGAATACCCACCCCTTCACCCGCGAATTGTGGGGACGCTACTGGACCTATGCCCACAACGGCCAGCTAAAAG
The DNA here is from genome assembly GCF_017255015.1 of Bowmanella yangjiangensis. Taxonomy (GTDB): domain Bacteria; phylum Pseudomonadota; class Gammaproteobacteria; order Enterobacterales; family Alteromonadaceae; genus Bowmanella; species Bowmanella yangjiangensis. Next base: position 200,388 of record NZ_JAFKCS010000001.1, on the reverse strand, counting down.
ATCACCAAAGTCTGCCAACCGCTCGTTTTACCCCTGTGGGCACCACCGACAGTGAACGCGCCTTCTGCTTTTTGCTCAGTGAACTGGATAAACACTATCCGAACAAACCCAAGAGCCGCCGTCAGGCGTTTAACTTTGTCCGCAAAAAAGCCGACATCCTGCGGGAAATGGGGGTGTTTAATATGTTGCTGTCCGACGGGGAATACCTTTTAGCTTATTGCACCACCAAGCTACACTGGATCACCCGGCGTGCGCCTTTTGGTATTGCCAGATTGTCAGATATTGATGTGGACATCGATTTCACCCGTGAAACCACCCCTAACGATGTGGTCACCGTTATCGCCACCGAACCCCTTACCTGCAACGAGCAATGGCATAAGATGCAACCTGGGCAGTGGCAACTGTTTCATCGGGGCGAGGCCATAGGCCACAAACAGGAGTAACACTATGCCCTCTTTGGATATCCTACTGACCTTTTCATTGGCTGCGCTGTTACTCAGCCTATCACCCGGCCCATCGAATCTGTACATTATGGCCCGTAGCCTGTCGCAGGGACATCAGGCGGGCGTTGCCGCAGCAGGCGGACTGGCCATAGGTTCATTTATCTATGTTATCGCCACAGCATTGGGACTGGCGGCCATATTCAAATACTCCCCGCTGGCTTATACCCTACTTAAGCTCGCTGGTGCCGCTTACCTGATTTATCTGGGCATAAGTTATTTAATGGCTAAACCCGATGGGCAGCCACAGCAAACCAGGTTAAAACCCTGGAGCAAGGCTCGCATTTTCCGCCAAAGCGTTGTGGTTGAACTAACCAACCCCAAAACCGCATTGTTCTTCCTGGCCTTTTTACCACAATTTGTCAGGCCAGAGGCCGGCCCCATTAGCAGCCAATTGCTGGTACTGGGCATGGTGTATATGCTTATCGCATTATGCTGCGATTTACTGGTGGCGTTGTTGTCACACAAATTAGGTAACTGGTTGTCGCAACATGCCCAGTTTCCGTTATGGCAGGACAGAATATCCGGCAGCATTTTACTCGGTCTTGGGGCGCTGATTGGCTACGAAGAATTGCTGGGAGAAAACAGCGTTCACGAATCAGTGGGGTAGCCACTGTACAAACTGAAAATTGAATGACCCCGTCAGGTAACATACAAACGCTAAGGATAGTCTTTGTCTATCCGCGTTATTTTTCCTGAAAGCCGTTTACCTGACACGCGCCTTAAGGTACAAAGGCGCGCAAATCTGGAGGAGAAGAGAGTGACCATGGCAACTTTGGCAATTTTGGTAGGACTGGTTCTACTGGTATGGAGCGCAGACAAATTCGTCGAAGGGGCAGCGGCCACGGCTAAGCATATGGGCATGCCTTCGTTGCTGATTGGTATTGTAATTATCGGTTTCGGTACATCCGCACCTGAGATGGTGGTCTCGGCCCTTGCCGCATCAGATGGCAATCCAGGCCTGGCATTGGGCAATGCTTACGGCTCGAATATCACCAACATTGCTCTGATCCTGGGTGTTACCGCTTTAATTGCTCCCATTGCCGTGCAATCCCAGATTATTCGTAAAGAATTACCCATTCTCCTGGCCGTCACTTTGCTGGCAGGCTGGCTGATTTATGATGGGCATCTAGGCGGAGTAGATGCGGCAATCTTACTCGTGGTTCTGCTTGGCCTTATGGGGTGGTCTATCAAAGAAGGCCTGAGTCAGCGCCAAGACATCCTGGCCAGTGAGGTCGACGATGAGCTGGACAGCCATCCCATGTCACTGAAACTGGCGGTCATCTGGTTAGTCATCGGCCTGCTGTTCTTAGTGTTGAGCTCCCGCATGCTGGTATGGGGTGCAGTCACTGTGGCTCAATCCTTAGGGGTTAGCGATCTGATCATCGGCCTGACTATTGTGGCCATCGGCACCTCATTGCCCGAACTTGCCTCCTCCATTATGGCCGCCAAGAAAGGTGAACATGACTTGGCGATTGGCAACGTTATCGGCTCCAACCTGTTTAATACCCTGGCGGTGGTAGGTATCGCTGCCGGTATCCACCCGCTGACCGTTGAATCAGAAGTATTAACCCGTGATTGGGCGCTGATGCTGGTGCTCACTGTCGGGTTGCTGGTGATGGCAATAGGTATCAAGGGCCCCGGTCGCATTACGCGCTTGGAGGGCGCGGTACTACTGGGGATCTATTTCAGTTACACTGGCTACCTGGGCTACGGCATCATTTCTCACTAGGAGGTAGGCCATGCTGAAACTATTCAGAATCGAGCGGGGCCTGATCCGAGAGCTGGCCTGTGACGATATGCCACTGGACCAAACCCTGCCCCAGGCCCATTGGCTGGACGCCCAGGAGCCGGAAGATGATGAGCGTGACGCGCTGCAACAGATGATGCGGTTGGATCTGCCGGAATTAGATGAGATGGAGGAAATTGAAGCCTCAGCTCGTTACTTCGTTGATCAGGCCGGTATTCACGTACACTCCTTGTTCCTGACCCAAAGCGAAGGCCGTCATGTTACCTCCTCGGTGGCCTGTATTCTGCAGCCCAATCGACTCATCACCATACGCGATACTGAACTGGCTGATTTTCGTTTGCTACGCATGCGAGCCAGACGTGGCCAAGTTGAAAGCCACTCCCCTGCCGAGCTGCTAATCACCTTACTGGAGCAAAAGGTCGAGAACCTGGCAGATAATCTCGAAGATATTCACCGTAACCTCGAAAAAACCAGTTATCTGGTGCTGGAGGAAGAAGGTTCCGATCTGGAAGAAGCCATCGCTCAGTTGGCTAAGTCAGAAGACAGTAACGGTAAAATTCGTTTGTGCCTAATGGATACTCAGCGGGCTATTTCTTTCTTGTTACGCCATTTGCGAGATGCCCCTGAGCTGCATGAATCATGCCGCGAAATCATGCGCGACATCGACACTTTGATGGCTCACACGACCTTTTTGTTCGACAAGATTAACTTCCTGATGGACTCCACCCAGGGCTTTATCAATATCGAACAAAACCAGATCATTAAAATATTCTCTATCGCGGCGGTGGTGTTTTTACCACCAACTTTGGTGGCTAGTATTTACGGTATGAACTTTGAGCATATGCCTGAGCTACAATGGATGCTGGGCTATCCCTGGGCGCTGGGCTTAATGGTACTGTCGGGCATTACCCCTTATCTGTTCTTTAAATACAAAGGTTGGCTGTAGTTTCACCTGTCGGTGCTCGGTAAGAGCATCGACAGACCAATAAATTAACGCAACTTTTACGCCGCCGGTGCGCGGCTTGTTGTAAATTGATACTACACAACAACAACCTGAGTCCATGGCAGTTTGCGGACCTTCAAACACATTAACCCTTATGTTTTTGCCCTGCTGACTATGCTGCTGACCACTTTGGTCAGTTACCTGCTTGATTGGTGGTTTTTGCCCAAACTGGCTACACTGCTGATACTGCAGTTAGGCGTTGCCACTGTGGCACTGCGTGGTGATCGCCTGCCGGCCATTCTTGCGGCGCTGATAGGGGCGTTGAACTTCAACTATTTGTTTACCCAGCCAAGATATTCCCTGCATATGACCGATGCTGACGATATCGTCAATATGTTGGTGTTTCTGGTTATCGCCCTAATCACCAGTCACCTGGCCGCCTACTATCGCAGCCAACAGGAAGCCCTGCGCCAGGCGCAGCTTCGCTCCACTGTGCTGCTGTCTGTCTCTCATGATCTTCGCACTCCCTTGGCCACTATTATCGGCACCCTGAGTACCCTGCAATCCTATGCCGGCAAGTTACCAAGCGAAGATCAGCAAGAGTTACTGCAAGGCGCACTGGATGAAAGCCACCGGTTGCACCGCTACATCGAAAACCTGTTGCAGGCCACTAAGCTGCAACAGGGGCAGATGCGATTTTCCACTACCATGCAATCTGTCGCTCCTATCGTTCAGGCGGTAGTGAGCAGGTTGGACAATCCCCGGCTTCAGGTCCGGCTGGATGCTAACTTGCCGGATATACCAGTACGGGAATCCCTGCTGGAGCAAGCCCTTTACAACCTGGTAGACAATGCCCTTAAGTATTCGGAATCCGAGGTCAATATAGTGGTCAGTGCCGATTTGAACGGCCTGGACATCAAGGTGGAAGATCAGGGACCAGGCATTCCTGCCGCAGATCACGGCAAAGTATTTGAGCTGTTCTATTCCACCCGCAAGGGGGACAAGGGTGAAGGCGGCACCGGCTTGGGACTGGCAGTGGCAGCAGGTATTGTCCGTGCCCATCAGGGCAAGCTCGCGATATTAGCGTCGGCACAAGGATGCACTATGGGTATACGCCTGCCGTTACAACAGGGAAGCAGCCATGCATAAAATTCTGGTTATTGACGATGAACCGCAAATCCAGCGCTTTATGCGTATTTCACTGACCGCCGAGCATTTTTGTTACCTGGAAGCACTAACGGCAGCACAAGGTATGCAGCAAATGCAGGAGCAGGAGCCACATCTGGTGATTCTGGACTTAGGCTTACCAGATAAAGATGGCTTTAGTTTACTGACAGAACTGCGCCAAATCAGCCAGGTCCCGGTATTAGTGCTTACTGCCAGGGATGAAGAAGAGGAAAAAGTTCGTTTGCTGGAAGGCGGCGCTAACGATTATCTGAGTAAGCCTTTTGGTATCAAAGAGCTAATCGCCCGCATACGGGTGCTGCTGCGCGATCTTGGCCCAATGATACCGCAAACCAGACTGGAATTTGATGGACTTAGTCTGGATATTGACAATCACCAGGTCTGGCGTGAGGGACAAGCCGTTGCCCTGTCTCGTAAGGAGTTTGCCCTACTAAGCTATCTAGCCAGCCGCCCAGGCAAGCTGGTAACCCAACAGCAACTGCTGAGCAATATTTGGGGTGATACCCACACCGAAGACACCCATTACCTGCGCATTTTCATCAGTCAGTTAAGGCGTAAACTGGCCGATGATGCAGGCAGTCCAAAACTGATCCAGACCGAGCCGGGCGTCGGTTATCGCTTTATCGCCGAGCCAGGTAAACAAGGCTCTTAGCAGCATGGTCAAGCTGGACAAGGTAGTAAAATTGCTGGCCATGCCTATGTTATGGATGGGTATAGTGCAGTTGGTATTTTCTCTGCTGTCCCTGGTGCTGTTTCGCGACAAGATGGCAGCGCGCTTTTTTGAGCCAGCCTGCTTTATGCTGATTCTGGCGCTGGTCATTAACTTTCTGTTGAAAGACACCGATCTGAGCCGAATTGGCTTTCGTGATGCGCTGCTGTTTGCCACTCTGACCTGGGCGTTAACCGGTGTATTGGGCGCCTTTCCCGTTATGCTGGTGACCGGGGTTAGCTTTACCGACGCGGTGTTTGAGTCCGTCAGCGCCCTGACCACCACAGGTGCCACTGTGCTAACCGGCTTAGATGCCATGCCTAAATCCTTTCTGATGTACCGCCAATTTCTGCAGTGGATGGGCGGTCTGGGTGTGGTGATCTTTGTGGTTGCCGTGTTACCCATGCTAAACGTTGGCGGGATGCGGTTGCTCAAGGCGGAAACACCGGGCCCGGTGAAAGACGATAAACTATCGCCGCGTATTGCAAACACTGCCCATTATTTGTGGTTTATCTATTTGTTGATCACATTTTTGTGCGCGTTGTCTTACTATTTTGGCGGTATGAGTGCCTATGACGCCATAGCGCATAGTTTTACCACGGTTTCTACTGGCGGATTCTCTACCCATGATGCCAGTATGTGGTATTTCGAGAGTCATTTGCTACTGGCCATTTCCAATCTATTTATGCTATTAGGTGCCATCAGCTTCGGCCTGCATTTTCGCGTCTTGCATGGCAAAGCGCCGTATTTGTATTGGCGGGATGAAGAAACCCGGGTGTTTATCCTCATCGTTGCAGCATTGTCTGTGGCTCTAGCGCTGTATCTGCTTGTGGGAAGCCGCTATGACTCCTTGGAATCCTTTAGTTTTGCGGCCTTTCATGTGGTGTCTTTTATTACCAGCACAGGCTTTGGCGCGGCAGATTTAAGCAGTTGGCCGGCTGCCAGTGCTATGTTTCTGGTTTTTTGTGCCTACCTTGGCGGATGTGCCGGCTCCACCGCCGGTGGCAATAAAATAATTCGCGATATCATCACCTTTAAATTGATCCGGCGTGAAATGCAGCAGCTTATTCACCCTCGCGCCATGTTGCCACTGCGTTACCAGAATAAAGCCGTAGACAACGAGGTCCGCAGTGCAGTAATGGGCTTTATGTCATTTGCCGCAGGCTCGTCTTTAGTACTGACCTTGTTATTAATGCAGACTGGTCTGGATTTCTGGTCAAGCTTTACGGCTGTGGCAGCCTGCATCAACGTGCTGGGGCCGGGATTTGGCCAGGTAGGCAGCAATTTCCTGCCGGTCAGCGACGCTGGCATATGGCTGCTCAGCGTCGCTATGCTCCTCGGACGACTGGAATATTTTACCGTTCTGGCGCTGTTTTCCCCCTTGTTCTGGCGTCGTTAACCTAAGGACTCCCTATATGGCACATTTTACCGTTATTGGTCTGGGACGCTTTGGCATCACTGCAAGCCTGGAACTGATTCATCTGGGGCACACCGTGACAGGCGTCGACAGTGCCGAGAAACTGGCCGAGCAATATGCTGAAGAACTCACCCATACCGTGATCTGCGACGCCACCGATGAACGCGCACTCAAAGAACTGAACCTGACCAATAGCGATGCCGTATTGGTGGCCATAGGCGAAGATATGCAGGCCAGTCTGCTATGTACCCTGCACCTTAAAAACCTCGGCGTGCAGGAGCTTTGGGTAAAAGCCAACACCAGCGCTCATCACACTATATTGTCTAAGCTGGGGGTATCGCGCATTATTCACCCCGAAGAAGACATGGGGGTGCGGGTGGCCCAGGCATTGAATTACCCAATGGTTAACGATTACCTGTCAATAGGCCATGGCTACTATGTGGTGGAAGTGCATATCGCTGACAAGCTGAGCGGTCTGACTCTTGCAGAACTGCTGGGTGATAACTTGCGGATTGTGGAAACCTTACTGGTGAAGCGTGAGCAGGAATTGTTCACCAAGCCGGACGAACAATTCACCCTGCGCGGCAAAGATATTGCGCTGTTCTGCGGTACACGGGCGGTTTTGAAAAGTCTGGCACCCAGGTTGGTTTAACTGATGGTGCAGTGGCAACCCAGAGTGCGCCGTCTGGAGCGTAAACCAAAAGCGTCGAAGAAAATCCATGCAGCCCCTCCTTTAGTGCTTTGTGGCGGGTTTGTGATACTGATATTGCTTGGCATGCTGTTGTTAAAGCTGCCTTTTGCCACTACACACCCCATAGGATGGATGCAGAGCCTGTTTACTGCCACCTCAGCGGTAACCGTTACTGGTCTGGTGGTAGTGGATACAGGTTCTGCTTTTACTTTGTTTGGGCAATTGGTGATTGCGGTACTTATTCAGTTGGGTGGTTTGGGACTGATGACCTTTGCCGTAGTAACGCTGCTGGCTCTCGGTGGAAAAATCGGCTTTTTCCAGCAGACAATAGTGAAAGAAGCATTCAATCAGACTGACACGTCCACCTTAGTGAACACCGCAAAGTCGGTGCTATGGTTTTCGCTGTTTGTAGAAAGCATCGGCATGCTCATCCTTACCCTTTATTGGGCCCCTGAACTGGGTTGGCACACCAGCCTGTTGCACGGTTTTTTCTATACCATATCGGCTTTTAACAATGCTGGTTTTGCCTTGAGTCCTGACAGCCTGATGCCTTACGTAGCCGATCCTGTCATCAACCTAACTATTACTGCATTATTTATCACTGGCGGCCTTGGATTCTCTGTTTGGTTGGAACTGTGGCGCAAACGTTGCTGGCGTAAGCTTAGCCTGTACAGTCGGTTAATGTTGACCGGGACCTTACTCATCAATGTTATTGCCTTGTTAGCCATTTACTGGATTGAATACGACAACCCTGCCACTCTCGGTGCGTTGAATAGCAGCGGAAAATGGCTGGCGGCCTGGTTCCAGGCGGTGACACCCAGGACGGCGGGCTTTAATACTCTGGCTATTCACGAACTGGAAGACGCCACCACAGCACTGACATTGCTGTTAATGTTTATTGGCGGCGGATCGTTAAGCACCGCTAGTGGTATCAAGGTAGTGACCTTTATGGTGTTGGTGCTCGCAACCTACAGTTTCCTGCGGCGTGACGCTGCTGTCACAGCCTTTGGCCGCACCATGCCCACCAGTACAGTGCAAAAGGCATTGGCGTTAACCGTTATCTCGGTGGGTGTCACCTGGATTTCAATATTCTTACTATTGATCACCGAACAGGCGGCCTTTATCGATGTGGTGTTCGAAGCAGTTTCTGCCCTTGGCACTGTAGGACTGTCCCGGGGACTCACCGCCAACCTTTCGCCAGCAGGGGAACTGATTATCATCTTTCTGATGTTTATGGGACGACTAGGGCCGTTAACCCTCGCCTATTTCCTAGCCAGTCCAAGAAGCAGAACGATAGCGTATCCGGAGTCCAGATTGGCCGTAGGTTAATGCGATATATTGTGCTTGTGCATCACACTGGCAGCAGGAATGCGGACTTTAAAAAGGTTACAGCAAAAATCAACCGGTTCACTCCCCTTACCGTGTAATTTCCTTGTCGGGTCAATTTAGATCACTGTGCGCCAGCGCACAGACCGTTAATCTAAATCCGTGAATATGGCAGAAATTTACCTCAGGCTGCAACGGCGGTTGTTATATTTAGGAGAACACAATGCTGGTAACTTTTTCCTGCCAAATGTACGGCGACGTCACCTTCTTTGGTGGCGCGGCAGTATCCCTGCTAAAAATGATGGGCCGCAGCGGAGCAGTGCCCGGTGCGATATCGGCCGAAGATGTACCAGAAGCGCTGAAACAGCTAACTGACGCCGTTAAGACGTTACCTGGGGACGACCAGGCAAGCGACGATCAAGAGGAAAGGCCAGTCCCCCTCAAGGATCGCGCAGCCCCCTTGCTGGAACTACTGAAAGCGGCCGCCAGCGCTAACGTTTATGTGATGTGGGAATAAAATACTGCATACCGTGGGTGACTATTGCCGGATCTGTGGCGATTGGTGAGGGGGAATTTATCACTTTGCTGCCAAATATAGGGCTGTAAAGAAATATGGCTGGGGCTGAGTATCGAGGGAACCAATATTTCGCACATCAAGCGTTACTCTCAAATGCCTCCCGCAAGGTTCTGATACCCTGCCACTTAAGCGAACCACTGTCAGTTTTGGGCCAGTGCAGAAGAGCTTTCGTAGGGATACACTTCGAATCGGTTGCGCCCCTTCTTTTTAGCCAGATACATGGCCTGATCAGCATGCCTGAACATCATGTCACTGTTTTCGGCATCGCAGGGAAAAACGCTGATTCCTATACTCAGACTGATCACCACGACTTGGTTATCCAGTTGATGAGGCATGCTAAAAGCATCGAGGATTTTTTGCGCCACTTGCTCACAATCGCCAAAATTAGCCACTTCTGTCAGTAGAATTGTAAATTCATCACCTCCGTGGCGACACACCGTGTCGCTGGTCCGAACACAGTCAACTAACCTACCTGAAACAGATTTAAGCAACTGGTCACCGGCATCGTGCCCCAATGAATCGTTAACCAACTTAAAATGGTCTAAATCAACAAACAACAGGCCTACCTGCTTGTGGTGCCGAATAGCTAAACGGATGGCCAGGTTTAAGCGTTCCATAAGCAGGGCACGATTAGGCAAATCAGTAAGATAATCATAATTGGCCTGATGATAAATTTTCCTTATGGTCATAATGTTTCGGCTGGCTTTGTGCAATACCAATACTGCGCCAGTATTGATGCCTGCCTGATCTAATATTGGTGCCACCGAGTTTCTGACATGGGTTTTTTCACCATTTTTGTGGATCAGTTGTGAATGCCATTGTTGGGGTACCGTTTTGTTGTTTGCGATGGCTTGCTCCATCTGGTTGATGAGCGCTTGTCCGCTGGGATCCTGAGCAACTTCAAGTATGCTGGAAAGCGGCCGTCCAATGGCGTCACTTCGCTTAAGGCCGATCAAGTATTCAGCCATGTTATTAATGTAGGTAACGAGTCCTTGCCTGTTACAACTGATGACCGCTTCTTCCATTGCACTTAGGGCTTGATGAGCCAAACAAGTTTGTTGAGTGTGTTTAGCATGACGTAGCTGGTAGTCGGACAACCAGGCCAACACCAGAGCCAGCCATTTATGCCGACCTGATAATTTGAAGGGCAGCAGCAATAAAAGGGTTTTAGGGGAAATTCGCTGGAATGCATGCACGTCGATGCGGGCTAAGTCCTCACTTGGCAGTCCGATTATCAGAGTGTTAACTTTGTGGCTGCGAGCAAAGGTTAGTGCAGCCTCTGGCGTGCGCACCCTACACAGGCGCAGCCCTGGCATCGACAATGCTATATTGTGGCCCAGAATGTTGGCGGTCACTTGCTCCCGAATTACGATCAACACATCGATATTTTGTTTCATTATGACCTTCCGCTGTTCGTCCGGTTTGCGCCGCGATGGCAGACAGCACTTTCTTAGTGTTTACCTAAGGATTCTTCCTGACTTAATGTTTCCTCGCCAAAGTTTGACAACAAGGTCTTGCGCTGTAAGTCATCTAACAGTTCCATGAGTGAAGTGCGTTGATATTGCAAATAGTGGGTTCTGGACACGATATCCGCCAGCTCGATTTTATGCTCCGCCATCCACAGCAAATACTGGAACTGTTGCGGGTCGCGCCCGTCATTTTGTTCCAGCGCACGAACTGCTGCAAAGGCCGCATCAAATTCCGGATTGGCCAGGCTGGATATTCGATTGTTGACTTTCAGGCTATTCAAACGCTGCTTAACATGTGTTACGTCGGATATAACAGGCAATGTGCCAGAACAGGCCATACAAACAATCAAGGTGAAACATATAAGTGCCGAATGCTTAAAGTGACCATCCAAAGGCAGACCCGCGCTGGGGGGCAATAATGTATTCATGGCCTTATGCCATTGCTGTGTTGTCGGGCCAGTCTTAGCAGATCAATACGAGTTCGTAGTTCGTCATTCAGCACTTCTGCCTGATGCAAGCTGGCCTTTGCCAATGCCAGTTGAGCAATGAGCCTGGCCCTTTCGGCCAGTCGTGTGGCAACCACTATCTGCTTGCGTTCTTGTGCATATTTTGCCTGGTTAAGCAATTGTTGAGCCTGCATTAGTTCAGATGCAGACAACGGCAAATCTGATTGCTGCAATTGCACAAGCCCCTGCTTAACCTCTTCAATAATCAAGTCAGGCGATGGCGGCTGAGTGACACAGGCGCTAACATAAAGCAGGATTGCCAATACAGTTAACTTGCCTTGTCGAACACAACGTCTTGGATTTTCAGGAGTAAACACCCCACAAATTTTTTCCATCGTGACCTCCTAAGAACCTGAGCATTCGCATGCCGTTATCGAAGTCTATAACTGCAACAACCTGGCCGTGCCACACCCGACGATCCTTGTCCTATACTGAAAACAGGCTGAAATACAAACATCTTATTTTGAAGTATGCTTAGCAACATAGTGCTGGTCTGTTCGCTTTCGCACATAGACTGCGTTTTACTTAAACTTCCTTATAATTAGCCTGCTCAGGAATCTGATGAAAATAAAACCGACAAAGCATCGGACACCAAACTGGTAGGAGTTGGGCGAACTATGCCGATGTGTTGGAAAAGTTACCGCGAATACCTTTTAATGGTTGTGTTCGCTATCGTACAGAAAGGTGTTCTGAAGCTGGTTATTGTGTCTCTTCTACCAATGCTTAAACTTTTTGTCCGGAGAAACACATGACTGAGCAAATACCAACGCATCCCTTCAAAGCAACGGCCCCTTTACATTCACCGCTAGGGCAGGCCAATCCGTCCGATGTCAGCCCACATTGGCCTAAAGCACTGGTCCAGTCAGCTGTTTTTCTGAAGAAATCTCAACCAGCGGACATTGTTGAGATTGTTATGGATAGTAAACAGCCTTAACACTAAAACCTGCTAGCGACAGGCATAGCAGACATTGCCATTCAAATTCGATGCCTGACATGCCCTTTAGCTGATTGAGGAGATTTCATGCCTATGAGTCACCCTGTCCCAACAGACAACAAGCTGCTGGCGGCCTTAACTTTGGAAGCACAGCAACGACTATTCCCCAGCCTCAGACTGACGGAGTTACCTTTGGGCAAAGTTGTTTACGAATCCGGTCAGCAGTTAAATACCGTGTATTTCCCTGTCGATTGTATCGTATCTCTGCTGTATGTAATGGAGGACGGAGCCTCCGCCGAAATTTCTGTGGTTGGCAATGAAGGTATTGTCGGTATTGCAGTATTTATGGGCGGGGACAGCACCCCCAGTCAGGCCATAGTGCAAAGCGGCGGCTGGGCATTTCAGATGCCAGCCAGCCAGATGCGCATGGATTTTAATGCATCGCCAGAGCTACGTATGTTGATGTTACGCTATACCCAGTCACTAATTACCCAAATGGCGCAAACGGCAGTTTGTAACCGCCATCATTCCATTGATCAACAATTATGCCGCTGGCTGCTGTTGTCGCTGGATCGCTTGCCAAGCAATCAGTTAACCATGACCCAGGAGCTGATTGCCAATATGCTTGGCGTCAGGCGGGAGGGCGTAACAGAAGCAGCAGGAAAACTTCAGCGAGCAGGGGTAATTACTTATAGCCGCGGACATATCACCGTTGTCGACCGTTCTAAGTTGGAACAACTCAGTTGTGAGTGCTATCAGGTCGTCAAAACGGAAACAGACCGCCTTGCGGCTTACACCAGAACAACAACACATAACTAGCTTAAAAGCGATATTCCAATAGACCTCTAACCAAGAACAACAGCTGCTGTGGGCATACAGCCCCTCGATGCCAAACTAACATCTGTGTCTGGGTTGTGAATGGGAGATACTCTGTTTATGCCAGCATTGTCGAGTTTACAAAATAGATTGCTCTGTCAATTGCCGCGCAAACAATATATGGCGTTTGTTGAACTCTGCAATGTCGAGAAATTGCATGTTGGTCAATGCTTACATGAGGTTGGCAAGGACATCCGCAAAGTGTACTTTCCGTTAACCGGGTATGCAGGCTTGCATGCGGCCCATGAAGATAAGCAACATACAGATGTAACCTTGTTAGGCTGCGAAGGGGTAATAGGTGCAAGTGTTTTACTGGGCGTACGTCGCGCACCTTTTGGCGTGATCGTTCAGGGAGCAGGACTGGCGCTATCGCTGTCGCCACTGACGTTTATCAGGCAAGTAAAATTAAGCAAAGAACTTCGACGGGTTATAAAACTTTACCTCTTTTTACAACTGGGACAATTGACGCTGAGTGCAGCTTGCCTCTCCCATCATGATGTCAGGTCGCGATTAGCCCGCTGGTTGCTGATGGGACATGACCGCGCAGACAAGAGTATCTTAATCCTCACCCACTTAGCACTGGCGCAAATGCTGGGAGTAAGGCGCAGTGCCGTCACCCTGGCGGCAAGACAATTGCAGGAAAATGGTGTGATCCGGTATCAGCGAGGCCGCATAGAAGTGATTTCAAGATCAGGACTCGAAAGTTACAGTTGCAACTGTTACCGCACAGAAATAGATAACTACAACGTTTGTTTACCATTACGACACCACCACACGGGCTAATCCAAGCAAAAAGTCATTAGGAAAGGGTAACAACTTTTATGAGTTGTTACCCAAAGCGTTATTCGTGTCCTAAGGCCGTGCCTTTCTCAGTTACAGAGCGCTGCTGCGGCATGGCATGGCCAATGCCATAGAAGCTATGAATCTCTGTAGCCCAGAGTGGATCATCCATATCAGGCCATTCATGGCTCTCAAACGAGGGGGCTCGCTCCAGGCGTTCAACAGACAATGGCAAGACAAAACGTTTCAGATTTCTGTCCAGCACCAAGGCTTGCCATGGAACGGCCAGTAGTCTCTCGCCAATCCCCCAGAACCCACCATTTGACATAATGGCAAAAGTCAGCTCACCCGCGGGTAAACGAATAATCAAATTATCAATTTTGCCGAGTTTCTGCTCCTTATGGTTATAAACATCGTTATGGCATAAGGTGCTGGCACTGAGTTTCAACACCGTCTTCTGCTGAGTGTCGTCATTTGCCGGACTTCGTTTTACTTCGTGGGCTAAAACGTTCATTGTCGGCCTCCAATTCGGGGGGTGATTGAAATTGGCCTGCGCCTTCTTCGATGTCGTTGCTCGCATCGACCAGGATATTGCCGTTCTTTTAAGTCCTCTAATGACAGAGGAGGGTATCGGGGATATTTTTCCAGACTATAACTGTGTTGCATGAAACACGCTCCATTAGGTTGTTCACCAGGCCAGAAATTACCAAGCACCTGGCAAAGCCAGTTTGCCAACCTGGCATTTAAAGGTCTGTTCGCTTTCGCACTTAAACCAACACAAATGTTGTTTTGCCCCACAGATTAATAACGAAAAATATTCGCAACCTGTGTGTGTCAGCGAACAGAAAGGTGTTGCAGGGGCAGATAAGGTAGAGCTTAGGCTGCAAGCAATCAGGCTGGCAGCGAGAATCCCGAGGTGCTTATGCAAACTCCCAATAAAGAAACCAAACCTGCTGACATCAAACCCGGTCAGGAACAGAAACATGCCCAAGGTAATGCGCCACAAAAACAGCCACTACCACAAGATAAAAAGCAGCAACAGAAGCGCTAGAAATAGCCTGGTCGTCATCCATTAACGCTAAAGCTATGCCTATCCCAACAAGGGTACGTAAGCACAATGCGTTTGGCATGCTCAAGCTCTGGCCCCGGGGATTCCCGGGGTCCTCTGCATTCCCCAGCAATGACAACCGGCTGACCAAATGGTGAATCTATGGCTATCGACCCCGGCAATTCTTCTTCGCAATTCGGCGGCCCGAAGCATCCTCCGGATCTTGATGCACTGATGAAAAAGTGGTTTAACTCAGGCAGGGGCGGTGGTCCGGCAGCCATCTTAATTGTTGTTGTGGTATTGCTGGGAATGACTATCTATAGCGCCGTTTATACCGTGCCCAGCGATTCTGTCGCGGTTGTGCAGCGTTTTGGCCAATTTACACAACTAGAAATATCCGGACTGCATATCAAGCTGCCTTTTGCCATTGACCAAATAACCATTGTGCCAACTAAGCGGCAACTCAAACAAGAATTTGGCTTTGCTACGCCTGGGTCCACCGATCCAAATCAAACTGCCAGACGTGATGTTCGACAACGCTATGTTGACGAGCGGGAGTCATCGCCTCAACGCGGACAAATCGGAGAAACCCAGATGGTCACTGGTGACCTGAATACCGCTTTGGTTGAGTGGGTTATACAGTACCGAATTTCAGACCCGGTCAGCTACTTATTTGAAGTACGAGAACCGGGGCAAACATTGCGTTATGTGTCTGAATCCGTCATGCGTGAGGTAGTAGGTGATCGCACAGTTGACGAAGTGATTACCATAGGTCGACAGGAGATAGAGGCACAGGCGCTGGATAAAATGCAGGCGTTAGCCAGCAAATATGAAATGGGCATCAGCATCGATCAGGTGCAGTTGAAAAACATCAATCCCCCGGTTCCAGTTCAGGCATCTTTTAATGAAGTCAACCAGGCCCAACAGGAAAAAGAAAAGCTAATCAATGAAGCCAGGCGTGATTACAACAAGGTCATTCCGCTAGCTGAAGGGGAGCGCGATCAGCGTATCCGTGCTGCTGATGGTTATCGATTAAAACGAATCAATGAGGCGCAAGGCGATGCACTGCGCTTTAACGCCTTGTATGCAGAATATATAAAGGCCCCCGAAGTCACTCGCAAACGTATTTACCTGGAAACCATGCAGGACGTACTGCCCAGGGTAGAGAGCAAAATCATTGTTGATATTCAGGCCTTAGGGATCCTGCCGCTACTTAATCTCAACCAGCCAAGGTCCGTCGAGGTGAAGCCATGAGAGCAAGGTCAGCAAACCTGTGGATAGGCAGCGGTATAGTTATCGTCGTTCTGCTGTATAGCGTGTTTTATGCGGTTTCAGAGGTAGAACAGGTGGTTATCACACAATTTGGCAAGCCGGTGGGGGAACCGATAACCACGGCTGATCTGCAATACAAAATTCCTTTTATTCAAAAGGTTAATGCCATCGACAAACGTATATTGGAATGGGAAGGTACCCCTTCGGATATGCCAACCAAAGACAAGCTGTATATCTCTGTCAGTTTGTATGCCAGATGGAAAATAACCCAACCCTTACAGTATTTCTTGCGACTTGGCGATGAGCGCAGTGCACAGTCGCGATTGGATGACATATTAGGTAGTGAGACCCGCAATGCGGTGGCTAAACATGAACTGATTGAGCTGATCAGAACAACCAAAGACAGAACGCCACTGCTGGATGGCTTACTTACTGATGCGGAAAAGGCACTGAAAATGGGAACCTTGGTGCCTATTCACAAAGGACGGAAACTGGTTGAACTGGAAATTTTTCAGGCAGCAGCAGAAAAAGTCCGGGTGTTTGGTATTGAACTGCTGGATATCCGCTTTAAACGCATTAATTACAATGAGAGCGTGCGACCCAAAATCTATGAACGAATGATCAGTGAACGTCGGCAAATCGCCGAACGCTTTTTATCTGAAGGGCTGGGGGAAGCCGCCAGGATTCGCGGCAATCGGGAGCGCGAGTTGAGCAGGATCCAATCCGAGGCTTACAGGCAAGTTGAGGAAATACGTGGCGAGGCTGATGCCAGAGCCGCTGCTATCTATGCTTCGGCATACAACCAAAGTAAAGCGTCAGCACCGTTTTATGCCTTTATTCGAACCATGCAATCTTACCCAGCAATATTTAATCAAAATACCACTTTGGTGCTTGCCGGTGACGGTGAGCTAATGCAATTTATCCAACGCCCTCAGGCCTTCAGCGCAGTCGGGGACGTTGCTAACCCCAAGGCCAATCCCAATGAATGACATAAATAAACACAACCAGACTCTGATGCGTCAATATGGAATAAGTACCACATATAAACAGCTGTATTGGTATAAGCAATATTGTTATGAAAAACTGCAGGATGCGATTAATTATGCCAGGCTGGACACCGAGCACGACGTTATTGTCCCCGCCTCCCCAGTCACAGATGAATAAAGTGGATTAGCCTGGATATGGACAACCCGGCTCCCGCTTCTAAGGATGGCAAACTGCAAAGCATGCCCAAAGAACTGATCGATTGGGTGAACAAGCCCCTTGGGCGCTTTTTTCGTATCGAAACCGCCGCCGCAGGCATTTTGCTTGCGGTCACCATTTTGGCCATGCTACTCGCTAATTCGCCTTGGTCAGCACAATATCTCGCCTTATGGCAGGTAGAGGCGGGGATAAACCTTGGGCCATTCGGATTGCATCTGACACTACTTGAATGGATAAATGATGCGGTCATGACCCTGTTCTTTTTTGTCGTATCCCTTGAGCTTAAGCGTGAACTGGTACTAGGAGAACTACGTCAGCCGCGTCAGGCCATGCTGTCAGTAAGTGCTGCTATTGGTGGCATGGCTGTTCCTGCTGTGCTTTACCTGCTGATGTTATGGGGGGCGCCGGGGGCGCATGGATGGGGTATGGTAATGGCGACCGATACCGCTTTTGTAATTGGTTGCCTGGCATTGCTGGGGCGACGTATACCAGTGCAACTGCGTGTGTTTCTGCTGTCGCTGGCTATTGTTGACGACATTGGTGCCATCCTCGTGGTCGCAGTAGGCTATGGCGAAGCGCTTAACTACCAGGCATTAGCGCTCGCCGCTGCTGGAATAATGGTCATCCGGGGAATGGCGTTACTTGGGATCAGAAACCTGATGTTGTACTTTCTGATGGGCGCAGCGATCTGGCTTGCTGTTGAACATTCAGGCATTCATCCTACTGTAACCGGGGTGGTATTGGGGCTGATGACCCCTACGCTAAAGTGGGTCAGCGACGCCCGGCTGCATCAGATACTGGATGCTGTCATTGCCCACCCTCCCGGGCAGAATTGGAGTGGCGACACCCTGGCCAGAATGAAGTTGCGCACCGCAGAATCAGCTGCCAGAGAGGCCCTGTCACCAGTTGAACGACTGGAGATTGTACTTCATCCCTGGGTAGGCTTCGTGATTATGCCGCTCTTTGCCTTTGCCAATGCTGGTGTCCCTGTCGGAGAAACGAATGTTACCAGCCCGCTCACTCTGGCAATTCTGCTCGGCCTGGTATTAGGTAAGCCCCTGGGCATATTCCTGTTTAGCTGGTTGGCTGTAAAGTTGAACATTGCGGCACGGCCTGTCCAGTTGAGTTGGTCGCTGATAGCAGCCGGAGGATGTTTATGTGGTATAGGCTTCACTATGGCATTGTTTATTGCCGGACTTGCATTTTCACCAATTCAAATCAATGAGGCAAAATTTGGTATTTTGCTAGCTTCAGCAATTTCCGCACTAGCGGGTATGTTAATAATCAAGCTGACATCGTTCCCGCAGAGTTTGACTTATAGTTCATCAGAAGAGTCTGTGGATTTCACGTTCGATCAAAGCCCCCAAAGAGGTAAAAACAAGAGGTGAATATTCCTTGTGAGCTTGCTTCAACGACGATAAAAGCGTTGCGGCAATTTCCTCAGCCTGCATAATACCGACATCGTTTAATCGGAGGTGGTGGCGCATGAAATGGATAAGCTTGGTACTCCTTGCCTTGCTTGGCATGCTGCAATATCGCCTTTGGTTTGGCAAACATAGCATTCCAGACTATTGGCAGATGGATGAAGAAGCACAGCAGATGGCCACCCAAAATGCCAATCTGGAACAACGCAACAATCTGCTCAAAGCCGATATTCAAGACCTGAAACTTGGCCTTGAAGCCATTGAAGAACGAGCCCGTAATGAATTGGGCCTGATCAAGGAAGGCGAAACCTTTTACCGAATTTTACCTCCTGAACAATGACGCCACCATCGAAGCAACAATTTACTGTGGTTGTACCCGCCGCCGGTGTCGGCAAGCGCATGCAGACCGATGTACCCAAACAATATCTGCCAATATTAGGCAAAACCCTGTTGGAACAATGCCTGGACAACCTGATTGCCCACCCGCGAATTAAACATATTGTGGTTGCGTTGCATCCACGCGACCCCTACTTTGCTGACTTGCCTGTCGCCAAGGCCCCTTGGCTAACTCGGGTAGACGGTGGCAAAGAGCGCGCCGATTCGGTATTGGCCGGCTTAAACGTGCTTGATGATGAATGGGTGCTGGTACACGATGCCGCCCGGCCCTGTCTTCCTCATCAGGATCTGGATGCTTTACTCGCGCTGGCCGATGGCGAGCAAGGCGGTATCCTGGCTTATGCGGTGCGGGATACAATGAAACAAGCCGATAAGACAGGCTGCGTAGCAGCTACTCTTGACCGCAGCAATATGTGGCATGCACTAACACCACAGTTTTTCCCTCTTGCAGTGCTTCGCGATGCCTTGACTAAAGCGCTTAACGCACAAGCCGTGATCACCGACGAGGCTTCAGCCATGGAATGGGCAGGTCAATCGGTAAAACTGGTGGAAGCTAACCCTTGTAATATCAAGGTCACACAGCCCGTGGATCTTATGCTGGCAGAATTTTATCTAAGCAAACTACTGAATAATGGCAGGAGCAACCTATGAAGATGCGGATAGGGCATGGTTTTGACGTACATAAATTTGGCGGCGTCGGTCCGATTGTCATTGGCGGCGTTGAAATAGACTATGTGCAAGGTTTGCTAGCCCATTCAGACGGAGACGTAGCCCTGCATGCCATCTGCGATGCGCTGCTGGGGGCACTGGGCATGGGCGATATCGGCCGGCATTTTCCCGACACAGATGCACAGTATGCGGGTGCTGACAGCCGGGAATTACTCCGCCATGTGTTTTCACTGGTTAAAGATAAGGGTTACAAATTGGGTAACCTTGATGTCACCGTGGTGGCTGAGTCACCGAAAATGGCCCCCCATGTAGATGCCATGTGCAAAAATATCGCTGAGGATCTGGATGCCCAGCAAGATCAGATTAATGTGAAAGCCACCACCACCGAAAAACTCGGTTTTACCGGGCGCAAAGAAGGCATTGGCTGTCATGCAGTAGTGCTGCTGGAAAAGGTATAAAACTTGAATTTCGACACATCACACTGGCATTACTGCTACGGTAAACCATTAGGTACAGGGCTGCTGAAACAGCACCCCGAAGATTTTATTGTACGCGAACAACTCGGCTATAGCCCTTGCGGTGAAGGTGAGCACATTTACCTCTGGGTGCGTAAAACCGGCTTGAACACGGCGAATGTGGCCGAACAGCTGGCGCGTTTTGCCGGTGTGCATCCACGCAACGTGAGTTTTTCCGGACGAAAAGATAAGCATGCCGTGACCGAACAATGGATTGGCGTGCATTTGCCAGGCAAACAAGACCCGGACTGGCAGAGCTTCGCCATGCCCGGTGTGGAGATTATCAAGGCCATTCGCCACAATCGTAAATTGCGTACCGGCACCCATAAGTTCAATGACTTTATTTTAACCATCCGTGAACTCAGCCAGCCTGACGAGGTTGCCGACCGGCTTAATGCATTGACTGCCGGTGTGCCAAATTACTTCGGCGAGCAGCGTTTTGGTAATCGCAACGGCAACCTGTTTCTAGGTGCCCGCCTGCTTGATGGTGAAACCATTCGCGACAGACAAAAACGCAGCATGGCGATTTCCGCCCTGCGCTCTTGGCTATTTAATGAGTTTGTCAGTTGCCGGTTGGCAGAAAGGGGCAGCAAACAAGCGCTGGACGGCGATGTGATGTTGCTGCAAGGTAGCAACAGTTTCTTCTGTGCCGAACAGTGGAGCGATGAACTGCAGCAACGTTTGCAGGAAGGTGACATTCAATTCAGCGCGCCCATGTGGGGCCAGGGCGAATTAGCTAGCCGTGCTCAGGCGCTCTTGTTTGAATCGAAGGTAGCAGGTCATCATCAGGCTTTATGTGAAGGTTTGGCCGCATTGGGGTTAAGCCAGGAACGTCGTGCATTAATGCAGTATCCTGAGCAGCTTCAATGGCAGATAGAAGGTCAGCAGTTGCAGCTAAGTTTCAGGTTACAAGCCGGTGGTTTTGCGACCGCAGTAACCCGGGAGCTATTTAACCCAACGCCCCACCAGGACTAAGGGAACAATATGCGAATTTTGCTTAGTAATGATGATGGTGTTCATGCCGAAGGGCTGGCAAGTTTGTATAAAGAGCTGGCCAAAGAGCATGATGTAACCGTCATTGCACCTGATCGAAACTGCAGCGGCGTAAGTAATGCCTTATCACTACAACAACCACTCAGAATTCAGCAAATGAATACCGGCTTTTATGCGGTAAACGGCACGCCCTCTGACTGCGTGCATCTTGGCATCAACAGCTTTATGCAGGACGACCCACAGTTAGTGGTTTCAGGCATCAATCATGGTGCTAATCTGGGTGACGATGTGATTTATTCCGGCACGGTGGCCGCGGCAACCGAAGGTCGCTATATGGGACTTCCGGCCATTGCCGTATCCCTTTGCCAAAAGCAAGATGGTCACTTTGCAACCGCAGCGCGCGTGGCCTGCGATATTATTCGTCATCTAGGCCAGCACCCACTGGCTGCCGATCAAATACTGAATATTAATGTACCAGATGTGCCATATGAATTACTCAACGGCATTCAGGTCACTCGGCAGGGGCGACGTCATCGGGCGGAGTCCATGCTGAAAAGCCAGGACCCTTGGGGACGAGAAATATACTGGTATGGTAAAGTAGGCCAGGAGCAAGATGCCGGTCCCGGTACCGATTTTCATGCTATCGCCAATGGATACTGCTCGGTCACGCCGCTGAGTGTCGATATGACGGCATATCAAAGCATGAATGAGATGCAGAGTTGGATTGAAAAACTATAAAGAAACTCCATGAGTCAAACACCTAGAGCCACAACACGTAAGGGCGATACCCTGGCCCAACTGCTTAACAGGGAAGGCATCAATAACCCGCAGGTTTTGCATGCTATCGCTGCAACGCCGCGCGAGCTTTTTTTGCCCGACGCGTTAAAGCATCAGGCCTACCTGAATACCGCATTACCCATTGGCCAAGGGCAAACTATTTCCCAGCCTTATATAGTCGCGCGTATGACAGAGCTGCTATTGGACGCGCCTAATCGAGCCCAGACAGTGCTTGAAATAGGCACAGGCTCAGGCTACCAGACTGCCATACTGGCTCAGTTGTTTGACAAAGTGTTTAGCGTTGAGCGAATCAAGGCACTGCAATATCAGGCTAAGCGCCGCATGCAGTCTTTGGATTTGCATAACATTGCCATGAAACATGGAGACGGATGGCAAGGCTGGGCCAGCAAAGGCCCATTCGATGCCATCATCGTCACCGCAGCGGCCAGCCATATGCCACAAATGCTGCTGGAGCAGTTAAATGATGGCGGCCGCTTGATTATCCCGGTTGGCAATGCCAACCAACAGTTGTATGCCGTCACTCGAAAAGGAAATGAATTTGAACAAAAGACAGTGGAAGCCGTGCGGTTTGTGCCTTTGGTGCCAGGAGCCATAATGTGAAGATTTTTAGCTACCTGTACGATAAGGCCATGTTGTGGTCACGACATAAGCATGCCCCAGCCTATCTGGGCGGCATGACCTTCGCCGAATCGATATTTTTCCCCGTACCACCGGATGTAATGTTGGCGCCCATGTCATTGGCTAATCCGGACAAGGCCTGGCGTTATGCATTGCTTACCTCCGTCGCTTCCGTCTTGGGGGGAATTGCTGGCTACTTCCTGGGAATGCTGGCCTTTGAATCTTTCCTGCATCCACTGATAGTGGAAATGGGTTATCAGGACAAAATGGACAAAGCCGTATCCTGGTTTGAACAATATGGGGTATGGGTGGTATTTATTGCCGGTTTCTCTCCTATACCTTACAAAGTCTTTACTGTCAGCGCGGGCTTCCTGCAAATGGCCTTTTTACCCTTTGTACTGGCATCGACCGTAGGTCGGGCCATGCGCTTTTATCTGGTTGCCGGATTGATGCGCTGGGGAGGCAAAAAGATGGAAGACAAATTGCGTGACTACGTTGAAACCCTTGGCTGGGCCACTGTGGTGTTAGCCGTGATTGCTTATCTGCTGCTAAGGTAGCGCTGTGGCAGACTGGCGAGGACGCTGGGGAACACTTTTATTATCAGCTATGTTGCTGAGTGCCTGTAGTTCCCGTAATGCACCAGCGCCGGTCGTGACCCTCAGTGAAGCCAAAACTTTCAAACAATTCAAAGAGCTGGGCAATGCCGCCGAATACCAGGTGGAAAAAGGTGATACGCTGTTTTCCATCGCCTGGTATTCAGGCAATGATTACAAAGATCTGGCCAGAATTAACAAGCTGTCCGCGCCTTATGCCATCTACCCTGGACAGGTTTTGAAGCTTAGGGAAAGTAACAAAAACGTCAGAAAAAATGTTACAAAAGAAACTGGTAAGACCTCTAAAATAAAAGCAAATCAGCCAGTTGACCGTCCTAAAAAGCAGGCGTATGGTGAATCTAAGACTGTTCAAAAGTCCACCACTGACATCCCCAAAAATCCAAAACCGGTGTCATCAGGTTCGGACTTCCCCCCCCAGGTCACAGAGTGGATATGGCCTGCAAAAGGTAAGGTAATTGGGCAGTTTTCACTTTCGGAACAGGGAAATAAAGGGATTGATATTGCTAATTCGCCTGGTACGCCGATTTTGGCGTCGGCAGTTGGCAAAGTTGTCTACACGGGCAACGCACTGAGAGGATTCGGTAACCTGATAATCATCAAGCATACTGATGCCTACCTCACTGCTTATGCTCACAACCGCAAGATACTGGTCAAAGAACAGGACTGGGTGCGGCCGGGACAGCAAATTGCCGAAATGGGCAGTAGTGGAACTTCGCAGACTATGTTGCACTTTGAGATTCGTTATAAAGGCAAATCTGTAGATCCATTACGTTTTTTACCCAATCAACCATAACAATAAACAATTACAACACTGGAGAGGACAAAAGAGGGAAATGATCTAAACCTTACAACCTTGCTGGAGATGCTGTTATGGGTCAAAAGAAAACTGCCATCACCGATGCTGAGCTGAATGATGAATTTGATGACGTTGTCGAATCAGAGCTTGAAGATGTAGATGACGAAGTCGACCCCATGGAGGAAATTCTTGCGAATCAGGAAGATATGCATCGCAATCTGGATGCCACTCAACTTTATCTGGGAGAAATAGGCTTTTCTCCATTACTGTCTGCCGAAGAAGAAGTCTACTTTGCCCGCCGGGCCTTAAAAGGCTGCGAAGCCTCACGCAAACGCATGATTGTCAGTAATTTACGTTTAGTCGTGAAAATTGCCCGACGTTATAACAATCGTGGGCTGGCGTTATTGGATCTTATAGAAGAAGGTAACCTGGGATTGATTCGGGCCGTAGAGAAATTCGATCCCGAGCGAGGGTTCCGCTTTTCAACCTATGCCACCTGGTGGATCCGTCAAACCATTGAGCGGGCCATCATGAACCAAACTCGTACCATTCGCCTGCCAATTCATGTAGTTAAAGAGCTGAATGTGTATTTACGTGCTGCCCGAGAGCTTGCACAGAAGCTGGATCATGAACCTACGGCTGAAGAGATAGCCAAGGCGTTAGACAAGCCGGTAGAAGACGTAACCAAGATGCTACGTTTGAATGAACGCATTAGTTCGGTTGATACCCCGATCGGCAGTGACAATGACAAGGCATTACTTGACATTATTGCTGACGAAAAAGGTCATGGACCAGAAGATGAGCTTCAAGACAAAGATATGCGTAGCAGCATTGTACATTGGCTCAATGAACTAAACGCTAAACAGCGTGAAGTGCTGGCAAGACGCTTTGGCCTGATGGGCTATGAGCCTTCCACTTTGGAAGACGTCGGCGCTGAAATCGGCCTGACTCGTGAACGTGTCAGACAAATCCAGGTTGAAGCCTTAAGACGCCTGCGCGATATGCTGGGCCATCAGGGACTGAATCTGGAATCGCTGTTCAGCCGAGAAGCTTGATGAACTGATAAAGCAAAGGGCAGCCAATTTGACTGCCCTTTTTTATATTATCTCACCACCAGTTCAGGATAGAACGGCTAGAGCTTGCTGGTAGTCAGGCTCGTCGGCAATTTCAGAAACCTGTTGGGTATGGATGACCCTGCCATTTTCATCAATCACCACCACGGCACGAGACAACAAGCCCGCCAGAGGGCCAGTCTTTACCGTCACGCCATAGTCATGACCAAAAGTACTTCTGAAACAGGAGGCACTGCCCACCTTATCTATCCCTTCTGCCCCACAAAAGCGGGCCAAAGCGAAGGGTAAATCAGCGGACACACATAGCACCCTGGTATTATTAAGTGCTGCCGCCTGCTGGTTGAACTGTCTTACCGACATGGCACAGGTTGGAGTGTCCACAGAAGGGAATATGTTTAGTATTAAACGACTACCAACATAATCAGCTAGTTCAGTTTCTGATAAATCCGTACTGACCAAGGTAAAAGTTGGTGCCTGGCAGCCAACCTCAGGCAGCTCACCAACAGTTTCAATCGGGTTTCCTTTGAGTGTAATTGTAGCCATTCGTTTTCCTTATTTAACCTGTTGTCAGTGCCCAATCAACGGCACTGGCAGCGTGAATTTCTGTGGTGTCAAATAGTCGCACCGGCGTATCAGTCTGCTTGACGAGCAAACCAATCTCCGTACATCCTAACACCACCGCTTGAGCACCTTGTAGCGCAAGTGCTTCAATAATTCGCAGATAATCGTCTCGGGAAGTATCGAGAATATGCCCTTTGCACAGTTCCTCATAAATCACCCGATGCACCCGTTCACGTTCCGTCGCTGAAGGTGTAATCACTTCAATATCACGGCGGATGAGACGCTGACGATAGAATGCCTGCTCCATGGTAAAGGCAGTTCCTAATAAGCCGACCCGATCTATCCCCTCCGCTTTTAAACGCGTGGCCGTCGCATCAGCAATATGCAACAGCGGAATATCCAGAACGGCTTCCAGCGCATCGGCCACTTTATGCATAGTATTAGTACAAATCAGTAAAAAATCAGCACCAGCATGCTGCACTTGCAGCCCGGCCTTGGTCAACAGCGCTGCTGCCGCCTCCCAGTCATCTTGAGCTTGTAGTTGTTCTACCTGTGCGAAATCCAGACTGTTTAAAACAAGGTTAGCTGAATGCAAACCGCCAAGCTTGTCGCGTACGCCTTGATTGATCAACTGATAATAAGTTTGCGTACTCTCCCAGCTCATTCCACCCAATAAGCCTATGGTTTTGATAAATCCTCCGCCAATAACAATAAGTTAGTCAGCCCCTTTTGTTTTCGTAATGTCAGTGACAAATGGTAGGGGTCTGGTTGAAACAATTGGTAATCCAAGGTTTGCCGATCCGGCAAAAAATCATGTTGCTTGGTTGGTACACCCAGCGCAGCAACAACCTCTCTCTCATCCATCCCTGGCGAAACAGCGAGTTCCAGTCTTTGCAATAGCTCTTTCATTTTTAGTGCAGGAAGTTCCTGCAAATCCAAATTAATAAGCAGCGTATATTCAGGACGGCTACGTAAACGCAAAAACTCTGTAGCGCCGAAAGCTTCCCCCATCCATTCCCGCCCCATAAAACGCCAACTATCAAATACCTCCACCGTTTCGGGCGCCAGGTAATCTGACAATCGCAGAGTGAAAAACTGTTTATGGGCTAACATAATGTTGCTCTCGGATTACGCTCCATTGCCATTGTGCTCCTGCGTGCAATCCTCAGTTGCTTACTCGGCTTTGTGGTTATTAGCAGAGCAACTAAGTAAATACCTCTCTATACAAAAACATAGCCAGTCAATTAGTCAAGAACAACTGCACCATTAGTTAACAATCAAGCTACATAAATCACTAATAGTCTCGAGCATAGTTGTCTATTTTTTTTACAAGAATAGCAGAAAATCACCATGAAAAATCTGCAAGATGATGATTTAAAAAGATTTTTCTAGATGGAACGGTATTTGCTAAGTGAGCACGCCAAGTTAACGAGAACAGGCAATCATTTAAAATATAAAGGAGTTGTAAATGAAGTTTAGGAAAGTAGTAAATACTGCTTGCTTACTGTTAGCCGCCTTGGGAATGGCTGGACACGCATCTGCATCACTGATGACCGGCTGGACCGGACAAGGTAACTATGGAAGCACTGCAGGTGATGGGGATATCACCACATCCCCATTCGGTAGCGCTCAATTTGGATACGTTAGCACGGATAATGGTGTCAGCGGATTAGGTCTGCCCGGTGTGGGTGGTTCTGGTACTCCCGAACTTGGTTCCGTTGCACTGTCACCAGTATTCGCTGCCAATACCGGTGACTCCCTGGAGTTTTTCTTTAATTATGTGACCTCTGATGGTGCGGAATATTCCGACTATGCCTGGGCAAGGTTATTAGATAGTGCGATGAACCAAGTAGCTCTGCTGTTTACTGCCAGAACAACGAATGGTGGTAATACAGTTCCAGGTTTCTCAATGCCAAATCCAGAAGCAACACTTTCTCCAGGTAGCACGCCTATTGTCGGTGGCAACCCTGACTGGTCTATACTGGGCAGCGATTCCGGAAGTTGCTTTGCCACTGGTTGCGGTTACACCGGTTGGATAAAAGCTAGCTATACCATCGCTAATGCGGGCAACTATTACCTGCAAATGGGTGTAGTAAACTGGAACGACAACAGCTTCGACAGCGCCATGGCTTTTGACGGTGCGACTGTTGGCGGTAACGTGATCGGTACACCGGTTCCAATCCCAGCTCCCCTTACTCTGATGGGGTTAGGTTTAGTCGCGTTAGGCTTTGCACGTAAACGCAAGTAACTAAATGATTATGTGAAAAACGCTCCAATTGGAGCGTTTTTTATGTTTTATCTACAAAGTAGCTGATGCGGCTACGTGGATTTAAATAAATAGCAATAGGTTCAGGAAGCTGTGATGGCTTGAGCACCTTTTGTATGTTGGCCCCATAATCTTTCAAGGTAACCATTGGCGCTTCCGTGCTTGGCACAGAGTCATCATAAAGCAGCAATGAAGGATTTAGCAGGTCTGCGGTATTCACCGAAATGACCATCCCTACCCTATTGTCAGACAGCATGACGACAGTACCCGGAGGATAAACGCCAAGCAGCTTTACTAATAACTTGGTTTCCCTGTCTGGCAGCTTAGCTTTCATACTTTTGAACAGATGAGACAGTGCCTGATAAGGGATCTTGGCATTTGCCGGGTCCCTTGGGTAACACTGATTATCGTATTCATTCACCAGCATGAGAATTTGTGCCAGCGGATCGATGGCCGCACCACTCAATCCTCGCGGGTAACCGCTGCCATCCATAAATTCGTGATGCTGCAGGATCACCGGTAAAATATCGCCGGGAAAAGCCTCTGAATGACTTAGCAAATCAACCCCATACTGGCAGTGCATTTTCAGCAGATTTTGTTCGGGTTTAGTTAATGGCGTAGTCTTGCGCATTACCTGACTAGGGATTTTCAATTTCCCCACATCATGAAACAAAGCGGCCAAGCCTAGTTTCTGCCCCTGCTCGCGATTCAGCCCGGCCTGCCTGGCCAGCATCATGGCCAAAACAGCCACGTTCAGAGAATGGAAGTACAGATCATCCCCTTGCTTATCAGGATTCATCAGGTGCAAGGCGACATTCTCTTCCCCCAGGATTATTTCGGCCATGTCACTGATCAACTGCTGCGCTTCTTCCACCGCTTGCAATGGTCGGCTACCCACTTTGGTCATCAGCGCCCGAACCTGCGCCAAACTGCGTTGGAAATTTTTCTCTGTCTTCTGCAGACTGCGGCGGAATTGCTTCAGTTGTTCAATGCGCTGGCTTTTCTCCCTTTCCATTTGTTCCAACAGATGGTCGGTTTCGGCTTCAACCATTTCCTGGGGAGCAAGCTGTACTTCTTCCTCCGGTTGAGCATCACTTTTGCTTGTATCGATCAACACATAGGGAAGCTTCAGGGCGCGAATCACCCGGACTTGTTCTTGATTGGTCAGTTTAAAGCTACTGAATAGAAACGGGTGCTTCATCCACCCTGAAGGCAGTTTGACATACATGCCTAATCGCAGGTTGTCGGGGTGGATCTTCACTTTTGCCATGAATGCTCGTTACTGTTTACAAAATTAGAAACTGGCCTTCCCGATTGAGGCATCATCTACCTATGCAGCTTAGTCGCTAACACTGGTCGGCGCATTGATGCTCCTCAAGTTTTTCCCTGCTGTTTGGCCTGCTGCCAAAGTTTTTCCATTTCTTCCAAGCTGGCCTGCTGAAGCGACAGACCTTGTCCGTTCAAATGCGCTTCGATATAGGAAAATCGCTGTTCAAACTTGTCATTGGCTCGTCGCAACATGGTTTCTGGATCTTTTTTGAGCTTGCGCAGCAAATTCACCGTGGCGAATAACAGATCGCCTAATTCTTCCTCCAGGGCCTGCTCGTCTATTTGAGGTTTAGCTAACTCATCCTGCACTTCCAAAATTTCTTCCTGAATCTTGGCAAAGACGCCTTCAGTATCCGGCCAGTCAAAGCCAACCGTGGCGCAGCGCTTCTGAATTTTTGCTGCGCGGGTCAGAGCTGGCATGGCTCTGGGAATGTTATCCAGTAACGAGGCACTGCCGCCGGCTTTATCGGCACGCTCTTTGGCTTTTTCCGCTTCCCAGTTAGCCTTGACCTCTGACTCATCAAACTTTGCCTGGGCAAATACATGAGGATGGCGACGAATTAGCTTCTCGGCCATAGCACCGGCCACGTCCTCAAAGTCAAACAAGGCCTGCTCTTTGCCTAGGCGGGCATAAAACACCACCTGAAACAGCAGATCGCCTAACTCCTCTCGAATAGCTTCAGGTTGCCCACTTTCAATGGCATCCGCCACTTCGTAAGCTTCTTCAAGGGTGAAAGGTACAATGCTGGCAAAAGTCTGCTTTAAGTCCCACGGGCAGCCATCTTCTGGGTCACGTAAACGGTCCATCACCCAAAGCAGCTTATCCAGATTCGGATAGTTCTGATCATGAATAATTGTCAAAACACTTCCCTTAACTTTGTATTGCGAACAAGCCATCGAATTGTAGTTGGCCTGTCAAAGGCCGATTAGAGCTCCGAGCGTCTTACGTCTGCTACACCATTAACGAATTTTAACTTGGCAATAATCTTCGCCAGACTATTGAGGTCCTTTACCTCAAGTTTCAGACTGATACGAGCGGTGTGTTCTTTAGCGTTACTCAGGCTATTCACACCCAACAAGCCAATTTTCTCGTTAGCCAGCACTGTAGTGATATCACGCAATATCCCGTCACGATCGGCGCAGTTTATCTCAATATTGGATTCGAAAGCGCCGCTACGCTCCCCCGCCCAGTTCACTTCTATGCCGCGCTCCGGGTGCTCCTGCATCAGGTGAGCAAGCTGCTCACAATCTTCGCGATGCACACTCACGCCGCGGCCCTGGGTAATAAAGCCCATAATGGGGTCACCTGGCAAAGGTTGACAGCAACCGGCCAACTGGGTCATCAGATTGCCCACTCCTTCTACCACCACCGCATCTTTCCCCTGAGCAGGGTGCGGCTTTTTCTTAAGGCGCAAGTCCAGCGGGGCAGGCGGGGCATTGCGCTGCTGCAAGTAATTCACTACCTGATACAAACGCACATCGCCACCGCCTATGGCCACATACAAATCATCCAGGTGAGTGAAATTAAACTTCTCGCAGGCCTCTGCGGCTTCTTTGAGCGGCAAATTAATTCGCTGCAGCTCTTTTTCCAGGGTTTCCTTACCGGCTTGCAGATTTTTGTCGCGGTCGAGTTTCTTAAACCAGGTATGGATCTTGGCTCTGGCTCGGGACGAGTGCACATAACCCAAATGCGGATTCATCCAGTCGCGACTGGGATTGGGGTGCTTGCCCGTTAGAATCTCTACCTGGTCGCCGGTTTGCAACTGATAGGTAAAAGGCACAATACGGCCAAATACCTTAGCGCCGATACAGCGGTGACCGACATTGGAGTGAATGTAGTAGGCAAAATCCAGTGGCGTTGAACCAAGTGGCAGGTCCACCACATCACCTTTAGGGGTAAAGACATACACCCTGTCATCAAATACCTGGCTGCGCAGCTCTTCAACCAAGTCACCCGTCTCAGCCATTTCTTCCTGCCATTGCAGAATTTTACGCAGCCAGTTAATTTTCTCTTCGTAACCGCTACGCCCACCCGGCGCGCCCTCTTTATACTTCCAGTGGGCAGCCACCCCCAGCTCAGCATCCTGATGCATTTGCTGGGTACGAATCTGAATCTCCACTGCCTTGCCCTGCGGCCCAACCACCACGGTATGAATAGACTGGTAGCCATTGGGTTTAGGGGTAGCAATATAATCATCAAATTCGCGGGGAATGTGTTTCCAGTTAGCGTGCACAATCCCCAGCGCGCCATAACAATCCTGCAGACGTTCAGCAATAATCCTTACCGCACGGATATCAAACAGCTCATCAAAACCCAGGTGCTTTTTCTGCATCTTTTTCCAGATGCTATAGATATGTTTGGGCCGCCCGTATACTTCAGCGCGAATTTGTTGCTCCGTTAACTGCTGCTGCAAATTGCTAACAAAATCCAGAATGTATTGCTCTCTGTCCTCGCGTTTTTCATCCAGAAGGTTGGCAATCTGTCGGTACGTTTCCGGATGCAAATACCGAAATGACAGGTCTTCCAACTCCCATTTCAGTTGCCCAATGCCAAGCCTATTGGCCAGAGGGGCATAAATGCTGGCACATTCTTTAGCGACCAATACGCGGGTTTCTTCGTCAGCGTTTTTGACTTCACGCAGGGTGCAAATACGTTCTGCCAGCTTGATGACCACAGCGCGCACATCTTCCACCATGGCCAGCAACATCCTGCGCAGATTATCAATCTGCGCCTCATCAGTACGGGCCTGTTTGTTGCTATGCAGCGTACGAATGGCGTCCATCCGTCTGACCCCTTGCACCAATCCCAGGATATGCGGATTGGTCAGCTCCAGAATTTTTTCTTCGCTCCATTGCTGCTGCTCAATGAGCGGCAGCATTAGCGCAGTTTGCAGGGTGTCGTCATCCATGTGCAGATCATGCAGAATCTCCACCATTTCGCGCCCCACCAAGGGGCATTCAAAACGTTCCTGCCAGGCGCTCAGTTTCGCCGCAGTAGCATCAGACAGATGCAGTGACACCAACCACTGGGTAAAAGGAACGGTTTGTTTGTGCACCTTGCGAATGGAAACCATGATCTCAGTTATCAGCCATTAATTGTGAATTACATCAGCCCTGAGCTTCGCAAAAAATGCCGATGCATGCCAGCCCTATGCCTTTGAAAAATGCGCCATCAGTTCGGTATGTGCGGTATTGGGGAACATATCCATCAGGCCAATTTTGTCAACTTGCCAGCCTTTATCTATGAGTACTGCTGCATCCCGGGCAAAAGTAGCTGGATTACAGGAAACATACAAAATCCCCTTGGGATTGAGTTTGTGTAGAACCGACATCAGCGCCTGCGCACCGGCACGGGCAGGATCAAGCAGCACTTTGTCTATCTGCGACGGGAGTTTAGCCAGTGCCGCTGTGTCGGATAAATCCAGGCACTGAAAATCAACCTGCAAGCCATTTTCGCTGGCATTTATTGCGGCGCGCTTAACCATTGCCTCAATACCTTCCACACCGGTCACCTGAGCACCGGCATGGGCCAGTGGCAAACTAAAGTTGCCCACCCCGCAAAACAAATCCAGTATCTGTTCACCCGGTTTGACTTGCAGCCAAGTCAGCGCCTGGCTGACCATGGCCTGATTCACCACATTATTCACCTGAATAAAATCATTGGGGCCAATAGCCAAACTCAGTTCGGCAGAGGGTGAATAGTGGGCATCCTGGCTAGTACCGCCTACCAGCTCAAAGCGGTTTGGCGCCGTTTCCAGCAGCAGTCTGAGGCTATTGTCCTCAGCAAACTGGCTAAGTCTGACCAGATCCTCACCAGGCAGCGCACGGGTAACACGCAAACACAATTGCACCTGGTCATCGGCATCCAGCACACTGATATGGCCTAACTGCTTGGTGCCTTTGAGCAGTTTAATCAGGCTGAGCAATGGCGGCAGTATGGCTTGCAGTGGCTCGCTCAAAATAGCGCACTGTTTTATCGATACCACCTGATCGCTGCCCTTGGCACGAAAGCCTACCTTCACGTCAGCTTTATTTTGTGCGTCAATGGCAAGCCGGGCTTTACGTCTATAGCCCTGGGCAGGCCCTAATAATGGCGCCTGCCAATTGAGGGTTTTTATGCCGGTCTGACGCTTGAGCAGCTGGTCTACCGCCTGTTGCTTGTGAACAAGTAGTTCAGTCTGGCCAATATGCTGATTCTGACAGCCGCCACATTCACGGCTGTGCGGGCAAAAAGGCTCGATACGCTCAGCACTGGGAGTTAACACCTTAACCGCCAGGCCTTGCCAGTAACGGGGTTTCTTGTCAGTGATACGCACTTCTAGCTGTTCACCGGGCAAGCCGCCTTCAACAAACACCACGGGCTGATGACTTCGGCAGACACCCAGCCCACCATGTTCTAAATCATCAATGCTAAGGGTAAGCTTGGGTGCACCAATAGGGCTTGGTTTCTTGCCTTTGGGCGCTTTATAAATCTGAACCATAAAGTCGTTACTTCTCCAGGATCACAGTCGCCACCGCATAATGTTGCTCATCAGCAATGCTCAGGTGGGTAGCACTCACCCCTTTCTCGTCACAAAGCACCTGCAAATTACCACTAAGCAGTAAAAACGGGGCGCCGCTGGCGTGGTGGCCAATCTCCATCTGCCTGAAGCTAATACCATTGCCAATTCCCGTGCCGATCGCTTTTACCATGGCTTCCTTAGCTGCAAAGCGTTTCGCTAAGAAACGTTCGGGATAATTATGCTGTTTATAGTCTTCCAGTTCAGCGTCGGTCAGCACGCGCTCAGCCAGGCGCTGAGATTTTGCCAGCGCATCACCAATACGCTTGATCTCGACAATATCGGTGCCCATTCCCACTATGGCCATTGGCGATCAGCCTCGCGCTTCCAGCATCAGGCGTTTCATATCTGCCACGGCTTTGTGCAGGCCATCAAACACCGCCCGGCCAACAATGGCATGCCCTATATTCAGCTCAATCATTTCAGGAATGGCGGCAATAGGTTTGACGTTATGATAAGTCAGGCCATGTCCGGCGTTGACCTTCAGTCCCAGACTGTGGGCATAACGGGCCCCTTCGGCAATTTTTGCCAGTTCAATGTCACGCTCATGTTCATTGCGCGCTTCGGCGTAAGCGCCGGTATGCAGTTCGATATAAGGAGCACCACTGGCTTTGGCAGCATCGATTTGCGCGTTGTCAGCATCAATAAACAACGACACAAGAATTCCGTCAGCAGCTAAACGGCCACTGGCCAGCCGGATTTTTTCCAGGTTACCGGCCACATCCAGACCGCCTTCAGTGGTCAGCTCTTCACGCTTTTCAGGCACCAGGCAACAAAATTCAGGGCGAATGCGCGAGGCGATCATTAGCATCTCCTCGGTGACCGCCATCTCCAGGTTCATACGGGTTTGCAGTGTCTGACGCAAAATTTCCACGTCGCGATCAATAATGTGTCGCCTGTCTTCACGCAAATGAATGGTGATGCCGTCTGCGCCGGCCCGTTCAGCGATCTCTGCGGCATGCACAGGGTCCGGGTAGGCCGTACCTCTGGCATTTCTTAAGGTGGCAACATGGTCGATATTGACCCCTAGCAGAATCTCTTTCATTTTGCTCATAACTCCACTAATTAGTTTGGAAAAGCTCTCTGCTTTTCAACGGCTTATTCCCCAATAAGGGTTTAAGCATAATGCGGTTGATAAATTTTGCACTGCGTAGTGCTTCCGGCGTCCACTGGCCTTCACCAATTTGCATCAACCAGTCGCCACGAAAATCGTTCACCGTTGCTCGCTGCACGGCACTGAGCACAAAGCCTTGTTCGACATCAAGACAGTAAAAAGTGTCGCTACGCAGGGGCTGCTGGGTTTGCGCATCAAAGCCAAAATCCAGTTGATATCCCAGCTCACTGAGCAGCAAGAGTTCATATTCCCTAAGCAACGGCTCAAACGCCTCTTTAGCCAGCAGCGCTTGCAGACTCTGAACATAGGCATCAAACAAAGGTTCCACCGCCAACTCCAGTGGCAATAAACGCTGCAACAACTCATTCAGGTACATGGCGCAAAACAACGCAGAGCCCTGTAGTTGAAATGCACGCCCGGTACTTTCCACCTGTTTAAGGTTTTTTAATTCATGACGGCCAACCAAACTGATCTGCACGGGCACAAAAGGCTGTAACACACTGCGATTGGCATTTTTGCTATTGCGCACCCCTTTGGCTACGAAGCTGATCCGTCCCATCTCTCGACTAAAAATGTCCACCAGAAAGCTGGTTTCCCGGTAGGGTCGTCGATGTAAAACGAAGGCGTCGAGGTTGTCGTAGGTCAAAGGTGAATCCGCTGTTCAGAATAAGCGCATGATACCAGCAGTTAAGAGGAAAAGTCGTTCAGCTCTGACGGATCCGGACAATTTTCATATATTCAAATTCCATACCGGCCACCAGCTCAGTATCTGGATAATAGGTAATATTGATAAGTGCCCCTTGCAAGCTGCGGTAGCGTTTTTTGCGCCGGAACTTAAAGGGCACATCCAGTCCTTCCAGCATCAGGGTGTTGACCAGCCAGTCATCTTCCTCTCGTTGCACATGAGAGCGCACTTTCATATCCACAGAGTGAGTCAGGTTAGGATGCCGTTCGAGCATTTGTGCCACGGCTTTCGCGGACTTTTTCATAAAGGCGCCAGTGCCTCCACCAAGAGTTGCAACGACACTTTACCGCGAAAGTGGTTGATATCTAGTTTGTACGCCAGTTGTACCTGCTTAATTTGCCTATTTGGCCAAACAGCGAGATCCACATTAAAGGCGATAGCATCCAAAAGCTGGCCGCCGGGATGTTTAACCATCATTTTCAGATGTTTCTCCCCCACCAAGCGTTGATCCAGAAGCTCAAACTCACCGTCAAACAAAGGTTCTTCAAAACCTTGCCCCCAAGGGCCAGACTCTTTAAGTAGCTGGGCAAAATCAAGTGATACTTCTGTCGATGCCAACTGCCCATCAGACAACAGCTCGCCTTTTAATTGACGACCTTCCAGCCATTCGCCAGCCACCTGCACAAACACTTGCTCGAATGCACTGAGCTTGTCCACTGACAATGACAAACCAGCTGCCATGGCATGACCACCGAACTTGTCAATGATGCCGGGATAACGGCTGTTAATTTCCTCTAGCAGATCGCGAATATGCAAACCGGGAATGGAACGGGCAGAACCTTTAACAATATTGTCATCCTGATGAGCAAAGGCGATTGTAGGGCGAAAATAACGCTCCTTAATGCGCCCGGCCAGAATACCAATAACACCCTGATGCCAATCAGCCTGATACAACACCAATCCGGCTGGCAGTGCTTGCTCATTGAAGCTCAGCATCTCAAGGGTCTTAAGGGCCTCGGATTGCATGCTGCTTTCGATTTCACGCCTCTCCCGGTTCAAGCAATCCAGCTCCACCGCCATGCGTCGGGCTTTGCCTTCTTCTTCTGCCAACAGACATTCAATGCCCATCGCCATATCGTCCAGACGCCCGGCAGCATTCAGTCTCGGGCCTAGTACAAAGCCTAAATCAGAAGCGACAATCTGGCCACATTCTCTATTAGCCACTTCCACCATAGCTCGGATACCAGGACGGCAGCGGCCACTGCGAATGCGCTGTAACCCTTGGTGAACCAAAATACGGTTGTTTTGATCCAGTTGAACCACATCGGCAACGGTACCTAGTGCCACTAAGTCCAATAGCTCAGCCAAATTAGGTACCGACATTTGCTGCTGCTCAAACCAGCCAAGTTCCTGTAGGTGCCGGCACAAGGCCAGCATCAAATAAAATGCAACGCCCACGCCCGCCAGGTTCTTTGAAGGAAACTCGCATCCTGCCAGATTAGGGTTCACTATGGCATCAGCAACGGGCAATTCAGCGCCAGGTAAGTGGTGATCGGTAATCAACAATTGCATACCGAGTTCCTGCGCGCGCGTGGCACCCGCCAGGCAGGCAATACCGTTGTCTACCGTCAGCAGCAATTGTGCCCCTTGCTGATGGGCCACATCAACTATCTGCGGGCTTAAGCCATAGCCAAAATCAAAGCGGTTTGGCACTAAATAATCAATCTGCCGGGCTCCCATGCGTTTTAAGGCCAGCATACACAGTGCCGTGCTGGTGGCACCATCAGCATCAAAATCGCCGATAATCACCACCTTGCGCCCTTGCATCAAGGCATCACCTAACACCTTGACGGCTTCGGACATACCTTTGAGGCGTTGATAATGAGCAAGATCTTTGGTGCTACGCTGGAGTTGCTGCACAGAATTAACACCGCGGCAGGCATAAATCTGCTGCAAACGTGGGTGAAGGCTATTGTCGTCATCCAGCCAGGGCTGGGCTTGCCGGTATTGAATATTCAGAGTCATAGAATATAAAGGGCGCTTTCGCGCCCCTCATCAGGAATTATGCTCGTCTAACACAGCTTTAAGTGATGTTGGAGGCTGGTAGCCGGGTATCAACGTGCCGTCTTCCAGGATAATAGCGGGCGTGCCGTTAATACCAATCTGCTGACCAAAATCATATTGTTCGCTAACCTTGCTGGCACAGGTTTTACTGGCGATATTTTTACCTGCTTTAGCTTCAGTCATGGCTTTTTTCGGGTCATCGGCACACCACACGGAAAGCAGATCTTTATAGCCTTCGCTATTTACACCGCCACGAGGAAATGCCAGATAACGCACGGTAATACCAAGATCATTGTAGTCATCAATTTGCGAGTGAAGCTTGCGACAATAGCCACAAGTGGTATCGGTAAATACCGTTACCTTGTACTTTTCATCTTTGGCTTTGAACTCGACCATGGAATCATCAAATTTCTTCACCCCTGCAGCACGCACTACACCCAGCGTCATTTCGGTTTCATTTATCATCTCATTGTTCAGATTAAATACCCGACCATGCACTAAATATTTGCCATCCTGGCTGATATAAAACAG
Source organism: Bowmanella yangjiangensis (assembly GCF_017255015.1). Taxonomy (GTDB): domain Bacteria; phylum Pseudomonadota; class Gammaproteobacteria; order Enterobacterales; family Alteromonadaceae; genus Bowmanella; species Bowmanella yangjiangensis. The sequence goes on along the minus strand of NZ_JAFKCS010000001.1, from coordinate 162,197 downwards.
TCCTCGGCTGGTTAATGCCTGTAATAAACCAGGTACAGGAGATGGCTCAATGCTGCTTACTGCCAAGCCCAGATTTTCAACCAACTTGGCCTTTACCGCACTGTAATCTTCCTTGGCCTGAACACCAAACGCCAGGCTACCGAGTAAAGCCGAGGTCATGATCAGTTTTGCTATTCGCATCATAGAAATTCCAACGTCTAAGGGGATTGATACTTTAGACCCGTCCACTGGCCTAAAAGTTACATTGAGTGTAATTGTACCTGTTGAATAGACATGAGTCCAAGACGCAACGCGTTGGAACAGCCGCTTAGCAAGACCATCAACCTTGATTACATAAGCGAAAATTGTGCAACAACCCCTGGCGCTCAAATCCTAATTTTTCATATAACCCCAAGCCTGCACTAGATGCTTGCAGCATCATATAACTTGCTTGCCATTGTCGTGCCATGGGGATCAATTGCTCCATCATCTGCCTGGCAACCCCCTGCCCTTGCACAGCCTTAGCCACCCCTAACTGATGCAGTCCAACGACATCGCCGGTTTTATACAAAACGGCGGTACCCACGGCTTGTTTTCCCTGCGTTGCAAGTAGCAAACGCACTTCATTATGGCCGCGTAGTGTTCGCATAACCTTGATGTCAATGTCATACCCAAAAGCTTGCTGACATATCTGCCACCAGTCATGCAACATCGCATCATCGCAGACATCCACCAAAGTGATGCTGGGCGAGTAGCCTGGGGAATGTTCCACCTTCAGATTCAGGTACATTTGCACCAGTTGACCAGAGAGCGTCAGTCCATCAACATAGTCGGCGCAAACCTCGTTCGTTCCTTGCTCTGTCCATACCGGCACCACTGTTTTGCAATGCCCGGTCTGCAAGACAGTCTGCAACTCAGCACCAGAGGCCGATGCACCCAGACTGTCTGGCCATAATCGGTAGGGCCAGCTATTTGACTGCCACCATTGCTCTCCCTGCACCTCCACAGGGGTAGCCCCCATCAATTTCCATAGCGCGGATTGGTTTAATATATTGGCTTTCCATAAGGCAGTCGTGCTCATCCGGCATTTCTCCAATTGATTAACAAGATCCCACAGATCAGCGAGACAATCCCCAATGCTTTCAAGCTATCTAGTGGTTTGACTGGTAAACCAAACCAACCATAATGACTGGCCAACATGGCCACCAGTAACTGACCGGTCAGGGCAAACGACATCATAGGTCCGACACCCATCTTGGGAATAAGGAAGTAGAACAACCCGACGCCCAGCGCACTGAGTACGCCGCCAAACCATAAGTGCAGGGGTACCGCCTGCCAGATTTCCATTTTGGGTAGATGCTGACTACTGACCAGCAAAACGGTAAAGGTCACCAGCATACTGCTGGTAAAGGCAATCGCCGTGGCCCAGATAGAAGAACGCAGTAACACCCCCAACTGCGCATTCATACTGGCTTGCGTGGCAATGGCAGCACCGGCCAGCAATGCCAACATGCCTAGAAAGGTCATTGCCATGCCACCAATTCAGACAAGGGTACTCGGACCTTGGCTTTTTTGGCGGCCTGGTCGTCAGGATGCCGGTAGCCTAATGCACAAACAAATGATGTGGTCTGCGCAAAACGCGCCAGTCCCAGCACCTCATCAAAACCCTGTCGTTCGATACCTGTCATCGGGCACGTATCAATACGCAGCATGGCAGCGCTGGTCAGTAGCGTACCCAGAGCAATGTAGGCCTGTTCGTGCGCCCATTGAAGTTGGGCTTGAGCCGTCATGCCTCCCAGCGCAGATTTCATATGCTCGGCGTAGCCCTTATGTTGTTCAAGCGTCTCCTGACGAACGCTGCCAAGCTGCTGGAAGTAGTCATCCACTAGCGCAGTAACAGGCTTGGTTGACACGGTAAAGACCAACAAATGTGAGCAATCTCTGACCTTATTCTGCCCATAGGAATGAGGCAGTAATTGATCTCGCAGTGATTTGCTGCTGATGGCAAAAATCCGGTATGGCTGCAGACCATAAGCAGATGCACTGAGGCTGGTGGCCTCAAGTAACTGCTGTACCTGTGCATCTTCCAACAACTGCTCAGAAAAACTACGTACGGCATAACGCCAATTCAGGGCTTCTATCAACGACATCACATATCTCCCACAAGGTTGTATGGATGCAGCATACTCAGCAGGAAAATGTCACTCATTTACATAGGTTGATTTTTCTGTGTTTTTCTAATGCGACTTAGCTGGGTCGGGGTGATCCCCAAATGGGATGCAATCAGATACTGTGGCAACCTATCGGTAAGATGGCCGTACTCCGTTATAAAACGAGCATAGCGGGACGCTGCGTCCTGTTGCACCAGAGCGACTTCGCGGCTGTCCTTGGCTTTTAACCAGTTAGTTTCCAGATAGTGCACCTGGAACAACGCCAGATCATGATGTTCTTTAAGCAGTTGCCTGAAACCGGCAAAATTAATCTCCAGCAGACTGGTATCTTCCAATGCCTGCAAGGCAAAGGCAGATGGGCGAGACTCCAGTAAGGCCGTCATGCTGCCGGGGAAATTGCCTTCAGCAAAAAACATCTTGTTGTATTCCCGGCCTTCATTATCTTGCACATAAATGCGCATCAATCCCCGATACACAAAAGCAAAGCGGTCAGGCAACTCGCCTGCGGTTAACCAAAGCTCACCTTTTCGCAAATGACGCAGGCGGCATATGCCCTGGATCGCTTGCCAGGTCTTATCACTAATAGGCGCATAGCTGAGCATGGCATGATGCATTGCAGCCAGTGCCATGCTTAGTTCCCGCTGTTGGAAAGGAAGCCCAGTCTTCATCAGGCTTTTGCAAAAACCGGCGCATCAAAATCTTGCGGCTCATCGGTATAAACACACACATTCCAATCCGCTGCCAGACCGGTTTCTGCCAAGCAGTAAGTGGCAAAGAACTCGGTAATCTCTTTACGCTGACAGTGCGCTTCAAAGCTGGCCATATCTGCCCAGATCTCGTTAAAGGCAATGGCAAAACTCTTTCCTTCAGCGAAAGGGCTGGCGATATGCCTCGTCACCACATATTGCAAGCAGCCGTCTTCGCGCAGGGTATTGGGCTCCAGCGATTGCAGCACCTGAAACAGCGCATGCTCCTTGCCTGGTTTAGGTTGAAACTGCGCAATACAGTAGACTTTCTTAGACATGATACTTCCTCAAATATGCTGCTTTGCTCGCCTTAAAGTATGAGTGGTTCAAGGCTGCAGCAGTTGATACCGCCAACCTTCCCCCTGTCGGACGTAAAGCTCGCGCAAATGCAGACGTGACGTCTTAAAGGTTAGAAACTCTATCTTGGCGGGGTGAATACAATAACCGCCCCAGTTAGCCGGGCGGGGGATTATGGCATTTCCACGCTCGCGAGTCAGGTGGTTAACCTGATCAAACATGCTCTGCTCATCGACCATTTCGGCACTTTGCTGTAACGCCAGGGTGCTAATTTGTGCATCTCGGCTACGACTCTGCCAGTAAGCATTGGCAAGCTCGTCCTCAACAAGCTGCGCTATACCTTTAACCCGCACCTGATAGCCAAGGTGATCCCACCATATCGTCATCGCCGTATTGGGATTGTGTTGAATCGCCACGCTTTTGGGTGCGTCCAGATTAGTACAAAAAATAAATCCCCGCGATTCAACGGCCTTAAGGTCAACAAAACGTCCGTCCGGCATGCCGTCTTTGTCCACAGTGGAAACACAGACCGCACTTTTTTGCTGCAGAGGGGAATCAGCCTGCGCCTGCTGCCACCATAAATTAAACTTCTGTATCGGATCCAGCATAAGAGCGTCTCTATTGCGCATCGGCGTAAATATCTGGCCGGTAAATTTCCATAAAGGTTTGTGGTTTATTCAGCGAGGTAAAGCCGTATTTTTGATACAAACCATGCGCATCAAAAGTCGCTAGGGTAAAACGTCTTACCCCCTGAATACTGGGATGTGCGGATACGGCTTCCATTAAGCGGCGTGAGATTCCCTGACCGCGGAATTCGGGCCAAACCACCACATCGACTAAATTAGCGAAAGTCGCCTGATCGGTAATAATGCGACAAAAGCCCACCTGCAGTTCATCCAGATAAGCACCGATACAGACCGAGTGCTCAATGGACTTTTCTACTGTAGCTAAGGGTATTCCCTTGGCCCAGGTACTTTGTGTGGTCAGAAAATGGTGGATCCTGACAATATCCAGCTTGGACTTATCATCGCTAACAACCAAGGTATCCATTGGCACTCCGTCGGATTTAAAAAGGCTCTGGGGGCATCTTACCCAGGCGCAGGCATTACACCACCAAGCTTATGTAACAGCTTGTTATAAAGGCAGAAAGTACCACTAACCTCGAGGGTGATGGTCTTCAATCAGGCTTTGCAGTCTTTCGGTCGCCACATGGGTATAGATTTGCGTGGTAGACAGATCTGAATGCCCTAACAGCATCTGTACTACCCGCAGATCCGCGCCATGATTTAACAGATGGGTGGCAAAAGCGTGGCGCAGGGTATGCGGTGACAGACTTTGCAAGGCAATACCCGCTTGCGGGGCGTAGTATTTAATCCTGTGCCAAAAAGTCTGACGGGTCATCTGCTGACCACGACTGGAAGGAAACAACACATCGGTTTGTTGTTTAAGTAGCAATGCCCTGCCCCGTTTTAGATAGGTTTGCAGCCACTCCAGGGCCACCTCACCCATGGGTACCAAACGGTCTTTGTTACCTTTACCGGTAACCCGGATAACCCCCTGCACTGTGCTGACCTGGCCAAGCCTTAAACTCACCAGTTCACTGACTCGAAGGCCGGTGGCATATAATAGCTCCAACATAGCTTTGTCTCTGAGCTGCACAGGATCGTCAATGTTGGGGGCGTCGAGCAAACGTTCTACCTGACGCTCCGACAAGGTTTTAGGCAAGGGTTTGCCCAGTTTAGGATTTTGCAGAATCGCGACCGGATCATCATCCCGGTATTTTTCCCGCAACACATAAGCAAAGTAGGCACGCAGACTGGAGAGAAATCTGGCATTACTGCGCTCAGAGAGCTGCTGATCGTAACGGTACGCGAGAAACGCCTGAATATCTTCGCTTTGTACTTCTAGCAATTCGACAGACTGCCTGGATAAGAACTGGCAAAACTTGCTCAAGTCACTTCGATAAGCCGATAAGGTGTTGTCACTTAGCCCTTTTTCCAGCCACAAAGCATCTACAAATGCATCAATTTGCTGCTGGTTTTGTTCAGAAATCATCGGCTTATCGCTAATACTCAACACCATGCTATCCCGTTCAGAATGACGCCTCATCTTAGCATTGCCTGCACTTGTCACGAAATCTGCTTGCCTACACCTACCGAATCTGACCTAAAATGGTGCAAAACGACCTGGAGAAACCGATATGGCCGGCGAGCAACGTGACCTTACCTTAAGATTTCTGGCCGAACCTGCCGACGTGAACTTTGGTGGCAAAGTACACGGCGGCGCCGTAATGAAGTGGATAGACTTAGCCGCCTATGCCTGCGCAGCAGGCTGGAGCGGAAAATACTGTATCACCGCCTATGCAGGGGGGATCCGTTTTGTCCGGCCTATTCAGGTGGGTAATCTGGTGGAAGTCCGGGCCAGGGTGATTTATACCGGACGCACTTCTATGCATCTGGCGCTGGACGTGATGGCTGGTGACCCTAAGCAAAGCGAACGCCATCTCACCACCCACTGCATTGTGATCATGGTCGCGGTGGATGAAGAAGGTAAACCCACTGCCGTGCCGGAATGGATACCGCAAACCGAAGAAGATAAGTTTCTCCGCGAGTCGGCCTTACGACTGGTGCAGATGCGAGAAAAAATCGGCGATGAAATGGCCGCACATATCAAACATCTTGGTTTATAAGCTCGTATCGCTCAGAGCCATGCAGCCGGAGCGGTTCTCTGGCACAATAGGCGCTATGTTTTTTTTGTGTGTTCGGCGATGACAGACAGCAGTTTAAAAATCGGTTTGTTTTACGGCTCCACGACCTGCTACACCGAAATGGCGGCGGAGAAAATCCGCGCCGCCTTAGGTGAAGATCTGGTCGAGATGTATAACATCAAAGATGCGCCACTTAAGCATGCCGAGCAATTTGATATCCTGATTTTTGGCATATCCACCTGGGACTTTGGTGAGCTTCAGGAGGATTGGGAATCTCACTGGAGTGATATCCGCACCCTCAACCTACAAGGTAAGATTGTCGCGTTGTTTGGCCTGGGCGACCAAATGGGCTATGCAGACTGGTATCAGGACGCCCTGGGCATGTTACATGACGAGTTGTTAGTTTTGGATTGTCAGCTCATTGGTTACTGGCCTAACCAGGGTTACGAATTTGCCGCCTCCAAGGCCCTCACCCAAGACGGCAGCCATTTTGTCGGACTGGCGCTGGATGACGAAAACCAGTTTGATCAAACCGATACCCGCATCAGCCAGTGGGTTGATCAGTTACTGGATGAATTACAGCAACTTTAATTGGAATTTCCATGCATCAGGCTCCCATTTTAATCACCGGCGCGGCCCAACGTATCGGCTTGTATTGCGCCAAAGCCTTTCACAAGCAAGGCTATCCCGTCGTTATCAGCTATCGCCGCCATCGTCCCTTAGTCGACGAGTTGCAAGCCAGTGGTATTGATTGTATCCAGGCTGATTTTGCCGATGCCCAAGGGGTGCAACACTTTATCGAAACGATAAAACAGCGCTACAGCAGTCTGCGCGCCATTATTCATAATGCTTCAGACTGGCACTCGGATCAGGACGGTGAGTTAGCAGACGTATTCGACGCGATGATGGCCATTCATGCCAAGGCACCATTGCTAGTCAACCAGGCCCTGGCCCCTATGCTAAACAGCGACAGGGCCGACATAGTGCATATGACGGATTTTGTCGCCCAAACCGGTAGCGCCAAACATATGGCCTACGCCGCTTCCAAAGCCGCCTTGGAGAACCTGACCTTGTCGCTGGCGCGAAAATTGGCCCCCAAGGTTAAAGTGAACGCCATCGCCCCAGCCCTGATTTGCTTTAACGACGGGGATGATGCGGCGTACCGGCAAAAAACCTTAGACAAGTCCTTGCTAGGGATAGAACCCGGTGAGCAAGAGGTGTTTAAAACCCTAGACTGGCTGCTGACAAGTGACTACGTAACCGGCCGGATAATTCACCTGGATGGCGGCCGCCATTTAAACCTGCCCTGATCCTATGGACGAGTCCAGGCTGCATCGCCCATACTATCGTAACGGCCCAGACCATAGGGAAGGACGGGATATGGGTTTCGCCGACATAGTGCGAATATTTGGTTTTCGCACGGTCAGCATTGGCAAATGGGTGAGTAAGGCAGAGCAGCAACTGGCCGCCAACCTGTTTTTTGACGCCCTGTGCGATTTAATGAGCATCTTAGCGGTACCGGAACGGGTTATTTCCTTGAACGGTACCTTATCTTTGGCCTTTGGTACCGGCGGCAATAAGCACAGCAGTGCCCACTATGAGTCCACTAGTCGCACTCTGGCGCTGGCCAAAAATGCTGGCGGCGGGGCACTCGCCCATGAATGGTTTCATGCTTTTGATCATTATATCTGCCAGAAGCTGTTTAAAGGCACCACGCGCAGCAGTTTTGCCTCTGCATGCTGGTTGAACAATCAACAGGCTGTAGAGCACCCACTAAATCAGCGCCTGAGTGACTATTTTCGTTTGCTGTTCCTGGATGGACATCAAGGCAGTGCATACCTAAAACGCGCGGTGGAAATAGACAAAAAACTACAGATTTTCTATTACGCCCAACCTCAGGAGCTGGCCGCGCGAGCCTTTGAAGCCATCATTCAAGATAGGCCGCTAAAAAATGCCTTTTTGGTTCAGGGCACCAAACAAAGCCAGGAAGCGGAGTTGGGCCTTTATCCCCCCTCCGCCATGCGCACCGAACTTGGCAATCAGTTGCTCAGTTATTTTTACTTGCTAGGACAGGCACTAGACGCTCAATCCTGACAAAGGCCTCAAGCCATTGTTAAATCTTTGTAAATCAAACTAAAAACACCTAGTGTTTACTGGTTGTGCAGTAAAAAGAATAACAACAGCAAGGAGTCAGCATGAATATCGTTACCCAACCAGAAATTTTGTTGTTGGGCGTGGAAGTCAGCACTACCGCCAAACAGTTACCATCCAATATCGCTAACGCAAGGCAGCTTATATCGTCCAATCTGGCAACGATAGCCCCTGACAATGAGCCTATTTGGGTTGACGCATTTCTTGAATATCAAGGTGATATTTCACGGTATTTGATCAGTTGTCAGATTACCGCACAGGTTCCTATCCCAGATGCGCTGCGGGCAGTTAGGATTCCGCCAGCCAGCTATCTTCATCATACCTATGAGAGTGGCATGGATAAGATGAAAAAAACCTTAGATGCCATGCATGATTGGGCGGCAGAACAGCACATTCCACTTGCAGAGTTTACCCTGGACTTTAGTGAGCATAAGGATGAAGCTGAATCAGGTCATGAGCTGTTTATCGCCCTGCAACCTCCACCACAGTGGCAGTGGATATAAATTGCTCAAGCTAATCAAGATGCTGCTATTGAAGGTGCCGCGGCACCTTCAAATTCAGCGCTTTTACAGCCACTTGAACCTTTGCTGGTGTGACACCAAAGAACTCACCATCGCCTTCAATGGGCAGGTCAGGGCTGGAAATGACAAACTCTTGGTCTTGCCAATACTCCACAACCTCAGCTTGTAAATGACGGCCCTGAAATATCCGCCCCAGGTAGTAGAGTTTTTTCAGTAGATTGGCTTTCCCTATCCAGCAACAATCAAGTTTGCCATCATCAATTCGGGCGTGCGGCGCTATTTGCATACCGCCACCAAAATAACGCCCGTTGGCAAAGGCAGCGATAAAGCAGTCTGCTTGCTTCTCACGGCTACCATGCAAGTGTACTTGCTGCTCGCGATAACCCAATAACTGGCTCAGTGCAATTAACAAGTATCGCCAGCGGCGGAAACGGCGGGGCTGCTTGTCATACAGACTCGCCACCACTGCACCATCGAAGCCAATGCCCAGCACATTGGCGAAGAATCTGTCATTGCATAAACCCAGATCAACCAACTGAGTATGCTCACCCAACGCTACCGCAACAGGATCATCATTTTTACCGAACAAATTACGGGCAAAGTCGTTGCCACTGCCACAAGGAATTAGCGCGAGTCGGACCGGGCTATGCGCCAGCACATTCACTACCAAGTTAAAGGTGCCATCTCCACCAATCACCACCCAATCGCTAAACTGTGTTTTACATTCATTTAGATGACGCATATTGGCTTGTTCGTTGGCAGTGGTATGCCAGATTTCATAAGACGTTCCCCTAGTGACCAGTGCAGCACTGAGACGCTGCAGATACTGGTCGGCCTGGGTGCTGGCCAGCGGGTTAATTACGATAAGAAAACGGCGCAAACTGGGGGATGGCATGCAAATAACTATATCAACAGCAAAACCACCAGTTTGCGCTGTTTAGGCAATGAGTCAATAGCCAGCGTTTCCCCTTTCTATATCTTGCTGATCGATACACCACCGTCAACCAACATAGCGCTGCCGGTGACAAAGCTGGACATATCAGATGCCAAGTATAGCGCTGCCTGGGCTATTTCCTCTGGCTTCGCCATACGTTTAAGTGCATGCATTCCGGCAACAAAATCCAAGGCTTCAGGGGTGTCGGCAAATTCCCGGGCGGCGGGAGTATCCGTGCCGCCTGGCAACAATGCATTCACGCGGATATTGTGACTACCTTGCTCGCAAGCCAATACTTGGGTAAAGCCAATCAAACCGGCTTTGCTGGCAGCGTATGCCGCTAGCCCAGGCATTCCTGCTGTATAGCCAACAAAGGTCGAGGTAAATATTAGTGCCCCTCCTCCTCGTTTCTGTAACGCAGGAATCTGACAGCGCGCCGCCAAAAATGCACTGGTGAGGTTAATGTCAATTACTCGCTGCCAGTTCTCTAATGAAATGGTTTCTGCAGCTTGAATATCCCCGAGAATCGCCGCATTGTTAAATGCACCGTCCAACCCGCCAAACTTCTCATCGGCTACAGCAACCAAGGCTTCTGCAACTTCCTTCTCGCTGATATCACCTGCAACATACTCAGCAGCACCACCTGCCCGGTTAATTTCATCCTTTAGCGCCGCAAGCATCCCTGCTCTTCGGGCTCCCAGCACCAGGTTGGCACCGTGCTGTGCAAACAGCAAAGCCGCCGCCCGGCCAATGCCAGAACTGGCCCCCGTAACAATAAAGGTTTTATCTTTCAGCAACTGCATTCCTGACTCCTCAGTGGTTAAACATGGTTTCAGGCACAGATGCTAGATTTGCCATCGAGAAGCGGCGATCCGCTTCTTGCTAAATGCCACAGACTTAAAATCGCAAGAAAACTCAAAAAATTGCAATACAATGCACAAAACTGCAAAATACTTCACAAGAGTAAGATAAAAAGTTTGTCATGTTGACCCATCTAGATCTGAATAATCCCGACACCCGTCAGGCGCTGTTGAAGGAAAAATTACAACAGGGTCCCGTGGTGGCCAAAGCACTGGCAGAAGAGTTGGACGTATCGTTGGACACCATACGCCGAGACTTAATGGCATTGGAAAGCGCTGGCTTGCTAAAAAGAGTAAAAGGCGGTGCGCTACCGGTAAATATTCCTGTTATGCCTTTGCGCAGACGCATAGACCAGCCAGAGAGCTGGTTACAAAGGCTTCCGGCGGTGATGGAACGCGTAGTCCATAAAACAGACACCTTATTTCTGGACGGCGGCGTGTCGGTATTACATTTTGCCAAAGCCTTACCTGCGGGTTTCTCTGGCCTGGCCATCACTCCCTCTCCTTATGTCGCCATCGAGCTGCAGAGCAAAAATATCGATACATTATTAATTGGCGGAAAACTGCAGGGTCAGGGTGGTATTGCCTGTGGCGCTGATACAGTTGCACAATTGCAAGCCTGTGCCGCTGACCTGTGCATCTTAGGTACCTGCGGGTTGGACACCACCTTTGGTCTGTCGGCTGATGATTCAGCGGAAGCCAGCGTTAAGCGCCAAATGGCCATCAATGCCAATAAAGTGATTGCCTTGGCCGGGGCCGAAAAACTGCACCGCCGGGCCAGACATAAAGTATTAAGCTGTGAAGAACTAGACCTGCTGCTTACCGATGCAGACCAACAAAACTCCATGGCTTTTTACGCAAAAGGCGTGGAGATTGTTCATGTCTGATTGGCGCTCCCCAAAACTTGCAGTGTCCGTGGTGTTTTTGTTTAACGGTGCACTATTTGGCACCTGGGCATCCAGGATCCCCTCAATTAAACAAGGTTTGCAACTGTCCGCCAGTGAACTGGGCATGTTACTACTGTTACTTGCACTGGGGGCGATTCTGGCTTTTCCGCTGGCAGGCAGTGCGTCTGACCGCTTGGGCGCAGCGAAACTCAGCAAAGCCCTGGCCTTACTTGTGTGCCCAGCTCTGATTGTGGTTGGCATCGCCGACAATGTTATCTGGTTGGCCGTCGCGCTATTTGTGTTTGGCGCCGTACACGGAGCGTTAGATATCGCCATGAACAGTTGGGCCAGCGAAGTGGAGAAATCACTGGGGCGCTCCACTATGTCGTTCTTCCACGCCATGTTTAGTGTTGGGGCCGGTCTAGGCGCAGGCTTAGGTTCCATTTCAGCCTGGTTGGCGCTGCACTACAGTGTGTTTTTTATCCTTGCCACACTAATACTTCTGCCCCTTCTTTGGCTATGCTGGATCCCTTGGCAGTTTAACAACCTGGATACCCACAATCACAAAAGCAGTTTTCAGTTACCCCGTGGCAGTCTGTTGGTGATTGCCCTGGTCGCGTTGTGTTGCGCCATAGGGGAAGGCGCTATGGCAGATTGGAGCGCGGTTTATCTTAGTGATGTATTGAATAGTGATCATGGCCAGGCGGCTTTAGGCTACGCATTGTTTTCCGTTGCGATGGTGACCACCAGACTGATGGGCGACAGACTGGTAAATAAGATTGGCGCAACTAATACGGTCAGGTTTTGTGGTGTTACCGCCTTGCTGGGTAGCTTACTGTTGGTTGCCTCTCAGTCACTGTATCAAGCTTATGCAGGTCTTCTGCTGCTGGGAGTTGGCTATTCCATTGTGATGCCATTGGTATACAGCAACGCAGCGAACAATACACAGATGAAAGCCGGTGCCGGGCTGGCCAGCGTCGCGACATTTGGCTATGGTGGTATGCTGCTTGGCCCACCGCTGATTGGCTTTGTCGCTGAATGGATAGGGTTGCGCCAAACTTTTGCGCTGTTTGCCCTGCTTGCTGCTGTCGTTTTGGCTGGTGCCTGGGCATTCAACCAAGACAAAGCACTGGTCTGTAAAAACCAAGCCGAAAGTTAATAGGCCTTTAGCTGGCAATCGACCAACCAACTTTACTTGTACACTCAAAGTTTAATGGTGTTAGCTACCAACGGTGCTTAGACGGGGCGCGGTTTTCCTTCTCAAACTCAGTTTGAACTTCGATATTTTCCGGCTCACAGTGAGATCTGACTGAAGATTCGACTGACCCGCCATCCTCCAAGCGGATAATGGCTTGGTATTGTTCCTCCAAGTTGCCATTGCAAGGATGCACGTCCATGCCCATCTGCTGCATCCGCTCGCGCTCGGTTTGGCTGACACAAGCACTTAGAATAACCATGCAGACGAGGGTGAAAAGGACTTTCATTTGATTACTTCCCAATAACAACGGCGCATCTTCAGTTATTTATCGTATTACTTCAACGACTGGCAGGAAATTGTTACAACATATCAATTAATTCCGACATAATCGCGCCTTTGGCTAACGCCAAATTATTCTAACAAGAGTCCCTTTGGAGAACGATATGCGCAAGACTCTGATTGCTTCAGCAATCGGTGCCAGTCTACTGGTTACCGCCTGCTCACAGCCACCTAAGACAGAACAAAACAACACTGCCGAAACGGTCAAAACCAGCCAGGTTGCTATTGCAAACCCGTTGCTGACCGCCAGCACTTTGCAATATCAGGCACCAGACTTTAGCCAAATCAAAGATGAACACTTTGCCCCCGCTTTTGAACAAGGCATGGCAGAGCATATGGCGGATATTCAAGCTATCATCGACAATCAAGAGCCGGCCAGTTTTGAAAACACTATCGTTGCTATGGAAAAAGCAGGCCCCCTGCTGACCCGCGTATCACGGGTTTTCTTTAACCTGACAGGCACCGACAGCAATGAAGCACGCCGTGCCTTGCAAAGCGAATTGGCCCCCAAACTTGCCGCACACTCAGATAACATTAATCTGAATGCGGACTTATTTGCCCGCGTTGAAGCTGTATACAACCAACGCGAACAATTAAAGCTGGATCCTGAGTCTGATCGCCTACTTGAGGTTTACTACAAGCGTTTTGTCAAAGCCGGCGCCAAGCTATCAGAAGAGCAGAAGACCGCTATTCGTGCGCTAAATGAAGAACACTCTAAGCTAACCACAGAATTCAGCCAAAACCTGCTGAAGCTGAGCAAAGCCATCGCCGTGGTGGTGGACGACAAAGCACAACTGGATGGTTTGTCTGAGAGTCAGTTGAAAGCCGCTGCCAAAGCTGCTGAGGATGCTGGCCAACCAGGTAAGTATCTGCTGAGTATTACTAATACCACCCGCCAGCCAATCCTGGCCTCCCTGAACAACCGTGAATTGCGTCAACGTGTTTGGGAAGCTTCTGCTTTTCGTGGCACCTCAGGCGAACTGGACAACCGTCCGTTGGTTTCGCGCCTGACTCAAATCCGCGCCGAGAAGGCCGCTTTGCTGGGTTACAACAACTGGGCAGAGTACCAGTTGCAGAACACCATGGCCGAAAAGCCTGAGAACGTATTCAACATGCTTAACTCCATGGTGCCGGCCGTTGTGGCTAACACCCAGGCCGAGCAAGCTGATATTCAGGCCATGATTAAACGTGAAGGCGGTGACTTCGACGTTCAGCCCTGGGACTGGGCTTACTATGCAGAAAAAGTGCGCCAGGAGAAATATGACCTGAATGAGAGCGAAGTACGTAACTACTTTGAATTCAATCGTGTACTGCATGACGGTCTGTTCTATACCATGAACCGTTTGTACGGTGTGCGCTTTGAGCCGCGCCCGGATCTGCCGGTCTATCACCCCGATGTGCAGGCATTTGAACTGTTTGACCATGGCGGTAAGAGCCTGGCAATTTTCTATGCCGATTACTTTGCCCGTGATGGCAAGCGCGGTGGTGCCTGGATGAGTTCCTTTGTTGGTCAATCTGGTTTGCTTGAACAGAAGCCGGTTGTAGTCAACGTAATGAACATTCCAAAAGGCCCTGAAGGTGAGCCGACCTTGGTCAGTTTTGACCATGTGACTACTATGTTCCACGAATTGGGTCATGGTATTCACGGCATGTTCTCCAAGGTGAAGTACCCTTCACTTGCCGGTACCGCCGTATCACGCGACTTTGTTGAGTTCCCTTCAACCTTTGAAGAAGACTGGGCGGCGCTGCCAGAAGTGCTGGCAAACTATGCCCGTCACTACAAGACCGATGAGCAAATCCCAGCAGAGCTGCTGGAGAAAGTCATGAAGGCGAAGAACTTCAACATGGGCTTCGACACACTGGAATATATGTCAGCAGCCCTGCTGGATATGGAATGGCACTCGCTGCCAGCGGACACACCTCTTCAGGATGTAGAAAGCTTTGAAGCCAAGGCGCTGGAAAAGCATGGTGTCAACCTGCCAGCCGTTCCACCTCGTTATAAGTCAACCTACTTCTCTCACTCTATTGGCGGGGGTTATTCTGCCGGCTACTACGCTTACATGTGGAGTGAAATCCTGGCAGCTGACGCCTTCGCTTACTTGCGCGAGCGTGGCGGTCTGACCCGTGAAAACGGTGAGTTGTATCGCAAGCATATTCTGGAAGTGGGTAACTCCCGCCCACCGATGGAATCTTACATTCAATTCCGCGGTCAGGAGCCGACTACCGATGCGTTGTTGATTCGCCGTGGGCTGAAACCACAAATCGACTAAGTGGATGTATTACCGGCATCAGATGATGCCGGGACAAACATAAAAAAACCGCCTTCCGGCGGTTTTTATGTTCAGGATGAACGGTATGCCGTGGGTTCATGGATGAACTGGAGCGGCGATGTTCAGGATGAACGGTATGCCGTGGGTTCATGGATGAACTGGAACGGCGATGTTCAGGATGAACGGGATTAGAAGAAGCTGTATACCAATGTCACTGAGGTTTGCGTATCCAATTCTTCCACATCATCAGCTACGTCTGTGTTGTGATTGAGGATAACCGCCAATTTCATCGCCAGTGAGCCATTGATTTGCGCTGACAATGAGGTTTCTGATTTTGACTTGGTATTGTCGCTACCCACTTCCGTACTGAACAGCTGACGGAAGTTAGCGGTGTCAGAAATTTTCCACTTATAGTCGACGGCGCCACGCACAATCGCACCATTGGCACTTTCACCAGACTCTCGCTCAGCGAAGGAATAACCCGGACCGATGCTGTAGCTAAATGCAGAAACATCATTCTTCCACAATTGATGCGCCCAACCACCAGCTACGGTAGCCTGATACTCAAAGCCGCTGAAACGGTCATCTTCGTATGAACCAAAGGCAAACACTCGATGTGCCGGATTTTCTAACTTGTAGTTACCCTGGCCTGAAGCGAATATTTTCTGTGCTGTGGTTTGTGAAACCATTTCGTCGTCGATTTCTTTCTCGTCCTGCTTATAAAAGCCTTCCAGAATATAATCGTTGCTCCAGGACTCCAGCTCCTGATGTGCATTCAGGCGCCCTTTAAAACTGGTTGAATCGGTATTTCCCGTGGTCGCCACGAAACCAATCTCGCCGTCCAGGCTAAATGGTTTTTCAGCTTCTTCCGGTACACTAACGTCAGCTGCAAACAGATTATCCAATGCATCTGCCTGCGCAGTGGAAGCAAAAAACAGGGCGGCAAATAATGCCAGAGTGGATTGTTTTTTCATCGGGCGGGTCCTCAATAGCTCTCAGGCCGCAATTGTAACTAAATCAGACTAATTTGCTCGGTTTTTTTCGTATGTTTTTTGCTCAAATGGTAAATTATTCCTGTATTTTCCAAGCACATAGAAAATTAGACGAAGCGAAAGAAAAAACGGGGTGCAATTGCACCCCGTTTTTTAGTTCAATCTGCTTCAGGCTTTGGATGCCTGATAGATACTTTCAATGGCCGTATCCAAAGCCGCATCAAATTCAGCGTCTGATTGCTTGGCAGACAAACCTTCCGTCAATGCACGGGAGAAACTGGCAATCATCCCCTGGTTGTGGCTTAGCTTGAGATTGGCGTCATCACGGCTGTAACCACCGGACAAAGCAACCACCCTGATAACATTAGGATGCTCAATGCAATCACGATAGAAATTATCTTCGTTAGGCAGGGTCAGCTTCAACATGACTCTCTGGTCAACGCCAAGCTTGTCCAACTCAGCCAACAAAGCTTGTTTAAGCAGAGTCTCAGCCTCGGTTTTCGCCGGGCAGTGAATATCCACTTCAGGTTCGATAATAGGTATCAGGCCTGCGGCCAGAATCTGTTTACCCACCTCAAACTGCTGCGCCACTACTGCGCTAATCCCGACTGCATTAGCCTGCTTAATCACAGAACGCATCTTAGTACCAAACACGCCTTGAGCAACCGCTTTGGCCAACAATGCATCCAGGCCCGGCATGGCTTTCATCAGCTGCACGCCGTTGGCCTCATCTTCCAGACCTTTGTCAACCTTGAGGAAAGGGACCACTTGTTTCACATCCCACAAATAACGTGAAGAAGGCTTACCCTCAATCTCACGATCCAGGGTATTTTCAAACAAGATGGCGCCTAGCACCCGATCACCGCCAAAGGCGTTGCTTGTTACAATACGCGCACGCATCTGGTGTACCAGGTCAAACATCTGCTCATCACTGAACCAATCAGACTCACTCAGGCCGTAAAGCTTCAACGCTTTTGGCGTACTGCCGCCACTTTGATCCAGCGCGGCAATAAACCCATCCTGGGTTAGTACTTTGTTCAACATTTCTGTCTTGGCTTCGGCTGCCATCGGCAACGCTCCTTTTTGGTTTCGGCCCTAGGGCCAGGGTACAAAGATAATTATTCAATTATTGAGGGTTTAAACCCTTCTTGTTATTAAATTCTTAAGACGCAGTGACTATCATGACACCGCGCATTCTGATCATCTATCCAGCGCGCTTTTCCAGCATGGCAACGGCTGGCAGCACTTTACCTTCCAGAAACTCCAAAAATGCACCACCACCGGTGGAAATATAGGAGATCTTGTCAGCAATATCGTACTTATCTACCGCTGCCAGGGTGTCACCGCCGCCGGCAATAGAGAAGGCGTTGCTGTTGGCAATGGCCATGGACAAGGCTTTGGTGCCGCCACCAAACTGATCAAATTCGAAAACCCCTACAGGGCCGTTCCAAACAATAGTACCGGCTTTTTCAATCAGCTTAGCCAGAATCTCAGCCGTTTGTGGGCCGATATCAAAGATCATATCCTCTGCGCTAACATCACCCACTTGCTTATGGGTGGCTTCGGCAGTCTCAGAAAACACCTGACCAACAATGACGTCCACCGGCACGGGAATGTCACCACCATTGGCCTGCGCCTTCGCCAGCAGACGCTGCGCTTCAGGGATTAGATCAGCTTCGTACAGAGACTTTCCAACCGCATTACCGGTGGCAGCGATAAAGGTATTGGCGATACCACCACCAACAATCAGTTGATCGACTTTTTCTGACAAGGACTCTAACACCGTCAGTTTGGTAGACACTTTAGAGCCACCGACAATGGCCAGCAAAGGCCGGGCCGGGTTGTCCAGAGCTTTACCCAGTGCTTCCAATTCTGCCGCTAACAAAGGACCTGCACAGGCGACAGGAGCATACAAACCGGCACCATGGGTGGAAGCCTGCGCACGGTGAGCGGTTCCAAAAGCATCCATTACATAAATGTCGCAAAGGGCAGCATATTGACGGGACAGTTGCTCGTCATCTTTGCCTTCACCGGTATTAAAACGCACGTTCTCCAGCACAACCAGTTCACCGGCCTGCACATCCAAACCGTTCAGATAATCTTTGGCCAGACGCACGGGGCATTGCAGCACGGATTTGAGGTAATCCACCACTGGAGCCAGGGAATATTCATCTTCCACCACACCTTCGGTAGGACGCCCCAGGTGAGACATCACCATCACTTTGGCGCCAGCTTGTAATGCCATTTTCAGCGTTGGCAAAGACGCTTTAATACGTGCATCAGACGTCACTTTGCCGTCTTTTACTGGTACGTTCAGATCCTGGCGAATCAGCACTCGCTTACCGGCCAGATCCAGATCTGACATTTTCAAAACCTTCATGGCATATCTCCAAAGTTTGCAATGTTGCGCGACGACAGCCTGTCTGTCGCAAATTTGTTTTTAACGACAGCCTTCAGCCATCACCAGTGCGGTATCCAGCATACGATTAGCAAAACCCCATTCGTTGTCACACCAGACCAGGGTTTTTACCAACCGCTTGTGGCTGACCCGGGTTTGGGTACCGTCAACGATGGCCGAATGCGGATCGTGGTTAAAATCCACCGACACCAACGGCTCTTCGGTATACCCCAGAATACCCGCCAAACGGCCGTGCCTGGCTTGCATCAAGGCTTGATTCACTTTTTGGATATTGACATCGGTATCCACAGTGACGCTTAAATCCATAGCCGTCACATTGATAGTCGGCACGCGCACGGCAATAGCTTCAAAGCGGCCAGCAAACTTGGGCAGGATCCGCTCTATGCCTCTGGCCAGCTTAGTGTCAACCGGAATAATGGACTGGCTGGCAGCGCGGGTGCGACGCAGGTCTGGATGATAAGCATCAATCACCTGCTGATCATGCATTGAGGCATGAATGGTAGTGATAGTGCCGCTGTCCACGCCAAACGCCTGATCCAGCGCCTGGATCACAGGCACAATACAGTTGGTCGTGCAGGAGCCATTGGACACAATACGATGTTCAGGGGTCAGCAGGTCATCATTGATACCGAAAATTACTGTGGCATCCACATCGGCATCACCGCTACAAGGCTGGGAAAACAACACCTTGCCGGCACCTTGATCCAGATGGGCTTGGCCAGCTGCTCTGTCACCATAAACACCGGTACATTCCAGTACCAGGTCCACCTCAAGCTGCGCCCAGGGAAGCTCGCTAATCTCGGTTTTATTTAACAGTTGAATACTGTCACCAGCGACATTTAAGCGATCACGCTCGAGGCTGACTGCAAAAGGAAAGCGGCCATGGGAGGTGTCATATTTCAGCAGATGCGCAATCCCCTCTGGCTTGGCCAGCTCGTTGATAGCGACGATCTGCACCTGGTCGTTACGACCGGTTTCATATAAGGCGCGCAATACATTGCGACCTATACGTCCGAAACCATTGATAGCAATACGTAACATGCAAGACGACTCAGTAAATCCCGATGGCACAATCCACTCAGGATTAAAAAACAAAAGGGCTGGAGCGCCGAGTGGGTAAAGTATGAGCTCCAGCGGAGGTAGAAATTTCTTCAGGCAATCCAGGTCTTTTTACGGCTTTAGTGGTACTAAAGCTTAAAGAGCCTGGGGCAGATTGGGGGAATTTCTACCCCGCCCTGCGGGAGCCACCGGAAATCCGCTATTCCGGCGTTACGGCTGCTTGAAAGATTGTCGATATTCCTACGCAACCGTGCCTTGGCAAAGCGGATTTCTGCCAGGCACTGGTGGTCATAATTTACCCATTCGGTGCTCTTAAGCGCCCGTATTGTACGTTTTTGTTTATTCGCCAAGCAAGGACAAGGCAGTGGCAACGACATTTTCCGTTGTAAAGCCGAAGTGCTTAAGCAGCACCCCACCCGGTGCAGACTCACCGAAGGTCGTCATGCCCACAACTTTGCCGCCAAGGCCAACATACTTGTACCAGTAATCCACGTGCGCCGCTTCCACCGCAACACGACGGGTGACCGCTGCAGGTAGCACCGCTTCCTTATAAGCGCTGTCCTGACGCTCAAAAACTGAGGTGCTGGGCAAAGACACCACCCGAACTTTATGCCCCTGCTCGCTCAGCTGCGCGGCGGCCGCCACGGTAATTTCTACTTCGGAGCCGGTAGCAATCAAAATGATATCCGGCTGGCCTGCGCAGTCCTTCAGTACATAACCACCACGTGCGATATTGGCCAGTTGCGCATCATCACGAACTTGGGCTGCCAGATTCTGACGGCTGAATACCAAGGAAGAAGGACCATCGGTGCGCTGCAACGCCAGCTTCCAGGCCACCGCGGTTTCGGCCGCATCACATGGGCGCCAGGTATCCATATTGGGGGTCAGACGCAGGTTAGCCACTTGCTCAACCGGCTGGTGCGTTGGACCATCTTCCCCCTGACCAATACTGTCATGGGTATAGACGAAAATATTTGGCACCTTCATCAGCGCCGACATACGCACGGCGTTACGGGCATATTCCATAAACATCAGGAAGGTCGCACCGTAAGTACGGAATCCGCCATGCAAGCCAATACCGTTCATAATGGCGCTCATGCCAAACTCGCGCACACCGTAATAGATGTAGTTGCCGCTGGCATCCTCGGCAGTCAGCCCTTTGGAGCCAGACCACAAGGTCAGGTTGGAACCGGCCAAATCCGCAGAGCCGCCAATGACTTCGGGCAACAAGGCCGCATAGGCTTCGATAGCATTTTGTGAGGCTTTACGGCTGGCAATATTCTCGGCTTTATCCTGACATTGACGAATAAAGGCATCGGCTTTGTCGGCAAAATCCGCTGGTAGCTCGCCAGCCAGGCGGCGCGTCAGTTCAGCAGCCAGCTCGGGATAGGCACTGGCATAGGCCTCAAACCGGGTGTTCCAATGTTGCTCAAGAGTAGCGCCTTTGGCCTTGGCATCCCAACCGGCATAAACCTCGGCGGGAATCTCAAAGGGTGCATGTGGCCATTGCAGGAATTCACGGGCTGCTGCGATTTCTTCATCACCTAATGGCGCACCGTGACAGTCATGGCTACCCGATTTATTGGGAGAACCAAAACCGATAATGGTCTTAGTACAGATAAGGGTTGGCTTGTCAGTTTCGGCTTTAGCCGCTTCAATGGCTGCTTTCACCTGCTCTGCGTCATGCCCGTCTACATTTTCGATGACGTGCCAGCCGTAAGCACGAAAACGCCCAGGAGTATCGTCGGTAAACCAGCCTTCCACATGCCCGTCAATGGAAATGCCGTTGTCATCCCAAAACGCGATAAGTTTGCCAAGACCCAGCGTTCCAGCCAATGAACAGGTTTCGTGCGATACCCCTTCCATTAAGCAGCCGTCACCCAGGAAGCAATAGGTGAAGTGGTCAATAATGTCATGACCTTCACGGTTGAACTGCGCTGCCAGGGCTTTTTCAGCAATGGCCATACCCACAGCATTACTAATCCCCTGCCCCAGTGGGCCTGTGGTGGTTTCTACCCCTGGTGCATAACCATATTCTGGGTGACCTGGGGTCTTAGAATGCAACTGACGGAAGTTCTTCAACTCTTCGATAGGCAATTCGTAGCCGCTTAAGTGCAACAGTGAATAAATCAGCATAGAGCCATGGCCGTTTGACAATACAAAGCGGTCACGGTTAGTCCAGTTAGGGTTAGCCGGGTTGTGATTAAGAAAATCGCACCAAAGCACCTGGGCAATATCGGCCATGCCCATAGGGGCTCCAGGGTGACCTGACTTGGCTTTTTGAACCGCGTCCATAGATAGGGCGCGAATGGCGTTGGCTAACTCACGACGAGTGGCTTGTGACTGGGGCATATTAACTCCTGCTGTGGGCCTACACTAAGGCCCTGACGATTCTTGGCAAAAACGGGCACCTATTCTTACCCAGCCCAGCGGCAACTGCAATGACGTTAGCAGATTACGCAATGCCAAAGGCGAATAAGGTATTAGTTCTGGTTTATTCCTGCCACTTGACTTATTGGGCCTGGCAAGCAAACTTAACAAACAGACATTTAGACGTCTAGATGTAAAAACTGGCTTTTTTTGTCCTCTGGGGTAAAATGCGCGCCATTATGGCCGTTAATCTAGCGGTCGAAGTTGAATTTATGTTTGAGGAAGAATCATGGCAAAACATCTGTTTACCTCAGAATCTGTATCCGAAGGCCATCCGGATAAGATTGCCGACCAGATTTCTGATGCGGTACTGGATGCGATCCTGACTCAGGATCCTAAAGCACGTGTTGCCTGCGAAACTTACGTAAAAACCGGTATGGTGTTGGTGGGTGGTGAAATTACCACTTCTGCCTGGGTAGATATTGAAGAGCTGACCCGCAAAACCGTACGTGAAATCGGTTATGTCCATTCAGATATGGGCTTTGATGCTGACTCCTGCGCGGTACTTAATGCCATTGGTAAACAAAGCCCGGATATTAATCAGGGTGTGGATCGCTCTCGCCCCGAGGAACAAGGTGCCGGCGACCAGGGCCTGATGTTTGGCTATGCCACCAATGAAACTGACGTGCTGATGCCTGCCCCTATTTTTTACTCACACCTGCTGGTAAAACGCCAGGCCCAAGTACGTAAAAACGGTACGCTGAGCTGGCTGCGCCCGGATGCCAAGAGCCAGGTGACCTTTGCCTATGAGAACGGCAAACCTGTGGGTATTGATGCTGTGGTACTGTCGACCCAGCACTGTGATTCCATCTCCACCGCGGATCTGCAGGAAGCAGTGATGGAAGAAATTATCAAGCCGGTACTGCCAGCTCAGTGGCTGAGCAGCCAAACCAAGTTCTTTATCAACCCAACCGGCCGCTTTGTTATTGGTGGTCCTATGGGTGATTGCGGCCTGACCGGCCGTAAGATTATTGTCGACACCTACGGCGGCATGGCTCGCCATGGTGGTGGTGCCTTCTCCGGTAAGGACCCATCCAAGGTTGACCGTTCTGCCGCTTATGCTGGTCGTTATGTGGCCAAGAACATTGTTGCCGCAGGCTTGGCGGACAAATGTGAAATTCAGGTGTCCTACGCCATTGGGGTGGCAGAGCCCACTTCAATCAGCATTGACACTTTCGGCACAGGTAAAGTTGACGAAGCCACATTGATTGCACTGGTGCGCGAACATTTTGATCTGCGCCCTTATGGTCTGATCAAGATGCTGGATCTGGAACGCCCCATCTACCAGGCAACGGCCGCTTACGGTCACTTTGGTCGTGAGGAATTCCCCTGGGAAGCTACAGATAAAGCCGAGGCATTACGTCAGAGCTAGTAAATATAGCTAATTAAGTAAAAGCCGGACAAAGTCCGGCTTTTTTCTTTGTTAATTAACATGATAAATGTTCGGTTTATTTAACTTACACATTGTCTGTTTATTTTACAAATTAGTCATAAAGCACATCATAAAATCCAATAATCAACTGATATATAAGATTTTTTAAACCTGGCACAAATGGTGCTATGAAGAAATCAGTGAAGAAAATTACAAACACTTTGAGGGAATTTTGATGACATTTCGTAATAAGTTGATTGCCACGGCATTTATTGCTTTAACCAGCCTGAATATCCAGGCGGCCCCTATTACTTTCTTTGGCGAAGATTTAGGCTTGGGCGAAGGCACTGCCCTAAATGTGTTCCCTAATGCAACTACCGCAGAAAGTAATTTTTTAAGCTATCTGAATGGTGTTGGAACCGAGGATTTTGAGTCATTTAGTCAAGGCACTAGTGCGCCATTGGCTTTGGATTTCGGTGTTGCAGGAACCGCAACATTAGGTGGCGGAGGTTCGGTTCAATCAGCTCCTGTTGGCTCAACTAATGGTTTTGGACGTTACGGCACCAGTGGCACAAATTACTGGCAAGCAAGCAGTACTTCTTTCACCATTGGCTTCTCAGCGCCTGTAGCTGCTTTTGGTTTTTATGGTATTGATATCGGCGACTTTAACGGTCAGGTTGTGGTTAACGTGACCTACTCAGATACCACTACAGAATCCTTTAACATTGGTAATAGCATCAACACCAGTGGTGGTGGCGTACTGTTCTGGGGACTGATTAACCAGGCTAAAACCTTCACCAATCTGAGTTTTAGCAATACCTCAGGAAATGATTCTTTCGCCTTTGATGATATGACTATCGGTTCCGTTGAGCAGATCCGCGACACCAATCCAATTCCGGCTCCTGCCAGCATTTTGCTGTTTGCTTTAGGTCTGTCTTGCTTAGTAAGCCGCCGTCGTAAACAAAGCTAACTGATACCTACAAGAGACTGGAGTCGTCTCTGTTATTTTAAAACGCCGGATTATTCCGGCGTTTTTATTCATTCACACTGATAACACTCTTTTCAAGTATGGTTAGCTCATCAGGTGTTCCAATCCGTCAGCCAGGCGCATCACCCAGCGCTTTTGCCAATCACTTGCAGACTTTGTCAATAACTTATCTTCATATTCAAACAGGTACTTACTGCACTGATAACTCAGATAAGGCCAGGGTTCAGACTCCCAGCGCCGTAACCAGGCTGACGCTTTACCTATATAGGCCCAAGGCATAGTCACCAGTTCATCCTCGGGTTTTGCAATAAGTGCCGCCATGGTTTTACCAAACAGCATACTGGCCCCCACACCTTCCCCACCATAGCCACCGAGCAGTGCCATACCACGGTCAGGATCAAAGAGTGCATGGGGGCGAAAACGTCGTGACAAAGCCAGTGATCCACCCCAGCCATGACTGACTTGCAGCGTTGCCAACTGCGGAAAAAATTCACCCAATAAGTGAGCACGCAGGTCAAACTCATCCCCCACGGGTGGCGATGCTAAGGTTCTTGGCGTGAAGGCAAAAGATGTACGCACCTTACCGCCAAAACGGTAGCCTCCACGCGCGCCGAATACCAGACGATCATCAGCAGTGCGCTGCCCATAAGTTATCAGCCGCGAAGCATCGGCAAAAGTTTGCTGAGAATTAAGGCCAATATGCTCCCATTGCTGCTTTTGCAAAGGTTCTGTGGCGATTAGCAGGCTTTGCACCGTCAGCGTAGCCCTGGAATCCAATCCCAACAGCCTTTGGTATGCTTCCAGCGCAGATACGACTATCGGCGCTTTGACACTTCCGCTATGAGTTTTAACCAGCCCTTTAGTCACCTGCATAACCGGGCTTTGTTCATACAAAGTAACGCCGCACCGCTCAACGGCCCTGGCCAGACCGCGCGCCAACTTAAGCGGATGCACCCGGGCACAGTGGGGGCTATAAAGCGCGGCTTGAATATTGGGTAAATTCAGTGCCTGCCGGGCATCTGTCGCTGACAACAGGCGAAGATCATACTCGTCAAATCCAACAGACTGGAAGTGCTGATACTCTTGCTGCATACGTTGATACTGCTGCGGATAACGGGCCGCTGCATACAGATTGCCGCCATGATAAAAGTCGCAATGGACTTGCATATCGGCAATCAAACTGCCCGCCTCAGCAACAATGCCAGTGATGATGGTTTTAGCCCGGCGGCGTGCTTCGCCATCCAACATGCTGAGATAGTCGACATCGCCGCCAAAGCCGCCAATCAGCCACCCGCCATTGCGTCCCGAGGCACCAGCGCCAGCCACTGCCGCATCCAGCATCACTACCTGTAAATCAGGTTGATAGTGTTTCAAAAACCAAGCTGTCCATAAGCCGGAATAGCCTGCGCCGAGAATCACCACATCAGCGTCGATCTGCGTATGTAAAGAGGGGCGTGGAGCTATATGTTCGCCAAGGGTACAAAACCACAAGCTGTCGGTTAAACCATCCATTGGCTGAGCTGGCCGGGTCATGATGATTGTCTGACCAACAGATACAGCCCGCCACCGACCATCAGTCCGCCGGTTATGCGCTGCCAGACAAGCCCTAAACGTTTACCGCCCAGTCGCACAGCCAGGGAACTTCCCAGCCAGGCATACAGCAATTTAACCCCACCTACAGCAGATAAGGTTAGTAAGAACAAACAGATAAAATCGACAGATGTGAAAACCTGCAGGTCCACCACGCTGGGGAACAAACTGGCGTAAAACACTATGGCTTTGACATCTGCCAGAGTTAACAGCAAGCCACTTAGGTAACTGCTGCCCCAGACAGATTTTCGAACAGATGAAGGTTGTTCCCTACGCGTCTGACGTAACAGTTGCCAACCTAACCAGATAAGGTAGCACGCCGCAATAAGGCGGATAAGCGTAAACAGCTCTCCCAACCAATGGGCAAGGGCCGACATACCTACAATTGCCAAACCGGCAAAGAGTAAATCCGCGCTAACTATGCCCAGCGCCACCATCATGCCCTGCCGCACACCATGACTGGCACTGCGACTAACAACTAACGCGACACTGGCGCTAGGCAAAGCAGCGAGTAACAACATGCTGGAAAACAGTATCATCATTTGCGTCAAGGTCATTAGCTGTCCTTGTGATCACAAGCTATGGTGGAAATTACCACGTGCCTGAGCAAAAATAGCTCCAAGTATTCCATCATCAAGAGAAAACGGATGAAACTCAAGCATATCACTCTGGCAATTTGCACCGCCGCTTTACTGGCTTCCTGCGCCAAATCTCCAACAGGTCGTAACCAGTTAAAGCTTTATTCATCCAGTCAACTGTCGGAGATGGGTAGCCAGGCCTTTGACAGTATGAAAACCGAACAGAAAGTCTCTGCCAAGCAGGTGGAGAACCGTTACGTAAAATGCGTGGCGGAGAACATAGTGCATCAGGTACCGGATGGGGTGTTTAACGGACAATGGGAAGTGGTGGTATTTGAGGATGACCAGGTTAACGCCTTCGCTCTGCCTGGCGGCAAAATTGGTGTATACACCGGCTTGCTCAAAGTTGCGCAAAACCAGAATCAGCTGGCGGCAGTTATCGGCCATGAGGTTGGCCATGTGATTGCTGAACATGGTAACGAGCGCATGTCTAACAGCGCCATTATCGGCATGGGGATGGAAGCCACAAACCAGATTCTGCAGGCAAAGCAGGTTGGACAAAGCAATATGATAATGGCGGGGTTAGGTCTGGCCACTCAGGTAGGTATTCAACTGCCTTTTAGCCGCACCCATGAATCCGAAGCCGACCTTATCGGCTTGCAGTTGATGGCCAGAGCCGGTTTTGACCCCGCCGAATCAGTCAAACTATGGGAAAATATGGAAAAAGCCAGTGGTGGTGAACGCCAGCCAGAATTGCTATCCACTCACCCGGCTCCACAAACCCGCATTCAGTTATTGAGCAAAAACCTGCCGGCTGCCAATAAGGATTTTCAGGCCAGTCCCAATAAGCCTAACTGCCGGTAAAAAAATGTCTTTAACCACTTCAGATAAAAAAAAGCCGCATTAAATGCGGCTTTTTTATTCCCGAAAAGGGATGCAAAACAATTAGTCTTGCTTGTGTAAATGCACATCCATTTGTGGGAATGGAATACCGATATTTTCTTCGTCGAAACGCAGCTTAATAGCTTCGGTCAGGTCGAATTTCACCGCCCAAAAGTCTGCTGATTTCACCCAGGGACGCACCACAAAGTTCACGCTGCTGTCAGCCAGCTCGGATACCGCAACTTGCGGAGCTGGATCTTTCAGAATACGTGGGTCGGCTGCCAACATATCGGTGAGGATCTGCTTAGCCTTGCGCAAATCGCTGCCATAGCTGATACCAACCACCATATCCACACGGCGGGTTTCCATGGCTGAGAAATTAGTAATATTGCCGCCGTAAATAGCGCCGTTAGGCACGATAACCATTTTGTTATCAGGGGTGTTGAAGGTGCTGGTAAAAATTCCGATGTTCTTTACAGAGCCTGCCGTACCGCCGGCTTCCACATAGTCGCCCGCTTTAAATGGACGGAACACTAAAAGCATCACACCGGCCGCAAAGTTAGCCAGCGAATCTTTCATCGACAAACCGATGGCCAGACCTGCTGCACCCAGCAAAGCAACCAATGAGGTCGTATCAACCCCTAGCTGATCCAAAGATGCCACCACCACAAAGAGCATCAGGATCGCATTCAAGATGGACTTAACAAAACCCACCAGCATGCTGTCATACTTAGAACGCGCCATCACTTTGCCAAACAGGCTAATCAGGATGCCGACGACAATACGACCGACGATAAAGATCAGTAGCGCAAGGGCAATATTAATTCCCCAAGGAATGACATAGGTATCGACCATTTCGGTCATTTTTTCGGGTTGAAACATGGATGCTCTCCATAAAAAAGCGATTTGAACTTATTGTTGTCACGCCAAACTTCCAGGCGGTCCTACTTGTGTTTCAATAACACGCGTCAGCTAGCATAGTGCATACACGAGCTAACAAGCCAACATTCTATCACGTTATGGTCGGGTTTCGCCCATGTTGTTCAGGGTTTAAAACCTATTCTGAAGCCGCCCCAATGGCGCCCTCGGACCCGGATCGGCACAGATAAATCGTGCATAATTTCCCCGGTATCACGCTTGTAGGTTTGCAACAACATCGCTTCTGTGTTGGCACCACATCGACGACCAGTGCGATCATCAAATATTCGCTTGGTGCGATTATTCAGCAGGTCCTTGGCATAGTCGCCGCTCAGGGGTTGACTATATCGGCTATTGTGGGTGGGGAAGTAACCGTTCACATCCACGGCTCCGGCATACAAAGCACCTTTAAGTTGTGCCAAAACCGGCTCCTGAATAGACGGAAAGTGTTGGTCAGTGAATTTATCGTAGCTGGTGTGATACTTAACCGGATTAGTTCCAGAGATAGCCTGATAGTTCTGGTCAAACACCTGGCTATCGGTAAGCGTCCCCTTGGCCAGGGCCTGCTCAAACAAATCGGCAATATCAGCAGCGGCCTGCTGTGCCTGACGGAATACAGGCAAGTAAAAGCTATCCTGCGCATATTCGGCCAGATCCCGGAAAATACTTTCGGTCTGTTCTGATAAATGGGTTGCCTGTTCAGCGACCGTCAGGCCATTGGCTTCGATGCTGGATAAAACCTGGCTGATACTGGCAATAGCGGCACGAATGTCCTCACTGCTGTTGGTTAGATTACCACTGGCATCAACCATTTGCTGGATGTTCGCAGACACACCGGCCACATCCTGACTGATCTGCTCAAATCCACCGCACAATTGCTGTAATTCATCTTTGACTTGGAATCCTGACTTCTCAATATCCTGCATCAATGCACTGGTTTGCTGGCTTTGCTTATGCACAGTACCGAGCATACGGGCGATATCTTCCGTTGCTCCTGCGGTTTTACCTGCCAGTGCTCTGACTTCGTCAGCAACCACAGCAAAACCCCGGCCTTGCTCACCAGCTCGGGCCGCTTCAATAGCAGCATTCAACGCCAGTAAGTTAGTCTGCTCAGCAACCTGGTTTATCACCTCGGTAATACGCTGAATGTCATCAGCGCTTTCTCGCAACTGCTGCAAATGCGATACCGCTTCAGAAATAGAAGCGACAAGCTGCTCAATACGCTCGGCATTTTCACGCAACTTTTGATGCGCGTGTCGACTCGCCTCATCAGTTTGCTGATAAGTACTGCCAACCTGTTCCAGAGACTCATTTAATGCCAGGCTGACTCTATTTTGTTCATCTGTGGCTCTGCCAATTTGCTGGCTGTCTTCAACACTTTTGCCCAGCTCTTTAATTAACCCATCGATGCAGAATGAGACATCCGCGGCACCTATGGCCATTCGGGACGTGGCGGCTATAACGCTGTCCACTTCTGGCAAACTAGCAGTTTGCTCTTTGTCGGCTTGCAATTGCGAATGCTCAGACGCGGATTTTCCAAACCAGAAAACACAACAAAAGAAAATCACCGTAGTAGTCGCAATCAGGATATAATCCTGAGCGCCAGTCATAAACAAAACACTCTGAACCACCACAAACAAAACGGTACAAATAAAGGCGCGGATGAAAGGCTGAGCCATGCTAATCTCCTGATTCCCTTATGCCTTTTTCGTGAGTATTGCCTTAAAAGTCAATGTCTCAAGGATGATTACCGACTAAAGTTTAATCGAAAATTGCTAATATTCTGCATATGGAATAGCAATCTATAGGTGGTGAAGTACAAATGGGTTGGTGTTTGACAAGCAGTCGTTCAGGTAGAAGATTTTGACCATTTTTGTTTCGCAATTCCTATTCTCCATACACCTCCAGCGTATTCTGCCCGCAGTAATGCTGAGTATCTCAGCATGCCTATTCAGTACAGCAGGTATTGCGGAAGAAGTAATGTCTCTGGAAATTCAGGGAGCTTCTGACAATCAGCAAAAGAACATTCTCGCTCATTTAGGCTCCCTCCCCCAGGCACCTGCTCAGGTTAACCGATTCATCGCTAAGGCTCGCGAGCGTTCTATCGCCGCTATGATTGCTCTGGGTTATAACAACGCTGAAATCACTACGAAAGTTGATCACCAAGCACAGCCAATTAAACTGATTGTTTCTGTTAAACCCGGTCCCGCAACCCGCATCAACCTGATGGATATTCAGGTAACTGGCGATGCCGTGAATGATGATGGCTTTCAACGCTTTATTGCCAACCTACAGACTCATCAGGGCAGCATATTGAACCATGGTGAATATGAAAGCTGGAAAACAGAGTTACAAAATTATGCACGCAGCAATGGTTACCTGGCCGGTACCTGGCTGCACCACGAAATACTGGTAGACAGTGCACGGCAACAAGCCGAAGTACACCTAGGCTACGATGCAGGTGTCCGTCATAAACTGGGGGAAATAACATTTGAGGGTTCGGATGTAGCGCCAGCGTTATTGGCCCGCTTATCCCCATTATCAACGGGCGAGCACTATCAAAGTAGTCATTTAAGTAATCTGGAATCCGCCCTGCGCCGCTCAGGGTATTTCGCCGATGTGCTGGTTACTCCTGATCTGAACGCCATTGATGAGCAGCAAGTCCCTGTCACCGTCAACCTGCGTGATGCACCAACACATAGCTTCAAAGTGGGGTTAGGTTATGTCACGGATACCGGCCCCAGAGCCCAATTTAACTGGCGTACCCCCAGGGTAAATCGCTGGGGGCACAGTCAGGAAACGACCCTGCGCTATTCAACAGTCAACCCATACGCCAATTTTCTTTATCAAATCCCCGGGCAAGATCCCCTTACCCAAACCTATCAGCTAATGCTGGGTCTGGAACAAAATGACTACGGTGATATCAGCAGTACACAGCGACATGCCGCGGTTATCAGCCAGTCCACCAAACACAAATGGGTATGGGCGGCGCAGACACGTTGGCTGGAAGAAAAATGGAGTCTGGACGGATTGGACTTTCAGGCAGGCTACCTGCTGCCGGGACTCACCCTGTCACGCACCAAACGCCATGGTCCGATTCGCGACCCAGAAGAAGGCTTTATGCAAACTTACCAAATTGAGGCCACCGATAAGGCGCTCGGCTCCGATGGCCGTTTACTGAGGATGACCGGGTTTTGGAAATGGCTGTCACGCTTTGGCGAACACAGGTTTGTGATTAAAGGTCAGGCCGGAATTAATATTACCGGTCTGGACTCGGTAGAAGATCTGGCCCCATCCTTACGCTTTTTTGCCGGTGGCGATCAGAGCATCCGTGGTTTTGATTACAACAGCCTGGGCCCCACCGCCGAAGTACAAACCAGTGAAGGCCTGCAAACCAAGGTAGTAGGCGGAAAGATGCTCGCCGTAGGTTCGGTCGAATACCAGTATTACCTGACACCCAATTGGCGCATGGCCATTTTTACCGATGCAGGAAATGCCTTTAACCGGCACTATTTCAAGCCCGTGCAGTCCGTCGGCGCAGGTATTCACTGGCTGTCTCCGGTAGGTGCAGTTAGATTTGAGCTGGCCTATGGTATCAGTGAGGATGATCCCCCCTGGCGGATACATATCAGCATGGGGGCCGAGCTGTAATGGCGTTTCAGATCTCCTATAAAAAGCTGCTTCGTCGCTTGCTGATTGGTCTGACAACTTTGCTTTGCATGCTGGTAGGCTTGGTTTATTGGCTGACCGGCACAGAATCCGGCACTGGTTGGTTGCTTAATCAGGCCAAAGCCCATATCCCAGGACTAAAAAACAGCGCGCATCAGGGAAGCCTGTTATATGGCTTACAGCTTTCGGATTTCAGTTATCAGCAACCCGGCTTACTCGTGTCCGCAGGCCGAATTGAGTTGGATATTTCTGCGCGAGCCCTGCTACTGCCGCATATTGTTGTGCAACAGTTGAATATCACCGATTTGTTTGTCGAGGTTGAACAGACAGACAATACGGCCACCGAGCCTTCTCCGCCACAGCCGCCCTCGGCTATTGCGCTACCTGATTGGCTGCCCACATCACGAATTCAACAGCTGCAGATTGAACACAGCCAGCTTGTGCTGCCAGGCCTGGCCATTGTCTGGAATAACCTCAACCTGAATGCCGGATTGAAAAATAAGTTGTTCACCCTCAACAACTTGTATCTGAATGGCTTGCGACTGCAACTGAACGACAGTGCACAGCCCGCACAGCCAAGCTCCGACTGGCCGCTAGCAGTGTTACCCGACCTGCCCGCTCCTATCAACATGCGTCTGAATGACATTCAGTTGGAAGACGCACAGATAATCCAGGCCGGACAAAAGGTACAAGTCAACCATGCCATGCTGCAAATGCAATGGCTGGATACTAAACTGGCGATTGATCGATTGGAGGTCCGCAGCCAACAACTTGGCACTGTGGATTTGCGCGGCAGCGCAGTGCTTAACACACCTTACCAAGTGAATCTTGAGGCCAGTATGCTACCGGCAGAAGATCTGTTACCCACGCCGCTTAGCACTAAGCCTATAGGTGTGAATGTATCGGGCTCTGTGGAAAAACTGCTGGTTAAAATCAAAGAACCCGCACTCACTGCCTTCAATCTGCAAGCCGAGGCCGATGTTACCCAGTCTGCGCTGCCCTTTTCTGCCACCCTGGATGTTAATACTGCCCCCTTAGTACCGCTGCTCGAGTTACCAGAGCAAGCCGAGTTCCAGTCCGGGAAACTGACACTAAGCGCCAGCGGCAATCTCCAGCAGCAAAGTGCCGATCTTTCTCTGATGTTCTCCGGTTTGGGCTTTGGCCAAACATCTATGGCCCAGCTATCGCTACAGGCTCAACATCAGCCAGGCAAAATAGAGTCGTTAAAGATAGATTTCATAGACCCGGCGAGCAGCTCAGCGGCAAGCATTAATGGCCAACTGCAATACGGGCAAAGCTGGCAGTGGCAGATACAAGGGCAATTGCAGAATCTGCAACTTAACAGCCCACTGTTGCCGGTCACCGGCGTGTTACAGGGCAGCCTGAATAACAGCGGAACATGGTCAAACCAAGGATGGCGAGTAAAGCTGGATGATACACAGCTCTCGGGCAGCCTCAACAATACACCGCTGCGCTTATCTGCCATAGCCGATATCAGTCAACAGGAACAGCTACAGGTGAGTAATCTGGATCTGCGGCTGGAAGCCTTTAACAGTACCCTAAAGGTAACAGGTACTGCAGACCAACAGTGGCAACTGCAAGGCAAACTGTTCAGTGACAATCTGTCTGCCCTTCCAATCAATGCTCAAGGGCAGATTGAAGCCGACTTTCGTGTCAGCGGCGAGCTAATGAACCCGCTGTTGGAAATGAACGGCAAGGTAAAGCAACTGCATGTCGACAGCTTATCTGTGCAAGATATGGGCGTAGCGGCAAACTACCGCCCTATGCAGCAACACGCAGGCGACCTCTCGATCCAATTCCCCAATATCGTCCTAAGCAATGACCAGCATATTCATGGGCAGCTTAATTTAGGCGGTGACGCGCACTCACACCAACTACAGTTAGAAATTGGCGGAGACATTAACGCCAACCTGCTGGTACAGGGAAGCGCCGATCTGGAACAGCCACATTGGTTTGGGAAAATTCTCGAAGCCGACAGCCGCATGTTCGGCGAACACTGGCACCTGTCAGCCCCTATCGAGTTAGACCTGACCGAAACAACCCAGACCCTGTCAGCCCATTGCTGGAATGGCAATTTCAGTCAGTTGTGTCTGCAACAGGGGCTGCGATTTCCTGGTAATCCGCCCATTGAGCTAAGTGCCGAGGTCGACTACGGGCGCTGGAGCGCCGGCAAGCTCAACGGCCAAGCGTTATCTGGCAGCGCCAACCTATCCGCCAGTCTGACACTTCCCGAACAAGGCCCTATACAATTGCATGTCACCTTGAATTCCAGTGCAGGTCATATACTGCAACAGTGGGAGGACGACATGTTACCCCTACTGGACTGGCAGGCAGGGACCTTTAAGTTGGACTCACAAGATGACGGTAGCTTGCAACTTTCCGGTCAACTGCAGAGTAAATCAGGGCAGGACTTACTGACGCTAAATGGCCAGTTAGGTAACAAAGCCGATGCCGATGTCAGCGCCGACTTATATTTGGCACCTTTACCGCTGGACGGCTTGGTTAACCTGGTACCACAACTGAGCAAGTTGACCGGGCTGCTGTCTGCAGACATACAAGTGCAAGGCAAACTAAACGCCCCACGCCTGCATGGCAAGGTATCGCTCGAAGATGCGGCATTAGTGGTGGCCAGCAGCCAAACCGCAGTAGACAAGCTAAACCTTGATGTCAGCTTCGCAGACACGCAAACCGAATTTGATGGTCAATTCGCCATGGGCTCAGGCCAGGCCAAGCTTCAAGGCAGCAGCCACTGGGATGCCAGCCAGTCTGACTGGCAAAAAGCCTTAACACTTCAAGCCAAACTGGAGGGGCAGGCTCTGCAACTACAAGCCCTGCCTGAACTGCAGGCCAGTATCAGCCCGCATTTGGATATCCGTTTTGAACAGGGTTTGCATCTACAAGGCAAAGTTAACGTGGATAATGGCCGCTTAACCTTGCAGGAACTGCCCGCATCAGCAGTAGCTGTGTCGCAGGATATGCGTCTGGTTAATCAACAAGATATCCAGCAAAGTGCACCACTTCCCATCAACCTGCAATTGGATGTTGAGTTGATCGACCCCTTTGCGATCAGTGGGTTTGGCTTTAACGGCAAAATTGACGGCAGCCTGACTGCCCGGCAGAAGTCGCCGGATCCTTTGGAGCTTTTTGGCGCCCTGACCTTTACCGAGGGGTTATACAAAGCCTATGGACAGAACCTGGAAGTTAAATCAGGACGGCTGCAGTTCCTTGGCCAGGCCAGCAACCCAACAGTGCAATTACAAGCTATTCGTCCATTGAAAGGTACGGGGGTTGAAGCCGGTATCGAGGTAAGTGGTCCGGTTAGTGGGTTACAGGTCAGCCTGTTCTCTAATCCGAGCATGGAGCAAAGTACGATTCTGTCGTACATTTTGCGCGGCAAGCCACCAGGAGCCGGTGGCGAGTCAGATGGTCGCTCTATGGCACTGTTGATGGCAGCGAACCAAGGCATAGGTATCACCGGTGCCAGTGGCCTGACGGACGCACTGAATAACATTCCATTGATCAGTGACATTACCCTGGATACCGAAACCGACGCGGCCAGCGGCGACAGTCTGGCCACTGTCAGCGGCTATATTGGGGAACGGATTTACCTGAAATATGGCGTGGGCATTCTCGAGCCAGTAACACAAATTACCGTGCGCTTTTATCTGATGAATCAGCTTTGGCTGGAAGCCGTGAGCAGTCTCGAGCGTTCGATGGATTTGTATTACAGCTTTGAGGTTAAGTGAGTCAATTCCCCTCTGTTCTGGCTGCATTCTCCTCATTGCAGAGAATGTAGCCCTAGCATGTTGCCTTCTGTGTCGAAAATCAGACTGATAAAGCCGTATTGGCCAATCGACATTTTGCTTCGCTGTACCTGGCCGCCAGCTTCCTTCACCCGCGACTCTTCCACCGCACAGTCCTGACAACTGAAATACACCAAGGTGCTATTTCCGCCGGAACTCATACCAGGTATACAAACCAGCGTCCCCCCGGTACCATATTGCGTCATATCATTGGGAAACGCCCACATTTCAATATCTGGCACGGGAAGCTGGTCTAATTCAATTGCCAGCACCTGTTCATAGAAGCGCTTGGCCCGCTGAATATCCTGCACATAGATCTCAAACCAACCGACCGGATTAGCCATAAGCCTTTTATCTCTATCAAAGTGAAAACAAAGAGTATGCACCAGTGGCAGCAATCCGCCAGTCATGCGGGGCCCAGCAGGTGCATACAAGCCCACTTTGGCTTAGACTTGCCAACCAGACGTTCTAACCCTATCGCAAAAGCACCATGCAAATTCCAAGAATTTACTGCCCCGGCCTTTTGGCTGTCGAACAAACCCTACAACTGGACAAAGACGCCGCCAACCACGTGGGAAACGTATTAAGACTGCGCGAAGGTCATCCTCTGGTGTTATTCAATGGCGACGGCAATGAGTATCCCGCCACCTTACATAAGGTTGAGAAGCGTGCCGTTTGGGTGCAGGTGGACGCAAAATTACAAATGGGCTGCGAATCACCACTGCGCATCCACTTGGGTCAGGGGATCTCCAAAGGCGAACGTATGGACTTTGTTCTACAAAAATCCGTAGAGCTGGGCGTGACGGAAATAACCCCACTGATCACCGAACGTTGTGTGGTACGTCTGGACGAACAGCGCTGGCAGAAGAAGCACCAGCAATGGCAGAAGATCATTCAAAGCGCCTGTGAACAATGTGGACGCAACATTCTTCCTACTCTGCATCCTGTTACCGCCCTGTCGCCATGGCTGCAGCAATCGACTAACGAGCTGCGCCTGACTCTCGACCCGAGAGCAGAAAAACGTATGGCCGATTTAACGCTTCCAACCCAAGGAGTACGACTACTCATTGGTCCGGAAGGGGGCTTTGCCGACCAGGAACTATACCTGACTGAGCAAGGCGGGTTTAAATCGGTTCTGCTCGGTCCGCGGGTACTACGCACAGAGACCGCAGCCTTAACGGCCATTGCCAATCTGCAAGGTCGTTTCGGCGATCTGTAAGCAACATTGAGCAGCCTGCGTAGCACGTCAGGAATCAAACAAAACAGTTGAGTGTTTAATGTTCAACAGGCATGCTTGGCACTCCAACCCGATACCATCATCATGAAAAGAATGTATGCCAAGTTTAGTTTCTGTGCATGGTCAGCTGGAAAGCCATGATCTCAGCGCCATTTGCCAAACCGCTGTAGAAACGGGCCGCAACAACGCCTTTAACCTTTGGGTGATGGGTGCTCCACTGGAGAAAGTATTAAACGCGTTGGTCAGTGCTATAGAAACTGCCAGCGAGGATTTGCGTTGCTCCATTATGCTGATGAATCCCGATGGCAAAACTATGTCTTCACTGGTTGGCCCCAGTATGCCCAAAGATTACATGCAGGCCGTTGATGGAATAGAGATTGGCCCGACGGTCGGCTCTTGTGGTGCCAGCGCTTACCTGCGTCAAGCCGTTGTGGTATCAGATATTCAAACTCATCCAAATTGGGCGCCATATAAAGCAATATGCCAGAAGGCCGGATTACGTGCATGCTGGTCTAGCCCGATCTTCGCCACCGATGGACGAGTGCTGGGCGCCTTCGGTATGTACTACTCCGCAGTCAGAGAGCCGACCAATCAGGATCTTGAACTTATTCGCATTGAAGCCAGTATAGCCTCGCTGATCATCGAGAAAATGCAGGCATCTGAACAGCTTAGTCAGGCTAAACGCGATCTTGAGCAACAAGTACAAAAACGCACAAGGGAACTAACCCAAACAAATAAAAAATTACGTGAGGCCTTAGCTCAGCGCTCAGAGGTACAGCAACATTTGCTGGAGATAGAAAACCTCGCCTCACTTGGCAGCATGATGTCGAGCCTGACCCATGAGGTGAACACCCCAATTGGGGTAGCTGTTACGGCAGCCAGCCACTTACGCGGTCAATTACACAAAACCAATCGGCTTTTTGAACAAAATAAATTGACTCGCTCAGCCTTGCGGGCCTTTTATGAGGAATCTGCTGAAGCTATGCAGATCATTGAGCGCAACTTGCAACGCAGTGCGGAGCTCGTCAGCACCTTCAAGCAGTTGTCCCTTGATCAGCATAATCAGGAGATTCGCACTTTTAATCTGAGTAGTTATGTGTGCGAAATCCTGTTGTCGTTAAAACCTAAGCTGAAATACCACAAATTGCAGTTTTGCCTGGATATTAACCCCGATCTGGAGATAGACAGCTACCCCGGCGCCATTAGTCAGATTCTGGTCAATCTGATAATGAATTCTGTCCAGCATGCTTTTGAAAAAGGCCAACCGGGTCAGGTGCATCTAAACGTCACTCTGCTCAATGGACAGCTTGAGTTGAAATATCAAGATAATGGTAAAGGAATGAGTCGCGAAACCCTCTGCCATATATTTGAGCCTTTTTTCACTTCGGCCAGACAAACCGGAGGCAGCGGACTAGGGCTGCACATCTGTAAGGATCTGGTGGAAAAAGTCTTAAAAGGTAAAATTGCATGCCAGTCATCACCCGGTCAGGGAAGCCAGTTTCACATCAACTTCCCAGTCTGACTGCTAAAATTCGGCGGACAAGCATATTGTGGCAGGTTTAAATAAGCCCAGCTTCAATGGCTTTCAACACCGCCCGGGTGCGATCTCTCACGCCTAACTTAGCCAACAAGCTGGACACCTGATTTTTAATCGTGCCCTCAGATTTAAACAATGCCTCAGCTATTTCACGGTTACTGCATCCCCCTGCCATCAGACGCAGAATTTTACATTCAGCTTCCGTTAAAGGCTCCGGCGTTTCATAGCTCTCGAAGTTTTGCTGCAAGCCCTGTAATCCTTGCAGAATCTTCTCGGTCACGGCTGGCTGAATAAGGGTTTGCCCGGCATGTACCGTCTCAATCGCATCCACCAGTGTCTCCAGGGAGACATCCTTAAGCAGATAACCTTTCGCACCCGCCTGCACGGCCTCGAGCACCAATTTATGGTCATCAAAAGTAGTCAACATTATTACAGGTTGCGTGAGGCCGACCTTTTGCATCGCGCGCAGAGCATCTACTCCCGACATTCGTGGCATACGTATATCCATCAGGATAACGTCGGGTTGTTGCGCACTGACGACCTGACAAACCTGGTCGCCGTCACTTGCCTCTCCCACCACCAACAGATTGGCCGACAGCGATAACAAACTTTTGACCCCCTCCCTGACCAGGGTTTGATCGTCCACCAGTAAGACACGAATACTCATGAGGCTACCGGCAGACGGGCATGGGTGCACAAGCCTTGCTGGTTAAACATAAACTCAACTTGTCCGCCTAAGGCTTCAATACGTTCTCGCATACCTTTTAAGCCGTTGCCAGGCTGCAAGTATTTCTGCTCTCCGCCGTTATCCTGCATCGTAAGCAGCAAAGCATTTTCGGTCTGAACCAGGTCTATCCGCATGTGATTGGCTCTGGAATGACGCAAACTGTTGGTCAAACTCTCCTGCACACACATCAGCAATGCATGGGCCTGCTCCATATCGTCCAGCTCAACCTGACAATCTAAAGCGACTTTGAGTCTAGGTACCTCGCGGGTCAGTAACTCCAACGCACTTTTCAGGTGAATAGCAGATTTATCGCGAATTTCAGACACCGCTTCTCGAACATCACTGAGCAACAAGCTAGCAATGGCGTGACATTGTTCTACCGATTGTTTCACTTCTCCTTCGGCTTTGCGTGATGCCACCTGCAAGTTAATCGACAAGGCCGTCAGATGATGGCCGAGCACATCATGAATATTGCGCGCAATACGAGTGCGCTCCGCTTGTTTGTTAGCTTCACTGAGCAATGCCTGGGTAGCCATAAGTTCTCGGTTCAATTGATTAGCGGCTTCCTTGGCCTTTTTTTCCTTTAAGGACACATTGACCATGACTAAAGCGAAAACATTAAAGGTCCAGAACAACAACGAGCTAAGGGCGGACATATCATCATGCCAATAAAACTCGCCAACGAAATAAGGTACAGATGACCACAATGGGGAGAGAAAAACAGCCGACCTGAATGTGATGAAATATGGCAACAGTGCCGACCACATCACCATCAAAATCGCGTTGTACATATAAGGGGTAGTGAAGTAAATGGCGACGACTAGCAAAAACAGCAGGCTGATAAGCGTCAGTCTGACAGC
This sequence comes from Bowmanella yangjiangensis, assembly GCF_017255015.1. Lineage (GTDB taxonomy): Bacteria > Pseudomonadota > Gammaproteobacteria > Enterobacterales > Alteromonadaceae > Bowmanella > Bowmanella yangjiangensis. The sequence goes on along the minus strand of NZ_JAFKCS010000001.1, from coordinate 122,055 downwards.
CCTGTCACGCGGATAAGATTCGTCCCGGGTGGCCAGCATAAACAGCAATACAAATCCCAGATATAAGCTGGCCAGCGTCACCACACGCCAATGCGTCCAGCCCAGATTGTTCTGCATAAAGTACAAGGATGATGCTGCCACCATGGCCCAGCTTATAAGGCCACTGGCCGTTTCCACACTCAGTCGGTAGGGCCTCAGGTTAAACATAATTAATTCTCCGTGTTGAACACAACATACCCTTCTGCTGAGTTTGCGCCAATAGGTCATAAGTCACTTTTAAACATATGACCTTTGACACTGATGATTTAAAAAAGAGTTGCGTAAACTGGTCAGGTCTATTGGAGGAATAGCTATGAAATTGCTTTATTCGCTGCTGTTAATGCTGCATATCACAGTAGGCAGCGCTGCCTTGCTACTATTTTGGCTCCCTGCGCTCACCCCTAAAGGCAGCCTGGACCATATCAAGTTTGGTCGATATTACGCCAATACCATGTATATAGTGGCTGGCAGCGGCATGCTGATTTGCTTATTGGTGCTGGTGGCACCACTCACTATCCACGGTGACCTTTCAAATACAGCCAACCAGGCGCAGAAGGCACTGAATATTAGCTTGTTTGCTTTTTTCCTGATGTATATAAGCTGGCTTACACTCACCAGTGTTCGTCATGGCATATTGGTGCTTAGAGTAAAACAAGCCCGCCACTTGCTGCGCCATCCAACGCATCTTGGCTTGCTGCTGGTATTGATCACAGGTGGTCTAGCTTTACTGGGCCTGGGTCTTTGGTTCAACAAAGTTTTACATCTTATCTTCGGCATTCTGGGCACCATAATAGGCGGCCAGATGCTATTTTATTGTCTGCGTCGACATATTGCTCCACGCCAATGGTGGATCGAACATCTGGGCGCTATGATTGGCTCGGGTATAGGTGCCTATACGGCCTTTCTCACCTTTGGTGCCAGACAAATCCTGGCCGGGGCGGGTTACTGGCAGTTGGTATTCTGGGTTGCCCCTGGTGTTATTGGCGCACTGGTTATCGCCCGACTATCGCGAAAATACCATTTACAATTTCAAGGGAAATGAAGATGAGAAAACCTCTGGCTATGGCACTGCTGCTAAGCAGTGCATCTGTATACGCTGATTTGCAACAAGCCATCTTGGCCTTTGAGCAGGGTGAGGATAAACAAGCCCAAAGTCTGTTTGAAGCCGCGTCCGAGCAAGCGGAAGCTAAAATCTATCTGAGCCGCATTTGGCTGGCGCAAGACGCGGACAAAGCCGAAGATTGGATTGAGCAAGCCGTTGCGCAAGCGCCACAAAGTGCCGAAGCACACTTCACACGAGGTGTCGTTATGGGGCAACAGGCAGGAAACAGTGTATTTTCAGCCTTAAGCTATGCCAAGAAATCCCTGCAAAGCTTCCATCGTGCCGTAGAGCTGGCCCCTGACAATAGCGAATATCGACAGGGTCTGATGAGCTTTTATCTGCAGGCTCCGGGTATTGCCGGCGGCGATACAGAACTAGCGCTGGCCCAAATAAAGGAATTAGAAAGCCGCGACCAACGGGCTGGTATGCTCGCCCGGCTGAACTATCTGAGTGCCGCTGACAACCAACAGGACTATCAACAGCTTCTTGAAAGCGCCAAACACAGCATGCCTGGGATCCCTGACTTTTACTTCCAGGCCGCCATGCAACTTGTCCAAGATGAAAAGTACGACCTGGCCATTGCCGAGTTTAAGCAAGCTATTAGCCAACCTGCTTCAGATCAGGAAAGCCTGAACAGCCGGTATATGGCCATGTACCAATTAGGTCGGGCCAGTGTGAAGGGGGAAGTGCAGATTGACGAAGGTATTCACGCATTACAGAATTTTCTCGAACACGCCCCCAAAAATCGAAAACTACCCAGCCGCCAGTGGGCGGCCTTTCGACTGGCGAATCTGCAGCAGTTAAAGGGACTAAAAGAACAAGCCAAGCAGGTTTATCAGACCTTGCAGTCCAGCCACGACAAAAAACTGGCAAAAGAGGTGAAGAAAAAGCTCCACTCCTTGTGATAGAGCGATTAGTTCGCAGGTCCTATTGAAATTACCTGGCAGAGTGCTTATTTAAGACGTTCTGCCCGCCAACCAAGGAATTTCTGTGAGCCTGAAACTCGGTATCGTGATGGATCCCATTTCGTCCATCAACATCAAGAAAGACACCAGCTTTGCCATGCTGTTAGAAGCCCAGCGTCGTGGCTATGAGATCCAGTATATGGAAATGGCTGATTTGTACCTGGATAACGGTATTGCCAAAGCCAGTATGCGCTCACTTGAGGTGCAGGAAAACCCAGCTGGCTGGTACGAATTAGGTGATGTAACACACCGTCAGCTTGCCGAGTTGGACGTGTTGCTGATGCGCAAAGATCCGCCTTTCGATAGCGAATTTTTGTATGCGACACAGTTGTTTGAACTGGCGGCAGCCCAGGGTTTGTTAGTAGTTAACAACCCGCAGAGTCTGCGCGATTGCAACGAGAAGCTTTTTGCTGCCTGGTTTGCCGAGCATTGTCCAGCGACACTGGTAACCCGCCAGGCTGGTCTCATCCGCCAGTTTCACCAGCAACACAAGGATATAATCTGTAAACCGCTGGATGGTATGGGCGGAGCCTCCATCTTTCGCATCAAAGAAGACGGCAACAACTTGGGTGTCGTCATTGAAACCCTGACTAATCACGGCAAGCGTTTGTGTATGGTGCAAGAGTACCTGCCCAGTATCAGTGACGGTGATAAGCGCGTACTGGTGGTAAACGGACAAGTGATTCCCTATTGCCTGGCGCGTTTGCCAAGCCAGGGCGAAACGCGCGGCAACCTTGCAGCCGGAGGAACCGGACGCCCGCAACCTATCAGCGACAGTGACCGCCGTATTGCCGAGGCCATTGCTCCTATACTGGTCGAAAAAGGACTATTTTTTGTGGGACTGGATATCATAGGTGACAAACTCACCGAAATTAATGTCACCAGTCCGACTTGCGTCAGAGAGATTGAAGCGGCATATCCTGTGAGTATTACCGGGATCTTATTTGACGCCATTGAAAAACAGCTGGCAGACGCCATATAAGTGTTATCTTAGTTGCTCAGAGGGTCGTATGCAGAGCTTTGAAAATCACTTTCTTATCGCCATGCCAAGTTTGGAGGATCCCTATTTCTCCCGTTCACTAACTTATATTTGTGAACACAACGAACATGGCGCCATGGGAATAGTGATAAACCAACCAACTGGGCTGCATCTTAAGGAAATGCTCAAGCAGGTTGATGAATCCATTGAAGTGGATGACGACAAAGCCGAGCAGTTAGTGCTGGCAGGCGGACCGGTAAGCCCGGATCGCGGTTTTATTCTGCATAGTACCCAACCAGGTTGGGCATCCAGCCTGGTGCTTACCTCTGAAATCATGGTGACAACATCCAAAGATATACTCAACGTGTTGGGAAACAGCAAAGCACCGGAAAAATCTCTGGTCGCATTAGGCTATGCTGGCTGGAGTGCCGGGCAGTTGGAAGAAGAGATTCAGCACAACTCCTGGCTGTTAATCGAAGCGGATGCTGATTTGTTGTTTAATGTCCCCATTCACAAAAAATGGCAAGCCGCTGTGCAAAAGTTGGGGGTCGATATCTGGCAACTCGCCCCAGATGTAGGGCACGCCTAAGTTTTACTCGCCACTGTCGTCATCAGGACCATATCTATGACATCTTCTAACCGTACGCTCTTGGGTTTTGATTTTGGCACTAAGAGTATTGGTGTTGCTGCCGGGCAGGAGGTGACAGGGACGGCCTCCCCCTTGATGGCGTTGAAAGCCGTAGACGGCATTCCAGACTGGCAAAAAGTCGAGGCCTTATTTGCCGAATGGCAACCTCACCTGGTGGTGGTTGGCTTACCCCTGAATATGGATGGTACCGATCAGCAAGTTACCCATGGCGCACGTAAGTTTGCTAATCGTCTAAATGCCAGGTTTAAGGTTCGTGTCGAAACCTGCGATGAACGCCTGACTACCGCAGATGCCAGAGCCAGGCTATTTGAGTTAGGTGGTTTTAAGAAGCTGGATAAACAGAAAGTAGATAGTGTTGCTGCCTGTTTAATTCTCGAAAGCTGGATGGCAGACAACATCTGAAAACATTTCTCCTGCAACTATTGTCAGCCAGAGTTCGAGCCTAATGGTTTTTACGACTATGCTGATAAGTAACTAATTCGTTTGCAGCATAGCCCCTGATGCACATCAAAGCCCTTCTAGTTAGCCTGCTAAGCTTCAGCAGTTACAGCGCAGAACAGCTGAAGTTCGCAGTATATGATCCTGGTTTCCCTCCTTACCTTTTTATCAATGAAGCCCAACAGATTAAGGGGATTATCCCTGACTTATTGCAGAGTTTTGCTGATGAACAAAGCATCACTTTGGACTATGTGATCGACAATCGTCAGGGTGGTGAGCAGCGACTGTATGAGGGACTGGTCGACATGATGGTGCTTAGCCCTGCGTGGACACGCCATTCCGAACAATTGCTGTTCACTGATGAGATCCTTCCCTACACCGACTATTTGTTCAAACTGGACAAAAGTAATAAAAATACACAGTGGCAGCCAGGAAATCGGGTATGTACCCGAGAATATTATGTTTATCCTACGCTTAAGGAACAATTTGCCTCTAATCAGTTGCTGCGTCTTGATGCCAGCAGTGAAGAAACGCAACTACGCATGCTTGAAAATGGTCGCTGTGATTTTGCCTATTTAAACGAACTGATCGGCTACTGGTTGCTACAGGAGCGCTTTCCCCATCTGTTCCTGACCACCATTGAGCAAAATAAGGCTATTGATAGTCTGAAACTGGCCCTCATCCCCACCAAAGCCTCTGTGCTACCAAGCTTGAATGCGCATATTGCTGCGCAAAAACAAAACGGTAATTTGCGCAGCATAGTGCGCAAATACGTACGCACCTTACCTAAACAATAGACATGTGGGCAGCAAGATACTGCCCACATGTTGTACTTAGTGATACAACTGATGACTGAAATGACCTGAGCGGGTCTGCGCCATTAAGCGAGCAAATTCATGCTGAGACAAATGCACCAGGGAACGATGATCACCGCCCTCAATATACAAATCAGACAACCCCTCCAGACTATCATCCACAATACAGTCGAGATTAAACGCCTGCGGCAATGGCGGCACGGCACCATGTTCACAATCATCAAAACACTGATACACCTGCTGTTCCTTCATCAGATGATACTGACCATCCAGGGCATCATTCAAAGCACTGATACTCAACTTGCTGTCGGCTGGCAACACCGCCATTAAGCGATGTCCCTGACCGTCTTCCAGCATCACTGCCTTGGCAATTTTCGCAGAGGGAACCTGCGCAGCAATAGCAGACCCCAGCGAACTGTGCGAAGGATGGTGGGTGATGACCTCATAATGCACATCAAGGTCATTCAGGTAGGACATAACACGTTGGGACAAACTCATAGACACCTCCAGGCCATTTGTTAGTTGTCCACTCTCAAGTATAGGCCAGGCGCATCGGTTAGCCCTGTCTATCGCAAATCATCAGGTCGCTCGGTGTCACATTGCCAGCACAGTTCAAAACCACTGCCGTTTTCCTCGCCACAATGCCTACAATACCAGGCGGAGCCTTGCTGCAACTGACTTTGCCACTCATCCAGCAGTTGCTTGGCTTTGGGCATCCACTCGTCGTCGGTTATCCACACTTCCGGCCAACAATCAAAAGGGGATAAATCTCCCATCGCCCCAATGGCATACTCGTTTTTTACGAAACAGGGAATACCGCGGCTGACCAGCAAATCTCTGACCTGCCAAACCAGAAATCTATCTTCATGACAGTACAGCCGCAACAAGCGAACTTAATCCAGGTCAATGGACACATTCGACAAAGAACCCAAGCCAGGGCCTTCGTCTTTGTCCAGCTTAATCATCAAACGCAAATCGTTGGGAGAATCCGCATGGTGCAGCGCCTGATCGAGATTAATCCGACCGGCCTTATACAAGTCATACAGCGCCATATCAAAGGTTTGCATACCCATTTCTTTGCCTTTTTGCATCGCCTCCTTAAGGCTGCCAATCTCATTACGTTGAATCAGATCTCGCACAAAAGGTGAGCCCATCAAAACCTCGATAGCGGCTACCCTACCTTTGCCGTCAGCGGTGGGCACCAGTTGTTGGGCAACGATGGCGCGCATATTCAAACTCAGGTCAAAGCGCAGTTTTTCATGCTGATCCGGTGGCGCTAAATGCATAATGCGTTCGATGGCCTGGTTGGCATTGTTGGCGTGCAAGGTAGCAACACACAAGTGACCGGTATCAGCAAACGACATCGCGTATTCCATGATTTCCATAGAACGGATTTCACCAATCAGAATCACGTCCGGGGCCTGACGCAATGAACTTTTCAGTGCATCGTCGAAAGACTGGGTGTCGATGCCCACTTCTCGCTGGGTCACAACGCAGTTAGCGTGATCATGAACAAATTCTATAGGGTCTTCGATAGTCAGAATATGGCCGTGTGAATTTTGGTTTCTATGTCCAATCAGCGCAGCCAAGGAGGTGGATTTGCCTGTACCCGTGGCACCGACAAACAGCACCAATCCGCGTTTAGACATGATGATGTCTTTGAGTACCTGAGGTAGACCCAACTCCTCCACTTTAGGGATTTGCGTAACGATACGACGGATAACCATGCCGGCCAAATCGCGTTGCCAGAATGCACTGCAACGAAAACGCCCCACTCCATCCAATGCCACGGCGAAATTGCACTCTTTGGTCTTCTCAAACTCCGCCCGCTGTTTCTCCGACATCAGGCTTTCCACCAGCGCCAGGGACATGTCAGCAGACAGAGGTTGGTCATCCAACGGGGTCATCCTGCCGTTGACTTTAACGCTGACGGGAAAGCCCACGGTAATAAACAAGTCCGATGCACCGCAGTCCACCATACCTTGTAAATAGGGTTGCATCATCATGCTAGCGTCTCCTAGAACTTAGGTTGCTTGTCGATGGATTTCGCGGCGGCATCCTGAGAGGTGATTTGCCCCATTGCCACCAGACGCTGTAAACACTGATCCATAGTCTGCATGCCATGGGCCTGACCGGTCTGAATTACCGAGTACATCTGCGGTACTTTATCTTCGCGGATGAGGTTACGGATAGCGGGTATACCCAACATAATTTCATGGGCTGCAATTCGCCCTCCGCCGACTTTCTTCAGCAGCGTCTGTGAAATAACCGCACGTAAGGATTCAGACAGCATAGAGCGAACCATGGACTTTTCCTCAGCCGGAAACACATCAATGATCCTGTCGATGGTCTTGGGTGCAGAGTTGGTGTGCAGTGTACCAAACACCAAGTGGCCGGTTTCAGCCGCTGAGATAGCCAGTCGAATAGTTTCCAGGTCACGTAATTCACCCACCAGAATCACATCCGGGTCTTCACGCAATGCACTGCGCAGTGCATTGTTGAAACTATGGGTATCCCGATGCACTTCCCGTTGGTTAATCAGGCTCATCTTATTTTCGTGAACAAATTCTATAGGGTCTTCAATCGTCAGAATATGCTCGCGCTTGTTGCTATTGATATGGTCTATCATGGCGGCCAGGGTGGTACTTTTACCCGAACCCGTGGCCCCGGTCACTAACACTATACCTGTGGGCTGGTTGATAATTTCCTTGAAAATCTGCGGAGCGCCCAACTGATCCAGGGTCAGCACTTCACTGGGGATGGTGCGTAATACCGCCGCCGCACCGCGGTTCTGTACAAAGGCGTTGACCCTGAAACGGGCCAGCCCTTTCACCTCAAAGGAAAAGTCGGTCTCCAGATTCTCTTCATACTCCTTGCGCTGTTTGTCATTCATAATTTCGTAGACCAACGCATGCACTTGCTTGTGATCGAGTTCAGGTACATTGAGACGACGCATTTCGCCATCCACCCGGATAATAGGGGGTAGCCCGGCGGACAAATGTAAGTCAGAGGCCTTATTCTTGACACTAAAGGCTAAAAGTTCGGTAATATCCACAGCCCACTCCGTTTGTTAACTGTCTGAAAAGACAAGATGTACCACAGAAAACTGGTAAGTTCGGTATGCCTTGACATAACCTTATGTCGGCAACCTGATTCAACTCAAAGACTCACTCATGAAAACCATAGCAGAACGACTACAAAGCGCATCTGAAACCATCGCTGGCTTATGCCAGATGCTTAATAAATCCCCTTCGCAGGTTCAACTACTGGCAGTCAGTAAAACTAAACCTGTCGAGGACATATTGGAAGCCTATCAGGCGGGTCAGCGCCTGTTCGGGGAAAACTATGTTCAGGAAGGGGCCGAGAAGATCCAAGCCTTGCAAGCCTACCCGGACATAGAGTGGCATTTTATCGGCCCCTTGCAGTCGAATAAAACCCGGTTGGTGGCAGCGCATTTTGATTGGGTGCAGTCGGTAGACAGGCTCAAGATCGCCCAGCGACTAAGCGAGCAACGGCCAGCAGGAAGTGCTCCTTTACAGGTTTTGCTGCAAATTAATATTAGTCACGAACAAAGTAAGTCAGGGGTTGGCGATGAAGCCGCCCTCTTTGCCCTGGCAGAACAGGTCAATAGCCTTCCAAATCTGACCTTGCGCGGCTTAATGGCCATTCCAGCGGCGGACCTGGACGAACAAGCCCAGGAAAGAGTTTTCAGCCAACTGCACTCGCTGTTTAGTGCACTACAAGCGCGCTATCCACAAGTTGATACCTTGTCCATGGGGATGTCAGCCGATATGCCAGCAGCCATTAAAGCCGGTTCTACTATGGTAAGATTAGGAACGGCCATCTTCGGTGCAAGGGCAAAACGCGCCGAGACCTAGACATAATTGTTGATGACAACACGCATCCACAACCGGACATAAAAGCGAACGGGAGAGACATGCAACACAGAAAAATTACCTTTATCGGCGCAGGCAATATGAGTCGCAGTATCATCAGTGGCATGGTGAAAAGCGGTTACCCGGCAGAAAAAATAACCGCCAGTAACCCATCCAGACCTAAGTTGGATGCACTTCAGCAGGAATTTGGCATTGCCGTTTGTCAGGATAATCTGGATGCCAGCAAAGATGCCGAGGTAGTGGTGTTAGCTGTGAAACCGCAGTTGATGGAAGTGGCCACAGCACCACTTAAGACCACCGACTTGGCAGGTAAGCTGTTTATTTCCATTGCAGCAGGCCTGCCCGTTACGCGGCTACAAGCTATGCTGGGTGGCACTTACCCGGTTGTTCGCACTATGCCGAATACACCAAGTGCCATGGGATTAGGAATGACAGGCCTGTACGCTGACGCGCAGGTATCCCAAGCTGATCGAAGCTTTGCCCAAGACTTGCTGGCTCAGGTTGGCCAAATCGCCTGGGTTGAAGAAGAAAGTATGATGGATGCCGTCACCGCTGCTGCTGGCAGTAGCCCCGCTTATTTTTTTCTGTTTCTGGAAGCCATGCAAGACAAAGCCATGGAGCTGGGTTTTGACCGCCAAACAGCAAGATTGTTAGTCCAACAGGCTATGCTGGGTGCAGCGAACATGGTTTGTCACAATCCTGGCCTTGAATTAGCCGAGCTTAGAGCCCAAGTTACGTCCAAAGGCGGCACGACGGCAGCGGCGATTGAACAGTTTGAACAACAAGGGCTGCGCTCACTGGTTGCCGATGCCATGCAGGCCGCGGTAGACAGAGCCAGCGTAATGAGCAAGGCTTTTTAATTTTTCATTTGGGAAAACACCATGAGTTCTATGCAATTTTTGATTGGTACCTTGTTTGATCTCTATCTGATGGTGGTGATCCTGCGTTTGTGGTTACAGTTTGCCCGGGCAGATTTTTATAATCCCTTTAGTCAATTTGTGGTCAGAGCGACTCACCCTTTGGTGGGTCCTATGCGACGGGTTTTACCGTCCTTAGGAAAACTGGATACGGCCACCTTAGTGCTGGCGCTGCTCGTAGCTTTTATAAAATTGACCGTTGAGAACTTTGTGCTTGATGACAACAGTTGGCAGCTATTTAATCCACTGGCGATATTGCTCGGCTCCGTTATTGTGTTGGTTAACCAGACACTGTCACTGATTTTCTGGATCCTGATCATCCGTGCTCTGTTGAGCTGGTTTAGTCAGGGACAGAACCCGATGGAAATGGTCTTATACCAACTGACCGAACCCTTACTGGCGCCCATCCGCCGAATCATTCCCCCCATGGGCGGACTCGATTTATCAGTATTGATCGCTATTATTGCCATTCAATTTCTGACTTTTTTGCTCAGAGACCTGGGACTGGCCTAGCCACCTCTACCGACCTTAGATGACTCAACATCGATTGAAACGGCCCGTCACGGGCCGTTTTTCTATCCATGAACAGCACCTCAAAAGCGCCGTTTATCTGTGCAAATTCTTCTGACTTATCATAGCCATATGCCAAGCTGGCGGACTATACTTAAGCCACATTTTGCTGTGTGAGAAAACCAATGAAATTGCTTAAGATCCTTGCTGTATTTTGTGCCCTGAGTCTGGCGCCCTTTAGCCAGGCTGAACAGATGAAGCAGTTGGGAGCATGGGACGTCCACTATATTGCGTTAACCAGCAGCTTCCTGACGCCGGAAGTTGCCCGCACCTATGGTATCCAACGCAGTAAATACAATGCATTGGTAAATATCTCTGTGCTGGATAGCGCTACTCAGGCGCCTCAGAATGTACTGGTTAGCGGTACTGCCACCGATTTAATGGGACGTAGCCAGCCCCTTGAGTTTAAACAGATCACTGAGGGCAAAGCCATTTACTACATTGCCACGCTGTCATTTCGTTACGAAGAAGACATCAAATTCGATATCAAATTGAGTAAGGGTAACACTGAGCAAAGGTTGCGTTTTCAGCAGAAGCTTTATATTGAATAACCTCTCACATCACTTTTCGAACCCGGTGAATTAACTCAGTGTCCAGGCATTAAGTCCCAGTTTTTACTTGCCCTGCCACTTATAGAGTCATTGCGCTGTTCTGTTCATATTGTCGAGACAGCTTATCTGGACTATTTGCTGCACCCGGAATTTGCTGATGTATCAGAATTCAAACTAGCCGGGAATTACTCGACCAATAGTCCGCAGCCCCGGCCGGTTGGTCGACGACACTGGATAAGCCTTCATTGAGCTTCAGACATTGATCATCTGTGGTTGGTCTGCTAACGCCCTGCCTCAGGATCTACAGCGAGCCAAAGAGGTTGGTATGGATCCCTACCTCACCAAAGCTATCCGCAAAGCCGACCTTTATCAATGTTTGGCTCGCCACCTCAGTCCGGCTTAGAACTTATAACTCAGCGCCGCCATAAACTGCACGTCGCGATCCCGTTCAACTATGGGAGAGTCCTTTATCTCACTATCGTACTCACTGACTTTGAGGTTGCTAAATAGCTGCCAGTTAGGGTCCAACTGATACATTAAGGTCGCGGAAACATAAGGGTTTAGCGCACTATCCGCGGTATAAGCAGCAAAATAAGGGGATTCTCCGTTGTCTACTCCGTAATAATAATCTACGGTCTCTTGGTCAGCATACACCAGACCCAACTCGGTTTTGAGCATCAGGGCCCTATTGAGAATAAACTGCCGGCTTAAGCCAGCTTCAAGGCTATACCCTTTGGCATTTCCGGTAATATCATGGGCCATGGCAAGGCTGCCTTTGGCAAACCCTAGCTCGGTCTCCAAACGAACACCTGCCAGGACGGAGAATTTTCTCCGCTTTAGGGAGCGCATGCTTTCGTCATCGGCGTCATCCGGCCTGAAAAAGTCAAAACCTGGGCGTACGAATGCAGCCAATTTGAATGCCCCGTCTTCATAGAGGTCATAGCTAGCCGACACGCCACTGAAATGAAAACGCTCATTGTCGTAGCTCACAAGTGGCACAACCAGCACATCCTTGGACTCTCCTTGGTAGGGAGAGGCGGCAGAAATAACCCCAAGTCCCAGCCCCCATTGCTCCTCAGCTAAAACTTGTGTACTGCCTGCGAGTGCCAGGCACAACGCCAATGCCCGTATCTGCATTGCTGCATCTCCCTTTAGTGTGTTTGCCAGTCTGCGTTATGTCTGTCAAAACAGACTCGACTAATTATTTATCAAACTTATACAGAAAAAATCAGGAATTGGATCTTCACTGTGTTATTGCTCGTCACGCAGAAACACCAACTCAGTAGCTGTCGACTGTTGTTCATCGAAACGATAACCGCCGATATCGAATGCCTTAAGTTGTTCTACTTCGGTCAGACGCCGCTGCAGAATAAAGCGCGCCATCATGCCTCTGGCTTTTTTGGCAAAGAAACTAATAACCTTATACTGGCCGCCCTTGGCATCCTTAAACACCGGGGTAACTATCATGCCGTCAAGGTTTTTGGGCTTTACAGATTTAAAATACTCGTTGGATGCGAGGTTTATCAGCACATTATCGCCCTGCTCACACATAGCGTGGTTTAGTGCAGTAGTAATTCGCTCTCCCCAAAATTGATAAAGATCCTTACCTCTTGGGTTAGCTAACTTTGTACCCATTTCCAGTCGGTATGCTTGCATCAAATCCAGCGGCTTTAGCAAGCCATACAGGCCAGACAATATGCGTAGGTGCTGTTGAGCATAGCGCAGGTCATCCTGGCTCAGGCTGTTGGCTTCAAGCCCAGTGTAAACATCACCATTAAAGGCCAAAACGGCTTGCTTAGCATTATCTGCAGTAAAAGGCAGCGCCCAGCTTTGATAACGTTCTACATTTAAATGCGCCAGCTTATCACTGATATGCATCAGGCTCCCCACCTGGGCCGGTGACAAATCCCGGCAAACACTAATCAGTTCACTGGCTTGATCGAGCATATCCGGTTGACTGAATTCTTTAATTTTTGGTGGCGTATCAAAATCAAGGTTTTTGGCTGGAGAGAGGACGATCAGCATAGGCTTCCGAGTATAACTACAAGTTGGCCGCTACTATAGCCAGCACAATGACTGGGAGCAAATTCACTAAAACGATATCGCCGATAGAGTCAATCAATAACCACTAACCCCAAAGCTGGTTGTGGGCAGCCTAACCGATTTAAATTAAATCCAGGACAGCTAATTCAGCGGCTAGCGCTTGGTAAACTTCTGCATTAAAGGCGCAGAAGATAACCTTTGTCAGGTGAGGATAATCATCCAGAACGCCAACCACCGTCTGCACTGCGAGCTTGCAAGCCTGGTTGATAGGATAGCCGTATACACCACAACTGATAGCAGGAAAGGCGATGCTGCTAAGCCGGTATTCCCCAGCCAGGCGCAGACTGTTGCGATAACAAGCCGCCAGTAACCTGGCTTCTTCATGCTGCCCATCTTGCCAAATGGGGCCAACGGTGTGAATCACATAGCGGGCAGGTAAGTTGAAGCCTGGGGTGATCTTAGCTTCGCCAACCGCACAACCACCAAGGTCACGACAACAAGCTAACAACTGCGCTCCGGCCACACGATGAATAGCCCCATCCACCCCACCACCGCCAAGCAAGCTCTGATTGGCCGCGTTGACCATAGCGTCAACAGGCAAAGTCGTAATATCCTCGTTAATCAGCGTGATTTTTGCTGCCATCTTCTGTGCCTTGCCCCTTGAAACCGTTACACTTAGCCGCAAACTCAGTTTAATAAATAAGTGTTCCCCCGGCACGTCCCGATGACACCATCCGGATGGCCTTCCAATACCGGGCTTATCACAAAAGTCTCGGTATCAATCATAATTCGTAATAGAGACAAAGCTCATTTTGTTGTAAATTTACGAAATAAACTTTCAATCTAGAGGATCCCATGGCAAATCAACTGGAGTCTTTAAAGAAAATTACTACTGTGGTCGCAGATACGGGCGACATCGAAGCAATTCGCAAATATCACCCCGTTGATGCCACTACCAATCCTTCACTCATGCTCAAAGCGGCTTCCTTGCCACATTATCGTGAGCTGATCGAAAAATCCGTAGCCTGGGCCAAGCAGCAGTCCAACGACCCCGAGCAACAGTTACTGGATGCCGGTGACAAGCTTGCGGTCAGTATTGGTTGTGAAATTCTGGGTATCATCCCTGGTCGTATCTCTACTGAAGTAGACGCCAGATTGTCATTCGATACGCAGGCGACTATCGACAAAGCGCGCAAGCTGATTGCCCTATATAAAGAAGCCGGCGTTGAGAAAGACCGCATTCTGATTAAGATCGCTTCGACTTGGGAAGGCATTTGCGCCGCCGAACAGTTGGAACAGGAAGGTATCAACTGCAACCTGACCCTGTTGTTCAGTTTCGCTCAGGCACGTGCATGCGCAGAAGCCGGCGTGTTTTTGATTTCCCCCTTCGTCGGCAGAATTCTGGATTGGTACAAAGCCAATACCGACAAAAAAGACTATGCTCCGGCCGAAGATCCCGGCGTGCAATCGGTTACCCAGATTTATCAATACTACAAAGACCACGGCTACAAAACCGTGGTGATGGGTGCCAGCTTCCGCAACACCGGCGAGATTACCGAACTGGCAGGTTGTGACCGCTTGACCATCAGCCCCGATTTATTGGAGCAGCTAGCTCAGACGGATGCCCCTCTTGAGGTAAAACTGCAAGACAAGGGCGCCAGTAAGCAAGCCGGTGAACGTATCAGCGAAAATGATTTCCGCTGGCAGATGAACGAAGACCCCATGGCTACCGAGAAGCTGGCTCAGGGTATTCGCAGTTTTGCCGCCGATCAGGTGAAGCTGGAAACTGTGCTAAAAGGTTTTTTCTAAATACAGCCCATAATTCTGCGCCCGCCCTTCGCGGGCGCACCTATTTCTAGATTCTGGCCGTTGCTGAAATGTGGCGGCTCGCAGGAAAAATGGAGACAAGATGACTAGCCTGACTCAAACCGGCAACTGGCAACAACTGCAAGCTTTGGCTCAAGGTCTGAACGGCCAACATATGCGTGACTGGTTCAAACAGGATGACCAACGTGCGCAGCGCTATACCAGCCAGGCCTGCGGTATTGAATTGGATTACTCCAAAAACCTGATCAACGATGAAATCTTAAAGGCCTTGTTTGGTCTGGCAGAGACCCGTCAGGTCAGTGCTAAACGTGATGCCATGTTTGCAGGCGAGATCATCAATCACACCGAAGGACGCGCCGTATTACATACCGCGCTGCGTAATTTCTCCGGTAAGCCAGTGTTAGTGAACGGCCAGGATGTTATGCCAGAGGTGCTGGCCACTCAGGATAAGATCAAGAGCTTTGTAGAGCGTATCCACAGCGGCAGCCACAAAGGCTATACCGGTAAGGCTATCAAACATATCGTCAGCATAGGCATCGGCGGCTCATTCTTAGGCCCGAAAATCATGTTCGAAGCCTTAAAGCCATATTGGTATCAGGGCATCAAACTGCATTTTGTGGCCAACGTTGATGGCTGCCATATCCAGGATGTGCTGGCTGGGCTTGACCACGAAGACACCTTGATAGTGATGTCGTCCAAATCCTTTACCACACAGGAAACCTTGCAGAATACCCTAACGGCCAAGGCCTGGTTCCTGCAAGCCGGTGGCACTCAGCAGGATATAGCCAAGCACTTTATCTGCGTATCCTCCAATATCAAAGCCGCGGTGGACTTCGGCATGGACGAAGATAACATCTTCCCCATGTGGGATTGGGTTGGTGGACGTTACTCCCTGTGGTCGGCCATTGGTCTGCCGATTGCTTTAGGGCTCGGCTACGACAGCTACCGTGAACTGCTGGATGGTGCCTATGCCATGGACCGCCACTTCGTAGAAGCGCCAGTTGAACAAAACCTGCCGATGCTGATGGGTTTACTTGGGATCTGGTATGCCAACTTCTTTGGCGCACAAAGTCATGTGCTGTTGCCTTACTACCACTACCTGCGTGGCTTTCCTGCCTATGTGCAGCAATTGGATATGGAGAGTAACGGTAAGTCCGTAGCGGGAGATGCCGAGCAGGTAGATTATGCCACCGGGCCGGTTATCTGGGGCAGTGAAGGCACTAACGGTCAGCATTCTTTCCACCAGCTTATTCACCAGGGTCAGGTGCTGATCCCGGCCGACTTTATGCTGCCTTTGAACGTGCCGAATCAGGACAACACTCATCATGCCATGCTGGCCTCCAACTGTTTTGGTCAGACTCAGGCACTGATGCAGGGCAAATCCTATGAAGAGGCTTATGCTGAGTTGGAAGGCAAAGGCCTGAGTGAAGAAAAACGTCATTCGCTGGCCACCCATAAAACCATGCCCGGCAATAAACCAAGCAATACGCTGTTGTTTAATCAGCTCGACCCTAAAACGCTGGGGTCATTGGTGGCGCTGTATGAGCATAAGGTGTTTGTGCAAGGTGCCATTTGGGGGGTGAACTCATTTGATCAATGGGGCGTAGAGCTGGGTAAAGTGCTGGGCAACAATATCCTGGCTAAACTGACCGACAGCGCGGCTGAACTGGACTTTGATGCCAGCACCAACGCCTTAATTAGCCGCTTCAGGGCGGCTAACCAATAAGCGGCAAGGTAGTAAAAAGGCGGGGTAACCCGCCTTTTTCATTTTTTAGGCCTGGTGCCAATGCATATGCACTTCTTCCTCACCGGAATGCTCACAGCCTTTACGCTGAGTTTCAACAAAGCCATGACGTTGATAGAAACGATGCGCGGCTGAATTTTTGGCGTAAACCGCCAGCGACAAGACCGGATATTGAGTCTTTAAAAATGTCAGAAGCTGCTGCCCTATCCCCTGCGACTGATAAGCTTTGTCCACAAACAAGGCTGGAATAAATCCCTGATGATGACATATAAAGCCAGCTAACCGGCCGTCCTGATAATACACCCAAGTGTCCGCCCCAGGCAGATACACCTCCTGCATATTGGTTTTCTGGGATTGCCAAAAGCTGGCAGGAATAAAATCATGGGCTTCTACTGATGCTTCATACCAAATAGAAACCAAGGCAGGCAAATCGTCCTTATTGGCGACTCGAATCATAATTGCCTCCTGGCACAACAAAGAGCGGGTTTGAATAAATGACCCAGCGATAAAGCTTAGATCTTTGCCGACCTTGCGCATTGCAGGAATGCATCCCGCGCTTACTTTTGAAAGTTATCTTATCGGCACGACCAGCCTAACGGATGCAGGCCTCTGAATGAGTAAAAAATTGTTGGCTATTCAACACGAAGGGGTAAGGTAAGGCGGAACAAGGTACCTTTTCCTAAGGTGGATTCAACGGCCATCTGGCCTTTTAGCTTGGCCGTGACCAGGTTGTAACAAATGGATAAACCCAGGCCCGAGCCCCCCTGTCCACGCTTGGTGGTAAAAAAGGGTTCAAATATTTTTTTGACGACCTCTTCAGGCATACCTTTGCCATTATCACTGAAGCAAAGTTCTACCTCTTTCTCTCCGCGAGGGAGTAACTGAATCTGAATCACATTGTCGGTATTGGCATCAAAAGCATGTTGACTGGCATTGTTAACCAGATTGGTCAGCACCTGCGCCAGCGCCCCCGGATAGCTGCACATCCGAATGCTGACCGGATTCAATAATTCAAAGGCAATATGTTTGGTTTTAAGTATGGGCACCAGGCTGGACATTACCACCCCCACATATTCGCCGAGTTCAAACTCGGTCAGCGCCAGATTATGCTGATCTACCGCGGTCTTTTTAAAGTTCTGGATCAACTCGGCGGCCCTGGCCAGATTCTGGTTAATCAGATGCAGTGACTCGTCCATGCTGCTCAGCTTGCTGTCCAATTTGCTGCGTGTCAGCTTATTGTCCTCGACCTCATGACGTAATTCCTGCAGTTGCAATTGGCAATGACTGGCTGCGGTTACCGCAACACCAAGTGGCGTATTGACTTCATGCGCTACTCCGGAAACCAGACTGCCGAGGCTGGCCATTTTTTCATTTTCGACTAACTGCTGCTGAGCTTGCTTAAGGCTGACCAGGGTCTTTTCCAGGCTGGCAGTGCGCTGTTTAACCAAAGACTCTAGCGACTGATTCGTCAGCTCCAACTGCCTGGCATAGTCATTCCTTTCTTTAGCACTGATAGCCCGTCCCACCAAATCAGCCATGGCGGCAGCAAAGCTCATTTCATCTTCGCTCCAGCGCTTGGGCTGACCAATATGTTCACAGCAGACAATACCCACCATTTTACCCCGGTGGCGAATTGGCATATCCAGCAGAGAAACGATACCAAGGGGAACAAGATAACCATCGGCAAACTCGGCGGTGGCTGGGTGTGACAACGCATCTTCTGCCGATATACAACGTTCCTCATCTAATGCGGAAAAGTACTTAGGGTACTGGCTGCGGGTCAGCAGCAGATCTTCATAGCGAGCTTGCTGGTGCAGGTCGATAAGCAACGTACAGCGGATGCCATCCAAGTACTCATCGCGCATCCATATGCCAGCCCGTTCAATACTTAATCCTTTGAGTAAAGACTGCAGTATCAGTTCTTCAGCTTCACGCATGTCGCCCAAATCTATCCGATCAGACTTGGATACTTCCAGCAGTAAATTTTCCAGCTTAAGCAGCATCAGGGTCTCGAGCCGACTGTCATAAAACTCTCAAATAGTCCGATTATCCTAACCGAGTTAGTGCAGCTTGGTAAGCTTCTTGCCTTATCTAACTGAATGTTTTTTCGACACAACCTAGCTAGAGGTCATGTCATGAAAACTTCAAAAAATGTTAATAAAAAGTAACAAAAGTTGTTCTAGTTTAGCAGTGGTTGTGATATACCCTGTCTTGCGGTAAACAAAAAAAAGGAGATCTCCTGTGGATCAGTCAGATTTGTTGTCAATGCTCGACATAGAGTCCCGTCCCGCTAAGAACAAAAGCAAAAAACGCAAATGGAGAGAGATCGAAGCCATACAGGATCAGTACCGGCTTCGCCGCGAACTGGCCGAATTGGACTTGCTCTTGGATGAAGAGCTGAGTGAAGCCTAATTAAAAAAGCCCTGCTCTTGCAGGGCTTTTTTATTTCTCGCGATTTGCCGTTGTCAGACCTGCCAGTTAACCGGGCTCAAGCCTTGTTGCACTAGCAGTTGATTAGCTTTGGAAAAGTGTCCACAGCCGAAAAAGCCACGGTGCGCTGATAGCGGGCTTGGGTGCGGCGCCATCAATACATGATGACGTTGTCTGTCGATAATCGCGCCCTTTTTTTGTGCATGACTGCCCCATAATAGGAACACCAGTCCTTCTCTGTGCAGATTTAACTGCTCAATGACTTTATCGGTGAAACGCTCCCAACCAATTTTTGCATGAGAATGCGCCTGTCCTTGCTGCACAGTTAACACGGTATTTAGCAGCAGCACACCTTGCTCCGCCCAGCTCTGTAAAAAACCATGCTCGGGGCGCTCAAAACCAGCGATATCCTGCTGCAGTTCCTTGTACATATTCACCAGTGACGGTGGTGGTGCGATGCCCGGCAAAACCGAAAAACACAGTCCATGGGCTTGGCCCGGACCGTGGTAAGGATCCTGTCCAAGGATCACCACGTTAACCTGATCAAAAGGCGTGTATTTGAACGCATTAAAGACATCGGTCTGGGGCGGGTAAATGGTTTTACCCGCGTCCCGTTCGGCCTTCACAAAGCTCAGGATTTGCTGAAAGTAGTCCTGCTGCTTTTCCTGCCCCAATACGTCCTGCCAGCTTGTCACTTACCCACCAATTCAAACAAGGTAGCTTTCAGTTGCTGGTAATCATTAGGCAAAGTCAGAGACAAGCCTTCCTTGCCAGCACATTCAGCCAGCTCATGAGGCAGGCTGATAGGCTGGCCTAGCACATTTTCTACCGTATCGCGGAATTTAGCCGGGTGGGCAGTTCCCAGGAAGATACCGGTTTGACCAGGTTCAAGATGACGTTTCAAGGCTTTGTAAGCGACCGCCGCATGCGGCTCGCTGACATAGCCAAGGGACGCCAACTGACGCATAGCTACTTGGGTGTACTCTTCATCTATGGCATCAGATTGCAGGATTGCCTTATCCAGATACCCTTGTTCAAACAGCGCTTCAATGCGTGGCCAGTTGTTAGGCTGGCTAACATCCATGGCATTGGATAGTGTCGCAATGGTGGGCTTAGGCTGCCACTCGCCAGTGCGCAAATAACGCGGCACCGTATCATTCAAATTGGTCGAGGCCACAAAGCCCTGAATTGGCAGACCCAGTACCTTGGCAAACATCGCGGCGGTTAGGTTACCAAAGTTACCTGAAGGCACAGAGATCACCAGGTTATCGCGATTCTCAAGCTGCGCTACCGCTTCAAAGTAGTAACAGATCTGCGCCAACAAGCGACTGATATTGATGGAGTTGGCCGAGTTCAGATGCAAACCTGTTCTGGCCTGCTCATCGTCAAAGGTGGTTTTCACCAACTGCTGGCACTGGTCAAAATCCCCCTCAATGGCGATAGTATGAATATTGCCACCTAAGGTGGTGAAGAGCTTTTCCTGCAGCAAGCTGATCTTGCCCTTAGGATACAAAATCACCACATCGATGTTTTCCAGGCCATAGAAGGCATGAGCGACTGCGGCGCCGGTATCACCTGAAGTGGCGGTCAAAATAGTGATTTTTTCACCTTTAGCCAGCTCAGACAGGCACTGGGCCATAAAGCGACCGCCAAAGTCTTTAAACGCCAGTGTAGGACCATGGAATAATTCCAGGCAGTACACATCCTCTTCCACCTTAGCCAGTGGCGCAGGGAAATTAAATGCATTCGCTACTAACTCTGCCAAACGTGCTTTGGGGATTTCATCGCCGATTAAGCGGTGTAAAATCTCGGCGCTACGCTCGGCCAACGGCATGGCCAATAGCGCATCAATATCATCAAAAGTGGGCAGATGGGCAGGAAAGAACAATCCCTGGTTTTTGCCCAGTCCTTGCTTTACCGCCTGGCTGAAACTCACGCGTTCGCTGGTTTCCTTTAAGTTGAACAATTCCAAACTTATACCCTTGTTGCTGTTGACCCTTGCGGGTCTAATTGACAGATATGACTGAAGCCGTCGTTGTTCTGAATATAGTGTTCACTCAGCCATTGGTTAATACGTTTTGCCGATTCCAGATTGTCGCATACCGCGAACACCGTTGGCCCAGAGCCCGAAATACCAAAGGCTAACGCCTGGTTGTCGTCGGCGAATTGCCTGGCTTGATCAAAACCGGGCAACAGGGCTTTACGGTAAGGTTCGGCTATTACATCGTGCATCACACTAGCCGCCAGTTGGCGATCGCCGGTATGCAAGGCGTGCACAAAGACGCCCAGCTGTCGGCCGAAGGTGAGGGTGTTTTTAAGACTTACCTGTTGCGGCAGGATCTTGCGTGCTTCAGAGGTTGACACTTTGATGCCGGAGTAGCACACCACCCAGTACCATTCTTCAAATACCGGCAACTGGATGGCGATGCGCTCAGCCTGCTCAGCCATGAGCACCAACCCGCCCAGATAACAAGGAGCCACATTGTCGTAATGCACGCTACCACTGATCTGGCCTTCCAGCTCTCCCATCATCAGTAACATCTCATCAGCGTTAAACGGGTCGCCGTAGAAGCTGTTTAATCCGTGCAGCGCCGCTACCACTGAACTGGCACTCGAGCCAAGGCCGCTACCGATGGGCAGATTTTTATACAGCACCATGGCACAGGGTACAAGCTCCTTTTGGCGTGCCTCTAGCTTGGCGATAAAATGCTGATGACAGTGATACAGGATATTCTCTTTCGGGTCACTGGGCAGTTTATTGGCAAACCGCCCCTTTACCTCAATACCAAACTGCTCGCTGGCGTAGACCTCAACTTCATCGCCTAACAGGCTACCGTCGATTGGTTTCAGGGCCGCACCCAGCGAATCAAATCCCAGGCTGACATTAGCTGTAGAAGCGGGCGCATAAACCCGTACCATATCACTACTCATTATTCTTGCTTCCACGGCATAGTGCGCAGCACATCGGCAAAAACACCGGCAGCAGTTACCGCTGCCCCTGCCCCATAGCCTCTGATAACAAAAGGAATGGGCTGATAGTAATGACTGTGAATGGCCAGGGCATTTTCACCGTCTTTGACCACATACAACGGATGCTTCGCATCCACTGCCTGAATACCCACTTTGCACTGGCCTTTTTCGATACAGCCCACATAACGCAGCACCTGTCCCTTGGCTTCAGCACTAGCCTGCAACTGACGATAAAGACCGTCCAAACCGGACAGTTTATGCAAAAATTCACTCACTGAACCAGAGGCATCAAAATCAGCAGGCAAAATAGACTCAATCTCGATATCAGCCAGTTCCATCTCCAGCCCGGCTTCTCGCGCCATAATCAGCAGCTTACGCGCCACGTCCATACCGCTTAAATCATCGCGGGGATCGGGTTCGGTATAGCCTTTGTCTCTGGCAATCACCGTCGCTTCAGACAGGCTCAACCCTTCTTCCAGCTTGCCGAAAATAAAGGACAAAGAACCGGACAAAATGCCCTCAAAACGAATCAACTCGTCTCCGGCATAAATCAGTTTCTGCAGGTTATCGATAACCGGCAAGCCAGCTCCCACTGTGGTTTCATATAAAAACTGGCGACGGGTCTTTTGGGCGGTATCACGCAGCAAGTTATACGAAGCCATGTCTTTGGTATTGGCCTTCTTGTTAGGTGTAACCACATGAAAACCTGCTTGCAGCATATCCAGGTACAGATTGGCCACATCTTCACTGGTGGTACAATCAATCACCACAGGGTTGACCAGGCTGTTGTCCTGCACAAAATTCTCCAGCGCTTCCAAGGAGAAAGCTTGCTGGCTCTGGCCCAGCGCATCTCGCCAACCGTTTTCCAGATCAATACCACCAGGTTTGAGTAACAAGGAACGGCTATTCGCCACCCCATACACTTTTAAACTGATATTACGTTCCAGCAACTGTTTTTGCTGGCGCGCGATTTGGCTAAGCAGTTCTCCACCTACTGTGCCGCAGCCTACCAGGAAGGCGTCAATAGTATGAAGATTGGAGAAGAAATTCTGATGCACGACCTTCACGGCCTCCTTGGCTTTGCGGCTCTCGATCACGGCAGAGATAGAGCGCTCCGATGAGCCCTGTGCGATAGCGACAATATTGACCCTGGCCTGTGCCAGAGAACTGAAAAACTTGGCGGCCAGGCCTTTAACCTTGCGCATACCGTCACCCACCAGGGTCACTATGCCCAAATCCTGGCGCATCTCGATAGGCTCAAGTAGCTGATTTTCCAATTCAAGACGGAAAGCATCTTCCAACAGCGCCAGGGCGCGACCGGCATCCTTGTTGTGAATACAAAAACTGATGCTGTACTCGCTGGAGGACTGGGTAATCAGGCTAATAGAAATATTGGCGTTGGAAATGACTTCAAACACACGGCTGGCCATGCCTACCATGCCCTTCATACCCGGTCCTGCCACATTGAACATGGTCACATCAGACAGATGCGAAATGCCTTTGACACTGGTCCAGACCGTGCTTGGCTCATTACTGATCAAAGTACCAGGTGCGACAGGATTCAGGGTATTTCGAATCAGGCAGGGAATATGATACTGCGCAATGGGGCCGATGGTCTTTGGATGCAGTACTTTGGCACCGAAGTAGGACAGCTCCATGGCTTCCTGATAAGTCAGCTTATCCAGGAGCACCGCACCTTCCACCTGGTTAGGGTCAGCGTTGTAGACACCATCCACGTCTGTCCAGATTTCACAGCATTTGGCATCAATACAAGCCGCCAGGATAGCGCCAGAGTAGTCTGAGCCGTTACGCCCCAAGGTGACCTTTTCACCCTTATCATTAGCCGCCACAAAACCGGGCATAATCAGCAGCACAGAACCGTCTTTGGGAATATCACCAAAGCGACTGCGACTTTCGGCCACGTCGGCAATACTATCCAGATAGTCACCTTCTGCCAGAACATACTGGACCGGGTCGATGATTTGATTGTCATAGCCCAGCGCACCTACCAGCTTGCTGAAGATGTTGACGCTGACATATTCACCCAGGCTGAGTATTTTTGCGGTAACCGCATCCGGGCTGCAATGAATGAGCTTGATGCCATCCAGATTGCGATGCAATTCGCTAAGCAGTTCATCAATGTAGGTAAGTAGGCTGGCACCGTCGAAATTGTCCACCTGTTGGGTAAGATCGCGCACAATGCCTGTCAGGGTATCGGTCAGCTTGCCAAACAGTTCTTGATAATCCTGTCCAGCCACCGCCATATCAACCAGCGACGATAAGGCATTGGTCACGCCTTTAGGCGCAGACAGAACAACTGCTGCACCACAATCCTGGTGGGTTGGCAGCACGATGTCTTTGACCATCAGATAACGCTCTGCGTCTGCGAGCGACGATCCCCCGAATTTCATTACCTTCATTTGCTGCTCCTAGATGTTGTACCCCGGCCATTGACGAACGGGTATTCTTTCGTCCGCTACAAGAGCGGCCGTCGCCGGGCCTTACCTCGGCGTAACGATTTTCCCAAAGGGCAAATACCCTGTGAAAAATTCAAAAAAAAACCCGCTTCCTGTGAGGGTCGCGGGCTTGTTGTTTTTCTTTTGCGCACTAGCCAGCGACCACCAGTCTTGTGGTGGTAATCATCATGGTGGTGGTGGTGCGACGAATAAATTTCATGCGGGTCAATTTGCCGTATAGACGTCTATATGTCAAGACGTAATTCCTTCCAATTGGTCCAAACAGTACCAGTCACTTATATTAATTTGATCTTATGCCTATGCTGATAGGCATTTGGGCTCAGCCATGCGCTGTGTGTCGCTCCGGTCGGTATAAACCAAATCCCTGCAAGGTAGTCAGTAATCTGCTGCCATTCACCGGCTTAGCAATAAAATCCAACGCCCCTAATGCCATCACCCTTTGCTGCATTTGCGGTTGGACATCACCGGATATCACCACCACAAATACTTCAATACCCTCGACCTTAATCTGTTCAAGTACCTCAATACCGTCCATCTCGGGCATAGTGAGGTCCAACAGCAATAATCCGAAATGGTGGCGACGCAGCATGGCTAAAGCTTCTTTACCATTTCCGGCAAAACTCACTTCCACATCCCAATCGTCAGGTAATGCTCGTTGCGCCGACTTACGCGCTAACATGGAGTCATCACAAATCAATACAGGAAATCCCATTGTTGTTCCGTTATTCTCGTTATTGTTGCAGAACTATCGCGTCATAAGAGCGCGTCCATTATGAGTGAGGAAACGCCTTTGTCTTCCCCTTCCACTGCCCGTATTGCTTATCAAATTCTCAAGGGCTTTGAAAAAAGCTTTCGCTGGTACAGTCGTATTACCAATGCCGCGCGCGAAAGATTCGAGCAAGCTGATTGGCGCGCCGTACAAAGTGCCGCTCGCGAGCGAATCGCCATCTATGACCAAAGCCTTTCCGAGGCAGTTGCCGAGATCTACCAGAGCTGCCATCCGCACAAGCAAGACTTGCAATTCTGGCGAGAACTTAAGCAGCATTACCTTAAACAACTTGATCATCATGGGCAATTCGAATTAGCCGAAACCTTCTTCAACTCGGTCATAGGCAGACTCTTCCGCCACCAGAAAATCGATGATGAAATGATGTTTGTGTTGCCCAGCCGTTGCTACTTGCCAGGGCAAATGCGCACCAACGTGGTAAACAGCTTTGATGCCCGTGGCACAATACGTTCCACATTAGAGGCTATTTTATCCAGCTATTCCTTCCGCCTGCCTTACACCAACGTAGAGCGCGACCTGCAGAATCTTGAACGCTATTTACGAGACAGTTTTTCCAAACAGGAACTGGCAACCATTCACAAAGTAGAAATACTACAAAGCGTGTTTTACAGAAATAAGGCGGCCTATCTGATGGGCCGAATGTGTACCGCCGATAAGCCCATTCCCTTTGTCATTGCCCTGATGCACGACCCTAATGGCGGCTTGTGTGTAGACACCTTGCTGACCGACCGTCACGACCTTAGTGTATTGTTTGGTTTTGCTCGCTCCTATTTTATGGTCGACACGCAGCATCCGGCCGAAGTGGTGGCATTTTTGCAGGAACTCTTACCCAACAAGAAGCACTTTGAGCTGTATATTGCCCTGGGTTACTACAAACACGGTAAGACGGTGTTTTACCGCAACTTCCTGCAACATCTGCAGCACAGCGACGATCAATTTGAAGCCGCGCCCGGCATTAAAGGCTTGGTCATGGCCGTATTTCATCTGCCCTCATATGGCGTGGTATTTAAAGTCATTAAGGACGAATTCGCCGAAAGTAAGAAGATCACCCGCGAACATGTGAAAGACTGCTACCGACTGGTTAAGATGAGCGACCGGGTTGGCCGCATGGCAGATACTCATGAATATATGAACTTTCGCCTGCCAAGGCACAGAATCAGCGATACCTTGCTGGAAGAACTGCAGGAAGTTGCCGCCAGTAGTCTGGAAATGACCGAGCAGGAAGTGATCATCAAGCACTTGTATATCGAACGCAAAATGACGCCGCTGAACCTATATCTTGATCAAGAAACCGATCCAGACAAAGTCGCCGCAGCCATAGAAGACCTGGGTCTTTGCATCAAACAAATCGCTGCGGCCAATATTTTTCCTGGCGACATGCTCCATAAAAACTTTGGTATTACCCGCCATGGCCGGGTAATTTTCTACGACTATGACGAAGTCTGCTACATGAACCAGCGCAATTTTCGCACCCTGCCCCGCTCAGATGATCCTTATGCCCTGGATACACTATCGGTGGCTCCCGACGATGTATTTCCCGAACAGTTTGAGCATTTTATCGTTGGTAAACGTCACCTGAAGGAACTGCTGAAGGCTAAACATCCTGAATTGATGGATCCCATTTGGTGGCAAAAAATTCAGCAAGAAATGGCCGGTGGTTTAATTAAAGATGTATTACCTTACCCGGCTGCCAAGCAGTTCCGTCGTCGCTACCCGCCGGATTAAACAGCTTGCAGTGCATGCCAGGTCAGCGCCACAGAACAACCCACACCAACAGTCCATACTGAGCTGCGCGCCAAATGCCAATCCAATAAGTAAAACAGGTTGTAGCACAATCTCGCGGCAATAAAGGTCATCGCTAAATATTGCGCATAGCTGTCTGCCTGCCCGGTGATCAGCACAGCCAATGCCCCTGGCGTAAACATGATCAGCGCTTCGAAGGCATTTTCATGGGCCGCTTTGGCCCGCGCCCCAAAACCTGTTAATGCAGACTGCTGATTACGCGGGTGGCGGTTGTCATAGCCGCCCGCTTTGGCCTGAGCAATGGCAAGAGGGGCTTTGGCCAGCAAAGGCAGCAGACTGGCAATCAACAAACAGAGCAAAACCGTGTACATTGTGAGTTCCTTATCCAAGTTTCAACCATAGTGCCAGATTCATCCTTCTGTGCAGAAGAAATTTCTGCATCACTGAACATCAACACCCCCTCACCTGTGCAGCCACTTTGCGTAGATTGGCCGGGGAGTGAGCAGGTTGAGCTGTTTATTAAACGAGATGATTTGATTCACCCCATTATCTCCGGCAATAAGTGGCGAAAGCTTAAATATGCGCTACTGGAAGCCAGACAAAAGGGCGTCGCCGAAATTATCAGCTTCGGCGGTGGCCACTCGAACCATCTGCATGCCCTTGGGTATTGCTGTCAGCAACTGGGCATACAGTTAATGGCACTAGTGCGAGGAGACTACAGCCAGAATCCCACACCTATGCTGCGCGATCTGTATCAGTGGCAGGCGCAGATTATGTATCTGGACAAAGCCACCTACCAACAGCGCAGCCAAAGTGACTTTATCGAAGCCTGGCGGGCCGCCCATCCCAACGCCATGATTGTACCGGAAGGTGGCAGTCAGGCTCAGGCTCTGCCGGGGGTCGCGGAAATCCTACAGGAACAAAAACAAAAATTTAGTCATATCATAGTGCCTGTGGGCAGTGGCGGGACGTTAGCTGGACTTATTCAAGCCAGGCAAACGGAGCAACAGGATAATACCCAGCTACTGGGTATTGCGGCACTGAAGGGTGAAGGCTATCTGGAGGAGCTTGTCACTAACCTGCTCCCCAGATCAGCCCCTACAAACTGGCATATCGAGCATCGTTTTCATTTTGGCGGCTATGCCAAAAGCACAGCCGAGCTCCATACATTTTGCCAAACCTTCAGGTCCAACACCGGCATCGGCATTGAGCCGGTGTACAGCGGCAAGGCTTGCTGGGCCCTTAAACAGAAACTGGCCGAAGGCTACTTCCCTCAAGGCAGCCGTGTTCTGCTCATTCATACCGGCGGCTTGCAAGGTGCCCGCCAATAACGACAGGCCATCGCACCAAAGTGCCCAGAAACTGGCGCTTAGCCAGGCTATTCAGTAGGATTACAAGGGTACGCCTCAGTTAGGGCGAAATTGGGTAGACTAATTTTTAAGGGATAAATGATGAAGAAAATTCTGGTCATATTGCTGGTCTTGGTAGCGGCCTTTATTGGTGTCGTTTTCTATCTGGTTTCCGGCGTAGATGAACTGATCCGCAGTCAAATGGAAACCCAGGGCAGCAAAGCATTGCAAACCCAGGTTCAGGTCAACAAGGTAGAACTGTCCTTTGCTGAAGCACGTATGAGCATTGGCGGATTTAATGTACATAACCCCAATGGCTACTCTGATGACCAGGCTTTCAGCCTGGGTGAAGTAAAACTCGATCTCGGTACCTCGACCAAAGAGCCTTACATTGTCGAAGAAGTACTGATTGATGCGCCGACTGTGTTATATGAAGTGGATGCCAGTGGCAAAGCCAACCTGGTGGTACTAAAAGACAACCTGCAGGCCATGCTGCCTAAAGGCGACGGCCAGCCAACAGCAGAAAGTACCGGCCCAAGCCCACTGGTTTCGGTACAAAAAGTCACCATTAAGGATGCCAAACTACGTATTAATTTCGAAGCCATGGATACCGGTGAGCTGAAGTTGGATAAAAAACAGTATGATTTGACCCTGCCGACCTTCCAGTCTTCACCTGTAGGTGTACCTAACGGCCTGCCAGCCGATCAGGTTGGAACAGCCATCATGGATAGCATGCTGGATAACCTTATCAAGCAAGCTAAACAGCGGGTCAAAGATATTTTCGAAGATAAAGCCAAGGCCGCTGCAAAAGAGAAAATCGACGAGGAAAAGCAAAAGCTGGAAGATAAGGCCAAGGAAAAGCTAAAAGGCTTGTTGGGCAATAAATAGACATTTCAAGGGGCTGATTCCAGCCCCTTTTTTTATTAAGCAAAGACTAGGGGAACCAACCATAGTGATACCCAAGTCACCAGCACAATACACAGCAGATTGAGCATAAATCCTGCTTTAGCCATTTGCGGAATGCTAATGTAACCGGATGAAAAAACAATGGCATTGGGAGGTGTGGCAACCGGTAACATAAAGGCACAGCTTGCCGCTAATGCAACAGGTGCAGTGAGAGTAATAGGTACGCCACCAATCTCCAGCGCAATAGCGGCCACTACCGGCAAAAATGTCGCGGCCGTAGCCAGATTACTGGTCATTTCTGTCAGAAAGACCACCATGGCCGTTGCACTTAATACCAGTATCAGCATGCCAAAGGTATTAAGATTGATCAGACTTTGTCCTAACCATTCCGCCAAGCCGGATGTCGACACCGCCGCCGCCAGACTCAGTCCACCGCCAAATAGCAACAGAATCCCCCAGGGAATATCATGCATGTCCTGCCAATCCATTAGGGCGCCACGTCCTTTCTCGCCACTAGGCACCACAAACAAGCTTACCGCCGCCAGCATTGCAATCCCGGCATCCGATAAACCGTCCAGTTGAAACCATTGCTGCAGCAGTGGCCGTGTCATCCAGGCCAAAGCTACTAATGCGAATATACTGCCGACCCGCCATTCTTCCTTTCGGATCTTTCCCAGCGCTTTTCGCTGCTGAACCAGCTTTAGCCTGGCTTGTTCAGGCGTTTTAAAGTCCACAGGATATATCCAGCGTGTCAGTCCCCACCAAGTCAATGGCAGCATCACTGCAGCAAGTGGCACACCAACCAACATCCATTGTGCAAAACCAATGTCCAAACCATAAGTCTCGCTCATAAACCCCGCCAGAAACGCATTGGGTGGCGTACCCACCAGTGTCGTCATCCCACCTATGGTCGCGGCGTACGCTATCCCAAGCAGTAAAGACAAATGAAAATTCCGACGGGCACGCTCTGATACCGATTGTTCGTCGAGATCCAGGCTGGATAAAATGGATAGGGCAATAGGCAGCAACATCATAGTAGTAGAGGTATTGGTCATCCACATACTCAACACAGCACTGACCAACATAAAGCCCAGAATAATTGCTTGTGCCCCCGTACTGACAAAGCCAAGAATGAAATAGGCGATCCGCCGATGTAAACCCGACTTCTGCAGGGCAGCAGCAAGAATAAAGCCCCCCAGAAACAGAAAAATGGTTGGATTGGCGTAGGGTGCTGAGGCCGCTTTAATGTCCAATATGCCAAGTGGAGCAAAACAAACCAAAGGCATCAGTGCGGTTACCGGAACAGGCACCGCTTCTGTGGCCCACCAGATTGCCATCCACACACCAATAGCGGCAGTAGCCCAACCGGCCTGACCGAGTAAATCAGGCGCAGGTATTGCCAACATAACTGCGGCCAGCAAAGGCCCCAAACAAAGGCTGATGTTTTGATATATACCGCGCCCTGGGAGCTCAGTTTGCCCGTCTGCGGATATGCTCTGATTAACTTCACACATACCTATCTCCCCTCTAATTCAGGGAACAGGTACTTTACGGCATGAGGAGCGATTCTGGCACTATCGTGTCCCACTCCATGTACAACTTCCAAGGCCCATGTAGGCTGAAGCTTCTGCCCACTTGCCCAATTTATGGCCTTAGCATAGAAAGCCAGACCACGGGCAAACACATTGCGCCCCTGCAGGTTCGCCTGCTCGCTATTACTAAGTGGTTTTGTTCTTGGCCCAAGATCATTGTCTGCCAGCATAAAGGTCAGTGGTTTGCGCAACCATGCATTGACGTCCTGTGCGTCAAATGCCGTGTTATGTAGTCCAAACGGAAACGGCATCTGCAGTTCTGGCATAGTGAAAAACGCTGCATTGGCCGACACGGCCTGACTTACAGGCGCATTAGAGCGGGCCAACATATACAGATGAACAAATCCTCCACCAGCGGAATGCCCATATAGGGCAAACTGCCGTTGTCGTGAGGCAAACTTGTCGACAAAATCGTGGAAGACTAATTCAGGTGCAGAAAAGAACTGATTCGCTAAGGCTTGTTCCTGCCCCTGCTCATTCTGCAAACCTCCAAGGTTATAGTCGTATTCAGTCGGGCAAGTGTGATTATTGCAGCCTATAGCTAATACAATGAACCCATATTTTAACGCCAAGGCATGCCAATGGTCGCGATATTGTCCGGCATTACGTCGTGCACCCGGGATGATGAGTAATACCGGTGTATCGGCATGACTGTCTTTGGGCACACTAAACTGAATATCCAGTCTTCCTCCAGCCCAACCTGAGAAATAATAGTGTCCTTTCTCGGTATTCTGCCAAGGAAGCTCACCAACAGCAGACGCAGAGACGCTGGTCATAAAAAACGTCAAGCTCATCAATAACAAAAACTTTGGGAAGTGGTGCAACATAATAATGTTCCTGTCTGGAAAAAGGCGGGAAGTCCCGCCGCGGCAAGAAGGTCGATTAGAAACTGGCTTTTACATCCAGATAGAAATACCGGCCATAGTCCTGATGGGCGTCTTCAAAGAAGCCGAAAGAAGACGCTGCCAGAGGGGCTCGTTCGTCGGTAAGATTCTTTACTCCTAAACGGAACCGGGTTTTGGCCTGATAGATAGTGGTGTGATAATCGAACGTCGCATCCACCGTTGTCATCGCCGGGATCACATAACGTGTTCCATCCTCCAAAGTCAGGGCACTTTGATAAAAATCCCCGATACGGTAACCGGCCAGCGATGCGCCGAATTTGCCATTGCGCCAACTGAGTCGCAGACTATGTTTTTCATCCTGGTTGCCGTCGCGACCAACCAAATCCGCAAAGCCAGCAACAGGGTAACTCTCCGGCAACAGTCCATTTTGCTGTGCGGCGACCAGCATGGCTGCATCGCCCCCCGCCTGTTGTTCAAATTTATCCAGGAACGAACCGTTGTAATCCAGTTTGAACTTGCCGAATTCGGTATCCACATTGTAGTAAATACCCAGGTCATACCCCCTGACGGTGCGGGTATCTAAATTTGCATAGCGGTCATCGATAAAACGAATATTGCCCGCCGCACAAATACCGGCATTTTCAAAAAACACTGCATCATCGGCAGCAACCGCATCGCGATTTACGGCTTGATTGAAAGCGTTATCTGCACAATTGCCCAGGCCCTGCTCCAGCCGGTATACCAAGTCAAGCAACGTATGGTTTTCTTCGCCAAACAGACCAATGGTGTTTTTCTTTTTAATCGACCAGAAGTCGAGGGTTAATGCCAATCCTTCGAGAGGCTCTATGACAATACCCAAGGACGTATTGTCGGATCTTTCAGGTTCGAGTTCATCGCTCCCTTGTGCTACCCGTTGCAATGAGGTAGTGCATTCCAGCGCAGTTTGCTCAGGATCTCCTCCATTCTCAGCTGCATACAGACAGACGTAATCTGTGCGGGTCTGGTTTCTGGCCACAATTTCCTCATTAATGGTAACCAGATTCGGCGCCCGGAACGCTTCTGACCATGAACCTCTGACCAGCAGCGGTTCAAACGGCCGCCAGCCAAATGCCACTTTGCCAACCGTGGTATCACCCACATCCGAGAAATCTTCATAGCGCAGGGCCAGTTGCACATCAAGATTCTCCAGCACCGGGATTTGCAATTCAGCAAATAACGAAGAAACCTCACGCTCACCACTGCTGTCGGGGGTAGGGCTGGAATTCACCACATCGGAAACATAGGGATAAGTGTCGCCATCCTGATCAACAAACTGGATAGTGCCATCCAAACGCTCGTCCCGATCGTCAAAAAAGGACTCCTCACGATATTCAACGCCTGTCACAAAACCGATCCATCCCGCTGGCAGCTCATACAGGTAAGGGGTGGAGAATTTCACATCAAAGGTTTTAAGTTCCGACTCGCTGACCCGACTGACATCGATCAGCGCCCGCTCGACATTGCTGTTTACCCCGCCGCTGAACGGATTGTAGGCGGCCGCGCTGGTGTCATTCAGGGCCTCCTGCATCAGGATATTCGACACCCGGTTATGGGTGACATCCTCTTTACGGTCCTTTGACCAGGATACGGCTGTTTCCCAGTCCCAATCTCCTAAGCTGCCACGCAGTCCCTGCAGGAAACGGAAGGTTTTACCGTCATTGTCGACGCTGCGTGGTAATTCCGAGAAGCGGTAGTTATCAATCTCCAGCGCCAATCCTTCGCAGGGTACATCTGCCCCAATCAGGCTGTCAGGTAAACGATTGGCAGAGCCACAGGGCCCCAGCGGGTTATAGTAATTATCCGCCGCCACTATAAACTTAGAGGTAGACACAGGAGAAGTGGGATGACGGATCAGGTTGGTGCTTGACTGGTATGCCAAGATTTCAGTAAACGCCTCCCAACCGTTGTCAAAACTGTGGTTGATATTCATAAACAGATTGAGGCGCTCCAACGCTGACGTCAGGTCGCGGTTCTCGTTCATGTTATAGCGATAAGTGCCCTGCCCATCTGCCGCCCCACACAAGCCATTACCCATCTCGTACATACAACGAGGATCACCAACAGGGTAAGTTTCAAATTCACCACTGGCATCCACCAAACCATTCTGGCGCAGACTATGACCGGCCGCGATCCGGTCAAGAATATCGTACTGAGCATAGATAGAATTAGCGCTGTCACCGACGAACTCAGAGTTTCCGTACCAGGGCGAGTCAGGTGAAAGGCGCTCGGTCAGATCGGCATTGGACCACCGGGGGTCATCCTGAGAATTCACCCTGTCACGTTGATAGTAATTAAAGGTCACCCCCACATTGGTGCGACCTTCATTAAAGAACTGACCCCATTGCATAGACAGGGTTTGGTCGTCACGAGGCAAATGTTCAAATTCCGTCCACTTCAGATGGACATTAAAACCTTCAAAGTCATCCGGTGTCACCGTATTAACGACGCCGGCGACCGCATCGGCGCCGTAAATGGCCGACGCACCGTCGCGCAGTACTTCAACCCGTTTGATGCCGTACACCGGAATCGTTTGCGAGTTCACAGTGTTCACCGGGACAAAGCTGCCGCCGACTTCCTCGGTCTGGTAGGAAGCGGCATTAACCATGCGTCGACCGTTAAGTAACACCAGGGTGTTGCCGGTGCCCATATTCCTCAGGTTGAAGGCGCCGATGTCGCCGCGTGCTGCATTGACGCCGCCACTGATGTTGCCCGCTTCATTAAAAAAATTCTGTCCATTTTCGGGAATTAGCTGCAGCAATTCATCACCCGAGTCGATACCCATCTGTTCAATATCGTCACCATCTAACTGTGACATGGCCAGCGCTTCACTGATCTGCGCGCCTTTGATTTGGGAACCCACAACGGAAATTTTTTCAACCGCTGTATCTGCAGAAGTCTCCTGCGCCATAACTGGCGTGCTCAGGACAGTTACCATGGCCACCCAGGATAACGGCTTGTTGCTTAGGTATCTGTGTCTGATGATTCGTGTTATTGGATTTATCATTGTTGTACCTGATACGTGCGTGGTTTTGTTAACGTAATGTTTTAGCGAGCCATCCAATCTTGTTAGAAAGGGAAGAATTACCCACAAAAAATTACAGCGTTAACCAATTTGCAACATGCCTGCCAACATTAAAAATAAAAGAAAAAACATTTGAAAACAAAACGTTAAATATGTACGTAGTATACAAACAAGAAAAAACGGGTGAGAAGCCACCCGTTTAGCCAAAATGGGCGGGTGATAATCCCCCCAGACAATATGCAGATGCAGAAAATACCTGTCCCATGGAAGCCTGGTTCAGACTTTGAAGTCGCCTTTATCCAGACCGTATTTACGCATTTTGTCGTACAGTGTTTTGCGTGGCAGCCCGAGTTGTTGCTGGACATCGACCAGTCTACCTTCATTCGCTTGTAACGCTTCCTGCAGCAGGGAGCGTTCAAAATGGCCGACTTTTTCGGCGAGTGTCATGCCTGCGTGAGCGCTACCGTCATCCGATTGCTCCAATACCGACTCACCTCCCATCAAAACAAAGCGTTCAGCAGTATTGCGCAGCTCACGAATATTGCCCGGCCAGGCATGAGATTGAAGTCTATAAAGCTGCTCTGAATCCAATCTGGGTGCATCAGTGTCAAAGCGGCTACTGGCTATCGCGGTGAAGTGCTGAAACAGCAACGAGATATCTTCTTTGCGTTCACGCAGAGGAGGGATCTGCACATTCAATACATTCAACCTGTAATAAAGATCTTCGCGAAACTCCCCTCGCTCAACTAATTGCCTCAAATCGACTTTGGCTGCGGCAACAAAGCGGATGTCCAGATCTACGATTTTATTACTGCCTAAGGGTTCGATCTTGCGTTCTTCAAGCACCCGCAACAATTTAATCTGCAGTGGCATGGGCATGCTTTCGATTTCATCAAGAAAAAAAGTACCGCCGTTTGCATGCTCAATTTTGCCTACCCGACGTTTTTGTGCACTGGTAAAAGCTCCGGCTTCAAACCCGAACAGTTCACTCTCAATCATGGTTTCGGGAATAGCACCACAGTTAATAGCAACAAAGTTTTCCGCAGCTCGTTTGCTGTTGTAATGCAGATAACGCGCAACCAGATCTTTGCCTGAGCCCGTCTCCCCTTTAATCAGCACATCGGCCGGAATATCTTTAATGCGCGCCAAAACACGTCTGAGTTCTTTGATTTGAGGATGGTTTCCCAAAATTCGTGGGCCGGCAGCCCCCTGAGCGGACAGCTCATCTTTTAACTCGCGGTTTTCAAGCACCAATTTGCGTTTGTCTGACGCCCGTCTAAGAACCTCAAGCAGATGCTCATTCGAAAAAGGTTTCTCCAGGAAATCGTAAGCGCCGATACGCATGGCTTCGACAGCAGTAGACACATCGCCATGGCCAGTGAGCATGATGACAGGTAGCTCAGAGTCAAGTTTCAAGGCTTGCCTTAAAAAGGCTATACCGTCCATCCCCGGCATATTGATATCAGTAATGACGATACC
Source organism: Bowmanella yangjiangensis (assembly GCF_017255015.1). GTDB lineage: Bacteria > Pseudomonadota > Gammaproteobacteria > Enterobacterales > Alteromonadaceae > Bowmanella > Bowmanella yangjiangensis. The sequence goes on along the minus strand of NZ_JAFKCS010000001.1, from coordinate 85,881 downwards.
AGACCAATTCGTCTCAATAGCCGTCAAAGCGTCCTTAGCCTGATTGAAGGTGCGACTCTGGTAGCCTTCCAGATGCAATAGTTGTTTTAGCGCATTAAGTATAGCGGGCTCATCATCAATCAGAATGACCTGTGTTGTCATAGGATATCCTCAGCAATGTAACGATTCAGTACAACCACAAAGCGAGCCCCGCCCCCTGCACCATTTTCGGCCAGAATATGGCCATCAAATGACTCAACAATACGTTTAGAAATAGTCAGCCCTAACCCTAACCCCTGTCCCTTGGTGGTATAAAAGGGTTCAAAAACTCGCTCTAATTCATCATCGGCGAAGCCAGGGCCGTTATCCTCAACCACCAGATGCAGTGCCTCTTGGTGCTGCTCAACCCGCAGTACAATATGTGGGGAAGCCTGTTCTCCAACTGCCTGTAAGGCATTATTAAGCAAATTAATAATGACCTGTTCCAATGGGATAGCGTCCGCCATGACCTGTAATGTATCTGAAAGCCCTTCGGGGTCGATGCGGATTCCCATTTTCTGCATTTTGTTGTCCAGAATAGCTAAAGAAGCTGTCAGCGTTTCAGTGACCGACACAGGTCCGGTTTTTCCTGCCGATTTGCGTGCAAACAATTTGTATTGGCCGATTATCTTAGCCATCATTTTGTTCAGCTTGAGGATTTCATTCGCATTTTCCTTAATTGCCTGAATGTCTCCTCGTCCAGCCAACAACTGTAGTGTTTCTGTGTAGATGCGCATTGCCGCCAAAGGTTGATTCAATTCATGATTAATGCTGGCTGCCATCTCTCCCAGCATAGCCAACTTGCCAGCTTGAATAAGCTCATTCTGAGTTCGTTTAAGCGTCAGTTCAGTCTGTTTATATTTCTCAATAATGGCTTTTAGCTGTTCGTTGGATTGGCTGAGTTCGGCGGTTCGCTCATCAACCCTATGTTCCAATTGCTCATTAATCGCGGCCAGTTGCTTCCTCGCTTCGACCGTACGACGCCAGGAGAAACTGATCAGATAAACTAACAAGAAGAGTACGGAATAGAGCAATAAGCTCCAAATCACATATTGATAAATTAAAGACATGGGGGCTAATGCAAACAGCCGCCAGCCTGCGGTACTCATGTCTTTATGCACTTGCAAGAAGGTTTCGTTGCGTCCATCTTTGTTCAGATTGAGCCGGGGCTGCAACAGAACCTCGGGCATGCCATTGGCTCTTGTTAGTGCCGCTATAGGCCCGTTACCATATTGTTTCTGGGCTAACAACTGATGCTCCACTTCAGGTGCAAGCATCGCAAGGGTTTGATAATTCCATTGTGGATAGGAGCTGTAGAACACAACGCCATGCACATCCGTCAGCAAAAAATCAAAGGCCTCTTCCGGCCAATTTTCCTCTAGTACCGCCAATGCAACTTTTATCACCAACACACCGATCACTTTGCCTTCTTTATGCACTGGATAGGAAAAATAATATCCCCGTCGCCCCGACACTGTACCGAGAGCAAAGTAGCTCCCGGCCTGTCCTTCAGCGGCTTGCTGAAAATAAGGCCTAAAACGGTAATCACTGCCGACAAAACTATCTTCTGACTGCCAATTACTGGAAGCCAGCGTAATGCCCTGTATATTCAACAGGTACACCACATCACTGGACAGGGATTCGTTGTAACGTGCTAACAGGCTGTTAGCAGCGTGCAGGGTCTGAGCATCTGTAACAGTAAGCACTTGTTCAACATCTGGGTGGAGGGTAAGCACTTTAGGCAGGGTTCGGTACTTATCCAACTCAATTTCCAACTTGGAACTGAGCTCAATGAGCCGTTGCCAGGCTTGTTCTTCAATACGGGTTTCCCCCTGATAATAAGCCAAAACGCCAACAACTAATGCCATGAAACCCCATAACACCGTCATAAGACTTAGATGGGCAGACAGGCGCTTACCCTTGGTTGGTAAGATATTGGCCGTTTTTTGTTGCATATGAGCGATGTACCACCAGCAGTAAATTTTTAACAACCAGATAACAAAGGGCACTCATTATTCAGATTTAGCTTGAGAATGCAAAGCTCCCTCCAGCCTTGACCTGGCAGTATGCCGTTGACCACCTAGCCGATTTAGACAACAGTGCGCTTAACTGGTAGACAAATTAATCGATGAATCTGGGTAGATTCCTTAAGAGAATCAAAACACTACATTCAAAATGGGAGAATCTTGCAACAAATGGCAAGAAAGAGACGGTGAGGAAAAACAGGCGGCGAAGGTTTACTCTGTTAGTAGTTCGGCGCAGGTAGCCAACACCTTATCCAGTTTGTCTGAGGGGTCTGCAAGCGCAGAGAGAAGTTCGGGGTTATGTGATGTTTCTGCGAGATGCCGTAGCTTGTTACGGTGAGTTAACACGTCGCGAATTTCACCAAGCGAAGCTTGTCTGCCCAGTTCTTTTTCAACCTCTGCCACAACCTGTAGGGCAACCAGGGAAAATGCGGGTTGATGCACTAATTGCTGTGCCAATAATTTGCTGGCTTGCTTTTCCATACGCAATCCTTTGCTAAGTACCTTTAAGTGTTGATGAAAATAGCCATACGTCAAATAACCCGTGCTATTTTTCCCAAGCCTAGGGGTTGGACGGTCTATCCCTGAAAGGCAGGGAGCGTCTCAACGAAACTGTCCTATCTACCCAGGGGTATGGGCACCCCATTCCCGCATAGCTGCAACACTTTCCAAAAAATCGATGCCAGGTTGTTCAATCAACCAGCACCACCACTTAAAAATGCTAAGGCAAAATTCAGACCAATAAGTAAAAGTGTTTAAAATCAAAATATTAAATAAGCAAGCAAGACCAGAGAAAAAAACATGTATGAAAAATTGACAGTTAGTAATTTGTAAACTACTCATAGCCCAATCACACCGGCATTAGCCTGTCCGATAGTTTTCATGGGGATTTTTTGTACTTGTCTGGCTGAATGGGTTTCCTAATTTCAACAAGCATGGAATACTTTTTAACCGGAACAGGAAGACAACGGAATTGCCAGGTACTGAATGAGCAGCACTAACCTCAACTACCAAACCGATCAAAAGGGACTCGCCCTACTCATCGACAGCTTCTATCAGCAACTAAAAAAAGTAGCCAGCACGCAGCGCTGGATGATTGGGCTGCGAAGCGGCACCTTATGTACCACGGTATTAGTGCATGAATCCTTTCTACGCCTGAAAGACATGCACAGCTGGTCTGATCCACAGCACTTTCTGCGCACGGCCAGTAAAGCAATGCGCTACGCACTTATCGATTATATTCGCGCCCAGAACACAGATAAGCGCAGCGCCCCAGATCTGGATGAATGGCTGAATATTCTGGATGGCGTGAATGAGCCAGGCTCTTGGTTGCTGGATATTGAAGATGCGCTGGCCACACTGGAACAAGAACAGCCCAGATTAGCCAACGTCGTTGAATGTCTGTTCTTCGCTGGATTAACCGAAAAAGAAACAGCAGAGCTACTAGGTATAAACGAACGTACCGTCAGACGTGACTGGCAAAAAGCACGCAGTTGGCTGACCAGCGAGCTTTGCCCCATTTGATAAAAATTTGCTAACAAAGGGTTACAGATTTGCCCCGCTTTTCGTGCCAGTATCCCTGCACGCTGACCAGCCATTCCCTACTGTTCGGGCAACTCGTCGGCTCCACTCACCTAGCGAAGGATAATAATATGAAGTGTTTGCTGACGGGGCTGTTGCTTTCAGCCTTGCCGTTTTTCAGTGTTGCCGAAAACATGACGTCGGATGTCAGTGCTTACAAACAGGAACTGATGCAGGAAATTATCAACCAGTTCCAGGACGACGGAACTTTTACTCAATTGGCGCAATGCACAAACCAGCGAGCCGAGCGTTTAAAGGACCACTTTGTTCAGACACTGGATAAATGTCTGGATACACCGGATGCGTCCGAAGAGGCACTAAATCAATGCCTGTATGTCGGCGTAGGCAAGTTAAGCGGTATCCCGGCACAAAAGCTGAGAACTTGTGTAGAAAGTACAGCGGAAAACGACAATCAAGATAAGCTTGAGCAAATTGAAAAACAGATCGCTGAATTGGAAGACCAGTTAAATCTGCTTTCAGAAAAAGACGACTTGAATGAAGCGGATCTTAAACGTGAAGCGGCCTTACAGTCCAAATTGGACAGCCTCTACATCAAATTAGATGCCGAAGAACAGGCGCAAGGCCGTCGTTCTGAACAATAGTGGTTTGATAAATCGCCCCGGTATTTGCCGGGGCTGCATCTAGTCTTTCATTGCCGGAACTGAAACATTGAAGGCCCGTAAGCTAGCCAGGGCTTTTTCGACCCTGATTTTAGCCAACTGGCTAAAGTTCTCTGCATCCATATTAAATGCAAAATAATGGCTTCCAGCGGCATCTTCCACTATCCCCACATACCAGCCTCTAGCGCCGCCTTCTGGCAACATACCGCCGCCAGTTTTGGCATAGAGCCTGACATTCTGGCCACTGCGCTGCAAAAATACGGGTTCAAATTCCTCATAGGTTGCGTCCTTCAGTCCCAACTGACGATGTTTATATTTACGCAAAAACTCAACCTGATTTACCGCACTAATTTGCAGACTATCCCCCAACCAAAAACGGTCAACCGGGCCAGATACATCCTTATTACCATAGCCAAATTCCGCCACATATTGCTCATACGCCGTTTTACCTAAATCCGCAGACCATTGCTGATACAAAGGCAATACCGAGTGATCAAAAGCTGATTTCAACTTATGCGCAGGCTCACGCCAGGAAGAGAACCACCAGCTTTGCTGAGGGTAACGATGTAAATCAATACTGTAACTGTCAGCGCTATTGATCTGACCTGTTTCAAACAAAATCAAAGTGTTGGGGATCTTAAAGGTAGAATAAGGCGCAAAGTCCTGATGTGCTCTGGATGGGTTAATAAATTGCCATTTTTCACTGACTTCGCTGTATAGCGCCAGAGTGCAGGCTTCACCTTCTTCACAAGGTTCAACTTGCTGCGCCATGGTTGTTTGTAACAATGAAAGGCTGAGTAAGCCGGTTGCCAGTAAGCGTTTTAACATAAGAGTTCTCGATTTCGACCAGGTTTGGTTTCGTAAAAGCCCAGCACATCTTTGCCACTAACAATGCTGAATTCCTCAGCTCGTACAAAACCATTAGTAGCATATGCCGTACCACTGGACTTGCGGCACAAAGAACAATGGCAGTGAATAATGCTGCTGACTTCTCCCTCTACAATGACTCGCACGGCGCCACATAAGCAACTCCCCTGGTACATTCCCTCTGCCTTTTCATCGTTCAATTGTCTTGGTTTATCTTACCTAAAGCCTTATCACTTCTCATGAAACATTCATTACTGGCAGGACCAATTAGGTAAGCAAATATTAACGGGGCGAGAATCCTTTCACACAGCTGGAAGGCAGGTATAAACCTATAGCATGCAAACTGAGACTCAATATTAAAGCTCAGACTTTACCTAAATCAATCCGATACTTAGTCGCAGAGTACCTTTGTAAGCTTTCGTTAATTTGAGTTTTTTATACTGATATGCAGGTACAATCAGCAGTTAGGAAGCATTCTCATATAAGGAGTAAACATGAGAAAATATCTGGCCGCGCTGTTGCCTATGGCATTACTGGGCTGCTCAGCCCCGACACCAACTGATCCAGCCCCAACTATAGTCTTAGTGCACGGCGCCCATTTTAATGCCGCCGCCTGGCAACCACTGCAAAAAGAGTTAGAAAAACACGACTTAGCCAGCAAGGCTGTTGATCTGCCAGGAAGAGGCAGTGACCCAGCCCCGGCAAGTGCCACATTGGAGAGTTCAGCAGCAGCCCTTTGCCAAAGCCTGACCGCGATTTCAGGCCCGATTGCCTTGGTAGTGCATAGCCAAGGTGGCGCCATAGCACATCAGACCCTTAGCCAATGCCCTGCGGTTAGCATCACGGATATAGTGTATGTCTCGGCGGTCGCGCCCATAGAGGGTGCCAAGCCATTTGCTTTGCTAAGTGAAGCGGATGAAAAACACTATTTTAGCGGTATTACCTATCAAGATGGCTGGATGAGGATCACCAACCCGCGGGCTTTTGCTGAAACATTCACCGCAATTCCGGCCTATTATCCGCAAGTTATTAACTTAGCAGTGGATGAACCGGCGGCCACCGGCGACGGTCAGGTCAATCTTTCAGTCAGTAAGTTGGAGGCGATTCGTACCAGCTATATCTTTGCTGAGCAGGATCAAATCATCTCCCTTGCCAGCCAGCAAAAAATCGCTGCGTCTATTCAGCCTGACCAGCAATTTACCTTAGCCAGCGGTCACTTACCTATGCTGAGTATGCCAAAGGCCCTGGCAGAGAAAATTGTGCAAGCTATCCGTCAGGACTCTTAACAATAGAGCCAAACTTGCCAATAAAAAACCCGGCCTTGGCCGGGTTTTATCATATCTAAACCAGTTACAGTTTACCCAGAATCTCGTCGCTAAGTTTCAGGTCATCATTTTTATTAACCTGCACCCCAGCGCCAATTACATCACGGGCAATATCCTGCGCTTCCAGTAACGAATGCATCTCATAAGTACCGCACTGGTATTCGTTTAGTTCAGGAATTTCAGACTGATTGGCTACCTCTAACACATCTTGCATGGCCGCCAGCCAGGCATCTGCTACGCGCTGCTCAGACGGTTCGCCAATCAGGCTCATATAAAAGCCGGTACGACAGCCCATAGGCGAAATATCAATAATTTCCACGCCGTTACCATTTAAGTGGTCACGCATAAAACCGGCGAACAGATGCTCCAGGGTGTGAATGCCCTTCTCGCTTAGAATATTCTGATTGGGAATACAAAAGCGCAGGTCGAATACCGTGATGGTGTCGCCTTTTGGGGTGCTCATGGTTTTGGCTACGCGCACTGCCGGAGCATGCATACGGGTATGGTCAACGGTAAAACTATCTAATAACGGCATGATACTCTCGCCTGAAAATTATCTGGATTAGGTTAGGCGCAAGCATAGCATGCCACCGATTTTGCATAAACTCTGTCCTGCCTGAAGACTGACATTGCAGCCAAGTTTTGGCTAATCAGACAACAAGCTTTGTGCCTCTAAAAAGAAGCGTCGATACATGGCACCAGCCTCCCCCATGGCATCGAGATCTTGTTCAAACTCAGCCAGCCGTTGCCTGGCCGCTTCTTTATCCTGGTCTGCCAGAAAGCGTATGGTCAACGCATGTAGCTTAAACTTCAGTAGAGGGTGTAGCTGCATGGTTTCCAGTCTGCTGCTCAGTGCAGAAAAGCCCTCTGTTTGGTCTTTGCCTTGCTTCAGCCTGATATCCATTAATCCCATCTCGCTGGACAGACTCAACATGCCATCCTCACCTTCACTTTTTTGTGCCATCACCAGCGCACGCTGCATACCTTGTTCTGCTTCGTCCAACTGGCCCAACTTAGCCAGCAAAGTCGCATGATTGGCAAAGCTGGCGGCGGTGGCCGCGCCCTCGCCGACCAATGTCAGTTTCAATTGGGCAATTTCGCCAATTTCGCTGGCAGCACGCTGAATATCCCCTTGCCGTAAACTGATCTCGGCCAAAGCTTCCCGGCAGTTAAGCATATCCAAACTTGCACCCAACCCTATGGCCTCTGCGGTATTCACTGCATCGGTAAAAGCTTGTTGTGCCTGAGACAACTGATCTAACTGCCTATGCGCTTGCCCCAGAGAGGCTTGCAACAGCATCCTAGTGCGACTGGGGTTGGGCCAGGATTGGCGAAGCTCAAGCAGCGTATCTTCAAGTAAGGTGATGGCTTGCTTAGGCTCATCACCTAAACGCAGTAACCTAGCCTCAAGGTCGCGACTGCGTATCAATTCAATCTGATAGCGCTTGTCCTTTGACCAAAAGCGCTGAGCCTGCCCTAGCAACACAGCAGCTTCCGGCAGCTTGCCTGATAACTGCCATAAGGTGGCCAAACCAAAGGCCGCTGTGGCCTGAATATCTGCTGAAACCTGCGGGTTATCCAACAGCGCCTGATACATGCGCTGCGCCCCGTTGATATCTTTGACCAGGTTATATATTTCTCCTACCTGCAACACCATTGGCGCGGCGACATCCGGTTGTTGCTTGAGGCTGGTCAGTAATCTTTCCTCATGAGCCAGCAGCACTTCCTGGGGAGTAAGCTTAGTGTCAGGGCGACTGGCGAACAGACTAAGCAGAAACTCCATTACGCCAGCCTGCTTTTGTTCCTCAACACGCAATCTGTCGCGCTCAAGCGCCGCCTGGTACCCCTGATACAAACCATTGCCTAAAAACACCATAGCCAATAACGCCAGACCGCTGGCAAAGGGGTTGCGTCTGACAAAACAGCGAAACCTATAACCCCAGCCACCAAATCCGCTGACCGGGCGCCCATCCAGCACTGCCGCTACGTCGGCTCTGAGGGCATGTACCGACTGATAACGTTGTCCCGGTGTCTGGCTGCAAGCCTTTTGCACTATAGCGCTAAGCTCACCAGGCAAGGCCGACAAGTCTGCCGGGCTTAATCTGGCTTTATCAAACAAAGTTTGCACCAATAAGCCGAGATTTGATTGCTGCTGGCCCAGACACTTTCCGCTTAGCATACTGAACAGCATCAATCCCAGACTATACACATCCTGATCGGCGCAAGGTGCCCCCCCCTGCCAAACTTCTGGTGCGGCATAGGCGGGTGTGCCGCCCTCTTTACCAGTATGCTGACCCAGCTCGGCACTGATACCAAAGTCAATCAGCTTTAAATGCCCGCTGTTGGATACCACCACATTTTGCGGCTTGATATCCCGGTGGATGAGGCCAAAGCCGTGCAGATACGCCACTGCGTCGCAAAGTTGCAAAAACAACAGCAGACGTGCACGCAAAGAGAGTTTATGGGAATTAATGTAGGCAATGGGATCTGTACCTTGCAGGTACTCAACCACCATATACAGGCTGCCGTCTGGTGCTTTGCCGCCATCAATAAGGCGGGCAATATTGGTATGGTTGAGTTTAGCCAGGCGTCGCCGTTCCAGCGCAAAGTCCTGTTCCAGACCCTGCTGATCAGGCTTGACTAATTTCAGTGCGGCAGGTTCCTGATGAACCTCATCATCCCGTTTAACCAGAAACACCTGGCCGCTGCCGCCATCCCCAAGTAAGGACTCAAGACGCCAGACTCCCAAAACACTATAAGGTAATGAGGCAGGTAAATGCTCAGGGTGCCGATCTTCCGCCGCCAACATTCGTCGCACTCGAGCGATGATGTCCGGGCTTAAATCCTGTTGCTGTGACAGCCACTGCTCGCGCTCAGCAGAAGGTATATCTACAAGTTTTTCAAACACGTCCATCAACTGAGCGACTTGCACAAACACATTCCATTGTTGTTTTTTTGTGCATGCATTGTGGAGCAAGTTCTGCGCAATTGACAAGCGTTTCCCGTCCCTCTGACCAATCACCATTCAACAATGTCCGCTTTTTTCCCCTTACCACGATTTAAGGCTTTGGAAAAAATTCATGGAGTTGCAGAAATGAAAAAGCTACTTACCATCGGACTGGTCAGCTTGTTGAGCGCTTGTGGATCAGACTCAAGCCATTCTCCTGCCACCGAACCCGATGCAGCCAACAGCCCCCCCATTGTCAGTCTGTCTGGACCAGAGCTAGCAGCATCCGGACATAAGGTTGTCTTACAGTTGCAAGCTGAAGATAAAGACGGGCAGATAAGCGCAATTAAATGGGCACAAACTCAGGGGCCTCAGTTGGCTTTACAGTCAACCGAACTGACTATGCAGCAGCAACTGAACCTGCCCCAGTTAGCGCAGCAAACGGAATTTAGTTTTTCCGTCACTGTTCGTGATGACAAAAATGCCGAAGTCGTGGTAGCCCATAGTTTCACTGCGCTACCGGCAGCGCTCGCCATTACCTACCAACTGACGCTAACCACGCCGGATGGCACACCACTGAGCAACCAGGAAATATGGATTGGTCAGCCTCCCAGTTGGACTGCCTACCACACAGATGCTCAGGGTCAGTTGCAAATTGACGATATGGCTGACACTCAGGCGCTAATAAAAATAGCCAAAGCTGGATATAACACCTATCTGGCACCTCTTAAACAGGAGCTGAGTGAAGCATTCACCCTGATAAACATTGAGCTGCAACCGGTACAAACCCAACTCACCTTTGATGGCGGTCAGGCACAGCAATTGCGCGCTGAAAACGGCCTGCAGTTGAATATTCCGGCCAACGCCTGGCAGGTAGAAGGAACAACAAAGGGAAACGAGCTGTTGATGGCGGACATCAGCCAAAATCCCGACCTGCCAGCACTGCAATTTGCTAATGCCCCCAGTCAGGTCACCAACCTCAGTTTTAGCACTCAGCAAGGTTCGCCTCTGAGCCTTAAGCCAGGCCAATTTGTTAGCGTAACATTCCCTTATCAGGAAGATGATGAGGATTTACTTTCTTCCTTGGTTGAAGGTCAGCCTATTGTGCTCAGCAGTCTGAACGAGCAAAACGGCCAGTGGCAGGAAGAAGTTACCGGTACCCTGCAACGCGATCAGCAAAGCCCCAGCGGCTGGTCAGTGACAGCTGACCTTCCCCACTTCAGCTATTGGGGCTTCGGTCAATTTAACCATTGGGTTATTGGACCAACGGATCCGGCTGGATTGTACTGCGTCGACTATCACAAACTATACGCTGGCGTGCAAAGTCTCTGCACCCGTGCCAATGGCGAGTGGCTGGTGCCCTTGATTGCCCCGCTCAAGGCCAGATACTGCATTGAACGTCGTATCAAGACCGGTTTAGATGCGAATGGCAATGCGATTTGGGGCACTGAAGTGGATTGTTACGGTGAGCACAGCTTCCAGTCCCAAGACATGCATGGACGCACTGGCTATGTATCCACTGTGGAAGCCGGCGTGACGGCTTTGGCCCCAGAGTCGAAACTCATCATCTCTCATCAAAAGCTGGCCAGGCTTGGCCAAACCTATTTCAACCGGCTGGAAACCCTGGGTATCAGCTCACAAGGTCGCCAATACCAGGTATTAAATGGTAGCTTGCCGACCGGTTTGCAATTTGAGCAAAACGCTATCCGCGGCACCCCGCAAACCCTGCAGCCGGAACAGTCACTTTTAGTGCAGGTCAGCGACGCATTTGGCAATCAGGCCCAAGCCAGTCTGCAGTTGGGGGTGGCACCTCCTTTTGTCGCCAGTAACATACCGGCAGAGCATAAAATCCTCACCGGCAGTAACCTAAGTCTGAATCTGACGCCTTCCAGCGGCCTATCTCCCTATCTGTTTACGCTGGTAAATCCAGACAATGGTATGCAGTTAGACCCCAGTTCCGGGCAATTCAGTTTCAGCACGGCACAAAAGGGCCAGTATCTGCCTTACATGGTGGTCTGCGAACAACAAGCCGATGCCTGCAGAGATGACCTTGGGCAGACGAACTACCGCCCAATGATCAGCGTTTATGAACCGGCCGTACTAGGGTTCAGCGAATTGCCAAGCGGACGATTAACGCAAAGTTATGAATTCACCTTGGTATACAACCAAAGCGACGACAGATTTATTTTTGCCGATCCGGTGCATAACTGGCAGGTCAGTGGTTTACCGGTGGGATTAAGTCTGCAATCGCGCACTAAACTGCAAAACTTCAAGCAGTTGGAATACTGGGTTATTGCCGGTACGCCCGAGCAAAGTGGTGAGTTTGAGGTGACGATCAATCTAACCACCGAACTGGATGGCACCATTGCCCTGACCAGCCCTCTGCTCATTCGGTCGATAGCACCGGAAATCAGTGGCACCTTACCTGCCAGCCTGAATCTGGGCGAGCCGATGAGCCTGGCACTGCAAACCCTGCAGGGCAGCGTCTTAACCTGGCGCCTGGCCTCTGGCAGTATGCCAACCGGACTGATACTTAACAGCCAAACTGGCGTAATCAGCGGCACACCACAATCAGCGGGGTTTTACAGCTTTGTGGTGGAAGGTGAAGATGCCGCAGGGCAAGTGGCCAGCTTGTCATTGGCCACCCAAGTTATTCAACCGCTTTTACCGCCCAGTTTAAGCGGCAGCCCTGGCAACGCTATGGTGAACCAGCCCTTTAGCTTCAGCCTGACCAATCAGGGAGGAGCTGTCAGCGCTTGGCAACTTCAAGGGACATTACCCAGCGGCTTGAATCATCAAAATGGCACCCTATCTGGTACACCAACGGTGAGTGGCAGTTATCCATTGCAGTTTACCGCCAGCAATGGTGCAGGCAGCAGCAGTCACAACGTCACTCTCGTTGTTCAGCCTACTCCCCCCGCTCTCGGTGGTCAGTTACCAGGCCAAATCCTGACTAACCAGATATTCAGTTTTGTCCCTTCCAACAGCGGCGGCCAGGCCGCGAGTTGGTCTGTAAGCCAGGGCAGCTTGCCGACTGGCCTTAGCCTTAACACCCAAAGCGGTGAAATCAGCGGCACCCCCACTCAGCCAGGTAATCACTTTGTCGTGATTGCCGCAACTAATGGCGGAGGCAGCGACACCCTGGCACTGACCTTCACTATTGTGGATGGCAATCTGCCGCAACTGAGTTTGAGCATGGATCCGGTTTTCTTTATCAATCAGGCCATCGGTGTGCAACCAATTAACAGCGGCGGCCATGTCGACACTTGGAGTATCAATGCCGCGCTGCCCGCTGGCTTAAGTTTCAACCCAAGCAACGGGCAAATTACCGGCAGCACAGCCACTGATGGGGATGTTCAGGTAGAGGTAAGCGCAGCCAATCAATTTGGCACTGATACGCTTAGCTTTACCCTGCGCATTCTCGGCGTGCCAGCGCAAATACAGCAGTTGTCAGCCGTCGGTTCGGATGGTTTGATTGATATCAACTGGCAAGCAGTGGCTCCCCGCCATGCTGCTGAAACTATAGGTTATAGGTTGTATCTGGCCGATGATGCCAGCCTCAACTCAAGCAACTATCAGGGACTGCCACAAGGCCAGATGTTGGATAACTTGACCGGCACCCACCAGCAAATCCAACTGACCAACGGCAGTGCCCGCTACGCACTAGTCGTCGCCTATAACCTCGCTGGGCAGGGACAAGACAGTCCGCTGGCTTATGCCACCGCCCAGCAAACCCAGAACCTCAACCTGCGAGATAGCGGATATTTGTTATGTGCCAATGACGACGACAGCATGGCAGGCGGGCTGTCCCAACTGGCATGTTCCACTGATCCCAACAGCAACGTGGTGCAAGGGCAGGATGGATTAACCGGGGCCGACGCCAAAGGCCAGCAAACACCGTCCGACAGTTTCACCAAACTGGATAGCCAGGGCAATGCCCTCGCCCAGCAAAACCAGGATTGGGACGACAACGGCTCTGAGGCAGCAGGCAGCCAATGGTCATGCTGGCGGGACGATGTCACCGGCCTTGTCTGGCAAGTTAAGCCAGGTGCAGACGGCATTGTGGGCAATGCCGGGTTACATGACGGCGATAATCTCTATGCAGTTAATGCAACCAACAGCGATCCACTGAATTGCCATTCTGACAGTCAGTGTAACCTGACGAGTTATATCAAGGTGACAAATCAGCAAAGCCTCTGCGGGCTCAGCAACTGGCGATTACCGGCGTTGAATGAGCTAATGAGCATCGCCGATATGCAGCACGGTAGTTTATTGTTCACGCCACCAGCCTTGGCAAGCGGCAGCCCTTTGCCGCTGCCAATCGGCAGTGACAGTCTGTTTGCTGTGGCCGATATCCCTTACTTCAGTCAGCAACCCAACAGCCAGGCACTTGACCTGAGAACCTATACACTGGTGCAAGATACTAACCTTAGCCAGCGCAGTGTATTGCTGGTTAGTGGCGCTCCTCCCAGCCTCTATGCTCAGGCCACCAATGCACAGCCCCAAATAGATGGCAGTCAGGTCTGTGACAATCTGCTACCCAGCACGGCTGCCAGTGACAGGTTCCAAATAATCGGCGACGGTACTTTGCTGGACAGCTATACCAATTTGATGTGGCGCCGCTGTGCATTGGGGTATGACTTTGATGACGCCACGCAACAATGTGTTTTAAGTGGTGCCGCGCAAAGTTTCAGTTGGATTGAGGGACTGGCGCAGGTGGCCAGCTTCAATGACCGTGTGGATGGCACTAATCACAACCACAGTGACTGGCGCATGCCCAATGCCAAGGAAATGCAAAGCCTGACTGAATGGCGCTGCAATGTGCGTATGAATATGGCGGTATTTGCCAGCCCGGTTCAGACAATGTGGACCGCCACGCCGTGGTCGGGCATCGCGCCTTATACCCAAACTCATCAGTCACTGATGTTCGACAGTAGCGACGGCAGTTTAAAACGTGCCGACCGAACTGACATGCTGGCAATGATGCTGGTGAGAGACAACGTGTCGCCCAACAACCTCCTGAGCCAATTGAATCTCCCCCTGTCAACTCAGGGTTTTGAGGCGGCCAATGTCAGCATCCATGTGCAAAGCCAGGTAGCAACCTGGCAGATGCTGCAACCAATGAGCCCACAACCGGCTTCCACTGCGCTGCATTTAGACCCGCAATCTTTGGGTGCCCTGACCTGGAGCATAGGCAGTGATTTTACCCCACTACAGACCCCGGCAGAGAATCCGCTGCTGGGCACTATTGACTTTGATGGACAGGGTAATCCCGTTGCCGGGCCCGCCATTACCCCCAACTTTATCCTGCGCCATAACAACACCGGCACCTTGTACAAATTGGCGTTGTTTATTCAATTGGCATCCAACGAGGACCCTTATCGGATCCTGGATGACAGCGTGATTTATCAATGCGCTGGCAATGATATTGCCAGTTGCCCTTAACCCATGGGGGGCCGTTGCCCCCCTAAAACTTTGGAGCTCATCCATGAAGAAAACCATCGCATCCGCGCTACTTGCCCTGGTAGTTGGCTGTAATCAGGCAACCAGTAGCCCCATAGACGAAAAATCAGCATGTGAACTACTGGATGCTGGCAGTTTACAAAACATTCTGGCGGCCAATATCGAATTGCAAACTACCCTGGTTGATGATTTTGAACGCCGCTTAAGCGGCGTGGCATCACGCTGTAAAGTGCTGTTTGTCGATGACCCGGCACCCACGACCTTTGCTGAACAGTTTAAGCAGCGCACCTTGATTTTCAGCCTCTATACGCCGGAAAGCTTTGCCAAGGGCAACAGCCTGATGGAAGAAAAAGGTAAAAAACCAACACTGGACTTCGAACGCCACTGGAGCAATCTCAGTCGTAATCAAAAGGTTGACGATCTGGCCCGGGGCCAAGGCTTTATCCGGGAAGTGTCGGTAGGCAAGATGAAAGAAACCCAGGGGTTGCTGCGCCACGATGACCTGTTGGTGGTTATTTCAGTCGCCAATGCCCCTGCAGATACTGCCCAAAAGCTCCTCACCACTATCAGTGAGCATGGCAAGTTCTAATGTCACGCAATCGCAAATATTGCTGGCTGACCCTGGCACTGGCGAGTAGCGCCGGTGCCTTGGAACAGCCCTATCAGGCCATCTCCCAGACAAAGTTACAGCAATGGCAGGGAGAGGGCTTTTTTACCCTGAACAAAGAGTGGTTTAGCAACCATGATGGCAGTGGCTTTGATGCCAATGGTCAGTCGCTGGCTGCGCAGTTATCAGAGTTCAGTTATAGCTATCTTCTGTTTGCCAGCCAGGAAATCCCCCTGCCACGGGTTCGTTATCGTTTGCGCCTGTGGCGCTACCCCGCACAGTCCATTCAATCTCCGGCCCTCAGCCGTATCGAGCTAAGTCGCTTTAATCTTGGCCCCATGCTGCATAAACAGCTGGTGCTGGAACTGGGTGAAGCGCATGTCGCACCGCTTCAAGAATTTGGCGAAGGGCCGCATATAAGCTGGCGCTTTGATTTGATCAATTTGTATGGTGCGCCTCATGTAGTGGCGGCAAGTCGAAGACAGTTCGGTGATGAGCAGGCCAGCGCTGAGGATTGTTTGGGTTATTCATGCCTTACAATAACCCTGTCACCACCACAAGCCATGCCAGATAAACCACTAGATCTACCTATATGGCAAGCACCTTACCGGCTACAGCATGGCGTGAGCGAACCCTGGCTGCTGGATACCTTGTATCACACCCTGACGCTGGCGAATTTAGAGCCGGGTGATTTACCGGATAAACCGCTACTGGAGATTCTGCTTAGCACGAATGTTGAAGGGAATGATCCTGTATGGCATGCACTGGCCAGACAAACACAGTTGGGCGATGACAGCCTCAGTGAAAGCTGGCGGGAACTATGGGTGTGGCCAGGTGGCGAGGTAGCCCTGTTCGGCTATGACCTGTGCCACCCGGACCGTCAGTCAGATTGCCAACCTAAGGCAGACTGACGGTGACTCTTGCCAGTTCAGTCTGTGCGCCATAGTAATCGCTGACATACAGCACATCGTACTGTCCAGAAGAAGGTGCGGTAAGACTAAGCGGTGAGCGGCTGGGGAAGTCTCCGTCCAGGGCCCCGCCCCAACTATCCTGACTACCTTTGGCCACCAGCACAATTTTATCCCCTTCGGCGCCTGGCCCCTGCCAGTCAATGCTGATTGTTTGTCCTTGAATTGATTGCACAGTCAACGTGGTTTGCATGGGTGCAATACTCAATGGCTGACGTAACATTTCCTCACGGTTTGCATGCCAGTTTGCCACCAATAACAAGTCATACTCGCCGCTGTCGTTAGCTAGCCGCAGCTCCCCTTGCCCATCGGTAAAACTGGCACGGGATAACGCTTGCGACATGGCTTGTCCACGACCGACCAACACCAGACTCAGTTCAGCATCGGTCTGAATATCACTGCTTACGATAAGATCACTGCCCGCCAGAGCCGGCTCCTGCCAGGTTAGGGTAGCGACCAGCGGCGTCACGACCACATCCAGATGGGATAGGCTTTCCCGCCTATTGTAACTGTCAAACAGATAATGCGCCTGATACTGGCCAGGCTCAGCAGGGGCCAGCAGCTCAACCTTGTCACGCCCAAAGGTTTTAGCTTCAACTACTACATTACCCGGAGAAGGAGTGGCTCCCTGTTTAACCAACACCACCTTATCTTCAATCTGTGCCTGACCTTGCCAGCTCAAGCTGAACAGGCGTGTCGCCATGACCTCCTGTGCGCCAATAAGCACAATGTTTGGGGCTTCCGGTAACTTATCGGTTTGCCGGGCCTTATCCAGGGCCTCGCGCAGGGCCTGCTCGTTGCCCGCATCAAAGTAACGCCCACCGGTGCTGCTCGCCAGGCAGCTAAGCTGCGCTTTATCGGCTTCCTTTTGTATATCAAATCCCACCACATGCGCGGTGAACTCAATGCCCTGCGCCTTCAATGTGGCAGCCAGGGTACAAGGGTCGCGCTCGCAGCTTTCAATGCCATCGGTGAGCAGGATCACCGTACCGCCTTGCCCTTGCATGGCGCTAGCGGCTTGCTCCACCGCAGCGGTGAGCGGCGTGCGTCCTTTGGGCGTCAGACGATTAATCTTGTCTTGGAGCGCAGCGCTGTTCGGCTCACCAGGCGACGCAATTTGCTCGATGTCGTCACAGGAAGATTTCACTCGGTGACCATAGGCCCAGAGAGACAGCGGCCGATTCTGTGGCCAGTCTTCCAGCATTCGCTGTAATGCGCTTCTGGCACTGTCAATTTTGGCCGTACCTTGCACTTGTCCCCACATGGAGTTAGACACATCGATAACAATGGCGGTCGGTGCTTCTAAGGGTGGTTTGTCATCTGCGAAAGCCAAGGGTGACAAAAAAAGTGCAAACAGCGGGGCGGTTTTCATAAAGGCTATTCCTTAGCTGTGGACCGGTTACAACCGGCCGTATAAAAGTACTGTGCTAAACGCATACCGCTTTGACTCTCATGCAAGCTGACACGCACAAAAGGTTCTTCGAACATCGCCGGGGCCTGATATCGCCAATCATCACTTAACTGCGCTGTGCCATTTACTTTTAGCACCAACATGGCGCGAAGCGCACTGTGCGTTGCGGGTAAATAAAAGTCGATGACCTGACCTGGATTGATGCATTGCAGGCTTGGCAACAGCGGAATACTGTCATCGGGCAGCATGGCCGATTCAGGCGAAGGTGATGATGTGCCATAAGGATCTGTGTCAGTGTAATCCTGGCTGACATCCCCCTCTTCAGCCCCCTGATGACCGAAGGGATCAGAGGATTCCTGCGGGTTTACTTCGTCTTCTGCCGCACCTTCAGAGTAGTCATCTTCACCTCCACGGCGCCGTCCGCGTTTTGCTTGTTCCCACTCAGGATCGGAGTCACAAGTTCCTACCCCGAGCATGGCACTGAGCTGAGCGAATTCTGCCAGGGTAGCTTCGGACGTATATCCAGCAGACGAGACTAAGGCGCGAGCCAGTCCCAGATCTTGCGTATCCAAGTTTGCTGGTTTGGCGCGAAAGCGAAAACTGAACGGGGTAGAAGGTAAGATAGACTGCTGACCGTTGAGCAGATGCCCTTCAATGGCCTGACCGGACATCACCCCCTCAATAAATCCCCCGGCTACTGAGGTGATGGTATAAGTCGGCGGGGGCGGCTCCACGGGCTCATCCTTTTTACGTTCAACGGCATCACACAGACCATCGTGATTCTCATCGGTACAACCACTGGTAAATAAATACCGCTGACCTAAGGTCGCGTTCAGCACACCGCGCAGCGAACCTGGCCCTGGTGCCTGATCAGAGTTAATCATCAGGCTTGAATCATCGTCCCCCGCCTGAAGCATATGACCAACTGGTCTGCCCGGCTGATGAAAAGAGGTGATAGACACCTTATCTCCCTCCCATTGCTGTCCGTAAGCGCTAAAGCGCCACTCACAGCCACAGGACAAACGCATTTCCCGGCTCAGCACCAGGCCCTTTTGAGAGCGCACTTCAATCCGCACACTTTGCCCTTTTTGAGTTTTGGCCGGGGCTTGATAAACCCCCTGCCGGCTAATCTGACCTGGCCCCTCCAGCACCCGCCAACTCAATCCCTGCATGACTTTACCGCCGCTCACCGGTACCCGAAAAGTCACTGTACTGTCTGGCTCAATGCAGCCTTCCCCCGGCACAATTGTGGTTGGATCAATGCGGGCCTGCGTCTTAATGTCGGGGCGCTCTTTGAGCCAGGCAGACACATGGATAGGAAAAAGTTGTTCATTGGCCTTGGTGGACACATCCAGGGTATAAACCCACTGTGCATATCCATTGACGTTCATGCGTGTTGGCGTACTGGACAACTTGTATTGATGAGTTGGCTGACTGGTTTGAAAATCAATGACAAACTGCGGCGGTAAGCTGGTCTCTTCGCCTCCCCAGGCAATAAACAGCCGGATAGTTTCACCAGGCATCACCACTGGGTTGCCAGGGTTGATATGCAGACCCTGACTTTCTCTTACCCGCACTTCATATTCTGCCGTGGCGTTGGTATTGCCGAACTTTCCCGAACGGGTATAAGCGTTAAGCAGCACACGCCCCGCAGCCACGGCGCGATAGATCATCAGCCCATCTTCGGGAAAATCCACCTCAACAACGCCAGTTCTGGACAGCTTGAGGTCAACGTAACCTCGCTGATAAATATTGACCGGCGGATAATCAAAAGGTGGGATCACGCCATTACCTGGCAGTTTTTCAATAATTTTGCCTAATATTGTCCATTTGGAGGTATCTAACAGACCTTCCAGCAGCCCGTCGTTACGCTGTGCTTTATACAACGACTTTTGAAACTGACTTTGTGCCTCCGCACCTAGCTGACGTCCAAAATTGTTTCTTGCCAGACTCGCAGCCGACCCAGTGCGGGTGCTGGCCAGCTTATTGACCGGTAGATACTGTAAAACAAAATCCAGGGCGATTTTGCTCATGTCCAGCCCTTTGGCTCTTGGTGTAACCCAAATCGCGTTTACCACGCCACCGTCCGGCTTGGTATGCACATAAATAAGGTCGTTGGACGCGGCAATTTTCATGTCCAGCAATTTATGTGGGTAAAGGCCGTCTCGCAGCTTGTCAAATATGGTCCATATGAATAAGCCCTGCCCGGCATAATCGTAAACCTTACCCAGCTTCTTATTGCCCGCCACCGTGGCCAAGGCATTACCCGCTGTAAATAAGGCACCAGCTGCATCACGGTAAATCTGCACATCCGGCAATAAGCCAGTTTCAGAGTGAAACTGTCCATACATAGCCTCAGATAAGGACTTAGCATCAGGAAACACCGAAAAGTTAAACGACGGGGCAGGCCCTTTGCTGGTAGAGCCGACGGGCAGAAATGGCCCAGCTTGTTCGGATGCTGGCTGATATATCAACGGCACTAGCGCCATCTCACTGCCATGCTGAGATTTTTCCAGCATACGTAAAAGCTGTGTTTGTGGAGGTAGCGGCTCCGTGTCGTCTGGCATTCGCACTGCCGCCGCTCGGCTCGCCAAATCTTCATACATAGTTTCCAGCAGCCCGGTAGCGGCTAACAGCGCCTCCATCAGTGCCAGCGATTCACTCTGCTCGGGGTCGGCACGCATGCTCGCCAACAGATTGGCAAAACTCTGGGGATCGGCGTCATCGGCCAGTGACAGAGAAAAAGCCGATAAAATCTGCAAGGCGGGAATATCGCCATCCTCCTGCTCGCGCAGGCTGTCGACATTTTTACCCAGTGGCAAGGCTTCATTTTCCAATCCCTGGGTGAGCAGGGCCAACAACGCATCTAAGGCCCCATCAGCACGTTGCAGGGGAGCAATAGTTACACCAACCGCAGGGCAGGCCCATTCACCATCGGTGAGAATGATGTCGGCCCGCCCGCCTTGCCAGGGCGTATCCGGATGCCAAAGCAAATTAAAACGCAGGGCATCCGCATTGCCTTCAAGGGGTAGCAGATAGCCTTCGCCTTGTTGCGCTTTTACCCAGGCAAACAATTGCTCAGGTTCAGATACTGGCACATCCACACTACCAATCACCTCGCCGGGCTCAAGTATTGGAGCATTTTTGCCGGTAAAACTGCTGGGGCAACGCTCCGTGGCCAAACTCAGGTTTGACCAAGCAAGCAGCGAAACAAAGACAAGGCTAACTGCGCGCATCTTCTCTTCCTTAGAACAGGTCTTTGAGGAAACCTTTTACTTTTTCCTTGACCTTTTCTTTGGCTTCTTGCTTCGCTTCGTTTTTGCTTTCATCTACCGCCTCACCGGTCGCCTCTTGCATCAAACACAGCGGGTTATACTCTGCGGCTTCTCCTTCACAATTCATGTTTTTGGTACCGCCGAGCATGCCCGAGACCATCGACAGATCCTGGATACGGGTATTAGCAGGCAGGGAATAGTAGTCGGCGCCTTTACTCACCTTGTTGACCTTCAGTAGGCGCATGTCATCGTCGAGCCTTAGCAAACCTCCATAGCCGTCGAGCTGCTTTTCCATTTGGGCAAACTGCTTGGGCAGCGCACCATCGGCCCCCACCATACTGGCCCACTTGGCGGTCATATCCAGCAGCGCACGACGAATCTCAATCAGACGGGCATCTTTGGACAACACCATCTCTGAGCGCACCTTCTTGCCGTTTTGCATATAGGTGGCAATAAAGATATTGCCGGGGAAACCCGCGACTTTCTCGGTTTTACCGGTATTTACAATCTCGGGTTTCATCTCAGTGGCAGCGGCTTCCGCAGTTTGACCGCCGAAAGCCACACCGGCTATGTCCTTAAGTGATATGGCGATATAGCCTTGTTTGGGGTCGCCACTGACACTGTATACATCGTCGCCCTGACGCAATAAAAACTGACCTTGCGCAAAATTCATGCGCATTTGCTGGTCGTTCTTTACCACGATATCCATTTGTTGCCCGGCGAAATCATATACCGCCTGAATATCAGCAAAAGCGCTACTGCTTAAGCAGCAAAGAGAGATGGCAAGAGTTTGATAAGCTTTCATGTTCTAGTCCCTTTTTTGGTTGTAACAGGGATAGATCGTGCTTAGGTGAAAAAAGCGGACACCACCGACAATAAATATTTTTGCCGGTGTGGGAAAAGGTCAGAAGCGATTAGAAGGGGTTTAGTGTCAGAGAGGAAAATGCCAAGGCAGCTAGATATTTGTATTGCACCTTGCACCTTATCAATGGCTTAAGCCCTTGATCAGTTCGAGCACAGATTTGAATTCAGGATGTTTGGCACTGCCCAGCCATTCAAACAACAGCATATCGCTGTTGCTGAGTCTGGCCCCTTCTTGTGCCAACCGCGTTACAGCCAGTTGTCTGGCTTCGTCATAGCGCGAAGCAACTGCATCAACCGGCACATGCACCTGCTTACCCAACGCCAATAGCCCCATGGCTGTTTGATAAACACAGACATGCGCCTCAATACCACACACCACCAGATGTTCGGCAGTTAACTCAGATAAACACTGGTGAAATTCAGGTTCAGCGCAGGCATCGAAATGCTGTTTTATGATAGGTTGACGCCCCGCCAATAAGGCACTGAGTTCGGGCAAGGTTGCACCTAAGCCTTGCGGGTTTTGTTCCAACCAGATGATAGGGACACCCAGCTTGTCAGCCGCTTGCAGCAAAGCACCTATGCGGGCCAACAAACCGGATACGTCCGGCATCATGCGCGCCAGTTTGCCCTGTACATCAATCAGTATCAGGGCACTATTGTGCGCGTTTAGCCGGACGGGCATAGCTATTTAAGCAGACGGATAGCGAAAGGTACGCGGAACTCCTTACCACTGGATACCGCTACCGCACCCAAAATACAGAAAATCAGGTGCACAAGGCCAATCACAGGAAGCAGTAATGCACCAATCAGGATCACGGTCAGGATCAATGCGGCAATATAGGCAAAAATAGCCGTAATGGACCAGTTCAAGGCTTCTTTAGATTGATCCAGTACATAGGCATCGTCTTTCTTTACCAGATAAAACACCAATCCCGGAATAAAGCCAAAAAAGATAGTGCCGATCCACAACAATAAGGCCAGATTCTTAGAATCCTGGCTAACTTCACTGGATTCAGTGGGAAGTGAGTCTGACATGATAATTTTCCTTTTGTTTTTGTTTAGATACCCGAAATCGAGACTCTACAAGAGATTCCAGAAATACACTACTACGACCAGCCGGGTTAGTTATTCTGTACTTTGAACGACACTTGATCCCCGGCTTGAATGCCATTTTGGGCGAACCAGCCCTGATTCATTTCCCATGCGTAACTGGCAGGTTGTTCAGAATCAACCGGAGTCAAATCATGGGGCTGCATAGGCTTGATAACTAAGATTCTGCCTTGCTTATCGACAAAAGCTACGTCCAATGGGATCAGGGTATTCTTCATCCACATGCTGATTACCCGTGGCTCGGTATACTCAAACAGCATGCCGCAATCGCTGCAAAGATGCTCTCGATGCATCAAGCCTCGAGCTCTGGCCTCATAACTTTGCGCTAGTTCCAACGATAACTGCTTGTCAGCCACCGATACCTGTACCTGACCAAACAAGGATTCACCGGCCATAGCCAGAAGCGGGGCCAGACTCAGACCGCACAATATCAGTATCAAACGCATGCCAATTTCCAAATAAATAAACGAGGTAACACGTTAGCGGCACATAAGACGCGATGCAACGATTAGGGTAAGTGGCTGATAAAGTCGTCCAGGTCAGTACTATGCTCGGACAACAGCAGGGGAATATGTACCTTTCCCTTTGCTGCACTGTTGATTAAATCCATAAACAACGGCCCGACCTCACAAGCGATGCCAATACATCCAGCCGATTGCGCCAAGCAATAAGTGGCGATTAGCTCTGGCAAGGCATCATTGGTGAGGGCAGCGCCATTGCCAGCGTGTTCATACAGTACCCAGTTACTCTTTCCAACTACTGCGGCCAGCAAGGCTTGGCGATATTTCACCAAGCCTTGTCGGTTAAAACTGCCCATAGGAAAGGTATGTAATACCCGGCCTTTCAGGTTAAGGGTAAAAGTACCGTGCTCCAGCATACTTACATTCCGCGTTTCATATTGCTATCAAGTATAACTCGTTAGCAGATTAGGGCCTGTTACGCCCTAATCTGTCATGACTGCTAACCCAGTGGCCGGCGATCACCGCACAAGCCAGCGAAATATCACCCGCCAGTACAGTCGCGGCGACAATCTCGGCAAACTTGTTGGCCTTGCCTTTACCGTAGCATCCCAATAAATTCAGGCACTCTTTTTGGGTTGGTAGCCCAGTCCCGCCGCCATAAGTGGCAACAATTAACGAAGGTAACGTCACCGACAAATACAGATCGTCGTTTTCCAGTAACTCATGGGACATATGACCGGCGTGAGACTCCACCACATTGGCTTCATCCTGCCCGGTGGCAATAAACAAAGAGGCAATACCGTTGGCTGAATGGGGACCGTTATAGGCAGCCCCGGCAATCCGGGCACCCACATTAGACAAAACGGCGGCCTTGGCCATCATCCGGCTATCTACGTGCATAATCTTACGCAGCACCTCTTTTTTCAGCACAATCTCGGCAATCACCCGCCGCCCTCTGGAGTGGATCATATTCAATTGCGAGTGTTTCTTATCGGTATCCATATTGCCCGACAGCAGGTAATCGCAGGGGATAGGAGAATGTTGTTTGATCCATTCACTGGCGGCCAGCGTGGCTTTGCTCACCATGTTCTGTCCGGCAGCATCGCCGGTGGTGTAGTTAAACCTCAGGTAGCGCATTTTGGCCACCGACCACTGTTCGATATGTTGCAGTTTGGCAATACTGCTGGTGCTTTCTGCCACTTCGGCAATAGTGGCAAAATTGGCACTAACCCATTGGCCAAAGTCGCGAGCCTGACGGGCATTTTCAAATAAAAAGGCTGGCGCACGCTGCATAAACTGTTCGACGACTGTGGTTGTCACGCCACCACACTCATTGATCACCCGCATACCACGGCTATAACTGGCAACCAGAGTACCTTCGGTGGTTGCCAAAGGCACATAAAATTGCCCCTGAGCATACTCACCGTTTATTTGTACGGGTCCGGCAATACCCACCGGCATCTGTACTATACCGATAAAATTCTCGATATTGCCTGGCAATACACCAGGATCAATAGTGAATTGACCTGTGTATTCCAGTGTCTCCCCGGTTTTATCAGCAAGAAAACTACGGCGTTTGTCGGCCATCTCCCGGCTGTAATCATTGCGTCTGTCCCTGGGAATGCGATCGTCTATGTTCATGCTTAGTCCTTCAGTGCGCTCATCTAAATGGAAATTCTACTTTTCAGGTGTTTTCTTACCTTAAGGCGGTATTTTCGCCGTGACTTCACTACTATTTTTAGCATTATCTACGCCAGTTACCATTAAACGTTGGGCAGATGGCAGAAACATGACAAATAACAACAGCTTGGTTGTCAAAAAAGTTGAATAGGCTAAAGCAGTAGTCAAATTTTCGCACCAATATAGTGCATGAATTTAACTGCACTGCTCTGTGACGAACAAGGAAAACCTGTGGGTCCCAGTGTGCTAAGAAGGGATAACGAAAGTGCCGAAAATGCGCGACTCCACGGACGGAGGAGGTAGAGCGACTCAGGAGACAAAGCCGAGGAGCACCATAGCGTAAGGAAGGCTATGGAACAGCTTTAGCTGGCCTGCGAAGCAGGTAAGCTACAGGGAGGTAGCTTATAATTATCTGCCCGTCCATCCTTGGACATCGGCGCTCTTTGGCATCCAAGCCACCGCGCCATACCGCTCATCCTAAGCATAAAAAAGCCGGGACAAGTCCCGGCTTTTCAATGCTTAGTCAGCTATCAGGCTACATTCAAAGTAGGAATGATTTCTGCCTTAGCTTTTTGCTCAGCTTGCTTGAACTCATCCATACGATCGAAGTTCAGGTAACGGTAGATATCACCGGCCATAGAATCGATCTTACTGGCGTATTGCAGATACTCTTCGGTGGTCGGGATACGACCCAGAATAGCACCCACTGCCGCCAGCTCCGCAGAGGTCAGGTACACATTGGCACCGTCACCCAAACGGTTGGGGAAGTTACGGGTAGAAGTAGACAACACAGTGCTGCCAGCGGCTACACGTGCCTGGTTACCCATGCACAGTGAACATCCTGGCATTTCGGTGCGCACACCGGCACGGCCATAAATGTTGTAGTAACCTTCTTCCATTAGCTGCGCCTGATCCATCTTAGTCGGTGGTGACATCCACAGACGTGTGGTCAGGGCTTCTTTGTTCTGCTCCAGTAACTTACCGGCGGCACGGAAGTGGCCGATGTTAGTCATACAAGAACCGATAAAGACTTCATCGACCTTGTCGCCAGCTACGTCAGACAGGGTCTTAGCGTCATCCGGGTCATTGGGGCAGCAGACGATTGGCTCTTTGATATCAGCCAGATCGATTTCGATGATTTCAGCGTATTCCGCGTCTGCATCAGCTTGCATCAGTTCAGGTTTAGCCAACCACTCTTCCATCTTACGTGCACGACGCTCAAGGGTACGAGGATCACCGTAACCTTGGCTGATCATCCAGCGCAGCATAGTGATATTGGAGTTCAGGTACTCAGCAATAGACTCTGGAGACAGCTTGATGGTACAACCCGCTGCTGAACGCTCAGCAGAAGCATCAGACAGTTCAAATGCCTGCTCAACAGTCAAATCTTCCAGACCTTCAATTTCCAGAATACGACCAGAGAAGGCATTCACTTTACCTTTCTTGGCAACGGTCAACAGGCCTTGCTTAATACCGTAAAGTGGGATGGCATGCACCAGATCACGCAGAGTGATACCAGGCTGCATCTTACCTTTAAAACGTACCAGCACTGACTCAGGCATATCCAAAGGCATAACGCCGGTAGCGGCCGCGAAAGCCACCAAACCAGAACCGGCCGGGAAGGAAATACCAATGGGGAAACGAGTATGCGAGTCGCCACCTGTACCTACGGTATCGGGCAACAACATACGGTTCAGCCAGCTGTGAATAATACCGTCACCAGGGCGCAGCGATACACCACCACGGTTCATAATGAAGTCTGGCAGGGTATGCTGAGTTTCAATATCAACTGGCTTAGGATAGGCCGCAGTGTGACAGAATGACTGCATGGTCAAATCGGCAGAGAAGCCAAGACAAGCCAGGTCTTTCAGTTCATCACGGGTCATTGG
>NZ_JAFKCS010000001.1:0-58761 GCF_017255015.1 Bowmanella yangjiangensis | reverse complement strand
TGGACCTGTGGTGTCCTGAGAACCTACTGTGGTCATCTTAGGCTCACAGTAAGTACCAGGGCGAATGCCCTCAACGCCACAAGCACGGCCAACCATTTTCTGTGCCAGTGTGAAGCCTTTACCTGTGTCGACAGGCTGGTCAGGGGTCATAAACAGGTCGGTTTTACCCAGTCCCAATGATTCACGGGCTTTTTGCGTCAGACCACGACCGATGATCAGGTTAATACGGCCACCGGCGCGCACTTCATCCAGGATCACACGTGACTTGTACTCGTACTGGGCCAGCACGGCACCCGTTTCGGCATTTTCAATTTTGCCTTCCAATGGATAGATGTTGATCACATCCCCCATGTTCATGTTGTCGACATCGGCTTCGAATACCAATGCACCGGCATCTTCCATGGTGTTAAAGAAGATAGGCGCAACCTTACCGCCGATACAGATACCACCTCCACGTTTGTTGGGTACACCCGGCAGATCTTCACCGAAGAACCACAATACCGAGTTAGTCGCGGACTTACGTGAAGAGCCAGTACCAACGACATCACCCACGAAAGCCACCTGGTGGCCTTTGGCTTTAATCTCTTCGATTTGTGCCAGTGGACCAACTTCACCGTGCTTTTCCGGCGTCAGGCCATCACGGGTCATCTTGTACATGGCGCGCGCATGCAAAGGAATATCTGGACGTGACCAAGCATCAGGTGCAGGGGACAGATCGTCGGTATTGGTCTCACCTGTCACTTTAAATACTGTCGCGGTAATCTTCTCAGGGATCTCAGGGCGGCTGGTAAACCACTCGCCTTCTGCCCAGGACTGCATCACATCTTTAGCATAGGCGTTACCAGCCTTTGCCTTTTCTTCCACATCATGGAATGCATCAAACATCAGCAGGGTGTGCTTCAGCTCTTCTGCAGCTTGCTCGGCCAGTTCGCTGTCATCCAACAGCTCTACCAACGTTACAATGTTATACCCACCGTGCATATTGCCCAGCAGTTGTACCGCAGCATCTTTACTGATCAGTGGCGAGCTGACCTCACCTTTAACAATAGCGGTCAGGAAACCGGCTTTAACGTATGCCGCTTCATCCACACCGGGAGGCACACGCTCGGAAATCAGTTCAACCAGGAAGGCTTCTTCACCGGTAGGGGGATTCTTTAACAGTTCAACCAGCTCAGCTACCTGTTCGGCGCTCAGAGGCTTTGGCGGGACACCTTCAGCGGCACGTTCTGCTACGTGTTGACGATATGCTTCTAACACAGTTTGGTCCTCTTCTTGAGTTAGCTGCCCAAATGACTGGTTGCCCAGTTTGCGGCAGGAACATTAAAACCCGACAAGTATAAGGGTTTAGTATGAAGATTTAAATTTGCCCAACCTTTAGTTCACTTATAACCAGTATAAATTTCAGTGATGTTGATTAAAATTTAATAAACAAGGTGAATAAGATGGGAATAGTTCTCAATTGGCATCGCTTTCCATTTCACTATGAATAGCACGTAAGGTTGCCAACTTAGCTTCGTAAAGACGCTTCTCTTTGGCGCGGTAGCTTAGCTCAATGGCTTTCTCCAGAGCTTTTGCGGCCGCTTCAATTTTGCCAAGTTTAAAATAGGCTTTTGCAAAGCCTAAATGGACTTCTTCCAGATAAGGCGCAATGTTATCGGCTTTACGGTAATAGCTTACTGAGGTTTCAAAGTTTCCTTCGGCAAAACTTTGTTCTGCTAGCTTAAGCCACCGATAGGGATTATTGTCCTGCGTGTTGCCTAATTTTTTCGCTACTTGTGCCGCCTCTTTATTTCTTCCCTGCTTAGTCAGCAACTGGCGATAATTATCTAATAACTCCAAAGACCTGACGTCCCGCTCCATAGCATAAAGATAAACTTGTTCTGCCTGCTGCTTGTGGCCCCCTCGGGCATAAATCACCGCCAGGGTAGCTAAACTGGACGGATTCAACTCATTTTGCGCCAGTGCCAGTCGGATCCAACCGTGCGCTTTGATTAAATCATTTTCTATCAGAGCTTCGGCCGCCAGGTTCTGATAATACATGGCAATAACATCTTGTTCTGTCACACGTTTTCCATATCTGTCACCCGACCTTGGTAAATAGTCAATCAAGACCGCGGGCTTACTCAGATAGATCATCTGCTTTTCTAGAATAAAGTCCGGGTCATACACTTTGCTGCGCACATGGCGAGACAGTATTAAGAGATCCGTTTCAAGTCGGTAAACGGGTGCGGCTTCAACTTGCTGAAACTCAATTTTCAACCCAACAACTTTTGCTAATGCGCCGGTAATTAGCGCTAACGACAAACAATTCCCGGAATTACTGGCCATTGCTTGTTGCGCTGTATAGGTATCGCCGCGGTAATCAAAATTACCCAGTTTGTTCTCAAGAAAATTAGCCAGACGCCAATGAGGTTGGTGCTTTGCATTTTCGGGGGCGTGGAAATACGCCAGAAAGTGTTGCTTTTGAGCATCTGATAATGCGAATAAATCTGCTTCAGCATGTTCTTCGGAGGCCTGCTCGTCTGTCGGCCAATTTGTTGGCAAAAAGCTCTGGTAAACCGGAGCCTGATACTCTGTCACTGGCGATGACTGGCACCCACACAGCACAAGTACGAGCAAAATGCAGATAAAATTGTTAATACGCATAGCTTATCCCTGCTGAAAACGCCGCAAACTTTTAAAACAACTCGGGATTCATCATCGCCAGCAGTTTTTGGGCATCCATTCTGGTAAATTTAATCACGTCCTGAACATCTTCCTCAGCCAGCTTGAGCTTTTTCATTGCCAGTGGTGATAGCAGCGTATCCAGACAGTATCTGTCGTCCACCATATGCAAAGCCAAACGCACTGCCAATTGGCCGATGGCAATGTCTTTACCGTCTTTGGCATGAATCTCTTTGTGCACATTGCTGATCACGTAGCAAAACTGTTCTGGCAAATGCCACTGCTGTAGAATCAACCCAGAGCATTGTGCATAGGTAAAACCCAGCACTTGTTCCTGACGTTGCCAGGGTAGTTGCCCGGCTTCAAACACCTCACATTGGTGCGCCAGACTGGCGTCTTTGCTGGCTACAACCAATTCGCTGAACTGATGCAGCAATCCCATCACAAAGTACTGCTCGCTGGCACGAATTTTGGCTGTTTTAGCCAGATGTTTAGCCAGTAGTCCACAATACACACTCTGCTGCCAGAAACGGCGCAGATTAATCGCTTCACTGGAGAAATGCCGAAACGCCGAAGTGGCGGTTTCTGCCAGGGCCAGGTTGTACAAAGCCTCACCACCGATAATACCGACAGCTTTGGGAATGGAATTAATCTGCGCGGGGAAGCGAAACAGCGCACTGTTGGCCAACTTCAGCAACTTGGAACTTAAGGAAGGGTCCAACGCAATAACGTCGGCGATGTCTGCCGAATCAGCACTGACATCATCCAGCAATGCCCTAATCCGGCTACAAGTGTCCGGTAAGGCAAAAGATTGGCTGGCGTATCTGGCTAAATCGGTAGCGCGCATCAGAACGGGTCCTCGTCAAAATCCAATAGTTGTTGATCTGGCTTCTCTCCCCCCTTGCCAGCCTGTGCAGCAGACATCGCACGGCGTTTCCGCATTTGGCAAGCGCGGATAATTTTACGTTTTACATCGGCATCCACCTGATGCCAATAAAGACGCTCTTCACGACTCCTGAAGCAGCCAATGCAATACCCCTTGTCCCCGCTTTGGCATACGCCAATGCAGGGACTGGGAATGTCAAAAAACTCTAATTGTTGCACTCAGTATCGGTTACGTTGTGGCGCCTGCGTTCCAGCATATAAAAAATTACCGGAATCACAAAGAGCGAAACGAACGGCGCCAGTACCATGCCACCTAACATTGGGGCGGCAATACGCTGCATTACCTCATGACCGGTGCCCTGTGTCAGCATAATCGGCAGCAAACTTGCCAGCACGGTAATCACTGTCATGGCTTTGGGACGGATACGCTGCACAGCGCCTGATACCGTTGCCCGATAAAGCCCCTGGTTATCCCGGCTGTCGGCATCCTGCCAGGCATGGTTCAAGTACAGATACATTACCACACCAAACTCGGCCGCTACTCCGGCCAATGCGATCATTCCCACAATTACCGCGATAGACATGTTAAATCCCAGCAACCAAATCAACCATAGACTGCCACTGAGACCAATAGGCAGAGTGAGCATCACCACCAGGCTTTGCCGCCAACTTGACAGGGTAAAGTACAACAACACCAAGCAAAGCAACAGCGTTAAGGGTACCAGTTGAATCAGCTTAGTCTCTACCCGTTTAATTGATTCATATTGCCCCGACCACTGTACCGCATAGCGTGGCGGCAGTGTCAGCTCGTTATCCAACAAAGCTTTGGCTTGATTCAGGTATTCTCCTACAGACAAATCCTGAATATCCACAAACACCCACCCCACCTGGCGTGCATTTTCGCTTTTAATCATGGCCGGGCCATCTTTGAGATGCAGATTGGCCAGGGCTGAAAGCGGTACAAATACCCCCTGAGCCGTGCTGATCGGCAAGCTGGCTAAAGCATCCAGGTCTTCACGGTACTGCGCATCGATACGCACGTTAACCGGGTAGCGCTCGTTACCTATGACCATATCCGTGACCTTAGCACCGCCGACAGCCTGACGTATGATGCTTTGCAGTTGCGACAAACTGATACCATACTCGCCCAAGGCTTTAAAATCAGGTTCTATATCCAGATAACGCCCTGCCGCTACCCGCTCGGAATATACAGAACGAGTAGCAGATAGTTGGTTCAGCAAACGCTCAACATCCTGACCTATGGATTCGATTTGGGTCAGCTCAGGCCCGGTAATTTTCAGCCCCAGGGGGGTTTTTATACCGGTAGAGAGCATATCAATACGCGTCTTGATAGGCTGTACCCACGCATTGGTCAGGCCAGGAAACTTCACTGTTGCCTGCAACTCGTCAATCACTTTATCCAGCGTCATACCTGGACGCCATTCCTCTCGAGGCTTGAGCTGAATCGTGGTTTCCAGCATAGTCAGCGGCGCTGGATCGGTAGCCGTTTCGGCGCGCCCTATCTTGCCAAACACCCTTTTTACCTCGGGGACTTGTGCAATCAGCCTGTCGGTTTGTTGTAATAGCTGGGCAGCCTTACCGGCACTGATACCTGGCAGCGTGGTAGGCATATACAGCAAATCACCTTCTTCGATTTGCGGCATAAATTCCTTACCCAGTTTGGACAATGGATAAGCACCGCTGAGCATTAACAGCAAGGCAATAAACAAACAGGTCTTCGGCCAGGCCAGGGCTTTGGTCAGTACCGGACGATACATGGCTATCAGGATGCGGGATAAGATATTTTTGTTTTCAGGCACGATTTTCCCCCGCACCCAATATCCCATCAGAACCGGCACCAAGGTCACGGCCAACAAAGCAGCAGCGGCCATAGCAAAGGACTTGGTCAACGCCAGGGGCGTGAATAACCGGCTCTCTTGCCCTTCCAACACAAAAACCGGGAAAAAACTGGCGGTGATAATCAGCAAAGACATAAACAGTGCCGGTCCCACCTGCTTACACGCTTGGCTGACCAATTGCCAATGCTCGGTGTTATTGGGCCTTCGCCCTTGTTTATGTTCGAAATGTTCGAGATGCTTATGCAAATTTTCAATCATGACGATGGCGGCATCCACCAGCGCACCTATGGCAATGGCGATTCCTCCCAAACTCATGATATTGGCGCTAATATCCAGCATTCTCATCAGACCGAAGGCGGCCAGCAATGCCAGTGGCAACACCAGTACCGCCACCATGATGGAGCCTACGTGCCACAAGAACAGCATCAGCACCAGCGACACCAGAATCATTTCCATCAGCAATTTGTCCGACAGGTTGTCTACCGCGCGCTGAATAAAATCAGCCCTGTCGTAGGTAGGAACAATTTCCACCCCATCCGGCAGACTGCTCTTTAGTTCTTCCAGGCGCTGCTTCACTTTGTCGATAACCTGGCGGGCATTCTCTCCGCTGCGCATCACCACAATGCCGCCGACCACTTCGCCTTTACCATCCAGTTCGGCAATACCGCGCCTAAGCTGTGGCCCTAATCTTACTTCAGCGATATCCTTCAGATACAAAGCCACATTGCCGGCGTTACGTTTACCTAAGGGGACACTCTGAATATCCTCAATAGTCTGCAGATAGCCACGCACCCGAATCATGTATTCGGCTTCGGCCATCTCCACCGAGGCGCCACCGGTTTCACTGTTGTGATTCTTAAGCGCCTGAATGACCTGCTCCACCGACATCTGGTAACCAGCCAGCTTTAGCGGATCGAGCACAATCTGATAAGTACGGGTCATGCCACCTACGGTCGCAACTTCAGAAACCCCGCTGACCGATTGCAGTTCCTGCTTTAAAAACCAGTCTTGCAGGCTTTTCAGATCGGATAAATCCCACTGACCGCTATGATCCACCAGCGCATATTGGTACACCCAGCCCACCCCGGTAGCATCCGGTCCTAATTGTGGTTGTACACCTTCTGGGAGCTGACTGGCAGCCTGATTCAGGTACTCCAGCACCCTGGAACGTGCCCAGTAGATGTCTGTACCATCTTCAAACAATACATACAGGTAAGAATCACCGTAAAAGGAAAAACCACGCACGGTTCTGGCGCCGGGTACTGCCATCATCACGTTAGCCAGTGGATAAGTGACCTGCTGTTCGACCAGCTCCGGGCTTTGTCCTGGATAGGGGGTTTTGATGATGACCTGAACATCCGACAGGTCAGGAATTGCGTCAACATTTAAGCCACGCATGGCTTGCCAGCCCGCTAAAGCTAACAGCGCGCTAAATAGCAGCACCAGCATGCGCTGGCGTACTGCCAGTTCTATCAGTTTGCTAAGCATGTGGCCTCCTAGTGATTGTGGCCGGCGTCATCAAGACGCTGCAGCCCAGCCGCCAGACTGGCCTCGGAATCAAGCAAGAACTGGCCGGACACCACGACTTCGTCACCTTCGGTAAGCCCGGACAGCACTTCGACCTTGCCCCTGGCCTGCATACCGGTTTGCACTTTGCGCACGGCAAACTGCTGTTCATCGGTTTTGACTATGACGCGACTACCCTGCCCGGTCTGAATCAAGGCTTGCTTATCCATCACCAGTACATCACGCAGCGGACCACCAAATATGGCCACCTCAGCGGTCATCCCCGGCTTAATGCGCTCCAGAGGATTATCCAGACTCAAACGCACTTTCATGCTACGGGTAATAGGGTCGAGCTGTGGGTAGATGTAGTCGATATTAACTTCCATACCATGTACGCCAAGCCCAGCCAGACTGACTTCGGCCGGTTTACCAAGCTTCAACCAGTCAAACTGGTTTTCGAACACATCAGCTATTACCCAGAGCTTTTTCAGGTCTGAGATTGACAGCATCTCAACATTAGGCGTGACATACATACCGTGGCGCACATTCAATGCTGTTAGCACACCGGATTGCTGAGCGTAAAAAGGCACGGTGTAAAACGACTGACCATTTTTCTCCAGCTCACTAATCACCTTTTCATCTATACCAAGCAGATTCAAACGCAGTCTGGCTTGCTTGATTAAACGATCACGAGAAGAACCCGTCGCGCCTTTCAGCACCTGCAAGTAATCATCCTGCGCGACTACCAGTTCCGGCGAATACAAAGTGAACAACAATTCACCTTTTTCAACCCGTTCTCCCACTGCATGAGCGGTGAGTTTTTCCAACCATCCAGATACCCGGGGGTGTACATGGGAAATAGCCGACTCATCAAAGCTAACCGTGCCTAAGGTTTTGATATATTTCCACATATCATCCCTTTGCACAGTTTGAGTACGAATTGACATAGCCTGCTGTATTTGACCACTGACGTGAATAACCGGGCCATCCTGCTGTGCATTGGTATTCAGACTGACGGGCTCTAACGCCATCCCACATATTGGGCAGTTGCCAGGATGGTCTTTAACAATATGGCTATGCATGGGACAGACATAACGAACTTCCCCAGTCACCGCATCTTGCTGTGCCTGAGTTGGCATTTGATGCGCACTATGATCCTGGTTTTGTTGGGCTACAAGTGGTGAGCTAAGCAATACTGTGCCAAGCAAACCTGCAAAAATAAAAGGTTTCATAAAAACTCCTGAATAAGCAAAAACGAAAGAATCGGGCTTACTCAGGCGTTAGGAGGACGGAATAAATTCGAAGGCAGGCGACGCAGTTCAGCAGGAATCAGGTTCAAACGCTCCTGCGTGGCCAAGGGCGGCGAGCTAACCAAGCCGGCCAGTAAACCGCCATGACTGACACAATGGGTGGCACAGTCGCTCTGACCACATTCATCACCACAGACCTTGTCTTGCCTGTCCATACTGGCGAGGTGTTCACCATCGTCACAACAATCATGCTGCATTTGCATATGGTGCGACTGCGCGGATACCAACGCATCACCCTGGCTTGGCACGTGGGTGCCCACCATCAGGGTAGCGATAAGTATCAGACAAGTAAGTAGTTTCACTGGGATTTCTTGTATCAAGCCCGTAACGGTTTATAAAAAACAGACAACTTGGACTGTCATAAGTTGTTAAGAGTAAACAACCTCAGAGGCATTGCCAAGTGCCATAAACTCTAAACCTTAACCTTATGGTAAGGTCAAGCTTTTAGCTCTGGCTATTTTCAGGTGCAGATTAAGCAAATATAAACTGTCGAATATTTGCACAATAACTATTTTTCGATGACTATAGGGAAAGGATGATAGTGATCTAAGGCGAATCTGTCAGAAGGAAGGCGACAGCTTCGTCATGAGGGAAATCATGAAGAAAAAACATAACAGAGAAACAGAAGAAGCCAACATTGATATGACCCCCATGTTGGATATTGTATTTATCATGCTGATCTTCTTTATAGTGACGACCTCATTCGTCAAAGAGAAAGGCTTGATAGTCAACCGTCCCGACGATGCACAGAAGAGCAACAAGCCGAGTAAAAACGTCTCTATCAAAATAGATGCTAACGGCTTTGTGTATATGAATGGCAGGCAGATTGATATAGAACGCGTTGAAGCGAATATTCAGAGTTTTCTGGCCGAGAACATCACTGAAAACGCGGTGATTCAAGCCGATAAAGAGACTAAGCACGGCGTTGTAGTGAGCGTGCTCGATCAAGCTGCCAGAGCCGGGTTACCCAAACTGTCGGTGATGGTAGATAATTAACTCAGAACAATAATTGGTAACCCAACATCAATTGACGACGCTCCCCAGGCATGGCTAACCCGGTCAGCCTGGGCTCATAAACCTGGAATTCTTTATCCAATAAGTTAACCACAGATAGAGTCCAGGCCTGATTTTCCCGCCATTGCCAGCGCCCTTGAAAGTTCAGTAACCCATATGCGGACTGAACAAAGGTATCTTGAGAGACTTTTGTGCGCCACAGCAGATCCCAATTGAGACTGAAGATTTCATCCTGATAACCCAGTCTGAGATTCCCATAACGCTTAAAACTGGTATTAAAAGGCTCATCAAAGAGCTGCGTGTAGGATACTTGCGTTTCCCAATGGCTGCCAAACTTGATGTTCAGACTGGACTCAATACCCTGAATGCTATGCTGACCGGTATTAGCAAAGGAAAAACGGCTGTCCTGCTGCGTCTCCACCTTGTTAACAAAATCGCGCATATCATTCTGAAACAATACGGTTTCCAGTTGCGCCTGCTCTCCCTGCCAACGCCAGATAGCTTCCAAGGTAGCGATTTTTTCCTGTTGTAATTCTGGGTTACCTTGCGTAACCGCATCACTGGAGAATAGCTCATTTATCGTTGGAGTGCGGAAGGCTTCGCCATATTGCAAACGAACACTGTGCTGTGCATTTACTTGATGAATAAGCGCCAGCCTGGGGGACCAGTTTGTGGATAAGCGCTCAACTCTGTCCACCCGGCTTCCCAGATAAACTAACCAATCTGCTGCGGCCTGCCACTTAAGTTGTACATAGCCACTGCGGGAGTCCTGGCTGGCCAGCAGTGCATCAAATTCATCCACCTGGTCAAGGCTGCGGATCCCTCCAAGATAAGCGCGGTCCTCTAATAAAAAAACGCCATCTAATAAGTGGCTGGTCATGGCCCCTGCCTGAGTTTGCTCAGTGTCCAGCCAGGCAAATCCTGCACTTAATTCCCAATTATCGTTGATAGGTTTGACCCAATCGGTGCTGAATTGCACATTGCGTGTGACCCAATTAGGGCCATTAAAAAAATCGTTAGCTAAGCCAGATTGCGCCGCAGTTAGTAACAAACCCGCACTGGAAATTCGGTGCTCACTAACATCCACTGTGCTGGTCAGAGTACCTTGTTCTCCCTGCCACCAGGTCACACCGCCTTCAATGCCAATGTTCTCTGATTGATAACGGTTATCTTCACTGGCGCCCCCAAGATTGATATAGCCGTTCATCCTCGCCTTGGCATAGCGGCTCGTTAGGTGCCATATTTCACCTTGCACACCCAACTGGGCAAAAACATAATGACGTGGATCCCTTACCTGGGAATAGTTAAACCTGTGGCTGGCTGGTCCTTGCTGGTCTACATCCAGTAAAACCTGCCAGTCCAATCCGTACCAGTTAGGAAAATATGCCACTGATAGTGCCTGGCTGCCTCTGTTACCTATACGTGGCACCAGCATATTGTCTTGTTTACGGGTGATAAGATTCACCACCCCCATAAAGGCATTGCTACCATACAAGGCTGAGCCAGGTCCCCTGATAACCTCAACGCGCTCGGCAATACTTAATGGAATAAACGGCATATACACCGAGGCTTTGCCAAACGAGACTTCGTTAACTCTCTGCCCATCCACCATAAACAGCACGTAACCGTTATCCAGATAAACACCTCTGGCGTGTTCCTTGGGCACGGCCCCTACCCAGTCCCCACGGGTCACCTGAAAACCAGGCACATAGTTAAGTAAGTCATAAAGATTAGACACAGCCAGACGATCCAACATCTGACGGGTAAACAAGGTAACGGTAGAAGGGCTGGCGTCCAACGCGACAGCGTCGCGTGACGAAATGCTGACCTG
Source organism: Bowmanella yangjiangensis (assembly GCF_017255015.1). GTDB lineage: Bacteria > Pseudomonadota > Gammaproteobacteria > Enterobacterales > Alteromonadaceae > Bowmanella > Bowmanella yangjiangensis. The sequence goes on along the minus strand of NZ_JAFKCS010000001.1, from coordinate 47,692 downwards.
CTGTTCCAGCAACTCATCGAAGGTAAGATTAAAAAGCGCCTCGACGTCCTGTGCGAAAGCGTCCTTGCAGACTAAGTTGCTTATTGTGAAAAGCAGAGCCGCAGCGGGAGCTACACCACGCATCAAGTTGTTAAAACCTTTTACAAATGCACCATTAGTCTGAGTCTGTAGCAGATTTCATAAAATTACAACATGGTAAAAAAACGGCGGACTCGATAGCCCGCCGCGTTTAAAGCCTATTCAGGCTGTTTAGAGTTTGCGAATGCCCATATTGTAAAGGGCAAAGGCATACATGTCTGCGTATAGTTCAATCTGCTTAGCTGTGGGTGTACCGGCACCGTGGCCAGCATTGGTTTCAATGCGGATAAGCGTTGGATTAGCACCTGATTGCTTGGCCTGCAGCTCGGCGGCAAACTTAAAGGAATGCGCCGGTACCACGCGATCATCATGGTCGCCGGTGGTGACCAGGGTGGCTGGATACTGCACGCCAGCTTTGACATTATGCACCGGTGAATAACCTTTGAGGTATTCAAACATGGCTTTGCTGTCTTCGGCCGTGCCGTAGTCATAAGCCCACCCCGCTCCTGCGGTAAAGGTGTGGTAGCGTAGCATATCCATTACACCCACTTGCGGGATAGCCACTTTCATCAAATCAGGACGTTGGGTCATCACCGCACCAACCAACAAACCACCGTTGGAGCCACCGCGAACCATCAAATGACTGGAATCAGTGTATTTGTTATCAATCAGGTATTCGGCTGCAGCAATAAAATCATCAAACACATTTTGCTTTTGCATTTGGGTGCCGGCTTTATGCCAGGCTTTGCCATATTCACCGCCACCACGCAGGTTAGCTACGGCCACAACACCGCCCAAGTCCAACCAGCCAGCCCAGGCAGAAGAAAAGCCTGGGGTCATGCTGGCATTAAAGCCACCGTAACCATATAGCTGGGTGGGATTGGTGCCATCCAGTTTAGTGCCTTTCTTAAAAGTGATAATCATCGGTACTTTGGTACCGTCTTTGGAATGATAGAACACCTGCTTAGACTCATAGGCGTCACTGTCAAAGGCCACTTGGGGTCGGTAATACACTTCTGAGGTACCGGTTTGTGGTGTAAAGGCAAAGATAGTATTTGGCATGGTGTAGTTGCCAAAGGTGAAATACACCACCTTATCATCCTGCTTGGCACTGAAGCCCCCCACGCTGCCTACACCGGGTAACTCAACAGTACGTACCTGTTTGCCCTGATAGTCGTACTGAATGACTTTTGAGATAGCATCCACCATGTACTCGGCATACAAATAACCCGCACCAGTAGTGATGGTCAGTACATTGTCGGTCTCGGCAATAAAATCCTGCCAGTTTTCCACCCCAGGCTTGGCGGCAGATACTTTAACGACTTTCTTGTTTGGTGCGTTGAGGTTAGTCACCAGCAACAACTCGTCACCTAAGCTCTCCAACACCGAAGTATCTGAATCCGTATGATCCAGCACTGTTACCAGTTCGCCATCCGGCTTGTTCAAATCACGGATATATAACTTATTGCCCGAAGTAGATACTGCGGCTTCCACCACCAGATATCTGTCATCTTCTGTCACGTAGGCGCCGACATAACGATGCTTCTCGGCATCAGTGCCACCGAAAACCACACTGTCTTCGGTCTGCGCTTGTCCCAGCTTATGGTAGTAAAGCTTATGCTGGTCTGTTTTCGCCGATAATTCGCTGCCATCGGGTTTGTCGTAGCTGGAATAATAAAAACCTTCATTGCCATACCAGGCAATGCCACTGAATTTAATGTCTACCAAAGGTGCTTCCAACTGCGCCTTAGTTTCGGTGTCGATAAGGATAACCTTACGCCAGTCACTGCCACCTTCGGATATGGAATAGGCTAATTTGCTGCCATCTTTGGAGAAGCTCAAGCCGGCTAATGAAGTGGTGCCATCCGCGCTGAACTGATTAGGATCCAGAAATACGTCGGTATGCCCCTGACTGTCAGTGCGGTACAGCACAGATTGATTCTGCAGTCCGTCGTTTTTAAAGAAGTAGGTGTAGTCGCCTTCTTTAAAAGGTGCGCCGACCCGCTCGTAGTTCCACAACTTAGTGATGCGCTGTTTAATTTCATCACGATAAGGGATCTGCTCCAGATAACCGAAGGTCACCTCATTCTGTGCTTTAACCCACTGAGCCGTTTCTTCGCTGCGATCGTCTTCCAGCCAGCGATAAGGATCAGGGACTTGCACATCAAAATAGCTATCCACCTGATCGGACTGCCTGGTTTTTATATATTCAATCTTTGGTTCAACTGCTTGCATTGATCGCTCTGTGGGTTGCTCGGCTTGCTGCGAGCAGCCAGCCAAAATGGAGGTCGCCAGAATAGCGGGAATAAACGGCTTCATGTATGTTCCTTTCTTATTTTAGTTCTCGTAATTTACCTGGATTGAAAGGATTTAAAAGTCAAAGAAAGCAAAAAGGCGCCCCAAGGGCGCCTTTTACAGTAAAGCAATGCTGACGATTACTTCTTCTTCGCCTTTGGATTAGGCAAGTCAGTGATGCTGCCTTCGAAAATTTCAGACGCCAGGCCAATAGACTCATTCAGCGTTGGGTGAGCATGAATAGTCAATGCTACATCTTCAGCATCTGCGCCCATTTCGATGGCCAGACCGATTTCGCCCAGCATTTCACCGGCGTTGATACCCACAATAGCACCACCTACTACGCGACCGCTGTCTTTTTCGAAGATCATTTTGGTCATACCTTCGGTACGGCCAGAAGCGATAGCGCGGCCAGAAGCAGCCCATGGGAAGGTCGCGGTTTCAACGTTGATGCCTTTCTCTTTAGCTTCTTTCTCGGTCAAACCTACCCATGCAATTTCTGGATCGGTATAAGCCACAGAAGGAATGCAACGCGGATCGAAGTAGTGTTTCTTACCAGCAATCACTTCAGCAGCCACATGACCTTCATGTACGGCCTTGTGCGCCAGCATAGGCTGACCAACCAAATCGCCAATGGCATAAATGTGGTTAACGTTGGTCTTCATCTGTTTGTCTACGCTGATAAAGCCACGTTCGTCTACTTTCACGCCAGCTTTGTCGGCATCCACTAAACCACCGTTAGGACGACGGCCAACCGCCACCAGCACCTTGTCGTAACGCACGGCTTCGGCAGGGGCTTGCTTGCCTTCGAAACTCACGTACAAACCATCGTCTTTGGCTTCAACACCTGTCACTTTGGTTTCCAGCATGACGTTGAACTTGTCTTTCACGTACTTCTGGTAAACCTTGATGATGTCTTTATCCGCTGCAGGTACCAATTGGTCAAGGAACTCAACCACATCTATCTGCGAACCCAGTGCTCTGTACACAGTGCCCATTTCCAGACCTATGATACCGCCGCCCAGTACCAGCATTTTGCCTGGGATGTCTTTCATTTCCAGTGCGCCGGTAGAGTCAATAACGCGAGGATCGTCTTTAGGAATGAATGGCAGAGATACTGGCTCAGAACCCGCAGCGATAATGGCGTTGTCAAACTGGATGGTGGTTTTGCCATCTTTACCTTCAACCACTAAAGTGTTGCTGCCGGTGAATTTGCCATAACCCTGAACGTGTTGGACTTTGCGCATTTTGGACATGCCAGCCAGACCTTTGGTCAACTGACTAACTACGCTGTCTTTCCATCCGCGTACTTTGTCCAGATCGATTTGAGGCGCACCGAAACTCACACCATGGGCGGCCATTTCACGCGCATCGTCAATCACTTTGGCAACGTGCAATAGTGCTTTAGAAGGAATACAGCCCACGTTAAGACATACGCCGCCCAGGGTTTCACGGGCGTCGACGATAACAGTTTCAATGCCTAAGTCAGCCGCGCGGAAAGCGGCGGAGTAACCACCCGGTCCTGCACCAAGCACAACCAGTTGCGTTTTAATCTCGCTCATTAGTGACCTCAATCGTTCAGGGGTAAAAGTTGTTCTATCCTTTGCAGACCGGCGAATGATACCTACGCAGGCCCTGCTTGGCAAAACCTGCGGTGTCAAACTTTAGTGCAACACCGCAGGTAGCATGGTCGGGTAACCCGACTACAGCAACATCTGACGGATATCGCCCATTACACTGCTTAAATGCACGGCAAAACGTGCCGCCAACGCGCCGTCAATTACGCGGTGATCATAAGACAGTGATAACGGCAGCATCAGCCTGGGTTCAAATTCCTTACCGTTCCACTTGGGCTTAATGTCGCTCTTGGACACGCCAAGAATTGCTACATCTGGTGCGTTGACGATAGGCGTAAAGGCCGTACCACCAATGCCACCCAAGCTGGAAATAGTAAAGCAGCTACCCTGCATATCGGCCGCTTTAAGCTTACCGTCACGGGCTTTGATGCTGATTTCCATCAGTTCTTGCGAGAGCTCATAAATGCCCTTCTTATTGACATCACGTACCACCGGCACTACCAGCCCGTTGGGCGTATCAACGGCAATACCGATATGGATGTACTTTTTCATAATCAGGCTTTCACCTGATTCAGACAGTGAACTATTAAATACCGGGTAGGCTTTCAGTGCATCTGCCACGGCCTTCATGATAAACACCAAAGGCGTAATCTTGAAACCCAGCTTTTTCTTATCAGCCAGCAGGTTTTGTTCCTTACGGAAGGCTTCCAGCTCAGTGATATCCGCTTCTTCGAACTGCGTCACATGCGGAATGGTTACCCAGTTACGATGTAAGTTAGGGCCAGATAGCTTCTGAATGCGCGTCAGTGCCACCTCTTCCACCTCACCAAACTTGCTAAAGTCGACCTTGGGCTGGGCAATGACTTGCAAGCCACCACTGCCGGCGGCCACCGCAGAGCCGACACTGGCTTTGGGTCGCGACAGCTCGTACTTCACGTAAGATTGCACGTCTTCTTTAAGGATACGGCGCTTAGGGCCAGTACCGCTAACCAACGACAGGTCAACACCGAACTCACGAGCTAAACGACGCACAGCCGGAGAAGCATGCACCTTGCCGGATGATTTAATTTCACCGGCACTGGGGTGATGCGGTACAGGCGGTGGACGCGAAGCGCTGGCTGGCGCTGCGCTGGGCGCAGGGGCCGCTGCGGCTTCCTGTTTAGCTGGCGCTGGCTGTGCAGGCGCAGAACCCGCAGTTTCAATCAGGGCAATCAAGCTACCTTGGCTAACCTTATCACCCGTTTTGATCTTCAGCTCTTTGATGACACCAGCAAAAGGCGCAGGCACATCCATAGTCGCCTTGTCGGTTTCGAGGGTAATCAGGCCAGCTTCGGCTTCAACCTTATCACCTACGGCAACCAGTACCTCAATAACATCCACGTCGGAGGCATCACCGATATCCGGTACTACCACTTCCTTCACTTCGGGCTGCCCCGCAGGCGCGGCGGCAGGCATAGCCTCAGCGGAAGTTGCAGGAGCAGAAACAGCCGGGGCCGCCTCAGCATTGCTGCTTACACCCACTTCCAGCAGCAGAATCAACGAGCCCTCGGAGACTTTGTCACCGGTTTTAATTTTCAGCTCTTTCACCGTACCGGCTTTAGGCGCAGGCACATCCATGGTGGCTTTATCGGTTTCCAGCGTAATCAAACCGGTTTCGGCTTCAACCTTGTCACCCACAGCAACCAGCACTTCAATGACATCCACATCGGCGGCATCGCCAATATCCGGTACTGTCACTTCAATAATCTGGCTGGCGCCGCTTGCAGGAGCTGTCGCGGGAGTGTCAGCTTGAGGTGCAGGCGCACTGGCGGCCGGTGCAGTAGGAGCCTCCTGGGCAACAGGCGCTTCAACCGCAGCAGCGGCATCGGCAGCTTCCACTTTCAGGATTAGCTTATCCTGACCGACTTTATCGCCTACCTTCACCAGGATCTCTTTTACCGTACCAGCAAAAGGCGCGGGAATATCCATACTGGCCTTGTCACTTTCAACCGTAATCAGCGACTGTTCGGCTTCGATCTGGTCGCCAACGGCGACACAGATCTCAATAACTTCAACTTCATCCCCACCGACGTCGGGAACCAGGACATCTTTCAAATTAGACATGCTCTTCCTCCCTATCAGGCGTACAGCGGGTTAATTTTCTCGGCGTCAATACCGAACTTGGCAATAGCCTCGCTCACTACCTTACGCTCAAGCTTACCGGCTTTAGCCAGTTCATGCAGACTCGCCACCACGATATAGGCTGCGTCCACTTCAAAGTGGCGACGCAGATTGGCGCGGCTGTCTGAACGACCGAAACCATCTGTACCCAGCACCTTGAACTGGCCTGGAACGAACGCGCGAACCTGATCAGCATACGACTTCATATAGTCGGTTGCGGCAATAGTCGGGCCGTCCACACCCGCATTCAGCACTTGGGTGATGTATGCGACTTTCTCTTCAGCTTGCGGGTGCAGCATGTTGAAGCGCTCGCAATCCAGACCATCACGTGCCAGTTCGTTGAATGACGGCACACTGTAAACGTCGGAACTGATGGCATATTCTTCTTTGAGAATACGGGCCGCTTCGCGCACTTGCAGCAAAATGGTACCAGAGCCTAGCAGTTTGACGCTGTGCTTAGCCTTCTCTGCCTGCACAGATTCAAGCTTGTAGATACCCTTAATAATGCCCTCTTCCACACCCTGCGGCATAGCCGGTTGCACATAGTTCTCGTTCATTACGGTCAGGTAATAGAAGACGTTTTCCTGCTCTTCGAACATACGACGCATACCGTCTTGCACGATAACAGCCACTTCATAACCGTAAGTTGGGTCATAGGTAATACAGTTAGGAATACAGCCTGCCTGGATATGGCTGTGGCCATCCTGGTGCTGCAAGCCTTCTCCGTTTAACGTGGTACGACCGGCAGTACCGCCGACCAGGAAACCGCGACACTGGCTGTCACCTGCGGCCCATGCCAGGTCACCCACACGTTGGAAACCAAACATAGAATAGTAGATGTACACTGGAATCATGGGCAAATCGTTGTTGGCGTAGGACGTACCTGCCGCCAACCAGGATGCCATGGCACCCAGCTCGTTGATCCCTTCTTGCAATACCTGGCCCTTCTTATCTTCACGATAATAGGCGACCTGATCGGCATCCTGAGGCTCGTATTTCTGCCCCTGGCTCGAGTAAATACCAACCTGACGGAACAAGCCTTCCATACCAAAAGTACGGGCTTCATCCGGAATAATAGGCACTACACGCTGGCCAACCTGCTTGTCTTTAAGCATAGCGGTCAGTACACGCACAAAGGCCATAGTGGTAGAGATTTCGCGATCACCGGAGCCTTTAATGATGGCATCAAAAGCACTTAAGGCTGGCGCCGGCAGATTCTCTGCACTTTGCGGTTTGCGCACTGGCATAAAGCCATTTAGCGCTTCACGACGCTCACGCAGATACTTCATTTCAGCACTGTCATCAGCGAAACGGAAGTATGGCAGGTCGGTCAGCTTATCGTCGGAAACCGGGATATTGAAACGGTCACGGAAGTGCTTAATCGCATCCATATCCATTTTCTTAACCTGGTGAGCAATATTCTTACCTTCACCAGCAGACCCCATACCATAACCTTTAACGGTTTTAGCCAGGATTACCTGTGGACGGCCTTTAGTTTCGGTGGCGCGCTTATAGGCAGCATAAACTTTTACCGGATCATGGCCACCACGGTTCAAACGCCAGATATCTTCATCTGACATATTGGCAACCATTTCCTTCAGCTCAGGGTACTTACCAAAGAACTTCTCGCGGGTATACGCGCCGCCTTTGGCTTTATAGTTCTGGTATTCACCGTCAACGGTTTCGTTCATCAGGTCAATCAGTTTACCTGTAGTGTCACGGGCAAACAGCGGATCCCAATAGCGACCCCACAAAACCTTGAACACTTCCCAACCTGCGCCACGGAAAGTACCTTCCAGCTCTTGAACAATCTTGCCGTTGCCACGTACCGGCCCATCCAAACGCTGCAGGTTACAGTTGATAACAAAGGTCAGGTTATCCAGGCCTTCGCGGGCAGCCAGGCCGATAGCACCCAAGCTTTCTGGCTCATCACATTCGCCGTCGCCCATAAAGCACCATACGCGCTGGTTGGAGCAATCTTTCAGGCCGCGATCGGTCAGATACTTAAGGAAGCGAGCAGTATAGATCGCCTGCATTGGCCCCAGTCCCATAGATACGGTAGGGAACTGCCAGAAGTCAGGCATTAATTTAGGGTGAGGATAAGAAGAAAGGCCCTGACCATCGGCTTCCTGACGGAACAGATCCAGTTTTTCTTCACTCAGACGACCTTCAACAAAGGCGCGGGAATAGATACCAGGTGACACGTGACCCTGAATATACAGGAAGTCACCACCGTCCCTATCACTTGGGGCGCGGAAAAAGTGGTTAAAGCCCACATCGTATAACATGGCTGAAGACGCGAAACTGGAGATATGTCCGCCCAGCTCAAGATCTTTCTTAGACGCCCGCACCACCATCATCAATGCATTCCAGCGAATGGCACTGCGGATCCTGGCTTCGATAGTCTGATCGCCCGGCATGGTTGGCTCCTGGCCTGCCGGAATCGTATTCACGTATGCGGTTGTCGCCGTATAGGGCAAATACGCACCGTTACGACGGGCTTTTTCAATCAGAGATTCAAGCAGGAAATGGGCTCGCTCAGTACCTTCGTTTTCCAGTACCGCCTCGAGTGCCTCAAGCCATTCTTGTGTTTCCTGGGGATCCACGTCTGGCTTAATCAGTTCTGCCATAGCGCTTTCCTTTCATTGATGAATGGGGCTAGTGGATAAAGATAGTGCAAAACACCGCTTTATCCGCCGACATTCTGTTGTTTATTCTGGCATTTCTATGCGACGCAGGGTGCGTTGCATATTGGTATTCTGCCGGTTGATATCGAGCAGGGTCTCTTCAATAAAGGCCAAATGCTCGTTGCTGGCCAGCCTGGCCTGTTCAGGATCACTGGCGACAATCGCATCCAGTATTCTTACCCTTTGCCTGTCTATTTGCTCACTTACCTCAGGGTAAGTTGACAGCACTTCCAGGTTTCGCCTGATGTTATCCTTAAGCAAGGGCTGTAAGCCCCGGAATATATGTAGCATTACCATGTTGTGTGAGGCCTGAATGACTTCCAGATAGAAACTCGCCAGACCTTGGGCCTGCGCTTCAAAATCCAGTCTGTCGCGATCCTGAGCTTGCCTGACCCTATCATAAGCTTGCTTTATAGCGGCAATCTGCTCTTCATTGCCACGCAATGCAGCGTAATAGGCCGCCATGCCTTCCAGTGCCAAACGAAACTCCAGTAAATCAAACTGGGATTCAGGCCTGGAGGCAATTAGCTCCAGTAAAGGCGCGTTTTCCAGAAGTGCCAGCTTGGTCTGCACGAAGGTGCCACCACCTTGTTTACGTACCACTAAGCCTTTCACTTCCAGCTTCTGTATAGCTTCGCGCAACGAGGGCCGGGACACGGCAAAACGCTCGGCTAAATCACGCTCAGACGGCAAACGCTCGCCAGGGGCGAGCTTGCCGTCGAGGATCATGGACTCCAGTTGTTCCATAATCACATCGGATAATTTAGTCGTACGAATTCGTTGCATTACACTCATTCAAAAATGGTAATACCAATTAACCTATAAGCATAGTGCAAAACCACAGGCAGGTAAAACAAAGATTTTAACCCTGTCAGTTTAATACTTTTATTCAATATTAATGCGGTGAAGTAGCAATTTGACTGGCTAAGCAACATTGGTAAGACCAATTTATACTAAAGAAAAAATGCTAATAGTTAACTGATCAGAGCTGTCAATAACTGAGTAAATCACAAGGTTAAAAGGAGCTGGCTGGACGATAGTGACCAGCCAGAAAACGTGCTAGCGTATCACCCCGCCAAGGGTCAAGACGGCCACTACAACCAATAGGAACATCATGTTTCGCTTCACCAGCCTTACCATAGTGCAAGGCGCTTCGGTACAGGTAACATTGTCATCTTCCACATACTCTGCCGCCTCGGCCACATCCGTCACCAGGCTTCTTGCCGAGCCTCGAAGGTCAAACGCATGTCCCAGCCAAACGGGTAGCGCACGAGAAAAGTGCCCCACCACCAACAAACCCAGGCTGGAAAGCCTCGCCGGTATCCAGTCAACGGCATCCATCACCTTCTGCCACTGAGGGAATAACGCGGATTGCTGCTGAGATAAATATCCAAGCGCAGCGCGAGTCAGCACATAAAACATCGCACCTGCCCCACCCAATGCAATAAACCAAAGACTGACCGCAATATAGTGGCGATAATTTATCCAAACCAGGCACTGGCCAAAGCTATTGTTGCTGTCACAAGGATAACCGAGTTGCTCCGCATACAAATGGGTAGCTTCTGTATCGCCGCGACTGGCAGCCTGCAGGTAGCCACGGTAGCTTTCCCTTAGCAACGGACAACCAATACACACCATTAAAATGGCTGTGTTAACAATGAACTCAAGCAAAAAGGCATCGAGACTATATAGAAGCAGCCCCACCACTAATGCAGGTAACACCATCGCAACCGCCATACTGGCCAGGTTACTCTGTGCGCTTATTAAGTTTTTGTTTTGCAGAAACTGGAGATATTGGTCGACATAAAATTCCGCCTGCCAATATCGGGTTTTGTGTGTAGACCTTTCTAAGGCCAATACCAGTAGCAAACTAATCAATGTCATTTCAGTTCCCTCAGTGCCGCTCGGTACCTCTGCCAGTCAAAAGCTGGGCCAGGGTCAGTTTTTCTGCCAGGAGCAATGTCACAATGTCCGACAATTCGCCCCAGGCTGATATCTGGACAGACCGACATAATAGCCTGAGTTAAAGCCACCAGACTATTATATTGGTCAGATTCGTAGGGCTGATAATCTGTCCCTTCCATTTCAATACCAATGCTAAAGTCGTTGCAATTCTCCCTGCCCTGGAACACTGATTTCCCGGCATGCCAGGCGCGTTCCCCAATAGGCACATGCTGCACAATGCTGCCATCCCGATAAATAACGAAGTGACTGGATACTTTCAGTTCCCGCAGGCTCTCAAAGTCAGGATGGCATGCGCAATCCAGGGTGCCACTAAATAATGCCTCTATATGAGGCTGCCCGAACTGCCCGGCAGGCAACGATATGTTGTGAATCACCAACAAATTGGCCGGAATCTTCTGTGGGCGCTCATTACAATGGGAAGAAGGGCAATGGCGTGCCTTAAGATACCAACCTTGTGGGTCGAACATAGATGAAATTCCAACGAGGTTTTAGGTACTATAGCGCTCCTGAAATCTGGATAACAGATGGAGAATGCATGGCACGATGGATGTGGATACTGACCTGGGTGAGCGCAATCGGCTTACTCACCCTGTTGTTTGATAAACAGCTGGCACGTCAGTTTAATCCAAACGAAGCCCCCAGCTCAGTTGTTCAAGGCAACCAAACCAGCGTTAAACTCAAACGTAACCGCCAGGGACACTATGTTACCAGTGGCTTGATAAACGGAGAGCCCGTGGTTTTTCTTTTGGATACAGGTGCAACACAAGTTTCAGTACCTTCGCATCTTGCCCAGAAACTGGGACTTAAAGCAGGCCAACGCTTTTTAGTCAGCACCGCCAATGGGCGTATCGAGGTTGCCTCAACCCAATTGGACAGCGTGCAAATTGGTAATATTGAACTTAGAAATATCAGCGCAAATATCAATCCCGGCATGCAGTCTGACGAGATACTGCTGGGCATGAGCGCACTTAATCAACTTGAATTCAGCCAGTCCGGAGACGTACTGACACTGACTTACAGCTTTTAATGAGAACATGACATGTTGAATCTCGAACAAGAAATCACCCATAACGTGAAGGCTGCACTTAATGAAGACTTGGCTTACCAAGCTCCAGAGCAAGGTGATATTACTGCCAGTCTGATTCCTGCAGAGCAACAGGCTGTAGGCCGGGTAATCTGTCGTGAACCCTGTACAGTGGCAGGCAGGCCTTGGGTCGATGAAGTATTCCGTCAGTTGGGTGGCGAGGTGCAACTGACCTGGCATGTTAAAGATGGCGATAAAGTTGATGCCAATACCTGTCTTTTTGAACTGAAAGGTCCCGCCAGAGCCATCCTTACCGGAGAGCGAAGCGCACTAAACTTTCTGCAAACGTTATCTGCCACCGCTACTCAGGTAACCCAGTACGCCGAGGTTTTAAAGCATACCCAAACCCGAATTCTTGATACCAGAAAAACGTTACCGGGTTTGCGAGCAGCACAAAAGTATGCGGTTACTTGTGGTGGCGGCAAAAATCATCGTATCGGTTTATTCGATGCTTTCCTTATCAAGGAAAATCATATTCTGGCCTGCGGCTCTATCAAAAAGGCCGTCGACGCAGCTCGCCAACAGCACCCGGACAAGCCCGTAGAGGTGGAAGTAGAAAACCTTGAGGAACTCCAACAAGCGCTGGATGCAAGGGCAGATATTATTATGCTGGATAACTTCGATCTTGAATCTATACGCAAGTCCGTACAGATTAACCAAGGACTAGCCAAGCTGGAAGTATCGGGAAACATCACTATTGAGCGTCTTGCTGAATTAGCTGAAACCGGTGTGGATTATATATCCAGCGGGGCTTTGACAAAAAATGTACAAGCAATTGATCTGTCATTACGCCTGGTCACTGAAACAAATTGAGCATGGTACAGATGCAGACAAGTTCGCCAAGTTCCACACTTGAGTATTAATGCCTATACTTGTTCACATAGCAAACCTGCCTATACTGGATATCGGAAAACAAGCCAGCTTGCAGAATTCTGTGAATGGCTTACTTGTTTAGTCAGCAACGTAAAGCATTCCGGGAATGCATTGGAGATAAACCATGAAAGTACAGCAAACTAACCAGAAGGGTTTTACCCTGATTGAATTGATGATCGTTGTAGCCATTATCGGTATCCTGGCTGCAATCGCTCTGCCTGCTTATCAAACTTATACACAAAAAGCACGCTTCTCAGAAGTAACATTAGCAACTTCTGGATTTAAGTCAGCTATCGAAGTATGTGCTCAGACCGAAGGCGACCTGACGCTGTGCACACAAGGAACGAATGGTGTGCCAGCTGACATAACTACCGGACAAGGTCTTCTGGCAAGCATGACGTGGCTACCGAGTTCTGCAACTGCTGGTACCTTAACTGCAACAGCGGTTTCTACTAACGGTCTGAACGGTCAAGTTTATGTCCTAAACGCTTCATTATCTAATGGACAAGTGGTTTGGACTGAAGATTGCACAAACGCTGGCGGCTTGTGCTAATCGTTAAAACTGCATAGTTTATAAAAAAGCCCAGGTTAACTGGGCTTTTTTGTCTAAAAGTCGGGTACTATATATGGCAAAAGAACAGTCCTTAGATGTCTTTGTTTGGCAAGGGAAAAACCGCAAAGGGCAGCAGGTCAAAGGCGAGATAAGCGCAAAGTCCATTAGTGAAGCGCGAAATCTGCTTCGAAGACAAGGTATTTCGGCTACCAAGGTTAAGAAGTTTGCCAAGCCACTGTTCGGCGGTGGTGACAAGATAAATGCCGCCGATATCTGTGTGGTATCCCGTCAAATTGCCACTATGCTCGCAGCGGGTGTTACCCTGATTCAAACCATAGATATGATTGCCCAAGGCCATGCTAAAGCCAGCATGCGCAAAATGCTTACCGAAGTAGGTAATGAAGTTAAAGCTGGTAACCCGCTATCAAAAGCCTTGCGCAAACATCCCGAACAATTTGAAGACCTTTACTGTGATTTAGTCGAGACCGGTGAACAATCCGGTGCACTGGAAACCATCTACGACCGTATCGCTACGTATAAAGAGAAAGCCGAAGCCCTTAAATCTAAAATTAAAAAGGCCATGTTCTACCCTATCGCCGTAGTGGTCGTGGCTTTTATCGTTACCACTATCTTATTGGTCTTTGTAGTTCCGCAGTTTGAAGAGATTTTTTCCAGCTTTGGTGCCGAGCTCCCAGCTTTTACCCAATTTGTTTTAGGCATATCCAGATTTGTTCAGGACTACGGTTTATATATAGCTGGGGCGGTATTTGTTGCAGCTGTACTATTCGGCAGAGCGTACAAAAAATCCAAAGATTTGCGTGACTCGTTGGATAAAAAGATCCTAAAAATTCCAGTTATTGGCGAAATCCTAAAAAAAGCCTCCATCGCCCGTTTTACCCGCACACTATCGACCACCTTTGCTGCCGGCGTTCCATTAATTGGCGCTTTGGAATCTGCAGCAGGCGCTTCAGGTAATGCCGTATTCCGTGATGCCATTTTGTATATCCGTAAAGAGGTCGCTGGCGGTATGCCGATGCATACATCAATGCGTGCCACTAACGTATTCCCTGATATGGTCACTCAAATGATTGCCATTGGTGAAGAATCCGGTGCCGTAGACGAGATGCTCGGCAAAATCGCCACTATCTATGAGCGGGAAGTTGACGATATGGTGGACGGCTTAACCAGCCTGCTGGAGCCTATGATTATGGCAGTACTAGGTGTAGTTATCGGTGGTCTGATCGTGGCAATGTACCTGCCAATCTTCCAGATGGGTAACGTGGTTTAACACCTTACCTTAGCAAAGAAAAGTCTGTTGACTTCACATCATTAAGACAACAGACTTTTCTGGCTGTCGGAACTACGGGGTTTTCCCAGTTTTCTGACAACGGATAATTAGCCAATAATTATAAGAGTCCCATGCCTGATATTGTTCTTTTACTGCAAAGTTCCCCAACTTTTTTGATTATCTTCGTGCTGCTAATCGGTTTGATGGTGGGTAGTTTTCTCAACGTTGTAATTCACCGCTTACCCATTATGATGGAGCGAGGCTGGAAGCAAGAATATCAAAGCTATTTTCATCCCGAACAAGCCGAAGTGCTTACCCCTTACAATCTGGTTAAGCCTGACTCCGAATGTCCAAAGTGTGGCCATAAAATTCGTGCCTGGGAAAATATTCCGCTACTTAGTTGGTTGCTACTTGGGGGCAAATGCAGCCAATGTAAAACCCCCATCTCAGCTCGCTATCCCTTAGTAGAACTATTGACCGGGCTCCTTTCCGGCTGGATGGCCTGGCATCTTGGATTTGGCTGGCCACTTTTGGCAGCATTAGTGCTCACTTGGCTATTGGTCGCCATGACCTTTATTGACCTGGATAAAATGCTGTTGCCAGACCAGTTAACCCTGGCACTACTTTGGGTTGGACTACTGGCCAGTACCCAATCGCTATTCGTATCCCCCGTCGACGCCATTATTGGTGCCATTGCCGGTTACCTGAGTTTATGGTCAGTGTATTGGGGTTTCAAACTGCTGACCGGCAAAGAAGGTATGGGTTATGGGGACTTCAAACTGCTGGCAGCCTTAGGAGCCTGGCTTGGCTGGCAATATCTACCTATGGTTATACTGGCTTCTTCTTTAGTGGGTGCCATTATCGGCGTGCTGATGCTCAGCATTCAAGGGAAAGACAAAGGCCAGGCAATACCTTTTGGCCCTTACCTCGCCATCGCTGGCTGGCTAACCTTTTTATACGGTGAGCCGGTAGCTGAGTATTATTGGGGCTGGATCTTATCGTGACGGGTCATCGTCCTTTGGTCATCGGACTGACAGGCGGTATTGGCAGCGGTAAGACTAAAGTGTCTGATCTGTTTGCCGACTTAGGAATAGATATTGTTGATGCGGATTTATTAGCCCGTGAAGTAGTCGAGCCAGGCACCCCTGCACTTAAAGAAATTACCGAGCATTTTGGTGCTGAAATACTGCAAGCCGATGGTCAACTTGACCGCCGGGCCCTGCGGGAGCGGATATTTGCTAACCCGCAAGAAAAGTCGTGGCTGAATAGCTTACTGCATCCATTAATTCGCCAGTTAATGCAGACTCGTAGCCGTCAAGCCAAAAGCCCTTACTGCATTCTGGCCATTCCTTTGTTGGTGGAAAACCAATTGCATCAGCTTGTGGACAGGATTCTGGTTGTGGATGTCAAAGAGTCCATACAATGCAGCAGAGTCGTCGCTCGGGATCAGGTTAGTGAAGCGCAGGCAGAGGCCATTCTGGCTTCCCAGGCAAGCCGCCAACAACGTTTGGCTGCTGCCGATGACATTATCGATAATAGTGGCCAGGTAGAGGCATTAATCCCACAGGTAAATAAGCTACATCAGCAGTACCTGACGCTGGCCAATAGTCTAAAAGCTTGAAATAAATCAGCATTTGCGTTGTAGTGCTAGTATTATGCTCAGCCCTTGGATTTCATGGTGAAATTTTTAAGGTAAGAGCACACCAAAACTACGAGGTAAAGCAATGAACCAGGCCGTGTATGAATTTCCGCTCAATGAAAAGGTGCGCACCTATTTGCGCCTTGAGCAGTTATTCAAACAACTTGGTCAAAGTATTAATGCCAATGAGGATTGGCAATACGTGCGCTTTATCGAATCGCTATTCACTTTGCTTGATCTGGCCGAACGTGTCGATGTTCGCACTGACCTTATCAAAGATATCGAGTTGCACGAACGCAATCTTAATTATTGGGCACAACATCCCAACATCGATCTGGACGCGTTAAAGCAAGCCCAACAAAAAGTCGTGACCCTTCGCGATGAGTTGAAAAATGCCCGCAAGTTCGGCTCAGCCCTGCGAGATGAAAAATTTCTGATGTCTATTCGCCAGCGCTTCAGTATTCCAGGCGGTACCTGCAGTTTCGATTTACCCAATCTGCATTATTGGTTGCGTCAGGATGCCAGTGTTAAACAGCAAACCATCAAAGGCTGGTTTAGAGAGTTTGCTTTGATGCAAAATGCTATTGATATGACATTGGCTTTTCTACGTGAGCGTGGGCGCTTTGAGACCATAGATGCAGAAAAAGGCTTCTATCAGGGTGTCGCTGACGATAAAAATGAAGTGATCCGCGTATACTGCCGTACAGATCAGGGTTACTTCCCCACATTAAGTGGCAATAAGTACCGCTATGCCATCCGCTTTATGATGTTTAATCCGGAAGAAGCTGGTCAGGTCGCCATGGAAACCATGGTGCAGTTTAAGCTCGCTTGTTGTTAATAAACACTTAGCCGTTATTCTGATGTCTTTTTAAGCCAATGTCTTGTCAGGCATGTCTTACTCTTTGCATTCTGTGAACGCGCTCGGATGTCTGACTTTATGCTACAATCCGCTTATTGCCGGATGTTTAGGCCAAGCCAGAAATGAAAGTTACCTGTCCAACCTGCCAAACTCAACTGGAATGGGGGCCACAAAGCCCACACCGCCCTTTCTGTTCAAAACGCTGTCAGCTGATTGATTTGGGGGAATGGGCTGAAGAACAAAAAACTATCCCCTGCGGCGCCAGTAAAGACGCCGAAACTCAGTTACCCGATATTGAAGATATCGAAGCCATGCTGGCCCAGCAGGAGGATGCGTTTTTTAAGCAATAATCACAGTGAAAAACGCGGCTCACATAGCAATTTGTCAACTATTGCTTTGTTGGCTTCGGGAAAGCCATAGTCAGGCAGGCTCTGCAAGGCTACCCACCTTCCCTGTTGCCCCTCACGTCCGTGAGGTTCACCAATGAAGTCCATGACCAAATGGATATCCAGCTTCACCTGTTTGTCACCATAATCATGCTCAACCAACATAAATGGTTGGGAGGTACTCACCTGAATATCCACTTCTTCCTGAAGCTCCCTAATCAGCGCCTGAGTAACAGTTTCCCCCGCTTCCACTTTGCCACCAGGGAACTCCCATTTTCCGCCCTGATGTAAGCTTGCGTCCCGCAGAGTGATAAAAACCTGTTGCTTACGCAGGATGACGCCCACTGCCACATGAACCACTTTCATGCTTGTATTCTCCAAATATAAAGGCCGGGATATCCCGGCCTTGTTAACATTTTCAGATGCTTAAGCTTGCAGGCTTATGACAGCTTACCGTGGCATTGCTTGTACTTTTTACCTGAACCACAAGGGCAAGGATCATTTCGCCCAACCTTAGGTCCTTCACGCTCTTCGACCTGAGTTTGAGACATTGACTCATGCTGCGCTTTCATACGCAGACGCATCGCTTCTTCTTCGCGACGACGCTGTTCTTCCACCGCTTCAACGTCGGATTCAGCACGCACCTGCACTTTACTCAGAACGTTAACCACCTCGGCTTTCAGATTATCCAGCATTTGGGCAAACAGCTCGAAAGACTCGCGCTTATATTCCTGTTTAGGGTTCTTTTGCGCATAACCACGCAAATGAATGCCTTGACGCAGATGATCCATCGCCGCCAAATGCTCCTTCCAGTGACTGTCCAGGCTTTGCAACATAATGGCTTTTTCAAACTGACGCAGTACGGGGGCACCAACCATTTCTTCCTTGGCTTTATAGGCAGCGTTCACATGCTCGTGAATCCGCTCTCGCAAGGTTTCTTCAAACAACTTGTCGTCTTCATCCAACCAGGTCTGAATGGGCAGATCGATTAGATAATCGGCTTTAATGCGTTCTTCCAGACCGGACACATCCCACATTTCAGCCAGTGACTGAGGCGGAATGAACTGGCTGATGGTTTCCTCCACTACGTCATGACGAATGGCTTCAATGGTACCGCTGATGTCGCCTTCGTCCAGCAGGCTATTGCGCTGTTCATAGATAACTTTACGCTGATCATTGGCTACATCATCATACTCAAGCAATTGCTTACGTATGTCGAAGTTACGCTGTTCAACCTTACGCTGCGCGTTCTCAATCGCCTTGGTCACCCATGGGTGCTCGATAGCCTCCCCACGTTCCATACCCAGGCGCTTCATCATATTAGCCATACGCTCTGAGGCAAAAATACGCATCAGCGAATCTTGCAGCGACAAGTAGAATCGTGAAGACCCCGGGTCACCCTGACGACCTGCACGGCCACGCAACTGGTTGTCGATACGTCGGGATTCGTGACGTTCGGTACCGATAATATGCAAGCCACCGGCAGCTATCACTTTGTCATGCTGTTCCTGCCACTCGGCTTTTATTTTTTCAACCGTGCCAGGTTTAGGATCGTTAATCTTATCCAGCTCCGCCTGCCAGTTACCGCCAAGCACGATATCGGTACCACGGCCCGCCATGTTTGTAGCAATAGTTACCGCACCAGGGCGCCCCGCCTGGGCAATAATGTCGGCTTCCTGAGCGTGGAACTTGGCATTCAGTACTTTGTGCGGGATCTTGCCCTTTTTAAGTACATTTGACAGCAATTCAGAGTTTTCGATAGACACCGTACCAACCAGAACCGGGCGGCCTTTTTCTACGTTGTCTTTAATGTCAGCAATAATAGCTTCGTACTTTTCTTCCGCTGTCAGGTAAATCAAATCCGCACGGTCATCACGAATCATCGGCTTGTTAGTGGGGATCACCACAGTATCCAAACCATAGATTTGCTGGAATTCAGCTGCTTCTGTATCAGCCGTACCTGTCATACCCGCCAGCTTGTCATACAAGCGGAAGTAATTCTGGAAAGTAATAGAGGCCAGTGTCTGGTTTTCGTGTTGAATTCGCACCCCTTCTTTGGCTTCCACAGCTTGGTGCAGACCTTCAGACCAACGACGACCTTCCATCGTGCGGCCCGTGTGCTCATCAACAATGACAATTTCCCCATCCTTGACGATGTAATCTACGTCACGATGGAACAACTTGTGCGCACGAAGTGCCGCATTGACGTGATGCATCAGGGAAATATTGCCGGCTGCATACAGGGACTCCCCCTCGGGTAGCAGCTCATATTTATGCATGATTTCTTCGATCCTTACCTGACCACGTTCGGTAAGGTGGATCTGCTTGGCCTTCTCATCAATAGTGAAGTCACCGTCGCCTTCCTGGCCTTCTTCATCTTCTTTTTCCTGCAGCTTTAGTTCAGGAATAATGGCATTGATACGCTTATACATCTCTGAACTGTCTTCGGCCTGGCCAGAGATAATCAGCGGGGTACGGGCTTCGTCAATCAGGATAGAGTCAACTTCATCCACTACAGCATAATGTAATGGGCGCTGCACACGGTCTTCCGGGCGGAAAGCCATATTGTCACGCAAATAGTCAAAACCAAACTCGTTATTGGTGCCGTAAGTAATATCAGCGGCGTATGCCTCACGCTTTTGATCGTGGCTCATGCCCGGCACATTACAACCAACGGTCAGCCCCAGGAATTCAAATAAGGGACGGCTCCAGTCCGCATCCCGGCGAGCCAGGTAGTCGTTCACGGTAATAACATGTACGCCTTTGCCAGTTACTGCATTCAGGTAAGAACTCAAGGTACCTGTCAGCGTTTTACCTTCCCCGGTACGCATTTCGGCAATCTGGCCTTCCTGCAGCACCATACCGCCAATCATCTGCACGTCAAAATGACGCATACCAAATACGCGTTTACTGGCTTCCCGGACTACCGCGAATGCCTCAGGTAGAATATCGTTAGTGGTCTCGCCCTTTTCCAGCCGCTCTTTGAACTCACTGGTCTTGTGCTTTAACTGCTCATCGCTGAGGCCTTCGTATTCGGCTTCCAACTGGTTAATCTGCTCAACGACCTTGCCCAGTTTCTTCAGCGTGCGTTCGTTTCGGCTACCAAAAATTTTCGTGAGGATACTTGAAAACATGCTTCAACGGCTTCCAATTCTTTTAATCTAATTCCAAACAAAACAATCGGCCTCGGGCTGTATCACCCTCTGCCGATTGCAGCTTATGAGGATCAGGAAAATCCTATAAGAGTAAGTCAGGCCTACTCCGGTATCGTCAGGGTTATCCCTGAGACTTACGATAGACAAAGGGCAATGGGTCTATCTGTCTGCCATGTTGCATCACTTCATAATGCACATGAGCGCCGGTAGAGCGTCCTGTACTGCCCATAATGGCAATAGTTTGCCCTTTGGTCACCACATCACCGACTTTCACTTCCAGGTCTTTGTTATGCCCATAACGAGTTACCAACCCGTTACCATGTTCAATTTCGACCAGATTACCGTAGCCATAGCGTTCACCGGCCCAGGTTACTAACCCGGCTCCTGTTGCCACCACTTCATCACCTTCCTGGCCAGCGAAGTCTAATCCTTTATGCATGGCGGGCATTCCGGAGAACGGATCTTTACGTACGCCGTAGTAAGAAGACAACCAACCACTGTTAATCGGTCTACCAGCAAGATAGCTCTGAGCTTCAATATGGTGATTAAGCAAGATAGATTCAAGGGCTTGAAGTTGCTTGGCTTTACCGTCTAGTTGCGCCAGCATTTGATCGATTTGAAACATTACATCACTGGCGGCCTGCACTTGAGTTTCCACCAGGTCCTGAGCAGGGCCACCGACAGCAGGTAGTTCTGAGAAGTTAAATTCTTCGCTGTTAAGGCCCGACTCGTTCGCCAGGCGCTCGCCCAGCGCATTCAGACGATGTAATTGCCCTTGCACTTCGCCCAGCTTCATCAACATACCAGTAAGTTGCTGCTGGGTGGTTTCCTTGAGAAGTTCAACTTCTTCTTTTTGTTTTATTAACCCGGTTTGCGTATACGCAACCCGGGCCTGTGCTTCGGCAGGATCCTGAGTAGAGCGACCAGCAATCAGGGTCAGCCCAAGTGTGACCGCCAAAGCGGCACCCAACTGCCGCTTCGATAGGCTATATCGAAAGCGCACCTTTTTGCTTCTGACTACTAGGGTTAAACTCATCGGATCTCTTACTCACTGCGGCGTCGACCGATTCTAAACCGACTCAAGGTTAAAAAAAAGCTAATAGACGAATTCAGAACCATAACCAGGAATAATCTATCAAACGTCAATTTTTTCGTTTTCAACTTAGTCCTATGCATTGAACAAGCCAGTTAGTCATCTCACTGGTATCCACAGCCAAGGGGTTAAAAACAAAAATGCCGCAGTTGCGGCATTTTTCTATCTATAAATGGCTAGTTCGCCAACAATGGCGCCCCGAATCGAATAGGCATTTTTTCTTCCGATTCGTAGCTGACAAATTCCCAGCAATCCTTCATGGCCAACAACTTATTCAATAGTTTGTTGTTCAATCCGTGCCCGGTTTTGTATGCGCAAAGCTCGCCAATAATGCTGTGTCCGCCTAAATACAGGTCACCAATAGCATCCAGAATTTTATGCTTGAGAAACTCGTCTTCGTAGCGCAGTCCTTCGTGGTTAAGCACGCGATACTCGTCCAACGCTACAGCATTTTCCATGCTGCCACCCAACGCCAAGTTGTGGGCGTGCATGTACTCGAGATCTTTCATAAAGCCAAAGGTTCTGGCCCGGCTGACTTCGTCAATATAAGACGCCGTATCAAAGTCCATCACCAAATGTTGACGAGTCTGACTGATGACCGGGTGTTCGAAATCAATGCGAAAGTCCACACGAAAACCATCATAAGGGCGAAGTTCTGCCCATTTATCGCCATCTTCGACACGAACCGTTTTGGTTACGCGGATGAATTTCTTCGCTGCGCCTTGCTCCTCTATACCTGCTGATTGCAGCAGGAAAATAAAAGGGCTCGCACTACCATCCATAATTGGCAATTCATTGGCATCGACTTCAACAATAATGTTGTCAATACCAAGACCAGCAAGCGCAGAGGCTAAATGCTCTACGGTAGAAATGCTGGCGCCATCCTGATTGCTAAGACAAGTACAGAGCATCGTATCCCCGACGGCATCAGCACGGGATGGAATGTCCACATAAGGCTCTAGGTCTACGCGACGGAACAGGATCCCCGTGTTCACAGGCGCGGGCCGGAGAGTCATAGTGACCTTATCACCTTTGTGCAGACCAATTCCTGTCACCTGCACTGACTGTTTAAGGGTACGTTGTTTGATCATCTCGCCTTAGCTCAACAATTAACCAAAACTCAAAAGGGCCGGCATTTTAGTGGTTAGACCACCAATTGTCAAAACATCAAGTGTAGGCAAGACCAAGAAATGCAAAGACTTCTTGCCACAAATGACAGTTTTATGACTACCCTTTCTGCTATTGTTAGTCCGCTTGCTTACGCAAAAACGCTGGTATATCTAAATATTCCAGGTCGTTATTAGACTCGGGTTTCTCTTCTACATTGTGCGCTCGTGCAGGTTCACGCATGGTGGTGACTCTCTCACCAGTCCCTTCTGCCGGACTCAATTTAAAATCATTAGGTTCAGGCATATAGCGATTAGTTGCACTTTGCTGACGATTACTGACCAGCGAAATTTCTGGCTTGCGGTCAGCACCAATACCCGTGGCAACCACAGTAACGCGCAGTTCGTCTGACATCTCCATGTCGATAACAGTTCCCACTACCACAGTAGCATTTTCTGACGCGAAGGCTTTCACGGCATTACCCACAGTCTCGAACTCATCGATAGCAAAGTCAGGACCTGCAGTAATGTTGACCAAAATACCGCGTGCACCTGACAGATCGATATCTTCCAGCAAAGGGCTGGCGATTGCCGCTTCGGCCGCTTCTTCTGCACGATCTTCGCCCGTTGCTGTACCACTACCCATCATGGCTTTGCCCATTTCAGACATTACCGTGCGTACGTCCGCAAAGTCGACGTTGATAAGGCCTGGGCGGGTAATTAACTCGGCAATCCCCTGAACCGCGCCACGCAGTACATCGTTAGCGGCACTGAACGCTTTTAACAGTGGTGTACCGCGTCCCATGACTTTCAGCAGCTTTTCGTTGGGAATAGTGATCAATGAATCCACATACTTGGACAACTCCTGGATCCCTTGATCTGCATATTCAATACGCTTACGCCCTTCGAAAGGGAAAGGCTTTGTCACAACAGCTACGGTCAGAATGCCCATTTCTTTGGCAATACGTGCCACCTCAGGTGCAGCGCCGGTACCTGTACCACCACCCATGCCTGCAGTGATGAATACCATGTCAGCACCTTCCAGACTTTGACGAATGGTCTCACCATCTTCCTCGGCAGCCTGACGGCCGACCATAGGGTTGGCACCTGCACCCAAGCCTTTGGTAACACTTGAACCAATCTGCAGGGTGACATTGGCTTTGGAACTGCGCAGTACCTGAGCATCAGTATTAACAGCGATGAATTCCACACCTTCAATATTGTGCGACACCATGTGATCGACGGCGTTACCACCGCCACCACCAACACCGATGACTTTGATTACGGCTTCATCGCCGTGGCTATCCATTAACTCAAACATGTTTTCTCTCCGGTTTTTTGTTTAACAACGTGCGGTCCTTGGCGTTAACCGCACCCCGCTAGACATTATTTCTATCTTTCTTAAAACTCGCCCTTGAACCAGCTTTGAATTCTCTGCCAAATACCTTCTGCTGACTTCTGCTTAGCCAGTTGCTTGGCTCGCATATGGTCTTTGGCGTATTGCAACAGCCCTACGACGGTGGCAAAGGTTGAATCCTCAACATACTCCGACAATCCTTTTACATTTAACGGTCTTCCCACTCTGACCGGCATTTGGAATAACTCTTCGGCAAACTCCACGGCACCTTCCATTTTTGCGGTACCGCCAGTTAACACTATTCCCGCAGCAATCTGCTCTTCCAGCCCACTGGAACGAATCTGGTCATGAACCAATTCAAAAAGTTCCTGATATCTGGGCTCTATCACCTCTGCCAGAGTATGTCTGGACATCGCTCTTGAAGGGCGGCCCCCGACACTTGGCACTTCTATGCTTTCTTCCATGCTGACCATGTTTTTCAGAGCACAGGCATAATTAATCTTTATTTCTTCCGCATGACTGATAGGGGTACGGAAAATTTTGGCAATATCACTGGTAATCTGATTTCCAGCCACCGGGATCACGGCGGTATGGCGAATTGCGCCATCGGTGTAAATAACGATATCGATAGTGCCACCACCGATATCCACCACGCAGACCCCAAGTTCTTTCTCGTCTTCAGTCACTACGGCATAGCTGGACGCCAATGCGGAAAAAATCAATTGGTCAGAACTCAGCCCACATCGCTCCACACACTTAACCAGGTTTTTGGCCATGTCATCTGCGCATGTGATGATATGCGCCTCGGCTTCCATACGAACGCCCGACATGCCCACCGGGTTTTTAATCCCTTCCTGCACATCAATAGTAAATTCCTGCGGCAATACATGTAGCAGACGGCGTTCAGCGGCAATGGGCACGCTACGCGCAGCGTGGATAACGTTATCCACATCTTCCTGGGTGACTTCTTTATTGTTGATCGGCACCATGCCGCTCTCATTCTGACATTGCACATGTCTTCCAGAAATCGCCATATACACAGAGGAAACACGGCAATCCGCCATCAGCTCCATTTCATTAATGGCACTTTGCACGGACTGCACAACCAGGTTCAAATCGTTCACGCCACCCTTGTCCATGCCTCTGGCCATATGGGTACCCACACCAACGATACTGATGCCGCCGTCGTCCAGCACTTCGCCAACGACTGCTTTAACAGTACTGGTACCTATATCCAGACCTACAATCAAATTCCGATCTGTTACCTTTGCCACCGGCATGTTCATTCTCACTATGCTGTCCGCTGTTTTATCTGTTTATAAATCTGTCATTCTTGCCAATGACTGGCTTTTATTTGTTAAATCAAAGTGCATGCGTACCCTGACTAACCGGGCTTTTGCACATCAGTGCTTTTCCACCCTACCGCCAAACCTGTGTCATAGCGCAAATCTACATACTCAGGCTGTCGCTGATCTTTTTGCAGTAACGGATAAATATCCACAAACCGCTGTAATCTATCGATAAACTCGTCGCGTCCCAGATTTAGCCGCAAGCCGTTATTCAGACGCAGATTCCAGGCAAAGCGTTCACTCAAGACCAGCTCTTCAACCTGCACACCTGAGCGTAACAACAGTGCCTGCATCGCCCTGTATCCTTGCAAAGCAGTCTGCTCGCTGCCTTCAGGTCCGAACAATTTGGGCAGCGTAACGCCTTCTGGCGACACAGCGCTGAAGGTTCCCCCTTGGGTATTCAGCAACATATCACCGTTCCAGCTTGCCGCAGCCTGCTGTTCAACCACATGAACATGCAGATTATTGGGCCATTCCTTACGAATAGACGCCCGGTATACCCATGGCAGCGCTTCGATATCCTTTAAGGCTCGCTGAATGTCCAACTCAAAAAAACTGCCTGGTTGGTTTCCTCTAATTGCCTGCTCTACGTCGGCTTTAACCAGATACTTCAAGTCACCTGATACCCGGATATCCCTTACCGGTAACTGTTGCTCATCATCCAGCCAGGCATTAATGCTGTAGGCGCCATACACCAGGCCGCTAAGTACCAAAACCAAAAACAGCAAGCCCCACCACAGTTGTGGCCCTCGGGCCGGCTCTGGTAGAACTTGCAATTCATTCACCGGCGGACCTCCGAGGTCGCCAGGACTTCCAACGCCAATTCTGTAAAGCTCATACCTGCTTGCTTAGCCGCCATAGGCACCAAGCTTTTCTGGGTCATACCAGGTACGGTGTTGGCCTCCAGCAGATAAAATTGGCCATCCTTATCCTGCATAAAATCCACACGCCCCCAGCCACTACCGCCTAGCGCAGCAAAGGCCTGGCGGGCCAGTTCACCCAATTGCGTCTCACGTTGACCGTCCAAACCACTAGGACAGAAGTACTGAGTCGTGTCGGACTGATACTTTGCCTCATAGTCATAGAAAGTGCGGGGGGTTTGCATCCGAATGGATGGTAGCGTGTTATCGCCCAGTAAACTGACAGTAAATTCCTGGCCTGTGATAAATCTTTCCAGCAATACCTGATGGTCAAACTGAAACGCCTGAGTCACTGCCTCCTGTAACTCAGTTGCTGTACTTACCTTAGCCATGCCGATGCTCGAACCTTCATTGGCCGGCTTGACCATCACTATGCCTCCCAAGCGCGATAGTATATCGCCGCAAAGATCCGCATTAAAGCTGGATTTATCAACTACTTGGTATTCTGCCGTAGGTAGCCCCAGAGCCTGCCAGATCCATTTACTGCGGACCTTATCCATACACAATGCAGAACCCAATACACCAGAGCCTGTGTAAGGAATACCCAGCTGTTGCAAGGCACCTTGCAGGGTACCATCCTCACCACCACGGCCATGCAACATAATCAGCACACGTTGAAACTTTGCAGCAACCAGTTCGGTAAGCTCGGCATTGGCAGGATCAAAGGCATGGGCATCAACACCAGCCCCCAACAAAGCGTCCAATACAGCCTGTCCAGATTTCAGCGATACCTCCCGCTCTGCGGAGGTTCCGCCGAACAACACCGCGACTTTACCGAAGCGCTCGACGCTCATGCCCCAATCTCCTTGCTCATCGCGGCAATATTCAATTGCATTTTTTGCAGGTCTTTGGCCAATTTGCCGATATTCCCGGCACCCTGGGTCATTAATAAATCATCATTTTGCAGCAACGGTGCCAGTATGGCTGGCAACTCTTCAGGGCGACTAACATACACCGGCTCAATCTGACCACGCTGACGAATAGAGCGGCACAGGGCTTTGCTGTCGACACCTTCAATGGGCGCTTCACCGGCTGAGTAGACTTCCAGCAACAGCAACACATCTACTTGTGACAATACACGAACGAAGTCTTCGTAAAGATCACGGGTACGCGAATAACGATGTGGCTGATAAGCCATCATCAATCGTTTGTCCGGCCAATTACTGCGCGCCGTGGCAATGGTGGCTTCCACTTCGGTAGGGTGATGACCGTAGTCGTCTACCAACACCACATTGCCATTACCTGTGTCAAACTCACCCAGGCATTCAAACCGGCGACCGATTCCAGCAAAGGAGGCCAGCGCTTCTACTACTTTGTGCTGATCTATGCCTTCTTCCAACGCCACGGCGATAGCTGCTAAGGCATTTAGCACGTTGTGTTTACCTGGCAGCCCCAGTTTCACCTCAAAGGATTCGCCCTGCTTACGCTCTACAGTAAAGCAGCTGTGGTTAAAGCCCTGGGTCAGATTAACAGCGCGGTAATCCATACCCTCGCCAAAGCCGTAAGTCAGGTACTGGCGACCGACACGAGGCAGCAATTTACGGATCACCGGGTCATCGCCGCACATGACTGCCAGACCATAAAACGGCAGGTTGTGCAGGAAATCCAGGTAGGTGTCTTCCATTTTTTGGAAGTCACCCTGGTAGGTATCCATATGATCTGCTTCGATATTTGTTACCACCGACACCATAGGTTGCAGGTGCAGGAAGGACGCGTCACTTTCATCCGCTTCAGCAATAAGGTATCGGCTACTGCCTAAACGGGCGTTGGTACCGGCACTGTTGAGCAAACCACCAATAACAAAAGTTGGATCCTGGCCGCCATGGGCGAAAATAGTAGATATCAGACTGGTAGTAGTGGTTTTACCATGAGTGCCGGCCACAGCCACACCATGTCGAAAACGCATTAACTCGGCGAGCATTTCAGCGCGGCGAATAACCGGAATACGTTTTTCCCGGGCCAGCTTGATTTCCGGGTTTTGGGTATCAATGGCACTGGATACCACCACCACATCCACGCCCTGGATATTACTGGCCTGATGGCCAATAAATACGGTGGCGCCCAAGCCCTCAAGTCGGCCGGTCATGGCATTCGCAGCCAGGTCAGACCCCGAAATCTGATAACCTTCGTTCAGCAATACTTCGGCAATACCGCCCATACCGGCACCACCTATGCCGATAAAATGAATGCGTTTAATACGGCGCATTTCCGGAACCGTATAATTGGCAGTACTACTCATGCCCTTTGCTCCGCTAGTTCTTTGCAAAATTCGGCTACATTAGCCGTGGCTTGCGGCTTCGCCTGACTCAGGGCTTTTTGTCCCATCTCTGCCAGTTGCGAAGGGTTGGCCACTAATTGCGTTAATCGTTGTTTAAAATCCAAATCCGCCAATTGACTCTGGGGTACCGACCAGGCCGCCCCCACTTTTGTCAACACTTCGGCATTGCGACTTTGGTGATCATCTACCGCATAAGGCAAAGGCACAAAAATCGCCGCCACACCGCGGGTAGCAATTTCAGACACAGTGAGTGCGCCAGCCCGACAAATGACTAAATCGGCCCAGGCATAGGCCTGGCCCATATCCTGAATAAATTCCTGTACCTGCCAGTTAGCTTGCTGTCCCATATGCTGTTGGTATGCCGATAAGGCCTCGGCTTCTCTGCCGCTTCCACATTGGTGACGAATTTCAATTCCTTCTATACCAGCAAACTGAGCAGGTAATTGTTCGTTTAAGGCCTTAGCCCCCAAGCTTCCGCCCACCACCAGTACATGCAGCCTGTCACCACTGTCTTTTTGTGAGGCCGGCTGAATAGTGGTTCGCACCGGATTGCCCACCCAAGCCAATCTGGCCGTTCCGGCAGGAAAGGTATGGTCAAAGCCCGTCATTACTTTTTTGGCTAAACGGCTGAGCATTTTATTGGTCATACCCGGCACCGCATTTTGCTCATGGATCAGTAATGGAACACCACTTAACCAGGCCGCAACGCCGCCCGGACCACTAGCAAACCCCCCCATGCCCAGTACCACATCGGGTTTAAACTGTTTTATTACCTTTCTGGCCTGCCATATTGCCTGAACAATTTTGAACGGCGCCTTAAGCAACCGCACCAAACCATTGCCACGCACACCACTAATACTCAAATAACTAATGGGGTAACCGGCAGCTGGCACCACTTTGGCTTCCATTTTCTCTGCGGTCCCCAGCCAATGCACCTGCCAACCTTCGGCTTTCAGGTGGTCAGCCACAGCTAGACCAGGAAACACATGTCCACCGGTGCCGCCAGCCATAATCATAATCCGGCCACTCATTGACTCTTACTCCGTTTTCGGTCACTCAGGGCCTGAACGCCGTCCATGCGTAACTCAAAATCAATACGCATCAGCAGGGCTACCGCCATGCTCATTAAAATCAAGCTGTTACCACCGTAACTAACCAGCGGCAGGGTCAATCCTTTAGTGGGCAAAATGCCAGCACTGGCACCCACATTAACCGCGGTCTGAAAGCTAAACCAGATACCAATGGCATGGGCCAGATAGCCTTCAAACGGGCGACCTTGCTGCAGCGCCAGGTTACCCAGACGCAGCGCTTTAAGCACCAGCATCAGCAGCAGTGCCAGCACAGCACAGACCCCGACGAATCCCAGTTCTTCGGCTAAGATAGCGGCGATGAAATCGGTATGGGCTTCGGGCAGGTATTCTAGCTTTTGCAGGCTGTTGCCTAAGCCCTGACCAAAAATATCTCCCCGTCCATACGCCATCAGCGATTGGGTTAACTGGTAACCACTACCAAAAGGATCTGCCCAGGGGTCTAAAAACGCGGTGATCCGCCTTAAGCGATATTCCTCAAACAAAATCAGCGCGACAACAGCGCACAATCCGCTGAGCAGCAAGCCGAAAAACTGCCAAAGCTTGGCTCCTGCCAGGAATAATAAGCCGATAGTAGTAGCGAACATCACCACCACAGTGCCCAAATCCGGTTGCATCAACAGCAACAAAGCAATGATAAACAGCACCCCCAGGGGTTTGATAAAGCCCTTAAGGTTTTCGGTCACTTCTTCATAGCGGCGTACCAAATAGCCAGCCAGATAACAGAAGAAGAACAGCTTGGCAGGCTCTGCTGCCTGCACGGTAATAGGTCCAAGAGCCAACCAGCGGGTACTGCCGTTCACATTGCGTCCGGCCACCAATACCGCCAGCAACAACACAATGGCCAGCAATAACAACCAGCCATTGTAGGTACGCCACCAGCGCATGGGTAATTGCATGGTAACTAAGGCAGCAGTTAGCGCGATAATCATGTATACGCCATGACGAATGGCAAAATGGAAGGGGTTATCATATATGCGCGCCGCCGCAGGCATAGAAGCGGATGTGACGACAATCATGCCCACCGACATCAGTGCCAAAGCGATCAGCAACAAACCCAAATCGTAAGGGCGCATGCCTCGAACGTCATGGCGAAGCTGGAACAGACGCTGCAGATTTTGCCCCATCAGTGATGGCGATACATTCATAGCAATGCCTCCACTGCGGTGGCAAACACCTGACCACGATGATGATAATTCTTAAACATATCCAGACTGGCACAAGCGGGGGACAACAACACCATATCGCCACTTTGCGTCCAGCCATCGGCCAGGCTCACGGCCTCTTCCATGCTTGCAACCAGACTTGAGTCTTGTTTCAGTGCCGCTATTGCTGCGCCGTCTTTACCCAGACAAATCAGCTTATCAACCTTACCTAAGGCCGGTAATAGCTCGTTGAAATCCGCTCCTTTACCATCACCGCCTGCGATCAGTACCAACTTGCCCTTCACCTGGTCGCGCAGACCGTCGATGGCAGCGAGTGTGGCACCGATATTGGTGCCTTTGGAATCATCTACCCAGCGCACGCCCCGGTGTACACGCACCAGTTCGCAGCGATGAGGCAAATTCTTAAACTCTCGGCAAGCCTGGCGAATACCTTCGATAGTGGCACCGGCAGCCAGCGCTAATGCCGCGGACGCCTGAATATTCAATACATTATGTTGTCCAACCAGGCTACACTCCGCCAGTTCCACCAGCGGTTGCCCTTGATAACGTATCCAACCACTGTCGGCGTCAAAGCCCATACCATAGTCGCTGTTATCCAGACCGAAACTCATGGCTTTGCCACCCACATTTGGGACAGTTAATTTATCTTCGCGGCTGTAAACACAAAGATCTGCGCCCTGATAAATACTTAGCTTGGCTTGCTGATAGGCTTGCATACCAGTGTAGCGATCCAAATGGTCCGCACTGATATTCAACACGGTGGCCGCCACAGGCGCCAAACTATGAGTGGTTTCAAGTTGAAAGCTGGACAGCTCCAACACCGCCACCTCATAGTCAGTATCCAGCAGCTCAAGTACTGGGGTGCCAATATTGCCGCCCATCTTGGCGTTCACACCACTGGCATTGAGCATATCGGTGACCAGCGAGGTCACGGTACTTTTGCCATTTGAACCGGTAATCGCCACCACAGGTTTGTGATTAAAACGAGCGAACAGTTCAATATCGCCTATCACTTCAACGCCGGCCTTTAAGGCTGCCTGGATAGCAGGCTCGGCCAAGGCTAACCCCGGACTCAGCAGGATAAGCTGTGCCTGACAAAAACTGTCGGCGTCAAAAGGGCCCAACTTAACCTGAACTTCTGCAGGTAACGACAAATTCAATGATTCACGACTATCAAACGCACTGACATTCGCGCCTTTATCAAGCAGGAAACGCACGCAGGACTGGCCGGTAAGACCCAGTCCCACAACCGCAACCTGTTTATTGGCAAGATTCAGCACCAAAGTCGCTCCGCTATCTCAGTTTCAGGGTGGCTAAACCCACCAACACCAGAATCAGGGAAATAATCCAGAAACGCACAATCACGCGCGGCTCTGGCCAGCCTTTTAGTTCATAGTGGTGGTGAATGGGTGCCATACGAAAAATCCGCTGGCCACGCAATTTGTATGAGCCGACCTGCAGGATCACCGACAAGGCTTCCATAACAAACACCCCACCCATAATGACCAGCACTAACTCCTGACGAACCAATACCGCCAGAATGCCTAAAGCACCGCCCAAGGCCAGCGACCCGACATC
Organism: Bowmanella yangjiangensis; assembly: GCF_017255015.1. Taxonomy (GTDB): domain Bacteria; phylum Pseudomonadota; class Gammaproteobacteria; order Enterobacterales; family Alteromonadaceae; genus Bowmanella; species Bowmanella yangjiangensis. The sequence continues at coordinate 15,158 of NZ_JAFKCS010000001.1, read as the reverse complement.
GCCCATAAAGACCATGGCCGGGTAAGTGTTAAACCACAAAAAGCCCAACCCGGCGCCGACTATTGCAGTACAGACAATCACCAGCTCACTGGTCAGGGGAATATGCGGAATATTCAGATAGGCCGAGAAATTCACGTTGCCTGTGACATATGCAAAAATGGCGAAGGCACCCGCAACCAAAATAGTCGGCACAATAGCAAGACCATCCAGGCCATCGGTCAGGTTTACCGCATTACTGGTACCCACCAGCACAAAGTAGGTCAGCACCAGATACATCAGCCCCAGCTGTGGCATGACTTCTTTAAAGAAGGGCACTAACAATGCCGTTTCTGCCGCCGTTTGACTGCTGCTATATAAATAAAACGCGACCAGAATCGCCACTGCGGATAACCAGAAGTACTTCCAGCGCGCAATCAGACCTTTAGCGTCTTTACGAATAACCTTACGATAGTCATCCACAAAACCAATCACGCCGTAACTTGCTACCACAAATAAGGTAACCAGCACGTATCTGTTGGTCAGGTCGGCCCAGAGCAAGGTGCTGCTGATAATAGCCGCCAATATCAGCACGCCACCCATGGTTGGCGTGCCAGACTTGGATAAATGGGTTTGCGGACCATCGCTTCTGACTGTCTGACCAATCTGCATGCGCTGTAACCAGCGAATCATCTTAGGCCCCAGTAACACGGAAATAAGCAGCGCCGTTAGGGTGCTTAAAATTGCCCGCATCGTCAGATAGGAGAATACATTAAAGCCTGCATCGAACTGCCGTAACCACTCGGCGAGCCAAATCAGCATGCGATACGCTCCCTGGCCCGTTCAAACTTTCCCACGGGGGACTCCTCGATGGCTTTGACCACCCGTTCCATCTTGGCGCTACGTGACCCTTTTATCAGGATGCTGATATCCCGCTGCTCAGCTTGTAATTCGTTTTGCAAATGCGCAATCAATGCATCCACCTCACTAAAATGCCGTCCAGTCTGGGCGAACTGATCACTTGCCTGCTGACTGAGCACCCCCAGACTGAACAGGTTGTCTATGCCCTTGTCTCGGGCAAACTGGCCCATTTCTTCATGATAAAAACGTGCCTTCTCGCCCAATTCCGCCATATCTCCCAGTACCAACACACGGCGCCCTGGGAAACTGGCCAGTAGCTCAATGGCCGCCTGGGTAGAGGCCACATTGGCGTTGTAACTGTCGTCGATAAGACGCACTTGATTGGTCAGCTGTTTGATATTCAGACGGCCACGAACCTGAGCCATTTCCTGCAAACCTAACTTGATATCTTCCAGGCTGGCCCCCACTTCCATAGCCAAAGCGGCGGCACAAAGTGCATTAGATACGTTGTGCATGCCAGGCACTGCTAAGGTCAGATCCAGACTACCTTGAGGGGTATGCATCAGAAATTGTGCGCAGCCATCCAATCCCAGCGCCACATCGGAGGCATGGAAATCACCGCGCTGTTCGCCAAACTCCTGAATACGCAAGTGAGCAAGCTTACCTTTCCAAAACGCCAGAAACTGGCTATCGGCGTTCAGTACGGCCAGCCCATTCTCTGGTAAACCTTTAAAAATTTCGCTTTTAGCGCGAGCCACCCCGAACAGACTACCAAAGCCTTCCAGGTGCGCGGCGGCAGCATTTACAATGGTCGCCACATCGGGTTTAGTTAGCGAAGTGGTATAGGCAATTTCACCTAAGTGATTAGCGCCCAGCTCAATTACCGCATATTGGTGGTCTGCTTCTAAACGCAGCAAAGTCAGCGGCACACCAATTTCATTATTAAAATTCCCTTGGGTAGCCAAGACGTTACCCTTGCGGGATAAAATCGACGCGACCATTTCCTTTACTGTGGTTTTACCGCTGCTGCCGGTAATGGCCACGGTTTTAACCGGCACCAACTGTCTCACCGCCGCGGCCAGTTGCCCCAAGGCCAACTTAGTATCAGGTACCATAATGGTCGGCAGACTGGTGTCGACGGGCTTGCTGATAATCAGCGCGGCAGCGCCTTTTTGTTCGGCCATCTGAATAAACCCATGACCATCAAAGTTGGGACCAGACAAGGCAACAAACAGATCGCCAGGTTGTATTGTGCGAGTATCAGTACTGACACCCCGGATGTCCGCACTGTCGCCTTTCAGCTCGGATTGCAGCTGTTGTGCAACCCATTCTAGTGTTACAGAGATCACGCGCTTGTCCCCTTAATCAAACTTGATGCGAACGCTCGTTCGTCGTAGTTAATTTTTGTATTGCCAATAATCTGATAGTTTTCGTGGCCTTTACCGGCCAGTAAGATAACGTCACCGGCATGGCAATTGGCTATGGCCTGTCGGATCGCTGATTGTCTGTCCAGGTCTATAAGTGCCGCTGCTGGATTTTGCATACCCGCCTGAATATCACAGGCAATCTGCTGTGGATCTTCTGAGCGACTGTTGTCGTTAGTAATGATCGCAACATCCGCGTATTGCTCAGCGATTCGTCCCATTAGCGGACGTTTGCCTTTATCTCTGTCGCCACCGCAACCAAAAACACAAACCAAACGCCCCTGTGTATGCAGACGTAAAGCCTTAAGTGCCTGTTCCAGCGCATCTGGAGTATGGGCATAATCAACGACCAGTGTGGGCAGGTCTTCACGGTGAAACACTTCAAGCCGCCCGGGTACAGTACGTATGCAGCTCACCGCGTCTGCCAGTTCAGACAGCGGGCGGCCAAAGCCCAGTTGGACCGACAGGGCAGCCACCAGGTTCAACACGTTGAACTCACCCAGAAGCGGCGAATCTACCCAAGCCTCTCCAAAACTACTTTTAAGCTGAATACGGCAGCCGCTGGGCAAGTACTCAACCTGGCTGGCCAGTAGATATGGCTGCGTCGGGTATTTGGCCTGCCCAAGACCATAAAACACTACTTCAAAGCGTCCACGGGACGCTGCCAGCCAGTTCTCGCTCTCACTTTCTTCTTGATTCAGCACTATCGTGCGTAATCCTGGTTGCTCCAGAAGCAGTCGCTTAGCAGCAGCGTAACGGCTCATGTCACCGTGATAATCAAGATGGTCGCGGGTCAGATTGGTAAACACCGCCACATCCGTCTTAAGGTTGGCAATACGGTGCTGCACTAAGGCATGAGAAGAGGCTTCCAACGCCACGAGTCCGGCCCCGGCGTCCTGCATCTGCCGCAATAAACGATGCATGCTGATGGCATCCGGCGTAGTGTTCGTCCCTTCGGTAATGTGATCCAGCAAGCCCGCACCTAGTGTGCCAATAGTGCCAGCCGTCTGTCCCATGGCCTGGCTTAGCTGCGCAATCAGTTGCGCGGTACTGGTTTTGCCATTGGTGCCCGTCACAGCGGCGATTTGCAATTGCTCGGCGGGATATGCAAAGAATTGTGCCGCCAGGGCCGATAATTTTTCATTCAAGGCATAAAACTGCACAATTAAGGACTGCTCACGCATTTCCATATTGCCGTGTTCTGACATATCGCGGGTTTCAGCCAAAATCGCCTTGGCACCCAGGCTGATCGCTTGCGGAATAAAATCCCTGCCATCCAGATTGTGGCCAATTACCGCCACAAATAGTTTGTGAATGGCCACTTCGCGGCTATCCAGTACCATATCTTGCAATTCGATGGCTGGTGCATCGATGCCAAAAGGCATTAGCAACTGGCGTAAGGTCATATCAGGAGTCATGCTTGCCTCCATTATTCACCGCTGCCAGCGAGTTAACGGCTTTATCATCAGGCGGAACATTCAGCAGTTGCAGTGCACCGGCCATAATCCGTGCAAAAGTCGGCGCGGCAGTGTCACCACCGTGATACAGGTCACCCCCTGGTTCGTTGATCATCACAACTACCGCTAGCTGCGGATCCGACACAGGAGCCAGTCCAGCAAAGTTATTTACGTATTCTTCACCGTAGCCGCCGGCTACGGCCTTGCGGCTAGTGCCTGTTTTTCCCGCTACCCGATAGCCAGGCACCCTGGCTTTAGTGGCAGTTCCACCTTCCAGCACCACGGCTTCCAACATTTTCACCATGGCATTGGCATTAGTTTCGCTCAGCACTCTTTCAGCAGGCACGCTTTGGTTTGACTTGATAATGGACAGCGGGCGTTTCATACCACCGGCACCAATAATGGCGTACATCCTAGCCAGCTGCACAGACGTAACCGCAATGTTGTAGCCAAAAGACAGTGCAGCCAATTCATGCTGCGACCAACGTGAACGGTCATGGAAAATACCGCCACTTTCGCCAACCAAATGCGTGCCAGTATCGCCAATCAGTCCCATCTGGTAATACAGCTCAATAAAGTGTTCCTTTGGCACAGACAAGGCCAGCTTTGAGGTACCCATATTGCTGGACTTACGAATTATGCCGGTCAGGTCCATTTCGCCATAGTTGCGGGCATCCTGTACCAGACTCCCTCCTAGCCGCATCCAGCCAGGTGAGGTGTCGATAGTGTCAGTCAGGTTGGCACTGCCGAACTCCAGAGCAGCCAATACAGCCAAAGGTTTAGCAGTGGATCCTGGTTCAAAGGTATCGGTAATGGCACGGTTACGAATGCGATGGGCTGATACGCCGCTGCGATTATTTGGGTTGAAGGATGGGCTGTTCACCATCGCCAGAATTTCGCCACTATGGATATCCACCACCACAGCAGAACCGGACGCTGCTTTGTAAGTACCCACTGCCTGCTTAAGCTCCTTATATGTAAGGGCTTGAATGCGCTGATCAATGGTCAATTGCAGGTCTTTCCCAGGCTCACTTTGGGTTTCATCAAGGATTTCTACTTGGCGTCCCTTGCCGTCCCGACGAATTTTACGTTCACCGGGCGTACCGGTCAGCCAGTCATTATATAACCGTTCGATACCTTCAATGCCCTTGTCATCCACATCAGTAAAACCCACTAGCTGGGCCGACACTTCGCCCACAGGATAATAACGACGCGACTCGTTACGCAGGTAAACACCCGGTAAGTCAAGTTGGTCAACATAGTCAGCCATTGCGGGTGATACCTGTCGCTGGATATACACGAAGCGTTTCTTTGGATCGCCAAGCTTGCTGTAAATCTCGTCTACGTTCTGACCTAATACCTCGGCCAACGCTTGCCAACGACGCTTATCGGCAAAGCCACCGTTGTCGTGCACCAGCTTAGGATCCGCATAGATGGCCCGAACCGGCACACTGACAGCCAGTTCTTCACCATTGCGATCCATAATGTTGCCACGATGTGCCTGAGTGTAGCGGGTACGCTTGGTGCGGTTGTCCCCCTGCTGAATCAATGAGTCGGGCTCAATAACCTGAATGTAAGCAGCCCTGGCTACCAATGCCATAAACACACACACCACCACGCCGGCCACCAGCATAAAACGCCATTCAACCAAACGGGGCTTAAGATTTTTCTTGGCGTGGGCTTTGGTCATTTGATTTTCACCACCACTTCATCTTGCGGCAGCGGACGACGCATGTTCAGTTGCTTACGCACCATGCTTTCCAGCCGGTTATGTTCAGTCAGCGCACTTTGTTCAAGCAGCAAATGACGCCACTCAACATCCAGTTGATCGCGTTGTTGCATAAGCTTTTCATGCACTATGGCTAACTGCCGATTATGGTGAGAACTTAAAATGACTGCCGCAGCACTTAACAGCACCATTAAATACAACAAAACTCGCACAGGGTGGCGAGTTAAATCCGTCCAAATCAGGACAACCAGGCTGAATTGAGTTTGCCCGTCTTTCATAGCTTTTCCGCCACCCGGAGCACCGAGCTGCGGGCCCGGTTATTTACAGATAACTCAGCGGCCGACGGCATTATAGCCTTGCCAATCAGTTTCATGGCCTTACCGACATTTAATTCGGCCTCAGTAAGAGGTAGTCCTGCGGGTACCTGACGGCCACGACTTTGGTCGCGCATAAAACGCTTTACCAGGCGATCTTCCAGGGAATGAAAGCTAATCACTGCCAAACGCCCACCGGGCCTGAGCGCTTTCAAAGCGTGCTCAAGGGTGCTGGCGACTTCATCTAATTCGCGATTGATGAATATACGGATCGCCTGAAAACTGCGTGTTGCGGGATGTTTATGCTTGTCTTTAAAAGGAACAGCCTGGTCAATCAACTCAGCTAACTGACGGGTACGGGTTAGTGGCTGTTCATCACGGGTGGTGACGATGGCATGAGCAATTCGTCTGGCAAAACGCTCCTCGCCATATTCTTTCAACACAGTGACTATATCTTCCAACTCCGCTTCAGCCAGCCACTGGGCAGCGCTTTGCCCCTTGCTGGTGTCCATACGCATATCCAAAGGACCGTCGCGCATGAAGCTAAAGCCACGCTCGGGGTCATCCAGTTGCGGAGAGGAAACCCCAAGATCCATCAAAATACCATCTATCTGGCCGGTCAAGCCCAGTTCTTCAGTGACCCCAAGGAGATTGGAGAAAGCGCAATGAAAGATCTGGAAACGCGGTTCATCGGCAAGTGCCTGAGCTGCCTGAATAGCTTGAGGATCTCTGTCCAGTGCCAGCAGCCGGCCCTGGCTACCTAAACTTGCCAATATAGCGCGCGAATGACCGCCCCGACCAAAGGTCGCGTCTAGGTAGATGCCATTGGGTTTAACTGCCAGTGCCTCAATTGACTCGTGCAGCAAAACCGACTGATGAACAAAGTCACTGGCCATTAGAATGAAAAATCCTGAAGTCTCTCGGTTAACTCAAAGCCACCTTGTTGTTCGATCTCAACATCAGCCTGAATCTGCTGTTGCCAAATCCCGGCATCCCAGATCTCAAACTTATTCAGTTGACCAACTAACATGATTTGCTTATCCAGATGGGCGTGTTGGCGAAGCGGGCCTGACAATAAAAAGCGCCCGCTATTGTCCATCGTCCCTTCTAAGGCATAACCAAGAAGTAAACGTTGCAACCTTCGCTCGTGGGGGTTCATACTGGAAAGGCGGCTGAGCTTCAGTTCAATCTCTTCCCATTCAGAGAGTGGGTAAAGCAGCAGACAGGGCTGCTGACTGTCGATCGTGCATACCAGCTGTCCCTGACAATCGTCCAGCAAAGACTGCCGGTAACGAGTTGGAATCGTTACACGTCCTTTATTGTCCAGACTGATTGCGTTAGCGCCGCGGAACATCCCCTAGCCTTTTTAAAATTGTTTTTTCCACTTTCTGCCACTTTTACCCACATTTGACAGTTTAGGTATCCCCACTACGGGGTGTCAAGGAATAAAAATCGCCATAATCCGGGCCCAAACACCAGATATATCAAGGGTTCTGCGGAAGTAGTTGATTAAGTGGGGAAAAGTGGCAAATAAGGTCGAGCTGTGAGAATTTCTGTTTTTCTAAGAAAAAAGCAGTCAAAAATCAGGATCGGGAAGAGCTCCCGATCCTGGAAAGTAATTAGTTCGCTTTTTCAGCGCTGGCTTCTGCAGCAGGAGCCTGTTCTTTAGGCAACATCTGAATAGAAGCGATTGGGTTTTCAGTTTTCTGTGAGAACTGCACCAAGCGATTCAACTGGCCCATAGAGCTCAGCATGGCATACATAGCGCCCAGGAAACCACTGCGGTGCAGTTTCAATACTTGCTCATCATCCAACTTCATCAGTTTCTCTTCGCTGATGCTGTTTAAACCCACCAATTGACGCTGTTCTCCGTTGGCATAACGGATGCCCAGACGAATTTCATCTACCAGGTCAAGCTCAACCAGTTGCTTGATGAATTCCTGCGTCATGTTCTCGCTGTTCACCAAGTCTGTCAGTAAACGCTGACGAGTTTCCAGGAACTCAGACACTGAACCATCTTCTTTGAACAAGTCGAAACCTTCTTTTTCACCCACCAGTTCACTGTCTTTGTCGATAAAGATAGACAGTTGATCACCGTTAGGACGCACATCGAAAGGGTAACGTTGCAGGTTGAGCGGCGCAAAATGGCTCTGCCAACCTTCTTCTGAATAAAACAGGTTCACACCTTCCTTCAGACCATATAGTCCAGCCACATAGTAACGCTCTGAAGATTCGTCTTTAATCAGTACTAAAGGGACTGCGCTGGAGGCACGCGCGAATTCGCGAATTGAAACACCAATAAGGTGTGAAGACTTGCCATGAGCCAGAGTCGAGTCTTGTTTGATCTTAAGCTTCTTATGAGCTTCCTTATCCAAAATAACGTAGTTGCGAGCCATTTAATCTGTTCTCTTTTTATATAAATGTGAATGACTAAGTGGCGCCAAGTTTCCGCTATTTCAAGTCAAAAGTCATTAGTTAGGCAAAATCACTTGCTTTTGCTTAAAAGCGTGCTACCCAAAGAGCAATCTAAGATCTTCTTTTGACTGTAGAAAGTGCTCTACAGGCTGATAAGGTCCTGTGGATTAAAAAGTGCACCTTGCCGATCCAAATGTGCGATTTTTATACATGGATGCTATGCCAGGATCATTCATCGGCACCAAACACAGCAGTGATGTCGAATCACATACAACTTTTTGATATAACTTATGCACAAGATAAATCTACGGCACAGACAATCAGGTTATCTGTGTCTGTTTACCGCAAAGGCAACCCGAAATGTGTAGAGAGTGGACCCACCAGGCCATAGAAAGTATCCAGGCTGATTTCCAACGTTCATCAGATACTCATTTGATCAAGTTAGATGTGCCAGGCTTCGAGCAAATTGACTTTTACCTTAAAGATGAGAGTACACATCCAACCGGCAGTCTGAAACACAGACTGGCACGTTCACTTTATCTGTATGCGTTAACCAATGGTTGGATTAATCAGCACAGCACCATCATTGAGTCGTCATCGGGTAGTACCGCCGTCTCAGAAGCCTACTTTGCCAGATTGCTGGGCTTACCTTTTATTGCAGTCATGCCCAAACACACGGCACAGCGGAAAATACAGCAAATAGAGTTTTACGGTGGACGATGCCACTTTGTTGAAAAGAGCGATCAAATTTACGCCGAATCCATGCGACTGGCCAAAGAACTGGATGGTCACTATATGGACCAGTTCACCTATGCCGAGCGCGCTACCGATTGGCGAGGCAATAACAATATCGCGTGCAGTATCTTCGAACAGATGCAATACGAGCGTTATTCAATTCCAAGCTGGGTAGTCATGAGCGCCGGTACGGGGGGTACCAGCGCCACTATTGGCCGATATATCAGATACAAATGCCTTAATACGCAACTATTGGTAGTCGACCCCGAACATTCGGTGTTCTACCCCTATTTTTACAGCGGAGATGCAGGCCTGACCTCCTGCGGCAGCAGAATTGAAGGCATTGGTCGTCCCCGAGTGGAACCGTCTTTCGTACCCAGCGTGGTCGATGACATGTTACAAGTAGCGGACGGCGCCAGCATTGCCACCATGCTATGGCTGGAAAACTTACTGGGTAGAAAGGTTGGCCCATCAACCGGCACCAACATGTGGGGCGCACTTATAAAAGCGGCAGATATGCGTGAAAAAGGCCAGAACGGCTCTATCGTGACCTTACTTTGTGACAGCGGAGAGCGCTATCTGGAAACCTATTACTCACCTGAATGGGTAGCTTGTAATATCGGTGACTGTACAGAGCATGTAGCACAACTGAAAAATCTATTGCGCTAAAAAGTTAAACATTACTGCAGATAGGGGCCAATAAACTATGCAACAAATTGGCCCTTTTTCCTGTCTTGTTTCGTATCAGTATCAGATTTAACAGCGATGCGAGACATTCGATGCTAATTAAACGCCCCCGCTATCAAACCATAGCGGAAAATCAGGTTACCGATGAGTCGGTATATCAAAATCGTCGCCAAGTGCTAAAACAGCTTGGTTTTATTGGCGCAGGTGCCCTACTGTCACCAGGCCAGTCTCTGGCTTTCAATTTATTCGGCGATGACCCACCTGGATTCAAAACTCACGCCCTTAGCTATGCGAAACAGGAAAACGACAACCAAACGCTGACTCCACTCAATAAAGTAACCAGTCACAATAACTTTTATGAGTTTGGTACCGATAAAGCCGATCCCAAAGCCAATGCCCAGGCATTCAAGGTTGATCCCTGGCAACTACAAGTAGACGGACTGGTTGAAAATCCCTTTAGCTTATCCTTGGATGAACTTTATAAAATCGCCCCATTGGAAGAGCGTATTTACCGGCTGCGCTGCGTAGAAGCCTGGTCAATGGTGATTCCCTGGATTGGTTTTCCCTTGCGGGCTCTGTTGCAAAAGGCGAAGCCGCTAAGTAGCGGCAAATATGTTGCTTTTGAAACCTTGTATGATCCCAAACAAATGCCAGGCCAGGCCAGTGTCTTTCGCGGCGGAGGTATCGACTATCCTTACGTGGAGGGACTGCGCATGGACGAAGCAGCTCATCCACTGACGCTTTTGGCTGTGGGCCTATATGGCAAGAGTTTGCCCGCCCAAAACGGAGCGCCCATTCGCCTGGTTGTCCCCTGGAAATATGGTTTCAAAAGCATTAAGTCTCTTGTGCGTATTCGTATCACCGACAAGCAGCCACCAACCACCTGGAATCTGTTGGCACCCAATGAATACGGTTTCTATGCCAATGTAAATCCCAAGGTTGACCATCCTCGCTGGAGCCAGGCTAGAGAGCGACGAATTACCACTGGCGGCTTGTTTGCCAGCAACCGAATCGATACCTTGCCATTTAACGGCTACGAGGAAGTCGCAAGCCTTTATAGCGGCATGGATCTGGGACGTTCTTATTGATGAAGCTGGCAAAGCTACTTAATGGCTCCACCATATTCTGGATAAAAGTGTTTATTCATGGCCTTTGTATCGGCTGGGCCTCGCTGGTTTTCAACCAGGCTGCTTATGATCAGTTGGGCGGCGATCCCGTGGAGGCGCTGTTGCATTTTACTGGTATCAGCGCTTTCAATTTACTGCTGCTGTGTCTGTGTATCTCACCACTGGCAAAGTTACTGCGAGCGTCGCCACTGATGAAGTTTAGGCGCCTTCTTGGCCTGTATGCCTTTGCTTTCGCAAGCGCACATTTGCTGACTTACATTCTGTTTGAATTGCAGCTTGAATGGTATCTGCTGGGCTCGGAAATAGTTAAACGGCCTTACATTACCGTTGGATTCCTAGCCTGGACTATATTGCTGCTATTGGCCCTAACTTCACCTAAGGCCGCGCAGCGTCGATTGGGACGAAACTGGCAGAAACTGCATAACTGGGTGTATCCGGCTGGCGGACTTGTCGCCTTGCATTATATTTGGTCGGTAAAGTCGGACATCCTTCAGCCAACGCTTTACATTGGCTTGCTATTGATACTGCTGTTTTTTCGCAAAGATAAGTTTATCAGCGCAACTTATTGGTTTAACACCAAGCGCAGCTAAGAAAAAACCCCGCCAAAGCGGGGTTTTATATAAGTTGGGCAATAACACTCTCTCAAATTAAGAGGCGTCAAGACCTTCGAGAGAGTGCCGCCCAATCCGTTGACAGTGTGCTGAGCCACTGCCGTAATCCATTTCCACTTTCCGAAGCGTACGAAGGTCTTCTATTTAAAACGCCTTTAAGCGAATTAATTAATACGGGCTAATAATTCCTGCCCGATAGGACTGGCAATATGGCCATTGGCTTCAGCCCATTGTTGCAGCATCTGTCCATCAGACTCTGCCTGAGTCAGGTCTCCCTTACTCATTTTCTTAATCATGAAGGTACCCACTTCAGTGGCACCATTTTCCATTGCATAGCGAATCAGGCTACTACCACCGCAACTGATACCGGTGTAATAGTCACCCAGACGCAAGTTGTAATCGTCTTGGACCTTCTTAATTTTTTTACGCAGTTCAGACTTGTCGTCGTTTTTAACGATTGTGCAGATATTCTGCAGGTCTTCGTTGATATCCGCCTGGCTAACCGGAGAGAAAGCAATAGCAGAGATAGATGCTAACAATGCGAAAGTTGACTTTTTCATAAGCGTTGCCTCTTAAGTGAAATGTGAATTTCTGGTCTTGACGGGGAAAAGCTTATAAAAGGATGGCAAAAAGCGATAGCAGCCAGACTGCACCTATGTATGCATTTGCATACTCAAGCCGGATCACCTTCTTAACTCATGCAGGTTTACCAAACTAAATCGGCGTTGTTATCAAACAGTAGTAGTTTTCACTATCGACCCAACGGGGTTCATGCACTAACGGACAGGAGCCAGCGACTGGCCATCGACTATAATACGACTGCAGGTGTGTCCATGCCCCAAACTGTACTTCAGTATTGGATAAACCCGACAGGAACTAATTGCAAAACCAAGCGCAACTAATCCCTTTTGCCCCCACAACGCGAGTATTTTGCTGCGCAATGGATCGGCCAGTGGATCATGTGCCAAAACCAATTCGGTAAATTGCACAATCAATGCAATATCTTCCGGCAAATTATTTAAGTCCCGATCAACAATAGCGCGCACAACAGCAGGCGCTACATTAGCCTCAAGCGCCATATTTACCACCAATTGCGCACATGGACCGCAATCCTCAGAGATAATGGCCCGTATTCTTGCTGCATACAGCAGCCCTGCGGGCACATTTCCTGAGTGAGACGCCATCATCTGTAGTCCCATAAATTTTAAAAATGCGGCCACATCTGTTGAAAGTATGTCTTGCTGATAAGTTACGTCGTAGCTGTACTTGTTTTTCATCGCCAGCAGCATCTTGTTGAAAATATATCTAATCATTTCCTGTTCCTTGTTTCACACCTATTTAAAGCAAAGCAACCATGCATAACGCGATTCAAGACTGATACTGTGACGACAAATCGCCGCCTCTGACGGTTTCCGTCATCTTTACGGGTTTGTACAAAAACACAAAACTGGAAAGGAAAATAAACATGCAGCTGTAAAGCATCACCGAGAAGTCGCCATTGCTAAGTAAGCCAGACGCAATCAAAGGCCCCGTTGCCAAACCCAACAGTGAAATAACGGCCGCCAAAGACGACAATCTACCACTGCTATCCAGCTCGGCAACCACGGCAAGTAAATAGGAGTTAACCGCGGGCCAGGCGAAAAACAGCATTGCCATGGCACTGACATAGAGAATGGGGGTGAGAGGAATAAAACTTAACATTGCCGCAGAGACGATTGATAACATCACGCCAGCAAGCAACCAATATAATCGTCCGAAACGATTACCACTGACTATAGGTAACATCGCACCGAGCAAACCCAGTAAGCTGGTCGATGCAATATATGAGCTTACGCTAACATCGTCGATACCCGCCTTCAAACCAATCAGTTCAACATACGCCCAAATGGCATTGGCAGCACAGAGATAAAGTACAATGGCTAGCATCAATAGTATTGCATGCGCTTTTCCTTCATTAGACTCGCTTGAAGACCTTTTTTTATCAAGCTTGCGGGGAACCTGTGGCACTAAGCCAAGCAGCAGAAAACTTAAGAAAGCTAAACCCGCCATAACAAAAAATACCGCATAAGTACCCAGTAAAGTTTCCAAACCGGGCAGCAGATACATAACCACCGCACCAACGACAAACTGCACTAATAGCAAAGAGCCGAACGCACGATCTGGGCTATTCAGACGGGCGAGTACGGAAAAGATAATGCCCATACTTAACCCGCCGATTAAACCGGCAACGAAACGCCAGCCAAGCATCAGGTGGTAGCTATCTACCCATATGGTGCTCAAATCAACCAGGGTGAGAGAAGCCAGAAGTACAAACATAGCCGGCCGCCAGTCAATTCGTCGCACCAGAAAAAACGCACCGGCACAGCCTAATAGACCGCCAAACAGGTTACTTGCGATGACTTCACCGGCCTCGGCCTCTGAAAAACCAATACCGCCAGCGAGCGCACTCACCACACCAGGTAAAAAGTTTACATAAGACAAACCCGCCATAGCGATAAATGCAAAGAAGCTATAGGAAAGCGCATTATCTGCCTGGATTTTTTTAAGCATGAATCCTCACATAACATAAGGTGTTTAAAGAGATTGGTGAATTTTATTCCCGATACGACAAGAGAAAATAGGCACACAACCCTTTAAGTCATGAATACTATTCATGAATAGTCATGTTAAGCTGTGCCAATGGATAAACTTCGCTCATTAGAGATTTTTCTGGCAACCTGCGATGGCGGGAGTTTTGCTGCAGCGGCAAGAGCCTGCTCAACGGATCCGTCGACGGTCAGCAAAGCCATTGGTCGTCTGGAAGACAAGCTTGGTCTCACCTTATTTCAACGCTCGACCCGGCAACTTAGAGTTACAGAAGCAGGTCAGCGTTACGCCCAGGCAGTGCGAAAAACGCTGATGGACTTATCTTCCTGCGAAGACGATCTTAAACATCTGAATGACTCACCAAGCGGTACCCTGCGCATCAGCTCCGCCGTCTGCTACGGACATCTGTATATTCGCCCGCTATTACACGAATTTAGCCAGTGCTATCCGGCCATTAGACTGGAACTGGAAATTAGTGATTTACATGCAGACATTATTGAGAGGGATATCGATATCGCGATACGCACCGGTTATCTCAAAGACAGTCGCTTGGTCGCCCGGCGTCTCAGCCCTATGGATTTCCTTATTTGTGCTTCCCCTCAATACCTGCAGAGAAAGGGTATACCTAGATGTGCCGAGGACTTCGTCGGACACCACTGGATTGGATTCAGAATTAAAGAAACACAACAACTGCAGCCGATTTTTTTACCCAATGCACGAGGTGAATACATACACTCAGAACTGGATCGCAGCCATATTACCGATGATGGTGAAGCCATGGCGTACATGTGCAGTGACGGGCTTGGTTTAGCCCAGCTCCCACATTTTCTGGCTAAATCGGGTTTGGAAAGTGGCGAGCTGGTGTCACTTTTTCACCACTTTAGACCGCCACAGCAACAAAACGGTGTATTTGCTATTTACCCTAAGCGAACTTACCTACCCGCCAAGGTCAGGGTCTTTATCGAATTTCTGAGTGCAGCCTTAAGTACAAAAGGGGAAGACCCTTACCATACTTGGGCAGAAACTTGGGTACCGCTGGTTCATTTCTCGAAGAACGAAAAACCAGATAAGCAGGAAATTGATTAACGTCCCATATCAGACGGGATTAGAAAAGGATGGAGTTGGCCGATAAGCCGGGTTCTGTCGAGGGCAATCATTCATCTAGGCCTGCAATTACTCACAGGCTCAAGCAACCTACCCGGTTCCGACGCGGGCCACGCCAAGGAACCCTATTTG